>CABIZD010000006.1 GCA_902363125.1 Coriobacteriaceae bacterium
CGCCGTCCTATCGACCGCAACGAGGCGCGTCCTCGCGGGCCCCCTTACCTCCGCGCTGCTTGTCGCGGCCCCGGCATTCCCGTTACTGTCCGATTCGGCACTGGGGCATAGCGCCGCGCTCAATCTCCTGCCGCTGCCCGTGTTCTCGCCTATCGAGGCAACGGGTTACGTAGGATGCTTCCCGACAGAATTCATTGGCTCCGGTTCAGGCAGCGCATCGATGCTTGCCGTGGCCCTGGCATACGTCGCGGTCCTTTTTGCGGTCGGCGCCGTTGCGACACGTTCCCCCAAACAGCCTGGACCCGCGAAAAAGCACCATGGGCTCGAGCTTCTGGACGCGAGCGTGGGATACGGGAGCACGACGATACTTTCAATCGGGTCGCTTTTCCTGAGCCCGGGAACGGCGGCGGGCCTCGTTGCTCCCAACGGCTCGGGGAAAACCACCCTTCTTGAAGCGCTGTCGGGCCAATTTCCCACCCGCATCCGCTCGGGAAGCCTGGCGGCAGACGGAATCTGCCAGCGTCGATCAGCCGAATTTGCAGAACTCGTCTACCTGAGCTCTTCGGGCGGCACGGATCTCTACCCCACGCTATCGGCCATCGAGCACCTTGCTTTCGTTAGGGAGGCGTGGAAATCGGCCGCCGACATCGACTCGCTCTGCAGCTCCCTCGGAATCTCCCCATATCTCGACAAGCCGACCCGTAAACTCTCGACAGGAATGAAGCAGCAGGTAAAGCTTGCCATGGCGATATCGACCGATTGCCCGTACCTTATCCTCGATGAACCGCTGAACGGCCTCGATCCGGGAAAGCGGAAAACCTCCTGCGACGCGATGCGCAGCGAGGTGGCGCGGGGACGAAGCGTGCTCATTTCAAGCCATCTGCTCGACGACCTGGCAGACCTCACCAACTCGTTCTACTTCATCGAGGCCGGCACGCTCGTGGAAAAGATCAAGTCGTCCTCGCAGACGCTCAAGCAGGAATACCTCGATACATACGAGCGAGGTGAATGACATGAAACTATTTGAACAGCTGAAGTCCAATGCGTCGCGCATGGCTGTCTACGCCATCCTCGTGGCAACGGCTTTATGCGGAATCGCGGCACCTGTCTATGCGCTCAACGGGGAGAAAGGCGATGTCGAACCCGCGTACATGGCTTCGACGGTTAAGGACCGGTACAAAGCCTTCTCTGGAGACACGTTTTACGTAGCAGAGTACGACACGACCTACCGTCAGCTTCGCTACAACAAGGGCTACGACTATCTAGGCGCAGAGGCAATCAGCTATACGTCGGGTTGGTACCGCTCCAACTATGGACACATAACCCAGTTCAAGTGTAACTACCGTGTGTACAACTAAAGCAACCGGCCGGGACGAGGGGTGACGCAAAAGCGTCGCCCCTCGTTTTTAACCATGTCAACTGAACCTAGTTCAGTTTGGTTGATTTCCGATCTCAGCCGAACACATTGAGCGGAAAGGCCGTTCCCGCAGTCAGTCGAACGTCCCCGGGGCCCTTCTCAGGCCCCGGGGACGGCATTTTCCCAGTTGAAGGAACGGTGGAGATGTGTTTCGATGGGTCAGATTCGTGTCGTTCCGAAAAGACCGTGAACCTTTTGTGTGACACGCGGCGCCGTGGTACCATAGCCGAGTTTGTTGTCTTGGTCGGAAACCAAGACGCCTTATGCGCTGATCGGTAACCAGCGCCTGACCAATAAGGAGTCCTACCATGAAGCAGGGTATCCATCCCCAGTATGTCGAGTGCACGGTGACGTGCTCCTGCGGCAACACCTTCAAGACGCACGCTACCGTGTCCGAGATGAAGGTCGAGCTTTGCAACGAGTGCCACCCGTTCTACACCGGCCAGCAGAAGTTCGTCGACACCGGTGGACGCGTCCAGCGCTTCGCCGACAAGTTCGGTGGCGCCGCTGCCGCTCAGCTCAAGAAGGCCGAGGAGGCCAAGGCCGCCAAGGCCGCCAAGGCTGCTGAGGCCGAGGCTGCTCGCAAGGCCGCCGCTGAGGCTAAGGCTGCCGAGAAGGCTAAGCGTGCCGCTAAGTTCGCCGAGGAGGCTGCTAAGCAGGCCGCCGAGGCTCCCGCAGAGGCTCCCGTCGAGGAGGCCGCTGCTGAGGCCGAGACCACCGAGGCTGCTGAGTAAATAGCTCGCCGCGGAATTGCTCGCATTCATGGCATAAGGGCCGCGCATCCGTTTGGGTGCGTGGCCCTTTTCTTTTTATTGGTGCAAGCTAACCCGTCCCCATTGCACCGGGTTGGTGCGAAGGGGCAGATTGGTTTGCGCCAAATGGCAAAGAGACAGCGTTTTCCCAGATAAAAGCTGACAAAATAAACCGGTCCCTTTTTGGCAGGCTGTCGTAGTTATTACGTGGTCGAGTGTGTCGACCGCATAGGCGGCGCCTTGTTTGGCTAAAGTACATTTATCTGTGTTTAACTCGTCCAAGGTTTCATGCCGCGGGCGATGGCCAAAAAGGAAAACCACATGGGATTCATGTCAAAGCTGCTGTCCTTTGGATCCGATAAGGACCTGAAGCGCTACTACAAGATCGTCGACAAGATCAACGGTCTTGAGCCCCAGTTTGAGAAGATGACCGAGGAGGAGCTCCGCGCCCAGACCGATAAGTTCCGTGAGCGCTACGCCAACGGTGAGTCGCTCGACGACATGCTCCCCGAGGCCTTTGCCACCGTGCGCGAAGCTTCCAAGCGCACTATGGGCATGCGTCACTTTGATGTACAGCTCATCGGCGCCATGGCGCTGCACGAGGGCCACATTGCCGAGATGAAGACCGGCGAAGGCAAGACCCTCGTCTCCACGCTGGCCGGCTATCTCAACGCTATCGCCGGTAAGGGCGTGCACGTCGTCACCGTCAACGACTACCTGGCCAAGCGTGACTCCGAGTGGATGGGTCGTATCTATAAGTACTTGGGTATGACCGTCGGTCTGCTGCAGAACAACATGCCGCTCGAGCTTAAGCGCCCGGCCTACCAGGCCGATGTCACGTACGGCACCAACTCCGAGTTCGGTTTCGATTACCTGCGCGATAACATGGTCACCCGCCCCGAGCAGCGTGTGCAGCGCGGTCACAACTACGCCATCGTCGACGAGGTTGACTCCATCCTGATCGACGAGGCCAGAACGCCGCTCATCATCTCGGGCGCCGGCACCAAGTCCGCCAGCACCTACAAGGACTTCGCGCGCGCCGTGCGCGGCCTCGAGCGCGGCGAGGACGTCTCGCACGACATGCTCACCGCCACCGAGGACGTGGAGCCCACGGGCGACTATGTCATGGACGAGGCCAAGCACACCATCGCCGCCACCGAACGCGGCCTTAAGAAGATTGAGCGCCGCCTGGGTATCGATGACATCTATGCCGATCTCTCCGGCCAGCTGGTCAACCACCTGCAGCAGGCGCTGAAGGCCCAGTACATGTTCCACCGCGATAAGCAGTACGTGGTCACCAACGGCGAAGTCAAGATCGTCGACGAGTTCACCGGCCGCATCATGGAAGGCCGTCGCTATTCCGAGGGCCTGCACCAGGCCATCGAAGCCAAAGAGGGCGTGCTCGTGCGCGAGGAGAACCAGACGCTGGCAACCATCACCCTGCAGAACTACTTCCGTCTGTATGACAAGCTCTCCGGCATGACCGGTACGGCGCTCACCGAGGACGCCGAGTTCCGCGAGATCTACAAGCTGCCCGTCGAGGTCATTCCCCCCAACAGGCCCGTGCAGCGTGTTGACCACGAAGACCTGGTGTACCGCACCATCCAGGCCAAGTACAACGCCGTCGCCGACGATGTTGAGCAGCGTCACGCCAAGGGCCAGCCGGTCCTGGTGGGCACCGTCTCTATCGAGAGCTCCGAGAAGCTGTCCGCCGCCCTCACTAAGCGCGGTATCGCGCATGAGGTCCTTAACGCCAAGCACCACGAGCGCGAGGCCCATATCGTTGCCCAGGCCGGCCGCTACGGCGCCGTGACCATCGCCACCAACATGGCCGGTCGTGGTACCGACATCTTGCTGGGCGGCAACCCCGACGAGCTGGTGCGCGAGCGCCTGGAGTACGAGGGCCTGACCATGGAGGACGTGACGCCCGAGCAGCTCGAGCAGTTTAACGCCGAGGCCAAGGAGACCTGCAAGGCCGAGCGCGAGCGCGTGCTTGCCGCCGGCGGCTTGACCGTTATCGGCACCGAGCGCCATGAGTCCCGTCGTATCGACAACCAGTTGCGTGGCCGTTCCGGCCGTCAGGGCGATCCGGGCGAGACCCAGTTCTACCTGTCGCTCGAGGACGATCTGATGCGCCTGTTTGGCGGCGACAAGATGGACCGTGTCTCCAAGATGATGGTCACGGCCGATATGGGCGACGACATGCCCATCCAGCACAAGATCATCTCCAAGGCCGTCGAGAGCGCCCAGCACAAGGTCGAGAGCATCAACTTCTCCATGCGTAAGAGCGTCCTTGAGTACGACGACGTCATGAACAAGCAGCGCCAGGTCATTTACGCCGAGCGCAACAAGATTCTGGACGGCAAGGACCTGACCGACCACATCACCGAGGTCATGCACGACACTGTGTACCGCTGTGTTCAGGAGTTCTGCACCAAGGACAGCCACGAGGGCGAGCGCGATCTTGAGGGCCTGCGTAAGTGGGTCGTCGAGCTGACCGGGCATATCGATACCCCTCAGTTCCCCGACGAGGACTTTGAGGCCCTGGCCGCCGATGTCCTGGCCTATGTTGAGAAGTGCTACAACATGAAGGCCGAGCGCCTGGGCGAGGACCTGATGCGCGAGCTCAATACCCAGGTTATGCTGCGCGTCATCGATACGCGTTGGATGAACTACCTGCAGGAAATGGACTACCTCAAGACCGGTATCGGCCTGCGCGGCTTTGGCCAGCGCGACCCGCTGGTTGAGTATAAGACCGAGGCCTACGGCGCGTTCCAGATGCTCGTCGATACCATGTACGAGGATTACCTGCGCACTGTTCTGCGCATTGAGCTCAAAGCTGCCCCGCAGGCTGTGGAGCACAAGGAGGACCCCGCCCTTAAGGGTGCGCACTTCTCTGGTCCCGCCGAGGTCGATGGCGACAACAGCGATTCGGTACTGCGCAAGCAGGCTCAGGTGCAGGCCCGCACCGCCGTCCAGGGTGGTCCGGCTGCCGTTAACAACGGTGGCAAGGTGACGACCTACCGCAAGTCCGAGAGCGATGACCCTTATGTCAACGTGGGCCGCAACGACCTGTGCCCTTGCGGTAGCGGTAAGAAGTTCAAGTACTGCCACGGCAGGAATCGTTAATGGCCGAGACTCTAGAGGTAACGCCTGCCGAGTTGGACGCATTTGCGGACCGACTCGGCGAGGTCGAGTCGTACCTCCATTTGGACGAGAAGCGCACCCGCGTAACGGAGCTCGAGGCCAAAAGCGTCGCCCCGGGCTTTTGGGACGATGCCGATGCCGCTCGCGCCACGATGGAGGAGATTGCGCGCGCCAAGGAGGACATCGCCGCCGTGGATACCGCGCGTGGTGAGCTTTCCGATGCTCGCGCCGCGTTGGAGCTTGCCGAGGAAATGGGCGATGACCCCGATGCCGCTGCGCTGCGTGAGGAGGCTGCCGCTACGGCGGAGCGCCTATCCCGCGCTATCGACGAGCTTGAGCTTGCGAGCTGGTTTACCGGGGAGTTCGACCATGGCGACGCGATTGTGACCATCAAACCCGGACAGGGTGGCTTGGAGGCCCAGGACTGGACCTTCATGCTCTTTAAGATGTACATGAAGTACTGCCAGCGCCGCGGTTGGAAGGTCACCATCAACGATTGCCCCGCGGCCGAGGTCATCGGCATCGATCGTGCGACCTTTACCGTCGAAGGCAAGGATGCCTTTGGCATGCTTCGTGCCGAGGCCGGTGTTCACCGCCTGGTGCGCATTAGCCCCACCGACGACAAGAAGCGCCGCCAGACTACGTTTGCCGGCGTCGAGGTCATTCCGGTACTACCCGACGATATCGATATCGAGATTAGTCCCGATGACATTCGCGTCGACGTGTACCATGCAAGCGGCCCGGGCGGTCAGGGCGTCAACACCACCGACTCCGCCGTGCGCGTGACGCATTTCCCCAGCGGTATCGTGGTCACGTGTCAAAACGAGCGCAGCCAGATTCAAAACAAGGCCGCTTGCATGCAGATCCTCAAGGCTCGTCTGTACGAGATTGAGCTCGAAAAGCGCGCTGAGGCCCTGGATGAGATTCGCGGGCCCAAGACCACTATCGGCTTTGGCAACCAGATCCGCAGCTATGTGCTCTACCCGTACCAGATGGTTAAGGACCTGCGCACGGGCGTGGAGACCAGCAACGTCGAGGCCGTTCTTGACGACGGCGATCTGGATCCGTTTGTGATTGGCTATCACCGTTGGGCTACCGGCAACGCTGATGCAGAAGGCTCGGAGGTCTAAAACATCGGGCGGCTTCAAGCCGATGCCAAGCCTAACGGTTGGACGGGTTTGTATCCAGAACAAACCCTGCGCAGGGGTGGTTTTTGTTCGGCGAATCGGTAGAATCGAATACAGCAAGAAGTTCAAAGCGCATCCGTTTGGGTGCGCTTTTTTGAGGGAGGCAGCATGGCATATCGTCTGGACATCAAGCGCATTCTTTCGATGAACTTCTTTCACGACCTGCCCCAGATCATGTTGGGGTGTGCCTTGGCCGCCATCGCGACCGACTTGTTTTTGATTCCCAACGGTCTTGCCGCCGGTGGCGTTACGGGCCTTGCGACTATTATCCAGGCTGTCGGCGCGGCGCGAGGCGTGTCGCTTCCCGTCGGTATCCAGACCATCGTGATGAACGCCTTGCTGTTGTTGGTCGTTATGCGCGAGGGTGGCATGTTCTACGTGGTGCAGACCGCGACGGGCTTTGTGCTGCTGGGCTTCTTTACCGATCTGTTCGCCCCGTTTGTAGCACCTCTGGCGGATGCGGACCTGATGCTCCCTGCCATGTGGGGCGGCATTATTACGGGCATCGGTTACGGCATGGTGTTGCGCGCCGGCGCCAACACCGGCGGCTCGGACACGATTGGCCAAATCATCTCGCGTAACACCTCGCTGCCGGTGGGCTCGACCGTCATGGCGATCGATGTTGCCGTATGCGCGCTGTCGGCTCCGGTCTTTTCAATCGAAAACGCACTATATGCAGGCCTTTCGATGGTCATTAGCGGCTACGTGATCGATGCCGTGGTCGATGGTGGCAACAAACGCCGTATGGTACTCATCATCTCGGACAAGTTCCCTGATATCGCTGCCGATATCATGTATGGCCTGGGTCGTGGTTGTACCAAGTTTAAGGCGACTGGCATGTATTCGGGTGCCGAGAAGCCGGTGATTATGGTCATCGTGAGCCGTCGAGAGCTCAATACCCTCAAGACGATCGTGCGCGAGCGCGATCCTCACGCCATTGTGACGGTCGCTGACGTTACGGAAGCCTTCGGCGAGGGATTCAAGGACATTAGCGCGTAGGGTCGACTGCGTTCCATCCAAAAGACGTTCACATTGATAAACCGTTTCATCAGCGGTTCTGCCTGCTCAATTGTTCAAATAATGATAAATACTCTGGTAAAGCTTCCAGTTTCCAGCATAATGAATGACGTACGTGCATTGCGGCTGTGTTGGGATTACCTTCGGTGCCGTGCGCATCTTGTCTTAAGAGGATGAAAGGAAGGCACAATGAGCGACGAAGAGCTCAAAAAGGTTGCCAACGAGGTAAGGAAGGGCATCGTCACCGGCGTGCACGCTGCCAAGTCCGGCCATCCGGGCGGTTCGCTCGGCGCCGCCGACATCATGACCTATCTGTACTTTGAGGAAATGAACGTCGACCCAGCTAATCCCCGCAAGGCCGATCGCGACCGCTTTGTGCTCTCCAAGGGCCATTGCGCTCCGGGCCTGTACGCCGTGCTCGCCGAGCGTGGGTTCTTCCCCAAGGAGGACCTCGAGACGCTGCGCCATATCGGCAGCCACCTGCAGGGTCACCCCAACATGAACGACACCCCGGGCGTCGACATGTCCACCGGCTCGCTCGGCCAGGGCATCTCCACCGCTGTGGGCATGGCCGTTGCCGCCAAGCACTGGGGCGATACTTACCGCACGTACGCCCTGCTGGGCGATGGCGAGAGCGAGGAGGGCCAGGTCTGGGAGGCCGCCATGTTTGCCGGCAACCAGCAGCTCGACAACCTCTGCGTGATCGTCGACCACAACGGCCTGCAGATCGACGGCCCCGTCGAGGAGGTCAACGACCCCATGCCGCTGGCAGACAAGTTCCGCGCCTTCAAGTTCCATGTGGTGGAGCTCGCCGACGGCAACGACTTTGACCAGATCCGCGCCGCCTTTGCCGAGGCCCGCGCCACCAAGGGTCAGCCTACCGCCATTATCGCCGAGACCACAAAGGGCAAGGGCGTCTCCTTTATGGAGAACCAGGTGGGTTGGCACGGTAAGGCCCCCAACGATGAACAGTTTGAGCAGGCCATGGCAGAGCTCACGGCCGCCGGAGAGGAGCTCTAGGATGGCAGATGTCAAGAAAATCGCCACGCGCGTAAGCTACGGCGAGGCCCTCGTCGAGCTCGCCAACGAGCACGATGACTTTGTGGTCCTCGACGCCGACCTGGCCGCCGCCACGCAGACCGGCAAGTTTAAGGCTGCCTGCCCCGACCGCTTCTTCGATGTGGGCATTGCCGAGAGCAACCTGATGGGTGTTGCCGCCGGTATCGCAACCACCGGTCGCGTTGCCTTCGCGAGCACCTTTGCCATGTTTGCCGCCGGCCGCGCTTTTGAGCAGGTCCGTAATTCCATCGGTTATCCGCACCTCAACGTCAAGATTGGCGCCACGCACGCCGGTATCTCGGTGGGCGAGGACGGTGCCACGCACCAGTGCTGCGAGGATATCGCCCTTATGCGCGTCATTCCCGGCATGACCGTCATCGTTCCCGCCGATGACGTCGAGGCTCGCGCCGTGACGCGCGCCGCCTACGAGTGCGACGGCCCCGTCTACATGCGCTTTGCCCGTCTGGCCTCGCCGGTCATCAACGACCCCGAGACCTACAAGTTCGAGTTGGGCCGCGGCATCGTCATGCGCGAGGGCGCCGACGTTACCATCATTGCCTGCGGTCTGATGGTCGGCGAGGCCCTTGAGGCCGCCGGGCAGCTCGCTGCCGAGGGCATCGACGCCGAGGTCATCAACATGCACACCATCAAGCCCATCGACGCCGATCTGGTCGTCAAGAGCGCTACCAAGACCGGCCACGTCGTGACCGTCGAGGAGCACTCCGTGATCGGTGGCCTGGGCAGTGCCGTTGCCGACGTCCTGTGCGAGCAGTGCCCGACGCCGCTCAAGAAGATCGGCGTCAACGACACGTTCGGCGAGTCCGGCCCGGGCGCCGAGCTCCTGCACAAGTACGGCCTGGACGCCGCCAATATCGTGGCGACCACCAAGGAGTTCTTGGCATAAGGCAAGGTGGATCTCAAGGACTGCTTCGCCAGAACTATAAAACTGCTTCGCCAGTACTATGGAAACCCGGCAGGGGCGCTCTCTTGGAGGGCGCCCCTGTTTCAGTTGCGGTGAAATAAGGACTATTTTGCCAGCCTAAAGGCTCAACAGTCCCTATTTCACCGCAACTTATGAAGACGCCCCTCAAGCACGGTCCCATCAGGGAAAAGGACATATATCGACAAAGCGCAATTCAGACCCTTCCAGCTTTGTATATGCAGCACCCCAAGATAAACGCAGCGACCCCTTAGTTATCGCAGGCCGGGCACAGGGTTACTCTCCAAATCTTTCCGCAGGACGGAGGAGCCCCCGCCGCGCGAAGCGCGCAGCGGGGGCTCCGACATGTCCGAGGACGATTTGGAGAGTAACCCTGTGTCCGGCCGACGGGATCCCTAAGCACGCCATGCTTCTTATGTGCAGCAAAGCTAATGCTGCTAAAATACAAAGCGCTCATGTAGTTTAAACGCACGACGATAAGGAGCACCAGTGGGTAACCACTTCCGTACCTCCGGTGCGGGCGATGATGCCCCCAAGACGCAGGCAGGCGTCCAGGGCAGTCGTTTCGCCACTCCGGATTCAGAGGGCCAGCCTGTTGCTCAGGCCCCCGCTCAGCCGGCAGATCAGGCACAGCCGGCATCCGATCCCTTTGCCTACAATCCAACCAGCGATGTCGCGCTTTCCGGCGCGGCGGGTTTTGAGCCCGTTCAGGCCGTGACCGCTCGCGTGGAGCAGCCTCAGGCTGGCGCCGCCACGCCGCAGCCTACCATGGCCGCTATTCCCGACCCCATGGCCCCTGCGACGCCGGCTCCTCAGCCTGCGCAGTCCGGTCTCTTTGCCGCTATTCCCGACCCCACGCAGCCTGCTGCCCCGGTGGTCGAGAGCGATCAGGCCGCCGAGGTCGCAAGCCTCGATAACGCGCTCAACAACCCCGATTTTACGTCGGTGTTTGCGCCCATCGATCCGCAGGCCAGCCGCAAGAAGATGGCCAAGCAGGCCGGTGTCGAGCCCGTCATCCTTATGGAGCATGTCACCAAGATCTATCCGGCACAGCCCAACAAGCCTGCACTCGACGACATCAACATCGAGATCTATCCGGGCGAGTTCGTCTTCCTGGTCGGTCACTCCGGCTCGGGTAAGACCACGCTGCTGTCGACGCTCAACCGCGACGTCAAGCCGACGAGCGGCCGCATCCTGGTTGCCGGTCAGGACCTCATGAAGATCAAGAACCGCAAGGTTCCGTTCCTGCGCCGCCAGATTGGCGCCGTGTTCCAGGACTTTAAGCTTCTGCCGCAAAAGACCGCCTACGAAAACGTGGCGTTTGCCCTGCAGTGCATCGGCAAGCCCAAGGGCGTCATTCGCAGCCAGGTGCCCGAGGTGCTGCGCCTGGTCGGTCTGGCCGATCAGATGGACTCGCTGCCCGACCAGCTTTCCGGTGGCGAGCAGCAGCGCGTTGCCGTCGCCCGTGCTATGGTCAACCGTCCGCCGCTGCTGATCTGCGACGAGCCCACGGGCAACCTCGACCCGGCGATCTCGCTGGGCATCATGAAACTGCTTGAGCGTATTAACCGCACCGGCACCACCGTGATCGTCGCCACGCACGACCGCGAGATGGTCGATAGCATGCACCGTCGCGTGATCGCCCTCGAGGGCGGCCACGTCATCCGCGACCAGGAGAGGGGAGGTTACGGCAACTATGGCACCAACTAACGTGGGCTACTCCTTCAAAGAGGCAATCAGCCACTTCTTCCGTAACTGGACTACCTCGCTCGGCGCCGTCATCACGATCTTCCTTTCGCTGTTTATCATCGGCCTGTTCATCATGGGCTCTGCGATGCTGAACTCCGTGATCGGCACCGTCGAGGATCAGGTTGTCATCAACGCGTTCATTAGCGATGACGCCGATCAGGCTGATGTTCAGGCTTTTGAGGCCGAGCTTAAGACGTGGAATAACGTCAAGTCCGTGACCTATAAGGACAAGGACGACGCGCTGGCCGAGTATACGAGCAAGATGTCGGGCAACGCCGACGCCACCATGAGCGCGCTCGATGGCCAGAACCCGCTGCCGGCTTCCTTCGCTATTGAGATGGACGATCCGTCCAAGGTCGAGAGCACGGCAAAGAAGCTCAAGAAGGATGCCGATTTCCAGAAGATCGCGGATGACGGCGACGTCAACGCGAGCGTGCTGTACGGCCAGGAGGAAGTGAGCCGCCTGTTCCAGGTGACCAACTACATCCGCATCGCCGCCGTGGTGCTCGTTGGCCTGCTGACTTTTATCGCGTTCATCTTTATCAACAACACGATTCGCCTGTCCATTACGGCGCGTCGTCGTGAGATTGCGATTATGCGTCTGGTCGGCGCCAGCAACGGCTTCATTCGTGGCCCGTTTATCACCGAGGGCGTACTGCAGGCCATTTTGGGCTCGCTGCTTTCCATCGGCGTTCTGGAGCTGCTGCGCAATCTGATGATTCCGCGTTTGCAGGAGAGCATCGGCTGGATGTCGTTTGCCCTGCCGATGCAGTACTACCTGGTGACCTATGCTGCGCTGATTCTGGTCGGCGTGATTATCGGCCTCTTTGGTTCTGCCATCGCCATGCGTCGCTACCTGCGCGTGTAGGCATGCCTGGAATTCATCCCTTCCAACGGGTCGTCTCTTATGGGGCGGCCCATTTTTTGATCCCTAGGGGACGGCAGGAAAGCGAATCATTTGGGTAGACTCTTTGGAGTTCGCAATCGATAGTTAGGAGGCGCCATGGGGCGCAATAACAAGCATAAGCGTGGAGCTCGCAATAAGCGCGGGCCGGTGCGCAGCGAACGCCGTCCGAGCCTGACCGGGCGCGTGCAGCTCCATGAGCACAGTGCCTATGTCATAACCGAGAATGGCGACTACAAGGTCATGGGTCGCGGCAAGCGTGAGATCATGGACGGCGATACCGTTGCCGTGAGCATTAAGAATAGCCCGCATGGCGAGCGTCGCGCCGTGATCGAGGGCGTAGTTGAGCGCGCAGCCATAAGCGTGGTGGGTACGTACCAGACCGCCGGTCCGCTCGGTGTGATCGAGCCGCTCGATTCGCGCTTGAAGGCCGACTTCTTCATTTTGCCCGAGGATACCTCGGCGGATCGTCTGAGTGTCCACCCGGGTGATGCCGTTGTCGCGCGCATTTTGACCTACCCGACGCGCCTGGAATCGGGCACTGTGACGATCGAACGCCGCATTGGCGGAGATGACGCGCCCGATTTGGGCGTTCAATATGTGATGGCGCGTTACGGCTATACCGATAGCTATCCCGAGGCCGCGCTGGACGAGGCCGAGGGGCTTTCGCTCGATGTGTCCGCGGCGCTTAAGGACCCGCTCCGCCGCGATCTGCGCGACCGCTTTGTCATCACGATCGACCCGGTCGACGCGCGCGACTTTGACGATGCCATTTCGTTGGAGCGCACGCCCGAGGGTGGCTACAAGCTGGGTGTGCATATCGCCGACGTTTCACACTATGTGGCTTGGGACGGGCATATCGATCTTGAGGCTCGCCATCGTACGACATCGGTGTATCTGGCCGATCGCGTGCTTCCCATGCTGCCCGAACGCCTGTCCTGTGACCTGTGCTCGCTTCGCCCTGACGAGGACCGTCTTGCGTTTACCGTCGATATCGAGCTCGATGCGCAGGGTCGCGTGCGGCATTACGATCCGTATTCCAGCGTGATTCGCTCGCGTGTGCGTATGGACTATGACGGCGCCGAGGCGCTGCTGGTGCGTGCCGGCGCGGTTGAGTATTCGGTGCTGGAGGGTGCAGCCGAGGATGTTGCGGCTGCCGAGACCTCGCGCGAGGAAGCGCTTGAGCGCGGTCTTGCGTGCGAGGAGGCCGCCCGCGGCTACAACATCGACCTCGGCGATTTCCTTGTCGCCGCTAACGAACTCGCCGAACTTCGCCGTCGTATTCGTCGCGCCCGCGGCTCAGTCGATTTTGACACAGCCGAGATTCGCGCTCTATTGGATGAGGACGGAGTGCCCGTGCAGATTGTGGCGCGTGAGCGTTCGTGTGCCACGTCGCTTATCGAGGAAGCCATGCTGCTCGCCAACGAGTGCGTTGCAGAGTGGCTGGCAGACCGTGATATCGAGGCCTGCTATCGTGTGCATGAGGATCCGAGCCCCGATAGCCTGCACGGTGCTGCCGTTGCGCTGGCGCAGCTAGGCATCATCGACGATCGCCGTGCTGCCGGTATTGCCCTGGGGAGCCCCGATGAGCTGCAGGCTGCAGTTGATGCTGCCGCCGGTACGGCCAACGCACCGCTCGTCAACACGCTGCTTCTGCGCAGCATGCAGCGCGCGCTGTACAAGCCGCGCAACGAGGGCCACTTTGCGCTCGCCGCGCCGTGCTACTGTCACTTTACGAGTCCCATCCGTCGCTACCCCGATCTAGTGGTGCACCGCGTGCTCAAACTGCAGTTGGCCTATGAGCAGCTCGGCGGCAAGGACGCCTTGGTCCGTACGCCGCGGCTGATCGGCAAGGGGCGTGAGTCGCTGCCGCGCATTCTGCCGCAGATCTGCCGCGCATGTAGCGATGCCGAGCGCGCGGCAGATGCCGCCAGCCATGCGACGCAAAAGATCAAGATTGCCCAGTACTATGAGGACCGTCTGGGTGAGCGCTATGCCGGAACCGTCTCGTGGGTTAGCAGCATGGGCCTCTTTGTGCGCTTGGACCTAACACAGGTCGAGGGCCTGGTTTCAATTAAGAGCCTGGGCAACGAGTGGTTCGAGTTCGACGAGGACGCGCTTACGCTGACGGGCGCCGACACGGGGACTCGCTATGAACTGGGACAGCGCGTGATTATCGAGGTCTCGCGCGTCAATACCACGCGTGGACACTTGGACTTTAAGCTTATCCATTAGCTAAATCCCGACTCATGGTGGGGGAGCGGAGGGCGGTCTTTCGGGGTCGCCCTCCGCATTTGAATAGTGGCTACCTTGCCGTCTGCTCGGCCGCCCGCTTACCTGCTATTTGAGAGGTAAAACCTACCAAAATAAACCTGTCCCTTTTGGCAGGTTTACAAGAAAGCGGGGATGAGATGGCGACGGTGTACGGGTATGCGCGGGTGAGTTCGCGCGATCAGAATCTGAATCGGCAGCTGGATGCGCTGGGCGCCTATGGCGTGGGCTCAGCGAATATTTATGCCGACCATGCGAGCGGCAAGGACTTCGATCGACCGCATTATCGCGAGCTGTTGCACGTCCTGGGAGACGGGGACGTGCTGGTGGTGCTTTCTATCGACCGACTTGGTCGTAATTACTCCGAGATTCTTGAGGAATGGCGACGCATTACCAAGGAGCTCGGGGTTGCCATTGTGGTATTGGACATGCCATTGCTTGACACGCGCGCTAGGGCCAGCGGCGCGCCGGATGTGACCAACACCCTGATTGCCGATATTGTGCTGCAACTGCTGAGCTACGTGGCGCAGGTGGAGCGCGAGAATATCCATCGGCGCCAGGCGGAGGGAATTGCAGCGGCGCGGGCGCGAGGGGTTCGTTTCGGTCGACCTCGCAAGCCGTGCCCTCCTCAGTTTGAGCTGGTGCGCGATAGCTATGAGGCAGGCGATATTACCCGCAGCCAGGCAGCAAAGTGCCTGGGCGTGTGCGTGGGGACGTTCGATCGCTGGATGCGCGAGGCGGGGTAGGGGTTTGCGTCGCTTTGTCGCTTCCTGTTGCGATTCAAATTTTGATACGGTGACGATGCCATTTGGGGCTACACTCGCTGATATTCAAAAAAGGAGGTTGGCCCTTGGCGCGCGTAAAACAAATAATCGGATGGACCGCAATTGTTCTGTTCGTTGCAACGCTGGCGGGCATCTGGGTGCTGACGGAGCAAAATGCGGTGGAGACGTCGTTGCTGAGCGAGTCCACCGCGCGTGTGGTGGAGGGTCAGGCTACGGGCGTTCAGGCTGCTGATGCCACAGGTGAAGCCCAGACAGAGAACGGAATGACCGGGGGCGCCGATTCGGCTGCCTCGAATGTCCGGTCTGGCCGACTTGCTTCCATTCGCATGTGGGTGGGCACAAACGTCCGTCGCGTTGCCCATACCGTAGAGTTTTTCTTCGTCGGATTATTCGCCTCCGTGGTCGTGGTTTGCCTTTCCAGGCATCCGTGGAGCGTATGCTCCCGTTGCGTGCCCGTATTGCTCTTTTGCGCCGCCTGCTCCGTTGGCGATCAGGTGCATAAGATCTTTGTTCCCGGCAGGCATTTCGACGTTATCGATTTAGGATTCGATGCTGCGGGCTATGTCACCGCCATGCTGTTGGTATTGCTGGCAGCGGCGTTGGTGCGCCATGCGACTCGGCCGATCGGCGCCCATGCGAGGCGCTAGCCGGTAACAAACCCGTTTCTGATAATGCAACCTCGTTGAATTATTTTGTGTCGCGCGTATTTCCGAGCGGTCGGATTTGAGGGGCGAGCGGTAGAACGCTCGCCCTTTGTGCGCCACGATGCGGCACAATGTACCGCAACAGCTGTTTGTATCCGGTACGAATCGTTCGTTGGTCTTTAATTCTTCTCAACGGAGGTGTTTGAGATGGCAAACGGATTGCTTTTGCGGCTTCGCGAGCGTGAGCTCAGCGCGAGCCCGGCGGAACGCAATGTCATCGCATATGTAAGCGCTCATCCGCACGAGGTGGTCGGGCTGTCCGTCCGCGGTCTTGCCGATGTCACGTTCTCCTCGCCCTCGAGCATTTTGCGCTTTTGCAAGCGTTTGGGTTTTGCGGGCTACAAGGAGTTCCAGCGCGAACTGATTGCCGAGCTGGCGCTCTTAGGCGACAAGAAAGACGTAGCCCTCGAGGACATCTCCATGGATGACAGCGTCGAACGTATCGTGGGGAAGGTGATGAAAAGCAACGTGCGCACGATCGAGTCGACGGCGCGAACGCTCGATTACACCGTCTTGGAGCGATGCGCGGCCCGTCTTAAGCGGGCACGCGCGGTCAATCTGTTCGGTATCGGTGCCTCTCGTTTGGTCGCACACGATCTGGCGCAAAAGCTCATGCGTGTCGACAAAGAGTGCCATCTGTACGACGACTGGCATGATCAGCTCTTGTGTGCCAAGAACATGCATGAGGGCGATATGGCAATCGCCTTTAGCTACTCGGGCTTGACGCAAGAGGTGCTGGACTGCACCGCCGAGGCTCAACGTCACAACTGTCCCGTTGTGGCCGTTACCAAAGTAGATGGATCATCCAAGCTTGCCACCATGGCCGATGCCGTGCTCGGCGTCGCCGCGAGTGAACCCTTGGTCCGCAGCGGTGCCATGGCTTCGCGTATGGCCCAGCTTATGGTTGTCGATGCCCTGTACGCTGCTTACGTTGCCAGCGACTACGAACGGGCGACGCATGTCATAAAGCAAAACTACATCGAGAAACAGGAAAGATGAGGTGAATGAAATGCTCGATTTAACAAAATTCACGACCGAACAGCGTAATCAAAGGTCAATGGACCTCGATACGATGACATCGCTGCAAATCGTCACGACGATGAACGATGAGGATCTTCGTGCCGTCCAGTCGGTCACGAAAGTGTTGCCCCAGGTTGCCATGGCAATCGACTGGGCTGCTGAGACACTCGAGCGCGGCGGGCGCGTCTTTTACATGGGCGCAGGCACCAGCGGTCGTCTGGGCGTACTCGACGCTTCGGAGTGTCCGCCCACGTTTGGCGTGTCACCCGATCTGATTGTCGGGCTCATTGCCGGAGGCGAGACGGCGTTTATCAAGGCTGTCGAAGGTGCCGAAGACAGCGAGGAGCTTGGCGCGAGCGACCTGCGGGAGCGTGGACTCTCGGACAAGGATCTTGTCGTTGGCCTGGCGGCAAGCGGCCGTACTCCTTATGTGGTGGGCGGCCTTGCGTACGCCAAGGCAACTGGGTGCAAGACCATTGCAATTGCCTGCAACCAAGGGTCGAAGATCGGGGAGAGCGCAGATCTTGCCATTGAGCCCGTGCCCGGTCCCGAGGTGCTGACCGGCTCAACGAGGCTCAAGGCGGGAACGGTTCAAAAGCTCATTCTCAACATGATTTCGACCGGTGCCATGGTCAAGATCGGCAAGGTATACCAAAACCTGATGGTCGATGTGCAGCAGACGAACGAGAAGTTGGTGGTGCGCGGCCAGAACATCGTGATGGAGGCGACCGGCTGCACGCGCGAGCGCGCTGTTCAGGCGCTTGCGGATGCCGGCGGCCACGTAAAAACCGCTATTGTCTCGGTGCTGTTGGACTGCGATGCCGAGCAGGCTGCGGTAGCTCTTGAACGGGCGCACGGCCATGTCCGTACTGCGGTGAGTGGCCATGAGAAGAGCAATGCCGATGTCCAATAGGTGCACGGCGTGAGCTGATATGACATCTAGACGAGATACCCAATACAAGGAGGAGTTATGACGAACAAAGAGCTGGCTCAAAAGCTGCTGGACCTTTTGGGCGGTAAAGACAACGTGCTCGCAAACGCGGCGTGCATGACGCGCCTGCGCGTGACCGTCAAAGACACGGGCAACGTCGACACGGAGGGTATTAAGGCGCTCGACGGCGTGATGGGCCTGGTCGAGGACGACACGATGCAGATCGTGCTGGGTCCGGGCAAGGTGAATAAGGTGCTCGAGGAGTTCTCCAAGCTCACCGGCCTTGCGAAAGGCGTTGCCGACGAGAGCGTGGTTGACGCTGCGGCCACAAACAAGGCCGCGCAGAAAGCCAAGTACGAGTCCAAGCCGGTTCAGGCCTTCCTCAAGAAGATTTCCAATGTCTTCGTCGCCCTGCTTCCCGGCATCATTGCGGCTGGCCTCATCAACGGTATCTGCAACGTCATTAACGTCTCGACGGCAGGCGCGCTTGCAGGCGAGTGGTGGTACCAGGGCATTCGTTCCATGGGCTGGGCCCTGTTTGCCTATCTGCCCATCTTGGTGGGCTATAACGCGGCACGTGAGTTTGGTGGCTCCGCTGCGCTGGGCGGCATCGCCGGCATGATGTGTATCGCCAACAGTGCCATGCCCCTGCTTGCGCCTGGCGCGGCTGATCCTGCCACTGCCATTCTGCTGCCGCTCACCAATGCGCAGTACAACCCCGCGGCGGGTGGCATGATCGCGGCTCTCATCGCTGGTGCATTTTTTGCCTGGATGGAGCGTCAGATTCGCAAGGTTATGCCCAACGCACTCGACACGTTCTTGTCCCCGCTGCTGGTGCTCATCATCGGCGCCTTTGCTCTGATGCTCGTCATCCAGCCGGTTGGCGCATGGCTGACGACTGCCATCTTTAGCGTTTTGACCTTTATCTTCGAGAAACTGGGCGTCCTGGGCGGCTATATCCTGTCGGCAGGCTTCTTGCCGCTGGTGTCCGTCGGCCTGCATCAGGCGCTCACGCCGATCCACGCTATGCTCAACGATCCCGACGGCGCTACCAAGGGTATCAATTACCTGCTTCCCATCCTTATGATGGCTGGCGGCGGCCAGGTCGGTGCCGGTTTGGCGCTGTACTTTAAGACCAAGAACGCCAAGCTCAAGAAGTACGTCGCAGAGTCCATTCCCGTTGGAATCCTGGGTGTGGGCGAGCCTCTGATGTATGCTGTTACGCTGCCGCTCGTTCGTCCGTTTGTGACGGCCTGCCTGGGTGCCGGATTTGGCGGCGCGCTCGCGGCGCTGCTTCACATCGGCACGGTTTCTCAGGGCGTTTCCGGTCTGTTTGGCCTACTGATCGTTGTTCCTGGCCAGCAGCTCGGCTACGTTGCCGCTATGCTGCTTGCCTATGCCGCCGGCTTTGTCCTGACGTGGTTCTTTGGCGTCGACGAGCAGAAGATCAACGAGTTCTTTGGCGAGTAGTTTGATATCGCGAGCCGTGTTGCTCGGGGCTCGCGGTGCGCGGCAGATTTCTTGATGCTATGGTTGTGCCGGCGGGGCTAACTGCTCCGCCGGCCTTTTTTAAAGGAGCGTTGAAGCGTGAAGACGGGTATTTCGATTTATCTTTCCAGCCCTCTGCAGGATATTGAGCGGACGATTGAGCGCGGTGCCGCGGCGGGTGCGCGCTATGCGTTCACCTCGCTGCATATTCCCGAGGATGGGGGAGCGGCGTATGCAGATAAAGTCCGTCATGTTCTGTCGCTGCTTTCCGCCCACGGCATTGCGCTCATTGCCGATGTGGGGCCTCGCACGTGCGATTTGCTCGGACTTGAGCGCATCGAGGACCTGCGCGATTTGGGGTTGGAATACCTTCGTTTGGACTATGGTTTTAGCGCCCAGCGGGTCGCGGAGCTGTCCGGTGTATTTCGCATTGTGGTCAATGCATCGACGGTGAGTTCTGATGAAATCGCATCGTGGCGTGAAGCCGGCGCCGATGTGACTCGTTTTGCCGCCTGCCACAATTTTTACCCCAAGCCTTATACCGGTTTAGCTCTTGAAGATGTTGCTCGGACGAATCTTCGTCTTGCGGCGCTTGGATTCGAAATCATGGCTTTTGTGCCGGGTGATGCTAACGTTCGCGGGCCGGTATTCGAGGGACTGCCGACGGTCGAGGCGCAGCGCGGTCGCGCGTCAAAGGTTGCTCTCAATATGCTTGAGCTTGCACATGGCGCCGATTGCGACATTGTGTTGGTCGGCGACCCCGATCTTTCCGATGCGGGCTGGGCGCAGTTTGCTCAAGTTTCCGCCGGATACGTGGACCTGCAATGCGAGCTTGAGCCCGGTTATGCCTATGTGCGCGGGCAGATTCATCACGATCGGCCCGACTCGAGTGTCCTCATCTTTAGGTCTCAGGAGTCACGTACGAAGCTTAAGCCGGATTCCGTGCCGACGGATGCCGGAGCCGGCCTGCCGCGAAAGGCGGGGTCGATCGCTGTGAGCAATAGCGGATATGGGCGCTACGAAGGCGAGCTTGAGATTGCGCGGGTCGATCTTCCCGGTGACGAGCGCATGAACGTTGCGGGCCATATCACGCCCGAGGCAATGGAACTGCTGCCGTTTATCAAGCGCGGATTCGGGGTACGGTTCGTTTAACGTGTGACCCGCGGGCTACAATTGGCCCATCATACGAAGGCGCCTCGTGTGGCGTGTGCCTGCGTTGGCCGATCTATATTCGGAGGATTCCCATGACTGTACTGTTTGTTGGATATCCCAAGTGCTCGACCTGTAAGAAGGCCAAGGCATGGCTGGACGAACATGGGGTAGAGTATATCGATCGCGATATCGTTTTGGACAATCCCACGGCTGATGAGCTTGCGACCTGGATTGCTCGTTCGGGGCTGCCGGTGCGGCGCTTCTTTAATTCGTCGGGCATGAAATATCGAGAGCTGGGCCTGAAGGCGCGTCTGGATGCGGGCATGACGGATCGGGAGTGCTACGAGCTGCTGGCGACCGACGGCATGCTGGTCAAGCGTCCGCTGCTGGTGGGCGACGACTTTGCGATTCCCGGCTTTAGGGAAGCGGCTTGGGCCGAGGCGTTGCTGTAGCGGCTGCGGAAAGTGCATCCCGGAATTCGCTTCCAGAATGGGATGCACTTTCCCAAAGTGGCCGGTTGCGGAAAGCACGTCCCATTCTGAGCTTCGATTGCGGGACACGGTTTCCGGTTGAGGGCTCAACGGGAAAGTGGGGACCAGTTTGAGCTTGAAATCTGGGACGCACTTTCCGCCGGCGGGCCTGCCCCAGTCAGTCCGCCAGCTGTGCCCATTCGTGCGGATCGTAGACCTTTACGTGCTTGTTGGGCTTGCCGCTCCAGTACTCCTCGTCCATAAAGGGCAGATATGCCTGAACGCCAGGGCAGATAAAGGGAATCCGCTGCTGTTGCAGTCGCTCGCGCTGACGCTGCTCCAGGTGCGCCTCGGATATGACGGTCGGCATGCCGGACAACTCGACGAGGCTTGCCTGGATTCGCTTAAGGTCGGGGAGTCCCGCGTGCCATGACATCCGCATGATCAAAAAGGATGCACGGCGGTATTTTGCCTGCACCACAGTAATGGCGGGGCGCAGTGTGGGATGGATTTTGTCCCGTTCGGGCCAAAGGTCAGCAGTGATCTCGAGGCCCAGGGTCTCCCATAGGTAATCAAGCTCTTCGTCCATGGCGCCTCGATATCTACGCGATCATTGATACTTCGATTGTGTTGCCTGGTGCTATCGTTTTCGCGGTAGAATCTGCCAACGGTTGACGGCTACCGCTCGCGGCGTTTTGCCCCTCGTGTACAGCGGTCGGCTTCACAGGTCCTTCACGGGTTGGACTAAATAAGGCCAATTTGACTGAATTTCAAAAAAGTCAAAATTGGGGCTTGCGTCACGGCGAGACTTCCCGTATATTTCTTTCTTGCGCAAAGGCACAGCCGAGCGCAGCGATGCAGTCATTGGGATGTCGTCTAATGGCAGGACAGCGGATTCTGGTTCCGTCAATGGGGGTTCGACTCCCTCCATCCCAGCCATTGCATTTGCTACATATGGCCCGTTCGTCTAGCGGTTTAGGACGCCGCCCTCTCAAGGCGGAGATCACCAGTTCGAATCTGGTACGGGCTACCAAAATTGAACGCCCGGGCCTCGTAAGAGACCCGGGTTTTGTGTATTGACCGTATATACGGCGCCTGCCGTGTTTCGCTCAGATCGAGGAGTAGCCATGGATCTGCCCATCAGCTTGCAAGACATCACGTATGCCGAGAACTATCTGGCGCAGGGCGACCTGGCTACGGCGACGCCGCTGCTGGAGCGTCTGGTAGAGCTCGCCGAGGAGTATATCGACGCTGAGTGCAAGACGGAGGAGAAGCGCCAATACTTTAGCTTCGATAGCAAGTTTGAGCGCTTGGCCTATCGCCGCGTGGAGAAGGATCCGCGCGAGCTCGTGCAGGTCGAGGTGCCGTTTGACCGCCTGTACTCTGATATGGCGTTTGCCTACATTCGCCAGCAGGATTATGTGAGCGCTCGTAATGCCCTGATGCAGGCTGTGCGTTGGGACCCCATGAACTGCAACTATCGCTTGGATTTGGCCGAGCTGTTCCGCGCACTCGAGGACAAGCAGGAATGGGCATCGCTCTCGTTCTCGGTGCTGGAGCGTGCAAGCGATGGCAAGTGCGCCGCCCGCGCTTACGCCAATCTAGGTCAGTACTTCTTGGAGCCCGAGACCGAGAACGTTTCGGCTGCCGTGGGCTGCGCGCGTCTGGCGCTGCGCCTGGCGCCCAACGATGCGCATACGACGCGCCTGCTCAACAAGATCCATACCACCTATCCGGATGCCGCCGATGAGAGCGACGAGCACGTGATGGGTGAACTGGCCCTGCAAGGCGTTCCGACCTCGCCTTCGGCCGAGATTGCCATCTGCCTGATTATGTGCGCGACCGATGCTGCAAGCGACGGCGACAAGCAGGAGGCGACGCGCCTGACGGTGCGTGCTCGCGACTTGGTGGGCGAGGAGGCCTGCGCGGCGATTATTAAACTGGTGCGCGAGAGCGATGCCGAGCTCAATGCCGAGCGCAAGGCAAAGCGCGAAGCTACGGGCAAGGGTTCCGATGGCGCCAAGGAGGCCGGCGATGCCCAGTAAGCGCGAGCGCAAACTCATTTCCAAGAATCGCTCGGCACATCACGAGTACTTTATCGATGAGACGTTTGAGTGCGGTATTGAGCTGAGCGGCACCGAGGTCAAGTCGATTCGCGAGCGCGCCTGTCAGATCACTGACACTTTTGCGCTGATTCGTGGCGGCGAGTGCTGGCTCGTCGGACTGCATATCCACCCTTATAGCCATGGTGGCGTGTGGAATCGCGATCCCGACCGTCGGCGTCGTCTGCTGCTGCACCGCAAGGAGATCGACTTTCTTGACGGCAAACTTCGCAACCGTGGTTATGCGCTGGTTCCGTTGGAGCTCTACTTTAATACCGACGGCCGCGTAAAGCTGCTGCTGGGTCTGGGTCGCGGCAAGAAGCTCTACGACAAGCGCGAGGACATGGCCAAGCGTGATGTCCAACGCGAGATCGACCGCGCCCTCAAGGAACGCAACCGGTAGGCGCTCTATATAAGTTGCGGTGAGATACGGACTGTTTTGCCTGTTTGAGGGGCTATTCAGTCCCTATTTCACCGCAACTGCGGGCGTCTCATCTTTCTTACTGTTCTAACACATATGTCTCAAAGGCGGCGTCCGTTATGGGTGCCGCCTTTTTTGTGGGTACATACATTCATGAGGTTCCAACCCGAGCTAGGGGAGTGATCGTTATGGACAAAACTGCGTTCTTTACCATGCCGAGTGGCCTGTACGTGGTGAGCGCCGCGGCAGATGGGCTGCGCGCCGGCTGCGTCATCAACACTGCGGTGCAGGTGACGTCCATGCCGCCGCGTATTTCGGTTGCCGTGAACAAGGACAATGTCACCTCGGGCGTCATCGCATCGGCCAAAGCGTTCGCGCTGACCGTGATCGATCAGACCGCCGACATGCTCTACATCGGTAACTTTGGGTTCCGCACCAGCAGCGATTATGACAAGTTTGCCAAATACGAGACCCGCGAGACGGCTCTGGGCATGCCCTATGTGCCCGAGCACGCGGCGGCCCTGTTTAGCTGCCGTTTGATCGACACTGTGGATGTGGGCACGCATCTGCTGTTTATTGGCGAGGTCGAGGATGCCGAGCGCCTGAGCGACGAGACGCCGCTGACGTACGACTACTATCACAAGGTGCTAAAGGGCAAGACGCCGCCCAAAGCCTCGTCGTATCAAGGCTAGAAATGTTCTAAAAATACTTGTATTATGTTATTGAGAATATATACTAATAAGTAAGTACACCAGCAGTCACGTTCGAGAGGAGAACATCATGGCTGAGGAGAAGAAGACGTATAAGTTTGTGTGCACCGTTTGCGGTTACGAGGTTGAGGTCGACACGCCCGAGCTGCCCGAGGACTACGTGTGCCCGGTGTGCGGCGTCGGTCCCGATCAGTTTGAGCTCGTCGAGGAGTAACTCGCAGGCACACGGCGAAAGCCGAACATAGCTCTGTCCAAGGGTCCCGGTCGAATTCTCGGCCGGGACCCTTTTGATTTATCTGACGGTTTAAAACGGTCTCACGTGTTACAGATTAAGATGTTATATCTGGACAGTCACGCCATCCCAATTACATCCCCGTTAGCAGCACGATGTCGAGAATCGTCACGATGACGCCGATCCCTACGAGCAGCGCGTTGAGCGGGCGCGAGTTGGCGTATTTGCCCATGACGCGGGGTGAACTGGTGAGTCGTATGAGCACAAAGACCGTAATCGGCAGCTGAAGCGACAGCAGTGCCTGACTCCAGATGAGACCTTCAAAAGGATTTGGGACGACTAGACACGCCGTCACTGCGCCGACGAAACAGGCCACCACCCCAATCGAGGAATGTCGGTCGTGGATGTCGTATTCCTCGTCGAACATGCCCGCGGTGATGGTGCCCGCCGCCATGCCCGCCGTCACACTACTCGAGAGGCCCGCAAACAGCAGCGCCACGGCAAAGATGGTCGAGCTTGCCGGGCCCAAGATGGGGGAGAGCGTGGCCGCTGCGACGGCGAGGTCGTCTACGACCATGCCGTGCGCAAAGAAGGTCGTCGCGGCCAGGATGACCATGGCCGAGTTGATTGCCCAACCCACGCCCATCGAAAAGAGCGTGTCGAAGAGCTCGTAGCGCAGACGCTCTTCGATAACCTGCTCGCCTTGGCCTTCGAAGTGCATGGATTGGATGACCTCGGAGTGCAGAAAAAGGTTGTGTGGCATAACGACCGCACCCAGGACACTCACGATAATCGCGGCCGAGCCGGTGGGCATACTGGGTGTGATCCAGCTTGCGGCGGCCTGCGGCCAGTCGACCTTGACCAGCGCAAGCTCGGCCAAAAACGAGAGTCCTACCACGCCGACGAAGGCGATGATCCATCGCTCGGCGCGCTTATAGGAGCTCGTCATGAGCATCGCCATCGATACTGCCGCCACGATGACACAGCCCGCGCGCACGGGCAGTCCAAAGAGCATTTGAAGGGCAATCGCGCCACCCAGGACTTCGGCCATGGCGGTGGCGATAGTCGCGAGATAGGCACTGGCGAGTACCGTGCGTCCAACGAAGCGGGGAAGGTAGCGCGTCGTGGCCTCGGCAAGACAGGTGCCCGTGGCGATACCCAGGTGCGCCGCGTTGTGCTGCAGCACAATGAGCATAATCGTGGACAGCGTGACGATCCACAGCAGCGCGTAGCCAAACTGCGAGCCCGCGGCCATATTGGAGGCCCAGTTGCCCGGGTCGATAAAACCGACGGTCACGAGCAGCCCGGGGCCGATATGCCGCGCAATGTCTAGGCCTCCGTGACCACCGGTGCGCCGGGAGCCAAAATGATGTTTGAGATGGTTGAGCATGGTGAGCTCCTGCGTGCCGTTTGTTTGACGTCGCAAAGGATACCCGTTTTAGGCTTAAAAGTTAACCGCGACTAACAAAATTATTGTATTTGAATAGGATGGTGAAAGGGAGTTGCCGAAATGTCTTGATCTGTAACAACTAGGGATGGAAATTGGGTCTAGGTGTTACAGATCAAGACAGGAAGAAATGGTCCTATGGAAAATCTCGATCTGCAACAGCTGGCCGCCAAAACCGGCCCTTCGTGTTACAGATTGAGATGTTTGAAACGGCGAGCTTACGGGCCGAACATGGGGTCCTTGTTGTCGCCCTTGAGGTCGGTGGCACCCACTCGTAGGGTGTGCGTTACGCGATTGTTTCGAAACGGGCGGGAAACACAACGGGCCGGCGATGCACCTAGTATGCCTATTCAACTGACTGTCTAAATATCTAGGGGAGGATCGCGATGCAGGCAGATTCCGCTCAGCAGCAGGGCCTTTATCGCCCCGAATTCGACCACGATGCATGTGGCATCGGCGCGCTTGCCGATATCAACGGCGAGCGCCATCACCAGATTCTGGACGATGCGCTGTCCATTCTGGTCAACTTGGAGCACCGCGGCGGTACGGGACTCGAGAAGAATACCGGCGACGGCGCTGGTATCCTGTTCCAGGTTCCGCATCACTTTTTCCGTAAAGAGGCTCAAAAGTGTGGCCAGATTCTGCCGGCAGAGGGCGACTATGGCGTGGCCATGCTGTTCTTCCCGCAGGACGAGAAGGGCGTAGAGGATGCCCGCCGCGTGTTTGAGGAGGGCTGCGCCGAGGCCGGCGTGCCGCTGCTCTTTTGGCGCGAGGTGCCGGTTGACCCGCACGACCTGGGCGAGACGGCCCGCGCCTGTATGCCCACTATCCTGCAGGCCTTCCTGGGCCGTCCGGACGACACGCCCGCCGGCGATGCCTTCGAGCGCCGCCTGTACGTGTGCCGCCGCACCATCGAGAAGAAGGCCGACGCTGAGTTTGCCCTGCGCGACAAAATCTTCTATGTATGCTCCATGAGCTCGCGCACCATCGTGTACAAGGGCATGCTGGTCGCCACGCAGATGCGCCGCTTCTTCATCGATCTCAACGACGCCGCCGTCAAGACGGCCGTGGCGCTCGTCCACTCGCGCTACTCCACCAACACCACGCCCAGCTGGGAACGCGCGCACCCCAACCGCTTTATCATCCACAACGGCGAGATCAACACCCTCAAGGGCAACGTCAACTGGATTCGCGCCCGCGAACCCAACCTGTACAGCCCCGTGCTGCAGCACGATCTTGAGCGCGTGATGCCCATCATCAACCGCGAGGGCTCCGACTCCGCGATTCTGGACAATGTGCTTGAGTTTTTGGTCATGAACGGTCGCCCGCTTACACGTGCCGCGTCCATGCTGCTGCCCGAGCCGTGGGACCACAACGACAATCTGAGCGAGGAACGCCGCGCCTACGACGCCTACCAGTCCATGCTCATGGAGCCGTGGGATGGCCCGGCGGCCATCGCCTTTACCGACGGTCGCACGCTGGGTGCCGCCCTCGACCGTAACGGCCTGCGTCCCGCCCGCTACTATGTGACGCGCGACGGTCGCTTTATGCTGGCAAGCGAGGTGGGCACCATCGAGGTGAGCCCCGAGAACATCCTGACGAGC
The DNA here is from genome assembly GCA_902363125.1 of Coriobacteriaceae bacterium. GTDB lineage: Bacteria > Actinomycetota > Coriobacteriia > Coriobacteriales > Coriobacteriaceae > Collinsella. Next base: position 27,510 of record CABIZD010000006.1, read on the forward strand.
GGCTGTCTGGGGCCGGGCCAGATGCTCGAGGTCGATTTTGCCCGCGGCCGCGTGATCTACAACGACGAGCTGCGCGCCCGCTATGCCAAGGAAAAGCCCTACCGTGATTGGATTGCCGAGGAGACGCTGACCGTTGACGCGCTCGATGAGCCCGTTGCGGCAACACCCGCCGAGGACGACGAGGTGCCCGCCGCCGTGCGCATGGCCAAGCTCGGGTATCACTGGGATGATGTTGACGAAGTCGTGCGTCCCATGGCCCAGCAGGGCAAGGCGCCGCTCGCCTCGATGGGTATCGATGCGCCGCTGGCCTGCCTGTCCAAGAAGACGCGCTCGTTCTTCGACTACTTCTATCAGCTGTTCGCTCAGGTCACGAACCCGCCGATCGACGCTCTTCGCGAGCATATGGTCACCTCGACCACGCTCTACCTGGGCAACCACGGCAACCTGCTCGAGGACTCCCGTACGGCCTGCCAGCTGGTGCGCCTGGAGCGTCCGCTGCTGAGCGAGGAGGAGTTCGACCGCATTTGCGCCATCGACCGCGTGGGCTTTAAGACCCGCCGTTTCCGTGCCGTCTACCGCCGCGATGCCGGCGAGGGTGCGCTGCAGGCTGCGCTCAAGCAGCTTGCAGAGGACGTTGAGGCTGCGGTCTGCGACGGCGTGAACATCGTGGTGTTGAGCGATCGTGCCGCTGCGGGCGAGGTGCCCGTACCGTCGCTGCTCGCCGTGGGCTGCGTGCACAACCACCTGATTCGCGCCGGCGTGCGTACCTTTGCCGACATCGTGGTGGAGTGCGGCGACGCCGTGTCCCCGCACGACTTTGCTGCACTGGTGGGCTACTCCGCGAGCGGCATCTATCCGTACAACGCACATGCGTGCATCCGCGATCTGGCGGCACGCGGCGACCTGGACGTGACGGCCGAGCAGGGCATCGCCAACTACAACAAGGCTGCGACCGCCGGCATCGTTTCCATCATGTCCAAGATGGGCATCTCCACGGTGCAGAGCTACCATTCGGCGCAGATCTTCGAGGCCGTGGGCTTCACTCCGGAGTTCGTCAACGCGTACTTCGCCGGCACGTTGAGCCGTGTGGGCGGTATGGGTGTCGAGGACGTCGAGCGCGAGCAGAATGAGCGCTACGACGCCGCGCTCGCTATCCTTAAGAGCCCGGCTCCCGATCAGCTGCCCACGCTGGGTCTGACCAAGTGGCGCCCGCTCGGCGGCGAGGATCACCTTATCGACCCGCAGACCGTCTACCTGCTGCAGACCGCCTGCCGCGAGGACAGCTACGACACCTTTAAGGAGTACAGCGCCCGCCTGCACCGCACCGGCCGTGCCGTGCGCCTGCGTGACCTGCTGGACTTTAATGCCAACGGTCGCACGCCGGTTTCGCTCGACGAGGTGGAGCCCGCGCTCAACATCGTCCGCCGCTTTAACACCGGCGCCATGTCGTACGGTTCCATCAGCAAAGAGGCACACGAGTGCATGGCCATCGCCATGAACCGCTTGCACGGCCGTTCCAACTCCGGCGAGGGCGGCGAGGATCCGCGCCGCGAGACCCCGCTGGCTAACGGTGACTCCAAGAACTCCGCCATCAAGCAGGTGGCAAGCGCGCGCTTTGGCGTGACGAGCCGCTACCTGTGCAGCGCCTTCGAGATTCAGATCAAGATGGCCCAGGGCGCCAAGCCTGGCGAGGGTGGCCACCTGCCCGGCAAGAAGGTCTACCCCTGGATTGCCGAGGTCCGTCAGTCCACGCCCGGCATCGGCCTGATCTCGCCTCCGCCGCACCACGACATCTACTCCATCGAGGACCTGGCGGAGCTTATCTTCGATCTTAAGAACGCCAACCCCGGCGCACGCGTGTCGGTCAAGCTGGTCAGCGAGGCCGGCGTCGGCACCATCGCCACCGGTGTGGCCAAGGGTGCCGCCGACAAGATCTTGATCAGCGGCCACAACGGCGGCTCCGGTGCTGCGGCGCGCGATTCGATCTGGCACGCCGGTCTGCCGCTGGAGCTTGGCCTTGCCGAGGCTCAACAGACGTTGCTGCAAAACGGCCTGCGCTCGCGCGTGGTGCTCGAGGCCGACGGCAAGCTCATGGACGGTACCGATGTCGCCGTTGCCTGCCTGTTGGGTGCCGAGGAGTTTGGCTTTGCGACCATGCCGCTCATCTCCATGGGCTGCCTCATGCAGCGCGACTGCCAGCAGGATACCTGCCCGGCCGGCATCGCTACGCAAAACTGCCGCCTGCGTCGCGGCTTCCGCGGCAAGCCAGAGCACGTCGAGCATTTTATGCTCTTTGTTGCCGAGCAGCTGCGCGAGGTCATGGCGAGCCTGGGCTTCCGCACCGTCGACGAGATGGTCGGCCATCCCGAGTGCCTGCGCCAGATTGAGGTCCCGGGCAACCGCAAGGCTAACCTGCTGGATCTGTCGCCCGTGCTGGCGAGCGCGACCTGTGAGTTTGGTGCCCACATCCCGGGTGCCGACGGCCGTCACTTCCTGCCCCAGATGGCTGCGGACAGCGAGCTCGAAAAGACGCTCGACTCCACGTTGTTTGTGCCCTATACGGCCGATGCCCGTGCGCACCTGCGTCCGATTCGCTTCCGCGCCGATATCGCCAACGTCAACCGCTGCGTGGGCACCATCTTGGGCAACGCGGTGACCAAGGCGCATCCCGAGGGCCTGCCCGCCGGCTCCATCACCATCGATTGCGATGGTTCGGCCGGTCAGAGCTTTGGCGCCTTCCTGCCGCGCGGCATTACGCTCAACGTGTGCGGCGACGCCAACGACTACTTTGGCAAGGGCCTTTCGGGCGGCGAGGTGTCGGTGCGCCCCAACCCGCATGCGACCTACAAGTTCGACGAGAACATCATCGTGGGCAACGTTGCGTTCTTTGGCGCTACGAGTGGCCGCGGCTTCATTAACGGCCTGGCCGGCCAGCGCTTTGGCGTACGCAACTCCGGTGCCACGGTGGTGGTCGAGGGCTGCGGCAACCATGGCTGCGAGTACATGACGGGAGGTCTGGCGCTCATCCTGGGCGAGGTCGGGCAGAACTTCGCCGCCGGCATGACGGGTGGCGTGGCTTACGTCTTTGACCAGTACGGCACGCTCGATGCCCGTGTGAACCACGAGAGTGTTGAGCTTAAAGCCCCGACGGCCGGTGAGCTGGCGCAGATTCGTGCGCTCGTCCAGGAGCACGTGGACGCGACGCAGAGCCCGCGCGGCATTAAGCTGCTCTACAGCTTTGAGACGATGAGCAAGCACTTTGTGAAGGTCATTCCAACCGAGTACGAGCGCGTGCTGGCGATTGTCGCCGCCGCCGAGGCTGCCGGCAAGACGCATGCGCAGGCAGAGGAGCTGGCGTTTGACATTGTGACCGGTCGCGCCGACGCCGCCGATGTCGCTCGCTTTGATGTGGCGGGTGGTGTCGCTGGCGCTGCGCCCGCCACCGCCAGCTCTGTTGCTTCGACCAAGAAGGAGGCGTAAGTGCCATGGGTAAGCCCGGTGCTTTTCTTGATATCGATCGCGTGACCCACGAGCTGCGCCCCGTGGAGGAGCGCAGCCGCGATTTCGATCCGCTGTACGTGGAGCTCGACGACGATGCGCGCCGTGCCCAGGCGAGCCGCTGCATGATGTGCGGCGTGGCGTTTTGCCAGATGGGCGCGAGCTTTGGCAAGGCACGCCTGAGCGGCTGCCCGCTGCACAATCTGATTCCCGAGTGGAACGAGCTAGTGTATCGCGGCCGCTGGGACGAGGCTGCCGAGCGTCTGTCACTCACCTCGCCTATGCCCGAGTTCACGAGCCGCGTGTGCCCGGCGCTGTGCGAGGCCGCGTGTAACCTGGGCTCGGTCGACGGCCAGCCCACGACGATTCACGACAACGAGCGCGCGATCAGCGACCATGAGTGGGCCAACGGCGGTCCGCGCCGCTTTGAGCCGGCAGGGGAGGGCGCACCCACGGTTGCCGTGGTGGGCTCCGGTCCCGCTGGTCTGGTGGCAGCATGGGAGCTTGCGCGTCGCGGTGCCCGCGTGACGGTGTTTGAGCGTGACGACCGCCCGGGCGGCCTGCTCATGTACGGCATTCCCAACATGAAGCTCGAGAAGTCCGTGGTCGAGCGTCGCGTGGCGCTCATGCGCGAGTTGGGCATTGTGTTTGAGCTGAGTGCCGACGTGACGGACCCTGCGGTGGCGGCCAAGCTCGATGACTTTGACGCTGTCGTGGTGGCTGCTGGTGCCCGTGCCCCGCGCGGGCTTTCGGCTGCGAACATTGACGCCCCCGGCGTGGTGTATGCCGTGGACTATCTGACGGCTTCGACCGTCTCGGTGCTCGATGGCGGCGAGCCTGCCATCGATGCACGCGGCTTGGATGTCGTGGTCATTGGCGGCGGCGATACCGGTAACGACTGCGTGGGCACCGCGGTACGTCAGGGTGCGCGCAGCGTGCGCCAGTTTGAGTTCTTGCCGGCGGCGCCTGATGCGCGCGCGGCGAGCAACCCCTGGCCGCAGTGGCCAAACGTTAAGAAGACCGACTACGGCCAGCAGGAGGCCATCGCTGCCATGGGCGGCGAGATGCGCGCTTGGGGCGTGGATACGCTCGAGGTACTGCTGGATAAGAAGGGCACTGCCGCGGGCCTGCGCGTGGCCGACCTAGATTGGTCGGCCGGCAAGCCTGAACGCATTGCGGGCTCCGAGTACGAGGTGCCGGCGCAGCTGGTGCTGATCGCCTGCGGCTTTACGGGTCCTGAGCATGGCGTGTTCGATGCGGTAGGCGTGCCTGTTGCCACCGCTGGTCGTCCGCTGCCTGTGATGGCCGCCGAGGGCTCGCATCTTGCGGCACGTGTCGACGGCGTCTCCGCGGATGCCGTGCCGGTGTATGTTGCCGGTGACGCTCACAATGGCAGTTCGCTCGTGGTAAGCGCCATGGCCGACGCCCTGGCCTGCGCTGCCGAAGTCGCCGAGGCGCTGGAGCTGTAAGGCGGCTGTTCACAATTGAATCGTCAAGGGCTGTCCCCAACTGCCGGCACATAAGGAACGTCCCCAAGTGCCGGCATGCTGGGGACGTTCCTTTTGGGTCGGCATTCGGGGACACTTCTTGCGGGTTTGCGACCGATTTGTTCGTTTGTCGACGCGCGAGTGTCCATTCGGCGTCTTTTTGAGCTGTGGTCACCTGTTGTTTCTGTGGTGGCTGTGGGCATATGGCTCAAAAGGGCGGGTTGGCCGTCTATGTTTACCTGCGGTTTTATTGCGGTGCGCATTTTCGGTCAAGCATCCCGTCAAGTGTTTGGTCAGCAGTTGGTTTGCAGCCGGAGGCCTATTTTGTCCGTGCTGACAGTGGCTGCCCACCCTCCTCGTAAGCTCAAATTGAGGTTCATCAGTTTGAGGAGGATGCCGTGACTGACCACGTTTTAGACCGAGCGCATCTGGCCGAAGCCGTTGGCAACGATATTGCCGACATGGCCCATTTTTGGATGCTGCGGAAGTTTCAGTTTTTGGAGCCGGCGCGCGAGCAGTTCGAGATCATTGTCGACCCGTGGCTCGGCTATTGCACCGAGCCTTCCCAAAACGAAATCATGGCCTACAACATGGCATTTACCGATTGGCTGCTCTTCGAGCGCCCCTATCGCCATGGCAAGACGCTGCTCGAGCTGTATGTTGATGAGCCGCCGGCATCGCTTTCGCCTGCCTCGCTCAAGCGGCTCGAGCAGGTATGCGACACGCAGTATTTCTCGCGCTTTGGCATTTTGGACAAGGATCCTGCGACTGGTATGGTCGCGCTGAAGGACACACGCACCGACCGTCGCTTTGACGTCTACGATCCGCATATCGTGCAAAAGGAGCATTGGAGCGACGGAGCGATTGCGGTGCGCCTCGCCTGCGTCGACGATGTCTGGCTGACGGCGGGACAACTCTATCTGTATGACATCGCACGCCTGAGTGACACGGCGGTCGATGGGCCTGGTGCGGTGCATCCGGAGGACCTGCAGGATGGCTTTGACACCTCGTGCATCAGTTTCTTCTTGCGTCTGGTCCGCGACATCATGGGCGCCCAGGGGCGGTACGTAAAGTCGCTCAACATCTACGAGCAGGAGTGGGAGTAAGGGATGGGCTGTCGCAGCGCCGCCGCGTGTCTATTTGTCTCGATCTGTAACGTTTAGGGACAAAAAACCGGTCTACCTGTTACAGATCGAGACGAATGCTTGGGCGCTGCTGATTTGTCTAAATCTGTAACGTTTAGGGCCCTGGAGAACGTCTAACTGTTACAGATCGAGACGTTTGGCACCTGGTTGGGGGAATGTCTCAATCTGTAACATCTACAGGCCAAAACTCGACCTACCTGTTACAAATTGAGACAAAGGTTGGACGCGGTGTCGAAAGATCTCGATCTGTAACATCTAGCGGCCAAAAATCGGTCTTCCTGTTACAGATCAAGACATTTGTCAGCGGAGGCAACGGTGACGATGGTCCATTTGTCTGACGTGGTGGTGATGAAAGTGTCTAATACCGTTCTCAAACACAAACATGCGACTCGCAACACGTTGGCGCGGAACAGGATGCTCGCGCGGCTCACGGAGGCGACCGAGCAAGGTACGCTGCTCGCAACGCATGACAATACCGAGCTCATGTGGTTGCGACGCCATGTTGGAACCGACGATATTGCGGAGCCCGAGCCGTACCTGTTCTGTTTTAAGCATGATTGGGATGCATTGACGCTGACGGAGCGAGCACTGAGGACTATCAAAGGGCTTGCGGAATTTCATCCCGATTGGGCGTTTTGGGGCTATGACGCGGCGCTTTTGTGGGGTTTGGAGGTGCCGAATGATCTGCTTGGGCCACGATATCTTGTTAAGACGGGTTGCTCGGTGCCGCTGAGTGCAGGGTGTCGGCTGTTGCGTCCGCAGGCGGCGGGTGTACTTGAACAAGTCGACGGCGTGCAGGTGACGTCGTTTTGGCGCACGGTGGAGGATTGCTTGCTGCGTGCGCCGTTCTCCTACGGATTGGCGATTGCCGATTCTGCACTGCGGGCGAAAGGCGTATCGCGCGATGACTTTTGTGAGCGGCTTCGTATAGATTGTGAAGGCAAGCACGGGCATCGCAGAGCACAGGTGATTGCGTCGTATGCGGACGGGCTGTCCGAAAACGGCGGCGAGTCTCGGTTCCGAGCGTTCTTTATTGCGTACGACTTTCCGGTTCCGGAGCTGCAGGTGGAGTTTCGCGACCCGCTCGATCCGAGCCAGGTATTTCGCGTCGACTATTTTTGGCAGCTCGAGGACGGGACGTGTGTCATCGGCGAGCTCGACGGAAAGGTGAAGTACACCTTGCAGAACGGCGAGGGCCGGGAGTCGGTCGACCCATTCGTGGCAGAACGTCAACGGGAGTCCCATCTGACAATGCTCGGGCACAAGGTGCTTCGGTTTACGTTTGATGAGCTCAAGAATCCGGGGAAGCTGGTTGAGAAGATGAGGCTGGCGGGTATTCCGCGACGGCCCGATTTGGCTGAGGAGTGGAGACGTCAGTGGTATGGGCGCTGAGAGGTTTTGTCTCAATCTGTAACGTTTAGAGGTTATTTGAGCTCGTAATTGTTACAGATCGAGACAAGCCGGTGAAACGTTGACCGAATGTCTCGATCTGTAACATCAAGGGGCCCAATAACCCTGTACCTGTTACAGATCGAGACATTTCCCTGTTGTCGGTGGGGTGGGACTGCAGCATATTCCGTCTCCCACATCCCCTCTTCCCTCCGTTAACCGATGCGTCTGCAGCAATCCAGCGGGACTAGGTGATAATGGACAAATGTTCAAGTTAATCGTGAGGGAGGAGCTCGATATGGCGTCTGCCGATCGTTCCACGTTGTTTATCAATGCGACCATTCTGGATGGCTCGGAGCATATGGAGCCGCAACCCGATATGGCCGTGACTGTTGAGCGCGGCGTCATCACCTGGATGGGGCCGAGTGCTGTGGCGCAGGCGCCCGCGGGTGCCGAGGTTATCGACCTGGGCGGTGCGTATCTCATGCCCGGTCTCATCAATATGCACGTGCACCTGTGCGGCTCGGGCAAGCCTGTCTCGGCCGGCGATGCGGGCGCGCTGATGAAGAAGCTCGATAATCCCGTGGGGCGCGCCATCGTGCGCCATATTCTTAAGGGCAGCGCCCAACAACAACTGGCAAGTGGCGTGACCACGGTGCGCGGCGCGGGCGATCCGCTGTTTGCCGATCTGGCCGTGCGCGATGCTATCGATGCCGGCAAGTATCAAGGTCCTCGCCTGGTGGCGCCGGGAACGGGCGTCACGGTGCCGGGCGGCCATGGTGCGGGCTTGTTCGCCCAGGTGGCCAACAGTCCCGCCGAGGCAGCCGAACAGGTGCGCGACCTGTATGCGCGTGGTGCCGACGTCATTAAGCTGTTCGTGACGGGCGGCGTGTTCGACGCTACCGAGGTGGGCGAGCCGGGCGTGCTGCGCATGCCGGTCGAGGTTGCCGCGGCGGCGTGCAAGGCTGCGCACGAGGTGAGTCTGCCGGTTATGGCCCATGTCGAGAGTACCGAGGGCGTGAAGGCCGCGCTTGAGGCCGGCGTTGACACGATTGAGCACGGCGCTCCGTTGACGCCCGAGATTCTGGAGCTGTACCGTGGCGCCGCGGGCACGCAACTCGAGGGGCGTGCGCCCAGTGTTACCTGCACTATCAGCCCGGCGCTGCCGTTTGTATTGCTCGACCCGAAAAAGACCCATTCGACCGATACGCAAAAGAAGAACGGCGATATCGTGTGCTCGGGCATTATCGAGAGCGCCCGTGCCGCACTGGAAGCTGGCGTTAAGGTGGGCCTGGGTACGGACTCGAGCTGCCCGTTCGTGACGCAGTACGACATGTGGCGTGAGGTGGCCTATTTTGCCAAGTATGTCGGCGTGAGCAACGCCTTCGCACTGCATACGGCTACGCAAGTCAACGCCGAGCTGCTGGGGCTGGACGGCGAGACTGGCACGATCGAGTGCGGCAAGGCCGCCGATATCTTGGTGACGCGCGAGAACCCGCTCGATGACCTGTGCGCTCTGCGTGAGCCGATGCACGTGATGTGTCGCGGCGATCTGGTGTGCAAACTCAAGGTGAAGCGCATCCCCGAGGTGGATGCCGAGCTCGACGCGATTATGGCCATGCCAGCCGAAGCTCTGGCTGAGGAGCTGGCCCGCGACGGCGTAGCATAGGTGTGACAAAGGGACAGCTCCGTTGTCGCATACAAAAAGCCGAGGTCTCAGCGCGAGGCCTCGGCTTTTATTTGTCCTATGGTATGGCGGCTAGGAGCGCGTCTCCATCTTGGCGTGGCACTTGGGGCAGGTGACGCGGATCTTGCCCTTGCCCTTGGGGACGGAGAGCATCTGGCCGCAGTTGGGGCACTTGAGATAGGCCGTGGTCTTGCGGCCCTTCCACATCTTCTTGGCCGTGCGCTTGGCACGCTCAAAGTCTTCCTTACTGGTGCCGGCCGCGCGTGAGGTGCTGGCCGCTGCGGTTCCGCCGCCCAAGCTGGCGACGAATTTGCCCAGGCAGGGGACGTTTGCAGTCGCGGCGACAAAGGCCTCGTTCTCGTTGTGACGTGCGTCGATATTTTTGGACAGGCCGCGCAGCACGCCAATCACGATTACGGCGATGGCAATCCAGCTGAGCCACTGGATGCGGGCTATCGATCCGATCATCGCGATGACGATGCCGGCAAAACCCATCACGATGGTGAGTTCATCGGCACCATTGCGACCCTTCATAAAGTCATTCATGCAAATTGCCTTTCGTTCGATATGCTGCACGCCTTTATACCCGATTTAGAGCAAGGGGGACAGGTTAATCTGCACCAATGTGGTGCAAACATACCTGTCCCCGGAATACCAAGACGGTGCAAACGTACCTGTCCCCAATGCCCCAATTACTTGGAGAGTTTGTCGACGACGCGTTCGATTTCGGCGAGTTTGGCGGCTTTGAGGTCTTCGTCGCCCGATTCGATTGCCGAAGTCACGCAGCCCTCGATATGCGCCTTGAGCACGTCGGCGTTAATGCGCGCGAGGAGCGCCTGTGTGGCCATGAGCTGCGTGGAGATATCGACGCAGTAGCGGTCCTCCTCGACCATCCGCAGGATGCCGTCGATCTGACCGCGTGCCGTCTTGAGCATGCGGGTCACCGATTTATGGTCTGCCATCATGTCGGGTCCTCGTTTCTGGTCGATCTTCCGGATGCCCCCGTCAGTTGCGGTGAAATAGTTCTTGTTTGCAGGCTTGAAGCGCTAAAACAGGAACTATTTCACCGCAACTTCTGAAGGGTTGGTTGAGTGGCGGTTGCTGAGCGGCTATGTCAGCCGGCAGTGGTGCCTGTTGGTGCGGCAGCTGCTACGCGGCGGTCACGGACAGGGCGTGGAACTTCTCGCCCGCTCCCTCGACGGCGGCGGCGAGCTGCTCGGCGGTCACGGTGTCGGTGCACTCCACCTGGACAGTCTGGGTCTCGTGATCGGCGTCGGCATCGGTCACGCCGACCACGTTGAGCAGCGCGGTCTCGACGGTGGCATCGCAATGGCCGCACATGAGGCCGGAAGTCTTGATCGTGTAACGCATGGGTATTCCTCTCTGTTGTGTCGGCTTTCCCAGGCACCCGACCTTGACCTTCAAACCGTCGCTCGCGTACCAAAGTACGCGTCGCTCCTCTTTCAGGTCAATCTCAGGTACCTGGAAAACCCGTTCTAAATGAACGTAATAGTGATCCTATTTTGCCACTTTAGGCATAAAGGATTTTAAGCGCAGGGCATTGGACACGACGCAGACGCTCGACAGGCTCATCGCTGCGGCGCCAAACATCGGCGAGAGCTGCCATCCGGTGAGCGGGAAAAATACGCCCGCCGCCAGCGGAATGCCGATGCCGTTGTAGAACAGCGCCCAGAACAGGTCTTGCTTGATGTTGCGAATCGTGGCGCGCGAAAGTTCGATGGCGCGGGCGACGTCCATGAGATCGCTGCGCATGAGCACCACATCTGCCCCCTCCTTGGCGATGTCGGCGCCGGTGCCGATAGCAAGGCCCACGTCGGCGCGCGCCAGGGCGGGGGAGTCATTGATACCGTCGCCCACCATGGCGACCTTGCTGCCCGCATCCTGCAGCTCGCGTACGTGGTGCTCCTTGTCGGCGGGGAGGACGTCGGCGATGACCTGTTCGCTGCTCAGCCCCACGCGGCGGGCGATTGCTTCGGCGGTGACTCGGTTGTCGCCGGTGAGCATGCGCACGTCGACGCCAAGCGAGCGCAGTGCGGCGATGGCTCCGGCACTCGTTTCCTTGACCTCGTCAGCCACGGCAATGGTGCCGGCGAGCTCGCCGTTCTTGGCAAAGAACAGCGGCGTCTTGCCCTCGGCGGCGAACTGTTCGGCAAGACCCGCGGGCACCTTCGCGCCCAGCTCGTTCATCAGGCGCATATTGCCGGCGGCAATGGCGTTTTGCCCCTCGCGCGCCGTAACGCCTCGCCCGGGCACGGCGGCAAAGTCCTCGACGGCGCGCGCGACAATCCCTCGCGTCTCGCACTCGGCCATAATCGCCTCGGCCAGCGGGTGTTCGCTTGAGCGCTCCAGCGCGGCGGCCAGCTTGAGTAGCGCCTTTTCGCTCATGGCGGGCGATCCGTCGGCGCGCGTGGCTACCACGATATCGGTCACGGCAGGCTTGCCGCGAGTGACCGTTCCCGTCTTATCGAACACCACGGTGCCCACGCTGCGCAGATTCTCCAGCGCCTCGGCGCTCTTGAACAGAATGCCCATCTCGGCGCCCTTGCCGGTGCCGACCATAATAGCGACGGGCGTGGCCAGACCCAATGCGCACGGACAGCTGATCACCAGCACAGCGACGGCGGAGGTGAGCGCTTCGTTCACGCTACCGGTCAGTGCCATCCACGCCACGAAGGTCATGGCCGAGATCACGAATACCACGGGCACGAACACGCCGGCGACCTTGTCGGCCATGCGGGCGATGGGCGCCTTGGTGGCGTTGGCGTCCTCGACGAGCTGGATAATCTTGGCGAGCGACGTGTCGGCGCCCACGCGTGTGGCACGGAAGGCAAACGAGCCGGTGCGGTTGACAGTGGCGGCGTTGACGGTGTCGCCGGCGGTCTTTTCCACGGGGATGGACTCGCCGGTGAGCGCGCTCTCGTCCACGGCCGAGCTGCCCTCGAGCACCACGCCATCGACAGGGATGGACTCGCCGGGGCGCACACGCAGCACCTGGCCGGGCAGAATGGCATCGACGTCGACGGTGGCCTCGCTGCCGTCCTCTGCCACGACGGTCGCGGTCTTGGGTGCTAAGTCGATGAGCGCCTCGATAGCGCCGCCGGTCTTGGACTTGCTGCGCGTCTCGAGGTATTTGCCCACGGTGACGAGCGACAGGATGGTGCCAGCGCTCTCAAAATACAGGTTGTCCATGCTCGTCATCATGGCCTCGTGCACCTGACCTGCGGCTAGCTGGTCGGCCATGATGAACATGGCGTAGAGCGACCAGGCGATGGAGGCGGTGGCGCCCACGGCAATAAGGGCGTCCATGGTGGGCGCGCCGTGCGCGAGCGATTTAAACCCGTTGATAAAGTACGCGTCGTTGACGTAGACGATGGGAATGAGCAGGACGAGCTCGGTGAGCGCGAGCGTCATGCTGTGGGTGTGGTCGGTGAAGATGCCGGGCAGCGGCCAGCCGAGCATGTGCCCCATGCCTATGTAGAACAGTGGGATGAGGAATACGATCGAGACGATGAGGCGAGTGCGCATGGCAGAGGCGGCGGCCTCCAACTTTTTGGTCGGTGACTCCATATGGGCGGCGTCGGACCTGGCTTGCGCACTTCCGCTTTGGACAGCGTCGGTGCCCGTGCTGATGGGTGAGGCCGAGTAGCCCGCGCGGTCGACAGCGGTGCAGATGTCGTCGGGGGAGACCTGCGCAGGGTCGTAGTCCACCAGCATAGAGCCGGCGAGCAGATTGACCGCGACGCTTTGGACGCCGTCGAGTTTGCTCACGGCGCGATCCACATGCGCCTGGCAGGCGGCGCATGTCATGCCGCCCACGTCGAACTTATCTTGAGCCATGGCTTCTCCTTTCTGTGACGTAGTGTCGGAAATGTTAACCTGCCGATACTATACACCCATACCCCCTGGGGGTGTCCAGTACAGAAAGAAATGTATGACATTTCGCTACAGATGAGGGTGGCTGCCGGGTTGGTGCACCATCCCCGCCCTTCGTCTCAATCTGTAACATCTAGCCCAGTTTTTGCCGAGCTGCTGTTACAGAATGAGACAAACTCTCCGGCGGCAAATCAATATCTCGATCTGTAACATCTAGCGGGGAAAATGACCTCTAACTGTTACAGATTGAGATTTTGTTTTGAGAGGTTTGAGTTTGTCTCCATCTGTAACAGTTAGACCGGTTTTTGGATTCCAGATGTTACAGATCGAGACGAACCTTCAGCAATAAACTCAATGTCTCAATCTGTAACATCTGGCGGGAAATATGACCCCTTACTGTTACAGATCGAGACAGACCGTCCGCGGCCAACTCAAATGTCTTGATCTGTAACATCTAGAGAGGTTTTTGACCCCTTACTGTTACAGATTGAGATGTTGTCTCGCGGGATTGGGGTTTGTCTCGTTCTGTAGCATCTAGACCTGTATCTGCCGAGCTAGTGTTACAAATCGAGACAACTGCCGGGGAGGGGTCCCGTCACGGCAAGACGCCCGCCGCCTAGATACAGAACCCGGGAATCACACAGGTTAGCTTGTTTGGCTTTTCCGCAGGCGTTGCGTACGTAAAGACGTCGCCGTCGTGGCCCACACGGTTTATGTAGAGCGTGCCTTCGGTCTCCGATGAGTCGGGGCTCACCGTGCGCTCCCACCAGCAGGTGTCCTTGCCCTTCCACTGGCGGACCATCGTCTCGTTCGTGGAATACGGGCTCACCTTGAGCTCGCGGAAGAGCTGATACTCCTTGCCCTCGCCGTTGTAGATTTCTGCCAGGTAGTGATAGTCCTTGGCAAACGAATCGGACGGTTGCGTACCGCACAGCTCGACCATGGCGGGCAGCCAAAGGGTTGCGGGCAACTCGCTCAGGCACGATGCGCTGTTGGCGGCGCCCACATTGTTCGAGACCTTCTTGACCCCTTTAATGAGTGCGCGCAACTTGTTGGGCAGCAGCTTAAGGCCGTCGCCGTCGAGCCATTCCCGCAGCTCGCAATCTGCCCAGCCGGCGCTCGGCGGTTCAGACGCAGCGTTGCGCTCGGCAATACCCGCGTCGAACATAAACGTCAGTCCGGCCTTGCCCGTCCCGTCCAGAAGCTCATCGTGACGGATGCCCACAAGCTGCGCGCCGACCTCCAGCCCGTTGGTGAGTTTCACGCGCTTGGTACACGGATAGGGGATATGCCCGTTGTCATCGAGCAGATGATAGCGCTTGGCAATCTCGCGTGCCTCGCTACGGGTCTCGGCGGCCTTAATCTTGAGCGAGATCTCCTGCAGCTGATCCCAAGTGTAGTCGTCAAGCGAACCGCGGATGCCGTTCAGGTAGTCGGGGATGCCAAAGCCATGGGTCGCCGCCCCAATGACGCTGAGCCCCGCAACGACTGCAACGACGCCACCGATAATAAAGCGGCGGCGGGTCATGGCATCGTGCCGGGCCTGCTCCAGGATCTTTCGCGCGCGCTCGCCGGCGACGTCGACCTTAAGGTGCGTACCGGAGTCGATGTCGATTGCGGCGTCACTGCCCGCGCCTTCGCGGCCCTCGGATTCGGCATCGGTGAGGTATGCCGAGAGCGCCTCGAGCATCTGCTGCTCGGTGGGACGATCGCACTGCTCGACTGAGAGACCCTTCATGATGATTTGGACGAGCGCTTCATCGCCCTCGCAGCGCGGCTCGAGCGGTGCCGGCTTGGTCTTGGTCTTTACGAGATAGAACGAGCCGGTTGCAGCGGCGTCCGTCGACTCAAAGTCAAACGGTTTGCGACCGCTGTAGAGCTGGTACAAAATGCTCGAAAGCGCATAGACGTCGATTGCCGGCGAACGGCGAAGGGCCGCGATGCCTTCGATATCCTGCGTGAGCATCTCGGGCGCGGCGTATGCGGGCGTGGCAAAGCGCCAGATGTCGGCGCGCCGGGTGATCGTGTCGTCGCCGAGAGCCATGGTCGCGGAGCCCATGTCGATGAGGCAGGGGTCAAAGGAACAATCAGCAATCTGCTGCTCGAGCGTTCGGCTGGTGGTGCGGAACATGATATTGGCAGGCGAAAGGTCGCGATGGACGACCGGATTCACAAGGCCTTGGGTCATCAAGAGCGCACGAAGCACGGCGTTTCCGACGGCGGCGACCATCTGGGTGGTCAGCCCGCCCGAGGCGTCGTGAGGAAGCAGGGGCAGCGCCTGCTTGAGCGAGGTGTCCTCGACCCACTCCATGAGGATGAGAGGGTCATCCTCGCACGATCCGTAGCCATAGACGCGCGGAAATCCGCGCAGGTACGAGACGGTACACAGATGACGGTACTCCTCGAACAGCGCGGCGGTGCTGGCCAGGTGCGCTGCCGATTGCTCGGCGGAGCGGTCGGGGGCTTGGCCGGAAAGGATGGCGTTGTCCTTGAGTAGCTTGACGGCAAAGACCTCGCCGCTCGTGTTGGTCGCGCGCAGCACGTGTCCGATGTTGCCGTTGTTGCGGTGGGCCGTCTGGAGAATAAGCGTCATAAACCGACGCTTGGCGTCGTCCTCGGCGCTGGGGTCGACCGCCACGGCGGTGTCGAACGTGTCAAGACGGATGAGTTTGTCGCCATAGGCGCTATCGGTAGTATCCATGGCGTTCCTTTGTCTGGCATGGGTTGCCGCGCGGCGGCTCGATTACGATATCGCCGTCGCCCGCGCCCGATTCGAGCACCGTGCCGTTGGTCGATCCAAGGCCCTGGGCGTACCAGTGCTCACCCTCAAGCCAAATGCGAAGATGTTCGCGCGATGCGTCGGCGCCCACATCGGTGATGCTGGGCGAGGTTTTGGGCAAGGATCCAATTACCGTGCCACGCGGATCGCGTGTGAGGGGATGGATTTGCATGTCGACGCAGTTGTCGGCATGTGTCCTGAGCAGACCGAGGTTGGGAACGACGGCGTGCGGCTGATCCAGACTGCCCATAAAGCCACGTCCGACGGTAGTTTCGGTGGTGCCAAAGTGCCCACCCGTCTTGCTGTCGCAAAAGCGCTCGACGGTGGCCACGCCCTGAACGGGATCGGCGAGCGCCCCCGTTGCCACAAAGAGCATAAGGTAAAGCGTGCTTTTCTCACGCACGGCATTGCCGTCAAAGTTGTCGATGCGATTGAGGGCATTTGCATATAGGCGGCTGTCCAGCTTGTAGCTGGCGAGAGCCGACATCATTTCGTTGGCGGCCGGACCGCGATAGTGCTCGGCGATTGCCCGATAGGCGGACTCGCCGCCGCCGAGCTTGCTGCAGATTGCCGCGGAAAGGTGGAGCGTGGTGACGGTAAAGTCGCTGTAGATGGCGGGCGCGCACTGGTCAGGCTTGCGATGGACGATGTAACGGGTGAGATACGAGCGGTTGGAAGAGCATTTCTCGAGCAGGGTACTGCCGAGATAAGAGTTTCCATTGATGAGCATTCGGGCGATCTCGAGATGTTTAAGACCGCCGAACGAGCGAATATCGTTATAGAGGACCGAGCAAGGCGTCTCTGCTGCCACGGATACCTCCTTTGATTGCTTCCTACCCAATATGGCGATAGGAATTAATGGCTCCCGGTGGGCGACGTATTAAATGGCTGCGCAATATACAGCGTAACCAAAGCAACATTATAGGCCACATGTTCGAAATTGCAGGAAGACTGAGAGATTTGGTTTGGACTGGACGGAAATCCCCCTCTGTCTTGTTCTGTAACATTTGGACCCGGTTTTGCCCTGCATCTGTTACAGATTGAGACAATCGGCCAGGCCCGCCCCGTCCGCCTCGTCATCTGTGGTTTACGTGGGGGCATACGGAGTGCGGGTATACTAACCGGCGGCGAATCTGCTCCATCGCTTAGAGCTGCTGCGTCTGGACGGCGCGTGATAGGGCTGCCAAAGCGATCGCCAGCGTGCTGAGCAACGTCCTCTCTGTGCGCACCTGTTTTTGTATGTATTAGCGCACTACCAAGCACGCCCGCGCGGCCGCATGCCGTGCCCATTGCGCGTGCAGATAAGGAACAACAACATATGCGTAATTCTGTATCCGACGTCACGGACGCCGAGATTCTGGACGAGGCCCGCGAGGCCATGACCCAGGCTGCCTTCGATGCCGCCGATGAGGCCAATGCTGCCCAGACCGTCGAGTCCGCTACCGAGAGCCTGCCCGCCTTTGACGAGCTGGGCCTTTCGGACGAGATGCTTCGTGCTATCGAGAACCTAGGCTACACGGCGCCCACGCCTGTCCAGGCTGGCTCGATCCCCGTGGTGCTCGAGGGCCGCGACCTGCTTGCCGCTGCTCAGACCGGCACCGGCAAGACGGCCGCCTTCTTGCTGCCGACCATGAACAACCTGGAGCACATCGCTCCGCCCAAGCCCGTGCGCGAGCGTGGCGGTCGCAACCGCCGTCGCGGCGCCAAGAAGCCCGAGGGCAACGGTCGCGGTCCCTTGATGCTCGTCATCACCCCCACGCGCGAGCTTGCCCAGCAGATCGACGAGGTCGCGAGCAAGATTGCCGACGTCACTGGCCATGTCGCCGTGACCGTCGTGGGCGGCGTGAGCTACAAGCCGCAGACCGCGGCGCTCAAGTACGGCTGTGACATCCTGGTCGCTACGCCGGGCCGTCTGGTTGACCTGATCGAGCAGGGCGCCTGCCACCTGGACGAGGTCAAGGTGCTGGTGCTGGACGAGGCCGACCGCATGCTCGACATGGGCTTTTTGCCCGCCGTCCGCCGCATTGTGCGCGAGACGCCGGCCGAGCGTCAGACGCTGCTGTTCTCGGCCACGCTCGACGAGGAGGCCGTGGGCGAGATCACCGACCTGGTGAGCGACCCGGCACGCGTGGAGATCGCGCCCGCCACGTCGACCGCCGACACCGTCGACCAGTTTGTATTCCCGGTGTCCATCGAGGCCAAGAACAATCTGCTGCCCGAGTTCCTCAAGAAGGAGGGCCCGGAGCGCACCATCGTCTTTATGCGCACCAAGCACCGCGCCGACAGCTGCTGCCGTCGTCTGGAGCGCAAGGGCATCAAGGCCGCCGCGATTCACGGCAACCGCAGCCAGGCTCAGCGCGAGCGTGCCCTTTCGGCCTTCCGCGACGGTACCGTCGACGTGTTGGTGGCAACCGACGTGCTCGCCCGCGGCATCGACATCAGCGACGTGCGCTACGTCGTGAACTTTGACGTGCCGGCCGAGCCGACCGACTACATCCACCGTATTGGCCGTACGGGCCGCGCCGGCGAGCTGGGCTGGGCCATCACGTTTGTGACCGAGCAGGATGTCGATGAGTTCTACGAGATCGAGAAGCTCATGGACAAGACCGCCGACATCTACGAGGCCGGCGACCTGCATGTGGGCCCCAATCCGCCCGCGGTTGACCCCGAGCGCGATCCTGCGGCCTTTAAGGTGAAGAAGAAAACCAAGCGCGGCAAGTCCAAGAGCAAGAAGAAGCTTGAGCAGGCGCGTCGCGACGGCAAACGCAACGGCGACGATTACGGTGATGTGGCCGGTCGTTCCAACCGCGGTCGAGACGAGCGTCGCGGCGACGGTGAGCGTCCGAGCCGTCCCAAGCGCGGCGGCAAGACCCGCGTGCGCGAGGGCGTTCAGGCTCGCGTGGACGAGGCTGTGGAGAGCGTGGCCCGCGAGGTGGCTGCCGAGGAGCGCGGCGGTGCTGGTGTCGTTGAGCAGGCCCCGCGCGGCAACCGTGCCGAGCGCCGTGCCAAGCAGTTCCAGGGCGAGGCGCATCGCCGTCGCCGCGAGGACGAGGACCGCGGCGGTCGTCGCCGTGTTGAGCGCGAGGACGAGGGCCGTGGCTCGCGTGGCGGCAAGCGTGGTTCGGGCGATCGTCGTCGTTCCGGTCGCGATGGCGAGCGCGGCGGCCGTGATGAGCGCCGTGGCGGCGAGGGCCGCGGTTCGCGTGGCGAGCGTGGTACTCGCGGCGGCGAGTCCCGTGGCGGCAAGCGCTTTGATGAGCGCGGTGGCCGTGGCGGCGAGCATCGCGAGGGCACTCGTGGCAATGGCAGCCGCGGCGGTGCTGGCCGCTCTAACGAGTCGCGCGATCGCCGCGATCCGCGTGCCAGCCGCGATCGTCGCGATGACTGGCGCAACTACGACGATACCCGCGAGGAGCGTCGTGGCGGCTATCGTGGCGGGCGTGGCGGCAACCAGGCCGGCTCCCGCGGCGGCCGTGCCGGCGGTCGCGATAATCGTGGTAGCTATGGCAATAGTCGTGGCGGCAAGCGCGGCGGCAGCTCCCGTCGCCCCGGTGACGGCGGCGGAAAGCGCAAGTAACATACGCATCGCCCGCTAGAGCGAGGTGAACCAAGGGCCCCGAGCAACTACGCTCGGGGCCCTTTTTGTTTGCCGTATCCGATCGCTAGTTCAAATGTGATTTCCTCGGGAATGCATCTAGAGGATGCCGTGGGCCTGTTTCCTACCATGCGGCAATGGGTCCCATGGGGTGCGCCGTGCATTTTTTGGAGTATTCTGCAGTTCGAGTTGTCTGCATATGATTTGACGTCGCCAACGGTGGCTTTCGGATATCCCTAGCGAGCGTTCTGAGTCAGATTTCGTCGTTTTCCGGAGCAGGGGCGCGTCATTCTCGCCATGTCGGAACCCAAAATGACGCAGCGCCCTAAAGGTTTGCCCGCTCGGGGTATTGCTGGCGCGGTCACGTTGCAGAATACTCCGTTTTTTGCACGGGCCAGGATGGGGTACCTCGGGAGAACACGACGGTATCCCGTAAATATATACAATCTGTACCGTAATTTATACAAAACGAAGAGGTAGACAGCGTAGGGTTGGTGCATTGGGGTGCTTGATGCACCAAAATGGGGATCCCACGTGCCGTATACTCTGGCTGGATGTGAAAACGGCTTGACGCGTTGCCAGACGTAGGGGGAGGGTGTCTCGCTGAGCGTATTCGAAATTGTGTTTAGTCCGACGGGCGGAACGCAGAAGGTGTCTGGCCTTGTGGCCGGGGCACTGGACAAGAATACCGTTACCGTCGATCTGACCGATAGCGGGCTAGATTTCAGCGCTGTCTCGATGACTGAGGACGACGTGGCCGTAATCTCTGTGCCGGCGTATGCCGGTAGAATCCCGGCTGTGGTGGCTGACCGGTTGGGCATGGTTCACGGCAACGGAGCGCGGGCCGTTCTGGTGTGCGTCTACGGAAACCGCGCGTTTGAGGACACGCTCGTAGAGCTGGAGGACGTTGCGAAGCATGCGGGATTCCGGGTGATCGCGGCAGTTGCGGCCATTGCAGAACATTCCATTGCGCGACAGTTTGCTGCCGGTCGTCCGGATGCGCAGGATGCGGCGCAGCTTGCTGAGTTTGCTCAGCAAATTCAGCAAAAGCTGTTGGCTGAGGATGCGTCCGAGCCCTCTATCCCCGGCAATCGTCCTTATAAACAAGCTGGAGGTCACCGCATGGCGCCCGAGGCAACAGAGGATTGCGTCTCCTGCGGTGCATGCGCCGCGGCGTGCCCCGTTTGTGCTATCGACAAGGGTGACCCCAAACGAGCAGCTGGCGAGGCGTGCATCTCCTGCATGCGCTGCATCGCCGTATGTCCGCGAGGTGCTCGCAAGCTTGATTCCAGCAAACTATCCGCTGTTTCCCAGATGCTGAGCAAGGTTTGCGTCGTGCGGAAGGAATGCGAGCTCTTCATCTAGCGCATACGAAATTGGCGCAATGGGGCCAGGTTAATCTGCACCGACCTGGTGCAAACAAACCTGTCCCCAATGCACCAGAGCAAGGAGTGTCCCCGGGTGCCGGCAGAAAAGGAACGTCCCTAAGTACCGCATAAATACCGTTTATCGGAGAAAAAATACCGTTCGCCGGTCATAATGATTGTTCCGGCTTTGGGCTTGTCTACAATAACCCCCGTAAAAGAAATGCGGAGGGTTACCGAGTCCCCTCGGACGTGGGCCTAACCAAAGTCTTTGATCGCGAGCGTCTCAATGGGCGCATTCGATTGATTTTGGTTGGGCTATATTTATGAAGGGACATGTCACCATGGGTTTCTTTTCTCGCCTAATGGGTGGCTCGGATAAGCAGACGACTGCGGCTTCCGAGTTCGAAATCCTCGCTCCCGTTTCCGGCGAGCTTGTTCATCTAGAAAATACCAATGACCCCGCTTTTAGCAGCCGTGCAGTGGGCGATGGCGTTGCCGTGGTTCCCCAAGAGGGAACGGTGTGCGCTCCTGTTTCCGGCACCGTCGCGGCGCTGTTTCCGACTGAGCACGCGCTGGGCATCATGTCCGACGACAGCTCTGCTCAGGTGATGCTGCATATCGGAATCGACACTGTTAAACTTGAGGGCAAGGGCTTCCATGCGCTTGTTGCCCAGGGTGATCACGTTGACGCGGGCCAGCCCCTCGTCGAGGTCGATTTCGACGTGGTCCGCGCCGCCGGCTTCGATCCCACGGTCTTCGTTATCGTGTGCGAGCGCTCGGAGAACTCGACTCTTCGTGAGCATGCTTCCGGCCCTGTTGCTGTTAAAGAGCCTGTCGTCTGGCTTTCCGAGTAAATTCTTGTGGTGGGTACCGTGGTTATCAAGCGAGTTTTTAACAACAACGTCGCAATGGTCACTTCGGACGATGGCTCCGAGCTCATCGTCATCGGTCGAGGCCTCTGCTTTGGCCGTCATGCCGGCGATGCCATCGACGAGGCGTCGATCGAAAAGACCTACGCGTTGCAGGAGGGAACTTCTCAGGATTCGCGTACGATTGACCGCTTGGCACATCTTTTGGAGTCCATCCCCACCGTCAACCTCGTGATTGCCGAGGACATTGTTCAGATGCTCCGTCGAGAGCTCAATGTTGATATCAACGACAAGATTCTCATTGCTCTCGCAGACCATATCAGCCTTGCTTTGGAGCGCGAGCGCAAGGGCGTCTCCTGTGAGAATCCGTTGCTGCTCGAGATCCAGCAGTTCTATCGCAAGGAGTATGCACTTGCGGGCCGTGCGCTGCAGATTATCAAGGAGTATATGGGCATTCAGATGAGCGAAGAAGAGCAGGGTTTCATTACGCTGCATATCGTCAACGCCACCATGCCGCAACGCTCCGATCGTTTGATTGTTTCGGTCCAGCTTGTTCGCGACGTGCTCGCGATTGTTTCCAAGCGCTATGCTACGACCCTCGATGACACCTCGCTGCCTTACGAACGTTTCGTTCGTCACCTGCAGTTTTTCGCACAGCGAGCGCTCGATCCTACGGCAGGGCAAATCAACGGAGACGCGCTGTTCCGAATCGATGAAACGGCGTATCCGTGCGCATTCTCGTGCGCGGACGCCATAGCCGCCCACTTGTCGTCTACCTATAACGTTGTCGTTACCGATGCTGAGAAGAGTTATCTCGCATATCACATTGTTAACCTGCTTGGAGAACCTGGTCTCTAGGCATAACGTGCCCACACATCGATTGATATAAGGCAAGGCTCACGGTCTTGTCCAGGGCACATCTGTCTTAATTTGCGGAAAAGGAAGGGGAGTACCGCTATGACCGCAAAAAAGAAGTTCAATTTCAAAGCGCCGTTGGAGGTGTTCGCGAAGTCGATCGTTCAGCCGATGATGTATCTCTCGGTTGCCGGCATCCTGCTCATCGTGGGCATCATTCTGACCAACAAGACCATCTGCGCTTTGGTCCCCGTACTGGGCTCCGGTCCGTTCCAGCTTGTGGGCGCCGTTGTCTATCAGTCGCTGATGTTTATCATCAACAACCTCTCGATTCTGTTCTGCGTGGGCATCGCCGGCGCCATGGCAAAGAAGAACAAGGGCCATGCTTCGCTGATTGCCCTGATGTCGTTCTTCCTGTTCCTGCAGGCTAACAACATCGTGCTCAACGCCACCGGCTCTCTTGCCGATGCGAGCGGCATGCTCGGTCTTACCGGAACCGGCCAGGCCACCGTTATGGGCATTCAGGTGCTCGATACCGGCGTGTTCGGCGGCATCATCCTTGGTTGCATCACCGGTGCCGTGTTCAACAAGTACTCGAACAAGCAGTTCCCCATTGCCCTTTCGATGTTCTCGGGCGTCCGCTTCCCGTTCCTGATTATGATCATCATTTCCTGGATCATGGGCGCTGGCTTCTGCATCGTTTGGCCTCCGGTTCAGGGTGCCATCTCCTCCGTTGCCGGCATCATTAAGGAGTCGGGCAACATCGGTCTGTTTATCTACGGCATGCTCAACAAGCTGCTCGTTCCCACCGGTCTGCACCACCTCATCTACACCCCGTTCCAGTTCTCCGATGTGGGTGGCACCCTGACGCTGGGTGATCAGGTTATTGCCGGCGCCTATCCCATCCGTGTTGCCGAGATGGCAATGACGGGTCAGCCCTTCTCCGATAGTACGTATTTCAACAGCTACACCTTCAACAACCTGTGGCCCTACATCGGTATCGGTCTCGCCTTTATCGTCACCGCTTACAAGGGGAACAAGGATAAGACCAAGGCCGTTATTATCCCGCTGATCATCACCGCCGTGCTCTCCTGCGTGACCGAGCCCATGGACTTCCTCTTTGTCTTTGCCGCTCCCGTGCTCTTTGTCGTTCACTCGGTTCTTTCCGGCATCTTCCTGGTCCTGCTCAAGGTCCTCTCCGTGCCCGCTTCGACTGCAGGCGGCATCATCAACATCGTGGTTTCCAACCTGGTCCTCGGTGTCGATAAGACCAACTGGCCGGTTATGCTGGTGCTTGGAGTCGTCAACGCCGCTCTGTACTTCTTCCTCTTCACCTTCCTTATCAAGAAGCTCAACCTCCACACGCCTGGTCGCGAGGAAGAGTCCGAGCTTGCCGAGTCCGTTGCCGAGGGCGAGGCCGCCGCGTCTGTCGCGGTGAAGCAGGGCGCTGTTGCCGCGGCTCCCGCAGAGGGCGTCGATGCAGGTATTGCCGACCTGGTCGCAGGTCTTGGTGGCAAGGACAACATCGAGGAGCTCGAGAACTGCTTTACGCGTCTCCGCGTGAACGTTAAGAACCCGGACCTCATCAATGAGGACCTCATCAACCACGTGCCCAACAGCGGCATCAACCGCAACGGCAATAATATCCAGATCATCTTTGGCATGAAGGTCGCCGAGATGCGCGACAAGGTCGAAAACGCAATTGAGAAGGAGCAGTAAACAATGATCATTACTCTGTGTGGTGGCGGATCCACCTTTACCCCCGGCATCGTCAAGTCCATCGCCCTGCGCAAGGACGAGCTCGACGTTGAAGAGATTCGTCTGTACGACATCAACGAGGAGCGCCAGCGCAAGATCGGCGTGCTCGTGGACTGGATTTTGCACGAGGACCTCGGCCTGGACATCAAGCTCACGGTGACCACCGACAAAAAGACGGCTTTTACCGACGCGAGCTTCGTGTTTGCCCAGATGCGCGTGGGCGGCTACGCCATGCGCGAGCAGGACGAGAAGATTCCGCTGCGTCACGGCTGCGTGGGCCAGGAGACTTGCGGTTGCGGCGGCCTTGCCTACGGCATGCGCACCATCTTCCCCATGGTCGAGCTGATCGATGACGTTGAGAAGTACGCCAAGAAGGACTACTGGATTCTCAACTACTCCAACCCTGCCGCCATCGTCTCCGAGGGCTGCCGCGTGCTGCGTCCCAACGCTCGTATCATCAACATCTGCGACATGCCGATCGCGATCATCGACGTGGTTTGCGCCGCGCTCGATATCGACAAGAAGGATGTCGAGTACGATTACTTTGGCCTCAACCACTTTGGTTGGTTCACCTCGATCCGCCACAAGGGCGAGGAGGTGCTCCCGCAGCTGCGCGAGTACATCAAGGAGCATGAGATTCTGCTGCCCGACTCTTACCTCAAGGGCATGGGCTCGCTCATGGCAAAGAAGCCCGAGGAGGCCGTCGACGAGCACCCCGAGCAGAACCGCCACACCAAGGGCAGCTGGTACTACGTCTGGAAGGGCGAGTACGAGATCATGGAGTGCTTCCCGGAGTACCTGCCCAACACGTATCTGAACTACTACCTGCAGCAGAAGGAGTTCGTCGAGCACTCCAACCCCGAGCGCACCCGTGCTAACGAGGTTGAGGAGACGCGTGAGAAGAACCTCTTTGATGGTATCGACCATTACGAGAAGACGGGCGAGATCGACGAGAGCACGTTCTATGCGGGCAGCCACGGCGACTGGATTGCCGATCTGGCTATCGCTCTGAAGAACGACACCAAGCAGCGCTTCCTGGTCATTTGCGAGAACAAGGGCGCCATCCCCAACATGCCCTACGACGCTATGGTCGAGCTGCCTGCCTACATTGGCAAGAACGGCCCCGAGGTCATCAGCCGCGACAACATTCCGCTGTTCCAGCAGGGCCTCATGATGCAGCAGCTGAACTCCGAGAAGCTCATTGTCGAGGCTACGATCGAGGGTTCGTACGAGAAGGCGCTTAAGGCCTTTACGCTCAACAAGACCGTGCCGTCGATGAAGGTCGCCAAGGAGGTTCTCGACGACATGATCGAGGCCAACAAGGGTTACTGGCCCGAGCTTAAGTAAAAGCAACAGGGTCGCTGGCCGCATGCCTGAAGCAATGCCCCGCCCACGTGATTGCGTGGGCGGGGCATTGTCGTTTGGTAACGCGTTTTATCAAATATGGCATTTATCTGCGATAATGTTCATTTTCACCGCTGATGGTGACATTTCATACCGCCTGCCGAACTGCGTGGAGACCTAACAACTTTTTAGGTCAGTGTTGTGCGTGTAGCAATTTCGCCCGGCCTCGCCTCCGGGCTGCCATGTGAGAGGGGATCTTATGGCTCGACTGCACGTAATGGAACGCAGCCACGCTCAGGCCGTCATGGACGACCTGCACGATGCACTCGGACGTCGTCTGGCGGTGAGTTCACTCGCCCCGTGCCCCGTCGAGTTTACGGCGGCGCTCGTCAACCTGTGCTCCACCCAGAGCTGCGGCAAGTGCACGCCCTGCCGCGTGGGCCTGAGCGCGCTGAGCGACCTGCTCGCCGATGTGCTCGAGGGCCGCGCCGACGAGTCCACGCTCAACTTGATTGAGCGCACGGCCCGCACCATCTACCTTTCGAGCGACTGCGCCATCGGCTACGAAGCTGGCGCCATGGCACTCACGGCCATTCGCGGCTTCCGCGACGATTTTGAGCACCACATCCGCGAGCACTCCTGCGGCTTTGACCGCGAGGCTCGCGTCCCGTGTGTCTCGGGCTGCCCGGCGCACGTCGACATTCCTGGTTACATCTCGCTCGTCGAGGCAGGCCGTTATGCCGACGCCGTCAAGGTCATCCGCAAGAACAACCCGCTACCGCTCGTCTGTGGTCTGGTGTGCGAGCATCCCTGCGAGATGCATTGCCGCCGTGGCATGGTCGACGACCCCATGAACATCCTCGCCCTCAAGCGTTTTGCCGTTGAGCATAGCGACCTCAACGACCACAAGCCACATGTAGTGGACAACACCGGTAAGCGCGTCGCCGTGATCGGCGGCGGCCCGGCCGGCCTTTCCTGTGCCTACTACCTGGCCGTGATGGGCCACAAGGTGACCATTTTTGAGCAGCGCCACCACTTGGGCGGCATGCTGCGCTACGGCATCCCCAGCTATCGTCTGCCGCGCGAGCGCCTGCAGGCCGAGATCGACTGGATCTTGAGCGCCGGCATCGACGTGGAGCTCGACCACTCCGTGAGCGGCGAGGAGCTCGCCCGTCTGCGCGACGAGTTCGATGCCGTCTACCTGGCCATCGGTGCCCACAGTGACAAGAAGCTCGGCCTTCCGGGTGAAGAGGCGCCCGGCGTGGAATCGGCCGTCAAGATGCTGCGCGCCATCGGCGATGACGAGCTGCCCGACCTGAGCGGCCAGCGCGTGTGCGTCATCGGCGGCGGCAACGTTGCCATGGACGTGGCACGCTCCGCCGTGCGCTGCGGTGCCGAAAAGGTAAGCATCGTCTACCGCCGTCGCATCTGCGATATGACGGCCCAGGACGCCGAAATCGCCGGCGCCCAGGCCGAGGGTTGCGAGGTTCTGGAGCTCACGGCGCCGCTCGCCATCGAGACGGGCGAAGATGGTCGCGTGAGCGGCCTGCGCGTGCAACCGCAGATTATCGGCGAGCCTCGCCGTGGGCGTCCGGCCCCGCGTGCCGCAGCCACGCCCGAGCGCGTCATTCCCTGCGAGCGCGTGTTTGTGGCCATTGGCCAGGACATCGATTCCAAGCCGTTTGAGGACATGGGCATCGCCTGCAAGTGGGGTCGCGTCGTTACCGATTCGGACGGCGCCGTGCCCAACTTCGATGGCCTCTTTAGCGGCGGCGACTGCCAGACCGGTCCCGCCACCGTCATCCGTGCCATCAACGCCGGCCGCGTGGCTTCGGCAAACATCGACCGCTACCTGGGCTTTGACCACAAGATCAAGCTCGACGTGGAGCTGCCGACCGTGCAGTTTAAGGGCAAGCACGAGTGCGGCCGCTGCGAGCTGGGCGAGCGCGAGGCCGGCGAGCGCATTCACGATTGGAATCTGGTCGAGCAGGGTCTCACCGAGGAGGAGGCGCGCCAGGAGGCGAGCCGCTGCCTGCGCTGCGACCACTTTGGCTTTGGCGCGTTCCGCGGAGGGAGGAACCTGGAATGGTAGAGCTCAACAAAACCACCGTCGGCGACAACAGCGAAAACGGAGCGCACAACATGGTCAAGCTCACTATCGATAATTGCGAGGTCGTGGTGCCCGAGCACACCACGATCCTGGACGCGGCCAAGTCCGTCGGCATCCAGATTCCCACCCTGTGCTACCTGCGCGATCTGAACGAGATCGGCGGCTGCCGCGTGTGCGTGGTCGAGGTTGAGGGCTGCGACCAGCTGGTTGCCGCCTGCAACAACTACGTGCTCGATGGCATGGTGGTCCACACCAACAGCCCCAAGGCCCGCGAGGCGCGCCGCACCAACGTGCAGCTGCTGCTTTCGCAGCACGATTCACGCTGCACGAGCTGTGTGCGCAGCGGTAACTGCAACCTGCAGACCATTGCCAACGACCTGGGCATTTTCTATCTGCCGTATCAAAGGCATTTGGCGGGCGAGGGCTGGGATTTCGATTTCCCCATCATCCGCGAAAACGACAAGTGCATTAAATGCATGCGCTGCATCAAGGTGTGCGAGAGCGTACAGGGCCTAGGGATTTGGGACCTGACCAACCGCGCCACGCATACCGCCGTGGGCACCCGCGGGCGCGTGCCGATCGGCAAGACCGATTGCGTCGCGTGCGGCCAGTGCATCACGCATTGCCCGACGGGTGCGCTGCGCGAGCGCGACGACACTGAGACCGTGTTTGACGCGCTCGCTAATCCCGACAAGATCGTGCTGGTGCAGATCGCGCCGGCCGTGCGTAGTGCTTGGGGCGAGGAGCTCGGCATTCCGCGCGAGGAGGCAACCGTCGAGCGTCTGGCTTGCGCGCTGCGCCGCGTAGGCTTTGAGTATGTGTTCGATACCGATTTCTCGGCCGACCTCACCATTATGGAGGAGGGCTCCGAGCTGCTCGAGCGCCTGGGCGCCGCCGCTAAGGGTGAGGGCGACAGCCGCGGCTGGCCCATGTTTACGAGCTGCTGCCCGGGCTGGGTGCGCTTTGTGAAGGCACGTTACCCCGAGTTTGTCGACAGCCTGTCCACGTCAAAGTCGCCGCAGCAGATGTTCGGCGCTATCGCCAAGACCTACTACGCCAAGGTGCTGGGCGTGGAGCCCGAGCGTCTGTTCGTGGTGTCCGTTATGCCATGCACGGCCAAGAAGGCCGAGTGTGCGCTGCCGAGCATGATGGGCGAGGGCGGCGCGCCCGACGTGGACGTTGCGCTGACGGTGCGCGAGATGGTGCGCATGATCCGCGCGAGCCACGTGAGCGTTGACACGCTGGTCGAGGAGCCGCTCGATACGCCGTTGGGCTTTGGCACGGGCGCGGGTGTGATCTTTGGCGCCACGGGCGGCGTGATGGAGGCCGCCGTGCGCTCGGCATATTACCTGGTGACGGGCAAGAACCCGGATGCCGACTTCTTCACTGACGTGCGCGGACTCGAGGGCTGGAAGGAGGCCGTGGCCGATATCGACGGTACCAAGGTGCGCGTCGCCGTGGCGCACGGGCTGGGCAACGCCGCCCGTCTGCTCGACGCGATTCGCGACGGCCGTGTGAGATATGACTTTGTTGAGGTCATGGCGTGCCCGGGCGGCTGCGTCGGTGGCGGCGGTCAGCCCATCCACGACGGCTGCGAGCTGGCGGCTGAGCGTGGCCAGGTGCTGTGGAGCCTGGATGCGAAGGCGGACATTCGTTTCTCGCACGAGAATCCCGATGTCCAGGCGTGCTACCGCGAGTTCTTAGGCGAGCCGCTCTCGCCACTGGCCGAGGAGCTGCTGCATACCGACCATCACGCATGGACGATGCCTAACGAGGGGACATGCTAGCGATGCGCGCGTTTGATTTTGAGATGTCGCGCCGGGGGTTTGCCTCGGCGCTCGCCGCGGGCGCCCTGTCACTTGCGCTCGCGGGCTGTGGCGGCGGGGCTGCCGGTGCCGGGTCCGCCGCGGGCTCGGTTGCCACGGACGGCGCCGGTGCTGCCGCAGAGCCGGTCGAGGTGCACGTCGCCTCGCTCAAGGGTCCGACGTCGATCGGTCTGGTGCAGTTTATGGACCAGGCAGCCGATGGCGAGACGGACAATGAGTTCGACTTTGCGATCAACACTGCCGCCGACGAGATTGTGCCCAAGGTCATTCAGGGCGATATCGATATCGCCCTGGTGCCCGCCAACGTGGCGAGCGTGCTCTACAACAAGACCGAGGGCGCGGTGCAGGTCATCGACATCAACACGCTGGGCGTGCTGAACGTGGTGACGGGCGACGCGAGTGTGGCCTCGTTTGGCGATCTGGCGGGCCATACCGTCTATATGACGGGCAAGGGCACCACGCCGGAGTACGTCATGAACTACCTGCTGGAGCGCGCGGGCTTGGCCGGTCAGGTGGCGCTCGAGTTTAAGAGCGAGCCTACCGAGGTGCTCTCGGCTCTGCTTGCCGACCCGACTGCCGTGGGCGTGCTACCCGAGCCGTTCAAGACGGCGGCCATCGCCAAGAGCGAGGGCAAGCTGTCGGCACCGGTGAGCCTGACCGATGTGTGGGACGAGCTGGCAGGAGACACGGGCTCGCGCTTGCTGACGGGTGTGACCGTGGTGCGCCGTGCCTTTGCCGAGGAGCATCCCGAGGCCGTGGCGGAATTCCTGAGCTGCCATGTTGCGAGCGTTGAGGCCGTGAACGCGGCGC
The DNA here is from genome assembly GCA_902363125.1 of Coriobacteriaceae bacterium. Lineage (GTDB taxonomy): Bacteria > Actinomycetota > Coriobacteriia > Coriobacteriales > Coriobacteriaceae > Collinsella. The sequence goes on from CABIZD010000006.1 coordinate 57,923, forward strand.
CGGCGGACTGGGCGCAGGCCGTGGTCGATGCGGGCATCGTGGATAACGCCACGATTGCCGAAAAGGCGATTCCCGGGTGCATGCTTGTCTGCCAGACAGGGAAGGATATGAAGGCCGCGCTCGGTGGGTACCTGAAGGTGCTGGCCGATGCGGACGCGAGCGCCGTGGGCAGCAAGCTCCCGGCTGATGATTTCTACTACATGGAGTAACCCGTGCGTGCGTTTGCTCGACAAATGATAGAGCGTATGAAGGCGGTGGCGGCAGCAGGTGCCGTTGCCGCCTTTTGGCTTGCCGTGTGGGTCTTCGTGGCGGCGCTGGTGGCACAGCCGCTGATTTTGCCGGGTCCGGGTGCTGTTGTGGTGGCGTTGCTGCGGCTGGTATGCGATGCCGGCACGTGGGCGATTCTGGCGGGCTCGGGTGCGCGGATTCTAGGCGGTTTGGCGCTTGCCGCGGTGTGCGGTGGTTTGCTGGCCGGAATTTCGTCGTGCTCGCGGGCGTTTGCCCGCTTGGTGGCTCCGGCGCTTTCGTTTGTTAAGGCGACGCCGGTTGCCTGCGTGGTGGTCCTGCTGCTCATTTGGCTGGGGTCGGCGCGCGTAAGCATTGCGGCGGTCTTTTTGATGGCGCTGCCGGGAGTGTATTTTTCGCTGGTCGAGGGTTTGGCACAGGTTGATCAGCCGCTGGAGCAGATGTTTCGTCTGCATGGCGTGCAGGGTTGGCGTCTGTTTTGCGCCCATACCTGGCGCGAGGTCCTGCCGTTTGTGCTTTCGTGTGCGCGTGCCGTGATCGGCATGAGCTGGAAGGCCGGCGTGGCGGCGGAGCTCATCGGCATGGCGACGGGCACCGTGGGCGAACGCATCTATCAGGCGAAGCTTTTGATCGAGACGGCGGACCTGCTGGCGTGGACCGTGCTGGTCGTGGCGGCATCGTGGGCATGCGAGCGCGTGCTGGTGTGGTTGCTGCGGGCTTCGGGGCCCGTGGCGTGGCGTACTGCCGTGCGGGCGCATGGGCGCGGTGGCCGCGGGCGTGCGTGCGGCTCTGCTGGCGGCGGGGCTGCTGCGGAGCTTGCGCTCGCCGTGGGCGACCGGGCGCCCTGGTCGCCGGCGCTCGACGGACTGGTGCTTCATGTGCCCGCCGGTGGGCGCGCCTGTGTGATGGGCGCTTCGGGCGTGGGCAAGTCGACGTTGCTTGCGCTGGTGGCGGGGGAGTGCGCACCGTGCTCCATGGTGTTTCAGGATGTGCGCCTGGTCGAGGACGCCTCTGCTTTGGATAACGTGCTGGTGTGCGCCGATGCACGCGTGAATACCTCGAGTGCCGCTGCCTTGTTGCGCCTGCTGGTACCGGGGATCGATGTGCATGCCCGCGTGGCCGAGCTCTCGGGCGGGCAGCGCCGTCGTGTCGAGATTGCCCGAGCCCTGCTGTGTCCGGGCGGCGCAGTGATTCTGGACGAGCCCTTTACCGGTCTAGACATCTCTGCGCGCGACGCATGCACCGAGGTCGTGCTCGACTTGCTCGACGGCCGTATGCTGTTGCTTGCCACGCACGATTCCGCTGACGCTCGGGCCCTCAATATCTCGGACATCATCACGCTCTAAAGACTTACTCAGCAACAAATTGATCCGTTTTTTCTCCGTCCCCATGGGGTCGGGTATGGTATTCTATCTACGGGGTAATACTTAGGAATACCAAGTAATACCAACGCCGTAGAACAAACTCAAGATGCGGGCCAATCGGGTTGCCTTCACAGCCCGTCGCCCAGCCGCGTGGCCCGCATCCATCCGCACCACCGTCGTTTCAAAAAGGAAGCGCCATGGCAGAACACATGACCCCGGTTGTCGCGAAGGTCTTGCCCGAGGAAAAGGCGGCCTTCGCGGCGGCAACCCAGCTCGTGGGCACTACGCCGTCCAACGCCATCCGCATGTTTATCGCCGCCTTCAATCGCTGCGGCACCTTCCCGTTCGACATCTCGCCGAGCGGGGCTTTTGGTAAAGAGTGTCCCCAACAGCTAGTCGTTGAAGAACGTCCCCAATGACTAGTCGTCGGGAGGAGGTTGGCATGCTCAATGCGATGATTTGGGCGCTTGCCTGTTTTGGCGTCGTCGCTGCCGATATTGCCCTGAGCGTCGTTTTGTTTTCCGCCCTTGGTGTCGCGTCGGTGTTCATGGGCTTTTCGATTGACGACCTCGATATTCAATTGCTTCAGGCTGCCGCGCAGATGGCGTCGTTTTTGATGGCACTGCTGTGGTGGCGTTATCTGTGGCCGCGCTCGTTTATGGCGCGCTGGCAGGGCGAGCGCCCGCTTGGCGGGGGAGCAGGCAAAGCATGGAGGCGCATCGCCTGCGTTATCGTGATCGGCCTTGCCCTGCAGGTGGTCGTTGGCTACGTGACCGACGCTGTGCTGTCGCTGTTGCCCGAGGCGGCGGCCGATTACAGCGAACTTGTCGAGGAGACGGGCATGGGCGAAACGAGCTATCTGGCCGTCCTGACCACGGTGATCGGCGCTCCGTTTTGCGAGGAGCTGCTGGTGCGCGGTATCATTTTTGAGTTTTCGCTCCGAGCATTTAACCCGCAGTGCCGTCCGCTCTGGAAGCGCCGGCGTCGTGCGAGCGCGCAGGGCGGCGCCATGGTGCCCTGGGCGGCCCCAAGCACGTGGGGTATCGCAGCGGCGATTGTACTGCAGGCGGCAATCTTCGGTTTTATGCACATGAATTGGGTACAGGGTTGCTACGCGGGTGCCGCCGGCCTCATCTTCGGTTGGGTGCTCGTGACCACCGGAAAGCTCCGCTACACGATCCTGCTGCACTTTGCCTTTAATGCCGGGTCGTATCTCATGACGATGCTCTGGTTTGTGAACACGCCGCTCGACGTGGCGGTCACGGTTGCCATCGCCGGCATCATCCTCGTGGAGGCGATGCGCTCACTGCGCCACGCATGCGAGACGGACATAGCGACGGCACCGCTGCCTTAGTTGCGCCTGCCGCCTCCGTTGGCGCCCTGCCGTCCCTGGGCCGCGCGGTTGCGGCCGGCAGTGTTCTGCGCGCGCGACATGCCGCCGTGACCCTTGCTGCCCTTAGGCTCCTTGCCGGCGCCGCCAGCGCCACCGTGGGCCTTGCCGCCCTTATTGCCGGCGCCATGTCCGCCGCCAGCAGACGTCTCGCCCGGTCGCGGCGGCACGGGACGGATCAGGCAATGCTTGGTGTAGCCGATCAGATCGCGGCGGCCGGCCTTCTCCAGCGCCTCACGTACCAGCTTGTAGTTCTCGGGCTTGCGATACTGGATGAGCGCGCGTTGCATAGCCTTCTCGTGCGGGTCGCGCGCCACGTAGATCGGCTCCATGGTGCGCGGGTCCACGCCGGTGTAGTACATGCAGGTCGACATGGTGGACGGCGTAGGGTAGAAGTCCTGCACCTGCTCGGGCATGTAGCCCATGTCGCGCACGGCCTCGGCAAGGTCCACGGCTTCCTTCATCGTCGAGCCGGGGTGGCTCGAGATCAGATACGGCACCACGTACTGCTTGAGTCCGTACTCGCGGTTCAGGCGCTCAAATTTGCGACAGAACGCATCGTAGACGGCGCGGCTCGGCTTGCCCATCACGGAGAGCACCGCGTCGCTCACATGCTCGGGCGCCACGCGTAGCTGGCCCGAGACATGGTGCTCCAGCAGCTCGCGCAAAAACTCGTCCGAGGCATCGGCCATAGTGTAGTCAAAACGGATGCCGCTGCGGACGAAGACCTTCTTGACGCCCGGCAGCTGGCGTAGGTCGCGCAGCAGCTGCGTGTAGCCGCTCTCGTCGACCACCATGTTCTTGCACACGCTCGGCCATAGGCAGCGCTTGTTCTTGCACACGCCGTGCTTGAGCTGCTTGTCGCAGGCGGGACGGCTAAAGTTGGCCGTCGGTCCGCCTACGTCGTTGATGTAGCCCTTAAACTCGGGATCGCGCGTGAGCAGCTCGGCCTCGCGCATGATCGAGTCGTGGCTGCGCATCTGCAACACGCGGCCCTGGTGGAAGGTGAGGGCGCAAAACGAGCACTCGCCAAAACAGCCGCGGTTGGAGCTGATCGAAAACTTGATCTCGGCAAAGGCCGGCACGCCGCCCGCCGCGTCGTAATCGGGATGCCAATCGCGTGCGTAGGGGAGTTCGGCCACCTCGTCCATCTCGTCGGTGGTGAGTGTCGTCGACGGCGGGTTTTGCACCACATAGACGCTGTTGGGATAGGGCTCTACCAGGCGATGGCCGGTGATGGGGTCCATATTCTGCTGCTGCACGTTAAAGCTGCGCGCGTAGTTGAGCTTGTCGGCGGCAAGATCGTCCCAGCTGGGCAGCAGGTCGTAGTCGTAGACCTCGTCGAGCGAGTTGGTGCGGTAGACGGTGCCGTTGATATAGGTAATCTGGTCGACGGGCAGTCCCGCGTCGAGCGCGTCGGCGATCTCGACGATCGCGTGCTCGCCCATGCCGTAGATGAGGATGTCGGCGCCCGAGTCGAGCAGCACCGAGCGCTTGAGCTTGTCCTGCCAGTAGTCGTAGTGGGCCAGGCGACGCAGGCTTGCCTCGATGCCACCGATAATGATGGGGGCGTCCTTAAACGTCTGGCGGATGAGGTTGCCGTAGACCGTGACGGCGCGATTGGGACGGCGCCCCTCTTCGCCACCGGGGGTATAGGCGTCGGTGTGGCGGCGATGCTTGGTCACCGAATAGTGGTTGACCATAGAGTCCATGTTGCCGGCACTGACGAGAAAGCCTAGGCGCGGCTCGCCGAGCACGGTGATGCTGGCGGGGTCGGTCCAGTCGGGTTGGCAGATGATGCCCACTTTGTAGCCGTGCGCGTCGAGGACGCGGCTGATGATGGCCATGCCAAAGCTGGGATGGTCCACGTAGGCGTCGCCGCAGATGTAGACAAAGTCGCACTGGTCCCAGCCGCGTGCATCCATGTCGGCTCGACTGACGGGGAGGAATTTATCGCGGCCCGGGCGCCAGGGGCGGGCGGGCGCTGCCGGGGTATGAGCGGCGTGGCCGCCCTGGGCCTTGCCGCCACGCTTTTGCTGCTGGCCCTGTTTGCCCTGCTGACTGCGCTGGTTGTTCTGAGCGTGCTGAGGCTTTTTTGCCACGATCCCTCCCGGTGTTTGTATGCTGCACGTAATTGTAACCAGTCTTTTTGGGGCGGGGCTAAAAAGACTGGGGGAGTACATGAGCTGGTGAGTGAGAGCGTCGCTGAGCCAGTCGTTTGTTTCCAGACTGTGTATCTGCGCGTTGGAGAACCCGTCTCGCGCGCACGCCATGTTGTCAATGGGTTACAGTATGAACGGCGGTTATGTTTCCGCCAACGCACGAGAGGGTCGTCAACAAGGAGGATGCACGACGATGCAGCGTGCCAAACAGATATCGGAGTCCATCGAACTGGGCATTATCCTGGCGCTCGCCGGTGGCTTTATGGATGTGTATTCGTACATTGGGCGCGACCATGTTTTCGCCAACGCGCAGACGGGCAACATCCTGCTTGTGGGCGTGAGCATTTCGGAGGGCAATTGGGTGCTGGCGGGACGCTATTTCTTCCCCGTGGTGTCGTTTGCCGTGGGCATTATGCTTGCCGACCTGGTGCACGAGCGGTTTGGCAGCGTGATCCACTGGCGTCAGGTGACGGTGTTCTTTGAAGCCGTCATCTTGCTGGGCGTGAGCTTTATCCCCGGTGGCGGTTACAACCTGCTCGCCAACTGCCTTACCTCGTTTGCCTGCGGCATGCAGGTCGAGAGCTTCCGCAAGATCCACGGTCACGGCATCGCTACGACCATGTGCATCGGCAACTTGCGCAACGCGCTGCAAAACGTGGACGATTACATCATCACCCACAGGCGCGGCTTTTTGGAAAACGGCCTGCTGTACTTTGGCGTGATCTTTACCTTTGTGTTTGGCGCCGTGTTGGGCAACTGGTGTATTGAGCGCATGGGCCTGCACGCCATCGTCGTGGCGAGCTTGCTGCTGTTTGTCGCGTTTGCCATCATGTTCATCGACCGCGAGCGCGACTTGCGCTTACGCTGGAAGGTTGCGGCCGAGGCTTGGAAAGAGGGCTGCCGAAAGTAACCGAATGCGGCAAAGGGGCTGTCCCTTCGCCGCATTATTTTTCATCATCTGTTGAAACGCTTTAAATAGTTTGACGTTCTCACGCGTTTTTTGTTTCAAAAGCGTTAGGATGGGACTCATAGCGTGGGGCGTAATGGATGCCCCGCACACGATGGGAGGCTATCAATGGCTAATCGTTTCGTTCTCAATACCATCTCTTATCATGGTTCCGGCGCCATCAAGGAGATCCCCGGCGAGCTCCAGCGTCGCGGCTACAAGAAGATCTTCGTCTGCTCCGACCCCGATCTGGTCAAGTTTGGCGTTACCGCTAAGGTGACCGACGAGCTCGACGCCGCCGGCATCGCTTGGAGCCTCTACTCCGAGATCAAGCCCAACCCCACGATTCAGAACGTCAAGGACGGCGTCGAGGCCTTCAAGGCCGCCGAGGCTGACGCTATCGTGACCATCGGTGGCGGCTCCTCCATGGACACCGCCAAGGCCATCGGCATCATCATCAACAACCCCGAGTTCGCCGATGTCCGCAGCCTCGAGGGCGTTGCTCCCACTAAGAACCACGCCGTGTTCACCATCGCCGTGCCGACGACCGCCGGTACCGCTGCCGAGGTGACCATCAACTACGTCATCACCGACCCCGAGAAGGTCCGCAAGTTCGTGTGCGTCGACACCAACGACGCCCCCGAGGTCGCCGTCGTCGACCCCGACATGATGGCTTCCATGCCCGCCGGCCTGACCGCCTCCACCGGCATGGACGCTCTGACCCACGCCATCGAGGGCTATACCACCAAGGGCGCTTGGGAGCTCTCCGACATGTTCCACTTTGAGGCCATCAAGCTGATCAGCGAGAACCTACGCGACTCCGTTGCCGAGGCCAAGTCCGGCCAGCCCGGCTCCGGCCGCGAGGGCATGGCCCTTGGCCAGTATGTCGCCGGCATGGGCTTCTCCAATGTTGGCCTGGGCATCGACCACGCCATGGCTCACACCCTGTCCGCTCACTACGACACCCCGCACGGCGTCGCTTGCGCCATGCTGCTGCCGATCGCCATGGAGTTCAACAAGCCGGTTTGCGCCGAGCGTCTGGCCAAGGTTGCCGTCGCCATGGGCGTTGACACCACGGGCATGAGCACCGACGAGGCTGCCGACGCCGCTATCGCCGCCGTCAAGCAGCTTTCCGCCGACGTGAATATCCCGCACGTCTGCGAGGCCATGAAGGCTGACGAGATCGAGGTCCTGGCCAAGGACGCCATGGCCGACGCTTGTTTCCCGGGTAACCCGCGCGAGGCGACGCTCGACGACGTCATCGAGCTCTTCAAGAAGATCTGCCCGGTTGCCTAACCCAGTTTGGTGGTCCTTCGCCCGTAGGCGTATGGTCTTTTGACTTGCCGCTGGCCCCGCCGTGCTACGCATGGCGGGGCTTTTTGTGCTGCGTCGATGCCCTGAGACGGGCAAAACCAAGGTGTACTGCCCGCTACGGATAGGTGGTGCACTTCCCAGCGTGCATTTTTGGGAGTATTCAGCAAGCTCTTAAAAATGCATAACGTTTTGAATGGCCCGTAGTGGCCCGCAGGCGCCCATCGACAGCCATTGCGGGTGGGCTATCGATGAGTGGAGGGGGTTGTTACTGAGTTTCTGCTTTGCGACGACCCGCAACACTGCTGTAACCGCGTCGTTTTGTCGTTCGCGATGGGGTCGTTGGGGCCCACGATGCTGAATACTCCGTTTTTTGCACGGCCCAAGGTGGGGTACCCTGAGACGAAGCAAAAAGATTCCTCATTTCTATGCAGATACCGATAGGATTTATGCAAGATTGGGATCGTAAGCCGTGCTCGTGCGCAAAATCGGCGCGAGGACGTCTGGAGGTGGCTCGGCTCCCAGAGCCTTGCGCGTGCAGAACGGTTAAAATCGGGACTCGGTCTTAGTTTTGCTTGGAAGGATGCACATGGCTTCTGTAATCGATGCTTCTCTAGAGGAGACGCTCTCCTATATCGCGGGACAGCTTAAGACGCTGACTTCTATTGCTTCGCCGACGGGCTATACCCGTGCGGCGACTGATTATCTGATGGAGACGCTGCGCGATATGGGGTTTGGGCCTGAGCGTTCTAATAAGGGTAACGTGCTCGTTGAACTTGGTGGCGAGGGTGAGCCGCTCGTACTGGCGAGCCATGTCGATACCCTGGGCGCCATGGTGCGCTCCATTAAGGACAATGGCCGCCTGCGTCCCACGACGCTTGGTGGGCACCAGTGGTCTACGGCCGATGGCGAGAACTGCACTGTCTACACGCGTGACGGCAATGTGTACACGGGCGTGGTTCTCAATACCGAGCCTTCGGCGCACGTTGCCGACGAGCCGGTCAAGACCGTCGAGAAGAACATGGAGATCCTGCTCGACGAGAACGTCGACAGCAAGGACGATGTGCTCGAGCTGGGTATTCAGACCGGCGACATCATCGCTATGGATCCGCGTACCACGGTGACGGAGAGCGGCTACATTAAGAGCCGCTTCCTGGATGACAAGCTTTCGGCCGCCATTTTGCTGGGCTTGGCGCGTGCCGTCGCCGCTGGTGAGGTGACGCTTTCGCGTAAGGTTTCGCTGCTCTTTACCGTGTACGAGGAGGTGGGCCACGGCGGCGCCTTTGTGCCGGCCGACACGCGCGAGATGATCAGCGTTGACATGGGCTGCGTGGGCGACGACCTAGGCTGCACCGAGCACATGGTGTCGATCTGCGCCAAGGATTCGGGCGGTCCGTACAACTACGACCTGGTGACCACGCTGTCCAATATCGCGCGCGAGCTTGAGCTCGATTACGCTATCGACGTGTACCCGCATTACGGCTCGGACGTTGAGGCCACGCTTTCCGCCGGCTACGACATCCGTCACGGCCTGATCGGCCCCGGCGTGTACGCGAGCCACAACTACGAGCGCAGCCACATGGACGGCGTGCGCAACACCTACGAGCTCGTCCGCGCCTACGTACAGCGCTAACGATGCAGCGGCCTCGGCTGATACGGCAGTACCGACCGAGGCCGTCCTCTCTAAGTCGCGGTGAAATAGGGACTGTTTGGCGGTTTTAAACGCTTAAACAGTCCCTATTTCACCGCAATTTATGAAGGGGATGGGGCTACTTAAGTGCGCCGGTCACCGTGCCGCCGCCGAGGACGATGTCGCCGTGGTAGACTACAACGGCCTGGCCGGGGGCGATGGCTCGCTGCGGCTCGTCAAAAGTCAGCAGCATTTGCCCGTCTTCGCCGCGCGTAAGGGTCGCTGCTTGGTCTTTCTGACGGTAACGGTACTTGGCGCCCACGCGAATGCCGCCGGCATCGAGTTCTGCCTCCATGCGGTCGGCAGGGGCGCTCCAGATCCAGTCGTCGGCCGTGAGTGCTGTGGCCGTTAGGTCCTCGGCCTCGCCCAGATGCACGGTGTTGTTGGCGGCATCGACGCCCGTCACATACACGGGATGCGCCATCGCGACGCCCAAGCCCTTGCGCTGGCCGATGGTATAGCGCAACGCGCCGTTATGGCGTCCGACCACGCTGCCGTCGCGCCACACAATGTCGCCCGGTGCAGCGGGATGTCCGCAGCGGCGCTCGATATAGCCCGCGTAGTCGCCGTCTGGAATAAAGCAGATGTCCTCGCTTTCGGCCTTTTGGGCGTTGGTAAAGCCCTGCTCGGCGGCTATGCGGCGCACGTTGCGCTCTTTGTCTAGGCCCGCCAGCGGAAAGATCGTGTGCGCCAGGCGCTCCTGCGTAAGCGAATACAAAAAGTAGCTCTGGTCCTTTTTGGAATCTTCGCCGCGATGTAGCTGCCAGGTGCCGTCTGCCGCCTGGCTTGTTTTGGCGTAATGTCCCGTTGCGATGTAGTCGCAGCCCATGTCCAGCGCCGCATCGAGCAGCGCGCCAAACTTAATGTGGCGGTTGCAGATAATGCACGGGTTGGGCGTCAGTCCCTCCTGGTAGGCGTTCACAAAGCGCTCGATAACGTTGCGGTCGAACGTCTGCTGCAGGTCGAGCACATGATGGGGGATCCCCAGACGCTCGGCGACGGCCTTTGCGTCGGCGATGTCGCGGTCGACCTTACTCATGCCCGTGATGGGATCGGGTGCGGGGCAGGTGAGGCGCATGGTGGCGCCGACGCATTCGTAGCCCTGGCTTTTGAGCAGGTACGCGGTCACGCTGGAATCGACGCCGCCGCTCATGGCGACGAGCACGCGCTTGTTGTGCATGGGGAGGTTCTCCTTGGTGGCATGTGGCCAAAAAAGAAAAGCGGCGCGGGAGGCTGGTTCCGCGCCGCAGACATTGTAGCAAGTTCGGACGTCTCGTGGGACACCCTAACGAGATGAGCTCAGGCCGCCAGAAGAGAGGGTAGACCGGCGTGCCTTGGGCCTATCGACAAGTGACGGGCCCTTAGTCCTGGAACAGTGCCGTGGACAGGTAGCGCTCGCCGGTGTCGGCAAGCAGGGCCACGATGGTCTTACCCTCGTTCTCGGGACGCTTGGCCAGTTGCAGTGCGGCCCACACGGCGGCACCGGACGAAATGCCCACGAGCACGCCCTCCTTGTGGCCCACGGCGCGGCCGGTGGCAAAGGCGTCGTCGTTCTCGACGGGGATGATCTCGTCGTAGACCTGGGTGTCGAGGACGTCGGGCACAAAGCCGGCGCCGATGCCCTGGATCTTGTGCGGACCAGCCTGGCCCTTAGAGAGCACCGGGGAGGTGGCGGGCTCGACGGCGACGACCTTAATCTCGGGGTTCTGCTCCTTGAGGAACTCGCCCACGCCGGTCACGGTACCACCGGTGCCAACGCCGGCGACGAAGATGTCGACCTGACCGTCGGTGTCGTCCCAGATCTCGGGGCCGGTCGTGGTCTTGTGAATGGCCGGGTTGGCGGGATTCACAAACTGGCCGGCGATGATGCTGTTGGGAGTCTCCTTCTGCAGCTCCTCGGCCTTGGCGATAGCGCCCTTCATGCCCTTGGAGCCGTCGGTGAGCACGAGCTGCGCACCGTATGCCTGCATCAGCTTGCGGCGCTCGACGGACATGGTCTCGGGCATGGTGATGATCACCTTGTAGCCGCGAGCCGGCGCCACCGAGGCGATGCCGACGCCGGTGTTGCCGCTCGTGGGCTCGATGATGGTGTAGTCGCCGCCGCGCACGAGCTTGCCTGCCTTCTCGGCCTCGTCAATCATGTTCTTGGCGACGCGGTCTTTAACGGATCCGGCGGGGTTGAAGTATTCCAGTTTGACGAGCACGCGAGCCTTGAGGTCCTCGTCGCCCTCAAAGTGGGTGAGCTCCAGAAGCGGGGTGTGGCCGATAAGCTGATCGATGGACGTGTAAACCTTGCTCATGGTGAACCTCCAAAGTGTTCAAATGACTGGATACCGTGTGGTTTTACGGTGTGTGTAGCAGCGAAACCCACAAACCTTATGGGTTGTTCGTTTTGCTGTTGGCAAGCATAGTAGACAGTAAAGCCTAGTAACGCAATAGGAAATAGAAGATTATTACGAGTCGATTAACCATCTTGACCGGAACGGGTATTTTCAAAACCAATATTTCGGCTAGAATTTCTACGGACTAAATGACCGAAAGGCAGCACTATACATGTTGGTTTCTACTAAGGGCAGATATGCCCTGCGCGTTATGGTCGATCTGGCCGAGCACCAGGCAGCCGGTCGCATCCCACTCAAAGAGATCGCGGCGCGACAGGGGATTTCCGAGAAATATCTCGAGAACATTTTGGCTACGCTCGTGCGCGCCAACATGCTCTCGGGCATGCGCGGCAAGGGCGGCGGCTATGTGCTCACGCGCCCGCCCGAGCAATACACGGTGGGCGAGATCTTGCGCCTGACCGAGGGCAGTCTGGCGCCGGTCGCCTGCCTGGATGGCGACTGCAAGGGCTGCTCGCGTTCGGATGAGTGCCCCACGCTCGACGTGTGGAAGAACCTGGACAAGCTCATCAACGACTACCTCGACGGTGTGACGCTCGATCAACTTGTCGCTCCCAACCATGGCTACGACTACGTCATCTAACCCACACCTGCATTTGGGGACGGGGTGGAAATGGTAGATTTTCTCGCCCTTTGAGACTTGGCAAATAAGAAGGCCGCCCATTTTTGCGATGGGCGGCCTTCGTTTTGGGCTGTTGAGACGGACACGGCCGGAATGGCCGTTTTAGTCCTCGGCGATGCTGTCGAGGATGCTGCGCGTGATGGACACCAGGATGCTGCCCATAAAGGCCGATCCAAAGCTGGCGATGGAGATGCCGACGCCCAGCAGGTTGACCGACAGGTAACTCGCGAGCTCAAGCATAAAGCTGTTGACTACGAGCTGAAAAACACCAAGCGTAATAATAGTGAGCGGCAGTGAGATGACGGTCAGGAACGGCTTGACGAGCGAATCGACAATGTTCAGGAACAGTCCCACAAAGGCAAAGCAGACCCAGGTCTCGGCAAAGCCGAAGGGTTGGATACCGGGGACGAGGAACGTGGCGATCGCGATGGCGATCGAGGTGAAGAGCCAGTTAAGCATAAAGCGCATGGCGTGAATCCTTTCTTGCGCCGGGGTTGCTGGCGTCGCGTGAAGCGGCTTGCGGCGGCGACCTGGATGGTTGCGCGGGCGCGCCGCGGTGTTTGGGCGCCCATTGTCTCAAATATTCGTGGAGCTTACGTGCGCATACGGTTTCTAAACGGCGTTCGTCCTGAAAAACGCGCCGCTGGCAGAGAGTCTTGTCGCTTTAGTTTGGTGGTGTGCTACACTGCTACGGGCAAAAGCCACAGGCGTTGCCCTATTGCATAGAACGGGTGAACGATGCCCGATGTCAGTATCAACTTCGATGCCTTTTGGCGGGTTTGGCGGTGATCGATGAATATCGAGAACATGTTTGACAAGCCTGATGTCAAGCAGCTGGTCCACGCATTTAGCCTTTTGGACGACGAGAAGGATATCCAAGCGTTTTTGACCGATATCTGCACGCCGCGCGAGATTTGCGACCTTTCTCAGCGTTTGCAGGTTGCGCGCTATTTGGACGAGGGCGAGCCTTATGTTGAGGTTCAGGCCCGTACCGGCGCTTCGTCCACCACGGTGAGCCGCGTTTCAAAGGCGCTGAACGGCGAGTACGGTGGCTACCGCAAGATCCTCATTAAGTTGGAGGATGGCGAGTAGGCCAGCGACAACATTGAATTACGAAGAACCGTCCCTCCGGGGGCGGTTTTTATATGCCTGCAATCGGCTGGTGCGTTGGGTTCAGGTTGCTTTGTACCAAAAGATGGAACTGCGGTGGCAATGTGTCCGCTTGGGCGGGTAGGATGGATGCATTGATTATTGCGAACGGTTTGAGCGGAGGACCATGCCTGTTCGAATCTATACCACCAATGCCGGCACGGATTTGAGCGATGCCGAGTCGGCGCTGCTTGCCGACCTTATTGCCCGTCACGGGCGTGCCGTGTTGCTGGCACCAACGTTTGCCGAGCTCGATCTGTGCCGTCATGATGCGGCGGAAGCCGGCATTTCGCTGGGTATCGACTACAAGACACCCGCATCGTGGCTTCGCTCGCTTTGGGAGCTTTTGGGCGACGGGCGCGGTTTCGTCGACAACCTGCAACGTCAGATGCTGTTTTCGGATATGATTGCCCGCCGCGACGATGCCGACCTGCAGCCGCTTTCGCGTAGCCAGGGCACGGTGCGCATGCTCGCGCGCATGGCCCGCGATGTGCTGCCGGGTGTGGCGGGGACGACGGCCGAGCGATGCGGTGGCAACAATTGCCAGCCTGAGCCAAAAAGCGATGCCGAGGCTCGTGTGTTTGAGCTTTTGCGTGCCTACGCGGGCGGTTTGGACCGTCGAGATATGGTCGAGCCCTGCGAGGCAGCCGACATTATGGCCGGTGCCCTGGCCGATAGCCTGCCGGCGTGCGCCCGCGCCGTATGCGTGCGCGGTACCACGTCGTTTACGCACGGTCTACTCGAGCTGCTGTCTGCCGTGGCGAACAATGGGGGAGAGGTCGTCGTGCTGCTTGCCTGCGAGCAGGCGGCGATGCGCGAGGAGCTTGCCACGGCATTTGATGCCCGCGGTGTGCTGTTTGAGATCGCGCCGCTGGGGGAGGACGCCGTCGCGTCTGATGTCGCTTGCGGGGCCGCCGCTCAGCCTGCCTTTATTGAGGTCGCCGGCCCCCATGCCCGTGCTCATGTCTATGCGGACGCCATCGATAAGTTGGTGAAAGCGCACAAGGAGTCCAAGGCCGATAAAGCTACTGCAACGCCCGCCGACCCCGTGCGCGTGCTCGTCGTTTCTGCCCGGGCACCCCAGCTGTTCGGCGAGCTCGCCGCCCGTTTGGCGGCACGTCACATTGCGGCCGAGACGACTGAGTTCACGGCGTTTTCCCAGTCCATCGCGGGCAGGCAGTTTACGGCGCTCGCCAACCTGATCGAGCGTATGAAAGCCGCCGACGAGGGCACCGCTTCCAAGACTGAGTGGTGGCCCGCGCCGGAGCTTACCGACTGGATCTACAGTCCGCTTTCGGGCGCTGATGCCGTCAATGCCCGTACCTTCGATAAGAATATGCGTCTCTCGCGCAGCAAGACTACCGCGGGCGTCAAGAGCCTGCTGCAGAGCGTTCAGGGCCAGGTGAGGGGCGCGCGCAAGGCGACGAGCGACGATAACTGGTTTAAGAACGTACCGTGTGTGGTCTCGGACGTGTTCCAGGCGCTGTGGCGTGACAAGCCCGTGACGGCGCTTAAGGCCATGCTTGCCGTTGCCGAGGCGTTGCCCGATCGCGCTCTAGGCGGCCTTGACGGCCAGGCCCGTCGCCAGGCAGAGACGGCTTTGCTGCGCCATGCCATCGACATCCTTATGAACGATGCTCGCGCGCTCGACGTGTCGCAGGCCGCGACCGTGCCGGTTCTCGACGGCGTTCGAACCAAGGTGGACAAGCGCAGTACCGCCTACGATTACGAGACCTATGAGGTCGATCGCACACCACGAGCACAAGTGCGCTTCGCGTCGCTTGCCGATGCGTCGGTTCTTCGCCCTGGCAGCTACGATGCCGTGCTGTTTGCCGATGTCGACCTGGACAGCTATCCGCTTTCGCACGAAGAGGGCCCGCTTGCCACGTTGACAGCCGAGCTGCGCCGCGACGGCGTGTCTTTGGAGCCCGCTGCCCTGCTGCGCGTGCGCTTTGGCCGTGCGATGCAGGCGGCGAGCGGTCCGGTCGCGCTCGCCCGTGTGACGCACGATCGCCAGGCACGCGAGTGCTACCCGGCAGCCGTATGGACCGAGCTGTGGGCACATGCCGAGGCCGCTGGCGCTGCCAAGCCCATGCGCGTGGGCGAGGGCGATATCATCGCCGACTTTGATCCCGCTGCAGGCGAAGGTCTTAGCCGCGAGCGCGTGACCTGCGATGCTCCTCAGCATCTGAGCGATGAAGCCATTCCGTATCTGGTCCTGCGCCGTCGCGATGGCGAGGGTGAGGACGCGCCGCTCGTGCCGCGCCTGACGTCTGCCTCGCAGATCGAGGCCTATTCGACCTGCCCGCTATGCTGGTTCGTCTCGTACCGCGTGAAGCCCCAGTCGATCGACGCAGGCTTTGGCAATATGGAGAAGGGCAACTTTGTCCACGACGTGCTGGAACACCTGCACGCCCGTCTGCCCCAGGAGGGCATGGAGCGCGTGACGCCCGAGAACCTGCCACGTGCTCAGGAGCTGCTGCGCGAGGTCTTTGACGAGACCTTGGCCGAGCATGCCTCCAAGCGTGGCAACGAGGGCCCGCTGGTGCCGCTCTCTGCGGTGGAGGAGCGCCAGGTGGCCGAGATCTTGCCGCAGCTGGAGGGTGTGCTTGCCTACGAGTCCGAGGCACTTGCCCCCTTTGCCCCGCGCTACCTGGAGTTCGCCTTCAACGAGCTCAAGGTCGAGTATGCCGGTTGGCCGCTTGGCGGGCGCATCGATCGCGTGGACGTGGACGCCGAGAATCGTGCCGTGGTGATCGACTACAAGCATCGCACGGGCGTTGAGGAGTTTAAGCTCGCCGACCCTACGGTGCGCGACGAGGAATCGGGCACGGCGCCCATCGACGATCCACGCTGGTTGCCACCACATACCCAAACGCTCATCTACGCCCAGGCCATGCGCCGGGCGCTGGATTTGGACACCCGCGCGGCGCTCTACTTTTCGACCAAGGGTGGCAAGCCGGCGTTGCGCGGTGCTGCGAGCGCCGAGCTGCTCGAGGAAGAGCGCGGCGACGGTCGCATCCCGGGCCTTAAGAAAGGTTTCCCCGGCGAGGGTGGCAGCATGGACTTCGACGCCCTGCTCGATCGCGTTGAGGCTGGCATCGCCGAGCGCCTGCGCGAGCTCGAGGCAGGCAACGTTGCCGCCATCGACCCGACGTCGGCTCAGGCCGCGCATGCGCGCTGCTCGTATAACCACGAAGGAACGTTTGTAAGGAGGGACGTGTAGACCATGGATCTTTCGACTTTGATGCCGCAACAGCTGCAGATTGTCAAAACGCTCGACCGTCCGCTGTTTGTCTCGGCGGGCGCCGGTTCGGGCAAGACCTTTACCCTCACGCGCCGCATCGTCTACGCGCTCTCGCCCGAATCAGGTCCGTTCGTTGAGCATCTGGACCAGGTGCTCGCCATTACCTTTACCAAAGATGCCGCGGCCGAGATTCGCGACCGCGTGCGCCGTGCGCTTATCGACGAGGGCATGGACGAGGAAGCACTGACCGTCGACGACGCGTGGATCTCGACCATTCACGGCATGTGCTCGCGTATCCTGCGCGCGCATGCGCTGGAGCTGGGTATCGACCCCGAGTTCACGGTGCTCACCGATACCGACGAACTTATGGACCAAGCTGTTGAGCATGTGTTGGCCCGCGCGACGGCGCCCGATGCCGCCCCCGAGCTCGCGGCATCGCTCAAGGCCCTCTATGCCTGGTATCCCATGGCGGGCGAGGGCGGCCCCTTTGGCACCGGCACGACCATCAAGGGCCTGGTGCGCGACCTGCTGGAGCTGTCGAGCCAGTTGCCGGGCGGTATGGACGACGTGTGCGTGGCGCGCGGCCAGGCCGATACCTCGGCACTTGCCGATGCCTATCGTGCGGCGCTGGGCGCAAGCAAGGCCGCGACCGAGAAGGCGCAGACGGCGCTCGATGCCATCGACGCGTTCGAGGCGAGCGGCAAGACCATGGCCGATGCGGCGCGACTCATGATGTCGTGCACCATGCCGCGCGCGAGCAAGGCGTTCCCCAAGGAGCAGGTCGAGCTGCTCAAGGCGGAGGCTGCCGATGCATTTATCAATATCGTGCTTGCCTGCGGTGGCCCGGCGCTCGATGCGCTGGTGGGCTTGGCCCGCTCTGTAGAGGCTGAGTACCGCGCGCTGAAGGCTGCCCAGTCTGCCCTCGACAACAACGACCTGCTGCGCATGGCCTACGAGGCCCTGCGCGATTACCCGGCCATCCGAGTGGCATACGAGAGCCGCTTTAAGATGGTCATGATCGACGAGTTCCAGGATACCGACCAGATGCAGGTCGATCTGATCTGCTACCTGACGGGTGCGGGGGAGCGCGCGCTGTGCACCGTGGGCGATGCACAGCAGTCGATCTATCGCTTCCGCGGCGCCGAGGTCGAGGTGTTCCGTCGCCAGGAGCGCAAGGTAGGCGCTTCGGGCGCGGCGGCAGCTGCCAGCACCCCGGGCGCCGTCCTCGCTTCGTCCGAGGTGTCGGCCTCGTCCGGGGCACCGGCCGGTGAACTCGTCAAGCTCGTGCGCAACTTCCGCAGCCATGACGAGGTGCTGCGTTACGTGGCGCGCGTCTTCGATGGCGATGACGGCGGCCTGATGCAGGGCTTTTTGGATCTTGAGGCGAGCGACGGCCGCAAGGACACGCTGGTGGCAGACGCCTCGCGTCGCCAGGCCCTCTTTGTTGCCGGCGGCAGTACGCAGGAGCGCACACAGGCCAAGGCCCGTGCGATCGCCGAGCGCTTCCGCGCGCTTGCCGATGCCGGCCAGCCCCAGGGCGGCATGGTGCTGCTGCTGGGCCGCATGACCAACGCCGACGTCTACGCCCAGGCCTTCCGCGACCAGGGGCTCGACTGCGTCATCGCGGGCGGCTCGGTCTTTGCCCAAGCAGCCGAGGTGCAGACGGTGCGCGCCCTGGTTTGTGCGCTCGCCAATCCGGCCGATACGGCGCAGGGCCTTATGCCGCTGCTCGCCTCGCCGATGTTTGCACTCGGCGCCCAGGAGTTCCTGGCGCTGGCGACCAAACTCGACGATCAGACGGGCGAGACGTCGCGCCGCAACATCGATGCGGGCATCATGAGCGATTCCGATGTGCCGGGTTTGCAAGACTTGCCGCTCGTGACGCGCGCCCGCGAGGTGCTGCGGTATGCGCTTCGTCGCGTTGGCCGCGATTCGTTCGCCGCCATCGCGCGCGACGTGGTCAACGCCTCCGGCTGGTTTGTACGTCTGGCACAGCGTGGTCCCGAGGGCAAGGCCATTGCCGCCAACGTGCTCAAGGCGCTCGATGCCGTGGCCGAGGCGGAGGCCGAGTTCGGCAACTCGCCGCGTTCCATCGCGCTGGCCTTCGACCGCTTCTTGGCGGGCAAGGAAGCCCCGGGTGCCCTCAACGAGGGGGGCGACGGCGCGGTGCGCATCATGACGGTGCATGCCTCCAAGGGTCTGGAATATCCGGTCGTGGCGGTCGCCGAGTGCTTTGGCGTGCGTAAGTCCTCGGGTGCGGCACAGATGGGTCGCGTCGAGGGCGGAGCACAGGTCGTGGCACTGCCGGCACGTTTCGACGGCGTTAAGCTCGCCGACGGTACCTTTGTGAAGGGCGACGACGTCAAAAAGCAGTTTGAGCATGCGTTTAAGGGCAAGGGCACGTCGCTGTGGCTGCCGCCGGAGCTCATGGAGGACGTCTGTGCGACGGGCTCTCCCGCCGAGGCATTTGCCCGCCTGCGCAACGACGACCTGCGGCTTTCGCTCGAGGAGCGGGCCCGCTTGCTCTACGTTGCCATGACGCGTGCGCGCGAGCTGGTGATCTTGGCGATGGATGCTGGCGTGAGCCGTGGCAAGGTGACGGCGCCGACCTTCGATGTCGAGACCGATCTGACCTACGACGTGCTGCGCCGTATTTTGCCGACCGACGCTCTGGACATGCCGCAGCTCGATGCCGACCGCCTGGTGTTCGACAACTCCCAGCCGGGCGACTACGAGCTCATTTCGCTTTCGGACTTTACCTTTGGCGAGCAGGCGTTTGAGGCCAACGCTTCGCTGGATGCCGAGGGCAGGCTTGTTCGTGGCGATGCCGATGCCGCCGATAATGCTGCGCGCTCAACCGTCCCCGGTCCTGCCGACCCCAAGCCCGATTCGTTTGAGCTTGTGTATTCCCAGGCAGTGGGCGTGCGCATGGGCATCTGTCCGTATCCGATGCGTGATTCGTATAGCTACTCGTCAATCGCCGCGGCGCTCCATGCCGAGACGGAAGATCGTGCCGCCGAGGCACACGTGCCCGTGGACGAGGCCGGCGATGATGCGGAGTCGGATGGCTCGGAGATGACGGATGCAGACGTGGCTGCCGTTGAGCCCGCCGGCAACCCCATGGCGCTGGGCTCGGCGTTCCATGCCGCCTGCCAGTGGCTGATCGAGATGGGTGCCGATGCGCTGCCCGCTGAGCGTGCCGATGCGCTGGCGCGCCTGTGGTGCCTGACGCCGGAGCAGCGTGAGCGCTTCGACGTTGCCCTGGACCGCTGGCTCAAGTCGGCTGTTCGTGCCGACTTGCTCGCGTGGCCGTGCGTTCGCGCCGAGGTGCCGTTCTTTTCACTGGGCTGCGAGGACGAGGACATCGCTCGCTACGGTGCTTATGCCGAGGGCGCCATCGACGCTTTGGCGACGAACCCGGCGGATTCGTCATGTGCGCTGGTCATCGACTACAAGACGGGCGGCGCGCCGGACGAGACGCCGGAACAGCTGCAGGAGAAGCACGCCCTGCAGGCGCGCGTCTACGCCGACGTTCTGCGCAGGGCGGGCTTTGAGGCTGTGACCGTCAAGTTCGTTCGCGTGGAGCAGGCCGATCCGACTCTCTTCGTCAATCCCGCCGAGCCCCAAGTAGTCACCTACAATCTCTAGCCCTCAGATAGCTTGCGGTGGAATAGTTCCTGTATTGCGGCCCAGATGGCCCAAGCGGGAACTATTTCACCGCAACTCAAGAGGAGCCGTGTGGGTTTGGCTAGGTTCGGGTGCTGTCCGTGCCGTGGGGTAAAATCGTTCAGTCAGAACACGAACCCGCATCGGAGCTCATCACATGGCATTCGTCCATCTGCACAACCACACTGTCTTTTCCATGCTCGACGGCGCAACCCGTATCCAGGATATGGTCAACCGTGCCGTTGAGCTGGGCATGCCCGCCGTGGCCATTACCGACCACGGCTACATGTATGGCGTGCCCGACCTGGCGCTGGCCTGCGACGCCGTCAACCACAACACGCCCGAGTACAAAACCTGGAGCCACGACAAGGCCTTCCTGGAAAAGGACCGCCGCGACGAGCTGGTGGAGCCCGATCCCGAGGAAAACCCGCGCGAGCATGCCCAGTATGTGAAGGACATGGCCATGTGGGACGAGAAGGGCAACATCGACGAGCTCAAGCCGCCTCTGGTCATCAAGCCCATCTTTGGCTGCGAGGTCTACTTTACGCCGGACGAGACCCTTGCTCGCGACCATAAGCCCGAGCTCTACCACATGATCCTTCTGGCCAAGGACCAGGAGGGCTACGTCAACCTGATGCAGACGGTCTCCGAGGCAGCCGTGCAGGGCTTTTACTACAAGCCCCGCGTGACGCTCGACAACCTGCGCCGCCACGCCAAGGGCATGATCTGCACCAGCGCCTGCATCGCGGGCATCATTCCCAAATACATCGACCGCGGTGACATGGAGGGCGCCATCAAGTGGGCCGAGACCTTCCGTGATACCTTCGAACCTGGCGACTTCTACATCGAGATCCAGGAACACGGCATCACCACCGACAACGGCCTGACCGATGAGCAGATGGACCGCACGCTCATCGACATCGCCAAGCAGGTAGGCGTCAAGGTCATCGCCACCAACGACTTCCACTACCTGCGCCGCGAGGACGCTCCCGTGCAGGACGTCATCATGTGCATCGGCATGAACGCCAAGGTCGACGACCCCAACCGCATGCGCATGACTGGCTCGGAGTTTTACATGAAGACCGAGGAGGAGATGCGGGCGATGTTCCCGTATTGCCCCGAGGCCTGCGACAACACGCTCGAGATCGCCGACAAGTGCTACGTCGAGCTGGACTGGGACTCCATCATCCTGCCGCGCTTCCCGTTGCTCGACCCCGGCGAGACGCACGAGAGTCAGTTCCGCCGCGAGTGCGAGAAGGGCCTGCGCCAGCACTATGGTGACGACTGGGCCACGCGCGAGATCGGTGGCGTCAACATCAAAGAGCGCTTTGAGTACGAATACAAAGTCATCTGCGACAAGGGCTTTGCCGCCTACTTTTTGATCGTTGCCGAGTACGTGCAATGGGCCAAGGACAACGGCATCGGCGTCGGCCCCGGCCGTGGCTCGGCTGCCGGCGCTATCGTCGCCTACGCCATGAACATCACCGCGTTCGATCCGCTCGAGAACGGCCTGATGTTCGAGAGGTTCCTGTCCCCGCAGCGTACCGAGATGCCCGATATCGATATGGACTTCGACGATGAGCGGCGCCTCGAGGTCGTGGAGCACGTTCGCCAGCTCTACGGCCCCGAGAAGGTCACCCACGTCATCACCTACTCGACCATTAAGGCCAAGCAGGCCATCAACGACGCCGCGCGCGTCCTGGACTACCCGGTCTACATGGGCCAGCGCCTGTCCAAGATGGTCTCGAGCGACCCCAAGGTCAAGCTCAAGCAGGTGCTCGAAAAGCAACCCGGCAAAGAGGATCTGTTTAACCCCGACTTTGCCGAGGCCTATAAAAAGGACGACGACGCCCGCCGCATCATCGACACGGCGCTCTCGATCGAGGGCCTTACCCGTGGCGAGGGCGTGCACGCGTGCGCCGTTCTGATTTGCCGCGACCCCGTCAACGAGCACGTGCCCACCAAGCTCGATACCAAGGGCGGCGTCGAGATTACCCAGTACGAGGGCCATACCGTTGCCGACATGGGCCTGCTCAAGATGGACTTCCTGGGTCTGCGTACGCTGACGGTTATCTCCAAGGCCAAGGCCAACATCAAAAAGAACTTCGGCATCGACATCAAAGAGGAAGAGATTCCCTTTGACGACCCCGAGATCTTTAAGCTCATGGGCTCCGGCCACACCGCCGGCGTCTTCCAGGTCGAGTCCGCCGGCATGACGGCCACGATCAAGAACATGAAGCCCACCGAGTACAAGCACGTCGTGGCATTGATCGCTCTGTACCGCCCGGGACCGCTGGGCGCCGGCATGGTTTCGTCCTATATCAACCGTATGAACGGCAAGGAACCGGCTGTCTCCTACGACGACCGTCTGGACGACATCCTGGGCGAAACCTACGGCACCATGGTCTATCAGGAGCAGGTTATGCTCATCTCCGTCGAGATGTGCGGCTTCTCCAAGGGCGAATCGGACTCGCGTATCCGTAAGCCCGTGGCTAAGAAAAAGATCAAGCTGCTCACGTCGACGGTGCTCCACTGGGAGGATGGCTCGGACGAGACCACCTACGACCACTGGATGAACGGCGCTATCAAGAACAACTACACGCGCGAGGTCGCCCAGAAGATTTGGGACGATGTTCTTGAGTTCGCGTCCTACGCCTTTAACAAGTCGCACTCCGCCGGCTACGCCATCCTGGTTATGCAGACGGCGTGGCTCAAGGCGCACTATCCGCACGAGTACATGGCGGCCGTTCTGACGTCCTATACGGGCAAGACCGACAAGATCGTTCACTACGTCTCGGCGTGCCGTCACGACGGCATCCCCGTGCTGTCGCCAGATGTCAACGAGTCCGGTACTGAGTTCACGGCTACCAAGGAGGGCGTGCGCTTTGGTCTGGCCGGCATCCGCGGCGTGGGCACCGGCGTGGCGCAGGCGATTATCGCCGAGCGCGAGGCGGGCGGTCCGTTTAAGACGCTGCACGACTTTGTCGAGCGCGTGGACTCGAGCCAGGCCAACCGCCGTGTGA
Organism: Coriobacteriaceae bacterium; assembly: GCA_902363125.1. GTDB lineage: Bacteria > Actinomycetota > Coriobacteriia > Coriobacteriales > Coriobacteriaceae > Collinsella. Next base: position 81,138 of record CABIZD010000006.1, read on the forward strand.
TCGAATCGCTCATCAAGGCAGGCGCCTTCGACTCCACGGGGTATCCGCGTCGCCAGATGATGCACTTTGTGGATAAGAACAACCCTGAGAACATCATCGATGCCGCGGTGAAGCGCCAGAAGGATCGTGCGAGCGGCCAGACGTCGTTCTTCGACATGTTTGGTGATGTTGAGGGCTCGGGCTTTGAGGTGAGCGTGCCCGATCCGGATGGCCAGGAGTGGGACCGCCACCTTAAGTTGAGCCAGGAGAAGGAGGTTCTGGGCATCTATGTCTCGGACCACCCGCTGCGCCCGTTTGAGTATGCGCTGGCCAAGGCACGCGACTTCTCGTTCTCGCAGATCGACACTGGCTACGAAGTTCAGAATCCTACGGGCGGTACCATCAACCAGGAGATTCCCGAGGGCAAGGCGCTGTGGTGGGCCGGCATGGTCTCGAGCGTGTCCAAGCGCGTGACCAAAAACGGCGACCCCATGGGCATCGTGCAGCTCGAAGACATGGAAGGCGAGGCCACGGTCGTGGTGTTCCCCAAGACCTACAAGGAGGCCGAGGGGTATCTGTATGGCGAGGTCGATCCCGAGACCGGCGCGCAGCTGTCCGACGCGTTTGTGCGCATTAAGGGCAAGCTCGAGCGCTCGGACCGCGGCGACCAGATCATTGCGCAGGAGATTGTGCCGCTGGAGCTTAGCGAGGAGAAAAACAAGCCCAAGGTCTTTGAGGTCATGGTGCCCAACAGCCGATTTAGCCAGGGCAATATGGCGCGCCTGGCCACGGTGCTCACCACCAACCCGGGCGGCGACCGCGTGGAGATCTTTATTGAGCAAGTCGACGGGCGCGTGCTGCGTGCCGAGGTGCCGGCCAAGGTCAATGCACGCTCGATTCCGCTGCTGGCAGAGGCAAAGGCCATCGTCGGCAACCAAGGCCGCGTGACGGTTATCTAAGCTACCCCGGGTGAGATTGGAGGAAGTGATGGCGCAGGGGACGTTTGTGCAGGCGCTCCGGAAAGAGGCGGCGCTGAGTGGCACCTTTATGAAGGGGCGTTCGCTCATGCTCAACGGTGCCGTGCTGTCGATCGAGGACAGCGGCTCGCGCTTCTCCAAAAACGTGACGGTTGAGGGCTCGGTGCGCGGTTCGCGTGGCGACCTGTACAAGACGCGCGTGGCGCTCGACATGGACGAGCACGAGGTGATCGACTACGACTGCGATTGCCCCGCTGCCTATCGCTACCCCGGCATGTGCAAGCACGCTATTGCCACGGCTCTGGCGTATTTGGATGCCAGCGGCGCCGAGCCCGTCGAAGGTTTGCGCACGCCGGTCCGCACGTTTGCGGCGCAGCCGAAACAGCCCGCGCGCAACGCGCCCAAAGCGCCGGCCGTCAATCCCAACTTTCCCTTTCCGGCGCCCGTCCCCACGAGTCCCAGCCTCATGGCGGCGCTCTCCGATCTTTCGGACGCGCGCATGGATGAGCTGGCGAGCATGCGCCGCAAGCTCGCCGGCAGTGTGGATCCCGATGCCCCCAAGGCGGTGTTGGAGCCCTCGCTGGTGCCGTATTACAATCCACTGTTTGCCGAGCGCTTTAGCTGGGCGCTCGAGCTTCGCATTCGCTGTGGATCGGTCTCCTACGTGGTCAAGGACATCGACGGCATGGCCGATGCCTACGTGCGCGGCGGCACCTTCTCGTACGGCAAGAAGCTCACGTTTGTCCATACGCCCGAAGCCTTCGAAGACGTGTCGACAAAGCTGCTCAACCTTGTCGTGACGACAGTTGCCTATCTCGATGACATCACAAGCTCGCGTTCGGCGTCGTACGACTTTGCCCGCAGCGGTTTTGTCGCCGAGCGTCAGTTGCCGCTGTCCGAGCATAGCATCGTATATGTGCTGGACCTGTTGCGCGGCCAGACCATCTCTTTTGAGCCCGCCTGGTCGCGGGGGACGACGACGCATCGCACCTATGACGTGGCGGTTGAGATGCCTCCGGAAGGGGAGGACGAGGCGCTGTCTGAGCGCCCACCGCTCCTTGCCGCCAAAATCGCGCCGGCGGCTGGTGGCAGCTACGATCTACGCCTGCCGGCCGATGCATACTGCTTTGCTTCGGGCGACGTTGCCTATCTGGTCGACACCCGCCGTGCGCGCCGCGCCGATGTAGCGTTTGCCCAGCATGCGGCGCCGTTCCTATCGCGCTTACTGCCCTGTCGCACGCCGATCCATATCGCTGTCGACCAGGTGGGGGAGTTCTGTCGTATGGCGCTGCCCATTTTGCGCGACTATACCGACCTTACCGCGCCCGCCGCGCTCGATACCGTGGCGCCCGAGCCGAGCTTTGCTATGGCGATCGGCGTCGACGATGGGCTTGTGACCTGCAAAATTACGGTTGCCTACGGCGACTGGTCGGCAGATCTCTTTAGCCTGGGCGCTCCGGGCAGCCCCTTCGAAGAGCAACGCCCCGGCGTGCCGCCCCGCGACGAGGTGGCAGAGTTTCGTGTTATGGACACGGCGGCCCTGTACTTCGATTTCTACGAGGGCGGTCTGGCGTTTGAGGAGCGCGATGACGAGAGCTTGTTCTGCCTGCTGACCGAGGGCCTGTCCGCCCTGTCCGAGCTGGGTGAGGTCATGCTCAGCGACCGTCTGCGCCAGATTTCGGTGCGACCCGCGCCCAAGCTCTCGGTTCGTGCGACCGTCAAGAGCAATCTGCTCGACGTCGAACTGGGCGCGAGCGGCCTTTCGGCGTCAGACCTTGCCATCTACCTCGACTCCTACAAGCGTCACCAGACGTTTGCGCGCCTTACGTCCGGCGACATCATTCGTTTGGACGAGGGTGCCCGAGCCGCGTTTGGCCTTGCCGAGGATCTGGGGGTCGATGCTGTTGACCTGCTCGACGGCGTGTCGCTTCCCGCGTCGAGCACCCTGTTCGTCGATAGCATGCTCGCGCGCACGCCCGCGCTCGAGGCCGATCGCGACGCTGCGTTCCGCCGCACCGTCGAGCGCTTGGATACGCTCGGCAAGATGGACTTTACGGTGCCGGCATCGCTCAAGGCAACGATGCGCGGCTACCAGGTCGACGGATACCAGTGGCTCGGCTCGCTCGAACACCTGGGCCTTGGCGGCATCTTGGCCGACGACATGGGCCTGGGCAAAACGCTGCAGATGATCGCGCATATCCTGGCGCGCGTGGAAGCGGGGGACATTAAGCCCACGCTTGTGGTGTGCCCTGCGTCGCTCGTGTACAACTGGACTGCCGAGCTGGAGCGCTTCGCCCCGTCGCTCGATGTGTGCGCCATCGTGGGCGCCAAGGCCCAGCGTCGCGTGCAAATCGCCGGCGTGGCCGAGCATAACGTGGTCGTGACGTCGTATGACCTTATGCGGCGCGATATCGACGAGTACGTCGAGCAGGACTTTGCCCGCGTGGTACTCGATGAGGCCCAGTACATTAAAAACCCGCTCACCCAGGTGGCGCGTGCCACCAAGCGCCTGCCGGCCGGCGTGCGCTTTGCCCTGACGGGCACGCCCATCGAAAACCGCCTATCCGAGCTCTGGAGCATCTTCGACTTTTTGATGCCGGGCCTACTTGGCACGCGCGAGTCGTTTGCCAAGCGCTTCGAAAGCCCGGTCGAGCATGCCGAGGGCGACAGTGCCGCCCGCCTGCAAGCGCTCGTGTCGCCGTTTGTGCTGCGCCGTGTCAAGGAAGACGTGGTGGCCGACCTGCCCGAGAAGATCGAGGATACGGTCATGGCGCAGCTTACCGGCGAGCAGCGCAAGCTCTACCTGGCCAACCAGGACCGCATCGCCCAACAGGTGCAGCACCGCGAGGCTGGGGAGTTTAAGAAGGACAAGCTCAAGGTGCTCGCCGAGCTCACCAAGCTGCGCCAGATCTGCTGCGACCCGCGTCTGCACTACGAGGATTACAAGGCGGGGAGCGCCAAACTCGATACGTGCATGGAGCTCGTGCACGGCGCACTCGACGGCGGGCATCGCATCCTGTTGTTCAGCCAGTTTACGGGTATGCTCGATATCATCGGTAAGCGCTTGGCCAAGGAGGACATCGACTTCTTTAAGCTCACGGGCGCTTCGTCTAAGGAGAGCCGCGCCAAGATGGTCGCGCAGTTCCAGGAGGGCGAGGTTCCGGTCTTTTTGATTTCGCTCAAGGCGGGCGGCGTGGGCCTTAACCTGACGGCTGCCGACGTGGTCATCCACTACGACCCGTGGTGGAACGTGGCGGCGCAGGACCAAGCAACTGACCGTGCACACCGTATTGGCCAGCAACATACCGTGACCGTGTACAAGCTCATCGCCAAGGACACGATCGAGGAACGCATTATGCGGATGCAGGAGTCTAAGCGCGACCTGGTCAACAGCGTACTCGGCGGCGACGGCATCTCGTCGGCACTGTTCACGCGCGAGGATGTTCTGGCGCTGCTCGGCGGCGACGGGCGTTAACCCGCTCGGGTGAGGCCGCCAGGGCGGATAGCCCGCGCTGTCCCATCGTCCCCGCTCGTTATGTGTTCATTTGCAATGCCGTGGATGGTTTGTCTGCCTTTGGGCATAAGAACCATCAAGAACATTGGCACATCAGCAAAGGAGAACATCATGGCGAAATTCTTTAAGGACCCCGACGGCAAGCTCATCGCTGCCCTTGGCGACGACGTTGCGACCCCTGCCGGTTGCACGGAGCTGACCGCAAACACTGAGGACGCGGCGCATGAGAAGCACGTGCCTGTTGTCGAGACCGAGCGCGACGGTCACGTGATTCGCGCCCGAGTTGGCTCGGTCGAGCACCCCAGCCTGCCCGAGCACTACATTGAGTGGATCGCCCTTGAGGCCGAGGGCCGCTTAGAGGTCCATTACCTTGAGCCCGGCATGAAACCCGCGACGTTTTTCGCGGGCGGCTCCAAGACCGGTACCGTCTATGCCTACTGCAACCTGCACGGGCTGTGGTCCGCGACATTCTAGGAGCGCGCCCCCGCTCGGGGTATCATAGCTAGCATATGCACATGCAAGCGCCGGCTGCATTATGCGGCCGGCGCTTTTACTACGATTTCGATGGTTTACGACGGAAAGGGCTGGGCCATGAAGCTCGCGCTTGCACAGATCGATATGCGCCTGGGTGATATTGAGGGCATTTGCGGCCGCATTGAGGACCAGGCTCGTCTGGCCCACGAGCGCGGGGCGCGCGTGCTGTGCGTTCCGGCTCCGCTCTTTATGGGCGCCATGCCCGGTGGCCTGGTGGGCGCTGCCGACTTTGAGCACGACATGCTTGCCGGCTTGACTGGTGTCGCCGAGCGTATCCAGGAGCTTGACATGATCTGCATCGTGCCCGCGGCGGTTTCGTTTGAGGGCCAACCGCTGCTCGACTACATGATGCTCAAGGACGGTCATGTGGTGCCGGCGCGTTCGAGCATTGCCTTGCAGCGTGGCGAGAACAACGACACGCGTTGGGCGCCGCCGGTGTTCGACGTAGACGGCGTGCGCATCGCCGTAATTTTTGACTTGGACCGCGAACTCGAGATGTTGCCGACCGGTGTTGACCTCATTGCGTATTTCCAATTCAACGCGTTTGACATGACCGACCGCGAGACTGTTGCCATTGCCGCCGTTCGCAGCGGCGCCTACCGCAAGGTCGCCTCCAAGCGCAGCGTGTGGTTTGCCTGCATGGCGCCGGTCGGTGCCTATGACGAGTCGGTGTATACCGGCGGTTCGTTTGTGCTCGACGACTGCGGTCGCGTGGTGGCCCAGGCGCCGTGCTTTGAGGAGAGCCTGCTGGTTCAGGAGATTCAGCGCGGCGTGATGCTCGATGCCCTGGAGGATCACGAACTGCCCGAGTTCCGTTCCGAGGAGTGGCTGTGGCAGGCGCTGGTGCTCGCCGTGCGCGACAACGCCCGAGCCCACGGTGCGTCGCGTGCTGTGGTGGCACTCGAGGGTGACTTGCCGTCGTCCCTGCTGGCGGCGCTGGCCGTCGACGCTCTGGGCCCGCGCAATGTGATTGGCCTGGTGCTGGGGCGCAACCGTATCTTTACGCCGGCGCAGGAAGAAGCCGAGGCTGCCCGCTGTGCCGCCGTCCGCGCCATCGCCGAGCGTCTGCACATTCGCACCGTCGAGCGCGATGCACCGGATGCGGCGCGCGTGCTCGATCGCGACGTGTCGGCGGGCGATGCCGAGCGCCTGCGCTCGCGCACGCTGGGCCTGATGCTGGAGGATACGGCGCTCGAGCTGGGTGCGATGGCGCTGAGCCCGCTGTCCAAAACCGAGTACGCGCTGGCGGCGCCGGCGCTTTGCGGCGGCTACCAGGGCGACTTTGCGCCCTTTGGCGATGTGTACCTGTCGACGCTTGAGTTTGTGGCGCGTGTGCGCAACCGCACGTCTGCCGTGGTGCCCCAAGAGCTCGTGACGCTCAACGCAGTGGAAGATTGTATGGAGCGCGTGCTGGCGCAGGCGCTCTCGACGCTCGACGGTCCGGTCGATATGCTCGACCGTGCGGCACAGCTGCTCGGCGGGCTTGAGCCGGGTGAGGTCGATGGCGCGCTCGAGGCGCACGTGGACCGCAATCGATCTTTCGACGACATCCCGATGGCCGCTGGCAAGCCTGAGGCCTGCTCGCTGCTGCTGATGCTCGTTCGACAGGGTGAGGCTGCCCGCCGCATGTTGCCGATGGCGCCGATCGTCTCGGCCCGTTCGTTTGCCGAGCGTGCCTGGCCGTATATGCTCGCGTGGTCCGACCTGGGGCTTAACGGCAAGGAGCGTATGACGGTCGATTCGCTGGCGCGCGCCGAGGTGCGCCGTTTTGCTGACGAGGATACGAGCGAGCGCGTGCGAAACGAGATGATGGGCGTGCTGGGCGAGCTACTGGGTATTTCGCCCGAGCAAATGGAGGAGCTGCGCTCTGAGGACGGTCAGCGTCGTTTACACGAGGGAATGAAAAAGTTCGAGGGCGAGGTTCAGGACGCCATCGATAAGATGATGGGCGGCCAGGGTGGCCCGCAGGGTGGGCCCCAGGGTGGCCCGATGCCGCATCCGCCGGTTGATCCCCGACAATTTCCGTTCTTCTCTCAGAACTAGGTCGCTGCGCGCCCGCCAGAGCGGCAATCTGCCTTTCAATCGTCGGACATGACCGCCAGGTCAATGCCCTCCTCTTTCAAGGCACCTTGCTCGCTCTGGTGGGCGCTCGCTTGCGTATACTCAACCTACAATTCGATCTCGGCTGACTTATAGGGCTAGCGTTGTGTTATTCTAGAACAGACGTTCGTGAATGATGCGCGGGGCCTTGTCTTGCGCTGTGCTTGTGGCGAGGGGAGGTCGGCTTGGTTATCTTGGGCATTGACCCCGGTTTGGCTCATACGGGTTGGGGGATTATCGAGGAGCGGCGTGGCGAGGTTCGCTGCCGTGCCTATGGCTGCATCGAGACCAGTGCCGGAAGTCCGCTCGCGGTGCGCCTGTCGCATATCGCCCATGACCTTAAGGATGTCGTTGAGCGTTATCGACCCGACACGGCTGCTGTCGAGAGCATCTACTTTGGCGCCAACGTTCGTTCGGCCATCCCCACGGCGCATGCCCGCGGTGCTGCACTCGTCGCACTTTCGGAATGCGCGCTCGAGATTGGCGAGTACACGCCCATGCAGATCAAACAGGCTGTGGTGGGCACTGGCGCCGCGGACAAGCGGCAGGTCGCCTACATGGTACGCACACTCACACAGCTCGATCACGACCCGCATCCCGACCATGCCGCCGATGCCCTGGCCTGCGCCATCTGCCACGTAAACCTCAGCCGCACCCGCGCCCTCACCGGTGGCGAGTTCTATCAACAGAGAGGAACCGGATACTGATGATTTCCCAGCTCCACGGAACGCTTGTCGAGGCCACGATGAGCTCTGCTGTCGTCGATGTGTCGGGCGTTGGCTTTGAGCTCGGCATCTCGGGCAGCACTGCGGCCACGTTGCCGACGCCCGGCGGCGAGGTCCGCCTCTACACGCGTATGCAGGTGCGCGAGGACGCCATGACACTTTTCGGTTTTTCCTCAAAGGATGAGCGCACGATGTTCGACCGGCTCGTGTCCGTTTCGGGCGTTGGCCCGCGCCTGGCGCTCGCCGTGCTTTCCACCTATACCGTGGGGCAGCTGTATTCGCTGGTGATGGCCGAGGACGACAAGGGCATGGCCAAGGTACCCGGTGTGGGCAAAAAGACAGCTCAGCGCCTGATCCTGGAACTCAAGAGCACCTTTGCCAAGGATAAGGGCTTTGTGCCGGTCGACGTGATTCCCGGCCAGGTTGCGATGCCGGTTCCCGCCGCCGCTCCTTCGGCGATCGATGATGCCCGTGCGGCGCTCCTTTCCATGGGCTTTAGCCTGCAGGAGACCGATGTTGCCCTGAGCGGGTATGATGGGCAGAATATGCGTGTCGAGGATCTGCTCGGCGCGGCGCTTAAGCGACTCGGAATGGATGCGTGATGTGGGAAGCCGATGACTCTCAGGACCTGTGGGCGACGCCCGGCAACTCGCCGGCGGCATCCATGGCGCACGGCGAGCGCATGGTGGGCTCGGAGCTGACGGCCGAGGACCTCGATGTCGACCGCACTTTGCGCCCCCAGCGCCTGGACGATTACTGTGGTCAGGAGCACATCAAGCAGAGCCTGCGCGTGTTGATCGAAGCGGCGCAGAGCCGTGGCGAGACGCTCGACCACGTGATCTTCTCGGGTCCTCCGGGCCTGGGCAAGACCACGCTGGCCACCGTTATCGCCAACGAGCTGGGCGCTCAGATCAAGACCACGAGTGGCCCTGCCATCGCGCGCACGGGCGACCTGGCGGCCATCCTTACTAACTTGCAGCCGGGTGATGTGCTGTTTATCGACGAGATCCACCGCCTCAACCGTTCGGTCGAGGAGGTCCTGTACCCCGCGATGGAGGACTTTGCCCTCGATATCGTGATTGGCAAGGGTCCGGCGGCGCGCTCGATTCGCCTGGATATTCCCAAGTTTACGCTGGTAGCGGCAACGACCCGCTCAGGCATGTTGACCGGCCCGTTGCGCGACCGCTTTGGCATTTCGTATCGCCTGGATTACTACACGGTCGAGGAGCTCGCGCAGATTGTGACGCGCTCGGCGACTATCCTGGGCGTGACGATCGACCATCCCAGTGCACTCGAGATCGGCTCGCGTTCGCGCGGCACGCCACGTCTTGCCAACCGCCTGCTCAAGCGCGTGCGCGACTATGCGCAGGTGCGCGGCAACGGTCCCATTGAGCTCGATATCTGCCGTCAGGCACTCGAGTTCTTCGAGATCGACGAGCTCGGCCTGGACTGGATGGATATTCGTATCTTGGAGACGCTTGCCAAGACGTTTTCCGGCCGTGCTGTAGGCCTGACGACCCTTGCCAGTGCGGTGGGCGAGGACCCGGGCACGCTCGAGGATGTCTATGAGCCCTATTTGCTGCAGTGCGGGTTGATGATTCGTACGCCGCAGGGCCGTCAGGCAACCCTTCGCACCTTTGAGCACCTGGGGATTGAACCTACCGTTTAGGGCGCTTTGTTTTGGCGGGCTGTTGGGCTATCGCTGGGCATCGGGTAAACATATCGCCGTTCATCGGTTACGGGTGTTTTACTATTGCGCGCCCGTGCTATGCTGAATTGGTCTTTTTCTCATTCGGTAACGAAAGGACCGCCCATGCCTACTGACATCGAAATCGCACGTTCCGTCACGCCGCTGCCCATTACCGAGGTGGCTAAGAACGCCGGCGTCGACGTAAAGCACCTGATTCCGTATGGCTTCGACAAGGCTAAGGTCGACTATTCACTGCTCAACGAGCCGACCGATCACCAGGCCAAGCTCGTCCTCGTGACCGCCATCAACCCCACGCCCGCCGGCGAGGGCAAGACCACCACGACCATCGGTCTGGCCGATGGTCTGCGCCGTCGCGGCGTCAAGAGCGCTGTGGCCCTGCGCGAGCCTTCGCTCGGTCCCGTCTTTGGCGTCAAGGGCGGTGCCGCCGGCGGCGGCTGGGCGCAGGTCATCCCCATGGAGGATATCAACCTGCACTTTACCGGCGACTTCCACGCTATCGGTGCCGCCAATAACCTGCTGGCCGCCATGCTCGACAACCATATTCAGCAGGGCAACCAACTCGGTATCGACGTTAAGCGCATCACCTGGAAGCGCGTCGTCGACATGAACGACCGCCAGCTGCGCCATGTCATCGACGGCATTGGCGGCAAGGCCCAGGGCGTGCCGCGCGAGGATGGCTTCGACATTACCGTTGCCTCCGAGGTCATGGCGATCCTGTGCCTGTCCACGAGCATCAGCGACCTCAAGGAGCGCCTGGGCGAGATCGTCGTCGGCTACAGCTTTGCCGGCGAGCCCGTTCGCGCTCGCGACCTCAAGGCTCAGGGTGCCATGGCTGCGCTGCTTAAGGATGCGCTCAAGCCCAATTTGGTGCAGACGCTCGAGGGTACGCCCGCGTTTGTCCACGGCGGTCCCTTCGCCAACATCGCCCACGGTTGTAACTCCATCATGGCCACGCGTATGGCCATGCGCTTTGGCGATGTCGCCATTACCGAGGCAGGCTTTGGCGCCGATCTGGGTGCCGAGAAGTTCCTCGACATCAAGTGCCGCATGACGGGCGTTCGCCCCAGCGCCGTCGTGATTGTCGCCACCGCCCGAGCGCTTAAGTACAACGGCGGCGTTGCCAAGGCCGACCTTAACGACGAGAACCTCGATGCCCTCAAGGCCGGCATGCCCAACCTGCTGCGCCACGTCGACAATATCCAGAGCGTCTATGGTCTTCCCTGTGTGGTCGCCATCAACCGCTTCCCGACGGACACCGAGGCAGAGCTTGCGCTCATCGAGTCCGAGTGCCAGAAGCTCGGCGTTAACGTTAAGCTGTCCGAGGTTTGGGCCAAGGGCGGCGAGGGCGCGCTCGAGCTGGCCGACGAGGTCATGCGCCTGATCGAGCAGCCGAGTGAGCTCAAGTTTGCCTACGAGGACGGCGCCGATGTTGCCGATGCCCTCGAGGCCGTTGCCACCAAGGTTTACCGCGCCGATGGCGTCGACTTTACGCCGGCTGCCAAGCGCCAGCTCGCCGAGCTGCGCGAGAACGGCTTTGGCAACCTGCCGGTGTGCGTCGCCAAGACGCAGTACAGCTTTAGCGATAACGCCAAGGCTCTGGGCGCTCCCGAGAACTTCCGCATCACCGTGCGCGAGCTCAAGGTTTCCGCCGGCGCCCACTTTGTGGTCGCGTTGACTGGCAGCGTTCTGACCATGCCGGGCCTGCCCAAGGTGCCCGCGGCGGAGAATATCGACGTCGACAACGACGGCAACATCACCGGCCTGTTCTAAGCCTGCTGCTCATAGCCGCTTGCCCGCCCCGCCGCGCCCACCAAGGCCCGGCGGGGCTTTTTGATCCTTGGGCACGCGCATGTCTTGTAGATACCGGCGGGCTTTGCCCATCATAGGCTTTTGCGCGGGTAGAATGCATGGATAACTTGATGCTTACAGGCGACGGAAAGGAAACGTTGCATGGACCAGGACAAGACGACCGTGATGGGCGGATATGGCTCCGCACAGGCTGGCGATAGCGCCGATGCGACTCGCGTTGTTCCCAACCCCGGTTATACCGACCCCGCCGCGACGCAGACGTCTGCCGAACCCACACGGGTTATAGGCTACGGCGATACACCACGGGATCCGTTTGATTATGCACCGCAGGACCCGTATGACAATGCGGCGCCGGACCCGTATGGCAATGCGGCGGCAGGCGCTTATAACAACCTGCCGCAAAATCCCATTCCGCAGCCTCAGCAGACGACGTATATGCCGCGCACGGCGCAGGCCCAGCCTCGCTATGAGTCGCGCGATCCGTATGCGCGCCAGCCCCATCGCGAGTATCCCAAATCGATTCCGCAGTATGGTGAGGACGAGGAAGAGACGCCGTCGCGTTCGTCGAGTGTGATCAAGAAGATCCTGATTGTGCTGGCAATTTTCTTTGCCCTCTCGATTGTGTTCGCCATTGTGACGGGCATGCTCAACAAACGAGGTGCTACAACCAGCACGACGGCCGAGCAGACAGAGGTCGACCAGACAGGTGCAGTAGAGCTGAGCGATATCCCGGGACAGTACTGGTCCAACGCCAAGAAGCTCCTCAAGTCGCGCGGAGCCGACCTTTCGAACGCCGTGATTCTGACCGACGATGGCTCAACGCCCGTCATCGATTCCAACTGGGTTGTTACGAATGCCTACTATAACGACAACGGCAACCTGGAGATTCAGCTCACGCACAAGAACAACTATGGCAACTCGTCCGGCGGCCAAAGCGGTACCGACAGCTCGAGCTCCAATACGCTGGAGGACTTGAGCAACAAGGCGCAGGAGTTGGGAGATAAGGCGCAAGAGCTGGGCGATACGGCACAAAACCTGGGTGATACTGCTCAGAATCTGGGCGATATGGCTACCAATGCCTGGGACGCTCTGCAAAACGGCATTTCGGGCGCACAGGGTAACTAGCTGTTAAGCGGGCTACAGCTGCTCTGCCGGACGCTCGGGCGAGCTAAAGCCCGAATCGAACGTGACGACGCATGACGCATCGGGCCGGCGCTCGTGCACGATGCGCGTGACGAGCTCCAGCAGCTCCTCGTCGGATATGTCAAAGCCGTCGGGACGCACCAGGTCAAACGAAACAAAGCCGTCGTGCTCATGTAAGTCGTGGATGGAGAGCGCAGGGTCGATCTGCGCTACGCCGCGCTTTACCCAGCCGCGCAGGTCGTCACCGGTTGTTGCAATGGGATCGCAGTGCAGCGTTATGGCGATGCCCATCTGGCGTTTGATGTCGTGTTCGATGGTGTCCAGAATCTCGTGGTGCTCAAAGGCATCGCCCTCGCCGGGCATTTCGACGTGTGCGCTGGCAAACTGGCGGCCGGGGCCGTAGTCGTGCACCATGAGGTCGTGCGTGCCTAGAACCTGGGGGTATGACATGATCCTGTCGCGGATTTCCTGGACGAGCTTGGGGTCGGGCGCTTGCCCCAACAGCGGGCTGATGGCGTCGCGCACCAGGCCCATGCCGCTGATGCAAATGAAGATGCCAACGCCCAGGCCCGCCCAGCCATCGAGGTCAAAGCCGGTCGTCTGCGAAATAAGCGCCGCCACCAAGACCGAGCCCGAGGTGATGACGTCGTTTTTGGAGTCCTGCGCCGTGGCGATGAGCGTCTCCGAGTCGATGCGATCACCCAACGTGCGGTTGAACGCGGCCATCCAGAGCTTAACGAGCATGGATGTAGCCAGTGCCGCAAGGGAAACAAGCGTGTAAGCGGTGGGGGAGGGCTTGATGATTTTGGTGACCGACTCCAGGATTAGGTTGATGCCGACGGCACAAACGAGGACGGCGACAACCAAGCCGGCGAGGTACTCGTAGCGGCCGTGGCCATAGGGGTGGCCTTCGTCGGCCGGGCGGCTGGCAAGTCGGAATCCGAGCAGACTCACGATGTTGCTCGAGGCGTCAGAGAGGTTGTTGAAGGCGTCGGCGATGAGCGAGACAGAGCCGGCGAGCAGGCCCGCCCCGCCCTTGGCCAGACACAGGGTGATGTTGAGGCCAATGCAAATGAGGCTTGCGGCAAAGCCCGCGTTGGTGCGGCAGGAGGTATCGACCGGTTCGCTTTCGCTGCCGGGAACAAGCGTATGTACCAGCCGATTTACAAATAACATAACGATCGTCCTCACAATCATGGTTAAGGGGATAGTGTAGCTCGCATGGGCGCACCGTGCGCCGGTGCTCAGAAAATGCAGCAATGGTCTGCCGGTGCTAACGAGCGCGAGGCGGAGGGGGACGACTGCCCGCGCGCCTTCCCGTCCGACCGAGTGCTCCATTTTGGGCCACATGGGTATGGGTACGCGCCGATTTGCTCGACATACTTAATGTCGACAGCCCCTGTGCAAAGGAGGACGTATCCATGGACGAGATGTTTGCCATTAAATGCCAAAACTGCGGCGGCCCTATGTACTCACACCAGGCTAAACGCAGCTTTGAGTGCGCCTATTGCGGCACGGTCGTTCCGTGGCAGGCCGATGCGGGGGAGCCCAAGAGCGCCCTGGGCATTCGCCATACGCCGCTGACGGCTGTCGATGGACTGCTTAAGCTCACTCACGTGTCGCAGCTCGAGCGCCCGGTAGACCCGGACTGGTATTTCTTTAATTCGCACTGGCGCAATCAGTCGGTTCTGGAGCATCTGCTGTGGGAGGACCGCGGCACGGCTCAGGAGTTCCAAGAGGCTACGCATGTGAGCATCCCGTGCCCCTTCTGCGGCGCGTCCTTTGAGGGGTCATCGACCCAGCGCGTGTTTGAGTGCCCGTCCTGCGGCAATAAGATCGGCGTTGCCGACCTGCTCAAGCCCGGCACCTTTAGCAAACGCTTGACCTTGGGCGTTGGTGCGGAGTATGTACCCGAGCAGGGTATTCCCTGCGAAATCTCGCCGCAGCAGGCACGTGCCAACGCGCTGCAGCTGGTGCGCCAGTACCCTGACGCCTTTGCCGGGCACGACGTGGAAGACGCGATTCAAAATGACATGATGCTTTTCTACTTCCCCATGGCGCTCGCGGACCTGCGCATGATGGCAAGCTTCCCGGGCAAGGGGCTGAGCAAGGAGACCCTGGTGTACTACGAGGTGCTCGACTGGGCGTATCCGCGGGCAAACTACCTGGACGTTCGCCTTATGGGCATTCTGGAGCCGTGGGACTTTGCCAAGGTTGGGCCGTTTGACCCGGCCATGCAGGAAGGTGACTTCCGCGTTGTCTCCGTCGATGCGTCTACCAAGGACCAGGTGGTCATTGATAAGCTGGCGCTCGACATTGCCGGCAACGATGCCGAGGCGGTGCTGGGGCTCAATAAAAAGAGTATCCGCACGTGGGCGCGCAAGGCCCGCAAGCATAAGGACGGCCTGGTGATGGTGCCGGTCTACTTTGTCGATCGTCCGGCGACGGACAGCCGCGATGGCGAGCAGGTGCGCATTGCCGTAAACGGCCAGACGGGTCGCGCGGCCGCGGTGGTGTTTAGTGACAAGCGCGAGACGCATGTGGTGGCGCCGCTCAACCCGAGCCTGCATCTGTCCGGCGAAAGTACCGTGCATGCCACGCCCATCGAGGTCAAATACGTTAAATCGCCCTTCCTGTACCAGATCGTGCGCCGTGGAGGCGGCGAGCAGCTGCGTCAGGTGGCAGTGGCGGCAGAGGGTTCCTACCGAGAAGAAAAGCCCAAACGCAAGGGATTGCTCGCTGCGATTTTTGGTAAGTAGGGGAGCGGTGCCGGTTGGGGTCGTGATGCGATAACCAGCGACGCGGGGCAGCCCGCAGGAGTGCGGACTGCCCCGTTTTTTGCGGCGAGACATGGCGTCCGAGCTGCCGTAGAGACTTAGCTAAATGGCTATTTAGCTGCTTGAGATCGAGCTCTGAGACATCGATCTCGCCCGTCATGAGTTTGGGGAGAAGGGTGTCGCGAAGCTCCTCGAGTTGTGCCGAATTGCGTTCATTGACTTTTATCTGCTCATATAGCGGGTTTGCAAACGCACAGAAATCTTCGACAGATTCCAAACCAGGGTTGGGAATCGGATATGTTAGCGTTGCTTTAGGCTTCGTCCTTTGGCGACTACCCGTTGAACCGGTAACATGCGCAAGAAGGAAGTCTCTAAAAGCTGGTGCGCCAATTGCGGCATAGTAGAAAGCTTTATGGACGGGGTTCTTTGGCTTGTAAACAATGAATTCCGTTGAACACACAGCCTGCTTGCTTGAGCAGGCGGGCATCCAAATTCTCCTGATACTAGGGTTAAGCTTGGAAATTAAGATGCAATTGGCATCAATAACATATTTGTTGCTCTTGATGCCGTCGGCCAACTCAAAAACAGGCCGACGGTTTGCATCATAAGCGGGAATGCTGTAGTGCTCCCAAATTTTTCCGTGACAGTTTTGCGGTTTCAAAGTTTTTGTTGAAATCGAGAGAACCTTACCGAGATCAATAGACGATTCAATCTCGCCAAATCGTCTAGAGAACTCAAGCGCGGCCAACTCTTCTAAATAGCCATTTACTTCACTATGTACAACGCGCCGTCCACACTGTGGCTATCGTACTCGACGAAAGGAACAGCGTGGAAACTGTCATCAATGCCGTGCTTTCGGAAATGCAAGGCCTTCTCGACCCACACCAGCTCAAGCATCTAGCCATTACGCTTAGGCAAACGCTTGGACCAAAACAGGCAGAGCCAGGGCAAGATCTGCTCGCGCTCTTTCTCACCGCTAAAGAGGTCGAGGGGTGCTCTCCTAAAACCATTGCATACTATGAGACAACCTTACGGCATATGAATACAGCGCTGGCCAAGTCTTATACCCAGGTTGAGAGTGACGACTTGCGCCGCTATCTCAATGATTACGAGATGACTCGCGGATCCAGTAAAGTCACAATTGATAATATACGTCGCATCATGTCCAGCTTCTTTTCGTGGCTCGAAGATGAAGACTATATTGTTAAAAGCCCTGTAAGACGCATCCGTCGTGTCAAGACCGCTCAAGTAACCAAAGAGGTACTAAGCGACGAGGAGTTGGAGGTCTTGCGAGATGCTTGCGAATCCAAGCGAGATCTTGCCATCGTTGACTTGCTTGCTTCGACAGGCATGCGTATCGGTGAGCTTGTGCGGCTCGACAGGAAAGATGTCAATCTGCACGAGCGTGAATGCCTTGTAATGGGAAAGGGAAATAAACAGCGTCCTGTTTACTTCGACGCGCGTGCCAAGTTGCATCTCACGGAATATCTTGCGAGCCGCGTCGACAAGAGTCCTGCACTTTTTGTCGCACTCGATTCCTCAGCTCGACGCATTACGGTTGGGAGCATAGAGCTCCGTTTACGCGACCTAGGCAGAAGTGCCGGCATCAATCGCGTTCATCCGCATAAGTTTCGCCGTACACTTGCTACCCATGCCATCGATAAGGGAATGCCCATAGAGCAAGTGCAAAAGCTGTTAGGCCATGCGAAAATAGACACCACCATGCATTACGCCATGGTTAATCAGAACAACGTAAAGGCTTCGCATAGGAAGTATTTGGAATGAGCTGGACGCAAAAGACCTTGGGAGAGATTGTTAATCTAAAAAGGGGATTTGACCTTCCCTCCAGCAGCAGAGTTGATGGCCCCTACCCTGTTTTCTCATCTTCGGGGCAAACGGGCACGCATTCGGAAGCCGCCGTTAAGGGGCCATGTGTCATAACTGGGCGTTATGGAACTATTGGGCAAGTTTTTTACTCCGATGCGGCTTGTTGGCCGTTAAATACGTCTTTGTACTCAACGGAGTTTAAGGGCAATAATCCTAAGTTTGTTTATTACCTGCTCAAAACTCTTCCGTGGCGAGACTACTTAACTGCAAGCGCTGTGCCGGGCATAAATCGCAATCACGTTCATCTATGCCCGGTCTGTGTTCCGGATTACGAAACACAGACCTCCATTGCTACTGTCTTGGGTTTGTTGGACCATAAAATTGACGTCAATACTAAACTAAATGGCTATTTAGCTGATGCTGTTGACGGGCTGTTCGAGAAAGCTCTTGGACAAGCCGAAGAAAAAACGCTTACCGATGTTGTTGAGATACTAAGCGGCGGAACGCCCAAGACGAAAATTAGCGAATACTGGGAAGACGGCGAAATTCCCTTCTTCGGACCAGGCGATGCAAATGGTTCTACATATTGCCTGACGACAGCCAAACGCATAACGCAATTGGGCCTCGAAAACTGCAATAGTGAGCTTTACCCCGTTGATACTGTTTTCTTAACAGCAAGGGGGACCGTCGGGAAGGTCGCAATGGCGGGCAAGCCAATGGCCATGAATCAATCTTGCTTTGCGTTTAGAGGTCTAAGCGTTTCGCAACCTGCGGTATATCAAATAATCAAGAGGGCCGTAAGGTCACTCAAAGCCAAAGCCAACGGCGCTACATTCGCTGCAATCAATACACGCGACTTGAAGATTGAGGAGATTCTAGTTCCGTCAGACGACGAGCTCACAGCCTTTGAAGAAGAGGCCGCATCGTTGCACTCCATGATGCGCGTAAATGAAGAGGAGTCATTGAAGTTAAGCTCGCTTCGCGACGCGTTGCTTCCTAAGCTTATAGCGGGTGAGATCGATGTCTCAGAGCTCGACCTCAAGCAGCTAAATAGCCATTTAGGCGAGTGTTGAGATTGATTTTTCGTTCTATCGCGGCGAGAAAGGAAACGATGGCGTCTTGCTTTTCTTTTGGGGGCAAGTCTAATCTCATGCCAAGTAGGCTTGTTTGGCTCAATTTTGGCTGTGTTGAGCCGGTAATATAGGCGGAGATGTCAGTTGAGTTTAAATAGAAGCGCAAATAATCAATGTTGCACTTATTCGTTTCGCACAGCACGTGTGCGTGATTGTTTACACGGAATTTGCCATCGACGGAATTGGCGATTGGGAGTTTGCGGCTCCTTAGGTTCTCTCCGTCTTCGGCAACCAATAAACGCTTGCCTTCGAAGGTATAGTCGCTTAAATAGTCGACTATACCCTGGGCTCCGTAATATGGATATTGACCTTTTCGGCTTGCCCTTTGCATTGACGATAGCGGCTCTCTTTTCGAATCTTCGAGAAGAATGATGTCCCCTAGAAATACGGGTGACGATGGCTTATATCCCATAACCAATCGCCTCCAGATTCTTCTTAATCTGCTCCTGCAAGCGGTTGGATTCTTCAAAGCACTTTGAAATTTCGCTGGTCAGGCGTGCCATCTTCTCATCAAACGGCTCACCGTCGTCTTCGACCTCGGCAATGCCTACGTAGCGACCGGGCGTCAGGATGAAATCTTGCTTGGCGATTTCATCCAAATCCGCTATGGCGCTGAACCCCTTCACGGGCTCGAACTCGCCCTTGCGGAAGGAGTCGAATGCGGATGCAACTTTGTTGATGTCCTCTTCGGTAAACTCGCGTAGTTTGCGAGAGACCATGGTGCCCATTTCGCGGGCATCGATGAATAGCGTCTTGCCGGACTGGGCCTTCTTCTTGTTCAGGATCCACAGACACACGGGAATTTGGGTGCTGTAGAACAGCTGCCCCGGCATGGCCACAATGCCCTCGACCAAATCGTCCTCTACGATAGCGCGTCGAATATCGCCCTCGCCGCTCGTCTGGCTCGAGAGCGACCCGTTTGCCAATACGAGGCCAATCTTGCCCGTGCCGTTAAGATGCCAAATCATATGCTGCATCCAAGCGAAGTTTGCGTTGCCCGTGGGCGGCATGCCGTACTTCCAACGTACGTCTTCCTGCAGCGCTTCGCCGCCCCAGTTCTTAAGATTGAAGGGTGGGTTTGCCAGTACAAAATCGAACTTTTCATTCTTGTGTTGGTCGGCACTGAAGGTGTCGGCGTAGTTGCCCAAGTCAGCCTCGATGCCGCGAATACCGAGGTTCATCTTTGCGAGCTTCCACGTGGTAGGGTTACTTTCCTGGCCAAAGATGGTGATGTCCTGTACCACGTTGCCGCCATGGTGCTCGACGAAGGCGGCGGACTGCACGAACATGCCTCCGCTACCACAGCAGGGGTCGTACACACGACCGTGGAAAGGCTGGAGGATTTCCACCAGCGTGCGCACGATGCACGACGGTGTATAGAATTCACCGGCGTTTTTGCCCTCCATTGATGCGAATTTCTGCAGGCAATATTCGTATGCGCGCCCTAACAGGTCTTTCTCGCTCTCGTTATCGGTCATTTGTACGTTGGTGAATAAGTCAACGACGTCGCCTAAGCGCCGCTTATCTAGTTCGGGACGAGCGAAGTTTTTGGGCAGCACGTCTTTGAGCTTATCGTTCTCGCGCTCGATGGCGCGCATGGCATTGTCAATGATCTGGCCAATTTCGGGCGTATGTGCCGCCTGTGAGATGTTCGCCCAACGTGCTTCTTCGGGAACGAAGAAGACATTCTGCTCCATGTAGCAGTCACGATCTTCCTCGTCGCCGTAACCCTCTGCGACGAGCTCTAGGTAGCGCTCGTCGAAACGGTCCGAGAGGTACTTCAGGAAAATGAGGCCTAATACGACGTTTTTGTACTCGGCAGCGTCCAAGTTGCCGCGCAGCACGTCTGCGGCGTTCCACAGTTGGTCCTCAAAGCCAACATCGGCCGTGTTCTTCTTGGTGTCCTTAGCTTTGCTTTTAGCCATGCTGTTTTAACTTCCTATGCTGCATTGTCGGCCCAAAGTTCGCACTGATCCATCACGGTGGCCAGTGCCGACTCCATGCCCTCTGGCGGATACTTATGATGTTTGAGCAGACGCTTAATTGCAACACGCATAGCAGCGCGTGCACTTTGCTTCTTCTGCCAATCGATCGTGCGCATTTCGCGCATCTTCGCAGCGAGCTCTTGCGTGATGGCGACCAATTCGTCATTCCTCTCGCGATAGTAATCGGCGACTGCTTGCGGTTGTGTTAGCGCCTCGTAAAACGCAAACTCCTCTTCGCTAAGCCCAAGCTCCTTTGCCTTTTGGTTTTCGGAAAGCATCTCCTTAGCCATCTTGAGCATTTCTTCAAACACTTCAGCGTTTGTGAGCTGCCCGTTGAGATAGCCATTTACCATGCTTTGCATGAGTTCTGAGTACTTCTTTGCCTGCGTTACGCTCTTCTTGCGGTAGCCCTTGATCTGGTCGTCGATGAGTTTTTTCAACAACTCGTAAGCCAAGTTCCTCTCTTTCATACGCGAGAGGCTCGACAGAAACTTGGGATCAAAAATCGAAACCGTTTCGTCTTCCACCTTAAACAGGTCTATTACGCCGTCGGTGTGGACGATGTTCTGTTCGAGCAGTGCATTGATGCGCTCATTTACCTGCTTAAGGGTAAGTTTGCCCCCGTTTTTGCTGCGGGTGCCGCCCTGCTCGGTGAGCTGAAGGATGAGCTCTCGAACAACCTGGAAATAGCCAGCCTCGATGCGCTGCATGTCTGTTGCGCGACTTTTGGCGAGTCCATAGGCCTTGAGCATGACTCCTGCCTGCTCAGCAAAGTCGCGGGCGGCATCTTCGTCGCCGGGTGCAAGGATATGATTTACTCCACCCGTTATGAGTTCGCTTCGACGTGCGGCGGACTCGGTGTTCATGAATTCCGAATAATCGTATCCGAACATTTTGTCGCGACAGACCGCCAGCTTTTCCAAGAACTTGGGATAGGCAGTTTTTCCGATATCCATGTCGCCGTATTTCTTTTGGTCGCGCTTGGTGTAGTCCTTCATGGCGCGTTTAAGGGCGTTGGCTATGCCTACGTAGTCAACAACCAATCCGCCAACCTTGTCTTTATATACTCGGTTTACGCGTGCGATTGCCTGCATCAGGTTATATCCGCGCATTGGTTTATACACATACATAGTGGCAAGGCTCGGCACGTCAAAACCGGTGAGCCACATGTCTACGACGATTACGATTTTGAGCGGGTCGGCGTCATCCTTAAACCGCTTTGCCATCTCCTTAACATGGGCCTTATTGCCTACGACGTCGAACCACCACTCGGGGTCCTGATTGCCCATGGTCATGACAACGCCGAGCTTGCCCTCGTCCTTCCAAGAGGGTCGCAGCTCGCATATACGTTGATATATAGCCATGGCAGCAGGGCGCGAATACGCAACGATCATTGCCTTGCCGGTGAGTTCGTGCGCACGGTTTATCTCATAGTGCTCTACGATGTCCTGACATAGGGCGTCGATGACTTCGGGTGCACCTAGAACGGCGTCCAGATTTGCAAAGTTGCGCTTGCTTGCGTCAATGGTTTCGGCGTTAGCCTGCTCGGTGAGCTTTTCGTACTCATCATCAACTTTTGCAAGGATGCCCTGATCCAGTTTGAGTGCGACGACACGGCTCTCGTAGAACACGGGTCGAGTTGCGTCGTCCTCTACTGCCTGAGTCATGTCGTAGACGTCAATATAATCGCCGAAAACCTCGCGAGTCGATCGATCTTCGGCAGAAATAGGGGTACCGGTAAAGCCGATGAAGGTGGCATTCGGAAGGGCGCGGCGGATGAGCAGCGCGGTGCCCGTGTGCTTTTTACCGTCACGGTCGTATTTTTCCTCGAACCCGTACTGTCCGCGGTGCGCCTCATCTACCATCACCACGACGTTCTTGCGCTCGGAAAGGGCGATGGCCTCCTCCTCGAACTTCTGCATGGTGGTGAAAATGATGCCGTTGGCACGGCGGCTCGAGATCTGCTGCGCAAGATCGGCGCGGCTCTGCGCCTGAACGGGCGTCTGGCGCAGGAAGTCTGAGCATTTGGAGAACTGCGCGAACAGTTGCGAGTCGAGGTCGTTGCGGTCGGTAATCACCACGATGGTCGGGCTGTCGAGTTTCTCTTCGAGCAGATGGGCAAGGAAAACCATCGAAAGCGACTTGCCCGAGCCCTGCGTGTGCCAGAAGACGCCGCCCTTGCCGTCGCCTCCGATGGCCTCATGCACGCTCTCGAGTGCTTTGTTCACCGCGAAGTACTGATGGTATCCCGCGAGGATTTTCGCGTCCTCGGAGAACAGGATGAAGTTCTTCAGGATGTCGATGAGCCGCTCCTTGGGGAACATGCCGTCCAGAGGGGTTTTCCAATCGGCGTACTGGGTGGCCTCGTAGCTCCCATCGACGCTCTTCCACTCAACGAAGCGCGACTCGTTGGCGGTGATCGTGCCAACCTTGGTGTGAAGCATGTCACTGGTGACGCAGAAGGCGTTGTACACGAAAAGCGATGGGATCTGTCGTTTGTAGTTTTGAATCTGTTGGTAAGCATCTTCGCTGTCAGCGTCGGCTCGAGCGGGTGACTTCAATTCAAAGAGAACGAGCGGAAGCCCGTTGACGAATACGATGACATCTGGACGTTTGTTGGTGCCACACTCGATGTAGGTCCACTGGTTAACAACGTGGAAGCAGTTCTTTTCGGGATTGTCGTAATCGACCAAGCGCACGATGTCCGTATGCTCTTCTTTGCCGTCAAACCAGCTTGTCTCCACGCCGTTCTGGAGCATGTCCATAAAGATGCTGTTCTTGGCGATGAGATCGCTGCCCTCGATTTCCTTTAGTCTGGTTATTGAGGCATCAATCGCTCGTCGATTGAGCGTGGGGTTAATGCTTTCAAGAGCGGGCCCAATGACGTCAGGTAGGAAGGCGTCGTCAAATGCGTCGGAGGAACGAGCGACATCAGGTCCATAGAGGTGCTCGTACCCCAGACTCGTTTGCAAGTGGTCAATGATGCCTTGTTCGAAAGCATCCTCATTAAATGACGTTGAGGAGCTGTAGTCGACAGCAATCATGCGCACTCCTTACCTTATGCTTCTACGACGCTGGTGAGCCTGTCCACCATTGCATTCTAGCAGTTAATCTTGCATATATTGGTATATCTGACACCCGTTAGTTGCCATTTGACTTATCGGTTGATCGCGCCAGAATGACAATTGGTGGCAGGGCTCTCTTGCTTATTTAAATCGACTTCTATTTATGGGTGCTCGTGTTGCGACAGCTGCCCAAGCGCTTGCTTGAAGCTGTTGTTAGTGATCTTGAGATCATTTCCCGCTTGCATTTTAATGAGTGTCGGGTAGTCGTCCGGATTGTTCTCGACGCGAGCGATGAAGCTCGAAGCTTCATCGGCGCCCGGAGTCTTGTGAGGCATGGGACCAGCAAGGATTGCGGCGTAGCCCATCGAGCCGCGTATTTTGCCGAAGTTGAAGTGCTTGAGTCGGGAGTATTCGAGTTGAAACTCAAATCGATCCGGATCGAACCCTTTCTTGCGGGCGATGCTGCGCAACTTGTCGACGTTAACGACGCTGGCGCCCACAACGAGGACCTTACCCAGAAAGCGTTCCTCATAGGGATCGTTTTCACTTACGAGAAGGTCGGACATTCCAAGGGATGCCAAAAGATCCTCAAGGGTGTTTTCGCGATTTGCCTTTGTTATGGCGGGCAGTAGTTCGAGACCCATGCGCCCCATCATCTCGTCGCAAAGGTCGGAGAGCTCCTGAATGGTGAGATGCGCCAAGGCTAACCCTCCTCATCGAAAAGGTCGGTAAGTTCCTGGCGAGCTCGAGATAGGCGTAGCTTTAACAACTTGATCTCGTCTGTCTTGGCGAGATAGGCATCGGCGATCGTCTTCTGACGATCGGCGTCCTCGAGGGGCACCTTGATGCTGCTGAGAGCTTTGATGGGCACGCTGGGTATGGTGGTGCCGACTGCTTCACGGGCAAGGAGTTCTTTGCCAGAAGGGCTCGAGAAAAACGCGGCGAGGTAGTGCGGATCAATCTTATCCCTGTTGACGCTCAACACGTACAGGTTTCCATTCGCGATGATTTTTCGATCTTCAGGGACCTCGGCAACCGCAACCTTGAACGGGGCGCCGGATTTCGAGATGAGGACGTCACCGTTGTGGATACGATACTTTTCAAGTTTCGTGTCGAGCGTGGAGAGATTTGGAAGGTCGTCGTCGATAGACCCATCAGAGATATTTCCCAGGTTGAGATAGCTGAGTCCGGTGTCTTCGTCACAGACAAGTGCATCGAGTTCTGCCGCGCGAACGCTTGCGCCTCGCATGATTTTTGCGACGCTCCCGAGTTCAACTCCATTCGGGATCTCGATTTCTTTTTCGAGATAACGCTTTGCAGAGAGATCGAAGTCGCGTGCCGCAATTTCATCAAGTGTTTTGAAAACGCTCTTTTCGGAATCGATGCCAAGGCGCTCGACAATCGCGTTAATGGCGGCTTCGTCAATTGAACAGCTGCGACGATCATTGGTGCCCAAATCAGTTGCGTCGACAAAACGGACCCCCTTGGAGGCGCCCGTGGTAAGGACGACGAACGACGTTTGGATCATCGTGTAGGGGGCAAAGACCCCCTTTGGTAGTGCGACGATTGCCTTAATGAAACCGTTTTTAACGAAGTATTCGCGAACTGGTTTATCCGTACCATTGAAGCATGCGCCATTTGACATGATTGCGGCGGCGGTCCCACCCTTTTTGAGGGAATCGACAAGCAGGCGGTTGAAAACCCAATCGGATGACGACGGACGCCTGTAGCGCTCCTGGCCCTTCATGACTTTCTCAATGTAATCAGAGTTCTTGGAGAACATCTTGGTCCGCATGCCCCAGGGGTAGTTGGAGAACGCCTTGTCTACGGGATTGTGCTCAATGCTGCTGTCGAAATAGCGGAACATATCATCATGGGCATAGCAAATCTGCGATCCCGTGACTTTGGATCGAAGCTTTGCGATGGCGAGAGTGCTTTGATTGAGCTCGACGCCCATGGGCTTCGCATCCGGGCATTTCGCCGCAGCAGCTTCGAGGAAATTGCCCGTTCCACAGCCGAAGTCCATGACCTTCTCGCCGGATTTTATATCTAGAACGGCAAGTGCGAGTTGTGCGATTCCCTCGGGGGTTGAGGACTCGCCGCCAAAGACTCCCTGGCTGATCGGACCGTTCTGAAGGTATTCGTCGATTGCTTCTCCGCTGAAATTTGAAAGAAAGGCAAGGAGTTCGTCGAATGGTCCGTCTGCGGAAAGGCGCTTATAGGCTCGATCGAGCAGTGCGGCGATATCGTCGTCTCCCTGGGATGCAAACTTGATCATCTCGGCGTAGTTATCGGGTCTGCCGGTTTTCTGAGCGAAGCGCGCGAGATAAACGAGCGGATAGAGATAGTCGGACGGCAATGAACTGCGGAGACGGGTCGTGAGAGTCCAGCCGATTTCCTTTGCCTGTGTGTTGACGTTAAACAATTTGAATCCTTTCATTGATTGGTTATCAATAACCTCTGATTGAACTATAGCACATAAGGTTATTGATAACCAGATGGTTTTCAGGTTATTTATAACCAAAGCCCTTGTTCTAGTCGCATTGATCCGTCGGAGCCAGCTGGTTTTGCCCACAAGCTAATGATTTGGTAACGGATAAAGGCATGAGAGCTGAATCGGAGCAGCGCGCAATTGCTGTTTCAATCTATTCACTGTTGAGGACGAGAGCGCACGGCATGCCATCTCACGGTTTTGGAACAGTGCCGATCTAACTGGTAATCTAGCAATATGACAGCTCGAACCGCAATCTAACCGACGTCAACAAAGAGGAGTAGAAATGGACAACGACACACTGCTGTTTAGGGATAAGGGTGCCGGTGTATTCAAGGAAATCTGCATCTACCCGAACCGGATCACCACGCTCAAGAAGAACCGCTTCTTCGGCACGCATGAAGAGGTGGTTTACCTGAATGACGTTACCGGTGTCTATAGAATCAATGGCAAGCAGGTGATCTTGAACAACAGGCTGCGGACGGGCTATGACTACAGGCTGAGCAGCCGCTCCCAGGCACAGGAATTCGTAAGGGTCCTGAACTCGATTATGTAGCCGATAGCTATTCCCCGCACGCGCGGTGGTGATCCCTCAGGTAATACAACGGGCATTGCGCTAGCCTGCTGTTTCCCACACACGCGGGGATGATCCCTGCCTGTCCGAGTATGAAGTCAGGCGGCCGAACCGTCTCGTCACGATGTGACTCGACACGCTAGAGGACAGGGTAGAGCGTCACGTTCTGACGAGCATGGAGGGCTGCGAGTGCCTGGGCAAGTCCGGGGAGTGGCTTAGACGGCGGGATGGCTTTAGCTCCGCTCCCTTGGGGGTCGAAAGATATGAAGACATACGTTTATCAGGCGGTGCTCACGCCCGATGAGGACGGTGGTTACGACGTGGAGTTTCCCTCGCTACCGGGATGCTTTGCCTGCGGTGACACGATTGCCGAGGCCGCCGAGCAGGCCGTGGACGCGGCGAGCACCTACGTGGCCGTGCTCGTGAGGGACGGCCTCGCCGTGCTGGAGCCCGAGTTTATCGAGCCCGCAGACGGCGGCCTCTCCATGATGGTCGCCTTCTCCACGGACGAGGGGTATATCGTGGAGGGGGAGACGGTCTCGGCGGCCGGAGCCGCGCGCGGGCTCTCCGTTTCCCCCGGCAGGATTACCCACATGCTCGACTCGGGAATCCTCACGGGCTACCGCAAGGGCCGCCGCACCTATGTGACCGTGGAGAGCATAGCGGCGCGCCTGACCGACACGCCCCGCTCGGGCAGGCCCAAGCGGGGCGTGGTCGCATAGCTTTTGTCCGTCATGAAAGGTGGCCGTAAAAAGGGCTCTTCGGCTGTCCCCCGGGGCGAACTTTTTATGCCGAGTTGAGGTAGCGATTGCCTCTCGAGAAGTCTGGGAAATGTCCCGAAAAGCGTCGCCGCTCTATCTGGCGCCTCGGTTATCTCCAGGATAGTGAGCCCAACGCCGCGCAGTGCCCTGACCCTCTCCATCATTTTCCTAGCATATGCTATGTAGACTCCAAGCCGAACCTCGATTGTCCAACTTCTTCTCCGTAATCTCGCTCCTTTCTGTCCATTCGGGGCGCAAACTTTTGGTTTTAGATCCCGATGTTGGTAGATGTAAATAAACGGTGGAGCGGCTGCAAAAGATCCGCCTCGCTGGGTAAAATCAGGATGTGCCGCGGAACCCGCTCCTCAGCTACTCAAACTTCGGAGACGCGGGCAACGCAGGTGCTAATGTCTAAAGGGCCGGCTGCAACCGGCCCTTTTCATGACTCCCTTCGCTATCCGTTACTGCTTATATTCCCGCCAGATCGAGTAGAGGTTCCGGGCAATGCCGGTCACATACATCGAGAGGCGCAGGATTTCAAGAAACAAGTTCATAGGCTTCACCCCAATCGGAGATCGGAGCGTTGCCCGCAGGCGGATTCCGCGGCAGTCAAGATTTTACCTCACAGGCCGCGGTGGGAGGCACCCTGCCCATCACCTGGTTTGGAGCAGTGTCGATCTAACGGGCAATCAAACCCCTAGCGCTCTTTGAATTGAGCAAGCATCTGCCCGAAGAAGCTGAGCCCGGATGGCTCATAAATGAGTGAACCGCCGTCCGCGGTCCTGTAGAGCCCGCAGGGGAGGTAGCGCCCGTCGGGAAGGACATAGAGGTTGGCTTCTTTCTTCAGTCCTGCTGGAAATAGCGGAATCCCGTTTTCGTCCATTTGGAACTCATCAATATTCGCTATCTCTCTTTCCATGGCGCCTGCTGGTCAGTTTCTATCGTAAGTGCGCCCTAAAACAAACACTGCTCTATCAGCTCTTTACCGCGCAAGGCGTCGATCCACTCTCGTGGAATTGCGTCGATGCCGTATGCCGTGCCGGCGAGCGCACCTGCGACGGCTGCGGTGGTGTCGGTGTCGTCGCCCAGGTTGACGGCGGCAAGCACGCAATCTTCGTAGCTGTTAGTGTTGACGAAGCACCAGGTGGCTGCCTTAAGCGTGTCGCGCACGAAGCCACCTGACCTGATCTCCTGCTCAGGCACGCCTTTCAGATGGAATGCCCACGAGTGGAGCGCGTCGTTCATCACATCCCTCATCAGCTCGACAAATATGATGCACGCGTCGGTCGATGTTCTGTGAGCGTGCGTTATCGCGGAGACCTCGCAGATTTCGTCGTCGGTCGCGTCGGTGAACGCCAGGGGCGCGATGCGCATGAGCGAACCGTTGCCGTTGTCGCGCTCGCCGGAGCCTCCTTTGCCGGTGTGCAAGGCGCGGGCGGTCGTGCCGCCATAATCGAAAACGCCGTCGATCGTATACTCGCCACGGGCAATCCAGCTGACGAATTTGTCGCGCATGTCTGCGGTGTCGATGTGCCCAAGCTCTCTAATCGAGTCGCAGGTAGCAAGCGTCATGGACGTGTCATCGCTCCAGGTGCCGGCGGGCTGTCCGTGCGTGCCGTAGCCGATCATGTCGGTGCATTCGAACGTGCCGCGAGGCATAAACTCGTATGGAACGCCCAGCGCGTCGCCGACGGCAAGCCCATAGATGCAATCGCGTAGTGTTGTTTTCGGTCTGTCTGTCATGGAGCGCTCCTCTTATGTCGGGGGATATGAAACGCCGTCGGGGGTATCGGTCGCAACGTGCTGCTACCCTTGCGCTTTGCCATTAGTCGCTTCGTTGATGGCGCGGTACTCGGCACTCAGCTCGCGCGCCAGCTCTTCCTTGCTTGGAAGATACGGCAGGTATTTGGCGGCAAACACTTGGTCGTTGTCTTCGGGCAGCGTGTACTCGACAATCGAATCGCTTTTGTCCGCGCAGAGCACGATGCCTATGGGCGGATTGTCGCCTTCGTTCATGAGCTCGCGCGTGTAGTAGTTCACATACATTTGCATCTGGCCCAGGTCCTGATGCGTAAGGTCATCGGTCTTAAGGTCGATGAGCACGAAGCAGCGCATCAGATAGTTGTAAAAAACAAGGTCAATATAGAAATGGCGCCCATCAAAGGTGATGCGCTTTTGGCGCGCCTCGAAAGCGAAGCCACGACCAAGCTCCAGCAGGAACTTCTGAAGATGCGTGATGAGCGCCTGCTCTAGATCGCTCTCGCGAAACGTAGCATCGTCCGAGAAACCTAAAAACTCCAGTACATATGGGTCGCGGATGATATCCTCGGGGCGACGAGCCGGGGCGCTCTCTTGGATTTCCTGGGTGACGGCCTCTTTGTCCTTGCTGGTAAGTAGGCGCTCGCGGAACATGGTGTTGATCTGGCGTTCGAGCTGGCGCGTGCTCCAGCGAGAAACGGCGCATTCGTTCATGTACCATGTGCGAGCATCAGGGTCGGGAATGCGCATCAACCTGCGGTAATGAGTCCAGCTCAATTCGCTACGCAGTGCGTCGCGAATTGGAAACGCAAGAAAGAACTGACGCATATTGCGAAGGTTTGCGATGCTAAAGCCTCTTCCGAAATCCGCGGTAAGCCTTCTGGAGAGGCCTGCAATCAATGCCTCTCCATATGCTGCGCGCCCCTCTCCGCCCTGCTCATCAACAATACTTTTGCCGATCTCCCAATATGCCTCAACCATCGCAAAGTTAACGGCGGTATAGGCCTTGTTGCGAGCGGCGTTGAGAATCGAGGAAACCTGCTTGTAAAAAACTTCTGGCACGATTGCCGATTCTCCACGGTTTACCAGTTCGCCCATCACTGTCGCCCCACTTTCCTCTTGTGGAATGCATCTTTATCGCATTTAGTTTAAAGCCTCGCGCGGACACGAATTGCTGTGCTGTCTGGCACCTTCGCATGGGAGCCTTGCGGTGACTAAAATGTGACCATAGAGGCAGTTTTAGCGAACCCCACGGGAGTGACGCGTATGGACAACAACACGCTGCTATTCCAGGACAAAGGTTCGGGTAGGTATAAAGACGTCAAGATCTACCCCAACCGTATTGAGGTGCTCAAGAAGGGCACTTTTGGTGGCAAGCACACCGAGATTGTCTACCTTAAGGACATCACGGGGGTCAACAGGATCAAGGGTCGCGACGTTTTCCTGCGTAACAGGCTGTTGACCGCTTGCGTCTTTAGCCTGAGTAGCCGTGCGAAGGCCCAGGAATTTGTGAAAGCGCTGAACATGGTGATGTAACCGATAGCGGCGTTCGGGCCAAGGTAAAAATCGGGGCGCAGAACGGTATTCTGCGCCCCGATTGAGTTAATGCGCCCAAAAGACTGGCTTGCCTATTCGTTAACGTCCTCGGTATTGTCGCGGTCACTGGCAAGCATTGCTGCACCTGCGACCGTTGTCGCCACGGCGGCAGCGGCGAGCCCGGCGGCGATGCCGGAGCCATCGCCCGTGCCGGCGAGTTTTCCGCCCGAGCTCTTGCCCTTGTTGCCCTTACCGTTCTTATCAGCGCTGCCTGCGTTGGAACCCGTGCCACCGTCGGTGCCGCTGCCGGTGCCGCCCGCACTGCCCGAGGCCGCTACGGTAAAGCTTGCGGCTCCGTCGCTGGCGAGCGTGTAGTTCTGCGCCGCGTTGCCCAAGAGACCGTTCACGCGCACCCAGTACGTCCCTGCGGCAAATGTTTCGCCCTCGGCCATCGCCGTTCCCGGAGCGCCGTTCGCGTCGTGCACAAACTCGAGCTGGGCCGTGCAGGCATCGGTTTCGAGCTTGCCCTCGAGTGATGCCGCAATCTTGGCGCGCACGTCTTCGCCGGCCTTAAGGCCTTCGAGTCCCTCAAAATGGGGCGTCAGCGCGCGTGGATCGATATCGATGGGTACGGAGCCCTGCAGCCCTGTAGCGGTCTCGTTGCCCAAGGCGTCGACATCAACGTATTCGATGGCAAATGCACGGCCCGAAGCCGCTACATTGAGTACGTTGCTGCTGTCGGCAAGGCGGAAATGACCCTCGCCAACGGTCTTGCCATCCTGGAATGAGGCATCGCTCAGCGAGTCGCCGTACGTCATGCGTATGCGGGTCGGGAGATAGTACGGGAGATAGTACGAAGCCGTCTGCTTGTGCTCCGTATCGTAATTGCGCTGATAGATGCTCCGGGCCAGCGCCGCATCAACAAAGTCGGATGCGATGATGCCAATGTGCTTGAGGTAATCTGACTTTGTATCCTCGATGCCGCTGGGATTGATGTACGGGCTCTTATACAGATGCTCGTTGACTACTCGTGCCGAGGTAAAAGGATTGCCTCCGTGCGACAAGCCCGTGCAGCTGGTGTAGTTGATAGACCAGCAACGCTCCAGGACTTTCTCCTTGGCCCCGTTATCGTCCTCGACATCTACCTCGTTGCGCGTGCGCCCGGACGTTTCCTTCAGCGCATTATCGACCCAGCTGAGCTTGTCGGTTCCCGTGAGTTTGTACTTGTCCTGGGCGTATACCTTGGTGCAATAGGGCTCTTTGTCGCCTGTTTCCCCCGCGGCTTCAAAGCCCCGCGCGTCTTGGACGAGACACATAGTGGCGCTGTCGGAGTGAGCCTTGATCTGGTCATCCCATTCGGTAAGGTCGAGGCCCCACGTGTGGCCGCTTACACTGTTGCCGGCGAGCCTAAATCGACGCAGCAGAACGATCTTTCCGCGCACCTCGTGTAGCGTGGGGATTCGGCTCGACGTATAGAACAGTTTGGGGTTGTCGTCCAAAACCTTGGCGAAAGCCGTCGTAACACTTTCGTCGGTAGCCTCGTCGTTGCCTCGTGATACAAGCATGATGAGCGCTTCTGTCGGGTTTTCGTTCAAAAACGTTTTGAAGTAGCCTATGACATCGGAAAGATGCATAAAGTACGCGTCTTTTTTGAGCAGGTAGTAATCCCCGTGGTCGATACCGGGGTTGTCGCCCTTTCCGAGCCGGATATCAAAATAGCGAATGCCTTCGAGCAACTGCGTGGGAATGTAATCCTGCTGGCATTTTACTTGCGAGGATTGGGGCTCGGTGTCGTTGTCCACACTGCAAGTGCTCGAATCGTGCGTGCCCGGGATGCTCAGCTCGTCGAGGAACTTATTGTCGTCGACGTATTTCATCCAACATGGCCCATCGACGTAGCTGCTGTACGTGATCCAGTCGAGGCTGCTAACCGTGGCATCGTTCTTTTTCATGTCGTAACCGATAAGTTCGAGCTCCCACGGAATGCTCTTACTCTTATGGCAGATCTTATTGTTGTCCTGGTCTTCGCCGTTCGATTCTATTGCCAGGTACTTAATGTCTTTTTTCTCGGTTTCTTTCTCGACCGTGCGGTCTCGGATGATATAGGTTCCGTTTGATTGACGCTCGAACGCAAAAGAGCGGCTGGGCTTGCCGTCATGCTCGCCACTCCATACGTGGATGACCTTTCCGTCTTTGTCCGAGTCGCCATCGACCGACCAAATGCTGTAGCCCGTCTTTTTATGCTCTTCGAAATTGAGCAAGGTGCGGATAGCATACCAGTTTGTATCGTCATTCTTGGTCGTTACGTTCTCAAGGATGAGCTTGCTGGACGTGCCGTCATTAAACAGATGGCAGACGTTGCCGATGACGTTGCCGTCTTCGTTAACGCTTGCGGTACGAAAATAGCCCGCGGGGCGAAGGCGAATGACGAAATTGTTGAGGCTGACTGCTGGCCCGGCCGTGCCGTCCGCAAAGGCTGCCCGCGGGCTAATGCCCAGCATGGCGGTTTCGGGCAGGCTTGCAAGTGGCGACAACGCCGCGAGTCCAAGGCCCAACGTAAATGCTCGGCGGCTGATGGCGTGATGTTCGGTCATAACTTCTCCATTCGCAGAGTGCGGTTATGCGATAGTTTTGGTCACTATACTGCTCAGATGTTTAAAGATGCTGGTTTAATTGTCTGCGCGGCACAATAAATCGGCGGGCGGACGTGTTGGGGCGTTTGTCGTTTTCGTACTGTTGCCACATTTGGGGCGGTTCCGACGTCCGGCATCCTCGCGTTCGTCGGCTACAGGCATAAGAAAGGGAGGGTCGGTTTACCGGCCCTCCCTGGGTACGAAGCGCTGGGGTACCGTCGCTTGTTTGCACTGCGACCGTGTTTTCCGTTGCGCTCGCCAATCGCTTAGCGCTTGATCTCGATATCGTCGAGCTTGACGTCCATGGCCTCGGTCTTGGCCTCGGCGATGTCGTCGGCAAATTCCAGAGACTTCATCATGGTCTCGACGGCGTCCTTGTGTTCCTCGACGTTGTCGATGCGCACGTACACGCTGCCGCCGTCAACGTCGGTGAAGTACTCGGTCGTCACGCCGCCCGAGTGCGTAAAGTAGGCGCTGCGCCAGGTCTTGCCGTTGTACTTAACGGGATCGCTCTCGGTCCATCCGGAGTTGGCCTTCCACTTTGCCTCGTAGTCGAACAGTTCATCGGCGTTCTTGTCAGGATCGAAGACGGGGATGAAGCGGTCGCTGGCATGCTCGCTCTCGGTGAACTTAAACTGGGCCCTGTCGGCGGTGTCGCCTGCGACGTCGGTGATCTCGACGCCCTCGGGGACCTCGACCTTAAACCAAATGAAGTCGGTCCTCATATCCACGGCTGGCTTTTCTGCGCCGCCGCCACCGCCACCGCCACTGCCGGTAGCGCCGCCGCTGCCGCCGCCACCGCAGCCCACCAGGGCAACTGCGGCAAAGAGGCTTATGCAGAGGGTGAGAATCGCAAAGGCCTTCTTTTTCATGGTCGTGTCCTCCTCGATCTGTAACCGCCCACGGATTACCTGCCTTTACTGTACGCGTGGACGGCTCGCTAGGGTGGGCCATGTGTCCCATTCTGGGGGCTGGAATTGCGCCGACAAGTGGCAATATGTGCGGTCGCAAAAGAGGGGAGGGCCGATGCTGTCGGCCCTCCCCGGGGTGAGGTGCCCGTTGATTTAATGGGGCGCGCGTGCGTGGGCGTTGCCCCAACAGGTTCCTTGTTTATAGATATGCCTCAGTTTTTGACGTCCGGAAGTCTCGAAAGGTGGGCCATGTGTCCCATGTTTGCGGTGCCGACGCCTATCGTTCGTCATAGAAATCCGCGATGGCCAGGTGCGCTGACGCTCGCGTACTTATGGGCTAGACTTAGCACCATTACGTGATCGATGCGGTCGGCCGGCGTCGGCCGCCCGACCGATATATATGACTTGAAGGTGCGTGTGCGTATGAGCCAAGAGATGATGGATAAAACCTGTCGCGGTTTTGCCGAGGCGCTGGCCGCGCGCGAGCCAGTTCCCGGTGGTGGCAGCGCGAGCGCTTTTGTGGGCGCGCTGGGCGCCTCGCTGTGCGGAATGGTTGCCCGCTACGGTGCGACCAATCCCGCGCTTGCTGATCGTGCGGATGACCTGACGCGTGCGTTTGCCCAGGCAGACGAGTTGGCGCAGGAGCTTGTGGGTCTGGTCGCCGAGGACGTTCGTGCGTACGGCCAGGTGTCCGCTGCGTACGGTATTCCGCGTGAGGACCCGGCCCGACCGGCTGCGATTCAGGATGCGCTGCATGTGGCCGCTATGCCGCCGTATCGCATTATGGATGCCTGCGGGCGCGCACTGGCGCTGCTCGAGGACATGGCCGACAAGGGTTCGCGTCAGCTGCTGTCCGATGTGGCGTGCGGCGCCGTATTCTGCCGCGCCGCCATGCAGGGCGCGAGCTTGACGCTCTTTGCGAACACCACGTCTATGAAGGATCGTGCACGCGCCGAGGAACTCGAGACGGCGTGTGATGAGTTGCTCGACACATGGTTGCCGCGCGCCGATGCGCTGGCGCGCCGCGCCTCCGACGCTGCAAGAAAGAGGGGATAGCCATGGCTGAGCTACTGAAGGGTGCTCCCGTCGCCCGCGCTTTGACTGAGGAGCTCGCTGCCCGCTGCGCTGCGCTGCGCGAACGCGGTGTTGTTCCGACGCTTGCTATCGTGCGTGTGGGTGAACGCGAGGACGACCTATCCTACGAGCGCGGCGCCCTTAAACGCTGCGAAAAGGTTGGCATCGAGGCGCGTCGCGTGTTGCTTCCTGCCGGTGTTTCGCAAGACGAGCTGTTGACGGCCATCGAGGACATCAATGCCGACTCGGCTGTTCATGGCTGTCTGATGTTTCGCCCGCTGCCCGCCGGCCTTGACGAGAACGCCGTCGCCGCAGCGCTCGATCCCGCCAAGGACGTTGACTCCATGACGCCGGCTTCGCTGCTCACCACGCTTTCGGGGCGCGGCGAGGGTTTTGCCCCCTGCACAGCTGAAGCCGTGCTTGCTTTGCTGGATCATTACGGCGTTGAGCTGGACGGCGCCAAAGTTGCCGTGGTCGGACGCTCACTGGTAATTGGCCGCCCCGTTGCCGCCATGCTTACGGCGCGCAACGCAACCGTGACGACGTGCCATACGCATACGCGCGATCTTGCCGCCGAGTGCTGTGCTGCCGACATTGTGGTTGCCGCCGTTGGACGCGCGCGCACGATTGGCGCAGATGCGGTCCGCGAGGACCAGGCGATTATCGATGTTGGCATTAATTGGGACGAAGCCGCTGGCAAGCTGGTCGGCGACGTCGATTTTGATGCCGCGGAGCCGGTTGTTGGCGCAATCACCCCCGTGCCGGGTGGCGTGGGCGCCGTGACGACAGTAATTCTCGCCAAGCACGTGATCGAGGCGGCGGAGCGCGCATCGAAATAGGCGTTTTGGGCTGTTTGAGGGGGTTAGCTATATACCACGTGGTCAAACAATGCCAAATATGAGTACTGTTGCCAAGATAGTCACATATGTCTTACGTCTTTTTGGCTTCCTAACGGTATCCATTATCGTTAGGAAGCCTATTTTATTGAACTTATGGGGAATAACGTTGTCTTGCTTTTGGGCAAATGGGGATTTTCGGCACTCGTTACAGTGCAATTTGCTGCCACTAAATTTGTGACAGTACTCATATTTGGCATTTTTTGACCACGGGGGCTGCCGAGGCCGTGGTTTCGCCCTTTCTGCGCCGAAGCGATACACTGTTGCCGTTTGATTTCTTCGCTCAAGGAGGATGCGCATGCCGTGCACAACGATTCTGGTCGGTAAAAACGCAAGCTACGACGGGTCGACCCTGGTCGCGCGTAACGAGGACTCGTCCAACGGGGTATTTGAGCCCAAGCGCATGCGCGTAGTGCATCCCGACGAGCAGCCGCGTGTCTACACGAGCGTCCTGAGCCACCTGACCGTTGAGCTGCCCGATAACCCCATGCGCTATACGAGCGTCCCCGATGTTGTCCCGGGCCACGGTATCTGGGCCGAGGCCGGTTTCAACGAGCTCAATGTTGGCATGTCCGCAACCGAGACGCTTACCACCAACGAGCGCGTCCGCGGCGCCGATCCGCTCGTGGACTACGTGCCCGCCAAGGGCAACGAGGGTGAGGACGGCTATGTGCCGGCGCAGCCCGGTGGCCTGGGCGAGGAGGACATGGTGACCCTGGTGCTGCCGTATGCCAAGTCCGCCCGCGACGGCGTGCGTATCTTGGGCGACCTGCTCGAGCGCTACGGCACTTACGAGAACAACGGCATCGCCTTTAGCGACGTGGACGAGATCTGGTGGCTCGAGACCATCGGCGGTCACCACTGGATCGCCAAGCGCGTGCCTGACGACGCCTATGTGACCATGCCCAACCAGCTGGGCATCGACAGCTTTGACCTGGATGACGCCGAGGGCGCCCAGGCCGACCATATGTGCTCCGCCGACCTGCGCGCCTGGATGGCCGAGTGGCATCTGGACCTGACGCTGGGCGTCGAGAGCGACGGCCCGGCTGCCGTCTTTAACCCGCGCGAGGCCTTTGGCTCGCACAGCGACAGCGATCACGTCTACAACACGCCGCGCGCCTGGTACATGCAGCGCTGCCTCAATCCCAGCGATGTGTGGGACGGTCCCGAGGCCGACTACACGCCCGAGAGCGACGATATCCCCTGGAGCCGCGTGCCCGAGCGCAAGGTGACCATCGAGGACATTAAGTACGTACTCTCGAGCCACTACCAGGGCACGGAGTACGACTGCTACGGCAGCAAGGGCACGCCCGCTACGCGTGGCGCCTATCGCCCCATCGGCATCAACCGCAACAGCCAGCTCGCCGTGCTGCAACTGCGTCCCTATGCGCAGCCGGCCTATCGCGCCGTGCAGTGGATGGCGTTTGGCTCCAACTCGTTTAACGCGCTGGTTCCGCTGTACGCCAACGTCGAGACCATGCCCGAGTACTATGCCGACACGCAGTCTCGCGTGACGTCCGAAAACTTCTACTGGGCCAACCGCCTGATCGGCGCGCTGGCCGACGTCCGTTTTCATGAGTGCGGCCGCGCCGTGGAGGACTACCAGGAGAAGGTCGGTGGCATGGGCCACAAGCAGATCCATGACGTCGACGCTGCCGTAGCCGCTCTGCCCGAGGCCGAGGTGCCTGCCGAGCTTGCCCGCGCCAATGAGACTTTCGCCGAGCTTGTGCGCGTGGAGACCGATGCTCTACTGGGCAAGGTGCTCTACACCACGAGCTGCGCCATGAAGAACTCTTTCGCGATGAACGACAACGTGAGGTAGGGATTTCCCGTCGATCGAATAGCGCTAAAACGCTTTGTCGCTTTCGCTCAATCTTGGGTACAAGAACGCCAATGCAGTTGTTTGTGATTGGAGATAACCATGGTTATGAAACTCGATCAGCTTGTTAACGGCGCCATTAACGTGGGCTTTGGCGCTGCCGCCGTTGCTGTCGAAGGCGGCAAGAAGGTCCTCGACGACCTTAACACCAAAGGCGAGCAGGTCCGCAAGGACACCGCCACTCCCGATATCGCCCGCAGTGTGTCCGACATGTTCGAGCAGGCCGGCGGCACCATCTCCGACCTGACCGAGCGCTTGGGCATGCAGGGCGAGACCGCGGCCCAGCGCGTGCTTGACGAGCTCATCCTTGCCCGGGTCCGCGTCATGACCGCTCCCGAGCGCACGGCCTTCCTGGCCCATGTGCGCGACATCGTCGATTCGGTCGAGGACAACGTGACCTCGGTGCCCGTCGAGTCCGTTGAGCCCGACGATGCGAAGGATACCGAAGAGGCTGAGTAGCAGCGCAGATGGCAGATTCCACCACCGATTACAACAATCTAGATCCCTTGGGTGACGAGGCGGCGGTTGTCGATGAGGTCGACGCCGTCGTCTCGGGCGCTCGCAAGAAGCCGCGCGCTGTCGATATGGTGCCCGAGGAGCCCGACGCGATGGCACCGGACGAGGAATACCAGCTCACGCCGGCGGGTCGTCGCGAACGCATTGGGCAGATTGTTCGCCTGGTCAAAAAGTACCGCGTGTGGGATAACCTCACGCCGGTTCGTTTGCGCCGCCTGCTCGAGGAACTCGGCCCCATGTTCGTCAAGATGGGGCAGATTCTGGCCAACCGGTCCGAGATTTTGCCGCAACGCTTTTGCGACGAGCTGCGTCGTCTGCGCTCCGACGTGGAACCGGTGCCGTACGAGGTAGTGCTTCGCTGTCTGGAGGAAGAATACGGCCTGCGCCTGGGGGAGATGTTCGATGCGATCGACCCCAATCCGCTT
Organism: Coriobacteriaceae bacterium; assembly: GCA_902363125.1. Taxonomy (GTDB): domain Bacteria; phylum Actinomycetota; class Coriobacteriia; order Coriobacteriales; family Coriobacteriaceae; genus Collinsella. Next base: position 119,871 of record CABIZD010000006.1, read on the forward strand.
GGTAGCGCATCGCTCGCGCAGGTGCACCGCGCTCGTCTGGTGACGGGCGAGGACGTGGCCGTCAAGGTGCAGCGCCCCGGTGCGCAGCAGGTTATGGCGCAGGACATCGATATCATCCGCTCGGTGGTGCGTATCGTTTCCAAGTTCGTCAACACCGATCAATTCGTTGACCTGCACGGCGTGGTCGAGGAGCTGTGGACCTCGTTTCGCGAGGAGACCAACTTTTTGGCCGAGGCCAAAAACCTCAATGACTTTTACGAGTTCCATAAGAGCGTTCATGGCGTGACGTGCCCTAAATCCTATCTGGACCTGTGCACCGAGCACGTGGTGGTTATGGACTACGTCGACGGCATTTCGATCGCCGATCCTGAACGCTTAGTGGCCGAGGGCTATGACTTGGAAAAGATCGGTGCCGCGATTGTCGAGGACTACTCGACGCAGGTGCTCGACGACGGCTTTTTCCATGCCGACCCGCATGCGGGAAACATCATCCTCAAGGACGGTATTGTCTACTTTATCGACTTGGGTATGGTCGGACGTATGTCGAGCCATGACCGCGGTATCGTCAAAGACATGATTTTCGCCGTGGCCGAGGGTGACGTGCCCAAGCTCAAGGATTCGCTCATGCGCTTTGCCGTGACGCGCGGCGATTCGGCCGAGCTTGACCATTCGGCCTTTTTGTCCGACTTGGACTTTATTGTTGCCGACTTTGCCGGGCTCGACCTTAAAGACCTGGATATCGGCGAGTTTTTGACTTCGCTGTTAAACCTCGCGCGCAAAAATGACGTTGAGCTGCCGAGCGTGGTGACGATGTTCGCCCGCGGCATGGTGACGCTCGAGGGCCTGTTGACCGAGTACATGCCCAACGTCAACATGATCCAGATCATCCAGACGCACATCAAAAACGAGAAGAGCACCTACGCCCGCATGCGCGAGATGAGCCGCGATCTTGCCGCGAGCAGCTATCGCGCGGCAAAAGGCTCGCTCGAGGCGGCCGAGTATCTGGGCTTGGCTTCGCGTATGCTTACGCGCGGCCAGCTTAAGGTAAACACGCAGATCATGAGCAGCGATAAGGCGCTGCGACAGCTGGGCGGAATTATCGACCGCATGTCGATGGCAATTGTGATCGCCGGTCTGTTTATCGGTTCGTCGGTGGTGTACTACGCGCGTATCGAGCCGGTTGTGTTTGGTATCCCAGTCATTGGCTTTATGGGCTACGTGAGCGCGCTGGTGCTGGCGCTTATGCTGGGCCGCAATATCTGGCTCAACAGCCACGGCGGCAAGCACTAGAGGCTGCGGCCGTCACCGCATTTTCCTATCGCAAACAATAGCTTTTACCTTGGGCTTCGCCTGCGTGCGAGGCCCTTTTGCGTGATAGCATATTGACGGTATTAATCGATGGCCTAGATGGTGGTGCGGAGACGCACGAATGCGCGGTTTTCCTGCGCGTTTGGGAGAATCGGGGTGCAAGTCCCCGGCTGTACCAGTAACCGTAATTCCTCTTGGCTCGGGATGCTCGCGTCGCAGATCGGACGACGTGCCCGAGCCGTTAAGGTTAAGTCGGATCGCCTCCCATCTTGCACGTTGCCGCGGCGTATGCCGCCGGTGTGCATGGGGCTCTGGAGGGAAGGGGACCCCGATGGGGGAACTCGAGCGCAACATGCGCGATGACGTGGGGCAGCCTCAAGGCAACGCTCCAAGTACAGACAATGGGGGACAATTGGATATGTTTGAGGACGAGCGCGAGCGCGTCTCGCATCGCCGTGGCGCAATTGCGCGCGGCGTAGCCAAGCGCGGCCTGGTGGCATTCCTGGCCTTCGCGATGGCCTTTGGCACCACACCGGCTCAGCTGTGGGCCGAGGGCGCCGAGGGCATTGCCGAGGCTGTGGCTCAGGCGGCACCGCTTGCCGAGAACGGCTCTGGTGAGTCCGCGACAAGCCCTGCTGCCGACCTCAATGCGAGCGGCATGGTGGCGAATGGGGGCACTGCCGAGCAAGATGCCACTGCGACAGCTTCGGGCCCTACCGACAAGACTGAGGACGATAGCGCTGCCGGCAATGAGGCACCGGCTGCATCGACGTCCGATGCCTCGAAGCAGGACACCGCCGTTGTCTCTGCCGCTGGAGAGGCCAAGGCTCAGCCTGCCAAGGCAGAGAGCCAGGAGGTCTCTGCCACGTGCTCCGTCGTCGGCACCGACGCCAAGGGCGCCCAGCAGACCTGGGCCGCCGCGCAGCGGATCACGCTGAAGGAGGGCTCGACCGCGGCCGACCTCTCCGAGCAGCTCTTCAAGCAGGCCGGCCTGACCACCGACTACGATCCCAACGGCACCTGGGGCTGGGCGCTCAACACGATCACGTCGCCCTTCGATAAGGACCGCAAGCTCGGCTATGACTCGGCGACCGGCGCGTACTGGCAGCTGTTCGTCAACGGCAGCGCCTCCGAGGTCGGCGCGGGCGGCTACACGCTCAAGGACGGCGACTCCGTCGTCTGGTGCTACTCGAAGTACGGCGACCCCGCGCCCGAGCAGGTTTCCGTCACGATGGAGATTATTGGCAAAAAGGCCGGGATGGCTCAGCGTTGGACGAGCCCGTCGACCCAGGTGTTTGTTAAGGGCACGTCGATCAAGGANCTCTCCGAGCAGCTGTTCAAGCGTGCCGGCCTCAAGGCCGATTACAACCCCAACGGCAGCGCCTCCGAGGTCGGCGCGGGCGGCTACACGCTCAAGGACGGCGACTCCGTCGTCTGGTGCTACTCGAAGTACGGCGACCCCGCGCCTGTCGCTCAGGTCTCTGCCATGTGCTCCGTCGTCGGCACCGACGCCAAGGGCGCCCAGCAGACCTGGGCCGCCGCGCAGCGGATCACGCTGAAGGAGGGCTCGACCGCGGCCGACCTCTCCGAGCAGCTGTTCAAGCGTGCCGGCCTCAAGGCCGATTACAACCCCAACGGCAGCTGGGGCTGGGCACTCAACTCGATCACGTCGCCCTTCGACTCCGGCCGCACGCTCGCCTACGACTCGGCGACCGGCGCTTACTGGCAGCTGTTCGTCAACGGCAGCGCCTCCGAGGTCGGCGCGGGCGGCTACACGCTCAAGGACGGCGACTCCGTCGTCTGGTGCTACTCGAAGTACGGCGACCCCGCGCCTGTCGCTCAGGTCTCTGCCATGTGCTCCGTCGTCGGCACCGACGCCAAGGGCGCCCAGCAGACCTGGGCCGCCGCGCAGCGGATCACGCTGAAGGAGGGCTCGACCGCGGCCGACCTCTCCGAGCAGCTCTTCAAGCAGGCCGGCCTGACCACCGACTACGATCCCAACGGCACCTGGGGCTGGGCGCTCAACACGATCACGTCGCCCTTCGATAAGGACCGCAAGCTCGGCTATGACTCGGCGACCGGCGCGTACTGGCAGCTGTTCGTCAACGGCAGCGCCTCCGAGGTCGGCGCGGGCGGCTACACGCTCAAGGACGGCGACTCCGTCGTCTGGTGCTACTCGAAGTACGGCGACCCCGCGCCCGAGCAGGTTTCCGTCACGATGGAGATTATTGGCAAAAAGGCCGGGATGGCTCAGCGTTGGACGAGCCCGTCGACCCAGGTGTTTGTTAAGGGCACGTCGATCAAGGATGCCTCCGCTACCTATTTCGACGCCCTTGGCATCGAGTCCAAGATGTACGACCAATTCGGCTATTGGGGTGTCCATAGCCTCGTTTCTCCGCTTGATGGTACCGAGCTGTCCGGCGCTTGGTCGTTCTTTGTCAACGGCGTTCCTGGAACTCAACTCGATAACGACTACGTGCTTAAGTCGGGCGATAAGGTCGTTTGGGCTTACGCCCCTGGGGATACTTTGCCCGGTGTCGACAACGTTGTTCTTAATCCGAGCGCTGCACGCCCTAACTGGGATTGCGACTGGTCGGGCTTTACAAGTGCCGACAAGGTTACCGACGCACCTGTGCCCACTAAGGATGCAGATGAGAAATGGGTAAGCGAGCTTAAGACGCGTGCGGACGGCAATAAGGGTGTTTCCGATGCGTTGCTGATCGGTGACTATCTCTATGTGGCAGTTGGTTCTAAATTGCTCAAAAAGGATGTCGAGACGGGCAAGACCGTTCTAGAGTCACCTTTGGCTGCTGCAATTGATTCCACCTCACGCATGGTATATACCAATGGTGTTGTGCTTGTTCCGCTTTCAGGCGGTCGTCTTCAGGCCTTAACGGTTGATGTGCTTGCGACGGTTTGGGTTACCGATGGGTTGCCGGCCGGTCCCGATGGCGCGCAGCAGTCGCTTGCTTCTGTTTCGGTTCGCGATGGCTATGCCTATTTTGGTACCGCTTCGGCCGATTGGATTGACTCGAGTGACGGCTACCTGCTTTGTGTTCGTATTTCTGACGGTAAAGTCATGTGGCAGCACAAGAATGAAAACAGCAAGGGCTATTACTGGGCTGGCATGGCGTTCTCGGGCGACTATGGCGTTATCGCGGATGATTCAGGCACTGTCAGCACGGTTGATCCTTCGACTGGAAAGACCGTAGCAAAGCTTAAGATCGCCGATCGCGTTCGCGCGAACGTGCTTGTTGATGGGGCTACTGCTTACGTTGTGAGTGCCGATGGCACGCTCCATAAAATTGCTATCGCTAATGATGGGGCCCTTTCAGAACTGGGTAAAGTTACGTTTGGCAGCAGCTCGACCTCTACACCCGTGTTTGTCAACGGTAAGATTGTAGTTGGCGGCACGTCGATTGAGTCCTTTATGGGCGGTCCCCAAAACAGTCTTACGAGCCACTATGGTCAGCTTGCAATTATCGACGCCGATACGCTTACGGTCGATTATTCAATTTATAAGGCAGACGGTAACTTCATCCGCGAGGATTCTTCTGCAAGTGGTTTTACGGGCAGCGGCGATGTTAAGTCACAGCCTGTGGTTTCCATTCAAGATGGTCATACCTATGTATACTTTACGTCCAACAATAATCCTGGCGGCATTTATCGCTATCGCATAGGTGACGAAGAGGCTGAGCTGCTCTATAGACCGTCGGCCGAGAACCAGCAGTACTGCATGTCGTCGATTTCGGTCGGTTCTGATGGTTCACTCTACTACGCTAACGATTCGGGCAAGTTGTTCGCGATTAAGGGAAATGGCCAGAAGGTCAATCGCTATACTGTCTCGTTTGACGCAAATGGTGCAGATTCTATTGTGCTCGATTCCCAACGTATTAAGGCTGGTAAAACTGCTACGGAGCCTGCTGTAAAACCGCGTCGCAAGGGCTATACCTTCGGCGGTTGGTATACCGATGAGGCGTGCACGCAAGCGTATGACTTCAGTACGCCGGTGACGGCCGATCTGACGCTGTATGCCAAGTGGACCAAGAATGCCACCAATTCTGGTGACAATGGCGGTTCTGGCTCCAGCGGCGGCAGCGGTTCTGGTACTGGTACCGGCACGGGCACTGGTACGGGTTCCGGCGCTGGTTCCGGCTCTAAGGGCCCGCAGGCCGGCGGCGCTATCGCCCCGGGTCAGAAGCCGGTGACCAAGACGACGGTGTCGACCAAGACCGAGACCAAGGAAAACAAGTCCGACAAGAAGGGCTCCGATAAGTCCGACAAGAAGGATGAGAAGAAGTCTGAGAAGAAGGACAGCAAGTCCGACAAGAAGTCCGATTCCAAGTCCGATACGGGCGCTGCTTCCACGACCACTGCTAAGAAGTCCTCTGGTGCTTCCGAGCAGGAGACGGGCACCAACCCGCTCGCCATCGTTGGCATCGCCGCCGGCGTGATTGGCCTTGCGCTCATCGCCGTCTTCGTGCTGACCAAGCGCGGCAAGGGTGACGGTAATGCCCGATAAGCCCAAGGAGACCAACGGGCAACAGCCCGACTCCTCGTTTATCCAGCTCGATGATCCAAAGCAAAAGGGCGCCGCTTCGGCGGCGTCCGCTCCTCGACGGAAGGCGCTCCTTGGCGTTCTGACTGCCGCATGCGTCGTTCTGATCGTGGTCTCTCTGGGCTTTGTTCATCCCTCCGAGAGCGGTGCTTGGTCCATTGATTGGATCGTCCAGACCGTGGCGGGGGAGAGCATCGTCGCCAAGGATGGCAATGGGTCCGGCTCGACTGTCGCTTCGGGCAAGGCCGGGTCCAAGGATTCCAAATCTTCTGATGATACGAATGACGGGTCTAGGGGTTCTGACAAATCTGACTCCAAGAAAGATTCCGAGTCTTCGGACAAGGAATCGGACAAGAACTCGGATAGCAAGAAGTCCGGCGAAAAAGGAGCAGGAAATAAAAAGACTGACAACAGTCAGTCGGCTTCTCAGAATTCGGCAACGTCCGGTGGGCCTTCTGCCGTTCCTGATAACAGTAATGCCCCCTCGGGCAACCAGAGCGTCTCTCAGGAGTCTAGCTACGTTACCGTGACTGTCTCGGTTACTTCGAGCGCTGTGGGCAATCCTGTGTCCGCTGGTGGTACCTACACCTTTAATGAGGGAGCAACTGCCTACGACGCTCTCTGCGCGCTGGGTATTTCTATAAATGCGCGTGGCTCGTCGTTTGGCACTTATGTTGCCGCCATCGGTGGCCTGGCCGAGAAGGATGAAAACTATGGAAGCGGTAGCGGCTGGTGTTATTCCGTCAACGGCACAACGCCCATGACAGCCTGCAGCAACTACGTTCTCTCAAACGGCGACAACGTGGTCTGGTATTACGTGACAGGCTAGGGGCCTCGACATATCGCATCAAACGGGCGGTTCGGACAAACATCCGAGACGCCCGTTTTTATACGAATGGGACGTCATTTCCCAATCGAGGCTCAACCGGAAATTGCATCCCGCCCTGTAGGCGAATTCCGGGACGCAGCTTCCCGTTGGGGCGGGTTTCGGAAAGCGTGTTCCGCTCTGAGGGCTCATTCCGGGATAGACTTTCCGAAGCAGCGCCCATTGGGAAGCTGCGGACCGTATTGGGCATCGATTTTGGGATGCGCTTTCCGCTAGAGCCACGTTGCGGAAGCTGTGTCCCGTTCTGAGGCTGCAATCTGGGACGCGCTTTCCGCGGGGCGACCATGGGGAAACTACTACCCATTCCGACGCTGCGGCCCGCCTTGTGCGCTTTCCTCGGCAGGCTCTGCAAACAAAAAAACCGGTTGGAACGGGAATTCCAACCGGTTATACATTCAAGCAAATAGTGAATCGACTATGACCGTGCGCCCTCGAGGAAGAAGCGGCGGCTGAAGTAGTTGTACCAGGTGACGAGGAACGTGGCGATGGCCTTCATGGCCTGGTAGCCGATGCTCAAAAACGTGACGCCCACAAACATGTACAGGTCGTTGAGGCCCAGGCCGATCACCGACAGGATGGTGAAGATCGTGAACTCGCGCTTGCGGCTCATGCCTTCGCGGTGGTCGAACACGTACTTCATGCTGAGCCAGTAGTTGACCACGACGGACGTGATAAACGAAACCGTGGTGCTCATCAAAAAGTCGAGGTGGAACAGCTCGACGAGCGCAATGAGCATGCCCCAGTCGATGCCAAAGGAGATAAGACCCACGACAGCAAACTTGAGGAACTGCTTGGTATGAGGTTGTGCCAGCGCCTTGCGCACGTAATCACATCCAATGCGTTGATGAATCGAGCAAAGGATACTTTAGAGCTTTTACAAGGGAAACGTAAGGTCTTTGCCAAGAACTATATGAACTCGCCAAATTTTCAAGAGCTAATCCGCAAACGTTGAAAATTTGCCCGTAAACGAGCGGCACCCACGGACGATACTGCGCTGAGTGCACGTCGTCCGTGGGCGCCGTAATGCTGCAGGGGTTTCGAGCTACTTGGTCTCGTCGCCCTCCAGGAAGATTTTTCGGGTCACAAAGTTGTAGACCATGACAAGTGCGGTGGCGCAGATCTTGGCGATATTGGCCTCGAGTCCCAGGCCGGCGTTGAGCGCCAGCACGATGCCGTCGTTGAGCACCAAACCGATCACGGACAGCACGACAAAGATGATGAACTCGCGGCGGCGGCTCATGCCTTCCTTGTGCGCAAACACGTACTTCATGCTTGCGAGGTAGTTAAAGATGAGTGAGATGATAAAGCCGCTGGTGTTGGCGATTAGGATGTTGAGGCCCAGACCGTAGTGGAGCAGATTCATAATGCCAAAGTCGATAACCGTGGCAATGACACCGACGACGCCAAATTTCATGATCTGCGCAAGGAGCTTTTGCATGGTACCTGCCTTAGGGTGGCGCGGGGACGCCGTGGGGATGACAAACTCAGCAAGTTTAGCCAATCCCCGCGGGTGGGGCTAGACGCGCTCTTCGATAGCACCGTTTCTATATGCATCGAGCAGCTGGCGCAGATCCTGGATCTGGCTGCGAATCTTGGCGCCAGTATCGGTGTCGCTCACCATGCGGCGACGGTCTGCTTGGTCAAAACGGTTGGTCTCGCTTTCGATGTCCACGTTGCGCGTGAGTGCCTCGGCAACCGTCGTAAAGGCCCGGTGCGACTTGAGGCGGCAGCCGCGCGAGCTCGAGATGAGCGTATAGCCGGCGATGCCCGTCTTGGGATGGTAAGCGCGGCAGAAGCCGCCATCGATGACCAGCAGCTTGCCCTCGGCGCGGATGGGCTGCTCGCCCTTGGTGGTTTTAACGGGCGTGTGGCCGTTGATGATGTGGCCGGTCGGCGAGCATGCCATGGGCGCGACGCCAAACTCGCGCATGATATCATCGCAGACCGAGGGCGACTTGGTAAGCGTAAAGTACGGGTCCATCGGCTCGACCCAGGTGCTCTTATCGGCGATATAGGCGCGCTCAAAGGTACGCACCAGGCGTCCGCTGGCGGGTGAATTGAAGCCAATCCACAGGTACCACATCCAGTCGAGGGCATCGCGGTCGCCCACGCGCCACGCGCGGCGGGCGATGTGGTCGCAAAAATCGAGATAATCGCGGCCAGCGTGCCAGGTGCCCAGGCAGTTCATGCTGCTAAAGGTGCCGTCTTCGTTGAGCGGAACGCAGCCGTGGAAGAGCAGGTTGCCGTTGGCGACCTTGTACATCGAGCCGTGGGTGTAGAGGAAATCGATATGGCGATGCAGGTGATCGGCGGTTACAAACTCGGACACGAGCTTGTCGATGATGTGCTGCTCCTGAGACGTGAGCGTGTAGGGGTCCGCCGGGTCGACGGTGGGGAAGTCGTTGGTCGTGAGCGGCCACACGCTGCCGTCGGCGAGCGTGACCGTGCCGGTGTCGTGGTCGATCTTGTCGAGTAACAGGCGGTCGGTCATATCGAACTCGGGGTGGCGCTGGATAATCTGGCCCTCGAGCTTAAAGAGCAGCACGTTGATGGCCTTGATCAGCGGGGTGATGGACTCACCGGCGGTGTAGGTGGCATCGGCAAAGGCGACAAGCTCACGCAGCGAGATGCCGTAGTCGTTCTCCAGGATCTCGTAGTTGTCGTAGCGTAGGTTGTTGCGCAACACCGTGGCGATGCAGGCGGGCTCACCGGCCGCAGCGCCCATCCACAGCAGGTCGTGGTTGCCCCACTGGATGTCGAGTGAATGGTAGGTGAGCAGACGGTCCATAATTTTGGCCGCGCCGCCGCCGCGGTCGAAGATGTCGCCCACCAGGTGCAAGTGGTCGACGGCCAGGCGCTTGATGAGCGAGGCGAGCGACTCGATAAAGTCGTCGGCGCTGGCGGTCTCTAGGATGGACTCCACGATGCGCTCGTGATAGCGCACGCGATAGTTGTTCTCGTCCGGGTGCGTGTGCAACAACTCGTCGATGATGTAGGCGTAGTCGCGCGGGATGGCCTTACGCACCTTGGAGCGCGTGTAGCGGCTTGAAAGTGAGCGAGCGACCATGATGAGCTGGTCAAGCATCGTCTTGTACCAGGTTGGCGAGTCCTCGCGCCGGCTGCGGACCAGGTCGATCTTCTCGCGCGGGTAGTAGATGAGCGTACACAGCTCGCCCTTTTCGTCAAAGGAGAGCGTGTCGCCAAAGATCTCGTCGACATGCTCGCGCACGACGCCCGAGCAGTTGTTGAGGATGTGCATAAAGGCTTCGTATTCGCCGTGCACGTCACTCATAAAATGCTCAGTGCCTTTGGGCAGGTTGAGAATGGCCGAGAGATTGATGATCTCGGTAAACGCGGATTGCTCGGTGGGAAATTGTCTCGACAGCAGACGCAGATACTTGAAGTCTTGCGGGTTGCGATCGAATGCGACCATGAAACACCTTCCGATATGGTTGGTAAAACTGATAAACAACGTCAAACGTTTATCAGTATGCGCCGCTTTTGTTTCGATTTTGCGCCAGCGGCTGAATTGTCGGCTGAACGGTTTGGTAAATCGATTTAGTTGAGGTAGATATGGCGGTTGGGTGGAGACGACAGAGGGTGTTTTCTCAGATATTTATGCGTGGGGCCGGTGGAGACGATGGTGGTAAAGATGTTCACTATTTTTGGTTCGATTTGGTAAATAGTGGACATATGTACCGCATGTAGGCTCACTGTGCGATAATTTGCGCAGCAATGAGTAAGGAGCCTCATATGAGTGATTTTGTCCTGACCTGTGAATCCGCCGCCGATCGAACCCGTGAGTTCTTTGCGTCGCGCAATATCCCTGTCGTGTGTTTTCATTACGAGATCGACGATGTTGTCTATACGGACGATCTGTATCAGTCGATTACGCCGGACGAGTTTTTTGCCCAGATTGCCGCGGGCGCCATGCCCAAGACGTCTCAGGTGAGCGTGGGTGAGTACGAGGAGTTTTGGGAGCCGTTTGTTGCCGAGGGTAAAGACGTGCTGCACCTGACGTTGTCGTCGGGTATTTCGGGCACGTATGGATCGGCCTGCGTCGCGGCGCAGATGCTCGCGGATCGCTATCCCCAGGGCGGCAAGGTGCGCGTCATCGATTCGCTGGGGGCGTCTTCGGGCTTTGGTCTGTTGCTGGAATATGCCGCCGACGTGCGCGATAGCGGGGCTTCACTCGACGAGACGGCTGCCTGGATCGAGGAGCACAAACTCAACCTGCACCACTGGTTCTTCTCGACCGATCTGTCGAGCTACCTGCGCGGCGGTCGCATTTCGGCCGCGAGCGCGATCATTGGCACGGCGCTTAAGATTTGCCCGCTTATGACGGTCGATTGCGAAGGTAAGCTGTCGCCACGTGAGAAAATTCGCACTAAGAAGCGCGCGATTTCCGAGATGGCTAAGACCATGATGGCACACGTACAGGGCGGTACGGATTATTCGGGTAAGTGCATCATGTCGCACTCGGCGTGCCGCGAGGATGCCGAGGCAGTTGCGGCGCTGATTGAGGAACAGGTTCCGCAGCTTAAAGGCAAGATTGAGATCAATGACATCGGTACTCTGATTGGCTCGCATACCGGACCTGGTACGGTGGCGCTCTTCTTTATGGGCGACAAGCGCGTGGATTAATTTGCCCCATCACGTTGCTGCATGATTGCTCAAACGAAAACGGCCCGTCTCACGTTTGTGGGGCGGGCCTTGCTGTTGCGGCTAGCGTTTCTTTCCGCGGAAGAAAAAGCCGTGCAGTGACGGCTTGAGGCCGCGATTGGCGCGATGCTCCTCGACGCGCTCGTGGATCGAAGCGACGCGCTCGATGACTTCGTCGGGAATCGGCACGTCGGGATTCATGTTCTCGACCTGGCTGACTTCGGCGGCGGCGACCTGGTCGATAATGGGCACATCGTCGCGCGAGATGACAGGTGTGGCGTCTTCCTTCATCTTGCGATAACGCTGCATCATGTCGGCCTGTAGCTGCTGGGCCGAAGGCGGCGTCCAGATGATGGCGTTGGCGCCGGCGGCGATGGTCTCACGGATGCTCTCGGGCGTCTTGCCGCCCGGCGCGATGAGCGGCAGGTTGGGATAGTGCTCGCGCAGTTCACGCAGGACCTGGGGCGTGTTTTTGCCGGCGGCGATGTTGAGAATCTTGGCTCCGGCGCGCACTTTGGCATGCGCATCGTCGTCGCAACGTACGACCGTGGCGATGACGGGGATGTCGGCGATGTTGGTGATGTGCTCGACCATCTCGGCAGTAGCGGGGGAGTTGACCACGCAGCCCGCCGCGCCCTGCATCTCGGAGACGGCTGCCATCTGCACGGAGCGCTTACCGGTCGTAGTTCCGCCGCCCACGCCTACAAAGACCGGGCACTCGGCGACGGTCAGCAGCGCTTGCGTAATGGCGGGCTGCGGCGTGAAAGGGTAGACCGCAAAAACGGCATCGGCGTTGGAGTTGCGGATAACCGCGACATCGGTAGTGTAAATGAGCGACTTGATGCGGCGGCCGAAGAGCGTGAAGCCGCTGGCCTCCTCGATCTCGTCGGGCATGCGAAGAGCAGCCTTGCGCAGACGTCCGTCGATGGGCAGGGGCTCCATGGGGAGCAGTCCGTTGGGGGTCACGGCTACCTGGGGCTCGGTGAACTCGTCTGCGAGCTCGACCTCGGAGAAATCGACCGAGGCGACGATGTCCTCGTGAACCTCGGCGGGTACATCGATGGGAGCTTGGTCGTTTGCCGCGGCAGGCGTGTCGAAGGAGCTGGTGCCGACGAAGGCGTCGACGCGCTCATTTAGATCGTTGAGGGTATCCATGGAGACTCGATTCTATGTGATGACGGCCGGCGCGATGCAGCCGGAATTGCGAATGCTAAATCGTTTGACGAGTTGATTTTTCCCCGCCGCGCCATCCGTTAGACCGAAGGGCAGGCGAACGTGAAGGAGCTGTGGTGGCGGGGATCGAGGTGCTATCTTGAAAGTCCCGTTTAAAAGAGAGGTGACGCGGTATGGAATTGACAGCAATGTTTGGCTCGATTGGCCTGTGTGTGGGCGCAATCGTTGCCGCCGCGGTCATCTACTTTGTGGTCACGGCCATTAAGGGCAAAAGGGCCGAACGCAAGGAGCGCGCGATGCTTAAACAGCATCGCGACCAGCAGGGCAAACGCGCACAGAGATAGCTTGTTGAGTTTTTGATCCGTGCGCTAGCTGCGTTTTCGGATCAGGGCAATGTAGAAGCCCTCAAAGTCGCGGCTAGGCGGAATGGTGAGCGTGCCGGGCAGGCCGTTGGCGATGGCCGACACCTGACCGGCGGCAATGGCTTCGGTCAGAGCGTTGGACTCGATGCGCGGCTCCTCACCAGCTTCCTGGGTGCGTCGTGCTTCACTTTCGCTTGGCGTGCCGTCGAGGGGGATGAGCTCGCAGTCCATATGCTTGTCGAGGGCCTCTTGCAGGGCGTCCTCGTTTTCCTGCGGCAAAATCGAACAGGTCGAATAGACGAGCGTGCCGCCCGGTTTGAGGGCACCCATGGCGCGGTCCAGAAGTGCTCGCTGCGAGCGGGCGCACTTGCTCAGCAACTGCTCGGTGAGGCCGCGCAGGCTTTTCTCGTTGCCACTGATGACGGTGCCCGTGCCGGTGCAGGGAGCGTCGAGCAGGATGCGGTCAAAGCGGAAGAACTCGTCGAGCTCGCGTGCGTCGATGCGCATGACGGGCACGTTTTTGGCACCTTGGCGGTGGAGGTTGGACTCAAGCTTTTCGGCGCGGGGAATGCTCATCTCGCAGGCCGTGAGGTGTGCCTGGCCCTGGGTGAGGGCGGCGATCTGCGTCGTCTTGCCGCCGGGGGCTGCGCACATGTCCAAGATGTCCTCGCCGGCCTGAGCGCCTAATACCAAAGGCGGCATCATGGATGACAGGCTCTGCAGGTAGATCTTGCCGTCGCGGTAGATGTCGAGGTCCCACAGATCGGAAACCTGGGCCTCGGGCAGGATAAAGGCGTCTGGGTACCAGGCGACGGGGTTGTGGGCGATGCCGGCTGCATCGAGCGCCGCAGCGATGTCCTCGGCGGTCGCCTTGAGCGTGTTGGCGCGCAGCGTGACCGGGCGTGCGGCTGCGGCACCGAAGCCCTCGATCATGAGGTAAGCATCGGCGGGCGCATAGGCGCCGGCGACCGTGTCGACCATAAAGCGCGGCAGGTCGGCGGCGCAGGGAAGGGCGGCAAGCTGGTCGGAAAGCTCGGTAGCAGCAAACTGCCTGAGCTTGAGCTCGGCCTTGACCTGCTTTTTCTGCTTACGACGACGCGGCTTGGACATCCGTCTTTCCTTCCCGTCCCAAATTGACTACTTTCCGGGCACGCCGCTGCTGGCGCGCTTTAGTACTGGCTCTCGTGCTTGCTAAAGAAGTCGAAGCGCGGGGGCAGCGGCTTTACGCGGTGCTCGCCGGGCTTCTCGCCCAGGCTCTCCACAAACTCGTCCGTGGAGGCAAAGATGTTATCCCAGCTAAAGAAGGCGACCGGATCGACGTCGAAGTATTCGCAGATGAGCTCGCAGCCGGCCGGCACAATACCGTGCATGAGCACGGTCGCCACGCGCAGCTCGGTAAAGGCGTCGACGAGGGCCTGCGTCATTGCGACGTTGGCTGGCTCACCCTCGAGCTTGTTGGCGGCCTTGGAGGCGTCGCTCCAGCGCTTGTTGGCGGCGCGCAGGTAGTCGTCGCACACGGCAAGCGCGCGGTGCGTCTCGAACTTGTACATGGCCTGCTCAAAGGCGAGGGTTGCCTGTTGGGCGGCTTCGACCACGGTGTCAGAAGCGGCACCGGCGGGGATGCAGCCGTTGCGGTAGGGGCTCTCGTCGCCTTCCTTGACGGCGACGCCGTAGAAGCAGCTGCGGGCCAGGCGGTTGAACACGCCGGTCAGCAGCGCGCTCTCCTTAAGGGCCGGGTCGATAACGCGCTTGTCGTCGCAGGCGCGCACCTCGTTGCCGTCCTTGTCCTTGCCGGTCACACGCGTGTCGTATGCCTTAGGGCTAAAGCTTACCGGCTTCTCGGACAGGCCGAGCGACAGCCAGTGCGCGCGCATCTGCTCGCAGGTGTAGTGGTTGAGCAGGTCGTCTGCCGGCGGGGGAGGCGTCTGCGAGGACGAGCTGGCCTTTTTGCCCATGTAGAGCAGGTGGTAGCAGGCGCTGACGGTGCTCTGCGTGAGGTCCCAACCCAGGGCCTCCCACATGGCGGTCTGCGCGATGCAGTAGAAGTAGATGTTGTCCTGACCGATAAACTGGTAGATCTGTGCGTCGTCCGAGCACCACCAGTCGCGCCAGTCGAGCGAGCTGTGCTGGTAGGTGGGCGCGGGCACCTGCGTGGAGTCGGCAGCGGGCTCGCCCATGAGGGCGGCATCCTGGGCGGCGACGCCCTCGGTCACGCCGGCGGCTTTGGCATCGCGTGCGAGCACGGTACGCGTATAGCTGATGGGCGCCCACAGGCTCTCGGGCCAGCACCAGCAGGTGACGTCGGAGACGCCATCGACCTCGGGCACCGGAACACCCCAGTCGATGTTGCCGGTGATGCGGAAGGGCACGAGCGCCTTGCCGCTGCGGAAGCGCACGCCACCGTTGGCGAGCACTGCGTGGGCATCGTCGCGCTCCTTCCAGCTGGGGAAGGTGACGGTAAAGCTGCTCTTGTTGCCCTCGGGCTCCAGCACGGTGTGCTCAGGAAGCTGATCCTCGACGGCATCGAAGGCCTCGCGGAACTTGTTCTGGATGTAGAGCTGAGCCGGCAGCAGCCACTCCTCCATGGTCTTGGAGACCACGGAGCGAACCTGCGGGTTCTGGGCGAGCTTGGCGGTATAGGTCTTCATAAAGTTGAGGTAGGCCGGCAGGTCGAAGTAGAGGTTGTCGACCGGGCGCAGCTCGGGCACCTCGCCGGTGAGCTGGCTCTTGGGCGCGATGAGCTCCTCGGGCTCAAACTGGTGGCCCAGATCGCACTCGTCGGCATAAGCCTTCTCGGACTTGCAGCCCTGGATGGGGCAGCGGCCGATCACCTGACGGCCGTTGAGGAACGTGCCGGCCTTGGCATCGTAGAACTGCAGCGTGGAGCGCTTGGAGATGGTGCCCTGCTCGTGCAGGCGCTTGATAATCTCGGCGGTCACCTCGTTGTGAATCTGCGCAGCCGGCTCAAGGCCCGAGCCGCCGTAGATGTCGCAGCTGATGTTGTAGTTGTTGAGGGTCGCGGCCTGGCGGGAGTGATTGGACTCGACATACTCGCTAATGGACTTGTCGTAGCCCTCGTTCTCCTTGAGCTTGCGGTAGCTCTCCATGATGGGCGAGCCATAGCAGTCGGTGCCCGAGGTGAAGATGACGTTCTCGCGGCCCAGGCGGTCGCGCAGGAAGCGGGCGAAGAAGTCGGCAGGGACAAAGACGCCGCCAACGTGGCCAAAGTGAAGGCCCTTGTTGCCGTAGGGCTCGCCGGCGGTAACGATGGCGCGGCGAGGCCAGCTGGGACGGTCGTTCATGGAGTATTTGGATGCCATGGGACTCCTTCGCATATGTTGAGGGCGCGGCCGGGCGCGGGGCTCGGCGGCGCGGTGGTCAATTCGTGCATATCGTTCGACATTATCGCACATGCGGGCGGGTGCGTGGCAGGGGCGCTATCCTAAGATGCTATGAATGAGATTTCCAACATACATGCGTTTGAGGACGAGGATTTTCTGCACGCTTGCTTCGTGTGGGGGATGGTCGTAGTCGGCGTGTTTGCCGTGTGCCTGGTGCCGGTGTTTATGCTGCTGGGCGGGCCTGCAGACTTGGATGCGGCTGACGCGGGCGGCTGGATGGCTGTCGTGGGCTGGATAGTCGGCTTGGCTGCGATCTCAATGGCGTCGTTCGCCGTGCACGAGCTGGTGCACGGTGTGTTTTTTAAGCTGCTGGCGCCTGCGGGCGCGAAGGTGACCTTTGGGGCGAATCGCGAGACGGCGATGATCTATGCCTGCGCCGAGGGGATTGTGTATTCGCGCCGGCGGTATATGGCGATTTGCCTGGCGCCGACGGTTGTTGTGACGACAGCGTTTGCCCTGGGGTTTGCGTTTTCGGGCTATCCGCTGCTGTGCTATCTGGCGACCGGCTTGCATTTGTCGGGCTGTGTAGGCGACTGGTATTACGTGCGGACCATTTTGCGCGACCGCCGCATTGTCGCCTGCGAAGATACGTCCTTTGGCGTGCGCTTTTTTGGGTGAGGAGATGTCGATGAAGCCGTTGTTGCTGCATGCGTGCTGTGCACCATGCTCGCTTGAGCCGGTTCGCCTGCTGCGCGAGGAGGGGTTTGAGCCCACGATTTGCTGGACCAACCCCAATATTCAACCGCGCGATGAATGGCAGCGCCGCTTGGACGAGCTGCGCCGGTGGTGTGCCGATGGCGACATCGAGCTTATCGAGGCGGGGGAGGACCGGAAGCGCTGGGAGGCCGGCGTGGCCCCGCTGGGAGCCGACCGAGCCCGTCGCTGTCGCGCGTGCTATGCCCTGCGTCTGGCCGAGGCGTGCCGTGTGGCCCAGGAGCGCGGGTTTGAGTTTGTGGGCACGACGCTCGTCGTCTCGCCGTATCAGTTGTTCGAAACCTGCAATGATGTGTTGGAGCGTCTGGCTGCCGCCCGCGGTCTCACTCCGGTGATTCGTGATTTTCGTCCGTATTACCCCGAGGCCACGCGTCGTTCGCGCGAGCTGGGCATGTATCGGCAGAACTACTGCGGCTGCCGATTCTCGGCCGTCGAGGCGGCCATGGACCGCGCCCGCATCCGCGACGAGCGCAAAGCGTCCAAAAAGTAGTTCATTTTGGGCTGGGGCTTTGAGCTGTCTGTGCGGTACGGTCGTTTTTGGGAAAGTCGATTTAATTAAGCGTGTGATCGTGGCTCGCTTGATACCAAACGACGACTCCTATGATTCTAATCCTCCGTTTGTTAAACATCAGATCCGGACTTGCTGTTGCATATGAATGGGACGACAGCACAATCATGTCGTTTCCTTCTGCAAATCGCCTAATTACCGGTGTTTTACCGTCTGCGAGCGCCAATACAGCACAGCCGTTCCAAGGCTTTGCGGTGGTATCGACAAGTAGTAAGCTGCCGGGAGGGTAAATGCGGGACATTTCGTCACCTTTGATTTTAACGAAAACGCTATGTGGGTGACGCTTGGCTACGTCTACAGGCGCGCAAGCATTTTGTTGGCTGTGCGTGATGCGGCGCTTTTGCGATTCGATATCGATGACGGGAAATGCGCCCTCCATTTCGTGGATAGCAGGGTCTTCGTCGGTGACGATTCTTTTATTTGCGAGCTTTACGGCCAAACCGTTTTCCTCGCCAACAAGTTCATCGCGGGTGCAACCGAAGAGCGCTTGTAACTTTTCAATATGGCGCTCACGGGGGGCATACCGACTTTTTTCCCAACGACAAACGGTCTCTTTAGATACCCCCAACATCTCTGCAAGTTGCGCCTGACCAAGATGCTCCATGGTGCGGAGTTTACGAATATTTGCCCCGAAGCCCATGGCTATAGATCCTCTCGCCACAGAGGGAGGCATAGACAGTTTGTGCCACCATAGCCTTTGGTGAGCTCGTCAATGGATAACGGGAATAATTCCATTCCTGCTTTCTCAAGCGCTTCGTTGGTCCAAACGTTTTCTTCATATACGCATAGTTTTCCTGGCGAGAGCGCAAGGATAGACGTTGCGTTGTTCCGGCGCTCTCTTTCGTAGGCGGTTTGATTCCCGCCTCCGCAGTCAATTACTTTTATTGGTTCGCAACAGGCTGCAGAGAGTATTTCCGGAATCGTGCGATCGATAGGAGTGATCGTAAGGCCCTTTCCGGATCGTTTTAGTTGAATGCTGTATGCATCAACGGCATTGCATATCTCACGATCGATGAGGAACGCGTCGTGATCAATTCTACTTATGAACGTATCGAGGTGGATACGCAGCCCGTCAGAGGGGACTCGAATCGCAATTAGCTCGGTAGTCTGGAATTTATTTGAGGTCAGGAGCTCTTTGGCAAGTGACTCGACGGCGGCGGGTTCAGTTCGGTCAGAGATTCCAACTAATAATGTCTTAGCACTGATAACAAGAATGTCTCCGCCTTCGATATGGTAACTACTCCTGTTCAAATCACATACCGGGGTTTCTCCCATGATCTTGTGGTGGGTGAATATCTGCCGGTATAAGGCGACCTCACGATCACGCTCAGGCCAATACATATGATTTAGGATGATGCCGTCTCCGACTACCACAGCAGGATCACGAGTGAAAAAAAGCGTGTTGAGGGGATTGACCAAGAGCGAGGCGGGGTCAAATTGCTCGTGCACGAGCGCCCGTAGTGTTTCCGACTGGTTTGAACATAGCTCAGTGTCTCCAAAGCGAATGCCGTTAAGTACTATATTCACCAATTCCTGGGTGTTCTTAGCGTTCTCAAACAGCTGGGTTATTGTCTCGAGGAACTCTCTGCCTGTTGCCCCACTGCAACGGAGGTAGTCATCAATAAAACATTTAAGTGATTGGGGCTCAGTTTCAAGTGAGTCTTCGAGAAGGTCCCTAATTTCAATGGTTTCTACGCCATGCTTCTCAAGCAATTGAACCATGGAATCGTGCTCATATATTGCTTTGTCGAGGTCAAAACGACCGCTCCATTTTCGCAGGGAGAAAACTTGGCTGAAGTCGGCATCAGGGTAGTTTTGTGTTTCAGTTCCTGGTCGATGGACAAGTACGGCTTTTAAATGACCGATTTCATTTGTTATGTGTACGCCTTGCATGTCTGTCTCCTGTCCTGCTGGTTTTTATATAAGGCTAAGGCAGGTTCCTTGTTGTGTTGCGGAAAAGTTAAAAGACGTATGTAATTGATAAATAACATCAATTTTAAATATCAGATTGATTAATAACGTCACTTTAGCTGCCGTTCATAGGTGAAAAGCGACACGATGGCGATGGTTGGCCGACCACCGCTGAGCAACCTCATACATTTATGGTGCCAGCTGGATAGATGGGAAAAGGAATGAAGGAGGAGATATGGCAGCGGAAAGTTCGAAAGGCATCAAGCAGTTCAAGGTCCCGCACGTATATGCGATCATCTTTGCACTTATGGTCATCTTCGCTGTTCTCACGTGGATTGTTCCCTCTGGGTCCTATCAGCGTCAGGAGGTGAACGGTCGTGAAGTCACTGTCGCAGGTACGTATGAGCAGAGTGAAAAGACATATATTGACGAGGAAACCGGGGATGAAGTAGATCTCAGACAAGGCGTCTTCGATGTTCTTCAGGCTCCAACGCGCGGTATACAAGAGGCAATTGAGGTCGTTGCATTCATCTTGATTGTGGGCGGTTCGTTTCAGGTTATTACTAAAACGGGCGCTATCACGAGCGGAATGGGTCGTGTCGTTCGCCGCTTTAAGAACAAAGACATTCTAATTATTCCTATTGCGATGGTTCTCTTTGCATTGGGCGGAACGAGCTTTGGCATGGCGGAAGAAACTCTCCCGTTCTTTGCGATCTTCATGCCAATTATGATGGCTATGGGCTTCGACTCGATGACGGCGTTCATGGTCGTGTTCGTTGGAGCGCGCACGGGTTACATCGCCTCAACGATTAATCCGTTTAATGTTCTCATTGCGCAAGGTATTCTTGGTATTCAGGGCAACCCCCAGCTGTGGCTGCGTATGATTGCCTGGGTTGTTTTGACTGCCGTTGCAATTACTTGGGTTGTCCTCTATGCACGAAGGGTAAAGAAGAACCCTGAGTCATCGATCACATTTGAGGATGATATCGCCAAGAAAGTCGAGTTCGCTGCCGATGAATCTGCCCTTGACGCGGAATTTACGGGTCGTCAAAAAGGCGTGCTTGCGGTATTTATCGCTGGTATGTGCCTTATCATCTGGGGACTTGTGACCCAGGGCTGGTATATGAACGAGATTTCTGCGGTCTTTTTGGCCATGGGCCTGTTGGCTGGTGTTATTGCGGGCTTTAGTCAGGACGTCATCGCTCAGGAATTTGTTGCGGGTATCGCTGACTTTGCTTTCTCGGCAATTGTCGTTGGACTTGCGCGTGGCATCCTTGTCATTGCCTCTGACGGCATGATCATCGATACCATCCTCAATGCGCTCGCCACTGGTCTGGGCGGCATCCCGGCGGTTCTCTTTACTACGCTTCTTTATGCGGTTGAGAACCTCCTGGCGATTCTGGTTCCCAGCTCATCTGGCCTTGCAGCACTGACCGCTCCCATTTTTGGACCTTTGACCGAACTCATGGGCCTTAATCCCGAGGCCGCCGTGTGGGCTCTCTCCATGGGTAGCGCGACGATGTCTTTGATCTGTCCTACTAGCGCCATTCTTGTAGCGGGTTTGGGCGTGTGCAAGATCAAGCTTGGCCAGTGGTGGAAGACCGTTTGGAAATTCTTCTTGGTCGTGTCGCTCATCAATATCGTATTCGTAGCAATCTCGGGACTTATTGCCCTGTAGGTTTCATGGCTGAAATGGAGTAACAGGAATGTCTAAAGGACTGAATGTACACAGCGAGATTGGTAAGCTCAAGAAAGTTGTGCTTCACCGCCCCGGTCGTGACCTTGTGAACGTAAAGGCAGAAGAGTTCGATGATGTCTGGATTCACGACTGTTTCTATCTTGATGTGGCTCAAAAGGAGCATGATGCCTTTGCGGATCTTCTGAGGAGCGAAGGTGTTGAGGTTCTCTATATGGAGAAACTCGTTGCTGAAGCGCTGGATGCATGCCCCTCGGCTCGCGCTGAGTTTACCGATACATTTATGGCTGAGAGCGGGATTGTCAATCCTATGCTTGAGCAGGCTGTTCGTGAAAAGCTCGACGCTATTTCAGATTCGTATCAGTTTGTACTTGAGGCTATGGGGGGGTATCGTTATCGTGACCTTGAGCTGCCTCGCGTTTCGACTACGCTTAGTATGATGGATAATGAGGATGCGAAGCCCGATGATTTGGTGTTGAAGCCTCTTCCGAGTTCATATTTCTCTCGCGATCCTCTTGCTTCCGTGGGCAAAGGCGTTCTGCTTCACCATATGTATTGGAAACAGCGAGATCGTGAAGTGCCCTTCTACGAAGCGATTTTCAAATACCATCCCGATTATGCAGGGACTCCGATTTGGTACGACCATAAGAATCCCTGGCATATCGAGGGCGGTGATGTGCTTAACATTAACGCTCATACCTTGGCTATTGGAATTAGCCAGCGAACTGAGGCGGCTGCGATTGAGGAGCTTGCAAAGAATTTGTTCTGGGGATCTGGGAATTCTGAGATCGATACCGTTTACGCTATTAAAATCCCCAACGGCTATGCTTACATGCATCTTGACACCGTTTGCACCATGGTGGATTTCGATAAGTTCACAGTTTATCCCGGTATTTTTGAGACCCTTCGTGTTTATCGTCTGACTCGTGGTGACTCTGAGGGAATGGTCGCTGTTCAAGAGATTGATGACACGCTTGAACATATTCTTGAAATGGCTACTGGCGTGGAGAAGGTGCAGCTTATTGAGTGCGGTGCCGGCGATATGGTTGAGGCATCTCGCGAGCAGTGGAACGACGGGTCGAACACTCTTGCCGTTGCTCCTGGTAAAGTCTGTGTTTACGAGCGCAATGTTGTCACAAATGATGAGCTCTACAAGAACGGTTTGGAACTTTTGGTCGTTCCCTCCGAGGAACTGTCCCGCGGTCGTGGTGGCCCGCGCTGCATGAGCATGCCCTTCTGGCGCGAAGATATTTAGTTGCAAATCCACTGTGATGGGAGATGGCGAATATGGGTGTTAATATCGCTGGGCGCAGTTTTCTGAAGCTGCTTGATTACACGACGGAAGAGATTGAGTATCTGCTTGAGCTTTCTGCTAACTTCAAAAGCATGAAGCGTGCCGGTGTTCCGCATAAATACCTTGAAGGCAAGAATATTGTTTTGCTATTTGAGAAGACTTCCACGCGTACTCGCTGCGCCTTCGAAGTTGGTGCACTTGACCTTGGCATGGGTGTAACTTATTTGGATCCGGGCTCGTCTCAGATGGGCAAAAAGGAGTCGATTGAGGACACGGCTCGCGTCCTTGGCCGCATGTATGACGGAATTGAATACCGCGGCTTTGAACAGGCGAAGGTTGAGGAGCTTGCTGCAAAAGCTGGGGTTCCCGTTTGGAATGGGCTGACTACTGAATTTCACCCGACTCAAGTGCTTGCCGATATTCTGACCATGCGTGAAGAGTTTGGAGAGATTAAGGGCAGGAAACTTACATTTTTTGGTAAGGCGGCCGGAAACGTCGCTGATTCGCTCATGGTCATTTGCGCTAAGCTCGGCATTAACTACTGTTCTTGCGGCCCAATCGGGGGAAATTCGGAGGGGGCTACATCCTATGATCCTGAACTCCTTGCAGAATGTAGTCGTATTGCGGCCGAGCATGGATCGACGATTACCATTACAGAGGATATTGAGGAAGGCGCTCGTGATGCCGATGTAATTTACACGGATGTTTGGGTTGGCATGGGTCAGCCCGCAGAGCTGTGGGAAAGCCGCATTAAGCTCATGTCGCCGTATCGTGTGACCGCTGAGGTGATGTCTATGGCAAAGCCCGAGGCGATTTTCCTCCACTGCCTTCCGAGCTTCCACGATACTAATACTACTGTTGGTGCCGAAATTGCTGAGAAGTTTGGAGTTACCGAAATGGAAGTCACGGACGAGGTTTTTGAGTCCGATAAGTCTCGTGTTTTCCAAGAAGCGGAGAATCGCATGCATACGATTAAGGCGGTGATGTACGCAACGCTTAAGTAGCGGGGCGTTGAGAAAACAGTCGCAAATCTGTTTCCATACTATATTTCTCTCAACAAGCTGATAGGATACAGGGGAGAATGATGCGCGCGTCAGTCGATTTTTTCGACTGACGCGCTTTGTGAAAGAGGCAAAGATGCGTACCGATGATTTTGACTACAACCTTCCCGAGGAACTGATTGCCCAAGCTCCTGCCGAGCCGCGCGACTCCTGCCGCCTGCTGGTGGTTGATCGCAAGGGCTCCCAGGCGGGAACGCCGCTGGAGCACGGCGGTACCGTTGAGCACCGCATCTTCCGCGACATCATCGACTATATCGAGCCGGGCGACGTGCTCGTCATCAACAAGACGCGCGTGATGCCGGCCTGCCTGATCGGTCGCAAGGCCGGCTCGGGCGGCGTGGTCGAGACGCTGCTGCTCAAGCGCCGCGAGGATGTGGATCCGCTGGGCCATGTCTGGGAGTGCCTGGTCAAGCCGGGTAAGCGCCTGAAGCCCGGTGCTCAGATTGAGTATCGTGCGGGCGGCGCCCATGCGCCCGAGGGCGCGCCCGTGGTGCTGACGGCCGAGGTCGTCGACTTTGTTACCGATAGCCGCGGTGGCCGTCTGGTGCGCTTTGAGCCGGCCGGTTGCAATGCCGCCGGCGACCCGCGCACGCTCGACGAGGCCATCCACGCTGCCGGCCACGTGCCGCTGCCGCCCTACATTACCGATTACGAGGGCGATCCCGAGAAGTACCAGACCGTCTACGCCATGAAGGAGGAGCACTCGGCTGCCGCTCCTACGGCGGGTCTGCACTTTACTCCCGAGCTCATGGCCGCTATCGAGGCCAAGGGCGCGAAGTTTGCCGCCGTCGAGCTCGAGGTGGGTATCGATACCTTCCGTCTGGTGGAGGAGGACGACCCTACACAGCACGTGATGCACACCGAGCGCTACCACGTGTCGCAGGAGGTTGTCGACGCTGTGCATAAGGCGAAGGCCGAGGGCCATCGTGTGATCGCCGTCGGCACTACCGCAGTGCGCTCGCTCGAGAGCGCGTTTGACGCGGACGCGCCGGTGTCCGATCCGGCTGTGACGGCGCGCTATTTTGAGGGCCGCGAGGACGGGGCCGACACGCTCGGCCGCGGCGACATCGTGGTGCGCGAGAACGCGACAACGCAGCTCTACCTTATGCCCGGCTCGACCTATCACGTGGTCGACGCGTTGATCACGAACTTCCACGTGCCTCGCTCTACACTCATGATGCTTGTGAGCGCGCTTGCCACCCGCGACCAGATCATGGATGCCTACGCTGCCGCCATCGAGGAGCGCTACCGCTTCTTCAGCTTTGGCGACGCCATGCTCATCTTGTAGGTTACGGCGTTTTACAAACGCCGTAACCGGTCGACGCTGCGCGGGCCGCATTTGGACAATCTGACGTTCAACTTCAAGGGCGCGACCAGAAGGTCAGCGCCCTTTCGTTTCACGTCACCTTGTCTCAAATGCGACCCGCTCGCTGACTCTGCCATTACATCGGTGTTGCCGTGGTTGTTGAGTAGTCATTGGGCACTTGGCACTTGGGGACGTTCCTTTTGTGCCGGCACCTGGGGACACTCCTTATGTCAAGAGATTGGTGCAAGAGGGATAGATTACCTTGCATCAATCTAATAAGTTGCGGTGAGATAGTTCTTGAATTGGCTTTTTGAGGGCTAAACAGGAACTATCTCACCGCAACTGCGTTGAGCGTTTTTTGGCAGCTGGTTTACTTGCTCGCGAAGAGCCAGACCAGGATGATCACCAGGATTGCGGCGACGATGCAGACGATGGCGCCGGTGAATTTGATGCGTGAGTCGCGGGTACGCTCGCGCACCGCGTCCTCGGTGGCTTCGAGCTGGGTAACCTCTCGCTCGGTCTCGGCGTGTTCGGCTTTGTCTCGGGCCAAGGATCCTGCAAGCGACTCAGTGATCTCTGGGTGGTCGTGTACCTCGGTCGCCTGCTCGATGATCGACTGTGCATGTGCGGCATCTGCTTGGGCGTTGGCGATGGTCTGCTCCTGGTCCCGGCGTGCCTTGTCCTCGGCAGTGATCTTCTCGCGCAGTTCGCGCTGACGAGTCGCGGCGGCGGTTTTTGCGGTCTGCAGCTCGTCGCGCGCGGCATCGGCCTCTGCCGTCACGGCCTGATGGGCTCGCTTGGCGTCGGCGATGGGGGCCTGCGCCTGTTCGACGGCCTGCTCGGCTGCGGCAAGCGAGTGCTCAAGGTCGGCGGTGATGCGCGGGACATCTTCTTCGGCTTTTCGCAGGGCATCTGCCGTGTCGGAGATCTGCATCGAGAGCTCGCTGGTGCGCACCGTATAGTTGGCGGGATTTGCCGAGGGATTGCGTTGCAGCTCGGCATACTCATGGCGCAGCGTCTCGAGCTGGGCGCGCGTGGCGTCGACGGTTTGTTGTGCGGCCGCAATGCCGGCGTCTCGCTCGGCCTTCACCTTGTCGCGGATGCGCTTGGAATCCTCAAGACGTCGAACGAGGCGGTTGCCGGTCTCGCGAGAGCTCGCCTCGCGGGCCTCCACGGCGTCGAGCGCGGCCTTCAGGCGGAGCTCAGTCGCGTCATCCTCTGTCTTCATTTGTTCGAGCTGACCCTTGAGCTCTGCTACTTTGGAAGCATGGACATCGCGATCGATTTCGGCTGCCGCAGCGGTCTTTTGCGCCGTGGCGATCGCCTGGCGCTGGTCGGCGACGATCTGGTCGTAGCGGCCTGCGATATCCTGGCGCGTCTCGAGTTCCTCGGCCTGATCGGCAATGCGCTGCTCAAGTTCGGCCAGGTGGGCGCGGGCATCGGCAAGTGCCTTTTTCGCGGCGTTCATCTCGCGCATGGCCGAGGCGCCCTGGGCGATAAAGGTGCCCACGGCGTTCGCAGTGTTCGAGACAGCGGTCCCCAGATCGCGGCTCGCGGCGGGGGAGTGCGGGGCGGTCGGGCGAGCGGTGTCGGCAGCGTCCGCATCGGCAACCTGCGGCGCGGCGATATTGCCGGTACCGCCCTCGACCACAGAAAAGCCTGCTGCGTGCGGATCGACCGCATCGGCGCCAATCGTGGGGTGCTCGAGCTGCAGAAACGAGGGCATGGTGCTGCCCTGGTCGGCAACCGGAGTCTCGCCGGGCACAAAGGTCGAGGCCGCCACGGCGGCCTCCTCTTCCTCGGCATCAATATCGGCATCGGCGACGGCGTTTTTCATCGCTTTGACAGCATCCATCATGGAGTCCATGACGGCATCGAGCTCTTCTTCCGAAGACACCTCGATGGGGCCCGCTGCTTGCGGGGCGTCGTCCTGTACAGGGGCGTCGTCCTGAGCGGGCGCATCGTCGTTTTGCTCATCGGCGTTTTCTGTTTCGGGGGTTTCCGCCGTAGCGCTTTCGTTCAAGATGGGGTCGTCGATGTCGATACCATCGCAGGTCACAGCGTCAGTATCTGCGGTGACGTTTGCGGAATCATCAATATGCTGTTGAGTCTGGGGGTCCAGCTCGTCTGTCATAGGCATGTGCTCCTCATCGTTGTTTGTCACCCTATGATAAAGTCTCGCGCCGACATCCCGCGCGCCGCAGCAAAGTTTCAAAACGTGTTCGATGGCTCGATCTGATAGCAATAACTCGATCGCTTTATTCAGTTTGTACTTGACAATCCCTTCGCCGAACGACGTGGTGCCGTTCGCCTGCCATGGGCTTTATTTTTCACTTGAAGAAGCTAAAGTTGCATTTCAGCTTTTGGCGCGTGAAGTTGGATGCGCGCAGTCGGCGGGCGTGCCCGTCGCGATTTGAAAGGACTTTGTATGGGACTTTTCACTGGTAAGACCGTGATCGTCACCGGCGGCGGCAAGGCCACGCTTAAGGACGGTTCCGCTGGCTCCATCGGCTACGGCATCGATATCGCATTTGCCAAGGAGGGCGCGAACCTCGTCATCACCGGCCGCAACGTCGCCAAGCTCGAGGCCGCCAAGGAGTCTCTCGAGGCCGAGTACGGCGTCAAGGTTCTGCCTGTTCAGGCCGATGTCTCGGCTGGTCAGGACAACGAGGCCGTCGTCCAGAACGTCATCGACAAGGCCATTGAGGAGTTCGGCCGCATCGACGCCGTCGTCAACAATGCTCAGGCCAGCGCCTCGGGCGTGACCATCGCCGATCACACCATGGATCAGTTCAACCTGGCCATTTACTCTGGCCTGTATGCCACCTACCTGTACATGCAGAAGGCCTATCCGCACCTGAAGGAGACCAAGGGCTCCGTGGTCAACTTCGCTTCGGGCGCCGGCCTGTTTGGCAATTATGGCCAGTGCAGCTATGCCGCCGCCAAGGAGGGCATCCGCGGCCTGACCCGCGTTGCCGCCAACGAGTGGGGCAAGGACGGCATCAACGTCAACATCGTGTGCCCGCTTGCTTGGACCGCTGCGCTCGAGAACTTCCAGGATGCCTATCCCGAGGCGTTCAAGGCCAACGTCCACATGCCGCCGGCGGGTCACTACGGCGACGTCGAGAAGGAGATCGGCCGCGTTGTCGTTCAGCTCTGCGGTCCCGACTTTAAGTACATGAACGGCGAGACCGTCACCCTCGAGGGTGGCATGGGCCAGCGGCCTTAGGGGTTACGCGGTTTTACCAAACCGCGTAACGGCTCGACGCTGCGCGGGCCGCATTTGGACAATCTGACGTTCAACTTCAAGGGCGCGACCAGAAGGTCAGCGCCCTTTCGTTTCACGTCACCTTGTCTCAAATGCGGCCCGCTCGCTCATATGACCCAATCCGCTGTCAAGAGCCACAATGGCCCCGCCGACCGCTTGCAATCGGTCGGCGGGGCCTGCCGTTGAACCCGTCCCGGTCCGCCCCCGGCA
>CABIZD010000007.1:0-15715 GCA_902363125.1 Coriobacteriaceae bacterium
CGCCCGGATCGTCGCGGAGATAACCGAGACCTACGGCCTCAGGAAGGAGTAAGATTCGGCTGGCGACGGCAGCAGGCGATGCGCCTTCTTACACCACGCTCGCGCGCGCGATCGGGTACGGTGAAAAACCGAGATCTGTCAAACAGTCCCCTGTTTTGGGCATCCGCGACCTGCAGTTTTGTTGGCAAAAATCGATGTGCGCTCGGCGAGTTTCGATTTTCCCCGCACTTCTCCTACGCACCGGACTCGCAATAGCGCAGTACAATCCGCCAATCGCACTAACCGGAAAGCCAATCCAGCGACTCGCCTAGCCAACCAGATACGGCCCGATTACATCGAAAATTTCGCCCACCTTGGTTGCGGGATTTTGCAAAGAGGGCTTGAGGTTACCCAGCTCCCTATGGTGCGTATCGAGGCGCCCAGCACGCTGAAGTGCCTCGCCCCGTTTATCGTCCACTGCTTCGAACAGCCCGCCCAAGTTCTTGCGGTACTCGATGCCCAAGTCCTTAGACATCGCCTGAGCAAGGGCGCGCTGACACTCCGCGGCCGACATGGGGGCAGACGTATAACGAAAGTGCAAAAGCGGCCACAGCTCGAAGCAGGGGTTCGACCACAACGCGTGGAAGGTCCTCGATTCATCGGAGAGCTCGGTGCATTTGCGCTCCATCGCGTCAAAGTCGGACGCAGGGAAGTCATCCTTGTCATACACGAGCCACACATGGTCGAACGTCTCGGGCGCATAGCGACAGTGTTCGACGGCGAAGTCAAGCAGGTCAAGCGTGTGTTTGCCGGTTCCCTTAACGACAATGGCAACCTTACGCTCGTTAGCCGCGCCCAACGCCGCACGCATACCCTCAAAGTAGCGAGGCTCGGTCTCCTTGCCCTCGCTCACTACAAGATGACGCGTCATCTGAACCATGCGCGAGCGGCCCCCTCGCTTGCCGCTACGCCAGCCCTTCGGCTTCTTCGCCACCATGCTAATCCCACTCCTCGATGCGGGTGAGATACGGATCGGCGCCGTAGCGACCGGACAGGTATTGCTTGTCGAAAGCCGCGTTCTTGCTTACCAGATTACCGTTTGCCTCGTGGATGTCGGCGAGAGACCACAGTTGGCTCGCCTCCCCCTCGCCGCGCGCAGCGAACCATATCTCGTCACGGCGGAACACATCGTTTCGCATGGTTGACACATCCTGGGACGAGAAGATGAGCTGCGCGCCATTCTTGTTGACCTCAGGATCCTTAAACAACAGAATCACATAGCGAAGAAGCTTCGGGTGCAGTTTGGCGTCGAGCTCGTCTACCACAACGGTGCCACCACGTTCAAGCGCTGTCATCAGATACGCAGCCAACCCCATAAGCTTCTGGGTTCCGGCAGATTCCTCGGATAAACGCAGCTCGTATGACTTGCCGCCCACCTCGTGCCTCACGAAGACGCGCTGGCCGCGCCACTCCGGCGCCCTTTCCACTCTGAAGCCATCAATACGCACATCAACGGCGCGCAAAAAACGCGTGACCTCGCGCGAGTCGCCCTCGTCGAGCATTTGCTCGAGCATCCGCTCCAGGTAGGAACTGTTGTAGTTGAGAAACACAGTGTCGAGAAACCAGTTGGCCGCCTCCTGGACCACCGGAGCATCGAAGTTGATGCAAAGGAACGATAGGTACGGCAGGCTCGGGTTGAACCTCGCAGCCGTCACAAGCTTACGCAGTGTGGGGCCGAGTTCAACCTTTGTATCCTCGCGCTCGAACAGCATCGCCGTGCGCGACGCTCCCAATTTACGCCGCCACAGCCCTTCGGACACGATCTCATCGGCGTGTACAGACAAAACATAGCGGTACTCATGCTCGCCCGCGCGGTAATAGAGCTCGAACTCGGTGGGCTCGGCAGCAGACACGTCATCGAACTCAAACGCCGAACAACGGGCTATCAAAGGGCGATCACCCTCTGGTGTATCAGCGCTGGCAGACAGCAATCTAATTGGTCTGGCTACCGCCGAACGAACGTAGTCAAGAGCCTCGAGCAGATTAGACTTGCCGCCAGCGTTGGGCCCGTACACCGCAGCCACCGGAAGGAAACTCTGCCCGTCGGAACACTCTATGAGGGAACGCTCAAACTCCTTCATCGGCGTCGCCTGCATGGAAAGCTCCGCCTCGTCGCGATAGGATCTATAATTCCTGAAGGTGAACTGGCAAAGCATCGTCCTCAACATTCCTTTCATTATTTTGAAAAGATATTTCAGAGTTTCTCTTTGATTATAGATTTTAAGTAGGCTAAAGCAAGTGCTTGCTACATCAATGACAGCAGGCGCAAGGTGCAAACCGCCCATACTCGACCATCCCATTGCCGGAATGGCGTTTAACTAGCACGTCACACATTACATGCATGAAAAAAGGGCAACACTCTCTAACAGAAAGCGTCACCCTTAAAGCTCCCAAAAAGCTTTTGTATATCAGGACGACATTCTACGCTATTTCAAGGAGACTGAAGGTCATATCATGGCCTGTAAGGTAAAAGCACAGACAGGCCATGATTGAACGAGGCAACAGCAGGACTAGCGATCACCGCAATCAAAAGAGCCCAAATAATACAGCGAACCCTTCACAACCGATGCATTAGGGTCTCGGTCTAAAAAATTGACACTGTAAGAAGGAGATCCAACGTAAACGTGAGTCTTACCGGCCTCGCAACAGAACAAAATATCGCCAGCGCTGTTCTGTGTCAGAGTGTTGTAATTCGAGTAATACTCAAGCTCGTCTGACGGAGCTTTTCCCACAACGATCAACCGAGGGTCCAGCTTATCCAGCCATGTCTTAGGAACGCGACCGGACTTCCGTCCATGATGCGGCGCAAAAAGAATGTCCACAGGCGAAAGCGCAATGTCATCTTCGATCGCCTCCATGTAGTCATTCTCCATGTCACCAAGCCAAAGCGCACGGACCCCTTCATCAAGAGAGTAGACAATCGCAGGACTAATATTATTGGGTTTATCAGAGCTTTCGGCATCCCGCAAAGCATCCCGGAAGGTCTCATTATTCACATCGGGCCAGAGGACGCTAATCCCAGCAGAACCGCGCTCACCATCAGAAACGTTCATCCATTTGCGCTTACACCCCTTGTATATTTTGTAAGCGCACGACGACTCCTTCAGATCTTTATACTTTTTGAAACTCTCAGTCTGCATGGACTTGGAGACATTATTGTCAACGTAATAGAAATTCTTAATAAGCCCGAGCTCATCAAGATACTCAATACCCTGAATATGATCTTGGTCCGGATGCGTACTGATAAAACGAACGACGCCCTTTTTCCCTGCAAGGTTTTTGACCTCATCAAGGATTTCCGACTTACGCTCATCGGTAATATTACAGTCAATCATGCTGAAGTTATCAGTATTGTGATTGATATAAAACATGTCGCCGTTATCAACGGACAGAGACTTAATCTCGCTCATGGTTATCACACTCCTCAAGATTGAAGTTGATTCGTTTTTCTACATACCGTTCCTGCTTGATCCAGGAGGCAACAAATAAGGCGATAAAAGAGCACAGCGCCGCTGGAAGCCGATGAGATTCCGGCAACAATGATGCAAGCAGAATAATTACGAGCAGGACACCGGCCCCCGCCAGGCTGCGATACATATTTGAAATCATTAAGAGCTGCTCGACCTTTGGATCGCGTTTCTGAGCATATGCAAAGGCAGAATAGTCCCGCTTTCCGGTCGGTTGAAGTTTGCGGACCAACGGTTCAATGCAAAGAGAGCCAATCCGCGACGCAATAAGACCGAGAACATAACTCATC
Source organism: Coriobacteriaceae bacterium (assembly GCA_902363125.1). Classification (GTDB taxonomy): domain Bacteria; phylum Actinomycetota; class Coriobacteriia; order Coriobacteriales; family Coriobacteriaceae; genus Collinsella. The sequence continues at coordinate 3,797 of CABIZD010000007.1, forward strand.
ACAAATAGTGCCAGCCAGTTAGAGCAGTCGACACAACTGCCCAACGGCATCTGACTGACGGAATATGTTACGAGTGCACCCGGTAAGAGCACATTGAACAGATCGTAAGCAGAGATTTTTCCAAGCAAATCATCTAGATAGTTATTGGCCAATAATTACGCACCTCCAAGAATCCAAAAGCCATCCTTCGCATTTTTTACAAACTAACCCACCCCGCAACGCAAGTGTCAGGTTCTTGAAGAAGAGCTATTTAGAAATGATTTGAACAAACGGGGGCGCATACTGCTGTTGACCAATAAGCGCACACGCCCCTAAAGATATTTAATGGACCATCAATATGGCCTCGATTTTGACAACTATTCCATCCGACTCCTTCCGAACAATTAGGTTGTAATGGGGAAACGACGCTTCTCGTTGTTTCAATTGTAGCCCTTCGCCAGTTCCATATCCTGTTTTCTTTTTTGATGATGAACACAAGATGTTGTGTTTTAACAGGTAAACGCAGCTAAAATAATGCGGAACTTATTCACGCGAAATTACGAGTCAGCTCATCCCCTTGTAGACAGCACCCTTGACCTGCATGAAAACATAATTAGACTCAATCGCTTTCGCCCGGTACAAAGTCATCCACATCGAATACCTGTTCGAAATTAACAAAAGATTTTGCTTGACCAACATGTTGAGACGCCCGCTTATTGCCCGGTCGTAAGCCGCAATAAACTAGGCAGCAGCCTCGCTGACTTTTCCCGAAAGGCCTCAGTGCCGAGTCTCGAAGAGGCGCAAGGCGACCTCATGCTGGAGTTGCCGCATCAGACATAGTCAACGAAGCACGAGCCCGAGCACCGCCGAGGACTAAAGCGGGCCCGCTCCCTCCCCCACCCCAACATCCCCCAGAAAGTTCGCTGATGTTGACTGGGGTTCCCGTAAAATAAACCGCAACAAAATATGTGCGGAGTGCTGGCCTGGAGCTGCCTTCGGACCCTATTGGCTGCTCACCGAGAGGCTCCGCTATGAAACGACCCCTTTACTACCTGCTCTGCGCGATCGCGTGCACGTCCATGGTCGGCGCGACGATGCCCATGGCAGCCATTGCGGAAGCCATCCGGCCTCAGGAGACCGGCGAGCAGCAGGCGCAAGCCGACGCCACGAACAGCGACACAGGCAAGGCCGAAGACGGTGCCGGCACAAGCGCGACAGCTGATACCGTAGAGAACAGCGCCGCAACATCCACCGACACCAGCGCAGCTAACATGGAAAGCGCCGACGGCACCCCCCACCACGCCCGGCACCATCGCCGCAACCGACGCGGCCAACCCCACCCCATCCCTTAGCGCCCAAGCCACCCCCACGCCCGAGACCATCTCCACCACGTCACAAACCGGCTACGCCCACTCCGCCACGGCAGCCCAAAACGGCGTCACCTTCACCGTCTCGTGGAACGACGCCCCCGCGGGCACCGCGACGACCTTCCACGTAACCCAGACCAACGGCTCGTCCCAGGCCAAGGCGCGCATGGACGTGCCCACCTATTGGGACGGCGGCAGCCAGGAAAGCGTCTACGACCCGTCGCGCCCGGCATGGGGCAGCTACCACAGCCTGGGCACCGCGGGCCACGACTTCACCTTTGACTTCACGGCATCCGGCACGTACCGCATCCACTTCTACTTTATGGACAACGACAGAAACGACCCTCAAAACGACAAGGGGATCTACTACCTGCGCACCACGGCGGAGGTGACCGTAAACGACGCCGCCCGCCCGAGCGTCACGCAGATCGTCAACGGCGCCGTGGACCTGTGCAGGCAACAGACAGACGGCTCGGAATACGACATGGCGCTGTGGCTCCACGACTGGACGCTCGACCAGCTGGAGTACGACCACGGCCTCAACTGGTGCTCGGCCGAAAGCGGCCTCACACGCCACCAGGGCACCTGCGAGAGCTACCAGCGCATCTACTCCAAGCTCCTTGACGCCGCGGGCATCGCCAACGGCCGCATCACCGGCAACGGCCACACCTGGAACGCCGTAAAGATCGACGGTAAATGATGCCAGATGGACCTAACCTGGGACGACACGAACGACAACTGGTACGGAGACCTGGACCAGCGCCATCTGTACTTTGGTCTGACCGACGAGCTCATGGCAATCGCCCACTCCGACCACCCGGCTAACTACCAGAAGGCCGACTACGCCTACCGCTCAACCGACCTGTCCAACAATTACTCAGTGCGAAATGGCAAGGCCGATGAATGGGCGGAGAAGTATGCCGACCGCATTCAGCATCACTTGGATGCCAAGGAAAAGAGCTTTTCCATTGATGCCGGCAATCAGTCCTTCCCGCCGAGCATCTCGGGGATTCAGAACGGGATTGCTGCTTATGCGATGAATCTAAGGGAGTGGAAGACCGGTGGCGCCAAGGTTGAGCTTACTGCGGCATCTAACGTCACCAAAGAATCGAACTACAAATGGTGCGCTAAGTACGACCTAACAGCTAAATACCAAAACACAGCTTTGGAGAGGGTCGTCGACGACGGCGCCTACCGGGTGGCGAGCGCGTTGGACAGATCTATGGCCGTCGCGGCCTCGGCCTCCGGGTGCAGCATCGCTACGGACCCGGCATCGCGTCTGGCAGCATCTCCATAGCGGTCACCGTCCTTTTCCAGAATCCGTATTATGGTATTCCGGATTCATGAACAGGGACAGTTTTGCCCTTTTTGACGGCTGGCCGTCTGCGGATTTACATCAACATATCCGACGAGATCGAAATCATAAGTCACATTAAAACAATGATTAACACTTATTTCTTCAATGCGCAGGACCACTGCATGAGACCAGCTCTAATCAACGCAAAATAATGGGAAGAAAATTTACGTGAAAGGTACATAGGCCATTTCCAATTATTATATGTAAGCTGAGCAACCCCATTACCAACCACAAGCGCCCAGACACCCATGTTAGTAAAGGAAATTAAGACATACGACAATACAAAACCCGCAATAGCCGAAACTATATAAGCCGGAAGATAGGGGATTTCATTTGTACTGATAATGTAATTACAGCACAATGAATGATGGTTCCAAACCGCAAGATAAACAACCAACGCGAAATAAAGAAGCCCGTCGGGGGAAAAACCTTTCTTAACTAGGAACAAGACTGGGAAGCCGACAAACCAGACACCGATTGTGCATACAACAATTAAAATCCAATATAGAGACAGACTTTTTTCAATAATTTTTCGTGCAGTCTGAACTTCACCACCAGCATAAGCAGATTGAAACATCGGAATAAAAGATCGAACGTAGGCGCTGGCAAACCCGTAAATTGCACCGCCAACTTGAATAATTAATGAATACTGAGAGTTTACCTCCACGCCAAGAAAATAGGAGCAGAGCAGTGAACTCAACTGAGTGGAAGCATAGCAGCAAAGTTGAACAACGCCGTCCCTCCACGCCAAATAAGCCACTGAAATAAACGTTTCTTTTATTTCAGAAATAGAAACACCCGCACAAGCGTCATTTGCTTTTCTCATCGCCTCTGAGTGAACCTCCAGAAAGCGACCGCAAAAAAATCTCAGCACAATGTCATTAAACAGATAACCGATGGCAGCGCCAATAATGCCAAAACCCATAAACAGCAAAAGCGCAGACACCACAAGCTGCCCAATGCGACCATAAGACTTTGCCCTGCTTTCAGCGGAGATATCCCCGAATCCTCTCAGGCAGGTCGTATAATGAAAAAAGAATAAATTAAAAAACACATCAAAACAAAAAATTAACCATGCAATCCAACAAGAAAAGGGATCAATAGCACTCGAAATTGAAGAAATGTAGGCAGTTCCAACTGTAGCGGTAAGCATCAAGACAACGCAAGAAATTAACGCGTAAACAAGCCGGGATGTTTTAATCAGTTTGCCAAGCAGCTCATAGTCTACAGAATCACCAACTTGAGATGAATCGTAGCCGCTCTTGCTAATGCTACGCGCACCGCTAAGACAATAGACAATATTTCTCGCAAAAGTTGGTGTGAAGCCAAATTCAAATAACAGCGTTAAATTACCAATGGCAACAAATGTGTACCAGAGACCAAGTTCGGCGCTAGATAAGTAAGCAAGCAGAAACGGAAGAAGAAGGAAACTGCTCCCCATTGAAAGAACAGTACTTACATAGTTCCACAAAATGTCTGACTTGGTAGTATTAATTTTTGCCATTATTTAGCCATCTCCACAACATCCTTTGATGGCACCCCGGATTGACAGGACCCCTTATATGAAAAGGCGGGCAGCGCCATAAGCATAAAGAAATTACATGCTGGATATAACATTCCGCATTCAACAAACCCCATTAGGGAATACAAGACCAAGCCCATGAATGTCACGTGGGCCGAAATACGCGCTTTATTTATCGCTACGCAATAGAAAGCAACAAACGCAGTAAATGGGATCAAACCATATTGAATAAGTAATCGACAATAAGCATTATCAAGCATGACTCTTGTTTGGATTAAATAACCGCCCGTTGCAGACGGCAGCGAAACTATGGCCGTTAAGTCATTACCAAAAACAGTCAGAGGATAGTTTTCAAAATAATAGGCGGAATAAAAAATCCGGTTAGTCATTAAATTATCAAGCTGGACAAGCCATGTATTGGCACCATGGGACCACATAAAAGGCAGGGCTATACTAACAATCGCCAGAAAAAGCGGTAAAAAAGTAAAAAGGGACCCATATGGTTTTGAACGGGGGCTTCTGAATAAAATAACCGAATACAAGGCCATTACGAAAATGCCTGCTGCAGAAGTTTTTGAATCCGCTACGAAAAAAGCAATTGCAAAGCAGAAGATACCCACAAGACCACTTCTGCCTTTCAGCTCAAAAATAGAAGCAGAATAGGCGATAAACAAAAGCTGGCCAAAATTATTAGGATGGGCAAAACCCATCGAATTTCGAACAAAATTGCTACCGCGCGACATTAATACAGAAGGAATGGCACCGACACTATTAAGACCAACAACCATCAATAGAGTTAAGACGGAAGATACAAGAATAGGCCTAGAAATGTAGGATTCAGGGACGTCTTCAGCACACAGACAAAGCAGAGCCAACCAAATAATCTGAGGAGCTTTATTTGATTTCAGCGACCCGACGCAAATTAAAATCAACAGCAACCCAACAAGCACTTTTACATGGGAAGTCTTTTGTAGTAAAAGCTTCAACAGTAGAAACGCTAAGGCACATAACTCAAAAACCAGCGAAAGCGCTGCAAGAGAAATCCCAAACACATTGTTAGCATTTACTGATCCAATATAATAAGAAGTTGAAAATAAAGCCAATGCGAAGCTGAACAGTACAGCCCCCGCATTTACCCGCTTAATCTCAGTCCAGGATCTTTCAACATTAGTCAAAGTCAATTAACATACCCCATAAACAAACTTAGTAAAGCCAATTGCAGCCATAACACGCCTCGCGAGAAGAAGACGGATCGTAATGCGATTTTTCACTTCAGAGATTAAACAGCGTGAATAACGGTGAGAGGCAAAACCTTCCATTAAATAGCTGAAATACGGCTGGCAGACCATATCAGAGACAGGCATATAAAGCTGATTCGATTCAAACCGTGCAAGATTACGAATCAAAGATAAGACTTCCCTGACTGCAGATTGCTTGTAAAGTTCGTTTAAATCCGGATTCACGAGACATAGCTCGTATAGTTTTATCAATAAATTATCGACACCCTCGATAGCCGAGATATCAGTATTTCTCGTCACCGAATCACTATTGTTCACATAGCAATAGACCGCCGAGTCTACCACTTTTACATTTTCCGCCAGACGATAAGCATCTACCATAAACAGTGCGTCTTCACCGAAACGAATGCCATCTTCAAATTTAAGAGAACCGTTCCGAAATAATGATTTGTTAAATATCTTTCCCCAGACGCTTCGAAATGCAACACCATTAGCAAAGCTCGGAAACGGTACTTTATTAACATTGTCCCAAAATGCAAGGCTAAGCGAGCATGCTGTTTCCCATCCAATACTTATAGCCTTGCTCGAATAATCGCCATGCTCATTCAGCAGCGCCCCGATAACCAAGCTACAGCCATCTGAGGATTCAAGCAACAGCCTAACTGCATTTATAGGCAGTATATCGTCAGCATCAACAAATGCCACCCAATCACCGGAGGCCTCATCGATACCCCTATTACGCGCCACGCATACACCGCTATTGTTTTGACTAATCAGCTTAATCCGGTTGTCGCCCTCTGCAATAGCCATAACTAGCTCAGTGCCACGATCTGTCGACCCATCATCAACAATAATTATTTCAATGTTGCTCACACTCTGACGCAGAAGACTATTTAATGTCTTTTGAATCGTTTTTTCAGCGTTATACATCGGCACAATCACGCTCACAAGAGGATTGTTGACCAAGGAAGATTGACAGCAATTTACCTGCTTGCTTGTTGACGTCATAAACAGACGACCCCCGCAAGCTTATTTGGACGACCCATAGAAATAATTACGTCAATCCATTCGGCAACATTAAAGGAGCATTTTAAAAATTTATCAGAAATATCAGCCGTATCTGGAACGCCAAATGAACAGACACCTGGCAATCCGTTAAGCTGGGCCTCAATTGCAGCAACTCCAAGTCCCTCAAACGTTGTAAGAAAGTCAAACGTAGCATATGAGCTAAGGGCCTTTATATACCTCCCAACAACGATTTCGGTTCCACAAAACCCATTTGAAAGGCCAGAAACTAAAACCCTAGGCTTATTGTGGTCCAAGGCAAACGAAACCATTAAAAAGCCTTCCTTCCAAATCTAAGAACCGATAGAACAGAGGAGATAAACCAAGACAGCTTGGGTCCAATTACTGGCGCAAGCTTTTTCCTCATTTCAACACGGAACTTCTTAGCGGGTGACAACCAGGTGCCTGAATAATGATGAATAGAATATGTATCCTCAGTAATTTCAAACTTGCCACTATGGCTGTCTAGGGGATCAAAATAAGTAGCAGGGTATGCAGTGAAACCATTTAACTCCTGGAAAGAACCGTCTCTCCTAAGAGCGCAATTCACTTCCAAGTAATCAGTCAGCACCCTCGGAGAGGTATCCATAGAGTTGCGGCCTTTTCGCAGCTCAAATTTCATAGATTCATATAAATTTGCGACATCGCTCATGACATGGCTTCCGGACTCAGAACCCATGATGAGGCCGGGATTCAAGAAGAAATTATTCTTCATGAATCCCGCAAAGGCCTCATTATCTAAAAGCCCGTCCAAAGGCTTCAGGACTTCAACATCTGTATCGAGAAGGATTCCACCCTCTGAATACAGTATTTTGTATCGCGCATAGTCGCTGACAAACGCCCATTTTTTTGAGGCATATGCCTCACGAGAAAAGTCACATTGATTTATATCGAAATTGCTTTCGTCCCATCTACGAATTTCCCAATCAGGCATGATCTTCGACCAAGACTCAATGCATTTTCTTTCAAGTTCAGGAAGCTCACTTCCACCGAACCAGATGTAGTGCAGAACTTTAGGAATCATCAATTCCCTTTCGAACATTAGGCTACTTCTTTATGATTTTTTTAACCAGACGCTTCATCGGGTCATAAATTCCAAGCTTTTCGCATGTATGCCTAGCAAAGCGCTCGGCTTTCACTTTTCCGGAATCGGGGAACCACTTATTCATTAGCTCCTCACCATCCAGATTCGCCACATCAGCCATGAATTCATCGCGGCGCGGATTCAACTTCACGAACTTAGTAAGTTCACGAACACCTTCTACTGCGGCCTCAACATCAATCTCCTTCATACGGGCATAGCTTGAGGCACGATCAAGCAATTCTTGCCCCTCATCGCTTTGGATTAGAACTCGAGTGACGCCTCGATTGTCATCGAACTCTTTCGAGAGTCGATAAACATCGAAGAAATCCCAGCAAGTCAAATCAGTAACGCGATAACGCTTTTTGAACGGGCATTCGTAACAGATGGGTCGATCTGAAAGGTCTGCAAAAAAGGCCCTTAGGTAAGGATCCGTTTCGACACCTTCGCTGTACAGCCTTTCTCCATCCAGAGTCTCGCCTTCGAGCTCGCACATATTTGAATAGCGATAGCCAAACAGTGATTTATCTCTAAAAAGAACGGTCTCACCTTTTACGCCAATCTTTGCGTCAAGCCATTCGACCTGCCGCGCGAACACAGCGCGAGCGGGGTTCGCGCGGCAGACGAAGTCTGCCACGCGTAAATTTGCCGGCCTGTCGCCCAAAAATCGAAGCAGGCCTTCGCATTGACAAGGGGTACCAATAAAGAGAACTTCACGTCCAGTTTTTAGTTGTTGTTTGACCTCGGGATACGCAGGGCCAACGACACTCTGAACATATTTACTGTTGCGGAAGCGCCAAAGTTCATCAACGCTTTCCACAGAAAAATGTCCGACCTTAAGTCGCCCAGGGGCTCCTTCGGCTCGCACAAGCTGTTCACCGCGCAAATAACCTGCGCCAAACACAATACCGCCGTTAGCAATCACGGCCTGAGCAAGGGCAGTAAAGGCCCCGCCAGAAGTACTTTCAGCAAGCACCTTTTGATCATTATGCTGGACTAGAAAGGCTCGCTGGGACTTAGGCTCATCCTTATCAACATTAAGCACCGGGCAAGCCTTTTCGCATAATCCGCAATCAATGCACTGGTCAACATTGACTACAGGGTACTCGCAGCCCTCGGCGTCATATTCCATTGATATGCACTGCTTGGGACATTTTTGAGCACAGGCAGCGCAACCGCAACATTTACTTTTATCAGTGATGGAGATCATACTGTTCCCTACAGCTCAAGAGCGGATTTAAGCCAATTGGCCGATTCATTCTTATACGCATTAAGTCGTTGACGTACTGACACAAAGTCGATTTCATTTGCCATTGCGGCATGGAAAGCATCCTTCGATTCGCAAATACGATCGGAGTTTCCAAGGACACGCAGCAATGTATCAATACGTGAGTTCGTAGACTGAGCACCCATATTCTCGTGGCGGCGGAACGAGAAGAAGGGCACCTCAAAAATATTTGAGAACACGCTTCCGTGGAAAGAGTCAGTACAGACATACGAAGCATGGGCAATCAGATTGACCCACTCAGCCGGACCGGCCTCCCAAGGATAATAATCCGCGTAATCGTCATCAGCCTTAACATACTCATCGGGATGGGCAATTGCGACGATCTTCAAATTATGCTGCTCGGCAAGCTCCTGGGCACATTCACGATTCCATGCATTCTTACCCATGAAATAGCAGAAAACATACGGCTCGTCAGGAACGCTAATCAATGAGGAACCAGCAAGGCTTGCCCACTGATCTCTAGCCAGCAGCATCGTAGGATCGCATACAACAGAGCATCGGACGCCCGTAGCTTTCTCTACCAAATCCGCTCCCGTATCCTCGCGAACAGAAATGGCCGAAAAATCAGAAAGAAACTCTTTTGTTTTACGAAGATATTTTTCAGAAAGGGAAGATACTCCAAAACTAGTGGAATAAGACACCTTACGGACAGGAGGCTGCACGAAAGAAAGTGTAAAGTACCTACCAGCAATGTTGACAGGCAGCCAAAGCTGATCGCTACCAACAACAACGCTGTCATAATCAGCCACAAGCGCCCCAAGATCTTCAAACGAAGCAGTTTGAGGAGTAAAACTAAAATGTGTTGACTCGAAAGAGGAAAATGCACTTTTCCTCTTTGCCATTTTCTTTCCAAAGTCAGCATCAAGCTTCTGCTTGATGCGATGCTTTACAAACCCCAGCTTTGCACGATAAAGATCTACATCAAATAGATGCTCAAGATAGTAATCATTACGTCCTGCAGAAATAGCATGACCCAGACCACGTTTATCAATAGTATTGACTTCAACGCCCAGCTCCTCAAGGGCACGCTGGGTCGCGTACGCCTGAAGAACGCTGCCAAAGTTGATTTTGTCATGACACGACGCGACTGCGACTCGCTTAGAACATTTAATAGTCAAACTATCCCCTTAATCAACAGAACCCAAATAGGTCATATAACAATCCAATAAAACTCTGGCCGCAGCATTAATTTCAAATACCTGCAAACCGGCATCGTCGCCAGGCGCGAAGACCTTTGTACTCAACTCAATAAGTCTTTCGGCCCACTTTATACAGGAGCTAGAAAGTGATTCAAATTGCATCATGGTTGTAACAGCAGTCTCAGAGGTAACGGCATCAGACGCAAGAATGGGTGTATGCGATGCCTGGCATTCGACTCCGACCATTGGGAGACCTTCATACAGGCTCGGCAGGCAGAAAACATCAAATGCTCGATATAAAGATGCAGCGTCGCTTCTAGTGCCCAAAAGCCGAATGGAATGGCTTATCCCCAGACAATCAGCTTGGTCCTTTATCTGTTCAACCAACGGACCAGAACCTACCAAAACTAATACTGCATCATTACGAATCTTTAAAACCTGATCGAATATCTTAAGCAAATATGAGTGATTCTTCTGCTCTGTAAAACGACCAATGTGCCCAATTAGAAGCTGTCCGTCAGCAACACCAAGCGATCGCCGCGTCCTTAAGCGATCCTCATCATCTGGCGCGAAAACAGACAAGTCGACAGCATTACGCATGACTACAAATTGAGAACTAGATCCAAATAACCATTCACCAGCGAATTTACTACACGCAAAACGATGCGTCGGATAACGATTTGACTGCGTTTTCAGTACAGCCTTCAGGGCATTCTTGGCATACTCACCCTTACCGCTCGTAGAGTGGCTATGTGCAATGCGCACAGGAACACCCACCTTTTTCGCGGCACGAAGCGGAAAGACCGAAAGCGCGTTGATGTGACTGTGGACAATCTTCCAGCCCTCTTGCTTAAAGAGACGCTGAAGCTCTCGCTGGTATTCAACAACATGCTGATAGGGCGGAATCTCAAAGACCCTGCCACCGAGCGATTCGATTTCTTCACGCGGAACGAGCGTCGAATCGGCATCAACAAGAAAGTCAAACTGCACTTTACTGCGGTCAATATGACGATAGTAATTCATGACGACGGCCTCGACTCCGCCGCCAACCATCTTACCAACAACCTGAGCTACCCTAATCGGTTCAGTCATTTAGCAAGCACCGCCACCGGTAAAAACCTCAACAACCGTGAGGAGAACAATCTTCAGGTCCGTGATGGGGCCGCGCTTGGCGATGTACTCAAGATCGCGGCGGACCATGCCGTCAAAGTCGGTATCGTTGCGATCGGTCACCTGCCACCAGCCGGTGATACCCGGCTTCACGGCAAGGCGCTGCAAGTCGTACTCCGTGTACTCCGCCACCTCATTCGGCAGCGGCGGTCTGGGGCCCACGACGGACATCTGGCCCAGGAAAACGTTCAGGAACTGCGGGAACTCGTCGATGGAGTGTTTGCGGATGAACTTCCCGATCTTGGTGACGCGGGGGTCCTCCCTCATCTTGAACATGGCGCCGGCGATCTCGTTCTGCTCCTTGAGCTCGGCGAGGCGCTCGTCGGCGTCCTTGTACATGCTTCGGAACTTCCACATGCGGAAGGTAGTCAGGCTGCCGTCGGGGCGGGTCTGGCCAACGCGGATTTGGCTGTAGAATGGGCTGCCGTCGCTCTCCAGACGGATGAGCGCCGCCAGCACCAAGCTGGGAATCGCGATTACGACGAGCACAGCACCGCTGAACACGATGTCGAACGTGCGCTTGACGGCCCTATAGACAAGGCGCGAACGGTCCCAGTCCATGATGGATTGCATAGCCTTGTACCGGCCGGCGCCCTCACGCCGGTCCATGGCCTGAGCAATCAGCGCTGCCCCCGCGGGCGCATTACTCTCTGTTACTTCTTTAGCAGCCACAATAAAACTTACGTTCCTGTCCCCAGGAACCCCCCCCCCCT
>CABIZD010000007.1:15781-133839 GCA_902363125.1 Coriobacteriaceae bacterium
ACCCCCCCCCCCATCTATGAATCCAAAATCAAGTAATTTGCCGTCGCAACGTCTCCCTTACGTTTTGCTGGGCACGTCTAACGGAAGCAGCTCCCTAAATGTGGAGTCACCCTCGCCCACGTCTACCAGGCACCAGCGCTTATGACGGTCTATCTTCTTTACACGGGCCTCTTGCCCCACCAAGGGCCCCTGTTCTATGTGCAACACGCCGTTTTCTATGCGCGCGACGCTGTTGCGCACCACGTCGTCGTCGTCCAGAACGCTGCGGTACCAGTCCTGTGCGTCGTCCGGCATGGGCATGTACGCCCGCTCCCTACTGCCAGCGATGCGGCAGCCAAAGCTCAGCTGGGCCAAAGCCCTATCGAGCGCAGCGGCATCGTGCGTGGCGACGAAGAAATATTCCTTGTACATGGGTTTGGTTTGGAGCGACCAGGCGCCGTCCGGCTTAAACCAGAACTCCTTTTGCATCACAAAAGCGTCCTGCATCAACTCGTGCGGGATAATGCAGCGGACCTTTTCGCAGGTCTCGCGCTCTTTTCCATGGGGGGTGTGAACCAGATACCAGCGAACGCGGCCGTGCTGGCTGCTGATGGTGGCGCCGTTAAAAGCGCCTGGCAGCTGCTCTTGGCGCCGTGCCGTCTGATCCATGTTCTCGCCCCCTCTTTTGGCTTTGCGATGCACGCAAATGCAGGGGCGTTTAGAACAGGCTTCTCGCTCGCAGCTAGGCGCAGTCGCAAAAGTACAGGTTTTTATAGAGGGGTATGGAGATGTACCTACTAGCAGTACATTTTGCGTAATCTGGGCAAACGCTGATTAATTGCTCGTATAATGTCGTCTGTCGAAAGATACAAAAACCTGTACCTTTTTGCGCAACAAAAAAAGCCGCTCAACCAGCGGCTTTTCTTATTTCGGCATGAAAAAAAGCGACCGCCCTTTGTGGACGGTCGCCTTTATTAATTGTTGTAAAGCTTGCCTTAGGCGCGAGTCTTGATCTCCTCGGTCACCTTGGCAACAAACTCGTCAACGCTCATCTGAACGGTCTCGTTGGAGCGATCGCGGACGGAGATGTTGCCGGCCTCGACCTCCTTCTCGCCCAGAATGAGCATGTAGGGCACGCGGTCGATGCTGCGGGCCTCGCGGATCTTGTAGCCGATCTTCTCATCGCGATCGTCGCAGACCACGCGAATGCCGGCCTCCTCCAGCTTGGCGCACACCTCGTGGGCGTAGTCGCGGCTCTTCTCAGAGACGGGAAGTGCCTTGACCTGCACGGGAGCCAGCCAGGTGGGGAACTTGCCCGCAAAGTGCTCAATCAGAATACCAATGAAGCGCTCGATGGAGCCAAAGCACACGCGGTGCAGCATGATGGGGCGCTTCTTGGTGCCGTCAGCGTCCACGTACTCCAGGTCAAAGTTGAGCGGCATCTGGAAGTCGAGCTGCACGGTACCGCACTGCCAGGTACGGCCGAGCGAATCCTCCAGGTGGAAGTCGATCTTGGGGCCGTAGAAGGCGCCGTCGCCCTCGTTGACCTCGTAGTCCATGCCCAGTTTCTCCAGAGCGGTGCGCAGGCCCTCCTCGGCGCGCGCCCAGTCCTCGTCCGAGCCCATGGAGTCCTCGGGGCGGGTGGAAAGCTCAACATGGTACTTAAAGCCAAACTTTTGGTACACAGAGTCGATGAGGTTGACCACGCCCACGATCTCGTCGGTCAGCTGGTCGGGACGCACAAACAGGTGGGCATCGTCCTGGTTAAAGCAGCGCACGCGGAACAGACCGTGCAGGGCGCCGCGCAGCTCGTGGCGGTGCACCAGGCCAATCTCGCCGGCGCGGATGGGCAGCTCGCGGTAGGAGTGCGGCTTGGAGGCGTACACCAGCACGCCGCCTGGGCAGTTCATGGGCTTAATGCAGTACTCTTCGTCGTCGATGACGGTGGAGTACATGTTGTCCTTGTAGTGGTCCCAGTGGCCCGAGGTCTTCCACAGCTGCTTGTTCATGATGAGCGGCGTGGAGATCTCCACGTAGCCGGCCTTGTGGTGGATCTCGCGCCAGTAGTCCAGCAGCGTGTTCTTAAGGATCATGCCGTTGGGCAGGAAGAATGGGAAGCCGGGGGCCTCGTCGCGCATCATAAAGAGGTCCATCTCGCGGCCGATCTTGCGGTGGTCGCGCTTCTTGGCCTCCTCCAGCATGTGCATGTGCTCGTCGAGCTCTTCCTTGGTGGCAAAGGCGACGCCGTTGATGCGGGTGAGCATCTTGTTGTCCTTGTCGCCCTTCCAGTAAGCGCCCGAGACGCCGGTGAGCTTAAAGGCCTTGAGGGCCTTGGTGTAGCAGATGTGGGGGCCGACGCACATGTCGATGTAGTCGCCCTGCTGGTAGAAGGTGATGCGGGCGTCGTCGTCCAGGTCGCCGATGTGCTCGACCTTGTACTTCTCGCCGCGCTCCTCCATAAGGGCGATGGCCTCGGCGCGGGGCTTCTCGTACACGGAAAACTTGAGGTTCTCCTTGACGATCTTCTTCATCTCAGCCTCGATCGCGGGGAAGTCGTCCTCGCTGATCTTGACGCCCTCGGGCAGGTCGACGTCGTAGTAGAAGCCGTTGTCGGTCGCGGGACCGTAGGCAAAGTCGGCCTCGGGATAGAGGCGCTTGATGGCCTGCGCCATGATGTGCGCGGCGGAGTGGCGGATGACGTGCGTGACCTCGTCCTGCGGGAGCTCGGCCACCGAACCGTCATTGTAGAGTGCCTTCATGGGTATGTTTTCTCCTCTCGGATGCCTGATGCAAGTGCGTGCGATGCGTTCGGCGTTTTAACTTGCATCATTATAGGCAGGTTGCCTTGGTATACAAGCGCCCGCCGCACCTTAATGGCACGGCGGGCGATTTTCTACGCATGCTTCATCGTGTGGGCGCAAGGTGTGGGGCGCGCGCGGCTTGCGGCGTGCCCGTGGCTTGCGGCCGGCTCGGCGATGGATGCGTTACTGGATGCGAGTTCGGCAGTAGGGGCAGACCTTCCAGTGCGCATCGAGCGGGCGATGGCAGCTGGGGCATACGTTGCGAACCTGGGTGTCGCACACCGGGCAGACGACGAAGTCCTTCTCGATGGGCGCGCCGCACTGCGGGCAGGTGCCGTACTGGGCAAGCTGGCGCTCGCGCAGGGCCATGTCCAGCTCCTGCTCCTCGCGGTCGGACGCATAGGAGTGCGGGCGCAGAACCAGGTAGGCGATGAGACCCACAAACGGGATGAGGGCGATGATGCCCCATGCCACGTAGGCGCTGGCGCCGCGGCGGCGAGCGTCGATGAACACATAGACGACCGACAGCACATACAGGGCGATGATAAAGCCAACGAAGGCATAGACGACGCCCATAAGCTGCGGCGACATGAGCTCGGAGATGTACTTGGACATTACGGGAACCTTTCGGAATATTAACAGTCCGGTCAAGTTTACCACGGGGTTTGTTTATATGGGACTACGGCTGGGTACGGGGCTGGCGCGGACACAAACATCTCAATCTGTAACAGTTAGGAACGGAATCCGGGTCTAGGTGTTACAGATCGAGACACAGGGGTCCCTCCCCGACTTCAATCTCGATCTGTAACATCTTGGGCCCCAAAACCCCTCTTACTGTTACAGATCGAGACATTCAAAATCCGCCGGAAGGTTTGTCTCGATCTGTAACATCTAGAACCCAAATCCTCGTCTAACCGTTACAGGTCGAGACGAACGGTTGCCGTAGCTGTCGGCAGACGAGGCCAACATCCGTGCCGGGTCTCCCCTCGCCTGCCGTTGGCGGGTGTTGCAGGGCTGTTCACCGCATTGCCGCCGCACTAGGGGCGCGCAGACCGTAGGATGGTTTTATTGACAGCCTGTCAACTCGTCTGGGAGGCACTGTGACAGAAACGTTTGATATTGCGATCGTGGGCGCGGGCATCACCGGATGCGCCATCGCGAGGCAGCTCGCGCGGTTTGACCTGTCCATTTGCGTAGTCGAGGCGGCTAACGATATTGCGCTGGGCGCGTCGAAGGCCAACGGCGGCCTGGTGCACGCCGGCTACGATCCGACACCGGGCACGGTTAAGGCGCAGGTCAACGCCCGTGGCTGCGAGCTATATGGCACGTGGGCCCAGGAGCTGGGCTTTTTGTTTTGCCGCACTGGGTCGATGGTACTGGGCTTTAACGACGAGGACCGCGCGCATCTGGAGCAGCTGCGGCGCAACGGCTATGTCAACGGTGTGCCCGAGCTGTCAATCGTCGGACCCGACCGCATCCACGAATTAGAGCCACGCGCCAGTGCCGACGCAACGTGCGCGTTGTGGTGCCCCTCGACTGGGTTTGTCGACCCGTTTGAGGTTGCCATCGCCGCGCTGGAGAACGCTATCGCCAACGGGGCGACGTTTATGCGGTCCGCTACGGTGGAAGCGATTGAAGTCGCGAGCTCGGGCGACGACGCGCGCTTTACGCTGGCGACCCCCGCTGGCAACGTGCGCTGCCGCTACCTGATCAACGCCGCGGGCAACGGCGCCGCCGACATCTCGCATATGGCGGGCGCCGAGGAGTTCCAGATGGTCTGGCGCCAGGGCAACATCGTGGTGCTGGACAAGGAACCGCGCACGCTCATGCCGCTCTACCCCGTGCCGACGCCGGTGTCGAAGGGCGTTATCGTGACAGGCACCGTGCACGGCAACACCGTGATCACCGCGACGGCCGCCGTGCGCGAGCCGGGTGACACGCAGACCTATGCAAGCGATGTGAACGCGCTGCTGACCGGCGCGCACAAGCTAGTGCCCGATCTGGATACGCGACGTGTGGTGCGCGCATTTGCCGGCGGGCGTCCGGTCATTCAGGGAACGAACGACTTCTTTATTGGACAGTCGGCCGTGGTGCCGGGGCTGTTCCAGGCGGCGGGCATTCAGTCGCCGGGCGTGGCAAGCGCGCCGGCCATTGCCGAGCGCATGGAGCTTGTGATGCGTGAGGCAGGCGTGGAGCTGCACGAGCGGGCGGACTGGAACCCAATTCGCCGCGCGCCGGACGACTTTGACCGCGCACCGCTGGCGCGCAAGGAGGAGCTGATCGAGTCCGATCCCGCGTGGGGACAGATTGTCTGCCGCTGCGAGACGGTGCCCGAGGCCGAGATCGTGGCCGCGATTCGGCGCCGCCCGGGCGCGGTTTCGGTCGAGGGCGTCAAGCGCCGCTGTCGTGCCGGCATGGGTCGGTGCCAGAGCGGCTTTTGCCAAAGCCGTGTGGTGGCGATTCTTGCCCGAGAGCTGGGCTGTGACCCCAGCGAGGTACTGTTGGAGGATGCCGGTTCTTGGCTGGTTGAGGGACCGCTGAAGGGGGTGCGCTAGGATGGCGGAATTCAAATCGAGCGCGATTGATTGCGGCGTCGTAGAAGCCGTACAAACGCGAGCCTTCGACGTGGTCGTTGTCGGCGGCGGACCTGCCGGTATGGCGGCCGCGCTGGCCGCTCATAAGGCCGACGCGCGCGTGGCCATCCTGGAGCGCGAGCAGCACCTGGGCGGCATCCTCCGCCAGTGCATCCACCCCGGCTTTGGCCTGTCGCACTTTAAACAGGAGCTCACCGGCCCCGAGTACGCGCAGCGCTTTATCGACCAGGTGCAAGCAACCGACATTGCGCTGTTCCTAAACAGCATGGTGATTGGGATTGATTCAGGCGAGCCTACGGAAGACGCAGCACTCCACACCGTCACGCTCATGAGCCCCGCCGGCATGCTACAGCTCACCGGACGCGCGGTCGTCCTTGCCATGGGATGCCGCGAGCGCACCCGCAGCGAGATCAAGATTCCCGGTAGCCGTCCCGCCGGCGTGTTTACGGCCGGCCTGGCGCAGCGATACATCAATATCGAGAACCTCAAACCCGGCTCGCGCGCCGTCATCTTGGGCTCGGGCGACATCGGGCTCATCATGGCACGTCGCTGCACGCTCGAGGGGATTTCGGTCGAGGGCGTGTACGAGCTCATGCCGTACGCCAACGGCCTGCGCCGCAATGTGAAGAACTGCCTGGACGATTTTGGTATTCCGCTGCATCTGTCGACCACGGTCACGCGCGTGATTGGGCACGACCGTGTGGAGGCCGTCGAGGTGAGTCAGGTCGACGAGCACCTGGCGCCCATTCCGGGTACCGAGCGCATTGTTCCGTGTGACACACTGTTGCTATCGGTGGGCTTGATTCCCGAAAACGAGCTTTCGGTTGCCGCGGGCGTAGAGCTTGACCCGCGCACGCGCGGCGCCGTGGTGGACCAGAGCCTGCAGACGGGCGTGCCCGGCATCTTTGCATGCGGCAACGTGCTGCACGTACACGACCTGGCCGACAACGTGACGACCGAGTCCGAGAGGGCTGGCGCAGCTGCGGCGGCGTACGCGCTGGGTGGCGGAGCCGAGACGGACGCGGTCGCGGACACGGGCTGCGAGCTCACGGTCTCCCCTGCCGGCAACGCGGGATACGCGCTGCCGGGACGCATTACGGCCGTGGCGCTCACCAAACTCAACTTCCGAGTGCGCCGGCCAGTCGATGCCGCCCGCGTGAAGATCTTGGCCGACGGCGAAGAGCTATTCGCCGGCAAGGTCCGCGCGTTTAAGCCGAGCGTTATGGAAAGCTTCCCGCTGTCGGCAAAGGTGATTCAGCGCGCACTCGACCTGGGTGCCAGCGAGATTGTCCTGTCCGTCGATCCCGTTGAGGAGGCATAAACTATGAGCAACAACGTGACCGAGGCGCTGCAGTTCAACTGCACCACCTGCCCATCCGAGTGCCTCCTGACCGTAGAGGTGGAGCGCGACGCCAATGGCGCCATGGTGGAAGTGCGCTCCGTAACCGGCAACAATTGCCCGCGCGGCGATAAATTCGCACATCAGGAGCTCACCTGCCCCATGCGCGTGCTCACCACCACCGTAGCAGTATCTGGCGGCGACGAGGCGCTTCTGCCTGTGCGCGCGGCCGAAGCCATCCCGCTGGCACTCCACGCCCAAGCCATGGCCCTCATCCGAGGCCTAGTCGTCAACGCCCCCATCCGCATGGGCGACGTCGTGCTGAAGGACCTCCTCAACACCAACATCAACCTAATCGCCAGCATGGACATCGACCCCCGCCTAAGCAGCTAATTTAGGACGGGGCTCTTTTAGCTACCCCACCATCCACCCCGACCCTCCTCAATTGCGGTGAAATACGGACTGTTTTATGGCTTTAGGCCGCTAAACAGTCCGTATTTCACCGCAACTTATGAGGGCCGCATGGGATGCAAAGGAGTGTCCCAAGGTGCCGGCATAAAAGGAACGTCCCTATGTGCCGGGCTTGGGATACCATGGTGGCAGCCTAGCGAAAGGATGTTTCATGGCACATGTCGATGACCAGCGTGTGACGCGCGCGCTCGATGCGCTCGAGGCTCAGCACCCCGGCGCACAGCTGCTCGTAAACGACCCGTGGTCGATTTATTACCTGACCGGCTTTTATGCCGATATGTTCGAGCGTTTTTGCGGCGTGCTGCTCGTGCGCGATGCCGAGCCGGTGATCCTGGTCAACGCCCTGCACCAGCTGCCGGAATACGACAATGCCCGCGTTGCCTACCACACCGATACCGATATCGTGACCGATGCCATCGCGCGCGAGGTCGATCCGATCAAGCCGCTTGGCATCGATACCGTCATGCGCTCCGGCTTTTTGATGCCCCTCATAGAGTGCCACGCCGCCAGTGAGTTTTTCCTGGGCGATTTTGCCGTCACCGCCGCACGCACGTACAAGGACGCTACCGAGCAGGAGCTTATGCGCGTGTCCTCGGCTGCCAACGACGCCGTGATGGCCGATGCCATCAAGCTCGTCCACGAGGGCGTGACGGAGCGCGAAATTGCCGACCAGATGCTCAGTCTGTATCGCAAGCACGGCTGCGAGGGCTTTAGCTTTCCGCCCATCGTGAGCTTTGGCGCCAACGCCGGCGACCCGCATCATGAACCCGACGATACCGTGCTCAAGCGTGGCGACGTGGTGCTGTTCGACATTGGCGGTCGCCATCGCAACTACTGCTCGGACATGACGCGCACGTTCTTTTGGGGCGAGCCGGACGAGGAGACGGCACGCATCTACGACATCGTGCGCCGCGCCAACGAGGCCGCCGAAGCGCTCATCGCACCGGGCGTGCGCATGTGCGACCTGGACCATGCCGCGCGCGACGTGATTGAGGATGCAGGCTATGGGCAGTACTTTACACACCGCTTGGGACACTCGATCGGCCTGCAGGACCACGAGCCGGGCGACGTCTCGCTGGTCAACGAGCAGGTCGTAGAACCAGGCATGACGTTCTCCATTGAACCGGGCATCTACCTCCCCGGCAGCACCGGCGTCCGCATCGAGGACCTCGCTCTAGTCACCGAGTCCGGCGTCGAGATCCTCAACGCCTACCCCCACGATCCGGTCCGCCTAGACTAGGCAATGCGGCAAAGGGGCTGTCCCTTTGCCGCATCACATGAATGCCGCCACAAAAACGGCCTATCTACTACGTTTAGCCGGCATGGGTCGACCATACCCGTGTTTTCGCAAAACTGGTAAGCCATCTACCTGCGGTTTTCATTTCGCAATTCTCGGTGTGGTCGGGGGTAGTCGGTAAAACGTAGTAGATAGGCACATTTCGTGGCAAGCGAGTCAACTCGGGGCACAGGGCAGCCAAAAAGCCCCGTCCCAAATTGACTGCTTTTGAGTTGCGGTGATATACGGACTGTTTGAGGCTTCTTGCTTGTAAAACAGTCCGTATTTCACCGCAACTGATGTGGGGATGGGTTAACGGAGCAGGCCCGCTACTTCGCCGGCCAGGGTGATGGTGCCGGCTGCTACGAAGGACTCGCCCGCGGCATCGAAGGCAGCGAGGGCCTCGGGCACGCTCGGATATACGCCCGCGAGCTTATCGGCGTCCACAAGTGCGGCAAGCTCCTCTGCTGGCAGGGCGCGATCGGAATCGGTCTGCGTCACGACCACGCGCGGGAAGGCCGGAATCAGTACGTCGACGATGCCCGCCACGTCCTTATCGGCCAGCGCGGCACACAGCAGCGTGGGGCGGTTCTCCACGCACGGATCGATCTCGTCCAGCGCGCTCACAAAGTTTTCGCAGCTTTGGGGGTTATGGCAGGCGTCGATCAGCTTGAGCGGATCAGTTCCCAGCACATCAAATCGGCCCGGCGTGGGGCAGCCCATAAGCGACGCATCGAGCTTGTCATGATCGAGCTCGCGACCCAGATACCCCTCGCACAGCATAATCGCGCACGCAGCATTCTGCGGCTGATACGCCGGCTTGACCATGCTCGACGTATAAATCGCACGCGGCGTAGTGCAGCTAAACTCAACCGTATCGCCCACATGCGCCGGCACCTTGGTCGTGGCATGGCTCACCACCAGCGGCACAATGCCGCACTCGCGACAACGCGCATCCATCACGCGCTGAACACTCGCCTCATGCGTGCCCTCACCCAAAACAACCAGGCGCCCAGGCTTAATAACCGCAGCCTTCTCCCCCGCAATGGCCTCGAGCGTATCGCCCAAAATACGTGTGTGATCGAGCCCGATGCCCGTAATGGCAACGGCAACGGGATCGGTCGCACTCGTAGCATCCCAGCGTCCGCCCATGCCAACCTCAAGCACGGCAACATCCACCGCAGCCTCGGCAAACACCACAAGTGCAGCGGCCGTCAAAAGGTCAAACGGCGTGATGGTATAGGCACGCTCCCCCGCCGCCACACGACGGGCATTCACGCGATGTCCCGCCTCGACAGCTGCTGAAACGCCACGGGCAAAGGCCTCGTCGCTCACGACGCGTCCATCGACCTCCATACGCTCGGGATAGCGTACCAGCTGCGGCGACGTATACAGCGCGGTCTTGAGCCCCTCGCCTCGAAGGATAGCAGCCGAAAAACGCGTGGTCGAAGTCTTGCCATTGGTACCGGCAACCTGGATGCAATCAAAATACTCATCCGGACGCCCGAGCTCATCGAGCATATCGACAACCGTCTCAAGCAAAGGACCAGCATCCCCAGAAATCCGCCCCGTATCAGCAGCCAGCCCAACAGCCTCATCAAACGAAAGCAACTCAAACGAGAACGGCACAGAATACGACCCAGAACGCTTAGCCATAACCCAAAGTCCCCTCAACACAAAAAGAGGCCCGTAATAAACAACGAGCCCCTCCCATTCAAAATATCAGCCAAACACCGCTTTGCAGCGAGATCAAGGCCACGACCAAGTGGCCCTAACACGCCAGATGCAAACAACCACGTAAACGAACTAGGAGCGGCCCGATGCTTTGCTCGCCGCAAGTTCCGCACGCAAAGGACAGCACTTAATGTACTGTCCGTCTTGCGCAGGACTGTCCGCAGCGGAGAGCAAAGCATCGGGACGCGCCCCCGAGTAAACCTTACGAGAAGTCAGCAACCTGAGCAGTCAGCGCCGCCAGGATCTCCTTGAGCTCAGCTGCACGGTCCCTCTTCTTCTGGACCACCGCGGGCGCGGCCTTAGCCACAAAGCCCTCGTTGGCAAGCGTCTTCTCGCAGCCAGCGAGCTCCTTCTGGGCCGCGGCGATCTCCTTCTCCAGGCGCGCCTTCTCGGCCGAAAGATCGACCTTACCCTCGAGCACCACAAAGACCTCGACGCCGCTATCGACCACGGCGATGCTCGCCGCCGGCTTCTCAACATCGGTGCCCATGACCAGCGAAGCGGTGTTCGCCAGCGGCTCAATCGTGGAGCGCAGGCTCTCGAGCTTCTCGATGTCCTCGGCACCGGCACGCACGACCACGTCGAGCTCGGCCTTGGGGCTCAAGCGATAACGCGAACGGGTGGCGCGAGCGGCGGAAACGACGGTGCGGCACAGCTCAAACGCGCGCTCGGCATCCTCGTCGACGTACTTGGCGTAGTCGGCGGGCTCGGGCCACTTGGCGATCATGAGCGCCTCGGCGCGGTTAACGTTGCCCTCGGCATCCAGGTCGAGCACGCTCGCCGGCATGTTGTCCCAGATCTCCTCGGTGACAAACGGCATGAGCGGGTGCATCAGACGAGTGGAGGTGTCAAGCACAAAGATCAGGTTGCGCTGGGCCTGCAGACGGCCCTCGCCCTTCAGGCGGGCCTTGGTGACCTCGACGTACCAGTCGCAGACCTCGTTCCAGAAGAACTGCTGCACGCCGCGGGCCATGTCGCCAAAGGTGTACTGCTCGATACCCTCGGTGACCATCTTCACGGCCTTGGCCAGGCGGCTGAACATCCAGGCGTCGGCCGGCGTCTCCACGACGGGCTCGCCGGGCGTGTAGCCCTCCATGTTCATGAGCAGGAAGCGGCTGGCGTTCCAGATCTTGGTCACAAACGACTTGGCCTGGTCGGTGCGCGGGCTGTCGATGAGCTTCTTAGTCTTCTTATCGATGTTCGCGTCGAACTTAACATCCTGGTTGTTGGTGCACAGCGTCAGCAGGTTGTAGCGCATGGCGTCAGCACCGTACATGCCAATGAGGTCCATGGGGTCAACGCCGTTGCCCTTGGACTTGGACATGCGGCTGCCGTCCTTGGCCAGGATCGTCGGGTAGATGACGACGTCCTTAAACGGCACCTCGTCCAGGAAGTACAGCGAGCTCATGACCATGCGGGCGACCCACAGCGCAATGATGTCGCGCGCGGTGACGAGCGCCGTCGTGGGGTGATGCCCCTCGAGCAGCTCCGGCTTTTGCGGCCAGCCCTGCGTGGCGAAGGTCCACAGCTGCGAGCTGAACCAGGTGTCCAGCACGTTCTCGTCCTGATGCACGTGATGGCCGCCGCACTTGGGGCACACGTCGGTGTCCTCGGTAAGGGCGTCCTCCCAGCCGCAGTCCTCGCAGTAGAACACGGGAATGCGGTGGCCCCACCACAGCTGGCGGCTGATGCACCAGTCCTTGAGGTTCTCCATCCAGGTGGTGTAGGTCTGCGTCCAGCGCGCGGGGTGGAAGGTGACCTTGCCGGAGTTGACGGCGTCGAGCGCCGGCCCCTTGAGCTTGTCGACGGCCACAAACCACTGCTCGGACAGCCACGGCTCCAGTGCGGAGTCGCAACGGTAGCAGTGCATGACGGAGTGATCGAGGTCCTCGACGTGATCGAGCAGGTCGTGCTCCTCGAACCACTTGATGACGGCCTCGCGGCACTCGTCGCGGTTCATGCCGGTAAGCTCGCCGTAGCCCTCGACGACCACCGCGTGCTCGTCGAAGATGTTGATCTGCGGCAGGTCGTGGGCCTGACCCATGGCGTAGTCGTTGGGGTCGTGGGCCGGGGTGACCTTAACGAAGCCGGAGCCAAAGTTGGCGTCGACATGCCAATCCTCAAAGATGGGAATCTCGCGGTCGACGATGGGGAGCTTGACGGTCTTACCCACAAAGGCGGCCTTCTCGGGGTCCTTCGGGGAGACGGCGACGCCCGTGTCGCCGAGCATGGTCTCGGGGCGCGTGGTGGCGACGACGATGTAGTCCTGGCCGTTGACCGGCTCGGTCAGCGGGTAGCGTAGGTGCCACAGGTGGCCCTTCTCGTCCTTGTACTCGGCCTCGTCGTCCGAGATAGCGGTAGTGCAGTTGGGGCACCAGTTGACGATGCGCTTGCCGCGGTAGATCAAACCATCGTGGTACCAGTCACAAAAGACCTTGCGTACGGCCTGCGCGTAGTCCTCGTCCATGGTAAAGCGCTCGTTATCAAAGTCGATGGAGCAGCCCATGCGCTTGATCTGCTCGACGATGATGCCGCCATACTCGTGGGTCCAGTCCCAGCAGGCATCGACGAACTTATCGCGACCAATCTCCAGGCGGCTGATGCCCTCGCTCTTGAGCTTCTTGTCGACCTTGGTCTGCGTGGCGATACCGGCGTGGTCGGTCCCGAGCACCCAGCGGGTGGACTTGCCGCGCATGCGGGCCATACGGATGATAGCGTCCTGGATGGAGTCGTCGGTAGCGTGGCCCATGTGGAGCTTGCCGGTCACGTTGGGAGGCGGAATGGTGACGGTGCAGTCGCCCACGCCCTCACGGCGCTTGTAGTAGCCGCCGTCGAGCCACTTCTGGAGGATCGCCGGCTCGTTGGTCGACGGATCGTAATTCTTGGGCATTTCTTCCATATATCTCTCCCTGTCCCGCCGGGGAGGAATGTAGGCCCGTTAGGGTCTACATTCCTCCCCTTAGGTATCGATTACTTCAGTCTGATATGACTTCGCTGAGGCTTAAACAAACACACAGAATAACACAGGTAGTTGGGGTTATTGCGTATATATAAAATAGCCTCCGACCGCGGGTGGTCGGAGGCTATTTGCAAGCACGTTTTTGGCTGGTTTAGCCGTAGATGCGTTGGGGCTGTTCTTCGCCCTTTACGGAGGCTTCGGTCACAACGACCTTGGAAACGCCCTCCTCACTGGGCAGATCGAACATTGTCTGCTGCAGCACGTCCTCGCAGATAGAACGCAGGCCGCGGGCGCCGGTCTTGCGGGCGAGCGCCATGCGGGCAATCTCATGCAGGGCCGCATCCTCAAACTCCAGCTCAACGTCCTCGAGCTGGAACATCTTACGATACTGGCGCACCACGGCGTTCTTGGGCTCGGTCAGAATCGACACCAAGTCGTCCTCGTCGAGCGCCTGCGTCTGGGTGACGACGGGCGTACGTCCCACAAACTCGGGGATCATGCCAAAGGCGTTGAGGTCCTGCGGGAGCACCTGACGCAGCAGGTCGTTCTCGTCGACCGAGGTGGGGCCGGCGATCTCGGAGTTAAAGCCCACGCCCTTGTTTCCCACGCGATCGGCGATGATCTTGTCCAGACCCACGAAGGCACCACCGCAGATGAACAGGATGTTGGTCGTGTCGATCTGCAGCAGCTCCTGCTGGGGATGCTTGCGGCCGCCGGTGGGCGGAACGCTGGCCACCGTGCCCTCAAGAATCTTAAGCAGCGCCTGCTGAACACCCTCGCCCGAGACATCGCGGGTGATGGAGAGGTTCTCGGCCTTGCGGGCGATCTTGTCAATCTCGTCCACGTAGATAATGCCCACCTGAGCGCGCTCAATGTCGCCATCGGCAGCATTGATGAGCTTGAGCAGAATGTTCTCCACGTCCTCGCCCACGTAGCCGGCCTCGGTGAGCGCGGTAGCGTCGGCGATGGCAAACGGCACCTCGAGGATGCGCGCGAGCGTCTGGGCGAGCAGGGTCTTGCCGGTACCGGTGGGGCCGAGCAGCAGGATGTTGGACTTGGCGAGCTCTACCTCGTCCATATCGTCGTTGAACTGCGAGCCCATGCCGTCGTCAAAGGCAGACACCGCAGCGCCGCCCTCGATCACGCGGCGATAGTGGTTGTACACGGCAACCGACATGGCGCGCTTGGCGTCCTCCTGACCCATAACATAGGCCGAAAGCTCGTCATAGATCTCGTGCGGCGTCGGCACATGCGTAATGACCTGGCGGTCGTCCTCGAGCTCAAAGCCCTCGGCCTCGGGGTCCACGGCGGGCTGGGATGCAGCCTGGCCGTGGTCGTTGAGGAAGCCCGGCAGCTTGCCGTTGCGGGCAGCGTCCATAAAGTCCGAAGCCAGCGACTCCTCAAGGATCTCGGAGCAGGCGGCAACGCACTCGTCGCAGATAAAGATGTTGGTCGGACCCTTAACAAGGCGACGAACCTGTCCCTGCTCTTTTCCGCAGAAGGAGCAGCGGATGGGGTTGCCGTTCTCGTCAAAGTTGTCCTGCATGTTACCTGCCATCCTAGGCATCCTTCGCGGCGAGATCTCGCGAGGTGACGATACGGTCGATCAGGCCGTAGTCGAGGGCCTCGGCAGCGGTCAGGTAGTTGTCGCGCTCGGTATCGGCCTGGACCTTCTCGATAGGCTGGCCAGAGGCGTCGGACAGAATCTGGTTGAGCTCGCGGCGGGTCTTCTTGATCTCCTCGGCCACGATCTCAATCTCGGTCTGCTGGCCCTGGGCACCGCCGCTGGGCTGGTGAATCATGACCTTGGAATGCGGCAGGCAGAAGCGCTTGCCCTTGGCACCGGCCGAAAGCAGCACGGCGGCCATGGACGCGGCCATACCGACGCAGATGGTGGAGACCTGCGGCTTGATGAAGTTCATGGTATCCAGAATCGCCAGGCCGGAGTAAACCTCACCGCCAGGCGAATTGATGTAGAGCGAGATATCCTTCTCGGCATCCTGGCTCTCAAGATGCAGCAGCTGGGCAACGACCAGGTTGGCGCTGACGGAGTTGATCTCCTCGCCCAAGAAGATGATGCGGTCGTTGAGCAGGCGCGAATAGATATCGTAGCTGCGCTCGCCGCGCGGCGTCTGCTCGATAACGTATGGCACGAGGGCGGAATCGAACTTAGCGATCATACGCATCTCCATTTCTCTCTTGCGGACCAAATTGGTTCTAGATAAACGTACGGTGCCCGCATGCTATGCATTGGCTGGCACCGTACGAAGCAACCGGATAACCGGCTATTAACTTTACCCCATCACGGGCACATACATGCGCTCGTGGGCAAGGTGGCGAGAATTACTCGGCGTCCTTGGCGGTCTCGTCGACCTCGGTCACCTTGGCGTTCTCGACCAGGTGATCGACGGCCTTGGAACGACGGATGGACTCGCGGACGGCAGGCATGCGGCCATCGGCGATGAACTCGGCCTTGGAAGCCTCGACGTCCTTGACGCCGGCCTTCTCGAACTCGGCGTTGATGTCGTCCTCGGTGACCTCAATCTTGAGCTCACGGGCGAGGGCGTCGAGCGCCAGGGACTCACGGGCAACGTCGTTGGCCTGCTTGTGCAGATCGCCGATGAACTGCTCCATGGTCAGACCGGAAGCGGGCAGCCAGGTGTCCAGGGTCATGCCGCGGGCAGCGAGGTTGGACAGGAAGTTCTGGCCAAGCTCCTCAAAGACGGACTGCTCGTAGTCGGCATCCATCTCGTCGAGTTGCAGGCGCTCGGCGAGAGCGGAAACGCAACGGTTCTCCTTCTCGGCCGGGAGGCGGGAAGCCTTGTCCTGCTCGATCTCGATCTTGATGGCGTCGCGCATGGCGTCGATGCTGTCGAAGCCAAAGTCGGACTTGACGAGCTCGTCGGTGAGCTCGGGGGTGTTGCGGACCTTGATGCCCTTGACGGTGACCTCGACGGTGTGGGTCTCGGCCTCCTCGCCCTCCTCGACCTCGTCGGTCCAGGTGACGGTCTCGACGTCGTCAACGTTAGCGCCGACCAGGGCCTCGTTGAACTCCTTGGGGTTGCTGTCGCTACCGGCGATGAGCATGCGGCCCTCGGCGGCGAAGTTGTCGGCGTTCTCGACGGCCTTGAGATCGACGGTCACATAGTCGTCAGCCTCGACAGCGCGACCCTCGACGTCCTCGAAGGTGGCACGGTAGTTGAGGAGCATCTCGACCTGGTTGTTGATCTCGGACTCGGTGACCTCCGCAGGGGGCATCTCGATCTCGACGGCGTCGAAGGAGGAGAGCTCGGCGGCAGGACGCAGGGAGAACTCGACGGTGTAGGTGTAGTCCTCGTGATCCTTGGCGAGGTCGAGCTCCTTGTAGTCACCGTTCTTGGTGGGGACGATGTCCAGCTCGTTGAGGACGGCGGGCTCGTTGGCGGCGATCAGGTCGTTGGTGGCCTGAGCGAGGGTAGCCTCGGCGCCAAGAGCGGAGTCGATGACCGGACGGGGAGCCTTACCGGCACGGAAGCCCGGGAAGCGGTACTTCTTGGCGGTGTCCTTGTAGGCCTTCTTGATCGCGGCGTCGACGTCGGCGGCCGGGATGGTGACCGTAGCGGTGAGCTTGGCGTCCTTGACGTCAGAAGCGGTGATGTTCAACACGTTCCTCCTCATACTGCCCAGCTTATCTGAGGTGCTGGTACCTTTATGCAACAAAGAGTCGCGACGGCCGAAGCCGACGCAGATGCGTTGGTGCGGGCGAAAGGACTCGAACCTTCACGGGAATCCCACCAGAACCTAAATCTGGCGCGTCTACCAATTCCGCCACGCCCGCATGAGCGCACAGACTAGGAATGATAGCAGATACGAACGACAAGCGCACGCGCACGTTTTACAGGCTCACGACCTCACCACGAGTGCGAAAGGCGGGGCGAGTTGCCCCGCCCCGCCAATTACGACTTGTTCGCCGACCCGCTACTCCCCCAGCAGAGCCTTCTCCGGCGTGATCGGCAGCGAGCGCACCTGGTGGCCGGTGGCGTGTGCCACGGCCGATGCCACGGCGGCGAGCGGCGTGTTGATGACGACCTCGCCGATCGATTTGGCACCAAACGGACCTGTCGGCTCGTAGCTCGGCTCAAAGGCCACGCGAATACTGCCGATATCCAGGCGTGTGGGCAGCTTGTAGCTCATAAAGTTGCCGGTACGCAGACGGCCGCGGTCGTCATGCTCGACAATCTCGTAGAGCGCGTGACCGATACCCTGGGCAATGCCGCCCTCGGCCTGGACGCGCGCGAGTGCCTCGTTGATCACGGTGCCGCAGTCAACGGCAGCGGCGTAATCCACCACGGTCACCTTGCCGGTGGCCTTGTCGACCTCGACCTCGGCAATACCGGCCATAAACGGCGGAGGCGAAACGGGCAGGCAGGCAGAGGCATGCGAGGTCAGCGCGTCGCCGCCCGCGATGTTCTTGACGCACAGGTTGGCAAAGTCGCGCAGCGTGAGGTAGCGGCCGCGCTCACGGGCGGCGCGCTCGTCGGACAGGCGCACGTACTGGCCGTCGAAGACCACGTCGGCGGCGTCCACGTCCCACATCTGGGCGGCCTTGGCGCAAATCTTCTCGCGCAGCTCGGTCGCGGCGTTCTTGGCTGCCAGACCCGTCACGTACGTGCCCGAACTCGCGTACGAGCCGGCGTCGAACGGCGACACGTCGGTGTTCACGCCGCGCACCACGATGAGCGAGCTTTCAACGCCCAGCTCCTCGGCGGCAATCTGCGCCAGGATCGTGTCGACGCCCATGCCGTTATCGGTAGCGCCGGTGCCGATGGTAATGAAGCCGTCCTCTTCCAGGCGCATGTCGATGCCGGCGATGTCGACGTTGGAGATGCCCGAGCCCTGCATGGTGAGCGCGCAGCCCAGAGCACGCACGCGGTCGCCCAGGTCCACAGCCAGCGGCTTGTCGCGCCAACCGATCATGTCCATCGCGCGCAACAGGCAGCGATCGAGCGCGCAGGCGTTGAGCTTCTCGTTGTAGTACTGCGGCATGATCTCGCCCTCGCGCACGATGTTCTTAAGGCGCAGGTCGGCGGGGTCCATGTGCAGCATGTCGGCGAGCTCGTTGACGGCGCTCTCCACGGCAAACTGGCCCTGGGTGGCACCGTAGCCGCGATACGCGCCGCCGCGGTTAGTGTTGGTGTAGACGGCGTCCCAGCTAAAGCGGCTCGCCTTCACATGGTTGTAGATGGGCAGGCTCTTGTGGCCCGATAGGCCGATCGTTGTGGTGGCGTGCTCGCCGTACGCACCAGCGTTGGACAGCGTATGCAGGTCGATGGCCGTGATAGTGCCGTCGTTCATGGCGCCCAGCTTAACGGTCATCTGCATCTGGTGACGCGAGTTACCCGCGGTGATGGTCTCCTCGCGGGTGTAGCAGCAGTAGCTCGGACGGCCGGTCTGCTGGGTAACGAACGCCACGAAGATCTCGCAGCAGCCCGTCTGCTTGGAGCCAAAGCCGCCGCCGATGCGCGGCTTAATGACCTGCACCTGCGACTGCGGAATGTCGAGCGACTGCGCGACCATGCGGCGCACGTGAAAGGGCACCTGCGTGGAGGTGGTCACCGAGATGCGGCCGAACGCGTCGGTCGTCGCGAAGGCGCGGAAGGTCTCCATGGGCGCGGTCTGCGTGGCCTGGCTGGTGTAGGTGCGCTCAAAGACGATGTCGCTCTGGGCGAAGGCCTCGTCCAGGTCGCCAAAATCGCTGGTACCGCTGCACACCAGGTTGCGCGGGACATCGCCGCCCTGCGGGAACATAAAGGTCACGTCGCCCTCGGGGTGGACCACGATGTCGTTATCGAGTGCCTTGGTAAAGTCGAGCAGCGGCTCGAGCACCTCGTAGTCGACCTTGATGAGCTTGAGTGCCTTGTCGGCAGCCTCCTCGGTCTCGGCAGCGACGATCGCCACCTCCTCGTTTTGGTAACGGACGAGGTTCTCGAGGATCAGGCGGTCGTAGGGACTCGGCTGCGGATAGCTCTGACCGGCGATAGTAAAGCGGCGCTTGGGCACGTCCTCGTAGGTGTAGACGCCCACGACGCCGGGCACCTTCAGGGCGCGCGACGTATCGATGGAGCGGATCTTGGCGCGGGCATAGGGGCTGCGCTTGAGTTTGACGATGAGCGCGCCGGCGGGCACCATATCGCCCGTGTAGACGGGACGGCCCTCGAGCAGGGCCTTCGAGTCCTTCTTGGGCTGCTTATGGGTGATCTGCTTGTACGAGACACCGTCGCAGCTGGTGTCGTTGACCGGCAGCTCGGGCATCTCAAAGCCCACCTGCACACCAGACGCGGTAAGAAAGCGGACGATGGCGCGCAGCTGGCTCTCGTAGCCGCTGCAGCGGCAGAGGTTGCCGGCCAGCTGGCGCGAGAGCTCCTCGCGCGTGGCGACGAGGCTCGGGTCCTCCTTGGCGGCGCGGGCGAGCGCCAGCACGTTCATGATAAGACCGGGGGCGCAAAAACCGCACTGCTCGGCGCCTTCGGCAGCCATCGCACGGGCAAGCGCCTCGGACTCGGCCTTGAGGCCCTCGAGCGTGGTGACGGTGTGGCCCTCTACACGGGCGGCGGGAACCGAGCAGCTCAGCACCGGGTCGCCGTCGAGCCACACCGTGCACAGACCGCAGTTGGTGGTCTCGCAGGCGCAGCGCACCGACGCGCAGCCCTGCTCACGCAAAAGCGCAAAGAGCATGGTGTCGGGGGCAATCTGAACCTTGACCTTGCGGCCGTTGAGCGTAAAGGAAAGATCGATGAGTTTGGCAGCCATTAGCGCACCTCGCAAGAATCGACGCCGGGCACGCGGCGGCAGGAATACTCGTCCGTGGCAAACTTAGGAATCTGCACGGTCTCGAGCTCGCGGGCAAGCGAGGCCGAAAGCTCGATGCCGGCGGCACGACGCACGGCCTGAATCGCCAGCGGGGCCGAGATGCGGCGGCGGTAGTCGGCCGAGCCCCACATGTTGGTGCCATAGCTCAGCGCGCGTACGGACGCGGCCAGGGCGCGAAGCTCGTCCTCGGAAGGCTGCTCGCCGGTAAGGCCACATGCCTCGCCCTGCAGCAGGGTCGCGCGCAGCGGGCGGGCGCCCACGGTGACATGCCAGCTGTTGTCCCACCAGGCGGCGGTGACGTTTAAGGAGGGGAAGTCGGTCGCGGCCTTGCGCACGGCCTCGTAGCTCGCGCGGTAATCGTGCTTGACGACCACGACGTGCTCGATCACGTCGCGCACATAGCCCATGTCCACGAACTCGGCGAGCGGCACACGGCCGGCACCCGTCAGCTCAACATACGAATCGAGCGCCAGGAAAGCCGCGAGCACGTCCGAGAAGCCAAAGCGGCCGTAGATGCTGCCGCCCACCGTGGCGGTATTGCGCAGCTGCACGCCCACGATATCGTGAACGGCGAACTCGAAAACATTGTTGACAAGCGCGTTGAGCTCGGCATGGCGCTCGAGCTGGCGCAGGGTGCACATGGCACCGATGCGAAACTCGGTCTCGGTCTCCTCGATCTGATCGAGTCCGCAGGCCGAAAGGTCAATCGCCGTCGCCACACGACGCGAACCCAGGCGCATCCAGATGCCGCCGCCCACAATCTTGTTGTTGCGGTTCTTCTGCAAGAGCTCATAGGCTTCGGCCGCGTTTCCAACACGGACGTAGGTACCGAACTTGAGCACGTTCTCCCCCATCTCTTCACTTGTCCAGTACTTTTAAGTGTACCAAACGAGGGGCCGCAACCTTCCACAGCACAAAAACCTCCCTCCCATCCATAACTTGCGGTGAAATACGGACTGTTTGTCGGGCTTAGGGCGCCCAACAGTCCGTATTTCACCGCAACTTAAGGGGCGGCCGGCAGAGGGCCGAGGGAAATGATCCGTTTTCCTCCGTCGCATGCGGATCAAAAAAGGCTCCCGGCGTTGAGCCGAGAGCCTCATTACATGCTATGTCAGGCAGGGTTTAGCAGACGCCCTGGGCGAGCATGGCGTCGGCAACCTTCAGGAAGCCGGCGATGTTGGCACCCATGACGAAGTTGCCCTCCTCGCCGTACTCCTTGGCGGTGTCGTCCACGTTGTGGAACATGCCGCGCATGAGCTGCTCGAGCTTGCCGTCGACCTCCTCGAAGGTCCAGGACAGGTGCTCGGCATTCTGGCTCATCTCCAGGCCGGACACGAGCACGCCACCGGCGTTGGCAGCCTTACCGGGCATAAAGGCGACGCCGTTCTCCTGGAAGTAGGTCGTGGCCTCGATGGTCGTGGGCATGTTCGCGCCCTCGCCGACCACCTTGCAGCCGTTGGCGACGAGCGCTTGGGCGTCCTCGAGCAGCAGCGTGTTCTCGCGAGCGCAGGGCAGCGCGATGTCGCAGGGCAGCTGCCACACGCCGCGGCCGTCGCCCTCGTGCCACACGGCGTTGGGCTTCTCGTCAACGTACATAGCGAGCGTAACGCCCTTGTCGTGGCCGGAGCGCTTCTTGTTGTAGACATGCTCGAGCACGGTGTAGTCGATGCCGTCGGGATCCTCGACCCAGCCATGGGTGTCGGAGCAGGCCAGCACCTTGCCGCCGAGCTGGGCGACCTTCTGGACCGCGTAGATAGCGACGTTACCGGAGCCGTGAACGACGACGTTCTTGCCCTCGAAGGACTCGCCGCGGCTCTTGAGGTACTCGTCCACAAAGTAGACCAGACCGTAGCCGGTGGCCTCGGTACGGGCGAGCGAGCCGCCAAAGGAGAGGCCCTTGCCGGTAAGGACGCCGGTCCACTCGTTGGTCAGGCGCTTGTACTGACCGAACATGTAGGCAACCTCGCGGCCGCCAACGCCCAGGTCGCCGGCAGGAACGTCGGTGTTGGGGCCGATGTGGCGATAGAGCTCGGTCATGAAGGACTGGCAGAAGTGCATGATCTCGTTGTTGGACTTGCCCTTGGGGTCAAAGTCGGAGCCGCCCTTGCCGCCGCCCATGGGAAGGGTGGTCAGGCTGTTCTTGAGGATCTGCTCCAGGCCCAGGAACTTGAGCATGCCCAGGGTGACCGTCGGGTTAAAGCGCAGGCCGCCCTTGTAGGGTCCAATGGCAGAGTTGAACTCGACGCGGTAACCGCGGTTGACCTGAACCTTGCCCTGGTCGTCGACCCAGGGAACACGGAACATAACGATTCGCTCGGGCTCGACGAGGCGCTCAAGCAGGGCGGCCTCCTCGTACTCGGGGTGGGCGTCGAGCGCCGGCTGGATGGTGCCGAGGATCTCGGTCGCGGCCTGGATGAACTCAGGCTGCTCGGGATAGCGGGCCTTGAGCTCGTCGAGAACTTTCTGCGTGTAGCTCATGCTTCCTCCAATGATGGGAAACGAAAAATGTCGGTCGCGGCACCCTATGCGCCGCGAACTTTATCGAGTATGGATAATATCGCACTGTTGCAGCAAAGTTTCGCATAAGACAACGAGCAGATGTTTCGTTTTGATTACGATGCAGGTAGAAGCGTTTTTGAGCACCTGACGTGCAAAACCCGTGTTTCAAACCTGTTTCGTCCACGTGTTCCAAACCACCACAAAGAGGACAGGCACCTTTGTGGCGGTTGGCGGGATGCGTTGGCGGGAACGTATGTGAATCGAACACATCCAAGACGTTTTGCACGCCTCACAACGGTTTTGAGGACCGCGGGGCCCACCGGAGCCCATCCGTTCCCAAACGTGGCGGTATTTTACCAAACGCGCAGTGTCGCGCCACGAAAACGGCCCATCTACTACGTTTAACCAGCAAGGGTTAACCATACCCACTTTTTCGTAACATCGGCAAGTCATCTACCTGCGGTTTTGTTTTTGCGGTTTTTGAAATGGTCGAGGGTAGTCACTTAAACGTAGTAGATAGGCAGGTTTTGTGGCGGACAGTGATACGGCAACCCCTAACGAAGCGATCTGAGGCCGCCGGCCTCCTTGTCGAGCGTCGTAAAACGCACCGCATCCAGATGCTCCAAGATGCTGATGGCTCGTTTGCGCGACACGCCTAGGGCCTCGCGCAGCACGCTCGTCGTGGCAGCGCCGCCGTCGGCCTCGATAGCCGCGGCGACGACCTCACGCGCATGGGCCTCGGCGGCGGCAGACAAGGCAACGTCGCGTTCGATCTTAACGATCGCGCGGTTGAGCGAAAGCTCGCGCAGGGCACGCGTCATGGTGTCGCGATCGAGCTGCAGACGCTCACCCACCTCGGGCAGCGTCGCCGCACCGAGACCCGCCTCGTCGAGGGCGGCCACGATGCGCTGGCTCGCCTCGCGCACCACACGTATCGCCGCAGCGGCAGAGTGCGGGTCGAACACCTCGGCACCGTCGACGGTGCACACGCCGCGCGCACAGCCCTCGAGAACGAGCGCGGACGCGACGTCTTCGCCCGCTGTCGGCCAGGCGGCATGCGCGACCTCGCCCGGCGTGAAACCCGTCTGCTTGGGCGCGGCCCCGTGCATGGCGGCCAGCGTGACGGAGAGCGTGGCGAGGGCGGCATCGAGCACAGCGGGGGCGGCATAGAGCTCCTCGGTCGAGCGCTCGGCATGAAGCGCCACGGCGTCACCCGAGGAAACCGCCCCGTGCAGGAGCGCAGCCGCCTCGGCACCCGAAAGATCGAGAGCACGGGCTGCGGCCGCGGCAGGCACAGGCAGGCGCCGCAGCCCCAACCATGCGGCAACGGCGGCGGCGCGGTCGTCGGCATCCAGGGCCCCGAGCAGCGCGCACTCGCCCGCGGAGAAGACGCGCGAGCGGCGGCACCGCGAAAGAAGAACACGACCGCCGCCGATAAGCACCACCGGCGAGAACGCGAGCACAATGAGGCCGTCGCCCGATCGCACGGGAAGGCGCTCCTCCAGACGGACCTGCACGATGCGGGTCTCGCCAGCCTCAATGGGTCCCTCGCCCTCCATGAGCATGATACGGCCAAGGACCTCCGCCGTACCCGCCATCACATGCACGCGCGTACCGGACTCGAAGGGCGCGGGCTTGGTGCCCTCGCGCCCCAGATACGTGAAGCGGGCGATGAGTCTGAGCGTCAAGCCCTCGGCACCTGACCCGCAGAGGACCTCGCCGCGCGGAAGGTCGCCCGCACCATCTCCCACGATGTTGAGCGCCGCGCGCTGCCCGGGCAACGCCCGAGGGGTATCGCCGTGCACCTGAATCGCACGCACGCGGCAGCGCACGCCCGCGGGACTCGAGACGAGCTCGTCGCCCACCGCTACGGGAGCATCGTGAAGTGTGCCCGTGACGACCGTCCCAGATCCCTTGATGGTGAAGCAGCGGTCGATGGGCAGGCGCGGGGCCAGACCGGAGCGCACCGGGTGGGATGCGGCATCGGCCAGGAAAGAGTCGATAGCGGTATCGAGGGCAAGGCGAACGTCCTCGACGCCCACACCCGTGCGCGAAGAAACGGGTACCACGGGCGCATCGGCAAAGACGGTATCGCCGAGGAAGTCCATCACGTCGAGCTCGGCGAGCTCTGCCGTCTCGTCATCCGCAAGGTCGCGCATCGTGAGCGCCACCACGAGGTGCCTCACGCCCAACAGCTCCAGCACGTGAACGTGCTCGCGGGTCTGCGGCATCACGCCCTCAACGGCAGAAACAACCAGCAACGCAACGTCCACGCCGGTGGCGCCCTGCACCATGGCGCGCAGATAGTGCGCGTGCCCGGGCACATCGACCAAGCCGACAAGCTTGCCGCCGGGAAGCTCGAGCTCGCCAAAACCGAGCTCCGTGGTCATGCCTCGGCGTCGCTCGACCTCCAGACGGTCGGGATTTTTGCCAGTCAGCGCCTCGATAAGGGCCGACTTTCCGTGGTCGACGTGTCCTGCCGTTCCAACGACAACGGGACATTCAACAAGCTCGCGCACCGTCATCGACGCAAACCCGCCCGCACGGCATCGGCCAACGCGGACGCGCACAGATCAAGGTCGGTATCGTGCAAAAGCGTGCGAACGTCAAACAGTACCTGGCCATGCTGCACGCGCGTCACGACCGGCGTATCGGGCTCCTGTACCATAGCGCGCTTTAGGCCATCGGCGGACAGGCGCCCATCGACGGGGCAAACGGCAACGCAAAAAGTTGGGAGCTCGACGGTCGGCAGCGAACCGCCGCCCGGAGCAGACACGCCCTCGACAACCTGCAGCTCCACCGCCTCCTCACACTGAGACTCGCGAAGCTTGCGCAGCATGCGGTCATGCAGGCGCTTGGCCTGACGCTCGAGCGGAGCCGGCGCGCCGGAAAGCATGTTGAGCACCGGGATCTCACGATGTGCCGTATCGGGACCGGCCACATACAGACGCAGGGTGGCCTCGAGCGCCGCGAGCGTGAGCTTACCGGGGCGAAGCGCGCGCATAAGCGGATGAGAGGCGCAGGCGGCGATTGCCTGGGCGCTGCCGAGGATGATGCCCGCCTGCGAAGCACCGAGCAGTTTGTCGCCCGAGCACGAGACGACGTCAACGCCGGCGCCAAGAGACACGGACGTGGGCCTCTCCCCCGCATCGGCGAGTACCCCATCTGCAAGCAAAGCGCCTGAGCCTTGGTCCTCGTAAAGCAACAGGCCATGTTCATGCGCCAGCGCAGAAAGCTCCGCCACGGAAACCTCCTCGTGGAAGCCCTCGATACGGTAGTTGGAAGGATGGACTTTGAGGATCATCGCCGTGTTGGGCGTAATGGCGCTTCGATAATCGTCCAGATGTGTGCGGTTGGTAGAGCCAACCTCGACAAGCTTGGCACCCGAAGCCGCCATGATGTCGGGGATGCGGAAGCTGCCGCCCACCTCGACAAGCTCGCCGCGGCTCACGATGACCTCTTTGCCAGCCGCGTGCGCGGCAAGCACCAGCAGCACCGCGGCGGCATTGTTGTTGACAACCAAGGCGTCCTGCGCCCTCGTGAGCGTGCGCAGCAGGCGTGCGGCATGCTCCTTGCGGCCCCCGCGAGCGCAGATTGAGACGTCATACTCAAGCGTGCTGTAGCCTCGGGCGACATCGGTCACCGCCTGCACCGCCGCGGGAGCGAGCGGAGCGCGGCCCAGATTGGTGTGAATCACAACGCCCGTCGCGTTGACGGCAGGGCGCAGGGTCGGCAGCGACAGGCGATGGGTCCGCTGCTCAATTGCCAAGGCGAGCTCGCGCTTGTTCCTTGCAGGGGCGCCGGAGCGAATCGCCGCGCGCTCGGCATCGAGCTCGGCGTCAATCGCCTCGCGTACCATCGTGTCGCCTGCATCGCCAGCAGCCTTCATGACCGGCCACTCGGCAAGCAACTCGTGAACGGC
This sequence comes from Coriobacteriaceae bacterium, assembly GCA_902363125.1. Lineage (GTDB taxonomy): Bacteria > Actinomycetota > Coriobacteriia > Coriobacteriales > Coriobacteriaceae > Collinsella. The sequence goes on from CABIZD010000007.1 coordinate 42,205, forward strand.
GGGAATGGAACGCAGGCGGCCGCGCACCTCGGCAGACATGGATTCGCAGTCGCTCATGAAAAGCCTTTCGACATGTTCAATAAAAAGCTGGTCCCCCGCGATCGTCATCGGGCAAAAAAATACCGGCGCGCACGCAAAAGGGACAGGTCCATTATGGCAGCTCGTGACAAGACGTCGAAGCACCTCGTCCAAAACCTGCCAAATAAACCTGTCCCTCTTTGGTCGGTTATGGCTTGGGTCCTTAGGCCTCCCTGTTGGCGTAGATAAACCAGTAGCCCAGCGCCACGATCAGGGCGCCACCCACGATATTGCCCAGCGTGGCGACCGTAAGGTTGAGCGCCAACCCGGCAGCGTTGAGGGCATCGGCGCCGGCGACATCGGCTCCATAGCCGCAGGAGTGCATCAAAATGCCCATAGGCAAAAAGTACATGTTGGCAACGCAGTGCTCAAAACCGCAGGCCACAAAGGCGGCAATGGGCAGCAGAATGCCCACGACCTTATCGACCACGGTCTTGCCGGCGGTACCGATCCATACGGCCAGGCACACAAAGATGTTGCACAGAATGCCGCGGAAGAAGATGGTGACGGCGTCGATCGTAACCTTACCGGCGGCGACGCTCACCATGGTGTTGGCAACGGCTTCGCCGTTGAGCTTGTAGATAGCTGCCATGTAAACCAAAAAGACAACGAACAGGGCGCCGACAAAGTTGCCGATCCACACAATCGCCCAAGCCCTGAGCATCTGGATGAGCGTGATCTTGTTGCTCTTAAGCGCGCATACCATAAGCGCGTTGCCGGTAAACAGCTCCGCGCCGCAAATAAGCACGAGCACCAGCCCCAGGCAAAAAGCAAGGCCGCCCACAAAGCGCTGGGCGCCCCAACCAAGAGACGCATCGCTCAGAAAGACCGTGAAGAACAGGCCGCCAAAGGCGATGAACGCGCCGGCAAACATGGCAAGCAAAAAGGCCTTCGAGACCGGCAGGTTGGCCTTGGTAACGCCTGCGGCCTCGGTCTTCGCCTCGATCGCGGCGGGCGCCAGGCAATCGGAGGTGGGGTATTCCGCCTTACTCTGTGCCATGGAAATCACTTCTTTCTTACGATTCGGGACAAACGCTCCTGGTTCATTTGCCCCGCGAGGTCGGACGGTATAAAAATAAACGCGAGCCAAATTAGCATATTGGCCTGCGATTATATAGCTTGGAGCGGGCGACGGGAAGTCCAAGGATTTGCTTCGCTGCGGGCCTTCGGCCCTTGCGTGCTGCGCTGGAAATGCTCACGCATTTTCTCAGCTCCGCACCCTGGCGGGTTCGATTCCCGTCGCCCGGCGCGTAAACGAAAACAGCTCTGATCCCCAAAGGAAACCAAAGCCGTTAAAACAATTCTTATGGAGCGGGCGACGGGAATCGAACCCGCGTCATCAGCTTGGAAGGCTGGGGTTCTACCATTGAACTACGCCCGCAAGATATGGTCGGGACGACAGGATTTGAACCTGCGACATCCTGCTCCCAAAGCAGGCGCGCTACCAAACTGCGCCACGTCCCGAAGGTGTTGAGCAGCTAAGGTCTAAACCTTGCGTGTCCCAAAGCGAAGGAAATTATAGGGGAGACTCCCCGCCTGTGCAAGCGACGATACCCTAGCTCCTCGAATGTACGACAAACCGACTGTGGAGCAGGCCGATCACAAACGCCACCACGGCAACCGGCGCCCACGCGGCTCCAATGTCTGCCAGCGGCAGCGCATCGAACGGCAGCCACGCGCCCGTAAAGAACGCATCGCGGACCGAGGTAATCACGCTCTGCACCGCGACAACGCCGCCGACCCAGACCCACACCTGCGGATGAGCGTCGCAAAAGCCGTGCACCAGGCCCATCAGTACCAGCACGATGGCAACGGGATACAAGGCGTTGAGCATGGGCACCGAGAACATAAGAATCACGTCGAGGCCCACGTTGGAGAGCACGCACGAAAACGCTGCGAACACAAAGGCGAGAACCGCAAAGGGACGGCGCATGGCCTCCTCAGAGGCCTCCGCTCCCCCTTCGACCACATACGTCTCGCAGAAGTAGCGCGAGCAGCAGCTGATGAGGCCGATGCACACGTTCATGCAGGCGAGGAAGAAGATGGCGAAGACCACGACCGTGCCGGCAAGCCCAAAATGCATGGAGGCCGAACGGGCGAGGATGGCGGCGCCGTTGGTAGCGTCGGGCATCACGGTGCCGAGCTGCATACCGGCAAGTCCCAAGCCGCAGTAGATGATGGCCATGAGCACGCCGGCGATCACGCCGGAGCGCGAAATCTCGAAGGCCACGCGCTTGTCATCGGTCACGCCCAACTCGTGAATGGTCTCGGCGATGATGATGCCGAAGGCGAGCGATGCAAGCAGGTCCATGGTCTGGTAGCCGGTCAAGAAGCCTTGGACCGCAGCACCGGCATCATAGGGAGCTTGCGGGGCAGCAGCCGGTCCCAGCGGCGAGATCACGGCAGCACCCACAACCAGCACGATGAGCGCGATGAGCGCGGGGCCCGTAATGCGGCCGAGCACGTGTGTGATAACACCCGGGCGCAGTGTGAGCGCAAACGCGACGACAAAGAAACCGACGGCGAACACCAGACGCGCCGTGCCGAGCGAGACACCCTCGGGCAGCAACGGTACCAGCATCTCAAACGCCGTGGAGCTTGTACGCGGAATGGCAAGGCACGGGCCGATGGCCAGATATACTGCCGCAACAAAGAACTCGCCAAACTTGGGATGCACGCGGCTGGCAAGCTCACGCGCCGTGCCGGCAAGCGCCACGGCGATAAAGCCCATGACGGGCAGGCCGATGGCGGCAATCAAAAAGCCAACCATGGCAAGCGGTGTGGCCGTGCCGGCTTGGAGTGCCAGCAACGGCGGAATGATGAGGTTGCCGGCGCCAAAGAGCATCGAGAACAGGGCGATGCCGACGGTAACGACATGTTCGGAGCGCAGACCGCGCGGTGCGGATGAAGGCATAGGCACACCTTTCGGGTCGAAACAAAAACGGGACGGGCAAAATACCCGTCCCGCAAGTATAAACGCTTGAGCAGGCCAGATGGTGCAAAGTATCAATCTGATTGCCCCTTTAGAGCCGCTACGCGTCAGAGCGACGGCGACGCAGCAGCTCGAGTCCCAGCGCGACAAGTGCAACGGCGCCTGCAGCGACGGCGACGGCCAATGGCGCACGATCGCCCGTGTCGGCGAGCTGCTGAGCGCTCGACTTGGAAGACTCCTTCTTGCCGGAGTGTTCCGCGCCCGATGCCTTTGCCTTATCGACCGCAGGGTTATCCGAACTACCGGGGTTTGTCGGATCCTTTGAATCCGGCTGGTCGGAATCGGGCGTTCCGGGCTTTTCCGGCTCCGGCTTACTCGGGTTGTCAGGCTCAGGCTTATCCGGGTTATCCGGGTCCGGCTTGTCCGGCTGATCAGGCTCCGGTTTGTCGGGCTCGGGCTTGCCCGGATCAGGCTGGTCCGGGTCAGGCTGGTCCGGCTGGTCCGGGTCGGGCTTGTCCGGATCGGGAACCACCGGGTCCGGGCCGACAGGCTCCTGCTTCTTCTTCACCGTCAGCGTACCGGGCTCAACCGTGACATCGAAGTTCGGGTCGGCGACCGTCGCCCCGATCTGGTACTCGCCCGCCGGGGAACTCTCATCGGCGACGCAGGAGTACTCGACCTTCACGCCCGAGGTATCAGCCGAGCTCTTTAGGCTCGAGGTAAAGGCGGGATTCATCTCTCCCTCGAAGCGTTCAACATCGTCGACCTTTACCTTAAGCTTCGCCGGTGAAATCTTGAACTTGCGCGAAGCGGCGCTGATATACCCGTCGCTTCGCAGCGTGGCAACGGCGCGATACGTGCCAGCATCGGTCGGGGCCTCACTCGACGAATAGTGCGTGCCGCCCGTCCCGTAGTACCTAACCCTCAGGTCACCTTCGCAGGCCTTGGGAACCCCCGTGACCTTGGGCGCTTGAGCATCACCGCTATAGACGAAGTTGCCGCCCTCAAATGCAAGCTCGACCCGCTTCGCCTGAACGACTAGAACAAAGTGCGCGGTCACGGTCTTGCCCTGAGCATCCTTGCACGTGATGTCAAAGGTAGACACTCCGACCTTGGACGGGGTGCCCGAGAGCGTCAAACCGCCCGCTGTGCGGGTAAGCTTAAACCCGTCGGGGAGCTTAGCGTCGTCCCACGTGTACTCATACGGAGCTTCGCCACCCGCGGCGCCCGAAATCGTCGCGCGATACGTGCTATGCGCACGTGCGACCGGCAGCAGACCGCCGTTGAACACAAGGGCATCCCGGGGCACAACGGAAACGACGGCACGATCGCTTTCCACCTGCGTCTCGGTACCAAGGTAGCGCTGAGTGACGCGGCAGAAATACTCGCCGGCGCAATCGTCATCAAGGTTCTCAATGAGGAGCGTCTCCCCCGTCTCGCCCTCGAGCGCCACGACCTCGCCGCCCACCATGTGGAACCATTGATAGGACAGTTCGACATCGGCGACAGAACCCGTGGACGAGGACGCGTGGTCGAGGACGCCCTTGCCCGCCTCGGAAGCAACCGAGAGCACGACAGCATCGCCCTCGTGGGCGCTTGCATCCTGTGGCTGCGCGATCACCTTCGGAGCGTCCGCTTTCGCAAACTCGAACGTAATCTCGTGCGACGCGGTGACGCAACTCAGCGTGACCTCGTACGCTCCGCCCTCATAGTCGGAGATATCGAGATCGATGGCCTTGTCCGAGCCGGCTTCCGTGACCGTCACCCGCTCGAGGAAGCAGCTCTCGTCGGGCGTCGCCGAGAGCGTCACGTCGCCGCCCGCATCAACGGTGACGGAAGCGTTGTCGACCGAACCGTTGACCGCCTTTGCCGTCACCTCAAAGCGCTCGGGCTTGTCCGGGTTATCGGGCTCGGGGTTATCAGGGTCGGGATTATCGGGATCCGGCTTGGGGCCCGGATCAGGATTATCAGGTTCAGGGTTAGGATCCGGGTCGGGGTTAGGATCCGGATCAGGCTGATCGGGGTCCGGATTGTCCGGATCCGGAACCACCGGGTCGGGATCGACGGGCTCCCGCTTCTTTTTCACCATCAGCGTTCCGGGCACGACTTCGACATCGAAGTTCGGGTCGGCGACCGTCGCGCCGATCTGGTACTCGCCAGCAGGAGAGCTCTCATCGGCATCGCAGGAGTACTCGACCTTCACACGCGAAGTGTCAACCGCACTCTCCAGGCTCGAGGTAAACGCTGGGTTCGCCTCTCCCTCGAAGCGCTCGGCGTCGTCAACCTTCACCTTGAGCTTTGCCGGAGCGATCTCGAACTGGCAGGCAGCGGCACCGATGTAGCCGTGGCTTCGCAGCGTGGCGACAGCGCGGTATGTGCCGGCATCTGTCGGGGCCTCCGTCGAGGAATATTGCGTACTTCCGGTACCGAAGTACCAGACCCTAAGGTCGCCCTTGCAGACCTTAGGGGCACCGGAAACTTCGGGCGCCTGCGACGCGCCATTAAAGGTAAAGTCGCCATCCGTGAACGATAGCTTTACGTGCTTTGCCTGGACAACGAGCGCAAAGCGGGCGGTCATGGCCTCGCCACGAGCATCCCTGCACGTGATATCAAAGGCGGAAACGCCCGTCTTGGACGGGATGCCCGAGAGCGTCAGGCCGCCCGAAGTACGGGAGAGCTTGAGCCCGTCGGGGAGCTTCGTCTTATCCCATGCGTACTCGTACGGAGCCTTGCCGCCCGCGGCCCCGGCAATCGTTGCGAGGTACGTGCCGTGCGCGCTCGCTGCCGGCAGCAGGTCGCCGTTAAACACAAGGGTGTCCCACGGCACGACGGAAACGGCGGCACAATCACTGTCCGCTTGCTTCTCAGTACCAAGGTAGCGTTGAGTGATGCGGCAGAAGTACTCGCCGGCCTGCTCGTCATCGAGGTCCGCGAGCGAGAGCGTCTCCCCCGTCTCGCCCTCGAGCGCCACGGCCTTGCCATTCACCATGTGGAACCACTGGTAGGAAAGCTCAATCTTGGCAGCGCAACCCGTGGACGAGGCCGCGTGGTCGGCGACGTTCTTGCCTGCCTCGGCAGCGACCGAGAGCGCGACGGTATCGCCCTCGTGGACGCTCACGTCCTGCTCCTGCGCGACCACACGCGGAGCGTCCGCCTTCGCAAACTCGAACGTGACCTCCTGCGATGCGGTGACATCGTTCAGCGTGACATCGTACGCCCCGCCCTTGTAATCAGAAATGTCGAGGTCAACGGTCGCATCCGAGCCGGCCTGCACGACCGTCACGCGCTCGAGGTAGCAGCCCTCGTCAGGCGTCGCCGTAAGGATCGCGTCCCCGCCCTCAACAACCGAAACCAAAGCGTTGTCGACCGAACCGTTGACTGCCTTCGCCGTCACCTTGTAGTGCTCGGGCTTCTTCTTGACCGTCAGCGTACCGGGGTCGACCGCGACATCAAAGTTCGGATCGGTGACCGCCGCGTCGATCTGGTACTCGCCCGCCGGAGATTTCTTATTCGCCGAGCAAAAGTACGTAACCTTTACGTCCGAGGTGTCGCAACGGCCCACCAAGCTGGAAGTAAACTCGGGATTATCCTGGCCCTCAAAGCGCTCGGCATCGTCGACCTTCACCAGCAACTGGGCAGGTGCAACGGAAACAGTCAACTCGACGTCCTCGGCGGCAAGATAGTTTCGAGACGCCTTGGCATGGGCGACAACACGTGCCGTACCGGCAGCCTTAACCGTCGCGCAGCGTCCCTTAATCGAAACCGGGCTCGCATCGTCATCGGAATCAACCAGCTCAAAGCTCACGGGAGTCTGGGCAACGTTGTTAAACACAATGGGGTCTCCACCGTAAACACCCGAATAGCTCGTCGTTCCCGTAATGACCTGGCCTACCTTTGCAATCGAGAACTCGGCGGACTTTTTACCCTGATAGTTGGGGTCAGTCACCGTAACCGTGACGCGGTAGTTGCCACTGTCGCACGGCTCCAGCGCCGTCGGACCATAGGACGTTCCATCTATACCGCGATAGGCAACGGAATAGGCAGACGCATCAAGGCCGGCAACCGCAACCGCCGCACCGTGTCGTGCGCCATCGTATGTCACATCAGACGTCTCGATCGAAATATCGACCGGGGCCTTCTCGATCGCGAAGTCACAGGAGGCATTACCGACATATCCCTTGGCATCGAGCGTCGCCACCACACGATACGTGCCGGCATCCACCGGCGCCTGATCCGACGAGTAATGTGTGTCGCCCGTGCCAACATAGGTCAGTTTGACATCGTCCTCGCAACCCTCGGGCACGCCCGAAAGCTCCGGGGCCTGCGCCGTCGCGTTGTAGGTAAAGGTCTGGCCCTCAAATGCAAGCGAGGCTTCCTTCGCCTTCACGAGCAGCGCGAAGTGCGCATCGCACTTGTTGCCCAGGTCATCGGTGCACCTAATCTTGAAGCGACGCACACCCGTAGCCGCAGGCACGCCCGAGAGCACCAAGGTGCCCGATCCGTCATCTGCCAGCGTCAGCTGCATGCCCTCAGGAACCTCAACATCATCCAAGTTATACGCATACGGTGCCTTGCCGCCCGTAGCGCCGGCAATCTGCGCACGGTATTCATCGTGAGCGGTCGCCACCGGCAGCACACGCCCGTTAAACACAAGCGTTTCTCGGGGCACGATGGATACCTTCGCATGTTCGGTATCCGTCTTTGTCACCGTGCCCAGGTAGCTCTGCGTAATGCGGCAGAAGTACTCGCCCTCGTTCTCGCTGTCGAGCTGGGCAATCGAGATGGCCTCCCCCGTCTCGCCCTTCAGCGCCACCGCCTTGCCACCATCGTCAGACATGCGATACCACTGGTAGCTCAGCTTGACGTCTGCAGCGGATCCAGATGACACGGCCGCATGGACGCGAACGTTGCGCTCCGCCTCGGCGGCGACCGAAAGCTCAACCGGATCGCCCTCGTAAGCACTCGCATCCTGCGGCTGAGCGAGCACCTCCGGAGCCGCAGCCTTCGCGAATTCAAACGTGACCTGCTGCGGAGCACTCACGCCACTCAGTGTGACCTCGTACGCCCCACCCTTATAGTCGGAAATATCAAGGTCATAGGCATTGCCGGCCGAACCGTCATCACCGGCGTCTTCGGCAACGGTCACGCGCGTCAGGTAGCAGCCCTCATCGGGCGTCGCCGAAAGCGTCACCTTACCATCCGCAGCGACCAAAGCAGACTCCGAATCAACCGATCCGTTGACCGCTCGGGCCGTCACCTTGTACTTAGGCGCCTCCGCAAAGCGCGCCTCGACGGTCATATTGTCCTCGGGGACAAACGTCCAGGTAGCATCCGTGCTCAGCGGCTCATCGCCCAACGACCCGTCGTCATTGCGTGCATACCACCCATCAAACACATAGCCCGCATCGGGAACGGCAGTCAGGGTCGTGGACTCACCGTTCTCGACTTCGTTGGTCACGGCATAGCCCAGAGATTCGTCCTCGGAGGAGCCCTCGACGTGTCCGCCCTGACGCGAATCCACCGCCGTAACCGTCATCAACGCCCGCTCATAAACAGCCGTAAAAGTACGGTTGCCAAACACTACGCGGTTGATCACCGGCGTAAATCCCACAGGCATGCCGTTCTCGTCGACCCAGTATTTAAACTTCCAACCCTTATGCGGCACGGTAAACATAATCGCCGCGGAGTGGTAGGAGCCGCCGGTACCAAGCGCAACCATGCTAAAGCCCGCGTCCTTGGGATACGTAGCGACCTGAACATCGCAGCCCGTCTCGTAGAACACGGCCGTAAGCTGCTTATTCTCCTTTGCGGTACCGATATAGAACGCGCTGTAGCTCACCGTGACACCCGCATCGTCGACCCAATGCGAGAAGTGGTACTTCTTCCACGGGATCGCGATCGCCATAAACATGTCGCCCCTGTCGTAGGACCTGCTACCGGCAGGAATGCCGTCGACCAGAAGGGCCGTACCGCGGAAGATGGACGAGCCAGTGACGGTAATGGTCACCTGTCCATCGGATTCGAACTGCGCGTAGTACGTTATGTCCTGCGTGGCGGTCACATCGAGGGTCGTCGCGGTCTCGACAATCGAGGTGCCCTCTTTATCGGTGCTCCAGCCCACAAAGCGATAGCCCATACCGGCAACAGCGGTCAGTTCCACCTGATCGCCCACGGCAAAGCAACCGCTGCCCGTAACACGGCAGCCCCTGTTCGATGCCTTGTCCTTCACCACGACCTCGCCCGTAACGGTCACCTCGTACGGATCGGCAAACACGGCCTGGAGCTCCAACGCATCGTCCTCGAGCCCCTCGACCATATCCTTGTCGAGCTTAACCCAGCAATGGGCGTCGCAGCTCAGCAGCGACTTATTGCCCTCGGCATCCAGGACATACCAGCCGACAAAACGTTTGGTTCCCATAGGCGTAGCATTGAGCTCGACCGTATCACCGAATTGATAGGAGCCCTCGCCGCTCAGGGTGCCCACGCCATCGTCACTCGCGCTCAAAACGACCTGATAGGACTTAGGCGTAAAGATCGCCGTATAGGTGGCGTCACCCGTGACCTTAACGGTATAGTCGGCGTTCTCGCTGACCGTCTCACCCTTATCGTCGATCCAACCCGCAAACGAATACCCAGTGTTGGCGATCGCGCGAAGCGTCGCACGGTCGCCGGCCTCATAGCCACCAAAGCCGCTCACGGCTCCGCCCTCGGCAGGCGAAGCAACGGTATGTACGACATACGAACCCGACGCAAAGACGGCATAGAGCGACGTGTCCTCACGCACGGTGAATCGATAGGTTTTCTCGGAGCTCACGCACGTGCCATTCTGGAACCAGCCCACAAAAGCCGTATCCTCGGCGGCAACCGCACGCACGGTTGCGACCTGTCCGGCGGCATACGTCCCCGTGCCCTCGACCGTGCCCATGCTCTCTTCGCACGAGACGTCCACCGTATATTGTTTTGCCGAGAACACGGCCTGGAGCGTCGTGTCAGACGTCGGCACCACGTGATAGGTGCCGTCACGGCTTACCACGGCGCCCGAAGCATCGGCCCAATGCTCAAACGCATAGCCCGAAAGCGCATGCGCGGTCAGCGTGGCGGCATGCCCCGCCTCGACGGTGCCTGTGCCCTCGACCCAGCCGGCGGCATTCGATTCGACCAGTGAACCGGTACCGGAATCGACTACCGTCGTGGCGTCGACTTCATAGCTTTTTGCCATAAAGCGAGCGACGTGCACATGGCTGCGCTCCTGGTGGCAGGTAAACTCCGCATCGGCAGACTCAAACGTGCCGTCGGCCGTATACCAACCCGTAAAGACATAACCGGGATTGGGCGTCGCCTTCAGGGCAACCTCCGCGCCGCGATCGGCAAGGATTCGGCTCGCCTTGACGATGCCGCCCTCCGCGGGATCGGCGAGGGGCACGCAGACGGTATCGATAGGAACAAAGGCCGCGGTAATAACGCAGTGCCCGGTTTTACCGCGAGCTTTGGCAACCAACGTGGTCTCGTGCTTAAGGCTCTTCAGGCGCCCGTTGACGTACCAACCCCAGAACAAATAGCCAGGACGAGCCTTGGCCGTCAGATGAAGGCTCTCCCCTAATTTGAACGTATCGGTCGTAGGCTTCACCACGGTCCCATTGCACGTCACGGTACCGCCGAGCCATGAATCGGCGGTGACGATGACCTCGGGCTTTGAGTCGGTAAAAATCGCGGTATAGGTATCGCTCTTGGTGACCTTGACGACCAGCTCGGCGGTGTCGTACTCCCTTCCGGAGCCATCCTTCCAATGGTCAAAACGATAGCCATCGTTCGCCTTTGCCTTGAGCATCACCGTATCGCCGTAGCCACAGGTAACAGAAGATGCACCCGGATGCCCCTCGATCTCAACGGTACCGCGCTCCACAAAGGTCTTTTTTGCCTTCGACGTCACGGTATACGTGTTTTCCTCAAACACCGCACGCACCGTGCATTCCACGTCCTCGGGATAGAACTCAAGGTAGCTGGGGTCGGTGCCCAAAAGCAGGTCCGTCTTGGCATCGTACCAGCCCTTAAAGGTAAATTGTTTGCTCGCCTCGGCCGTGAGCTCTATGCTCAGCGTGGCAGGCTCGCCCTTCATGCAATAGCCCTCGCCGTGCACCATATATTTGCCCGCCATGGCCGCGGCAGGCTCAACGACAACATCCACCTTGCAGGCACGCGTAAACTTCGCCTGGATCACGCAGTCGGTAATGGGCTCAAAGGTATAGGAACGCTCACTCGACACCAGCGTCGACGTGGTATCCGAGCCGCCGTTGCTCAGGTACCAACCGTCAAAAATATAGCCCTCAGATGGCGTGGCCTCCGCGGTCACGCGCTCGCCCTCGGGAACCTCGAGGGCCATGCCAGCAGTCTCGCCGCGCTTCAGCGTAACGGTACCGCCCTCGAGCGGGTCGGCCTCGGCACGCACGGTATGCGTATCTCTGCCGTCCATCACAGCCTCGATCCGAGCATTGCCGTTAACGCGGTATTCGCAAACTTCCTGCTTGTTGGCAATCGTGATGCCCTGTGCATCGGTTTCGCGCCACTCTACAAACCGGTACGTCTTCTCCGGATTGTCGGGGCGCACCTTGGGCCGCATCGTAAACGTAAGGATGTCGCCATCCTTCGCGCGAACCTTGCCATCCACGACTGGCATGCCATCGCACAGCACCTCGGCGCTATCGAAGGGATCGGTATTCACCAGAATGGTCTTGTCCGCCTTGCGGAAGCGTGCAACCAAATGGCGGTCGACCTCGGCCTTGAAGATATACGTGCGCTCGGGTGAAACCTCGATGCCGTCCTCGAACCATCCCACAAAGGCATAATCGGGACCCTCGCTCGCGGTGACCATAGCCTGATCGCCACGCGTAATACTCTGCTTTACAGGGCTTGCGGTGCAGCCTGTCGAAAAATCGGCCTGAATGCCATCGGCTTCGGCAACCGCCGTAATCTCGACTTTTTTCTCGAAAACGGCCGTCATTTTTACGACCTCGGGCGTCAGGTCCGTGATCGTCATCGTCTTGAGAGGAGATGTCGAGACCTCGACACCGTTCTCTTTCCAGCATACGAAGCGATAGCCGGGATTGGCGACAGCCTCGAGCGTGGCGACCGTCCCCTCATAGTGGATACCGCCTCCGGTAACGGCACCGCCCACCTCGGGCTGCGCGGTGGCAATAATCTCAATCTTATGGTCGCCATGAGGCTTGGGCTTCTTGTGGTCGTCGATGATGTCCTTAATCTCCTTGAGCACCTTGGTGCCCACAGCGGCAACATCCTCAATGTTGTCGGCCATACCGATCTCAATCACCGCGTCGGCCGCGATGGGGTCGACAATCTCGCCCAAGCCATACATGGTAGCGAGAACGGCCGCAGCCGTAATCGCGGCGATGAGCGCGGCCTTCAGCGCCGCGAGTGACTCGTCGGGGCCAGTCGCCTCACGGAAATGCGCGGTGTACTGCACATCCCCCTCGAGCACAAACGTATAGGACGGACCATCGTCGCTGGTAAAGACAACGTTGCCGAGGGCATCGGTCGCGTAGTCAAACACATAGCCGGGTAACGGGACCGCTACGACCGTTACGCGTGACCCGATGCCGTACAGACCGGTGGAAAGGAACTGTCCGAGCGGCTGCCCGTTCTCATCGACCCCGTCCACACTCAGGACCACGCTCGCCTGCGGAGCGCAGTAGCGCGGAGTGATCTCGATCTTGGAGTCGCTCTTATCCTCGGACACAGTCGCGTCCGCCTCGTTCACCGTATAGGTAAAGTCGAGCTGATCGCTCACGGCGTAGGCGTCATCGCCCTCACCCAGATACCAGCCCAGGAACAGCGCGTTATCCGTGACGGCGGAAACCTCAACCGTCTCGCCGGCATTGCGATAGCAGTTTTGAGCGGTAACACTCAGGTGCGCAAAGTCCTGCGACGAGTCGGTCGCCTGCGCATCGTTGACATGCACCGCATAGTCCTTGAGCTTAAAGCGAGCCTCCAGGGACAGGTCCTTATCTGGCGTAAACGTGCAAACCGCTTCCTTGGAGATGTACTTGCCGGACTCGGTGTCATACCAGCCCTTAAACGTGATGTTGTCATTGAGCATCCCCAAAGCACCGGCATCGAGCGTGACCTCGGCACCTGCATCGATCGTCATCGTGCCGGAAAAATCGGGCAGTTCAACGCCGTCCATCAGTTTGCGTTCGCCTTTATCGATCGTTTGGGCATAGAAGATCTGGAACGATGTCGGTGTGGGTTTCTTAAGCTGTAGCGTGCCCTTGGTCTGGGTTTCAAAATGTGAATAGCCATCGTCATACACGAGCTTTACGGGTTGTCCGTCCATCGACTCATCGAAGACGTCACCGTCGCACGGAGTCGCCGTTAGGTACTCACCCAGTTCTTCCTTTATGAGGGCTTCGTAGTTCCAAATCGAAACAGAATGCGGGTAATCGAGCTCGATGCTCATGCCCTCGAGCGAAATGGTGTCCCCCGGCTCATAGGTCATGTTGTTGGGATCGCAGGAGATCTCAACGTTCTTGAGCACCTTGCCCACCGGGACGGGTAGACAGCCGTTGCACCTCTCCCAAACAGCCTTGGGCTCTCCCTTGCTGTACTTCGGAATCATCTTGGCAGGGACCATGACGGTCATGTTGCGCTTGGGGAACGTGTCGGTATTAATGAGCACCGCATGGTTGCACCCAAAGAACACGGTCTCGAGGTTGGTGCTATAAAACGCCTTTTCCGGCAATTCCTCGATCTTGGAGTTATATGGCAGCGTCAGCCCGCCGTTCAAGTCGGTGCCGTAGAAGCAGGTGTGGCCAAGCGTTTCGACCGTTGTGTTGCTCTCGAGCCCTGTGGTAGCAAGGTTCGAGCAGAACCTGAACGCGCAAACGCCAATCGATGTAATGGAGGCATTCTTGTCCAGGCCGGTATCGGTCAGAGCCTTGCAGCCTTCGTAGGCTCTGTCGGGAATCGATGTGAGGCCGACAACCTTGTCGAGCCCCGTGGACACCAGTCCACTCTCGGCAAACGCGGCGTCGCCCATAGAGCCAATAGTGGCAACCTCGTTGATGTTCAAACTCGTAAGCGACTTGCAGCCATAGAATGCCTCTTTCCCGATGGTGCCGATGGTCATACCGGAAAGGCTGATATCGGTGAGATTCGGGCAGTTATAGAAGGCGTGCAATCCGATTTTGGAAATGGAAGTGTTCTCAAAGCGCACTGAACGCAGATTGGTAGAGTCGGCACAGAGCTGTGCGTCGACTTCATCCACCCCGTAATCGACAATCAAATTCGTTACCATTCGACCGTCGACGGAGTTCTCGCGCGGGCTGTTCTCATCGATTTCTACTGTAAGATTTCCGTTTGCGTCGCACGGATACAGATAGTAGTTGGGCATGAGCTTGGCATACTCGTAGGCCGCCTGCTGCAGGTTGCCCTTGCTGTACGCGACAAGGCGCGTGTAGCCATCGTCGTACACGAGCTGTATAGGTTCTCCGTCCATCGACTCGTCGAAGACATCACCATCGCAGGGGGTCGCCGTAAGGTATTCGCCGAGTTCTTCCTTTATGAGCGCTTCGTAGTCGCTATCCATCGTCGAATGAGGATATTGAAATGTGACACTCATGCCCTCGAGCGAGATCTTTTCCCCCGGCTGATAGGCCATCTTGTCGGGATCACGCGAGATCTCAATCTTTTGGAGCATCTTGCCTACGGGGACGGGCAGGCTACCATTGCAGCTCTCCCAAACCTCTTTAGGGTGGCCGCTTTCGTATTGCGAAACCATCTTGGCAGGGACCATGACAGTCATGTATTGCTTGGGAAACGTGGTGGAATTAATGAGCACCACATGGTCGCACCCAAGGTGCACGGTTTCGAACTTAGAGTCAGAGAACGCACGACCCGGCAGTACCTCAATCTTGGAATATAGGGGCAGCGTCAGCCCACCGCTCATATTGGTCCCGGAGAAACAACCTTCGCGGAGCGTCTTGATCGTCGTATTGTTCTCGAGTCCCGTCGTCGCAAGGCGAGAGCAGTTTTTGAACGCATTAACGCCGATTGATGTGATAGATGTGTTCCCTCCCAGACCGGTATCGGTCAGAGCGCTGCAGCCATTATAAGCGTTCTCAGGAATCGAACTGAGACCAACGACCTTGTCGAGACCCGTAGATCGCAGCCCGCTCCAGGCAAACGCGGCATCGCCCATAGAGCCGATGGTAGCAACGTCATTAATGTTCAGGCTCGTAAGCGATCCGCACCCAGAAAACGCCTCTGTTCCGATGCCCCCAATGGTCATGCCGGAAAAACTGATATCGGCGAGATTCGAGCAACCAGAAAAGGCGTGTAGTCCAATTGAAGAAATAGAGCTGTTCTCAAAACGTACCGAGCGCAGACTGGAGGAGTACTCACAAATATATCCGGGGACTCCATCCACTCCGTAATCAACGATCAGGTTGGTCACCAATTTACCATCGACAGAGTTCTCATACGGGTCGTTTCCATCAATTTCTACCGTAACGCTTCCGCCAGCATCACACGGATACACATAGCCGTTCGGCATAAGCTTGGCATACTCACAGACCGTTGGGTCCTCATACACGAGGGGATCGACTTCGCTGTCATCGGACGAGGGTTCCGCCGTGGCAACCAAGCTCTTTGTTGCATCAGAATCGGTCGCGGAGCTCGAAAGGTCTTGGGCCAAGGTCGACGTGGAAGTGCTGGTATCCGAGCTGGACGATTCGTCCTGAGCGTTATTCGTTTGGTCGGAAGTTGTGGATAAGCTGCCCTCGCCCGAAGACGACGCGTTATCGACCGCATCGACATCAGCGTCAGAGCTCGAGTCGGTCTCTTGGGCCTCGCTCTCAACGGCAAGCGCCCCTGCGTCATCGGCATAAGCCGCGCGGGGCGCAAGCGGTATCGAGGTCACGACCATCGCGACCGAAAGATAGACAACCAAAAACCTATAGAGGGCAGCAGTGATCCTGTTCATAGGAACCTTCCCGCAATTCGCAAAGATACAGAGTCCCAGAGTGGGCCATCATTTCACATTACCCTGTATAAGCGACAATGCGGGAAGGTAGCGCAAACGGTTTATCTAAGGGCGCAAAAGGTTGGTCTAATCGCAGCTCAAATCGCGCAGAGCCTCAATCGCCATGTCGACTTCCTCGGCCGTATTGAAGTAACCAAACGAGAACCGAACCACGCCCTGGCGCTCGGTTCCCAGCGCGCGGTGCATGAGCGGAGCGCAATGGGCGCCGGGGCGCGTCGCAATCCCCCACCCCTGCATGAGCGCGTCCGAAATCTCGGCCGAATCGATATTGCCCACGTTGAGCGAGACGATCGCCGAGCGTGCTGACTGGTCGAAGGCACCGTAGAGTTTGATTTCCGGAATCTCACGAACACCGGCGAGAAAGCGATCGGCCAGGGCGCGTTCGTGAGTCGCAATCGCTTCAACTCCACCCTGTGCCTCGATAAAATCAAGGCCTGCGGAAAGGCCCGCTATGCCGTGACCGTTGAGCGTGCCCGCCTCGAGCCGCGTGGGCCACTCCATGGGCTGCAACGCATCGAAGCTGTGCACGCCCGTGCCGCCCATGGCCCAGGGCGCCACGTCGACGCCCTCCGCCACGGCCAGGCCGCCGGTGCCCTGCGGGCCCATGAGCCCCTTGTGGCCGGTAAAGCACACCACGTCGAGCCCCATGGCCTGCATATCGATATGCGCCGTACCGGCAGACTGCGAGGCATCGACGATCACAAGCGCACCCGCGGCATGTGCCAAGGCCGCCACGCGCGCAATGTCGACCGCGTTGCCGGTCACATTAGAGGCATGCGTCACCACCACGGCACGCGTACCGGGCGTGACCAGCCGCTCGAGCTCGTCATAGTCGAGCATGCCGTTCGCGTCGCAGCCGGCATGCTCAACGGTCACGCCCCGCTCAGCCGCCAGGCGGTTGAGCGGACGCAGCACGGAGTTGTGCTCGAGCACCGTCGTGGCCACGCGGTCGCCGGGGCGCGCCACGCCGTTAATGGCCGTGTTGAGCGCCGCCGTCGAATTGGGCGTAAAGCACACATGGTCCGCCCTCGGGCAACCCAAGAGGCGCGCGAGCTTGGCACGGCAGCCGTGAATTGTACGAGCGGCATCGAGGGCACCCGACGTGGCACCGCGCCCGGCATTGCCGAGCGAGCACATCGCCTGCGTCACGGCATCAATCACCGTCTGTGGCTTGTGCATGGTCGTCGCCGCGTTATCCAAGTAGATCATCGCACGACCTCCCACATATCGATCACGGTATAGCCCTCGGCGGGAATGCCCGCCGCGGCGAGTTCGCCGCGCAGCAGCCCCTCATCGGCAGGCAGGGCTTTCCACGCCAGACCGCATCCGGCAGCGACCTCCCCGGGCACGGGAATCGTGCGCCCGGGAAGGCCGCGCTCGATGCATAGGGACTCGCACCCCATGGCGGCCGCCGTGGTGGGAAACGTGATGACAAGCGCCGGGCGCTTCTCCCTCATGGCAACTCCAACCAATACGCTACGGGCGCACGACGCGCACGGCCTGTTCCATCTTCTCCACGATCACGTACATGTTCGTGACCTCGCCTACCGCGAGCTGGTCCTTAATGCCAAAGTGATCGAGGCAGGTACCGCAGGTGAGAATCTCGACACCCTGCTCCGCCAGGCCCTTCAGGTCATCGAGCACCGGCGAGCCCTCGACGGTGAGCTTGGCGCCGCCGTTGTAGAACAGCATGGTCGAGGGCAGCTCCTCCTGCTGCGTCACGGCAAAGATAAACGCCTTCATGAGCTTGTGGCCCAGCTCGTCGTCGCCGCGGCCCATGCAGTCGGTGTAGACGGAAATGACGAGCTTGCCCTTGCCGGCGCTGGCATCACAGAAGGCAGCGCCATCCTGCTCGGGATCGGCCACGGCAACGGCGCCAGAGGTCGCCACGGTCACGTGCCACTCAGCGTCAGAAACCTTCTCGACCGAGGCCGTGCAGCCTTTCTCCTGCGCCATCTTGGAGATGTTCTTGACGGCGGTCTCGTTGTCGACCGAGGTCACCACAGCACCCTCGCCATCAAGCTGCTTCAGAGCTTTGAGCGTCTTGACGACGGGCAGCGGGCAGGCATCGCCCATGGCATTGACTTCAATCTTGGAAGACATAGTAAATTCCTTTCGAAAGGGACCGTCCAGAACAACGGACGGTCGCATAAACGGTTTTCCTTAATGCACAACGCGAACGGCAGGACCGCCCGGCACCGCCTCGCACACGCGACCGATTGTGGCGGCAACGCGCCCCTCGGCATGTAAACGACGCGCAAGCTCATCCACATCCGCCGCGGGCGCCGCGATGAGCAAGCCACCCGATGTCTGTGGATCGTACAGCGCATCCAACATACCCGGCTCCAGGTCTTCGTCGGCAGCCACACGCGGGCCAAAGAAGTCCTGGTTGCGGTAGGTTCCGGCGGGGATAATGCCCAGACGCGCCATGTCGAGCACCTGGTCAAAGAGCGGCACCGCGCCCGACGTCAGCTCAATCTGCACGACCGAGCCCTCGGCCATCTCGCACGCATGCCCGATCAGGCCAAAGCCCGTGACATCGGTGCAGCCGTGAAGCTCGAGTCCCTCGGCCAGGCGAATCGGGGCCTCGTTGAGGGTACGCATCGACTCGAACATCGGGCCAGCCTCGTCCTGCTCGATGAGCTCGCCCTTAATGGCCGTGGTGATGATGCCCGAGCCGATCGCCTTGGTCAGCAGCAAGACATCGCCCACGCGCGCGCCGCTGTTGGCGAGCATGCGGTCGAGCGCGACAAAGCCGCTCACGGACAAGCCGTACTTGGGCTCGTCGTCGTTGATGGTGTGGCCGCCCGCGATGGAGCAACCCGCCTCGACGCACTTGTCGGCGCCGCCCGCCAGAATCTGCCCGGCAACCTCAACGCCCAGGCAACTGGGGATGCACAGGAGGTTCATGGCATGGCTCGGCCGACCGCCCATGGCGTAGATGTCCGACAGCGAGTTGGCCGCGGCGATCTGGCCAAACAGGAACGGGTCGTCGACCATCGGCGGGAAGAAGTCGATGGACTGTACGAGACCCAGGTTCTCGCCAACACGGAAGACGCTCGCATCGTCGGAGGTATCAAACCCCACGAGCAGGTTGTCGTTATGCACATTGGGTAAGTCGCCCAAGACCTGGGCGAGGGCTCCAGGAGCCAACTTAGCGGCTCAACCGCTCGCGGCAGTCATAGACGTGAGCTTAATCTGATCGTCAGCCATCGATACCTCCTCTCATCGGTCAATCATTTCCTCCCAGTATACGCATGAATGCAGGCCCACGGCCGATGCATTAATCGAGCGCCTGTGCGCGAATCGCCGCGCCGATGGCACCGGCAAAGCGGGCCTGGGGCGAGGTGGTCACCGGCGACCCCAGCAGCTCGCCCAACCGTTCCACAACGTAGGCGTTCTCGCACAGACCACCGGTCAGATAGTACGGGGCGCCCGCCGCCTGCCCGGCCATAGTGGCCACGCGCGACACGACACTCTCGATCACGCCACGCGCAATGCTCTCGCGCGGCTCACCGCGACCGATCAGGCTGATAACCTCGCTTTCGGCAAACACCGTGCACATGCTGCTGATCTTGGTGGGTTCGCCGGAACGCGCCAGGTCGGCCATCTGCTGCTGGGAAATGCCTAGGCGGTCGGCCATGATCTCCAAAAAGCGCCCCGTGCCGGCAGCGCACTTGTCGTTCATGGCGAACTTGGCCACGCGGCCACTTTTAAGCTGAATGACCTTGGTATCCTGGCCGCCCACGTCAATCACCGTGCCGTGATCGCCAAACAGGCACACGGCACCGGCACCGTGGCAGGTGATCTCGGTCACGACCTTGTGCGCATAGGGCACCGCAACGCGGCCGTAACCGGTCGCGACCACGCGTACGTCGTCACCCGTCACGTCATAACCGGCTGTAGCGAGCTCACAGCGCAGACGCTCCGCCGCATCGACCGACGAAAACCCGGTTGGCTGCACGCACGTCCACGCCACCGAACCCTCCCCATCGACCACGGCAGCCTTAGCCGCCGTAGACCCGATATCGATCCCGATCCCTATCATGGCTCTCTCCTAATCAGCAAGAAAATCAAACGATCAGACACTGCTGCGACAACGGCCCTCTGGCGTCTGAGGTGCCCGAGATTCCGAGCGACAAGCCCGACGAAGCGTACTCAAGGTACGCGAGGAGGGTTGGAGCCGGAAGATCGGGTGCCTCAGACGTCAGAGGGTTTCGATAAAGGCGGCGATGCGCGTCTCAATCTGGCCCATGTCACCGTTGCTGTAGTCGGTCTCGATCTTCATATACGGAATACCCGCGCCCTCGACAGCCTCCTGCATGCACGCACTCTCCACGTTAAAGGTGTGGCACGCCTGGAGCACGTTCTCCACTACGCCATCGACGTGATACTTCTCGCACATGGCCAGCGTATTTTCCATACGGCCGTCGTTGGGCGTCATGACCGAGCAGTTAATGTCCAGGTAGCGGTCTGCGATAGCGCGCAGAATGTCGGGTGCGTCCGGGTCGATCATCATGGCAGCCGTGCGCTCGCCCGAGCAATCGTCCATGCACACGACCACGCCGCCGTTGGACTCGATGGTGCGACCGATCTTGTTGATCACGCCGCCCACGGGGCAACCGGTAATCAGGATGCGCTTAGCATCTGCCGCGACCGGGCGCTCTCCAGCCTCGTAGGCCTCGCGCAGCTTGGCAACCTTTTGCTCCAGCTGCTGCGTATAGGCCTCGATATCAAAGCTGAACGTGCCGGCGAACATGGTGCTCATCAGGTCGACGCCGCTCATAGCCGCCGGCTGGTTGGCCTGCAGGGCGAACATCTCGAGCTGGGCGGCACGCAGGCGATTGCGACGACGGACAGCGGCGCGCAGGTCGTCATCGGTGATCGTAATACCGTAGAAGTTCTCGAGCTCCTCCTTGAGCAGGCGGCACTCCTCGTACCAGCCTTTACGCTCGTAGGCGCGATCGCGACCCTGCGGAAGATGCAGAATGTGCGTGCGCTTGAGCTCGTTGAGCAGTTCGTACATCTTCTTCTTGCCGTCGCAGGTGGTCTCGCCGATGATCATGTCGCTAAAGTACGTAAACGGACACTTTTGCGAATAGGCAAAACCATACGTAGACTTGATGAGCGGGCACAGGTTTGCCGGCAGCACCTTCTCGGCCTCGGGAATCACCTCGTCGGACGTACCACACAGAGCCACGCTCGAGGCGCCCGCGGCATCGATAATCTCGAGCGGCGTATAGCTGCACAGATACCCGACAAGACGATTGCCCGCCTGCTTGTAATCCTTAACGCGAATAAACGCGGCCTTGCGCTGCTCGTTGAACTCCTCAAACGTGGACGGCAACGGCTGCTCAATATTTTCCGACATATAACTCCTTAACAAACCTTTTAACCAACCAAGGAAACGGCTTTCCCAGGTGCCCGAGGTTGCCGTGAAAGAGGAGCGTCGCGTACTTTGGTACGCAAGCGACGGTTTGAACAGCAAGATCGGGTGCCTGGGGAAGCCGCCGGGACGAATAGTCCTAAATGGTTTCCAAGAAAGCCTCAATCCTGGTTTGCAGTTGGCCTGCATCCTCGCCGGCGTAGTCGGTCGTGATGTGCATAAATGGAATGCCTGCCTCCTCGGCGGCCTTCTCCACGGCAAACGACTCCATCTCGTAGAGCGTGCAGAACTGCAGGGCCACGTCGACGATGCCGTCGGCGTGCAGGTCCTTGGCCATCTGGACAACGTCCTTCATACGCTGGTCGTTGGGCGTAAAGACGGCGCAGTTGATCTTAAAGTAGCGCTCGGCGATGGCATCGAGCATCTCGTCAACCGTCTCACCGGACTCGTCGACCAGGTCCTTGTAATAGCGCGAACCCGTGCAGGACTCCTCGCCTACCACAACGCCGCCGGCCTTCTCGATGAGGTTGAACAGCTTCCAGTTGGGCACGGCCATGGGCGTGCCGGTGTACAGGATGCGCTTGGTCCCCTTGGGCGCCACGCCCTCGCCGGCCTCGACACGCTGCTCGCACTCAGCCGCCATATCGTTGATGGCCCCGGTCAGACGCGGCGTGTCGTCCATAAAGGCGGCCTGAACGGTCAGCAGGCTGTCGAGACCGCTGATGGGCGCTGGGTCGGCAGCGCGCGTGGCAGCGAGGCGCTGCAGGGCACGGCGCTTCTCATTGACGGCGTGGATGGCGGCTTTCAGACGCTCAGGCGTAATCGTGACGCCGCACTCTTCCTCGATCTTGGCGGCGAGCTTCTTGACCTCGGCCTTCCAGGTCACAAGCGTCGACTCGTCGTGTACGTTGGGAATATCCATGACGTACATGTTCTTTTGCGTGGCAAAGAACTCGTAGGCTTTCTTCTTGCCGTCGCAGGTGTTCTCGCCTACCACCAAGTCACTCGACTCAATGTAGGGGCAGACCTCGCCCAGCTTAAAGCCGGCAAAGCTCTTGATGAGCGGACAAGTGTTGCGCGGCAAGTGCTCCTCGACCTTGTCGGTCGCCCAATCGGCACCCGAGCACAGACCAACGGGAATGCCGTCGCAGGCGAGCACAATCTCCTCGGGCACGTAGACGCAGAAGCTGCCCACGATCTTGGTGGCCTCGCCGGCCTCCTTCTTGTCGAGCATCTCCTTAATACGGCCGCTGTGGATGTTGGTGGCGACAAAATCCAGGTAGGACGTGGACTTGGGGCGATTGTTCTGCGTCAGGAACATATCGCCGTACATCTGGCCCACGGCGCCCAGCAGCATGTCGTGGTCGGCAAGATTCATGCCGAGGCTCTCCCACATCGGATGGAAATCGAATTCTTCAGCCATAACGGTTCCCCTCTCGAACCAAAAACGGATAACAGCGGTATCGATGCACGACGGACGGCGATTGCCCGACCGTGCTCAAACCCGGAATTTTAGGGAACCTGCTTTGCGGTCGATTATTTAGTTGTGCGTCGTCTCTCCCGGAGCCGTGAACATACCTGCTCATATGCGACTCCGAGCCATATACAGGGCGCGCGCGGCAACGCGGCGAATATATGTCGTCTGCGGCATGTGCGCACCCTCCTTTACAAGTTGAGATCAACTATATCAACGGTCATCGACCATGCGAACACCGTTGACATTCGTACGACAGCGTCGTGTGCCGTCGTTTAATAAATAATTATCTTGATTGATAAGAGTTTGTCATTCCTCATTCGGCGAACGGCAAAAACAAAGCCGCCGAGGCTTATATTCCCCGACGGCATTACCCGGCGCTATCGACAAACCAAATGGATCCTGCTGGCATCAAAATGCATGTGCAGCGTCTCGCCTGCTTGCGGCAGCTCGTCGACAGGCATGCCCACTTTGTTGACCTTCCACTGCAGGCGCGTCGGCGCATCGGCACGCGGCACATCCAGCAGCAGCAGGCGCTCAAAGCGCGAATCGCTCACACGGGCCACGTGCAAATCATAGCTGTTGCGACCCCGCTCGGCACGGTTGTCCACATGGAAGTAGCTCGCACGAATACCCAGGTACGCCACGTTATCGGGAACCTCACGGCCCACGTTGAAGGTCATGCCCCAGTCCAGGGCCTCAACTTCCTGAAGCCCGATCTTGCGCGCGCGGCTCGTATTCTTGCAGCCCGTCAGGCGCAGCGCAGCCAAGGTTTGCGGCCGGCGGACCACGTCCTCGACGGAGCCGATCTCCTCCACATGCCCGTCGTGCATCACGCAAATGCGCTCGCACAGGCGGCACGCTTCGTCGATGTCGTGGCTCACATAGAGCACGGTGCGGCTGCATACATCGAACAGGTCAAGCATGTTCTGTTCGAGCGCGCTCTTAAGATAGGAATCGAGTGCGCTCATGGGCTCATCGAACATAAAGATGCCCGGATGCGCCGCCACCATGCGCGCAAGCGCCACGCGTTGCTGCTGACCGCCCGAGAGGCGCACGGGGTAGCGGTCGACAAAATCGGCCAGACCGAAAATGCCCAGATAACGCTCGGCGAGCTTTTTGCGCGCGGCGGCGTCACCCGCATCCTTAACACCGGCGCAAACGTTATCGGCCACCGTCATGTTGGGAAACAGCTGATAGTTTTGGAACAGCAGGGCGCATTTTCGCTCCTGGGGCGACAGGTTGATACCCGCCGCCGAGTCAAAAAAGGTCACGCCGTTGACGACGATCTTGCCCTCGTCGGGTGTCTCCACGCCGGCAATGCAGCGCAACGTGCAGCTCTTGCCGCAACCCGAGGCGCCCAGCAGTGCCACGCGCTCCTCGCCGGCCTCAAGCTGCATGTCGAGCACAAACCCGGGATAACGTTTCTTAATATCCAAAACGAGCGACATGGCCTATCGACCTCCCGTCGAGACGGCGTCATCGCGCATGAGTTCGGCCAGCGCCTCGCGATCGATACGCAAGGCATCACCGCCCACCGGGTCGAGCGAATCGCCCTGTCCGGCGAGCTCTTTGGCCTGCTTGCGCTCCGCACGGGAGAGACCGCGCTCGCGATACTTTTGAGAATGCGCCGTGTACATGTTGATGAATAGGATGACCAGGAAGCTGAACGCTATTACGACCACGACCCAAAAGAGAGCCACCGACGTATTGCCGCCCATCCACTCAAAGTAAATCGCAATGGGAATGGTCTGCGTAATGCCGGCGTAGTTGCCCGCAAAGAACAGCGTGCAGCCAAACTCGCCCATCGCGCGAGCGAAGGCGAGCACCGTGCCCGCCGCGATTGAGGGCCAGCCGAGCGGCATCATGAGCTTGGCAAAGATGCGACGTTCGGACCACCCCAAGGTTCGCGCGGCGTCGAGCATCTGCGTGTCGAGGCTATCGAAGGCTCCGAGCGCCGTGCGGTAGACCAGCGGAAACGACACAACGACAGCCGAAATGACCGCCGCGGGCCAGGTAAAGACGATCGAGATGCCGTGCGCGATGAGCCATTGGCCCACCCCGGTCGAGCGGCCAAACAGCATGAGGAGCAGAAAGCCGCAGACCGTGGGCGGCAGCACCATAGGAATCGTAAAGACCGAATCGAGCAGGCCCTTGATGCGACTCGAGGTACCCATAGTCTTCCACGCGGCGAACAGGCCCAGTGCAAAGGCAATCACCAGGGCAAGGCCGCTCGTTTTGATAGACACCCAAAACGGGCGGTAGTCGATGCCGCCTAAAAAGGAGGCCAGAGAGGTCAAGGGCCCCTGCTCATCCCGCAACACGACAGACGATGCCTCTACCATTTGAGCGCTATCAAGCCAACGCGCGCCGCCCTTGGCATCACCCGAGGCCGATGCAATCACCACATAGCGGTCCCCATCCGCACCGCGCTCGTCAAAGCCATAGGTATAACCGCCGGCATCAAAAGTTGTTTCCGCCGTGACACACCAAGGAAGATCCACGTCCCCCAGCTGCGCACCTCCCATGCAGTTTGCGCTGTCGAGCTTACAGACGAGGGCCTTGAGACCCGATACGCACTCGTTGTCCTGCGGATCCAATCCATACTTCTCGACCGCCTTGGGCGATATCCACACCACAACGCGATCGGCAGCAGGCGCCACCACAAGGTCCACGTCCTCGTCAACGGGAAACCGGTAGCCCTCAGGCTGGCCCTCCATGGCACGAGCGGTCCCCTTGGCCAGCCGCTCAAAACCCTCGATCCCATAGGAAAGCCCATGAGCGGTCGCAGCAACCTGGGCCCCGTCCTCAGCGTCCCCAGCAAACGCAAATCCCGGCACCCAGCAAAGCGCGAAGGTCAAAGCACAGGCGACAAGCATGCGGAATCTATTAAGCACGAAAAGCTCCAAGCGAATACAAGAACGGAGTGAAACACAAAACGATGGAATTATCGCGCCAAGCCGCACTACGCGGAAAGCTCAAAGCCGTACTTGGCCCAAATCTTCTGAGCCTTCTTGTTGGTCAGACAGAAGTCGATGAACGCCTTGGCTTCGTCGGCGTGCTCGGAGCTCTCGGCAACGGCACCCGGATACACGATGGGCTTGTGCGAGTCCTCGGGACACACGAAGGCCTCCTCGATGCCGTCGTAGCGGAAGATATCGGAGCTGTAGACAAATCCAGCCACGCAGTCGCCCGTGGACACATAGGCGGCGGCGGTACCAACTTTGTCGGCCAGGGCCACCTTGTCGGCGATCTCGGGCGCATACTCGCCGTCGTCGCCCTCGGTGCCGGTGTAGAGGCCCACGGAAGCCAGCGCCTGGTTGGCGTACTTGCCGGCGGGGACGGTCTTGGCGTCGCCGATGGCGATCTTGCCGTCCAGGTTCGCGACGTCGGCGATGGCCTCGATCTTGGTGTCGGAGCCCTCGGCGCGAATAATCACGAGGTCGTTGACGAACATGTCCTCACGCGTGTCGGCGTCGACGAGCTCGGCGGTCTCAGCGTCATCCATGGTACCCTTGGAAGCGGTGATGAGCACGTCGACCGTGGCGCCGGCCTTCATCTGCTCAACGAGGTCGCCGGAGGCCTTAAACTGCGTATCGGCAAAGGTGGTGCCGGT
Source organism: Coriobacteriaceae bacterium (assembly GCA_902363125.1). Taxonomy (GTDB): domain Bacteria; phylum Actinomycetota; class Coriobacteriia; order Coriobacteriales; family Coriobacteriaceae; genus Collinsella. The sequence goes on from CABIZD010000007.1 coordinate 68,745, forward strand.
CTGGTCGGTGTAGAGCTCCTGGACCTCGGGAAGGGCCTTCTCGAGGGAGTTGGCGGCAAAGACCTGCAGCTCGACGGTTTCCTTCTTGGAAGAGGCCTTGGCGGAGCCGGCATCGGATCCGGCCGGCTCGGACGTCTTGCTGCCCGAGCAACCGGCAAGACCAAGGCCGGCAGCGGCGACAGCAGAAAGTGAGACGAATCCGCGGCGAGAAACCAAATCGAACATATTCAACCCTTTCGGACCTTGTGCCCGGGTACCCCACCGCGGGCTTTAATCTGCAACCAGATTATACTTCTGCGCGAATAATGTTAGTGAGAAATTATTCTCGCCAGAGAATATAGTTTCGAGTTAGCGTGCACCTCGGCGTCGCTTCGGCGGAAAACAAAGGCGGAGCAGCCGTTTAGGTCGCCCCGCCGCAGGTAAACCGCTTAGTTGGTATGTCCGCCGCCCGCTGTCATCTGAGCTGCGTGCTCCAGCTGATCTGCTATGGCCTCCCAGCTTTCGCGGGCGGCCTTCGTAGAACCGGGAAAGTTTACGACAAGTGTATGACCTCGTTGCATGCAAATAGCGCGCGAGAGCATGGCGCGGCGCGTCTTGGTCATGGAGTACGCACGGATCGCCTCGGCAATACCCGGCACATCGCGGTCGCAGACGGCACGCGTCGCCTCGGGCGTCACATCGCGCATCGAAAGCCCCGTGCCGCCGCAGGTGAGCACGACATTGGCGTGACACTCATCGGCGGCCTCCACGATGGCATCACCAATCTCGCTGACGTCGTCGCGCACGACCACATGTGAGGCGACCGTCCAGCCCTGTGCCTCGATAAGCTCCTCGAGTGCGGCCCCAGCCTCGTCCTGGGCAAGGTCGCGCGTATCCGAGCACGTCACGATCGAAATCTTCAACTCCATAGCGATCCTCCTATAGCACCGTTCCCTCAGGCAGGTCGACACGCACGACATCCACGACGTCGCCCGCCGCAAGGTCGCACGGTCCTTCGTCAATACGCAACAGGCAATTGGCCCGCTGCATCGTGCCGAGCAGCGCCGAATTCTGCGTCTTGGCCTCGGTCACCAACAGCTCACCGGTCTCGGGGTCGCGCAAAACCGTGGCGCGATCGAAGAAGCGGCGATGCTGTCGCTTTTTCACGCCATGTGTGAGCGTCGCCTGCTGCACGGGACGCACGCCCTCGGCAAAGCCGCGCATCTTGCGGATCGCCGGACGGGCAAGCATCTCAAAGCCTACATACGCCGCGGCCGGATTGCCTGAAAGCCCTAGGTAGGGCTTACCCCCGAGCAAGCCAAACGTGATGGCCTTGCCCGGACGCATCGAGATGCGGTCAAACAGCACCTCGCCCTCGCGCCGGACGAGCGCCGTCACATAGTCGTAATCGCCCGCCGAGGCGCCACCGCTCGTAATGACAAAATCGCACTCTCGCGTGGCGCGATGTACCAGCTCGGCAATCGCCTGCTCATCATCGGGCGCGATGCCGTAGAACACGGGCTCGGCGCCGGCATCGAGTGCCTCGGCCATCAGCGCCGAGGAGTTGGAATCGCGAATCTGACCACGCGCCGGTACCTTACTCGGTGCGACCAGTTCCGTGCCCAGCGAGATGATGCCCACACGCGGGGCAGCGTGCACCTTCACGCTCGCGTATCCGGCGCTCGCCAGCAGACCCGCGCCCGCCGGAGCCACGACCTCGCCGGCGTGCATCACAACATCGCCGGCATGGGCCTCCTCGGCAGCAGAGCGAACGTTCTCCCCTACCTTGGCCGGCGCCGAGAACCTCGCTCGCGAGCCCTCGTTGCCGTCACCGTCGAGCACATCGACGATCTCATACTTCACCACGGCATCGGCACCTTCGGGTACCGGCGCGCCCGTCATGATGCGGACCGTCTCGCCCGCGCCGATTGCGCCCTCAAACACATGGCCCGCGGCCTCGTGTCCGATAACGTCAAGCGTCACCGGCGCCTCGTCAGACGCCTGCGTCAAGTCCGCCGAGCGCACGGCATATCCGTCCATAGCGCTGTTGGCAAACGGCGAGATGTCGATATCGGCCACCGCGTCCTCTGCCAAGGGAAGACCGGCAGCCTGCCACGCGGGAATCTCGACAACTTCGGTGCGATTCACGTGCGACAAGACGATCGCCTGTGCGTCCTCCAACGGAATGAGTATCTCTGCCATATACACCTCTAGCATGCAGCGGCGCACATCACGGGCGCCGATTCTTTATGTTTATCTCAGTATAATCCCTCGCCGCCTGCTCAAGACCTGGCCTGCGACCGCGAATACACCTGTCGGTAACGGACGGCGAAACAGAGCCGAAACCAACCTGCCGGTTTGTCTCGTTTGGCACGTTCTATAATGCTCGTGTTGCAACCCAAAAGAGGAACGTATGGCTTTTACCGACAAAACCGAAAGCGCAAACGAAACGCAGGATCATTCCCAGCCGCTCGACGATGGCGGCTTTTTCTCCCTGAACGACGTCATCACGGCAGGCAGGCATCAGCTCACCCGCTCCGAGCAACTCTTGGCTGCCGACACGCGCCGCAACGCCCGCAACCTACTCGCGAGCGCCAAGTTGCTCGTACTCGTCGTCATCGTCTCGGTCGCCATGGGCGTTGCCGCTTGGGCGTTTTTGGCCTCGCTGAATATCGCCACCGACTATCGCGAGCACCATGCGTGGATTTACGCACTGCTTCCCGTTGTGGGCGTTGCCACCGCATGGGTGTACAAAAACCACGGTCTTGCCGCCAAACGCGGTAACAACCTGGTCATCGACTCCGCTCTGGGCACACGCCTCATCCATATGCGCATGGCCGTCCTCACCTTCGTCTGCTCCACGCTCACGCACCTAACGGGTGGATCGGCCGGTCGCGAGGGAGCCGCGGTTCAGATTGGCGGCACCATCGCCAGCAACATCTCGAGCCTCGCCCACCTTAAAAAGCATGACCACCACGACCTCATGCTCGCCGGCATCTCGTCGGCCTTTGGCGCCGTATTCGGTTCGCCCCTTGCCGGAGCTTTCTTTGGCATGGAGATGTGCTTTATCGGCAAGATCGACTACACCGCGGGCATCTACTGCCTGGTCGCCTCGTTTACCGGCTACTTTACATCACTCGCCCTGGGTACCGAGTACGAGGCGAATGTTATCGTCAGCGTTCCCAACATGACACCACGGACGGTTGTCATCGTTGTTATCAGCGCCATTATCTTCGGTCTGACGGCACGCCTCTTTGCCTGGTCAGTTCGAACCGTCAAGAGCCTGTACGGTCGCTTTATCACCAATTATCTCGTTCGCGCACTTATGGGCGCACTCGTGGTTTTGGCCGCCTATGCCCTTCTCGACGTCTGGGACTACGCCGGCCTTTCCACGTGGCTTTCCGGCGCCGGATTTGCCGGCAACACCACCCTGGCAGACGCAGCCATCAAGTTGGTCGTCACAGCGCTTACCCTGGGTGCGGGCTTCCAAGGCGGCGAGGTCACGCCCCTGTTTGGCATCGGTGCGGCGCTCGGCGGCTGGATCGGTTGCCTCGTCGGAATCGACCCCAGTTTTCTGGCGGCTCTCGGCATGCTCGGCGTGTTCTGTGCCGGCCTCAACGTGCCCATCACCACTTGCATGATGGCCATCGACCTGTTCCACGGCACGGCCGCCGGGTTCTTTGTCATCGTGGCCTTTATCAGCTATCTCGCCGGCGGACACCGCGGCGTTTACCCCGCCCAGCGCATCATCTCACCCAAGCGCCGTTCGCTTATTGTGGATGAGGGCGGAACGGTAGCGGATGCTATCGAGCGCCACAACGACCTGATAGAGTAGACGTTAGTATTCGCCGTGCAGCCACAATCGGGGGCAATTCGACCTGAACGCGACCGCACCGTCACGTCATACGCCGGGAGTCGCCCCATGCACGCAACTGATTTTGGCCGCACGCTCATCATCGCCAACCCAGCCGCCCAGTCGGGTGCGGCGCGCGAAGTTGCCGAGCGCCTGCAACGCTTTTTGGATATGACCGCGCGCGCATCCCAGTTTGACCTGGTGCTGACCGAGCGCATGGGACACGCCAAGGAGCTGGCCGCACAGGCTCAGGGCTATCGCACCGTTATCGCCCTTGGCGGCGACGGCGTGATTCACGAGGTCGTCAACGGGCTTATGACGCAAGAGGAGGGCACCCGCCCCGCCCTTGCCGTCCTGCCCGTGGGCTCCGGCAACGATTTTGCCCAAACGCTCGGCATCGACGATTTCTCCGGCAAGGATTTTGGCGCACTGCTCACCTGTGAGCTGCAGCGTCAGGACATCGGGCGCATTCGCTCATGGAACCCCGCAAGCGGCAGCGGCGAGGCTACCGTTGAGTACTACGACCAGACGCTTTCGGTCGGCATCGATGCCGCCATCGGCCTTGGCACCACCGAGCTACGCAAAAAGACCGGCTTGACGGGCGCTCCGCTCTACACTCTCTCGGGACTTGAGCAGTTTGGCCTTCGCTATCGCAACTACCCCATGACAGTCAGTTTTGACGGGACGCCCGCCGAGCGCGTGAGGGCGATCATCATGGCGATTCAGCTGGGTCCTACCTATGGCTCGGGCTATCGCATCTGTCCCGACGCCGACCCCTGTGACGGCATACTCGACGTCTGCTACGCCTGCGGCCCCGTTCCGCGCGCGGTCGCGCTTCCCATGTTCCTTTCGGCCAAAGATGGCCACCATACCAAGCTGCCACCGGTTCGCATGCGCCGTTGTCGCCATGCCGAGCTTACCTTTGAGGAGCCCGACTACCCCATCCAGGCCGACGGCGAGCCCGTTGTCGCCTCGCGCATCGAGGTCGACATCCTCGCCGGCGCCCTCCACGTCTGGCGCCCCACCCGCTAACCCCACCTAAGTTGCGGTGAAATAGGGACTGTTTATGCAGCTAAAGCCGCAAAACAGTCCCTATTTCACCGCAACTTACAAGGAGGCTATTCGTCGCTGCCCGGTTTGCGTCGGTTGGCCTTTTTAATGGCGTTGAAGCGTTTGTCGTTGAGCCTGCGCTGGCGAGAGCGTTGAGGCACCTTGGTCTTTACGCGTCGACGCGGTGGACGCCCGCGACGCTCAAGCTCTGCCCTCAGCTTACGCAGACAGCAGCTGCGATTCTGAAACTGACTGCGGCTCTCACGCGCCGTCACGACAATCCCCGAAGGGATATGTTTCATGCGTACCGCCGAGTCCGTCGTGTTCACGCCCTGTCCGCCCGGACCCGTCGCGCGAAACACCTGCACCTCGCAATCGCGCGCCAACTCCTCGGCCGACATCTCGGCATAGCGCGCATACTCGCGCCATCCCATCTTGTCCCCATCCATATCAACACCTCCCCTCATACAAAAAATGTGACAAAGGGACAGTCCCTTTGTCACATCGCATACCAATCGCTTGTGTTGCGCGCTTAGGCGAAGGTGATCTCGCCGTTCTCGCAGTCCATATCGGCGATACGCGCCAGGCTCTCAACGCGGAAGCCGCGCTTACGGAGCTTATCGCCGCCGCCCTGGAAGCCCTTCTCAACGGCGATGCCAATGCCGGCAACTTCGGCGCCCGCAGCCTCGCAGATCTTAATAAGGCCCTCAAGCGCGCAGCCGTTGGCCAGGAAGTCGTCGATAATCAGGACCTTGTCGCCCTCGGACAGGAAGCGCTTACCCACAATGACCGGGTACTCCTTCTGCTTGGTAAAGGAGTAGATGGTCGTGGCATACTGCTCGCCGTCGAGGTTGATGGACTGCGCCTTCTTGGCAAAGACCACCGGCACGCCGCCAAAATGCTGAGCCGCGATGCAAGCCATGCCAATGCCCGAAGCCTCAATCGTCAGGATCTTGTTGATCTCGACACCCTCGAACAGTCGGGCCCACTCGGCGCCCATGTGGTCGAACAGCTCAACGTCGCATTGGTGGTTGAGGAAGGCATCAACCTTAAGGACGTTACCGGCCTTTACGATGCCGTCATGGCGAATACGATCCTCAAGCTCCTGCATGGCGCAACCCCTTCTCGCGGCAACGATACCGCGCGATTAATAAACGTTGTTCGATAGTCTACCACGGACCGACCCCCGCCCGTCCCACAAGCCGCATCGCACCACAAACCAGTCTTTTTGGGACGGCGCGAATCGTGGCAGACAGCCTCCCAACACGCTAATGGCGGGCGCGCATCTTCACCAAACGCACCATGGCAAGCGCAAAGCCCACAGCGGCCACAGCCATCAACACATAGAACACCGAACGGAAACCAAACAGGAACACATCCGGACGTCCTGCAACAAAACTGGTCACGGCCTCGCCCATCGCCACGCTCATCTGTCCATACAGGATATTCGACGCCACCGTAATGCCGAGTGCCATACCCGCATAACGCGCCAGGCTACCCAGACTACCCGCAAAGCCAAGTGCCTCGCGCGGAGCCGAGCCCATGTACAGCGAGTTGTTGGGGCTCTGGAAAATCGACGTACCGCACGACATAAATGCGACGCAGCACACGATCACAGGGATAGAAGAGTGCTCGTCGAGCGTGCTTACTGCAAAGAGACCGCACACATACACGCCCAGGCCGACCGCCGTGGGACCCTCGCAGCCAACACGGTCCGAAACCGTTCCCGAAAGCGGGCCGATAAAGGCATTCACCATTGGCAGCGCCAAAAAGAGCAATCCGGAAATGTCAGAACCAAAGCCGTGGGCGTCCTGAAAATAGAACGGCAGAATAAACTCGGATGCGCCAATGCCAACGAACACGATGAGCATGCAGGCAAGGTTGATGGTGAAGGCCGAATTTGCAAAGCAGCGACGAGCGGCCTCGGCAAGGGGCATGGGACGTTCGCCGGCCTCTGGCCTAACATGCGGCAGCGTGTAGAGTCCCACGATAAACGAGATCACGCCAATGGGCAGGTTGATGAGGAAGATGCTCTCCCAGGGAAAGCTTGCCACCAGCATGCCGCCGAGCACGGGGCCACACATCATGCCGAGGGCCACAAAGGTCGCGAGAATACCCATGGCACGGCCTCGTTCGCGCGCCGGAAACGACTCGGTGATGATACCCATGTTGTTAGCCATGGCCGCCGCGCAACCGATGCCCTGAACAATGCGTGCCAGGATAAGAACCTCAAGCGAGGCCGAAAGGCCGCACAGCAGCGAACCGACCGAAAAGACGATGACGCCCAACTGGAACACATTCACCTTGCCGCGCACGTCGCCCAGACGGCCAAACGGCAACATAGCCACGCAAGTCGCAAGCAGATACACCGAACTTACCAGCTGAATGCGATCGAGGCCCACGCCCAGCTCCTTTTGCATCACGGGCAGCGCCACGGTCACGACGGTCGAATCCAGACACACCATAAACGTCATGATGAGCACGGTGAACAGAATCGCCCACTTGTTCTTGCCATGGGTGTCGCCCTCTAGGACAATGTGCTCGCGGCGCAGCTGCTCTGCAGTTTTCTCCATATCCATCCTTTCGAGTGGCCTAACGCAAAAAACGGGGCCCCGATCGCCTGCAAACAGCCGCGATTGGGGTCCCGCCTACGGAATCGGAACGAAAGGTCACCGAAGCTTTCTGCCAGCATCGGCACCTTGTACGGAGCTAGCCTAGCACTGCTCGAGTGCCTGCTCAAGGTCGGCAATCAGATCGGCCGTGTCCTCGAGGCCGCACGACAGGCGCACCATGTCGGCGGAGATGCCACAGGCGATGAGCTCCTCATCGTTCATCTGGCGGTGCGTAGCGTTAGCGGGATGCAGGCAGCAGGTGCGGGCGTCGGCCACATGCGTGGCGATCTGGGCGAGCTTGAGGCTCTTCATAAAGGTCTCGGCCGCCGCGCGACCACCATTAAAGCCAAAGCTCACAACGCCGCAGGTACCGTTTGGCATGTACTTCTGAGCGAGGTCATAGTACTTGTCGCCCTCCAGGCCCGGATAGCTCACGAAGCGCACCTTGGGATGGCTCTGCAGGAACTTGGCAACGGCCAGGCCGTTCTCGCAATGACGCGGCATGCGCACATGCAGGCTCTCGAGCGAGCTGTTCAAGAAGAACGCCGCCTGCGGGTTCTGCATGGGGCCAAGATCGCGCATGAGCTGCGCGGTGGCCTTGGTAATGAAGGCGCCCTCGCGACCGAACTTCTCGGCATAGGTCACGCCATGGTAGCTCTCGTCAGGCGTGGTGAGACCCGGGAACTTGTCCGCATGGGCCATCCAGTCAAACTGGCCGTGGTCGACGATCACGCCGCCCAGGTAGGCAGCATGTCCATCCATGTACTTGGTGGTGGAGTGCGTAACGATGTCGGCGCCCCACTCAAAGGGACGGCACATCACGGGCGTCGGGAAGGTGTTGTCGACCATCAACGGCACACCGTGGTCATGTGCGGCCTTGGCAAAGCGCTCAATATCGAGCACGGCAAGGGCGGGGTTTGCGATCGTCTCGCCAAAGACGAGCTTTGTGTTGGGCTGGAAGGCTGCCTCGAGCTCCTCATCGGTGCAGTCGGGGGCAACGAACGTGCAGGTCAAGCCCATGCGACCCATGGTGTGGGCGAGCAGGTTATACGTACCGCCGTAAATGGCAGAGCTTGCGACCACGTGATCGCCGGCACCGGCAACGTTAAAGATCGCGAGGAAGTTCGCAGCCATGCCCGAACTCGTGAGCATCGCTGCGGTGCCGCCCTCCATCTCGCAGATCTTGGCGGCAACCAAATCGCACGTGGGGTTCTGCAGACGGCTGTAGAAGTAGCCAGACTCCTCCAGGTCAAACAGCTTGCCCATGTGCTCCGACGTGTCGTACTTCCACGTGGTGGACTGGTAGATGGGCACCTGGCGCGGCTCCGCATCTCCCGGGTGATAGCCGCCCTGAACACATGTAGTACCGATAGTCTGCTCGCTCATATCTAGCTCCCTTACCTGGGTTACGTTTTATTCGGTTCACGATACCGCTACCCTGCACCCCTCTCAACCCATCCCCAAGGTAGGTTATGGGACAAATTGATTAGGGGTATTTATCTCAAGCCTTGGGCATTTGCTCGATAGATAAAAATGAGGCATACATGAAGCTCTCGATGATTACATGCCCCGTCACGGGTACCATAGGCGGGTACACCGTGACCAAGGAGACAACGATGAAGCAGATCGATACCACCCAGCTCGACACCGCCGCCTGCCAGGCTCAGGCTGCCGAATACCACGCCCGCGGCTTTAACTGCGCACAGGCCGTTGCCTGCACGCTCGCACCTGCCGTCGGGCTCGACCCCCAGACCGCCTTTACCCTCACCGAGGGCTTTGGCGCCGGCATGGGTGGCATGACCGAGACCTGCGGCGCCATCTCGGGCGCCGTGGCCATCATGGGCTTTGTAATGAGCGACGGCATGGAAAACCCCAAGACCAAAGGCCAGACCTACAAGCTGTCGCGCGAGATTGCCAAGCGATTTGGCGAGAAGAACACGACGACCGTCTGCGGCACGCTCAAGGGCATCGGATCGGATAAAGGTCCGCTCCGCAGCTGCCCCGGCTGCATCGACGATGCCGTCGAGATCGCCTGCGATGTGCTAAAGCAGCTCGCCGAGTAAACGGCAGCAACATAAAACGACGGCCGGCGCGTTTGGGATCCATCCAAAAGAACGCCGGCCGTCGTCGTTAGAACTCGGCAAACTCGGGAGCGCCGACCTCGATCTCCTCGCGCCCCGCCATAAGCTCGCGCATCTTAACGCAAAACGACTCCTGCTCCCCTGCCTTAAACACAAAATGAAGTGTCACGGCATCCGCGAAATCGGTATCCGAAACCTTGGCACCCGAATCCTGCGCCAAACGAAGCACCTGCTCATACTGCGGATAGGCCACATGCACGTCAACCGGCACGACGCTTGTCATCTCAACGATCTGCCCTGCCTCCTGAGCCGCGGCCACCGCCGCCTGCGTCGCCGCGGTATAGGCGCGTACCAAGCCACCAGGCCCCAACAGCGTGCCACCAAAATAGCGCGTCACCACGCAGCAAACATTTTTGAGCCCCGCACCGCGCAGCACCTCGAGCGTCGGCATGCCGCTCGTGCGGCTCGGCTCACCATCATCGCTCTGGCGCTCGCGCCCATCGACCAAAATCCACGCGGGAACATTGTGTCGAGCGTCGTAATGACGCTTGCGAACCATCTCGATAAAGGCATTCGCCTCATCCTCGGACTCAATATGGACCAGCTGGGCAATAAACCGGCTCTTGCGGTCCACAAACTCGCCCGAAGCCTCAATATTCGATTGCAGAGTAAAATAGCTGTCCAACAAAGTCCCTCAACAGAATAAAGCGCAGCAACAAACAGCCTCAATAATACGGCAAAGACAGTACCGGTAACCCCGGTAAATAGAACGGCAAAGTCAAGGACCAGGCAAAAACAGCGAGATGCCAAAAACGGAACCGCCGATGATTCCGCCAACGAAAGCAAGAACCCGTCAGCGCGAGCAAGGTGCCTTGAAAGACGAGATTACAACAAAAAAGAGGGCGTTTATGACCAGGCAAAGAAAGCGAGACGGCGTCAGCTGAGTCGATTTGGCCCGAAAGAGGAGGGAGCACGCCTTATGGCGGCGACCGACGAATGAGCGCCAAATCGGCCAGCTGACGCCGTCGCAGCGTCGACAAGAAAGCTGAGTGGGCTTGTAAGCCGGGTTCTGTCGTGAACGGTCATTTATCTTGTCTGCACGTTACCATGCAGCTCCACGCACGCTACCCGAACGCGGACCGGGCCGGCCCATAGCGTTCCTACTCGCGCTTGCTCCGGATGGGGCTTGCCAAGCCGCCGTGTTGCCACGACGCTGGTGGTCTCTTACACCACCGTTTCAGCTTTTCCCTTTACGCCTTGCGGCGCAGGTGGGAGTCTTCTTTTCTGCGGCGCTTTCCGTCGGATCACTCCGCCCGGCCGTTAGCCGGCATCCCGCCCTCTGGAGCCCGGACTTTCCTCACGCGTACTGCAAGCAGCACATCGCGCGACCGTCTGGCCCACTCAGCAGTGCAAGAGTGTAGCACACCGTCACCACAGGCAATGGCACAACACAAGCGTTCGACACGATAAACCAAGAACCACGCCATGCAGTACAATAGGGTTGTCGATGGGCAACGTCGTCAGTCGAGACGCGACCGCGCTCCGCACCCCTCCGTCTACTCGGTGCGTTCCCGCCTCCTCCCCGAGGCGGGATGTCGGCATTTTTTCATGCACGACAACCAAATAGCCTGCAGACAGCATGGGCAGCATCATGCATCTCGGCACCAATTGCAAAAAGGGACCCGTCCATTACGGACGGATCCCTTAAAACAAGTGATCGTCAAACCGATTTACTCGGCGTCGGTCTCCTCGTCCTTCTTCTCGGAAGGAAGCGGGGTAACCTCGATCTCGACGCCCAGAGTCTCAGCAGCGGACTTCATGGACAGGGAGATACGACGACGGTCGAGGTCGATCTCCATGACCTTGACCTGAACCTTGTCGCCCACATGGGTGACCTGAGAAGGCTGATCGACGTGCTTGTTGGCCATCTCGGAGATGTGCACCAGGCCCTCGATGCCCTCGCCCAGGTCGACGAAAGCGCCGAACGGGACAAGCTTGGTCACAGTGCCCTCGACGATAGCGCCGACGGGGTACTTCTTGACCAGTGCACGCCACGGATCCTCGGTGGTCTGCTTGAGACCCAGGGAGATGCGCTCGCGGTTGAGATCGACGTCGAGAACCTCGACCTCGACCTCCTGGCCGACCTTGACAACCTCAGAAGGATGGTTGACGTGGTTCCAGGAGAGCTCGGAGATGTGGATGAGGCCGTCGATACCGCCGAGGTCGACGAAGGCGCCGAAGTCGACGATGGAGGAAACGGTGCCCTGGAGACGCATGCCAGACTTGAGCTTGGACAGAATCTCGGAGCGCTCGGCCTTACGGGACTCCTCGAGCACGACGCGACGGGAGAGGACGACGTTGTTGCGGTTGCGGTCCATCTCGATGACGCGAGCCTCGATGCGGGTGCCCATGTAGGAGGTGAGGTCCTTGACACGACGGAGGTCGACGAGGGAAGCGGGCAGGAAGCCACGCAGGCCGATGTCGAGGATCAGGCCGCCCTTGACAACCTCGATAACCTCGCCCTCGACGTTCTCGCCGGAGTTGAACTTCTCCTCGATGCGGTTCCAAGCACGCTCGTACTCGGCACGCTTCTTGGACAGGACCAGACGACCGTCCTTGTCCTCCTTCTGGAGAACCAGAGCCTCGATGGGATCACCGAGTGCAACGATGTCTGCAGGGTTAGCGTCCTTGCGGATGGACAGCTCGCGGACCGGGATAACGCCCTCGGACTTGAATCCGATGTCAACGAGCACCTCGTCATGCTCGATCTTAACGACAGTGCCGTTAACGAGATCGCCCTCATCAAAGTCGGTAATCGTACCGTCGATGAGGTTGTTCATCTCCTCCTCATTGACATCGTCAAGAGAGAAAATGGACGAGTTCTGAATCTCACTCAAAGGTGGACCCCTTTCGAACTACGGGGCCCCGATTGCTAGGACCTACAGAAGGGTGCGACAAGCACACAACGTTTAGGAACACTCGGGAGCCGACAGATACTAATGTGACGCTTATGCAATCACGTTCGTATAGGTTACGGGGAAATGAGTTCGATTTCAAGCGTGAACTGCGATTTTTTACTCGTGTGGAGACTTTTTCGTAATCTTATGAACACACGTCTCCACAACTTGACGATAACCAGCCAGGCATTTGGCTTTGGGGTAAAGTATCCGGAGCCAACGATTCTGGAACGATTTATCGAGAAAGGTGCCCGCGTGCTCAAAGCAGTCGTTTTCGATATGGACGAAACGCTTCTCAGCATCAACCTCAACGCGTTCATCCTTCGCTATTTTAAGGATGTCTCGTCGATGCTCGCGGATATCGGTCGCCGCAGCCACGGTGGCACGATGGCACGCCTCGGCACTATCTTGGTTGACCTCAACGCCAATCGCCGAAGCGGCACGGATAATCGCACCAATCTTGAGTTCTACCAAGAAGAGGTTGAGCGCCGGTGCGGCATTTGCCTCTCGGACCCACTCATCTACGAGGCGTTTACCTACTACGACCGCGAAGTTCTTCCGTACAAGAACGACGATGTCATCAACGCCCACGCCATGCCGGGCGCACACGCCGCGCTTCAGGCCGTACAGGATGCAGGGCTACGTTGCGCGCTCTTTACCAACCCCAGCTTTCCGCAGGGGGCCATCGAGTGCCGCATGGGTTGGGGCGACCTGGCCGACGCCCCCTTTGAGCTCGTCACGCACATGGGAAACACCACCCGCTGCAAGCCCGATGCCACCTACTATCTAGAGCAGCTTCAGGTGATGGGGCTCGAGCCGCACGAGGTCCTTATGGTGGGCAACGATCCCAAGCGCGACTTCCCCAGTCCCGCCTGCGGCATTCAAACTGCCTATGTTGGCCAGGGAAAACCCGGCCGAGCCACCTGGCGCGGAACCATGGAAGACTTCGCCCGCGACTTCAACGCCGTAGTAGAAGCCTTCTACGAGCACCAAATAGCCGACGAACTGTCTTAACAGACTTGAGTTTTGCCAATCATGATGTTGAGGATCTCGACGTCGGTATCTTTCATGCCCACGCGGCCCACATAGCCCATGCTGGCGATCGTCTGCTCGACGGTATCCTGGATTAAGCCCTCGCCGGCGCGGAAACCGCGGCCCTGCATGGCCATATCGTGACCCAGAATCGCAGCATCAACGGCAGCGGAAATCTTGGCGGCACAGCTTGCCTTGGCGCCATCGCACACGATGCCGCCAACGTTACCGAGCGTGTTCGAAACCGTCGCGCCAATCTGCTCGCGCGTGCCACCACACAGCCAGGTAATGGCAGCACCGGCACCGCATGCGGCGCAAATGGCACCGCAAAACGCCGAGAGTGCACCAATATAGCTCTTGATATGCACGGCGATCAGATCGGACAGCATCACGGCGCGCACCAGGCGCTCATGGTCGCAGCGCAGGTACTCGGCATACTCCATAACGGGCAGCGCGCAAGTAATGCCCTGATTGCCCGAGCCGCACACAATGGCGACCGGCAGCGCGCAGCCGTTCATGCGGGCATCGGACCCGGCGGCCGCACGGGCACGGGCACGGCAGGCAACGTCATCGGCACGTGCGCCCAGCAGTGTGCGGCCCACCTCGGCACCCCAAGCGTGCGCCAGGCCCTCGGCGCTAATCGCACCGTTCAGTTCGATCTGACGCTCAACGGCAGCGCGGGCGTCCTCAATGTCACCGTCCTCGATAAAGTCGATGATGGACTCAATCGACATGGGCGTGTCAGCGCTATCTGCCGCACGCTCGGCCACGACGCGCTCGGCGCAGGCGGCACACTCCCCCGCCGACTTGCCGCATACCGGAATACCGTCGAGCGTATGGCACGTAACATTAGTGTGGTGGTCGGTAATCTCGACGACCGCGGTATGGCCCCCGGCCGTGGCAGTCACCTTGATGTAGAGGTTGGGCACACCCTCGACAAGCGACACATCGCAGTAGCCGGCGTCAGCGAGGAGCTCGGCCACGCGCGCACGGTCTTTATCGTCAACGCTCTCGAGCACCTCGAGCGCGCTCTTGGCGTCGCCGCCCACGGCACCCAGCACGGCCGCCGCCTCAATACCATGCATGCCGCCCGAGTTGGGCACGGTCACGCTCTTGACGTTCTTGATGATATTGCCCGAACAGGCAACGTCCATATGCTCGGGCTCGCAGCCAAGCGTCTGGCTCGCCAGCGCCGCTGCATAGGCAACGGCAATGGGCTCGGTGCAGCCGAGCGCGCAGACAAGCTCGCGGTTCAAGACATCGCAAAAAGCGGCATCGCGAATGGAATCGGTAGGCATAGGTATCTCCTGCTTACATAACGGACTGGGCTCTCAATAATAGTTAACTCTATTTATTTGATAACAATGCATCAAAAACCGCAACCCAAGTTCCGGCGGACGGCGTTCAAGCGCAAACTGACGGCATTAATTCATGAGAAGTAAGTCTTGTTGCATGCTAAAGCGTTTGACCAAAAAACGCCCGAGCGTTTACACAAAAGTCGCGCTATCATGCAGTCGAACGCGGTAAAACCTTTAGCAATTCCGCCGCACGGACCAGAGAGGAACCATCCATGAAGATCGGTATCGGTAACGACCACGCCGCCGTCGAGCTCAAGAACATCATTTCCGAGCACCTGAAGGAGCGCGGCTGCGAGGTCGTGAACTTTGGCACCGACACCTCCGAGAGCTTTGACTACCCCATCGCCGGCTACAAGGTGGGTAAGGCCGTTGCCAACGGCGACGTCGACCTGGGCATCCTCATCTGTGGCACCGGTGTCGGGATCAGCCTGGCTGCCAACAAGGTCGAGGGCGTACGCGCCGTTGTGTGCTCCGAGCCCTTCAGCGCCAAGCTCTCCCGCATGCACAACAATACCAACGTGCTCGCCTTTGGCGCCCGCGTCGTGGGCTCCGAGCTCGCCAAGATGATTGTCGACGAGTGGCTCGACGCCGAGTTTGAGGGCGGTCGTCACGAGCGTCGCGTTAACCTCCTCAACGAGATCGATCACACGCGCGGCCTTAAGATCGTCGACGAAGCCTAAACTATTCAGTGCCACAAGCTAACAGCAGGGGCCCGCTCGGAACACATGTCCGAGCGGGCCCCTGCATAGATTTTGGAATAAAAGGGCACCGCAGATGGAGTTCCGCGGCGCCCAAGCCACACGCTAACAGCTTTAAGGAGTCAAAGCTGGTTTAGCCAAAGAAGCGCTTGATCTCGATCTCGGCGTTCTCCAGGCAGTCGGAGCCGTGGATCACGTTGGCGTTGACATCGACGGCAAAGTCGCCGCGGATGGTACCAGGAGCAGCGTCAAGCGGATTAGTAGCGCCCATGAGGGTGCGCATCTTAGCAACAGCGGAGAGACCGGAAACGACCATCTTGACGACCGGACCGCTCGTCATAAAGTCGCAGAGACCGCCAAAGAAGGGCTTGTCGGCCAGATGGGCGTAGTGCTCCTCGACGGTAGCGCGCTCGAGCGTGGTCATCTCCATGCGCTCGATGACAAGGCCGCTGCGCTCAATGCGAGCAACGATCTCGCCGATCTTGCGGTCGCGCACGGCGTCGGGCTTAATCATGATGAAGGTCTTCTCGATAGCCATAAAAGTAGCCTTTCAAGTAGGTTCGCGCGTGCCCAAGTCCCATTCCGGCACCCGCCTGGACTGCATCGTAACAGAGTTTTAGCTGCAGTTAAACAAAAAGCTGTTTATTGAAACGTTGCAATTTATTAAAGCGCTCCATATGTGTCACTTCTGTTTCGAAGCCCGATTAGAGTACCATCCGACCGCCCATCAACCGCATCGAACAGAGCAGGCGGTCGGTTGCCGCCCGCGAACGTAACCCCTTCACAACCTGCCCAAAGGTCCTACAGAAGTTCTCGACAAGCCCCTCCCCCATAGCAACAAAATACGGGCGCCCACATCAGCAGGCGCCCGTAAAGTGAAAACGATTTATCAATAAATGGCCAAAACGGCTTCAGCCAAATCCCTACTTTACCCCGTGGCCCATCTCGACGACCTTAGTCAGCGATCCAAACACACCTTCGTCGACCACGAGTTGCGCCTCGGCACGCTGCAGCTGCACGGCAACGGCGGCAGGGGCGGTGCCGCCCTCGGTCGTGCGCGCGGCGACAATCGACGGGATGTCGAGCGCCTCGGTAATGTCGTGCTCAAAGAGCGGGCTTGCCTCCTGGAACACCTCAAACGGCAGGTCCTCAAGATTGCAGCCGCGCTTCTCACACATCAGAACCAGATGCCCCACCACGGCATGTGCCTCGCGGAACGGCAGGCCACGCTTGGCCAGGTAATCGGCAACATCGGTAGCGGCAAGGTGCCCCACGCCGCACTCGCGCGCCATGGCATCCTCGTTGACGGTCCAAGTCGAAATCATTCCGGCCATAACCGACAGGCACTGCATGAGCGTATGGGCGGTATCGAGCGCGCCCTCCTTGTCCTCCTGCAAGTCCTTGTTATAAGCAAGCGGCAGGCCCTTCATGGTCACGAGCAGCTGCACCAGGTTGCCATAGACACGGCCGCTCTTGCCGCGAATAAGCTCGGCAAAGTCGGGATTCTTCTTCTGCGGCATGATGGACGAGCCGGTGGAGTAGGAGTCTGAAAGCGTGATAAAGCCAAATTCGGAGCTCGACCACAGCACGATCTCCTCGGAAAGACGCGACAGGTGCATGGCCATGACGGAGCCAGCGTAATGCAGATCGAGCAGGAAATCACGGTCGGAAACAGCATCGAGTGAGTTAGGAATCACGCCCGCAAAGCCAAGTTCGGCAGCCGTCATCTGGCGATCGAGCGGATAGCTCGTACCGGCAAGCGCGGCAGCACCCAGCGGGCAGTTGTCGGCGGCATCAAAGGCGGCCTTCAAGCGTGTAAAGTCGCGCGCGAACATCCAGGAATACGCCAGCAGATGATGCGAGAGCAGCACGGGCTGAGCGTGCTGCATATGCGTGTAACCCGGCAGAATCACCTTGTCGTACTTCTTAGCCGCATCCACCAGCACATGGCGCAGCTCAAGATTGGCCTCAATGAGCTCCTTGGCCAGCGCCTTGACGCCCAGGCGCGTATCGGTCGCCACCTGGTCGTTGCGCGAACGCCCAGTATGCAAGCGCTTACCGGCCTCGCCGATGCGACGCGTCAGCTCGCTCTCGATGGACATATGAATGTCCTCATCGTTGATGTCGAAGGTAAAGTTGCCGGCATCGATATCCTGTTCGATTCCGGTCAGGCCCTTGGCAATCGCCTGCTCGTCCTCGGCACTGATGATGCCCTGGGCGGCCAACATCTTGGCATGCGCCTTAGAGCCGGCGATATCCTGCTTATAGAGATGTTTGTCGACCGGCAGCGACGCGCCAAACTCCTGCGTGACCTCGGCCACGCCCGCCTCAAAACGACCGCCCCAAAGAGCCATGGAACCGTCTCCTTTCTCCAAATACCAAAACAAGCGTCCAAAGCAATGTGCCCTGTCGCTAAAGCGATTTATCAACCGCTAGTTTTACACACTCCCTGCCGCGCGCGGGGCCATGTGGCTAATTTGCAAAGAAGTGACGCACCATGCACTTGGCGCCCAACGTCTCCCTCCGGATGTTGCCCTGCGAACCATCGATCCAGGCCTTCAGGCTCATAGGAACGTCCTCGACCCTTACAGCATCGAACTCGGGCGCGAGGGCAAGCAAAGCATGCGCGATAGCATTGAACATAATGGATACTCCTCATATATATAGGCACAGAGCCGCCAAATTGATAGAAGGAGCCCCGCCGGACAACCCCGGCGGGGCTCGGACTCAGCCGCAGACGCGGCATCATATATGCGGGCGGAACGTAGGGGCCACCGATGTTAAGAAGTGTCAGCAAGCATAACGAAAGGTAGGGACCCCGTGCGCCCGTTATGTATCACGCGGATGGGCCGCGCGGATACCAAGGGAAGGAGGCGCTAGGCCTGGGCAGCAGCAGAGCTGGGGCCCTGGACCTTTGCCCACGTCTTGAGCGACAGCGTATCGATCTCGATAAAGCCGGCGCTGGCCTTCTCGTCAAACGTGGTGTCGCGGTCGTAGGTAGCCAGACCGTAGTCGTAGAGGCTGAAGGGGCTCTTGCGGCCGACGACATGGCAGTTGCCCTTAAAGAACTTCAGACGGACAGTGCCGGTCACGAACTTTTGCGTGTCGGCCATAAAGGCATCGAGCGCGTTCTTGAGCGGGCTGTACCACTGGCCGTTGTACACGGCGGTGGCCCAATCCTGCTCGAGCTTGATCTTGGTCTTGAGCAGGTCGCCCTCGACGCAGATGTCCTCGAGCGCCTTGTGGGCGGTGATGAGCGTCAGGGCGCCGGGAACCTCGTAGCACTCGCGGCTCTTAAGGCCCACCAGGCGATCCTCGACCAGATCGAGACGGCCAAAGCCATTGTCGCCGGAGATCTTGTTGAGGGCGATGACGATCTCAGAGAGCTTCATCTTCTTGCCGTCGACGGCGACGGGCTTGCCGGCCTCAAACTCAATCTCGGTGTAGGTCGGGGTGTCCGGGGTGTCCTCGGGATTCTTGGTCATAACCCAAGCGTCGTCGAGCGGCTCATTCCAGGGATCCTCCAGGTGACCGCACTCAATGGCACGACCCCACAGGTTGTCGTCGATGGAGTAGGGGTTGTCGTTGGCACCCTCGGGAACCGGCACGTTGTGGGCGTGGGCATAGGCGACCTCGTCGGGGCGACACTTCAGGTCCCACTCGCGAACCGGGGCGATAACCTTGAGCTCGGGGTCGAGGGCCTTGACGGCGGCCTCAAAACGGACCTGGTCGTTACCCTTGCCGGTGCAGCCGTGGGCGACGTAGGTCGCGCCAAACTCGTGGGCGACCTCAACAAGCTTCTTGGCAAGCAGCGGGCGAGACAGGGCGGAGAGCAGCGGATACTTGTTCTCGTACATGGAGTTTGCTGCAATGGCTTTGGTCAGGAACTCATCGGAGAACTCGTCGCGCAGGTCGAGCACCTGGCAATCGAGAACGCCCAGGTCGAGCGCCTTCTGCTTCTTGGCATCCAGTCCGGTCTCTTCCTGGCCCACGTTGCCGCAGACACAAACGACATCGAGATTCTTCTCGTCCTGGAGCCACTTGACACATACGGATGTATCAAGACCACCGGAATATGCGAGAACGACTTTTTCCTTGCTCATGGCTGTTTCCTTTCGCCCTTGGTAGCTAGTTAGAACATCGGTCAGTTGCAAGTCATTTCAAGGTCATATACCGTGCAATATCAGGTTAAATAGCAAAAATCAGCACATACATGCCCTAGAAACATGCAGCAATGTCGTGCTAAAACCCAACGACCTCAAAATGACTCTGTTGAGGCAATTCGCCCCATGCGGACAGAGACGATTGTTATCGTCGTCGGGAAATTGCGCGCTGGCGTCGGATGGCATTGTCTGCAGTGGTGATGATCGTTACGAACTGCATCTGCCTCTCCTTTCACCTATCGCCGGGCGCAATTCTAATATCGTAAACGGTACCTTTTCCTCGGTAAGCGGTTGTTTTTCCGTCTCCGTTTTCGATGGTCGCTATATTACGCTAAAGTGCCCGCAGCACAAGCGACAAATTCAAATTTCTGAAAAGTTTTTTCATTACTTTGTGAAGCGTGGTGCAAATACGCTCCGTTCCTGCGAAAATACGCCCGACTACGAATTGATGGCTATAACGTCTGAAACAATCTCGAAACGAAAGGCTCGCTTTTATGCAAACTTACGAATCGGACGCCAATATCGGAAACATTAAGATTCTCGCCGTCGACATGGACAAGACGCTGCTGACCGACGAGCGCGTGCTGCCCCAGGGTCTTGATGAGCGCCTAGACAAGCTCGCCGACGCCGACATTGTATTCTGCCCCGCCAGCGGACGTCCCGCCCCCAAGCTCGAGGAGATGTTCGAGGGCGTCAAGAACCGCCTCGCCTTTTGTCCCGACAACGGAGCGTGCGTGATCTATCGCGGCAGCTATATCTATAAGAGCACTATTGACGTGGAGCTGTATCAGCAGGTCTTGAGCCGTGCCTCGGAGGATCCGCGCGCTGTCCCCGTCCTTTGCTGCTTCGACGAGTTCTACGTGCTTGCCCGCGACCATCAATACCACGACGAGATCAGCGTCTACTACAACACAATCAACTACGTCGACAGCTTTGATGGCATTGATTTCGAGTCCAACAAGATTTCGGTCTTCTTCCCCGGCTACGACGCCGAGCCCGCTTTCCGCGAGACCTATAGTCCCGAGTTCTCGGACAAGCTCTACGTCACCAACGCCGGGCGCGAGTGGATCGACTTTATGAACCTGGGCGTCGACAAGGGCGCCGGCGTCGCGCACCTGTGCGAACACCTGGGCATCGATATTGCCGACGCCGCCGCCGTGGGCGATACGTACAACGACATCCCCATGCTGGAGCGCGTCGGTCACAGCTTTATCGTAGACAATGCCGAGGAGCACATGAACGCGCACGCCAAGTGGCGCATTCCGAGCAACAACGACGGGGGCGTACTGACGCTCATCGACGCCATCTTGGCGGCTTGTTAACGTGGCTCGTCGGACCTGGCCGGGCGAGGCGGGTAAGTTTTTCGCTCGGTCAGGTCCTGGGCTCGCTCGGAAAGCACATTAAGTGCTTTCCGGCTCGTGCGGAATCTACGAAAAACTTACCCGCCTCGCCCGGCCAGGTCCTTGGGTGACTTGCTCGCCGTCTGGGTGGCGTCTTGGCGCCTAGATACTTGGCTGATTTTTTGGAATGAAGGGGGCTCCTTGTTGGCAAGGAGCCCCCTTCTGGTTTGGTTACTTTAGGGTTGTGGGCACTTCCCTATTTGGCGTCGGCCCAGGTTATGCCGGTGCTGGCTTCGGCGATTAGGGGGACGCGGAGGTCTACTACGTGCTCCATGACGTCGCGGACCATGGCGGTTAGGCGCTCGACTTCGTCGACGGGGCACTCAAAGTCCAGTTCGTCGTGTACCTGCAGAATCATGTGGGCGGCAAAGCCCTCTTCTTCCAGGCGGCGGCTTACGCGGGCCATGGCGATCTTGATGATGTCCGCTGCGGTGCCCTGCATGGGATGGTTCATGGCCGTGCGCTCGCCAAAGCCGCGGAGTTGCGGGTTTTTGGCCTTGAGCTCGGGAATATGGCGACGGCGACCGTACATGGTCTCGGCGTAGCCCGTCTGCTTGGCACGCGCCACCACGTTGTCGAGGAACGTGCGCACGCCCGGGTAGGCCTCGTAGTAGCGGTCGATCATGCCACGCGCCTCGGCCATCGAGATGTGCAGCGACTGCGACAGACCATAGGCCTGCTGACCGTACACGATGCCAAAGTTCACGGCCTTGGCGCGACTGCGCAAGTCGGGCGTTACCTCGGACACGGGAACGCCAAATACGCGCGCGGCCGTCTCGGCATGGAAGTCCTCGCCCTCGTTAAAGGCACGCACCAGATGTTCATCACCCGAAAGATGCGCGAGTAGGCGCAGCTCGATCTGCGAGTAGTCCACCGCCAGAAAGACGCTGCCCTCGCCCGCCGAGAACGCCGTTTTGACGGTACGCCCCAGCTCCGAGCGCGTCGGGATGTTCTGCAGATTCGGGTCGCTCGAAGACAGACGCCCCGTCGCGGTGATGGTCTGGTTGTACGTGGTGTGCACACGACCGTCGCCACGACGCAGCGGACCTAGCGTGTCCAGATAGGTCGACTTAATCTTGGACTTCTCGCGCCAGTCTAAAATCAGGCGCACGATCTCGTGGTCGCGGGCAAGGTCGCTTAGCACCTTAGCGTTGGTCGAATAGTAGCCGCGCTTGGTCTTTTTGAGGCCCTTGGTCGGAAGCCCCATAACGTCAAACAGCACATGCGAGAGCTGCATGGGACTGCCGATGTTAAAGGTCTCGTCACCCGCCAGGTCGCGAATGCTGCGCTCGACCCCGGCAATCTGGGTCGCCAGGCCCTCGGACAGACTGTGCAGGCGGTCGGGGTCCACAAGCATGCCCGCGCGCTCCATCTTGGCAAGCACCGGCACAAGCGGCATCTCGATGCCATCGAACACGTTGGCGGCGTTCTCGCGGGCCATGCGGTCACGCAACGGCGCGACCAGCGCCAGCGTCAAGGCCGCCGTGCGAGCGGCGGGCGCAGGAGCGTCCTCGCCGGCGCCCTCTGCGCCGCGCGCCGCAGGCAGCGCCATCTGCAGATAGGTATCGGCCAGATACGCCTCATCGAACTCGGAGCGATCGGAATCCAGCAGATAGGCAGCGACCACGGTATCGAAGATACGCGTAGAATCGACCGCCAGCGGATCCATGAGCTCGGGCTCAGAAGAATCGATGGGCGAAAGCTCGTGCAACAGCGCCTTCATGTCCGGGCTCGCCACGCGGCCCTCCATAAACAGACGTGCGAGCACGCCGGCAATCACGCCGTGGGCGAAGTTGAAGCCCTCAACCTCAGCCGCCGCACCGCTGTCGCCCTCCTCGAGCGCGAACAGGCCCTTGGACGTCGCCAGCCACAGCGTGCGCGTCAGTCCAAAGAGCGCGCCCTCTTCCTTGTCGTCGTCCACCACGGCGGCGACCCACTCGTCGGCATCAATCGCGCGGGAAATCTCAGCCGCAACGGCACCAAGCGCGTCAGCATCGCCCGCGGCCGCGCGAACCATCGTAGGCATCTCAAACACACTGGAGGCAGCAGCCCCGCCCTCGCCGCCGATCAGCGCCAAGAAACGGTTCTGCATGGCGGTGATACCAAGCGTACCCAGCGCCGCGGAAACTTCATCGGCAGAAAACGCCGGGAAGGACGTCGCCTCAAAATCGAGCTCAACGGGCGCATCGGTGCGGATGGTCGCCACCTTACGGCTCAGCAGCGCGTCGTCGATGTGCGCGCGCAGGTTTTCGCCCATTTTGCCCTTGACCTCGTCGGCATGTGCGATGACCTCGTCCAGGCTACCGTACTGCGCAATGAGCGCGCTCGCCTTTTTGGGGCCGATGCCCGGCACGCCGGGGATGTTATCGGACGTGTCGCCCTTCAGACCATAAAAGTCGGGCACGAGCGCCGGCGTGATGCCGTGATACAGATCGTCGACGCTCTCGGGCGTCATGATCGCCACGTCGGACAGGCCCTTGCGGGTCGAGACCACGTTGACGTGCTCCGTCACGAGCTGATACATATCGCGATCACCGGTCACCAGCAGCATGTCACAGCCGGCCTGCTCGCCCAGGCGTGCCATAGTGCCCAGTATGTCATCGCCTTCCCAGCCCTCGGACTGCAAAATCGGCACGTTGAGCGCGGCGAGCAGCTCCTTAATCATGGGAAACTGCGCGTGCAGATCGGGGTCCATGGGCGGGCGCTGGGCCTTGTACTGCGGCAGCATTTCCATGCGCACGCGCGGCTTGCCCTTGTCAAACGCCACGACCACACCGTCGGGATTAAAGGCGTCAATCATCTTGAGGAACATATTCAAAAAACCAAAGATCGCGTTGGTGGGACGACCGTCCGGCGCGTTCATGGTGGGCGGCACGGCGTGGAAGGCGCGGTGCATGAGCGAGTTGCCGTCGATGACGGCAAAGGTACGGCGCTTGTCAGACATATTGAATACCTCGCTTTGGGCTGGGCACGGTTTGCTCACTCCAGTTTACACGCTCCCCGCCCCACGGCCACTGCACTTCAGGCTTCCCTGCCGCCGCGGCCCCGCGCGTGATACGATGGCTCACGGTACATCAACCAGCACGATCGATCCGAAAGGAGCCTGCGTCATGGAGCGTCCCTGCGCATGGAAAAAGTACACGCCACAGCAGATCGAGGAGCTCGAGGAGCTTTGCCGCGGCTATAAGCAGTTTTTGAGCGAGAACAAGACCGAGCGCCTGTGCGTCAAGACCGGTATCAAGATGGCCGAGGAGGCGGGCTACGTCAATCTGGAGACCGTGATCGCCGAGGGCCGCGCGCTCAAGGCCGGCGACAAGGTGTACGTCGCCAATCACGGCAAGGACCTCATGCTCGTCAACCTGGGCGCCGCCCCGCTCGAGCAGGGTTTTAACATCCTGGGCGCCCACGTGGACTCGCCGCGCCTGGACCTTAAGCAGAACCCCGCCTTCGAGGCCGGCGACATGGCCTACCTCGACACGCACTACTACGGTGGCGTCAAGAGCTACCACTGGGTCGCTTCCCCGCTTGCACTCGTGGGCGTCATCTGCAAAAAGGACGGCACCACCGTCGACATCAACATCGGCGACAAGGCAGACGACCCGGTCTTTACCATCTCCGACCTGCTGATCCACCTCTCGAGCGAGCAGATGGCCAAGCCCGCCAAGGACGCCATCGACGCCGAAATCCTCGACGTAATCGTGGGCGGCCGTCCCGTCAAGTTTGATGAGGACGACAAGGACGCCCCCAAGGAGCCCGTCAAGCAGATGTTCCTTGACATCCTCAAGGAGCAGTACGACGTCGAGGAGGAGGACTTCCTCTCCGCCGAGATCGAGGTCGTGCCCGCCGGCCCGGCCCGTGACATGGGCCTCGACCGCTCCATGATTCTGGGCTATGGCCACGACGACCGCGTCTGCGCCTATCCCTCCATGCTCGCCCAGATCGACGTCGCCAACGTGGAGCGCACGAGTATCACACTCATCGTCGACAAGGAGGAGATCGGCTCCGTGGGTGCCACCGGCATGACGAGCCGCTTCTTCGAGAACACCGTCGCCGAGATCATGACGCTCGCCGGCGAGGATAGCCCGCTGGCCCTGCGCCGTGCACTCGCCCACAGCCGCATGCTTTCCTCTGACGTGTCCGCCGGCTTCGACCCGGGCTATGCCGGCAAGTTCGAGACCAAGAACGCAGCCTTTATGGGTCGCGGCCTGTGCTTTAACAAGTACACGGGCAGCCGTGGCAAGGGCGGATCTAACGACGCCGACGCCGAGTACGTGGCCCTCGTCCGCGACATCATGGACGAGGCCGGCGTGGACTTCCAGACCTGCGAGCTCGGCCGCGTCAACGCGGGCGGCGGCGGCACCATCGCCTACATCATGGCCAAGTACGGCATGAACGTCATCGACTCCGGCGTTGCCGTCCTGTCCATGCACGCCCTGTGGGAGGTCGCCAACAAGGCCGATATCTACGAGGCATATCGCGGCTACAAGGCCTTCATCGAGCGCGCCTAACCAACCCTTCATCAGTTGCGGTGAAATACGGACTAAACTGGCCCATAAACGGCCAAAACAGACCGTATTCCACCGCAACTTCCTTTTTGGCAGAGGAGAGTCCATGCTGCAGGTCATCATTTCGCCCGCCAAGCAGATGCGCGCGGCCCAAGATGCTTTTGAAGTCCTGGGCATTCCACCCTTTGTGCGCGAGACAGCTCGCCTCCACCGCGCACTGCTAGATATCGAGCGGAATGAAGGCAGCGGCGGCCTGCAGGCCCTTTGGAATGTGAGCGACAGGCTGCTTACAACGTGCCTGGATACGCTTCACGAATTTATGCCCGTCCTGAGCGATGCCGACCTCGCCGATCCCGATATCGCGCGTCGAATCTCCCCTGCCGTCATGTCCTATCACGGCATTCAATACCAAAGCATGGCGCCCGAGGTGATGGATTCCGCACAGCTCGACTGGCTGCAAAACCATCTCTGGATCCTCTCGGGCCTTTACGGATGCGTGCGCCCCTTTCATGCCGTTGAACCGTATAGGCTGGAGATGGGCGCGAAGCTTGCCGTCGACAATGCCCGAGACCTCTACGCGTTTTGGGGCGACAAGCTCGCACGGGTCATCGCTCCGGCGGGCTCCAACGCTACGATCGTCAACCTCGCCAGCGCGGAATACGCCAAAGCCGTTCTGCCCTGCCTCACCACCGACGCCACGGTCGTCACATGTCTCTTTGGCGAAGGTATCCGCAACGGCAAGCCCATCCAGCGCTCGACCGCCAGCAAAAAGGCGCGCGGCTCCATGGTGCGGTGGATGGCAGAAAACAAGCTCGAGGATGCAAGCGAACTTACCGCGTTCGACGTTGGTTATCGACACTTTCCCGAGCTTTCAAATAAAAATACTTTGGTCTTCCTGAACGAACAGGCCTTGTAGGACCACCGCTGCTTTTAAATGTGCTACCTAGGCACGACGTCTATTCCGCCAAGCCGTCGGCTTTGGCAATTTCATTTGTCGAGCCGTCCTGATAGGTAATCTTGACATGCTCCACCTCGGACACCTTGACGCCCGACGGGGGCTCCAGGCGCCATTCCGTCAGCGCGATATCCATCGTCGTGGGCACATCCCCTTTATCTTTGAGCTCGACTGACAGCGTCTTAAGCGATGCATCGAAGGTCACGCGCTCGATCTCTTCACCAGGAATGGAACCACCGCTCAGCTGCAGCTGGACAAATCCATCGCACGGATACCAATAGTCGCCGGGAGCTGCCACCGTGTTACCGCCCGCGACCTTCACCGTCATGATCGGCAGGGCCTCGTCGGCCTCAAACTCCCAGGCAGCGCCGCCGCGACCGCCAAACGTCCAGATACAAAAGGCAATCACCAGCACGGCAAGCACCGCAAAACCAATCGCGACAAGGCCATGGTGCGCGCGGCTCTCCTCGGCCGATACATCCCACTGCGTCTCTCGATATAGATGCTTGTCTTCCATGTTCGCCTCCCCACAGGCACGCTCGTTGGCCCAATCGTACCCATTCAGGCTATACTTGAGCCCATTACATAAACGGGGAGCTTGCAGGACAGGACGGCAGGCTGAGATTGGGCGCGCCCGCCCTGACCCGCAAACCTGATATGGGTAATGCCAACGAAGGGAGCCGTGCCAATGAGCACACAGACCGAGCCCAAGCTCGTCACGCAAATCGACTTCGCCCGCGCCGGGCAGATCACGCCGCAGATGAAAGAAGTCGCCGAGCGCGAGCATCGCGACCCCGAGTACATCCGCGAGCGCGTGGCCGACGGCCGCATCGCCATTCCCGCCAACATCGTGCACATCAAAAAGGGCATGCACGCCTTTGGTGTCGGTGAGGGCCTGTCCACCAAGGTCAACGTCAACCTGGGCATCTCGGGCGACAAGGCCGACGCCGCAGAGGAATGGAAGAAGGTCAAGATCGCCGAGGACTTTGGCGCCGACGCCATCATGGACCTCTCCAACTCGGGCAAGACACGCCAGTTCCGCCAGCAGCTCATCGACGAGACGCCGCTCATGGTAGGCACCGTCCCCATGTACGACGCCATCGGCTACATGGAAAAGCCGCTGGTCAAGCTTACCAAGGACGATCTGCTCGAGGTCGTGCGCGCGCACGCCGAGGACGGCGTGGACTTTATGACCATCCACTGCGGCATCAATAAATCGGTCATCAAAACCTTCAAGGAGACCGGCCGCCTTATGAACATCGTCAGCCGCGGCGGCTCGCTGCTGTTTGGATGGATGGAGGTCACCGGCAACGAGAATCCGTTCTACGAGTTCTACGACGAGGTGCTCGAAATCTGCCACGAGTACGACGTGACGATTTCGCTCGGCGATTCCTGCCGCCCGGGCTGCCTCTACGATTCCAACGACGCCACCGAGACCGCCGAGATGATCGAGCTGGGCAAGCTGTGCAAGCGCGCATGGGCCGCCGGCGTCCAAGTTATGGTCGAGGGCCCGGGTCACATGGCGCTCGACGAGATCGCCGCCAACATGAAGCTACAGAAGCGCCTGTGCCACAACGCCCCGTTCTATGTGCTGGGGCCGCTGGTGACCGATATCGGCGTGGGTTACGACCACATCACCGCAGCCATCGGCGGCGCCATCTCCGCGAGCTCGGGCGCCGACTTCCTGTGCTACGTGACGCCCGCCGAGCACCTGTGCCTACCCAACGCCCAGGACGTGCTCGATGGCCTCATGGCCACCAAGATTGCCGCGCACGCCGCCGATATCGCCAAGAAGGTGCCCCACGCCCGCGACATGGACGACAAGATGGGCCAGGCACGCCGCAAACTCGACTGGGATGCCATGTGGAAGTGTGCTCTCGACCCGGTCACCGGTAAGAAGCGCTACGAGGAATCCCCCGCCGCCACCGAGGGCACTTGCACCATGTGTGGCAAGATGTGCGCCGTCCGCACCGTCAACAAGATCTTCGAGGGCACCACGATCGACCTCGGCATGGAGGACTAGCCTTTACGAGGCCATCCAGCATGCCTGCTGCAACGCCCGTCTATTGTTGACTTGTGAACAATTGCTTACATTTGCGTAAAGATTGCATCGCCCGCCCGGGTTCGGAATACAGCCGACCCGGGCATCTTTATAATGCGGGGTAAAAGACCCATTTGAATCCGACCGGACAAGGGAGCGAACATGGATCGCAGTAAAGTACCCGCCGTTCTATCCATCGCAGGATCCGATTCCAGCGGTGGCGCCGGCATTCAGGCAGACATTAAGACCATCACGGCGCACCGCCTGTATGCCGAGACGGCCATCACCGCCATCACAGCGCAAAACACACTGGGCGTCACCGCCGTGCAGGATATCTCACCAGATATCGTAGCCGCGCAAATTGACGCCGTTTTTGACGATATCCGCCCGAGCGCCGTCAAGATCGGCATGGTTTCGTCCACCGAGATTATCGAAGTTATCGCCGACCGCCTGAGCGCATGGAACGCAACCAACGTGGTCGTCGACCCCGTTATGGTCGCCACTT
Organism: Coriobacteriaceae bacterium; assembly: GCA_902363125.1. Lineage (GTDB taxonomy): Bacteria > Actinomycetota > Coriobacteriia > Coriobacteriales > Coriobacteriaceae > Collinsella. The sequence goes on from CABIZD010000007.1 coordinate 97,934, forward strand.
CGGGCGCTCGCCTCATTGCCGAGGATGCCGCTGAGGCGCTCACGCGTCGCCTGTTCCCGCTGGCGACCGTCATCACGCCCAACATTCCCGAGGCCATGGCGCTGCTCGACTACGAGGTCGACTCCGAGCGCACACAGCAAAACGCTGCCATGCTCCTCACCCGCCGCTTTGGCTGCGCGTCCCTCGTTAAGGGCGGGCATTTTGTCAACGAGGCCAACGATGTGCTCGCAGAGCCCGCGCCGCTCGATGACGAGGGCAACCACCTGGGCGATCCGCTCACCACGTGGTTCCGCCACAAGCGCATCGAGACCGACAACACACATGGCACTGGCTGCACGCTTTCGTCCGCCATCGCCTGCGCATTGGCACAGGGCATGGATCTTGCCGACGCCGTCAACGCCGGCAAGGCTTACCTAACCGGCGCTCTCGCCGCCGGCTTTGACATGGGCAAAGGCTCCGGCCCCGTCAACCACATGTGGCAGTATTAAGATTCACAGCCCAAGCCACCGCAAAGGCGCCCGCCCCCTTTGCGGTGGTTTGGGGTCGCGCTACTCTCCGAGCATCTCTTGGAGCTTGGCTGCCACGGCGTGACCCAGGCTCTCATGGCTTTCGGGCATCATATGCAGATAGTCGATATCGCCCGGCTCGGCAAAGTCGGCGGCATTCAAAAAGTCGCAGCCAAACTGCTCAGCCACATGCGCGTAGTACTCACCAAAATGTTCCGAGGCTTCTACGGAATGCTCGTCAAAATCGGTCATATATACGTCGGCGATCTGCGGCTTAATCTTGATAGGCGCCATCAGCAGAATGCGCGGACAAGGCGCAGCGTCGGTCCACGGAAACGCGCGGACGGCGCGAATCAGCGCCATGGCGCCACGGGCGATATCGGAAGCTGTCACGTTAAAGACCGTCTTACAGTCGTTGGTGCCCAGCATGATCACAATGGCGTCCAGCGGCTTATGGGCCTCGAGCAGCATCGGAAGTGCGCGGATGCCGTTAAGATTGGTGTCCAGATGGCACATGTCGTCGCGTACCGTCGTGCGGCCGTTGAGGCCTTCTTCAATTACATGCCAGCCCTCGCCTAAGTCACGTTGGGCCACGCCGCACCAGCGCACATCCTGCGCATAGCGCACCGCGGTGCCGTCGCGCATGCCCGCCGGATCGTAACCATAGGTGTTGCTGTCGCCAAAGCATAGAACGTTTTTCATCGTAAGCCCCTCGCTCAGTAAAAAGCCGACGGAAGCAGCCTCTCCCGCCGGCTCGACCTATCTGTCAGCACGTACCGATTACAGGTACTTGCGCCAATCGTCCTCGTCCTCATCATCCTCGGTAGCAGCCTGGGTCTGCTCGGCGGCGCGAGCTGCCGCAGCGCGAGCGGCAACCTGGGCATAGGACTCCTCGTTGCGCTCGGGGAAGTTTGCCAGCACGTGCTCGAACTTGGCAAAATCCTCATCCCAGCGCGTAGAAGGCACGGCAAAGAAGACTTGCTTGACCTTAAAGTCGCCCGACGCGAGCTCCTTGCGGAAGAGCTCGGCCACGGCCTCTGCGTCAAAGCCGTTGTTGTCGCAGCCCCAAGCGCCCAGCACGAGCTTCTCGCGACCTAGCTCGTCGCAGATGGCAAGCACAAAGCGAATGCGGTCGCGCAGGGCGTCCAGCAGAGCATCGTCGCTCACGCGATACTCCTGGCGGGCGCGCTTAACGTTGGGCGCGGCGGCCACGATCACGTCGGCGTATGCATGCACGTGGTTGCGGTCGAAGCGCACCGCAGGCACCACCAGCGCACGGTTGCGGTAAAGCTCGCAGTTGATGTTGCGGCGACGGTTCTCGCCGTACCATTTGCGCTGCTTATCGAGAACGTTGTACAGATACGAATCGGCGCACAGCGTGGCCTCCTGGCCCAGATAGCCCTGGATGTAGCCACCGCCCGGGTTGGTGAACGAGGCAAAGGCGAGCACGGCCATGTCGCAGAACTGCGCATAGCCACGACCGTTGTCCAGGATGGCCTGCGTGGCGGAGGCATCGAGCACGGTGACCTCAGGCAGAACCGGAGCGGGCTCCTCAGCAGGCGCGGACTCAGCTTCGGCGATTTCCTCGGCAGGCTCAGGCGCTGCCTCGGTCTCGGGCGCCGTCTCGGTCTCGGCAGCCTCCGCGCCCTCGACGTCCTCGGCAACCTGTTCTTCGGCGGCCACAGCACTCTGAACCTTGGCCTTCATCGCCGCGACAAAACCGGCAGGCATACCATCGAACTCGCACACGCCGGCAAGCGAACGCTCGATATCCTTGGCGCACGCTTCGGACACAGTTGCCACGTGACGCTCGGCGGCCTTGGCACGGGCCTCGCGCTTGGGATTGGGCTGACCCGCTCGGTTGGACCTGCGGTTACGGTTCCTGTTGTCGACGTCTGCCATAAGTGGTCACCTTTCCTGTCGCTGCCGCTATCGGCTTTTCCCATCCATGATACCCCGCCGAGTACAAAAAAGACGGCCCCGAAGGACCGCCTTTCGCATCGATTTACACGCACGGCAAGCACCGCCGCAATTCGCCACTAGTCGCGACGGCCAAGGATGTTCAGGATGCGCAGGAACACGTTGATAATGTCCACGAACAGATTGGACGCCATGAGCACGGCGTTGGGCAGCGTAGGCGGCACCGTCGTGGCAACATAGGTGTCGTAGCCAATAAAGCCGGCGAACACCACGATTACGATCAGATCGGTGATGGTCTGCGAGACGCCCATGAACATCAGCACGATCTCAACCAGAATAGTGGCGAGCAGAATGCCAAAACCGATGCCATATACGCGCTGGAAAAACTTGGGGAACGTCACGCCCAAGGCGCCAAAGACAAAGGTGATGGCGGCCGTGGCGATAAAGGCAGTGTTGATGGTGGGCAGGTCGTAGTTGGCAAGGCCAAACGACGCGGTCAGGCCAAAGGTGCTCGCAAAGATTACGTAGCCCACAAGGGACAGGCCCACGGACTGCTTACTGGCGGCGGCCGACATCATGACCATGCCGACGATGGTCAAAATAAACGAGCCAAAGACCAGTGGCAGGGCGGCGCCGCTCATCATCATGCGGGCAAACGCCATGGTGCTCGTAAAGTAAGCACCAGCGCCCATGGCACAAAAGCCCAAGAAGATGAGGGCAGACATGGCAAGGTTGTACGCGCGCGGCGACATCTCCTTGGCACGGCTTGCGCCGGTTTCGATGGGGCCGTTCTGATAGCCCTGAATATCGTTCATAATTTCGTCCTTTCAAAAGCGCCGCGACAGCGCAGTAGCTGACAAGATTCCTGTCATTGTACCCGAATGCCGTACGTCCTTACCTACGGCGCTCGCCCTCGAGCGTGCGATCAAAGGCCCAGACCCACCAACGCATCACGTGTGCCTGCGAGCCGTCCGCCCGCTCGCGCGTCTGGTCCTCCAGATACAACTCGGTCGCGTGCCCGCCAAAACGCACCTTATAGGTCGCCGTACGAACACCGTGAACCGTTAAGCCAAAGCCCGTGGACGAGACAATCTCGTCAATCGTAAAGCAGCGACCGTCGACCCAGCAGACGGTAACCGGCACGACTTGTCCGCCCGCGAGGATGCGAGCCACGACGTCCACATACTGCTTGTGTACGCGCCGAGTTTTGCCGTCTGTCTGTCGATATTCCATGCCTCCTATTATCGAACGCATGTTTGCATGTTGTAAAGCGAACAGACTGTGGTTTTGGAGTGTCGTAGTAATCGCACGTGTCCGCATGGCGTGTTAGCAAAAAGAACACCCGCGGTCAACAGGGCTAATATTCAATTTTAGTGCCAAAAAGTTCACTTCTCCCATCAGAACTCGGTAAAGAGACCCGCAGGAGGTGATACGATTTATCATGTTTTTGTAACGTGTCTGCAAACTTCGAGAAAGCCCATATATGGACGTAACGTTCTCAACCTTCCTCGGCCAAATTGTGTCGAACCCAGTCCTTGCCGTCACCGTGATCCTCGCGTTGGGCGCCATCTTCGTCAATGGATGGACCGACGCGCCCAACGCCATCGCGACCTGCGTCACTACGCGTTGCATGCCCGCCCGCGCCGCCATTCTCATGAGCGCCGCATTCAACTTCCTCGGTGTGCTCATCATGACGCACTTTAACGCGAGCGTCGCCAACACCATCTCACATATCGTCGACTTTGGCGGAAACAGCACCATGGCGCTCGCCTGCCTATGCGCGGCGCTGTTCTCCATCGTCGTCTACGGCGCCACAGCGTCGCGTTTTGGCATCCCCACCTCGCAAAGCCACAGCCTTATCGCCGGCCTGACCGGTGCCGCCATCGCCCTCGGCGGTGCGAGCAGCGTCAACGTCCACGAGTGGATGAAGGTCATCTACGGCCTGGCGCTCTCCATCGGCCTGGGCTTTGTCATGGGCTGGGTCCTGTGCAAGCTCGTCTCGATTCTTTTCGTCGCCGCCAACAGGCGACGTGCCAATGTCTTCTTTAAATACGCTCAGATCGCGAGCGCTGCGGCCATGAGCTTTATGCACGGCGCGCAGGATGGACAGAAGTTCATCGGCGTGCTCTTTTTAGGCGTGGCCTTTGCCAGCGGCCAGACGAGCGTCGGCGATGCAGGCATCCCCATCTGGATTATGCTGCTGTGCTCGGCCACTATGGGCATCGGCACCAGCGTGGGCGGCGAGCGCATCATCAAGTCCGTCGGCCAGAGCATGGTTAAGCTCGAGAAGTATCAGGGCTTCTCTGCCGACCTCGCGGGTGCCACGAACCTGCTGCTTGCCACCCTTACCGGCATCCCTGTGTCCTCCACGCACATCAAGACCTGCGCCATCATGGGCGTCGGTGCCGTCAAGCGCCTCTCGGCCATCAACTTCGGCGTCGTCAAGGACATGATGTTCACCTGGTTCTTCACCTTCCCCGCCTGCGGACTCATCAGCTTTGTCATGGCCAAGCTGTTCATGATGTTCATCTAGTCAAACCGAACGTCCATCCGGACTGCATTACCTCGCCCACCCGTCTTCGCCTCGAAAGGACCCACTCATGGCAAAGAAACCCGATTCGTTCTATTTTGACAACTACGTTGCCTGCGCCGACCTAGCCGTACAGGCTGCCGAGCTGCTCACCAAGATTTTCGAGAACTTCGATCCCGCGAAGATTCACGATATGCTCGACAAGATGCACTCAATCGAGCATGCGGCCGACAAGAAGCACCATGAGCTTGAAGACGCCCTGCTCACGGCCTTTATCACCCCGCTCGAGCGCGAGGATCTGGATCTGATGAGCTGCTCACTCGACACCGTGCTCGACCGCATCGAGGGCGTCGTGCAGCGCGTCTACTTCACCAACATTCAGGGCATCCATCCCGACGCCATCGTGATCGCCCACAAGGTGACCGACGCCTGCCGCGCCATGAAGGACCTTATGGTCGAGCTTCCCAACTACCGCAAGTCCAAGACCCTGCGCGAGCTGGTCATCCAGATCAACACCATCGAGTCCGAGGCCGACGAGCTCTATATCAACGCCATGCGCAACCTGCACGTCAACGGCAAGGATCCGCTCGAGGTCATCGCCTGGCGTGACGTCTACGCCTTCCTGGAGTACTGCGCCGACTGCTGCGAGAACGTGGCCGATGTCGTGGATTCGATTGTCATGAAGAACAGTTAATTGGGGGTACGTGTCCCGGCGGCGAAGGGCCGGCACCTGTTTGCTTTCTCACTCCGGCTGCATGGCAGAGTCGTTCGAAAGTAAACAGGTGCCGGCCCTTCGCCTTACGTACCACCATTGGGAACTTTGGCTGATACTTTGAAAGCGATGGGGCTTTTGTTGGCGGGGCCTTTGGACCCGATTGGGAACTTTGGGACCGCCTTAAACGTTTGGGTGGATGGGGCTTTGGGTACCCTTTGTTTTACTTTGGATTGATTCGTTGAATTTGGAGGTCTTGGTTGTGAGTTATTTGGATCTGGCTCGTGGTCGGTATTTTTGTCGTTCGTTTGAGGACCGTTCTGTTGAGCAGGCTGTGGTGGATGCCATTGTTGAGGCTGGGCGTATTGCTCCTTCTGCTTGTAATAATCATCCAACCCGTGTGATGGTGTTGGATACGCCTGAGCTTCTGGAGAAGGCTGCTGCTTGTCAGCCTCGGTTTGCTCGTGATGGATCTATCTTTGGCGCTCCGCTCATCTTCCTTATTTGTAGCGTTACCGAAGACGCTTGGGTGCGCCCGTATGACCAGATGAATTCCAGTGAAATCGATACGTCCATAGTGTGCGATCAGATGATGATGGAGGCCACCGAGCAGGGCCTGGGAACGTGCTGGGTATGCCATTTTAAGCCCGAGGTGGCACAGGAGCAGTTCAACCTGCCCAAAGGCGTTTATCCCTATCACATGCTCGTCTGCGGATATCCTGCCGACCACATCGCCGATCCCGAGCATCGCGAGGCCCGTACCATTCCCCTCTCCGACTTCCTCCTCAAGTAGATTTTGGGACATGCCCTAAAACCTATCCTTGACCGCTCACCGGTTCGCCGAGTTCTGCGCCACTATGTGCAGGGCTCGGTTTTTTATGTTGCGCGCCCCGGTACAGTCATAAAAAAGGACCCGCAAGCTGCGGGTCCTTTCTAGGCACTAAATTGTAGGCCGAATGTTAGTCCAGGTCGTCGGCAGCGAAGTTGTCGATCGGGGCGAAGGGATCGGCCACGGGGACAACCGGGTCAGCGACGGGCAGCGGCTCGGCGGGAACAGTCACCGCAGGAGAAGCGGCGGAACCGACCGGCGTGGAGGCCATGAGGTCGGCCGGGAAGGAGTTTTGGGCATCGTCCATGAAGTGCTGGATGAGCTTGAGGTACTCGGCCTTGAACTCCTCACGGGAAGCCTTGAGACGATCGATCTCCTCGAGCTCGGCCTGCTTCTCGGTCAGAGCCTGGCGGATAACCTCGCGTGCCTTGGCGTCAGCCTCGTTGCGGATACGCTCAGCGTTCTCATTGGCATCGTTGACGATGGTCTCAGCGGTCTGCTGGGCAGCGATCAGGGCAGCGGAAATCTGGCGCTCCTGAGCGGAGAAATCAGGGGCGGGAGCAGCCACGGGGGCGGCAGGAACGGCCTGGGCGGGGGCATCCTGAGCCTGGGCAAGCTGAGCCTGCGCATCGGCAAGCTGCTGCTCGGTAGCAGTCAGACGACCCTTAAGGTCGACGATCTTAGCGAGCATAGCGTCAACCTCGGAAGACAGCGTCTCCAAGAAGACGTCGACCTCGGCAGGATCGTAGCCACGCTTGGCCTCAGAGAAAGTCTGAGCCTGGATGTCTGCAGGGGTAATAGCCATAACAAGTCTCCTTTTTCATCGCCTCGGCGCTACACGCCCGACGTAAGTTACTAAGTCAGTTCTACACGAGTATACCTATAAGAAGCTGCAGAACCAGCCTCTGCACCAACTGCAACGCAATAATCGCAACGACCGGCGAAAAATCGATACCGCCCATCGGCGGGATGAAACGACGGAACAGGTTGAGCCACGGACCGCACACGCTATCAAGCACCGCGGCAATATCCTGAAGCAAACCACCCTGCTTCATGGGAATCCACGTCATAAAGCAGTAGACGACAATAAGCGTGGAATAGAAGTTGAACAGCGTGTTGACCAGCTGGACGATAGTGTAGATGTTGATGGGAATCTCCTCGTCTTGTCTTTACTTAAGGTAGCCGTCCGCACGAAGCTTCTTGAGATCGGAATCTTTGACCTCGCAACCGGCGGGCAGCACCATGAACACGCGGTCGCCCACCTCCTTGACCGTGGCACCCAGACCGCAGGCAAAGCCGTAAGAGAAGTCCAAGACGCGCTTGGCAACTTCGGTGCGTACGCCCACAAAAATCAGTGCGACAGGCTGCTTGGTGCGAACGCGGCGCACCACGGTCTCCACGTCGTCATAGCTCTCGGGGCGCAGGACATAGGCCGGCAGCTGCGGTGTGGCGTTGATGATATTGCTCGCATAGGCCGAGGCATCGCTCGGTGCAGGCGCGGGCGCAGCGGCGGCACGGGCGCGGGTGTTCTCGGCGTAGCTCGACGGCGTGTCATAGGCACCAGGACGATAACCGCTCGCAACACTGTCCTGCGAGCGCGAAGGCGGATTATACGTCGTGGCATGGCGGGAGTCATCGCCGACCAGCTGACCGGAGCGCGTATACACGGCAACCGACTCAGCTTCACCGCGGCGCGTCTGACCAAGCAGGCCGTTGCTCGGCTCGTCTTGGGTGTAGAAGCCCTCGCCCGAAGCACCGCTGTAGCCGTTGCCCTGATAACTATCGTCATAGCCGTCATCGTAGCCGTAGTCGTCGTCCTGGCCATAACCCTGGTCGTAACCCTGCTGGCCGCCCAGGTGCATTTTATTTTTAATCTCGTCAAGGAAGCCCATGGTTGTGTCCTCTCGCGGTTTAGTGCAGGCGCCCCGATAATCAGTGCGCACTTCAGAGCCTTATTTTACTGCAAACTCCGGGCTAAATACTACCCTGCCCAGGCGAACGAGCGTAGAGCCCTCCTCAAGGGCAGACTCAAAGTCCTCGCTCATGCCGCAGGAAAGCTCAGGCAGGTTCAAATCGGGATGCGCCGCCTCCAGCTCATCCCTCAGCTCACGAAGCCCCGCAAAGGTGCGGCGTGCCACATCCTTATTCCCCCGGGGCGCCATAGTCATAAGCCCCTGCACGCAAATTCCCTCAAGTTCCGCAAGCTCACCCGCGGCGGCGCGAATCTCATCGGGCGAAAAGCCTCCCTTCGACTCCTCACCACTCACATTGACCTCGATGAGCACACGCTGGGGGCCGGCGAGCTCGCCTGCCTCAATCTTGCGGACAGCACGGCTCGAGATCGCCTGCGCCAGATGCAGCGAACCCACCGAGTGAATCAGCTCGGCTGAGCCCAGCACCGCATTGATCTTATTGGTCTGCAGGTTGCCGATCATATCGAAGCGCACCTCGGGCAGCTCCGGATGCTCCGCCAGACCCGTGAGCTTGCGAACCAGCTCCTGCGGGCGGTTCTCGGCAAAATGGCGATACCCCGCCTGGATGGCGGCAACGGTCTCATCGACACCAACGGTCTTGGACACGGCAATGAGGCGCGCGGCGTCGTGGGGACGGCCTGCGCGATCGAGCGCCGCATAAAAACGTTCCAGAATCTGCTCGCGGCGAGCGCGCATCAAGTCCAAATAGTTATCCATTGCTAATCGCCTCCGCTGACAGCCAAACAAGTAGTCCCATGCTAACGCAAGAGCGCGGCCCCGCATGTGCAAGGCCGCGCTCACTTAGGTATTTACAATCTTTCGACGAACGGGGTTACTTACTCCTCGTCGTCCTCGCCATCGTCCTCATCCTCAAGATGATCGAGCAGGTAGCGAAGACCCTCGCTGACCTCGTTAGCGGGCACCTTGGCAACGTAGCGAGCGTCGACGGCGGGCCTCATGATAACACCCTCGCCCGAAGGCACGCGCATGCTCTCGAGCTCATCCTCATCAGTGCGGGCGATATCGCCGGCATTCATGCGCTGACCAGTCAACAGGAAGGTCAGACGGCAGGCGGCATCGATGGAAATCGAGGCGATGCGATCGAGGTAGCGCGAAACCATGATGGCGCGGCGCAGGTCGTCATAGTTGCTGTCGTCGTCCATAAAATCGCCCGTGTCCATGCGGTTAAAGGTGCGGAAGAACTTCTCGTACGCCGCATGCACCGGCTCGTCCTCGACGGCCAGGCTGCAGATGATGGACATGTCGTTAGTGACGAGCGCAGAAAGCGAAGAGCCCAGCACCTGGTAGACGGCCTCAGCCTCGGCCTCGACCGTACCGACGAGCTCCTGGGGCAGCGAGATGTCGGCCTTGATCATATGACGCGTGGCGCGGCAGATCTGGCGAACCTTATCGGTCATGCGCTGCAGGTTAAAGTCGACGTAGATAATCGTCTGCAGCAAGCGGAAGTCGGAGGCGACCGGTGACTGCGTGGCGATCAGGTTGTAGCACACGGCCTCCAGGTTAGCGCAGCGCGCGTCAATCGAAAGCGTGCGCTTCTTGGTCTTGGTGGCGAGCTTGCGGTCGTCGGTCACATAGGCCTTAACGGCATCGTGGAGGGCCAGATCGACGGCCTCATAGATGCTCAGCATCTCGTGACGGGCCTCGACGAGCTGACGGGAAAACAGTTTGCGCATGGTTCACTCCAATCAGTTGGGTGCGGTCATGCCGCCCGCACAGTGAATACGCACCGGACCAGGTCCGATCGGCTTGGGACTAGTCGCGCCGATCAGCCAAAGCGGCCGGTGATATAGTCTTCCGTCCGCGAGTCCACCGGGCTGGTGAAGATCGCGTCGGTTTGACCATACTCGATGAGCGTGGCGGGCTCGCCGGCAACTTCCTGCAAGAAGAATGCGGTGTAGTCGCTGATACGAGCTGCCTGCTGCATTGAATGCGTGACGATGATAATCGTCATCTCGGGCGCTAGCTCGGCCATCAGATCCTCGACCTTAGAGACGGACGTGGGGTCGATGGCGGAGCAGGGCTCGTCCATCAGAAGGACATCGGGTTGCACCGCAAGCACGCGCGCGATGCACAGACGCTGCTGCTGACCGCCCGAGAGCGCCAAACCATCCTTGTTGAGCTGATTGGATACCTCTTTCCAGAGGTTGGCGCGCCTGAGCGATTCTTCCACGATGTCATCGAGGTCGCTTTTGCTAGTCACGCCCTGCAGACGAGGGCCAAAGGCGACATTCTCGTAGATGGATTTAGGAAACGGGTTGGGCTGCTGAAAGATCATGCCCACGCGACGACGGAGGTCGACCGGGTCGACACCCTCGGCATAGATATCATTGCCGTCGAGCGTCATGGTGCCCTCGACGCGCGTACCCTCGATCAGGTCGTTCATGCGGTTGATGCAGCGCAAAAACGTCGATTTGCCGCAGCCCGATGGGCCAATGAAGGAGGTGATGGCGTTTTTGGCGATGTTGAGGTCGAGCCCCGTCAACGCATGAAAGTCACCGTACCAAAAGTTGAAATCCTTGGCCGTAATGGCCGCTTGCTCCAGCGTGGGAGCGGACTGATAGACGGACATGGGACTCCTTAACTAGCGGCGCTTGCGCGACAGGAAGCGCGCAAACAGGTTGAAGGCCAAAATGATCACCATCAGCAAGAGCGCGGTGCCATAGGCTGCGTTCATGTTGATGCCGTCGTTGGCAAGCAGGTACAGGTGAACCGTCATGGGGCGGCCGGAATCGAGCGGCGAAATAGGTAGATTGATGGCCTGGCCCATGGTGTAGAGCACCACCGCGGTCTCGCCAATGGCACGGCCGATGGCGAGGACGATACCCGTGGCAATACGGCCAAAGGCAGAAGGAAGCACGATCTTGGAGACGACCTGCCACTTGGTGGCGCCCAGGCCGTACGCACCCCACCGGATATAGCGCGGAACGGCGCGAATGGCCTCTTCGGTGGTGCGCATGACGATGGGAAGCATCAAGAGCGCGAGTGCCAGAGCGGCAGAGACCATCGAAAGGCCCAGGCCCATGGCCTCGACAAACAAGGCGTAGCCAAACAGGCCCATAACGATGGAGGGCACCGAGGCCAAAGCGTCAGCAGCGTAGCGGATGAGCTCGACGACCTTGCCCTGCTTGGCGTACTCGGCCAGATAGACGGCTGCCAGCACAGCGATCGGCGTGCAGATAAGCATGGCGAGCGCCGTCACGTAGACGGTTGAGACGATCGTGGGCCAAATTCCGCCCTCGGCGTTGACGCCCTGGGGCCAACCGAAGATAAAGTCAAGCGAGATATGTGGCAGGCCGTTAATGACCACGTAGGCGATGATAGCGACCAGCACCAGCGTGGTGATGTAGGCAGCGGCACGAAACACGCCAAGCATGATCTTGTTGGACAGGTCCTTGTTGATGCGGCCCTTCTTGCCGTGGGAAAGGGCACGCTTGATGCGCTCGCGCGACGAGGTCGTATCGACCGTCGTGTCAACGGAATCGGACATAGCCTACCCCCTCTTCTTCTTGGAAATCAGGCGGACGATGCCCACCAGCGTGGCGGAGATGATAAACAGGACCACGCCCATACCGAACAGCGCCGAGCGGTGCAGACCCGAGGAATAGCTCATGTCGAGCGCAATCTGGCTCGTGAGCGTCGAGATGGGGCTCGCAATGCTGTCGGGAATAACCGGGGCGTTACCTACGACCATGAGCACGGCCATGGTCTCGCCGATGGCACGGCCCATACCCAGCACGATGGCATCCACGATACCCAGCTTGGCGGCAGGTAACACGACCTTATAGATGGTCTGCCACTTGGTGGCGCCCATGGCATACGATGCCTCGCGAATGCCCATGGGAATGGAATTGAGAGCATCGATGGTGAGCGTGGTGATGGTAGGGACGATCATGATGGCAAGCACGAACCACGCCGTCAGCGCACCAAAACCAAGGCCGCCGGTCAGTTGTGCGATAAACGGGCGGATGATGATCATGCCAAAGAAGCCGTAGATGATGGAGGGTATGCCCGCCAGCAGGTCGACGGCAGGGCTGATGAGCTTGCGCACGCGCTTGCCGGCGATCTCGACCAGGTATACGGCCGTACCCACACCTAGCGGCACGCCCATGGCGAGCGCACCGACGGTCACCAGACCTGAGCCGGCAAGCAGCGACATGATGCCGTAGTGGCCCTCAGAGGGCGCCCACGTAAAGCTAAAGAAGTCCGCCAGACCGATGTCGGTAAAGACGGGCAGCGCCGAGTACGTGGTAAAGACAAAAATCAGGATGACGGTAACGACCGCCAAGAACGCGCAGGCAAAGAAGATCCACTGCAGCGCCTTCTCCTTGATATAGGTACTGCGCGATACGAGCGCCAGCTCGCGCTTCTTGGGCGTCTGAACATTCTGCTCAGTCTGGGAGTTTTCCTGTGCTTCCATGCTACTCACTCCCCTTCTCGTCGTTGGTGACGGGGATAAAGCCCGCCTCGCGAATCTGCTTGTCCATCTTTTCGGACGTCACGTAGTCGATGTAATCCTGCGCCTGCTGCGAAGGCGCACCCTTAACAAAGAAGTAAAGGTCGCGCGAGATGGGATAGCCGCCGCTCGCGACCGTCTTCTCGGACGCCTCAACATGATTGACCGAGACGGCCTTGACCGAGGTCTTGGCGTTGAGGCTATCGACGAAGCCCAGCGAAATGTAGCCAATGGCTCCGCGCGAACGAGATACCACGTCGCGCACCTGGCCCGTGCCCGAAAGAACGGCCGAGCGGCGATCGAAGGGGGTGCCGTCCATCACGATGGTGCGAAAGGCCTCACGCGTGCCGGACGCCTCATCTCGGTTGATAACCTGAATCCTCAGGTCCTCGCCACCGACTTCTTTCCAGTTGGTGATCTTGCCGGCGTAAATATCGCGGAGCTGCTCGGTCGAGAGGTTATCGACCGGGTTATCGTCGTTCACGATGACCGCGATACCGTCGTGGGCAATGACGATGGGAGTCAGGCCCAGATCCTGTTCGTCGGCATTGAGTCCACGGGACGAGCTGGCGATATCGGCCGTGCCGGCGCTGACGGCCTCGATGCCAGCGGAAGAACCCAAACCGGAAACGAGCACGTCGATGCCGGTCTCCTCCTTAAAGCCCTCGGCCGCAATCTCGGCGATAGGAAGGCAGGTCGTGGAGCCAGCGACAGTAATGGAAGAGGTAGAAGATCCCGAAGAACAGGCGCACAGCGTAAGTGTAAGCACAGCGGCGCTCAGGACCGATACGATCTTTCTCATAGCATCACGCCGATCGCAGCATGGCGCCCACAGGTGCCGTCCTCGTTACGGTAGGAATAAAAGCGGTCGTTCTGACGCACGGTCGAAAGCTGGGTATCCACGATATTATCCGCGTCGACACCGACATCTACCAGCGCCTCGCGAATGGCAGCGGAAAGATCGAGCATGCGAGAGGTACTCGCATCGATGCAAGAGAACTCGGCGGCAAAGCGATCCATGAGCTCCTGGGATACTTCATATTCGTCACCCAAGATATGGGGGCCGATATAGGCGGAAACGTCGCTCGCATCGCAGCCGGCAGCATCGCAAAGCGCCTGGCACGCCTTGGCGGAAATACGTGCAATCGTACCCTTCCAACCGGAGTGCACCACGGCAAATCCGCCAGGGGCCACCAGCACCACGGGAACGCAGTCGGCAAAGCAGAGCAGCACGGGCACGTTATGCGCCGTACAGACGATGGCATCGCAGCCCTCGGCAATCTGCTCGCGGACGTCCTCAAGGTCATCGGCGCCGTTCGAGGTCACCGCAACGATATGGTCACCATGGACCTGATTGGGAACGAGCAGGTTGTGCTCGCACTCGGCGGCACCCATAGCCTCGAGCGCGCGACGACGATTTTCTTGAACAGCAAAGGGGTCATCGCCAACATGCGAGCCCAAGTTGAGTGAGGAGTACGCATCTTCGGAAACACCACCGGCGCGCTCGGTGAAGGCAAAGCGAACATCGGATGTCGCGCCTTCCACCAACGTAACTCCATCATGGTCGACACGCGAAACGTTGTCCGCACGTGCTGCCATACTAAAGCCTCCTAATAACACAAGTACCGCGGCATCGCCGCTACAGCCCGCGTTTATACGGCTGTCATACTTCTCTAAAAGGATACCTGCTGCGCTGGAGGCAATCGTAAAGGGAACGTAAAGAGATTGGAGGTTCTAGTTTACAAAGTCGAAATAAAAAGGGCGCGTCCATACGGACACGCCCCTGTGCACAACAATGCAAAGAACGACTTAGAAGCTACCGCGCTTCAGGAAGTCGGGAAGCTCGAACTGATCGTTGCCGAAGTTAGGAAGCTCGGTGCCACCGACGTTGCGGGTCGGAGCGGCCTGAGCCGGGCTGGTGGCCGGAGCGGTGCGCTGCGGCTCAGCGGAAGCAGCGGCCTTGCTCTGAGACTGCTGAGCGGCAAAGAGCTCATCCTGACGGTTGACGTTGGAGTCGGAGAAGCCCGTAGCGATGACGGTGATACGCACCTGATCGCCCAGGGACTCGTCGACAACGGTACCGAAGATGATGTTGGCCTCGGGGTCGACGGCGTTGGCGACAACGTCGGCGGCGTCGCTGATCTCCTGGATGCCCAGGTCCTTGGAACCGGCGATGGAGAGCAGCACGCGTGTGGCACCATCGATGGAGCTCTCGAGCAGCGGGCTGGAGATGGCCTGCTGGGCAGCGTCGACGGCACGGGTATCCCCAGAAGAGGTACCGATACCCATCATGGCGGTACCGGCCTGCTTCATGATGGTCTTAACATCGGCGAAGTCCAGGTTGATGATACCGGGGACGGTGATGAGGTCGGTGATGCCCTGGGTGCCCTGGGAAAGGACGCCATCGGCAATCGCGAAGGCCTCGAGCATGGTGGTCTTCTTCTCGGCGATGTCGAGCAGCTTATCGTTAGGGATGACGATCATGGTGTCGACGCAATCGGAGAGGGTCTTAATGCCCTCCTCGGCGCTCTTCTTGCGCTTACGGCCCTCGAAGGTGAAGGGCTTGGTCACGACGGCGACGGTCAGCGCACCGACCTCGTTCATCGCGATATCGGCAACGATGGGAGCGGCGCCGGTACCGGTGCCACCGCCCTCGCCGCAGGTGATGAACACCATGTCGGCGCCAGCGAGCGCCTCGGCAATGTCGTCGCGGGACTCATCGGCAGCCTTGCGGCCAACCTCGGGGTTGGCGCCGGCGCCCAGGCCGCGGGTAAGGTCGGTGCCGATGTGCACCTTGATATCGGCATCAGAGATCGCGAGTGCCTGAGCATCGGTGTTGATGGCAACAAACTCGACGCCGCGGATGCCCTCTTCGATCATTCGATTGACCGCGTTGGTACCGCCGCCGCCGACGCCGACCACCTTAATGACGGCAAGGTAGTTGTTGATCTCTGTCTCGTGCATGTCGGTCCTCCGAACAAAGGTTATAGCCATAGCATGGGTCGACCCCTGCGCACATTAACCTTCAGGTTGAAAGTAAATGCAAAGGTAAACCGTATTATGTTTGCACATTATGAACGTATCAGTCAAATAATTGACCGTGAAAACCAAACAAACCAGATAAACGGCGTGGTATGGCCCCTCAACAAAGCATCAACCAGCGCTACGAGGTCGGAGCGTTCCTAAATGTATAGTTACCCGGAGAGCGCACATTGATATACGTTACGCCCTCTACCTGCGAAAGCAGCTTGGTGACTACGCGCTCCTTCTTGACGATATCGTTCGAATCGCCCAGCGACACCTCAATGCCGTTATTGAGGTTTGCCGAGATGGCTTCGACCGAAGGCGTGGAAATATCCTTGACTTGTCCCAAGAACTCGCTCGAAAAACCACGCACATAATCCAAGCCAGCCTTAACGGCCTTGGAGCTCACCGCCTGGCCGGAAACCGGAGCGACATCCGCCGAGACATCAGTCAACAACACCGCGCCATAGTGCTTAGCGAGCGCCAGCGCGGCATCAATGCCGGTCAGGGTATTTGAGCCCTGCCCCGTCGTGATGACGTTGCCCTGGTCATCCACTTCGACCGACGTCGACAGCGGGGCGATCCAGGTGTCATCATCCCCGATGGCCCAGGCAAGGTCATCGGAGCTGATATAGGCAATTGCGATGACCTTGCGCTCCATCGGCGTAATGATGAGCGTATGCGGGAACTGACGCTGGACATCCACGCCCGAGACCCACGGATTCTGCTTGAGGTCCTCGGTAATCTGGTCGGGATCGACGTTAAAAAGCGACGTTCCCTCGGGCAAATCGATCAGCTGGATAGCATCGTGCTTCGTCACGTGCTCGCTGCCTTGAATCTGAATATCAGTGGCGGTAAACAATCCAGAGTTAATCACCACGATGGCAACGACGACGAGCACGGCCAAGACGGCCAAAACGCCGCCCACGATTTTGCCTTTGCCTGTAACGACAGAAGCGGCGTCTGACGTTTTATTTGCCATCGCCCTAAGTGAAGACAACGGGTTGACGCCTTTTTTACCCGAAGGCTTCTTGGCGGTAGCCGGCACCGATGTCAGCGAGCGCGGTTTCGATGCGCCCAGCGTGCGACCCGGACGCGCCGCCTTAGTTCCTGCCGAGGGCTTAGGAGTTGCCAAAGGACGGGCAGGCTTGGCGCCCATAACAGGCTTTGACGTCACCGAGGGACGCGAGGACTTTTTTGCGGCCGGACGATTACCGAGCTGCGAGCCGACAACCGGACGACTGGTCTGTCGAGCATGCCCGACAGACTTAGAGTGCGCGACGGTATTGCGTTGAGGTTTGGCAGGCGCGCCGGAACGCCCTCCGGCGCGGCGGAAGGTGGGTTTCGATGCTCTAGAAGCCGAGGAATTTAACTTCCGGTCTGAGCTCGATGCCATACGCCTCCCTCACCTTTCCGTGCACATGTCTGATAACCGCGGCAATGTCATCGGCCGAGGCAGTTCCGTTATTAACGATAAAATTAGCGTGAACGGGCGAAACTTCCGCGCCGCCAATCGAAAAACCCTTTAATCCACAATCCTCGATAAGCTTGCCCACACTCGCATCGGGCGGGTTACGAAAGACCGACCCGCAGGATGCGCGACCCATGGGCTGCGTACGCTTGCGCCTCGTCAGGTACCGTTCCATGCGCTCGCGAATGTCGGCCTTGGGCGCCGGTTTAAGCTTGAGCACGCACTCGAGGATGATCTCATTGCGGGGAAGGCTACATTCTCGGTAGCCCCAAGTGATCTCGGACCCCGCATAATGCTTGATACCGGATGCCGGGTCAAACGTTACGACATCCTCAACCAGCGAGCCAATCCACTCGGTCCGTGTGCCTGCATTCATAGATATCGCACCGCCGACCGAACCAGGGATGCCAACGGCAAACTCAAGGCCCGAGAGGCTACGCGACAGGGCATCGTTGACCAGGCGCGCAAACATCACGCCCGCACCGACCGTCAGCGTACAACCGTCATCGGCAACAACCGTGCGCTGAAACTCACGTCCGAGCGAAATGACGGCGCCGCGATAACCGCCATCGGCAACCAGCAGATTGGAGCCCTTGCCGATGATGACCCACGGCACCTGCTCGCGATCGAGCACCGCCACGGCGCGGCGGAGGGCATGATAGCTATGGCACGTAACAAAGAGGTCGGCCTTGCCGCCGATACGATAACTCGTATGACGCGCAAGGCGCTCGTCCTCGATCACATCCGTGTCGATCATGCCCGAGAGCGCCATGACGGCGTTAAACAAACCCATTAGACTTAAGCGTCTTTCTTGGCAGTCAGATACTCAATGAACTCGGGGCCGACGGTCGTAACGTCACCGGCACCCATAGTGAGCAGCAGGTCGCCCGCGCCCACCATCTGCTCGAGCTCCTGATTGAGCTCAAGACGGCTGGAGCAGTACACGACCTCCTTGCCAGGATGCTTGGCGCGCACGGTATCGGCGAGCATCTTAGAGGTGACACCCGGAATGGGCATCTCGCCAGCCGAGAACACATCAATCAGCAGCAGTTTATCGGCATTGGCAAATGCGTCGGCAAAGTCGTCGCACAGGGCCTGCAGGCGCGAATAACGGTGCGGCTGGAACACGACGTCGACATGCTTGTAGCCCAGCGACGAAGCAGCAGCAAGCGTCGCCTTGATCTCGGTGGGGTGATGGCCGTAATCATCGACCACGGTGATGCCATCGATATCGCCCACGTGGGTAAAGCGACGGCGGACGCCCTCAAAGCTCGAGAGCGCCTTGGCGGCGGCGTCGATGTCAAGGCCCAGGACATGGGCGACGGTGAGCACCGCCGTGGCGTTGAGCATGTTGTGGCGACCGGGATTGCTCTTGATCTCCACAGCGTGTTCAGTGCCGTCCTCAAAGCGAACGATAAAGTCGCTCTGGATGCCCTTGACATCCGGGTGCATGCAGACGATGTCGTTGCTCTCGGCAAAGCCGTAGGAAAGCACGTGACGACCCGTCGACTTGGCGAGCTCGACCAGATGCGGGTCCTCACCGCAGACGATGACGGTGCCGTCCTCGCCCACCAGGCTCATGAATTTGGCGAAAGTTGCCTCGATCTCCTCGATACCCGAGTAGTGATCGAGATGGTCGGCCTCGACGTTGGTCACAATGACCACGTTGGGGTTCAGGAACAGGAAGGAGCTGTCGGACTCGTCGGCCTCGGCGACAAAGTAGTCGCCCGAGCCGTTCTTGCCGTTCGTGTCATAGCCCTCGACGATGCCGCCGATCAAGAAGCTCGGATCCAGACCCATGCGGTCGAGCATGGTGGCGCACATCGAAGACGTGGTGGTCTTGCCATGCGTGCCGGCAACAGCGACGGTGGTGTAGCCGTGGCCCAAAGCAGAGAGCATCTTGGCACGGGGCCACACGGGAATACCAAGCTCGCGAGCGCGCACGAGTTCAGGGTTGGACTCCGGAATAGCGGTGGAGACAACAACCACGTCGGGCTTGACCTCGTCGATCGTGGCGGCCTCATGGCCCACATGCACCTTCACACCAGCGCGGGTAAGCTGGCGGATATAACGTGACGTCTTAAGGTCGGAGCCGGTAACGGCATAACCGCGCTCGTGCAGAACAAGGGCGATGCCGCTCATGCCGGCGCCGCCGATACCGATAAAGTGGGCGCTCTTAAACTCGGGCGCGGAGGTTGCAGTCTGGGAATCAGCCATGTGCTCGTGTACTCCTTGCGTAAACACTGCCTGTAACCCGTTAACTGTACCGCACCTACCGCATCAGCGCGAGGGCGACCGACGATATCCCGTCTAACTAACGCAAACCCTCTACCGCATCCGCCAGAAGAGCGGCGGCCCTATCCTGAGCCAGACCACGCGCCGCCTGACGCATGGCGTCGCGCGCCGCCGCGTCATCGACCAGGTGCAGCAGCTCATCGGCAAAGGCAGAACCGTCGATATCGGCATCGGCGCAGAGCACGCCGGCCCCGGCGTCGACCAGATAACGAGCATTGGTGGTTTGGTGGTCGGCTGTCGCATGCGGATACGGCACGAGCACCGAAGGCACGGCGAGCGCAGCGATCTCGGCCACGCTCGATGCGCCCGAACGCGAGAGCACCAAATCGGCAGCAGCCAGCATATCGCCCATGTTGTCGATGTAAGGCTGGACGCGGTAACGCTTCGCCTCCTCGGGCGTCAGCGCCAAAGCGCGCTCGGTCTCCTCAAAGCCGTCGGCACCCGTCGAATGCAACACATAGAGGTTCTTGCGCGAAAGCAGCTCGTTTTTGAGCGAAGCCACGCGCTCGTTGAGGTGCTGGGCGCCAAGTGAACCGCCAAAGACGAGCAGCAGCGTAGCGTCCTCGTGAACGCCAAGTGCCTTGCGGCCGCGAGCGCGATCTCCCTCGATCACCGAGCGACGTACGGGATTGCCGGTCATGAGCACGTGGTCAGGGTCACCTTCGCGCTCAAAGACCGAGCGCGCTGCCGGCACCGAGATGCACACGCGGGCGGCGTGGGAGTTCATCATCTTGTTGGCCAGGCCCGGAACAGAGTTCTGCTCATGCAGCAGATACGGCACGCCTGCGTCCTTGCACCACCCCAGCAGTGGAACCTCGACATAGGCACCAAAACCGATGGCGGCATCGGGCTTGCCGACCTTTGAGAAATGACTGGCGATCGCACGCTTGGCCTTGTTGACACGCCACAGCGAGGTCAGCGCCGTCCAAGGGCGGGAGCGGTCGAAGCCCGTGACCGTAATGGGCACAAAATCAAACCCAGCCTCGGGGACCAGACGACCCTCGAGCTTGCGCGACTGGCCCACGAACACAACGCGGTGCCCACGGTCACGCAGCTCTTCGGCCAAGGCGAGCGCGGGGTTGATGTGTCCTGCCGTGCCGCCGGCTGCAATAGCAACGGTCATTTTATCGGTCATGGTAGTCCCTTCGTACACGCGGTCCCTGGTCGTCGGTGCGCAGACGTGCCGACGGGTCCGAGTTCAAATCGATTCGATTATATCCGCCGCCCGCGTTGCGAGGGCTGGGGCGCTGCGGACGACCTTGCGGAGCCGTTCGCGGGCGTGGACGGGCTGCCGGCTCGGATGCAGAACCATCCAGAACGGTAAAGCCGCTACGCGAAGGTCGTTCACCGCGCACATGGGCCACGCCGGCGGTGCTCTCGTCCATAACGGCAAAGCTCTCACGGCGGCGGTCATACTCATCGCGGCGGGCGCTCTCGTACGAAACGC
This sequence comes from Coriobacteriaceae bacterium, assembly GCA_902363125.1. Classification (GTDB taxonomy): domain Bacteria; phylum Actinomycetota; class Coriobacteriia; order Coriobacteriales; family Coriobacteriaceae; genus Collinsella. Next base: position 119,115 of record CABIZD010000007.1, read on the forward strand.
GCAGAATCAACCCGGCAAGCATAAGCGACACAATAATCGACGAACCGCCGTAGCTAATAAACGGCAACGGTTTGCCTGTCATGGGAAACACGTTGAGGATGCCCAGCGCGTTAATCAAAAACTGCACTGCGAGAATGACCGCGGAGCCAGACGCCATAAGCGCGCCCCGGCGATCGGTCGCCTGCTCGGCAATGCGAAACGCCGAGTAGATCAGCATCGCAAACACCAAGAAGAACAGCACGGTTCCGACAAAACCGACTTCCTCGCCAATGATGGCCAGGATGTAGTCATTGTGCGCCTCGGGCAGATACGAGTACTTCATGGTTGAGTTGCCGATGCCACGGCCGAACAGACCGCCCGAGGCAAAGGCCATAATGGCAAGCGTGGCCTGATAGCCGTCACCATACTCGTCGGCCCAAGGGTTCAAGGCAACCTGAATACGCACCATACGGTACGGCTCTGCGACAAGCGCAATCACGATCACGAGAATGCCGAAGATTAGCACGCCGATGATAAATCTGGGGTCGAGACCCGCAAACAACGCCATGCACATGAGGGTCAACAGGATGATCAGGACAGTACCGAAATCGGGCTGGATAAAGATCAGAAAGAGCGAAATGCCCAGGTAGATGCCCATCTTGCGAAGGAATTCGTTGATGTTGCCACCGGGCGAAAAGAAGCGATCAAGCATGATGGCCGAATACGCAATGGCAAATGGCTTTAAAAACTCGGAAGGCTGGAACTGAATGCCGGCGATGTTGAGCCAGCGCGTGGCGCCACGGCTGCCGCTGCCCACCAAGAACACCAAAAACAGTAGCCCTATCATGCCTATGAGGAAGATCCTGAGCACATCCTCCCCAAACCAGCTGTCCGGCAAAACGCGCACGATGGCAATCAGCGCCAGAACACCGACCACGGCAAACGCGGCCTGTCGACCCAGAAAAAACGTCGCCGAGCCATTCTCGTGCAGCGCCTCGACCGAAGACGCCGAGTACACCATCAGCAGGCCAAAGCATACCAAGGTAAACAAGCAGGCCATGAATATCAAACGGGGGCGCATGATACGGGCGGGAACGCCGGCAATATAGCGTTCGCTAAACGACTGCCCGCCGCGGCTGGAACGCGGTGTGGTGCGACGTGAGGAAGCACGGTCCGAGTCGGGCCTCCTCATACCTTGTCGGGGGCTCTCCTCTCTCACCGCAACCCCTATTCCATTTGTGATTTCGCTGTAGCGGCAAGCTGAGCCACGTAGTCCTTAAACACGCGGCCGCGCTCCTCATAGCCCGAGAACTCATCGAACGAAGAGCAGGCAGGAGAAAGTAAGATCACGTCACCACGGCTCGACAGCGAACGGGCGACGTCCACGGCGTCGCGTAGGTCATCCGCCTGGGCGATATCCACATCGCCATCGACATCGGCCTCGTCCATAGCGGCGGTGAAGCGCTCGCGCGCATCGCCAAAGCAGACGACCGAGCGCACGTTGTCCATAACGACGCGCGCGAAGTCCGTGAGCGGCGTGCCCTTATCGTGGCCGCCGAGCAGCAAGATCACGTCGTCATCGGGAAATGCCGTCAGCGCCTTCTCGACCGCATCGGTGTTGGTCGCCTTGGAATCGTTGACGTAGCGCACGCCGTCAATCTCGCCACACGGCTCCACGCGGTGCTCGAGCGGCTGGAACGAGGCAAGACCGCGGCAGACACCATCGACATCGGCACCGACCGCCAAGGCAGCCGTGGCAGCGCACAGGGCATTGATAACATTGTGATGGCCCGAGATCTTGAGCTCGGATGTAGCGATGAGCGGGGTCTCGACGCCTTTCAGACGCACGATCATCTTGCCATCGCGCACAAAGGCGGCATCCTCGCCCTCAGGCTCGTCAAAGGCAACCTTGCAGATGCGACGACCCGGCGTGTAGATGTACTCATCGAACTCGTGAATGCCGGCGTCTTCGACGTCGACAACCACCAGATCGTCATCGACCATATTGTCAAACAGTTTGACCTTGGCAAGCGCATAGTTCTTATGGCTCTTATGCCAGCCCAAGTGGTCGGGAGTAATGTTGAGCAGAACCGCCACGCGGGGGTGGAGCTCGGTGGTCGTAGCAATCTGATAGCTCGAGAGCTCAGCCACAAACCACTCGTTGTGGGCTCGGCCGTCAATCTCGTTGACCGGCGGCTCGCCGATATTGCCGACAGCAACGCTGGCCTCGCCGGCAGCCTTGAGCAGATAATCAGTCAGCGACGTGGTGGTCGTCTTGCCGTTGGTGCCCGTGATGGCAATCCAGTTATCGGGCGACAGGCGATAGGCAAACTCGGGCTCACCCATAATCTGGGCGGCATGCTCGCGCCCGGCCTTAAAGAAGCCCGAGAACTCCGAGATGCCCGGGCACGTCACGCATACGTCATAGGCGCCCTCGACCTGTTCGGTCCCATAGACAAACGACGCACCAGCAGCCTCGAGCGCACGCGTGGCGTCATTGGGCTCAGAGGTGCCGCCGCCATACACGGTAACGGCGCTTACGCGCTCGGGATGTGCCAGCGCCCAGCGGGCGACATCGAGACCGGATTTGCCCTGACCCAAAACGAGCAGGCTAAAGACATCAGCAAGAGGCATGAAAGACCACTATCCCAACTGGAAGAACAGGGCAAGGCCAACGGCACCAAAGGCCGCAGCGATAATCCAAAAACGGATGACGACCTTGGTCTCGGCCCAGCCCTTCTTTTCGAAATGATGATGGATGGGCGCCATAAGGAAGACGCGCTTGTGCGTAAAGTGGAAGTAGACAACCTGAATCATGACCGACAGGGTCTCAACGATAAACAGGCCGCCGATGATGAGGGAGACGACCTCGGTGTTGGTCATGATGGACGTGCAGGCAAACGCGGCGCCCAGGGCAAGCGAGCCGGTATCGCCCATAAAGATGCTCGCCGGATAGCAGTTGAACCACAGAAAGCCCAAGCAGGCACCGGCACACGCGGTGCAGAAGATGGACAGGTTCACGTCTCCGTGCAAAAACGCCATGGCAGCCATGGCGAGCATGGCAATCATAGAGGTGCCGCCAGCAAGACCATCAAGGCCATCGGTCAGGTTCACGGCATTAGAAAGACCGGCGATCATCAGCCAGCAAAAGACAATGTAGAGCCACGGGAACGAAAGGCCGCAGATAGTGGTCGAAAGCACGCCAAGGTCGATCGTCAACCCACCGGGAAAACGAATCTCGGGGGCGACGCCGCACCAGTTAACGGCAAGTACCGTAAAGGTGACACAGATAATGGTTAGGCCGATCATCTTGGCATGGGGCGTCAGACCGAGCGAGCGCCCATGCGTAACGGAGGTCAGGTCGTCGATTAGGCCCAGCACGCCGGTCGCCAGCGTGGCGAGCAGCACGAGCACGAGCTCGGTGGTGAGCTTGCCCATCAGCAGACAGGTCAGCGAGATCGCGACGAGGATGACAACGCCACCCATGGTGGGCGTTCCCTGCTTAACCAAATGACGCTTGGGGCCGTCGGCACGAACCTGCTGGCCGATACCCTCGACCTTGAGCAGCTTGATCCACCACGGCATGAGCAGCAGCGCAATGGCAGCGGCGATGCCAAGCCCCAAAAAAGCCTGATACGTTGGATACGAGGGATTGCCGAACATGGGCTAGCACACACCTTCCACAAAGCGGTCGAGCTCAACAAAGCGGGAACCCTTGACCAGTACAACATCATGTTTTTCAAGCGCGCCGCCCATGCGGTCGAGCACCTGCTGATAATCGGAGAACACCTGGATGCGGTCCTCGTCCATACCCATCATGCGCGCGGCATCGGCCATAAGCTGGGCCAGCTCACCACCCACGCACGCCAGCATGTCGAGCTTCTTGGCGGCGGCATAGGCGCCCACGAGCTCATGCATGCGAGGAGCCTCATCGCCCATCTCGCCCATCTCGCCCAGGATCGCCATGCGAGACCCCGTGCACGAAAGCGAGCACAGTAGATCGAGGCCAGCAGCCATGGATTCGGCACTGGCGTTATAGGAATCGTCGATGACGCGGGCACCGCTCTTGGCGCGCTTGATCTCCTGGCGGTGACCGGTGATCGTGAGGCCCCTAAAAGCAGCATCGATCTGCTCGGGCGTCACGCCCAGGCGATAGGAAACCGCGGCGGCCTTAACGGCATTAGGAACGGACTGCACGCCGGGGATGGCAAGCATGGTATCGATCGTCTCACCCTGGCCAAAATCGAGCGTAAAGACCGGACGTCCCTCGTCATCAACACGAATGTCGCGGGCACGGACCTCATCGTCGTCCGAGACGCCGGCCAGCATCACGTCGATACCAGCAGGCTGGGCGAACGTATCGCGAATGAACGGCGTAAAGTCGTCCTCGCCACCCAAAACCAGCAGCGGCAAATAGTCGCCGGCGGCGCACATACCCTGGACGATCTCGGACTTGGCGCGGGCGATGTTCTCGCGGCTGCCCAAAATACCGATATGAGAGGTGCCGATCTTGCTCACGATGGCAAAGTTGGGATTGGCGGACTGGGAAAGGCGCTCGATCTCGTGGAAATGGTTCATGCCCATCTCGAGCACCAGGACCTCGGTATCGGCCGGAGCGGAAAGCACCGTGAGCGGCATGCCGATCAGGTTATTGAAATTGCCCTTGGTGGCCCAGACACGATAGCGCTTGGCGAGCACAGCGGCTAGCACGTCCTTGGTCGTCGTCTTGCCGATGGAACCGGTAATGCCAACGACCAGGCAGCCAAGCTCCAGGCGATACGCGTGCGCCAAACGCAGCAGAAACTCCTCGGGATCATCGGTCAGCAGGATGGCGCATCCTTTGTCCTGCGCCAGCGAGACCAGCTCGGCCTCGGGCTCACGCGTCATCACGACGGCGCCGGCACCCGACTGGACGGCACGGGAAGCAAAATCATTGCCGTCGACGTTTTCACCGGGAAAGGCGACGAAAATTGTCCCTTCCTCGACCTGGCGCGAGTCGATAACGCACCCGCGGCATACCCGATCGGCTTCTCCCGTCACGGTTCGGGCCCCTGTTGCGGCCACGAGGTTGTTGACGGCGATCTCTATCATTGCAGCTCCCCTGTAAACCTAATAATGCTATCGGCGTATTGTATCCCAGCGCCGCGCATGCGTGGTGCAGGGCATGTGAACACCCCTCATATGGGACAACAAACCACGCCCCAAAGATTGTAACCCCCTACTTCGTGCGCGGGATACCCAGCACGTCGAGCGCGTTGGCCATAATGGACTGGAACGGCACCGCAGCGGCATCTGAGCCGCTCGGCGTTCCGTCGAGCGTGATATAGCACAGCACCTTGGGCGATTGTGCCGGTGCAAAGCCCATAAAGGACGACATGTAGTTCTCCTTGAGGTAGCCGCCGTTCTCGTCGGCTCGTTCGGCCGTACCGGTCTTACCCGCCACGTCATAGCCGTCAACCGCGCCGCCAACGCCCGTTCCCTCGGACACGACCGTCTGCATGCACGATGTCACCTGGGATGCGGCGTCCTCCGAAATCGCGCGCTCGCCTTCGCCCCAGTCCTTCTCGTCGCCTTTGCTGGACTTATAGAAGTGCGGGGTCATCATCACGCCGCCGTTGGCGATGCCGCCCACGGCACGTGCGATCTCAATCGGCGAGACGGACAGCGCCTGTCCAAAGCTCATCGAACCCAGCGTGGCGCCGTCATACTGGTCACGCTCCTTGACGATGCCCAGGCTCTCGCCCGGAAAATCGACACCGGAGCTGTGACCTATGCCCCACTTGTCCACATAGGCGGCAAAGTCATCCGCACCGATCTTGCGCCCCACCAGGACAAAGCCCACGTTGGACGAACGGCGCATCATCTCGCGCACATCCATGGTCATGGCATAGTCGCGCTTGTCGGCATCGGTGACGGTATCGTCACCCACCTTGATGCTCGCCGGCACCTCAAACGACGTACTCGATCGCACGACGCCCAAGTCGAAGCCGGCGCCCGCCACGAGCGTCTTAAAGACCGAGCCGGGCTCGTAGGCGTCGGTGACCAGGCGCAAGTTCATATCCTCGGTCTTGGCGTTTTCCAGATTGGTCTGGTCGTAGGTCGGGTACGAGCAGGCGGCGAGAATTTCACCAGTCGTGGGGTCGGTGACCAAAGCCGAGCCGTTCTTGGCCTTTGTCTTCTCGACAGCCTCCGCCAAAGCATCCTCAGCCGCTCGCTGCATATTGACGTCGAGCGTCGTCACGATGTCAACGCCGTCGACCGCAGCCACCTTTTTATAGGCACCGCCCGCGATATAGCTGCCGTCCCTCGCGCGCTCGCGCACGAGGGTACCATTCGTGCCGGTCAGAAGCTTGTTGTATTGCTTTTCGAGACCCGTCAAGCCGTCGTTGTCTACATTCACTACACCCAGCACCTGCGATGCCAGATTGCCGTATGGATATACGCGCTTCATGGCCTGCTCAAAAAGCACGCCGGGCAGGTTCTTCTTCTCCAGCGCCGCAGCATCGTCTTCGTCCACCTGGCGCTTGATATACACCCAGGTGCCATCGGACTCGACGAGCTTGCGGCAGGTCTTTTTATCGATTCCAGTTGCCTTGACCAGCGCCGACACCGTCTTGTCAACATCCTCGACAAGCTGCGGGTTCACGGCGATGTTGCGACATTCGACCGACGACGCCAGCACGTTACCGTTGCGGTCGTAGATGGTGCCGCGTTTGGCATAGAGGGTCTGTGCAAGCAGGCGGCGCGCATCGGCACGCTCGCGCAGTTTATCGGCTTCGACAATTTGATAGTCGGCAAGGCGAAAGACGCCCAAGCCCAAACCAAGCCCGATGAAGCCCATGATGGCTTTGCGGCGAGGCAGAGGCGTGCCTGTGAGCCATTCGGTCGACGAACTCTTGCGCGACCTGGTGTTATGCATTTGAGGGCCGTCCGAGCCGCGAAGTCGCGACGCCGGGTCGTTGCCACGGGACTGCCCGGCGTTGTAAGATTGCCGACCCGTTCCTTGATAACCAGAACGTCCCCGCGACGAGGGACGTCCAGAACCGCGGCCCCCATCGGAACCGCGGCGATAGTCATTTGTCATACTCAGCTACCGTCTTGCTACTGAGCGGTCGCGGTCGCGTTGGCGCCCGCGGCTGCATCCTGCGAAAAGTCAAGTGTAACGCTCTCGCTGGGCTCCACCATGCCATAAGCGCCCGCAAGGTCGCGAATGCGCGTGTCGGCGCCATAGACCGAATGCATGACCTCCAGGTCGGAGCTCTCATCGGTCGCTTTTTCGAGCGTGTTGGTAAGCTCGGCGTTGCTGTTGAGCACCTGGGCCGTAACGCCGGCGAGCGCCACGCGGGCGACGCCGATCGTCATGAAGATAGCCGCAATGATGCAAAACGTTTTAAGAACGCTCATGAAAACCGGGCTTACCGCCTGGTTTGCCTGACGGCCCGCGCCCGTGTAGACATCAAAGCGCGGCGTGCGCTGCTCACGGGGAGCAACGGGGGCCTGCGGCGTCTCACGATAGGCGGGCATGGCGTTCATATCATAGGCGAGTGCTGCGCTTGAAGTGTTGTAGCCCATGATATGCCGCCTCCCATCCCGAGTACGTTGGTAGTGTGTTTAAGCTTCGTTTATGGTGCGAGCGGGAGGTCCAATATCGCGCGGTCGCGCCTACAGACGCTGCGCCACGCGGATTTTGGCTGATCTCGCCCGAGGGTTGCGCTCAACCTCATCAGGCTGGGCAACCAAGGGTTTGCGGGTGATGACCTTGAGTATCGGCACGTTGCCGCACACGCACACCGGAATCTCCGGCGGACACGTGCACCCCTGGCTCATCTCCTTAAAGTGGTTCTTTACGATACGGTCCTCGAGCGAGTGATACGAGATGACGCAGATACGTCCGCCCGGGTTGAGCCACCTGGTGGCGGCATCAAGCCCTCGTTCGAGCACATCGAGCTCGTGATTGACCTCGATGCGAATGGCCTGGAAACTTTTCTTGGCCGGGTGTCCACCATGCCGACGAGCGGCAGCCGGGATACCCGCCTTGATGATCTCGACAAATTGGCCGGTGGTTTCGATCGGTTCTTGCGCGCGGCGGCGCACGATCTCGCGCGCGATCTGCGAGGCGAACTTCTCTTCGCCGTAGACGCGTAGAATCCGGGCGAGGTCGTGTTCGTTATAGGTGTTGATGACCTCAGCTGCGTTTAAGGTGTTATTACCCGGATCCATCCGCATGTCCAATGGGGCGTCCTCGTTATACGAAAAGCCCCTGCCAGGGATATCGAGTTGCGGTGACGAAACGCCCAAATCGAACAGGAAGCCATCGACCCCGGGCACCTCGGCCGAGCAAAGCAGCTCGTCCAAGTCGCCGAAGTTGCCCTTCAGCAGCTGGTGCGGAACGCCGGGAACCTCGCGGTCCAGACGGGCGCCAGCGGCCTCGAGGGCCATGTCGTCCTGATCGACGCCGAGCAAAAGGCCCGTCTCCCCCACCTGCGCGGCCATCTTTACCGAATGGCCGGCACCGCCAAGGGTGCAATCGCAGACAACGGAGCCGCTCTTTAGCCGCAGCGACTCAAGCACTTCGCCGAGCATGACAGGTTCATGCCGATATTCTTGTGTCAAGATCCCACGCTCCATCCGTTACCCGTGCCTTGCCCTTACGAGAAGAAGAGGTCCAGCAGAGCCTCATCGTCATCGTCCTCATCGGCCGCGGCGCGATCCCAAACCTCAAGGTGGTCGTAGTTGCCCACAACCGTGACCTCGCGGTCGAGGTTCGCCTGCTTGCGGAGAGACTCGGAAAGACCGATACGACCGGCGCTGTCCACGTCCATCGACGTGGTGCGCTTGTTGATCGCCCTCATGAGCTTCTGGTCATTAATGTCACGCGGGTTAAAACCCTCGTGGCCCTCACGACCCGCGAAGAGTCCTTCGACCCACTTATCGAAGGCCTCGGCAGAGAACACGTACAGAGCATCGACATCCAGGGCTTTGAACACGCGAACGTGCTCTCCAAGCTCCTCGCGAAGGGGTGCAGGCAGGGACAGACGACCTTTTGCATCGAGATTGCGCTCGTATGCACCAGTCATTCCCATGTGCGCCCTCCCCTCGGTTACTCAGATGGCACGTACGCGGGGAACCACCCCGCCTGTCGACGTCATTAATAATATGGGGAACCGCCCCATTTTTCAACACCTTTCCCCACCCCTTCCCCCACCCCGCCCCACCACTCCACGCCTAATATGCTGTAAAACACCCCCGAGCATATGTTCGAAAACACAATATGTTGTGTTTGCAGCAAAGACGGGATGCCACCTGTAGAACCACGCCCGCGAACCTCAACCTTCAAGTTGACCTTGAGGCGATTTTTACGTCCCTTTACACGCCGTTCACATCGCCCCCAAACTCCCCCACCCACGACACACACGGCCCACCGCCGCGTCGGTGTCTGGCGAAAAATGGGACGGGCCCCAGATTGCCCATGCGCGCAAAAGTGCGTATCGGCAATCTGGGGCCCGCCCCCCTTAATATTTATAAATATGCAGGTCAGCGAGGTGCTAGCGATGTGCCAGCGGATGCGCCGCCAGATAGACCTCGGTCAGTTGCGTGCGGTCGACATGTGTGTAGACCTGCGTGGTCGAAATATCGGCATGGCCCAAAATCTCCTGCAGCACACGCAGGTCGGCACCGCCCGCGAGCATGTGGGTGGCAAAGGAGTGGCGCAAGGTGTGGGGATGGAGCCCCACCAGCCCCACTTGGCGCCCATACCGCTCGCATATCGCATGCACGGCCTGGCGCGACAGGCGACGTCCGTTCTTATTTAAAAAGACCGCCGAGGTCTCCGTCCCGTGAGCATGCGCGGCCAGGAGAGTGCGCCCGTCACCTATATAGTGTGTCAAGGCGCGAGCCGCGCTTCCCACCAACGGGGCCAGACGCTCCTTGGAGCCCTTACCGCGCACCAGGACAAACCCGTCATCAATATGGATATCGCCCACATCGAGCCCAACCAGCTCACTCACACGCAAACCGCATCCGTAGAGCACTTCCAAGATGGCATGATCGCGCAGCCCCATCTCGCCCTCGGGAAAGTCTTGATCGAGCAGTGCCGAGACATCCTCCACCGAAAGGTATTCCGGCAGGCGATCTGCCTTTTTGGGCAGGCGCAACGCCGCCGTCGGGTTTTGGGCCACGGCCCCATCGCGCACCAAAAAGGCATGCAGGCCCTTCACGGCAGCAAGCGCGCGCTCCACCGAGGCGTCGGAATAGCCTCCGTCGCGGCGATCGGCAACAAAGCCCTCCACGACCTGACGGGTCACCTCTTCAAAAGACACAATGCCCGCCCGCTCCAGATAGGCGCAGTACGTCGTCAGGTCACGACGATAGGCCGCAATCGTGTTGCGCGCCAAGCCCCGCTCGACCGCGAGGTAATCGAGATACTCCCCCGCCACCACAGCGAGCGACGAGGGAGTAGCTTCGGTATGTTCTTGGTTCTCCGGCACCCTTAGTCCGTAGCGAGGTTCTTGGGCGTCACCTGCAGACGGTCGACACCCTCGTGCTGGCCGATCGAGGCGCGCACGAACTCGCGGAACAGCGGCTGCGGGTTGGTCGGACGGCTCTTGAACTCGGGATGAGCCTGGGTGGCCACATACCACGGATGTACGTCGCGCGGCAGCTCGACCATCTCGACCAGACGCTCGTCGGGCGAAAGACCCGAGATAACCAGACCGGCGTCCTCGAGCTGGTCACGGAAGGCGTTGTTGAACTCAAAACGGTGACGGTGACGCTCGTAGACGAGCTCCTCGCCATAGGCCTCGCGCGCGAGGGAATCGGCAGCAAGCTTGCACGGATAGGCACCCAGACGCATGGTGCCGCCCTTCTCGGTCACGTCCTCCTGCGAGCTCATCAGGTCGATGACACTATACGGGCCGTCCGGATCGAACTCGGAAGAGCTGGCGCCGGCAAGGCCGACGACGTTGCGGGCAAATTCGCACACGGCCACCTGCATACCCAGGCAAATGCCCAGATACGGAATCTTGTGCTCGCGGGCGAACTCGGCCGCGAGGATCTTGCCCTCCAGGGCGCGCTTGCCAAAGCCGCCAGGGACCAAGATGCCCGAGACGTCACCCAGGACCTCGGAGACGTTCTGCTCGTCGAGGCTCTCGCCATCGACCAGCTGCACGTCAACGTGGCGATCGTAGAACACGCCCGCGTGGTGCAGGGCCTCGATAACCGACAGGTAGGCATCGGGCAGCTGCGTATACTTGCCCACGACGGCGATCTTCACCTTGTCGGCGTGATGGTTGGCGTGATTCTGCTTGCGCAGGAACTCGTTCCACTCGCTCATGTCGCGCTCACGCGGGTCCAGACCCAGGCGCTCGCAAATGCGCAGGTCAAAGTCCTGCTCGGCAAGCAGCTGCGGAACATCGTAGATGCTCGCGCAGTCCTCGTTGGTAAAGACACAGTCGGTGTCGACGTCGCAGAAGCTTGCAATCTTGCCGCGGATGGCATCGTCGATATGGTGGTCGGAGCGCAGAACAATAATATCGGGCTGGATACCAAAGCTGCGGAGCTCCTTAACGGAGTGCTGTGTCGGCTTGGTCTTGACTTCGTGGGCGGCGGCGATATAGGGAACGAGCGACACGTGGATGTAGCAGACGTTCTCGGGGCCGGCCTCCTTGCGATACTGGCGAATGGCCTCGACAAACGGCTGCGACTCGATGTCGCCGATGGTGCCGCCCAACTCAGTGATGACCACGTCGGAGCCGGTCTGCTCCTCAATACGACGGAACTTATCCTTAATGGCATTCGTGACGTGCGGAATCACCTGCACGGTGCCGCCCAAAAAGTCACCGCGACGCTCGCGGGCAATCAGGCTCTTATAGATGGCACCAGTCGTAAAGTTGGAATCGCGGGTCAGGTTCTCATCAATAAAGCGCTCGTAATGGCCCAGGTCTAGATCGGACTCGTAGCCGTCCTCGGTCACAAAGACCTCGCCATGCTGGAACGGGCTCATGGTGCCGGGGTCAACGTTCAGATACGGGTCGGCCTTTTGCATCGTTACCTTGTAGCCGCGCGACTTGAGTAGACGGCCCAGCGAGGCCGCGGTGATACCCTTGCCCAGGGACGAAACCACGCCACCGGTTACGAACACATGCTTGGTCATATTGAGTTACCTGCGCTTCCCGTAGAAGTTGTTTATCCACATCTTACGGGTCTTCATTGTAATACTCGCACCGCGAACCGTTCGCAATTTTTCTCGCGTGCGATTGCATTTCTCAATCTTGAAACAAAACGCCGCCCGGTTTCCCAGGCGGCGTCGCTATGGCAAGGATTACATGATGCTATCGATCAGCAACCTCGTCTTCGAGCATTCCTTGAACGAGCATGCCGGTACGGACGCCCTCAAGATACCACTTGCCACGTTCGGTGAGGCAAATGCCATTTGCAAGCTGACCGCCGTCGTCGCTATAACGCGAGACGACATCAATCATGCCTTCGGAATCCAAGCGATCGATTGCGGCGCGGGCACGATACGGCGAAACCCCCACGCGCTCGGCAAGCGTTTTGCGCGAGAAACCATACGGCCCGCCATTGTCTTCGGTTTGCTGGTCGATCTCCATCAACACCAGCACCTCGACACGCTTCATATCGTTGACACTCGCACGACCCTTGCCCGCCATAGCAGCCTCCTCAAACCGAGCACGAGCATCTAACGCGCCGTGCGCGACCGACACACCTCACGATGGCAGGTAATATCCATCATGCGGCATCCCGCTAAGGATGAAACAGTTACGGTTATTGTATACCGCTCAAATTGTTTCTAGGCAGGTAAACGGCTATTTTTCGCCGAAATAGGCGCTTTATTGATCAAAAAGCCGTACCGGGCGCTAACCCGATACGGCCAAAATGCAATGCAATTACCGCGGTGCTTCAAACTTAGCGATGGAAGAAACCGCGGCGCTCGAACTTGGGCTCGCAGCACACGTTGATACCCAGTTTGCGCAGTACCGTCTCGTCCGTCGGCGAGATGATCACGCTAAAGAAGGCATCGCAACCGCGCAGCTGCTCCAGGCCCGAAAGGACGCGAGCGGCTGTCTCACTCGTGGCCGAGGTGATCGACAACGCCATAAGCGTCTCGTCGGTGTGGAGGCGCGGGTTTTTGCTGCCCAGGAAATGCGTCTTGAGCTTGCTGATGGGCTCGATCGCCTCATCGCTAATGACCTCGAGCTCAAGGTCGACGCCCGAGACATGCTTGAGGGCGTTCATAATGAGCGAACTTGCGGCGCCCAGGCGCGTAGAGGTCTTACCGGTCACCACGGAACCATCGGGCATGACCATGGCACCCACGGGACCGCCCGTGAGCTGCTCCCTGGTGAGGGCCGCCGAGCGCGCCGGCGAGTAGTTCTTATCGATGCCGGCTTTCTTCATAATAATCTTGAGACGGTCGACTTGCTCATCGCCCACGCCGGTACGGCGCACATTTTCGACCGCGGTAAAGTAGCGGCGGACGATCTCCATCTTGGAAGCGTCGCGGCAGGCATCGTCATCGGTGATGGCAAAGCCGACCATATTGACGCCCATGTCCGTAGGGCTCTGGTAGGGGCTCTTGCCCAGGATCTTTTCCATCAGGGCACGGACTACCGGGAAGGCCTCGACGTCGCGGTTGTAGTTGACCGTGGTCTTGTTGTAGGCCTCAAGGTGGAACGAGTCGATGATGTTGGCATCGTCGAGGTCTGCCGTGGCGGCCTCGTAGGCAATGTTGACCGGATGCGTAAGGGGCAGATTCCAAACCGGGAAGGTCTCAAACTTGGCATAGCCGGCGGCGGTACCGTGCTTATGCTCGTGATACAGCTGCGAGAGGCAAGTGGCGAGCTTGCCCGAACCGGGGCCGGGTGCCGTCACGACGACGAGCGGACGGGTGGTCTCGACAAACTCGTTCTTGCCATAGCCGTCGTCGGACACGATCAGATCGACATCGTGCGGATACCCCTCGATGGGATAGTGCAGCTTGGCGGGAATACCGAGCGCGTTCAGGCGGTTGCGGAACACATCGGCAGCGGGCTGGCCGGCGTACTGGGTGATGACCACGGCCGCGACGGCAAAGCCGTTGCCGCGGAACAGGTCAACCAGGCGCAGCACATCCTCGTCATAGGTAATGCCAAGGTCACCGCGAGCCTTGTTTTTCTCGATGTGGTTCGCGTTGATCGCGATGATAACCTCGACATCGTCGGCGATGCTCTTGAGCATGCGGAACTTGCTGTCCGGTTCAAAACCCGGCAGCACGCGGCTCGCATGATAGTCATCAAACAGCTTGCCGCCAAACTCCAAATAGAGCTTGCCACCAAACTGCGAGATGCGCTCCTTAATATGAGCAGCCTGCAGCTCGATATACTTCGCGTTGTCGAAACCCTGGCGCATATATGGCTCCCGTCCCGTTTCCAATTAATGTTCTAGGCGATTATAACGGAGCCCGCCCTCCCCGATACCCAGACCATCAACAGGCACCAACCAAACACGCCATCGATAAGTTGCGGTGAAATAGTTCCCGTTTAACCCCTCAAGACGGCCAAACAGGAACTATTCCACCGCAACTTCCCCTTTTTGGCGCAAACTAACCTGACCCCTTTGCATCAATAATGGCAGCGCCGCAGGTTGAGCATAAGTCAGACACTATGACCCAATCCGAAGGCACGGAAACGACAGGAGCCCCCGCTCGTGACCGCGGGTCGGGGCTGCGACAATGTTGTTGAAGTGCCAG
>CABIZD010000008.1 GCA_902363125.1 Coriobacteriaceae bacterium
TCTATTACAATAGGGTGCGCATGCATTCCACCCTGGGCTACATGTCTCCAGTGGAATACGAGCGGCAATACGCTTGAGGATCCTTAAAAGAAAGTCCAGTTTATCCTTCCCACTCCAGTAGTCGCTATTTATTCAGTCCAAGTTTCGGGGCGCAGTTCACAGGCACCTTTGTGGTGGTTTATGCTTTTCCGGGTGGAGGGGAGCGAGCAATGGCGTCTGAGGGCTTTTTTGAACGGGTGTACGAGGTGGTCGAGCAGATCCCCGAGGGGATGGTCGCCACGTATGGCCAGGTGGCGCTGCTTGCCGGTCGTCCACGAAGTGCGCGGTACGTGGGGTATGCCCTGCATAGTAATCCGCGCCCCGGCCAGATTCCCTGCCATCGTGTGGTGTTTGCCGACGGTCGCATTTGCGAGGGCTTCGCTTTTGGCGGTCCCGATGCTCAACGTGAGCTTTTGCTAGGGGAGGGTGTGGCGTTTAAGGACGACATGCACGTCGACTTGGCCGCCTGTCGCTGGCCTGCCGGGCTCTAGCGGTTCTGCCGTGGCGAAAACCACCACAAAGGCGCCTGTCCCCTTTGTGGTGGTTTTACGCTGTAGGTTTACCAGAGCTAACTTATGGAGAAGGTGTGTTGGCGTACTTTGCCGTCAGAAAGTAAACCACGGTGAACTATATTGGTTTCAGCAACGGAGCAGGCAATAGGCGATGAAAAAGCCTGCCCTGTTGAGTTTGATTCGCATTCCTCCCCTCTGTGCGATTCAACGGTGTACTTCGGGAACAGGCCCGCTGGCAACTAGCTGCCGGCGGGCCTGTTCCTGTTTGTCGAGGGGGTGCGATGGACGGAGCCGAAGCGGTCCGGCTCCAAAAAAGGCGGACGCCGTAGCGCCCGCCCTAAAGCAATCGAAAGCTCAAGCCAGCAGATCGGTCTAGTACACCATGCCCATGGCGTCCTGAACCTCTGCCAGGGTCTGATCGGCGATCTCGTTGGCGCGACGGTTGCCCTCGTGCAGCACGTCCTTCACGTAATCCAGATCGTTCTCGTAGCGCTGGCGACGCTCGCGGATAGGTGCGAAGTACTCGTTGACGGCCTCGGTCACGTACTTCTTGAGCTGGCCGGAGCCGCCCATGCCAATCTCCTCGGCAATTTCGACCTCGGAGCGACCGGTGCAGATGGCGGCCGTCGAAAGCAAACCGGACACGCCGGGGCGGTTCTCGGGATCGAACGTGATCATGCGCTCAGAGTCGGTCTGGCTCTTCTTGATGCGCTTGGCCGTCTCCTCAGCGGTCATCGAGATGTTGATGGCGTTGCCGTAGCTCTTGCTCATCTTGCGACCGTCAAGTCCGGGCAGTAGCGGGGTCTCGGACAGCAGCGCCTCGACCTCGGGGAACACCTTGCCGTAGCGGTTGTTAAAGCGGCGGGCGATGGTGCGGGTGAGCTCGATGTGCGGCAGCTGGTCGCGACCGACCGGCACGACGTTGCCCTTGCAGAACAGAATGTCGCAGGCCTGGTGCACCGGGTAGGTGAGCAGAAGGCCGGTAAGCTCGTGGCCCGAGGCCTCCATCTCGGCCTTGACCGTGGGATTGCGCGCCAGCTCGGCCTCGGAGACCAGCGACAGGAACGGCAGCATGAGCTGGTTGGCGGCGGGCACGGCGGAGTGAGCGTAGATCATGGTCTTGTCGGGGTCGATACCGCAGGCAAGGTAGTCCATGACCATGTTGTACACGTTGTCCTGGATGTGCTCGGTGGTGTCGCGGTCGGTGATGACCTGGTAGTCGGCGATGAGTACGTTGGTCCTGGCGCCCATGTTCTGCAGCTCCACGCGGCCCTTGAGGGTGCCAAAGTAGTGACCCAGGTGCAGACGGCCGGTGGGGCGGTCGCCGGTAAGCATGGTGAACTTCTCGGGCGTATTGGCCAGGCCCTCGCGAATGGCGTTGCTCTTTTGCAGCGCGACTTCGTAGCTGTTCTCGTTTGGCATGATTGCTCCTAACGTATGTTCATGGGTCAAGATGATAACGCGTTTATTGGAGGGGCGGGACGTAAGTAGGCGAGGGGCGGGAGAGGGGTGGCTTGTGCGGTGGGTGCGGCGCGGCCGCGCTTGGCCAACGGTGCCTTGGCACATCCTTGGCAGCTTGCCCTAGAGCTTGTGGTGGCGCTCTTCTTTGCGCTCCTCGGCTGCCTGCTCCTCCTGCTTAAAAGCGGAGTCGTCGGGGGTGACGAGCTCGTCCTCGTGCGTGCGCTTGTTGTAATGGTGGCGCAGCACGGGCTCAAACAGATGCAGATGCTTGGCAAAGGCCGCCGAGCCAATGGCGAGCACGGTAAAGATGAGCACACGCATGGGCACCTCGACCTGGTTAATCGCGGCGGCGCCGGCCGAAAGCATGATGCACCAGGCATAGATGAGCAGCACGGCCTGTTTTTGGTTGTAGCCTTCTTGGATCAGGCGGTGGTGGATGTGGCCCTTGTCGGCCTGCCCGATGCTAATGTGGGCGCGCTTGCGGCGCACGATGGCGCTAAACGTGTCGATGATAGGCACGCCGGCAACGATGAGCGGGATGATAAGCGAGGTGAGTGCGGCGGTGCGGCTCACGTTGAGCAGCGAGATGGAGCCCAGCGCAAAGCCCAGAAGCAGCGACCCCGAGTCGCCCAAGAAGATGCTTGCGGGGTTGAAGTTGTAGCGCAAAAAGGCCAGACAGGCGCCAAAGAGCGCAATGGAGAGCGCGGCGGCGTCGATGCGGCCCGAGAGAACGGCCATCGAAAACATGGTGAACGAGGCGATGCCGCAGATGCCCGTGGCCAAGCCGTCGAGGCCGTCGATGAGGTTAATGATGTTGGTGAATGCCACCAGATAGATTACGGTGATGGGGTAGGCGAGCCATCCGAGCATGATCTCGCCGGGAGCAAACGGGTTGACGATGACGCCGATTTTTAGGCCGCCCATGCAGGCGATAAGCGCGGCGAGGACCTGTCCGGCCAGCTTTTGCTTGGGCGTGAGCTGGAAGACGTCGTCGATAGCGCCGGTCGCAAAGATGACGGTAAAGGAGAGCGCCAGCATGGGATAGCTAATGTGAAGGCGCGGGTGCGGCACCAGGACGGGTGGCCAGCCTAGGTACCAGGTGCCTAGGATTTGCACAGTGCAGGCGACGACCAGGCCCAAAAACACCGCCGTTCCGCCCAAACGCGGGATGGGCTTGGTGTTGATGCGGCGCTTAGAAGGATAGTCGACGGCATCGAGCTTAATTGCCAAGCGCTTGACCAGGGGCACCGCGAGGAAGGTCGTGATAAAGGCCGCCGCTGCCACGCATAGGTACGGTATGTAGCTCGGGGATGAAGCCATGAATCTAAAAACCGCCAAGCGTCGAAGGAAAAGGTCAGAAGAACGCCATGCGCAAAGGGCATAGCCGAACCATAATACTCGACCAAGGGGGGTACATGGAATTGCACGCAGCGATAATCACGCGCTTACCAGATATTGGGATGTTGTCGATGGCTTGTCGGGATGCCGGCGGGGATCCATATGGACTGTAATGGTGATTTTCGGCAAAAGAAAACCACCCCCCACGTTACGAAAATGAACCCACCTAAAACAGGTGGGTGCCCTCATCGACTGTTCCAGCGTCCTTAACAACGAAGGATACCTGTACTAGGTACGACTGTGTGGGCTCCCTAAATAAACGCGACGGTTCACCCAGTTGCTCCGCGGGGGGCGGAATACCTACATCATAAAGCGGCACTTTATCGATTCCAGTCTTGACATTACAAAAATCGTGTCGGACGATTACGGCGCCTTGGGCTCGAGCCGTCTGTGGGGTTGATCCCTTTACGTTTGAGCTGCTGAATCGTTGTTTTGGAGCATGGTTTTATGCCGACGTCGTTGACCGAACTTTTTTCGCCCGCCTGCCATTTGTGTCCGCGCCGTTGCGGTGCGGCGCGCGATGAGGGCGCGCACGGCGTCTGCGGTGCTAACGACACGCTCAAGGTGGCCCGCGCCGCGCTTCATATGTGGGAGGAGCCGCCTATCTCGGGCGAGGCCGGTTCGGGCACGATCTTCTTTAGCGGCTGCTCGCTCAAATGTATCTACTGCCAGAACCACGAGATCTCGACCGGCAATTTTGGCCTTGAGATTTCGCCTGAGCGCCTGGTCGAGATTATGCTGGAACTGCAGGACCAGGGTGCCAACAACATCAATTTGGTGACGGCGACGCACTATGCGCACCTGTTGCCGGCTGCGATTGCCGCGGCACGGGCGCGCGGACTGGTTATCCCAATCGTCTACAACACGAGTGGTTACGAGCGCGCGAGTGCCGTGGCGGCGCTGGGCGACCTGGTCGATGTGTGGCTCACCGACTTTAAATATGCCGATGCCGGGCTTGCGCAGTCGCTCTCCCATATAAAGGATTACCCGCGTGTGGCCGTGTCGGGTCTGGCCCAGATGGCGCGCGAGATCGAGCGCCGCGGGGGAGAGTTGGTGGACGAGGACGGGCTTATGAAGCGTGGCATGATCGTGCGTCACCTGGTGCTTCCGGGGCATTCAGACGATTCGTGTCGCGTGCTGGACCTGGTGTGGCAGACGGTGGGCGACGTGCCGATCTCAGTTATGAACCAGTACACGCCCAATGCGCTCATGCGCGAGCAGGGCGGCGAGTTGGCGCGCGCTGTGACGCGTGAGGAGTACGAGCAGGTGCTCGACCATGCCGACGACCTGGGTTTTACGACGATGTTCTGGCAAGAGGGCGGCGCGGTAGACGAGAGCTTCACCCCGGCCTTCGACACCACCGGTGTTCTTACCAGCGCAAAGTAGTGCGTTCGTCGATGATTTTTCTGGGACGGGGATAAAAAATCATCGGGAGTAGTGCCTGCTCGAAAAGTAGTCAAATAAGCCCCGTCCTAAAAAGACTGGGTATTGGGCGTTGACAGTTGGCGAGCCGTAGGTAAAATATCGACTTGTCCTGGGGACGTAGCTCAGTTGGGAGAGCGCTGCCGTCGCATGGCAGAGGCCGAGGGTTCGACTCCCTTCGTCTCCACCCTTGGATTTGATAAGCCGCTGACATTGTGTCGGCGGCTTTTTTTAAAAGAAAGGGCTATACCATGGCCGAGCTTGAGTCCCAACCATTGTCCGACGAGGAGCGCGCTGAGTTGGAAGAGCTCCGCGCTGAGAAGGCCCGCCGCGAGGCTCGGGAAGAGGCCCGTCGCGAGCGTGAGGAGCTGGCTGCCCTGCGCGCCGAGCGTGCGAAGGCCGAGGAGGTCGCCTTGAACGCCGCATCCGAGCGCAAGCCCGCGCCCGCACCCAAGCCCGCTGCTGCGAAGCCTGCACCTGCCGCGCCCAAACCTCAGCCTAAAAAGGCCGCTCGTCCCAAGTCCGTCGAGCCCAAGCCGAGCCGTGACGAGATGACCTTTGCCCAGCGCATGGTTACCTCCAAGGAACCTACGGGCGAGAACGAGATTCCTGGCATGGCGCCGGCTCAAAAAATCATCATTGTCCTTGCCCTCATCGCGTTTGTCATCTTTATGGGCTACACGATCCTGACCAGCATGGGCCTGCTCTAACCGATTTGCATCGGGCTCCATGCCCGCACGTCCGCCTCGCCCAACCCTCAACCTCTGCACAACACATCCGAAAGGTCGCCCCATGGCTTTGACCGATATCTCTCATCCCACCGACATCGCAATGCTCACCGATCTGTACGAACTCACTATGGCCCAGGGCCTGTGGGAGAGCGGCAAGGCCAATGAGCAGGGTTGTTTTACCGCGTTTTACCGCGACCATCCCTTTGGCAGCGCCTATGCCGTCATGTGCGGCACCGCCGAGCTGCCCGAGCTAGTCGAGAATCTGCGCTTTACGCCCGAGGATATCGACTACCTCGCATCGCTTGAGGCCCCGGCCGGCGGCGCGATGTTCAAGTCCGCATTCCTCGACTACCTGCGCGATTTTCGTGCGCATGTAAATATCGACGCCGTCCCCGAGGGCGAGCTCGTCTTTCCACGCGAGCCCATGGTGCGCGTCACCGGTCCTGCGCTCGAGTGCCAGCTGCTCGAGACGGCGCTGCTCAACATCGTCGGGTTCCAGACACTTGTCGCCACCAAGACGGCGCGCGTGGTGCTGGCGGCGGACGGCCGTCCCGTGGCCGAGTTTGGCCTGCGCCGAGCCCAGGGTCCCGATGGCGGCCTGGCCGTTGCGCGCGCGAGCTACGTCGCCGGCTGCTCCTCTACGTCCAATGTGCTCGCCGGCCGCCGCTACGGTATTCCCGTCTTTGGCACGCATGCGCACAGCTGGGTGATGAGCTTCGATTCCGAGCTCGAGGCCTTCCGCGCCTTTGCCAAGTCGAGCCCCAAGAACTGCACGCTGCTCATCGACACCTACGATGTGCGCGAGGGCTGCGAGCATGCCATTACGGTTGCCAAGGAGATGGAGGCGGCGGGCGAGCGTCTGTCGGCTATTCGCATTGACTCGGGCGACCTCGCCAAGCTCTCCAAGTATGTCCGCGGTCGTTTCGATGCCGAGGGCCTGCCCTATGTGGGGATCTCGGTTTCTAACGATCTGGATGAGTACACGATTCAGTCGCTGCTCGACCAGGGCGCGCCCATCGATAGCTTTGGCGTGGGCACCAAGCTCGCGACCTGCTACGACCAGCCGGCGCTGGGCGGCGTGTACAAGCTTTCCGCCCGCCGTGCGAGCGAGGCCGACCCGTGGACGCCGGTGGTCAAGCTCTCCGAGCAGCCCTACAAGCGCACGATCCCGGGCGTGCAGCGCGTGCGCCGTTATTACGACGGCTTTGGCGGCCCGGTCTGCGACATGATCTACGACGAGGACCATCTGGTGGGGGAGGGCGCCGCGCGCGGCAATACCCTCGTGGCCGTGAATGATGCCGCCCTGGTGACCGACGTGTCGGAGCTTGAGTATCGCGAGCTGCTGGTGCCGATCGTGCGCGATGGCAGCGCAGTGGCTCCGCGTGAGAGCATCCAGGACGCGCGCGAGCGCTGTGTTTGGGCGCTCGATCATCTGGACGCAGCTTTCAAGCGCTTCCTGTACCCGCAGACCTATGTGGTGGGCATGGAGCAGGGCCTGGCTCAGGTGCGCGACGAGCTCGTGCGCAAGAACATGGCCGCGGCCTCGGCTTTCCCCTGGGCAAAATGATCAGCATGCGACGGAAGATAACGGATCATTTTCTCGCTTGCCCGTTCGCCCGTTCGCTGAACAGTTGATTGGTTTGACGTATGACGACTTCTTATAAAACGATGGTGGTAAAGATCGGTTCGTCCACGGTGGTGGGCGCCGATGGCAAGGTCAACCGCGCCTTTATCGGCGGACTTGCCGATCAAGCCGCAGCGCTGCGCAAGCTCGGCTGGCGTCTGGTCGTGGTGAGCTCGGGCGCTATCGCCTGTGGCTATCCCGTGTTGGGCTTCGACCGCAAGCCGGTCGGCGACCTTCCGAGCCTGCAGGCCTGCGCCTCGGCTGGTCAGTGCATCATCTCGTCGGCCTACGACGAGGAGTTCCATGCGCGCGACCTGCTCACCTCGCTCGTGCTGCTTACGCGTCACGACACGGCGCGTCGCACGTCCTACCTGCACGCCCGCGACGCCCTGCTGCGTCTGGTGGAGCTGGGCGTGGTGCCGGTCGTCAACGAGAACGACACCGTTACCGTCGACGAGATCAAGTTTGGCGACAACGACACGCTGGCGGCGCTCGTGAGCTGCCTGGTTTCCGCCGACCTGTGCGTGACGCTGTCCGATATCGACGGCCTCTACACCGCCAATCCGCACGAGGATCCGACGGCCGAGTTTGTCCCGGTCGTGCATAAGATCGATGCCAAGATCATTGCCTCGGCGGGTGATTCTTCGACCTCGGTGGGTACGGGCGGCATGATCACCAAGATTCGCGCGAGCCGCATCCTGATGACGGCGGGCATTCAGAGCGTGATTTGCTCGGGCGAGGAGCCCGATGCCCTCGTGCGTCTCGCCCGCGGCGAGAGCGTAGGAACCCTGTTCGATCCGCCGGCGGAGCGCCTGGACATCGCACCCCGCAAACTGTGGATCGCGCTGGGCGACAAGGCCCACGGCTCGGTGACGGTTGATGACGGTGCTGCGAAGGCGCTGGTCAGCCGTGGCTCTTCCCTGCTTGCGGTGGGTATTCGCGAGGTCGATGGCCAGTTTGCCGAGGGCGATGTGCTCGATGTGTGCGATCCGAGCGGTATGGTCGTCGCCCGCGGTATCGCCGAGGCCGATTCGGACGTGCTGGAGCTTGCAGCCGGCCGTCGCCAGGACCAGATCGCCAGCAACCGCCTGCTCGCTAACCTGGCCGAGAAGCCGGCGATACACAGGGATAACCTAATCGTCTTCGCTTAACCAATTGACGCTGCAAACGCCCCTAAGCGGCAATCTGACGTTCAATCGTCGGGCATGACCAAAAGGTCAATGCCCTCCTCTTTCACGTCACCTTGCTCGCTTAGGGGCGTTTTCGCTTTCCGTCCTCTTTCTGCAATGACTTCATTAACCTGGTACTTGGGGACGTTCCTTTTGTGCCGGCAGACGGGGACACTCCTTTGCTAGAAGATCTGGCGCAGGTTTCCGCGGTTGAGGGCTTCGTCGAAGAGGTGCTTGAACACCACGCTGCCGTGCAGGCCATCGTGTTCAAACTCGTTCGTCACCCAGGCATGCGAGTTGCCCACGCGGCTGAGCGTATCGAGCTGCAGGCCCGAATCGACGTACATGTCGTCGAAATACACTGCGGCCTGCAGGGGCACCTCGTTGCACGCCAGTCGCTGCGGGTCGTAGATCTTGTCCCAGCTGGTGTCTTCCATCAGCAGATCCATCGCCGGCTTGAAGAGCTTAAGTTCGGGCATCTGCTCAAACATCCACGGGAACATGGCCTCGCCGGTAAACATGAGCGGGCGCGCGAGCGTGTCGAACTCGGCACGGTGTGCCTTCTCTTCTGCCGCGGCCCAGCGAATGGGCATGGTGTCGCCGTCGGCGTAGATAAACTCCTGCAGCGTCCAGTACAGCGGATTCGTGCGCGTGTTGGTGCGCGCGAAGGCGCGCATCAAAAAGCTGTCAGATACCGAGGCACCGCAGGTCAGCGTGCCGTCGCCGCCAACAAAAGCGTGATCGATAATCCAATGCATGCGCTCAAAGCTCGGCTTCATGCCAAAGTCGCTGCCCATGAGCTGTAGGCGCTCGACCGTCATCGGCGAGCCGTCGGGCAGCACGGGCTTCTGAGCCTCGAGCGCATCGGCCAGGGCTGCCATGCGCTCGACGTCAGCGGGGTAACGGTCGTAATACTGCTGCGTCTTGGCGGCCATGCGCGGGAAGGTGTGCGCGTAGACCTCGCTGGCGCTCGCCGGCACATGCGGAATGCCGCCGCAGGTAAAGCTTGCCGCCACGCCCTCGGGGAAGAGCGACAGGTAGCTCAGCGTCAAAAAACCGCCGTAGCTCTGTCCGAGCGTGACCCAGGGCTTGCCGCCAAAGCCCACCAGGCGCAGGTACTCAAAATCGCGCACGATGGAGCTGGCGAGGTGACGCTTGAGGAAGTCCGCCTGCGAGCGGGCCGCATCGGCGCCGGCTGCCTCGGCGCGCTCGCCCAAGGCCGCGATCGTGCGTCCGTCAACACAGCTGCTGCGTCCGGTGCCGCGCTGGTCGGGCAGGACCACGCGGAAGTGCTTGACGGCCTCCTCGATCCAGCCATCGCTTGTGGGCGACAACGGACGCGGGCTCTCGCCGCCGGGGCCGCCCTGCAAAAACAGGAGCAGCGGCAGATCGTCGTTGATGCGGTCGGGCGCGCAAACCACGCGATAGAAGAGCTTGATGCTCTCGGGCGCGCCGGCGATGGGTGCCGGCATAGCGCCGCGGCGCATGGTGCTGCCGACGGCCAGGAGCATCGGCTCCAGGCCGCGCCAGTCGAGGGGGACATCGATGCTGTGGTCCTCGACATACAGGCCGGGGACGTGGTACGAAGTGATGAGCGCCATGTGATACTTCCGTTCGTTGCGGTGTTTCGGGTTGACCAATTCTACCGCCGCGGGTGAGGTCATGCGCAAATCGGCTACCATGGTTGCAAACTTCTAGGAGAAAGGGCCGCCTATGTCGGTCGATATAGCCACGTATGTCCACGATCTTGCCGTTGCCGCTAAGGCAGCGTCGGCCTCGCTTGCCACGGCGAGCGACGAGCAGCGCCAGGAGGCCGTACGCGCCATGGCCGCAGCACTGCGCAACGGTATCGACTCCATCGTCGCCGCCAACGAGCTCGATATGTCCGCCGCGCGCGATGCGGGGACCTCGGTGGGGCTCCTCGACCGTCTGCTGCTGACGCCCGAGCGCGTCGAGGGCATGGCCGCCGGCCTGGAGAAGCTTGCCGAGCTGCCCGATCCCGTGGGCCGCGTACTCGATCACCGTGTGCTTGCAAGTGGCGTGGACCTCACCCGCGTGAGCGTGCCGCTGGGCCTGGTCGCCATGGTCTATGAGGCGCGCCCCAACGTGACGGCCGATGCCGCGGGCATCTGCATCCGCACCGGCAACGCCTGCATTCTGCGCGGCGGTTCGCTGGCCTATCACTCGTGCGCCATGATTGCCGAACTGCTGGCCGATGCGCTCGAGGACAAGGGTTTCCCGCGCGAGGCTATCTCGATGATCGAGTCCACCGACCGCGAGGCCACCGGCGAGCTCATGAAGCTCCGCGGCATCGTCGACGTGCTCATTCCGCGTGGAGGTGCGGGCCTGATCCAGCGCTGCGTGCGCGAGTCGCTCGTTCCGGTGATCGAGACGGGCACAGGCAACTGCCACATCTACGTGCATGAATCCGCCGATTTTGACAAGGCGCTCAACATTATCGTCAACGCTAAGACGCAGCGCGTGGGCGTGTGCAATGCCGCCGAGTCGCTGCTGGTCGACCGTGCCGTGGCCGATGCGTTTTTGCCCGCGGTCGTGGCCGTGCTGCATGACCACGGCGTGCTCATTCACGGCGACGAGGCTACGTACGCCGCGTGCGCCGACGCCGGCTTTGTGGAGGGTGATGACTACGTCGCCGCGACTGAGGAGGACTGGGGCCGTGAGTACCTGGCGCTCGAGATGAGCGTGAAGGTCGTGGCGAACGAGGACGAGGCCATCGCGCACATCAACCGCTACGGCACGATGCACTCCGAGGCCATCGTTGCCGAGGACACGGATGCTTGCGAGCGCTTCCTGGATGCGGTCGATGCCTCGGCCGTGTATGCCAACGCCAGCACGCGCTTCACCGACGGCGGCGAGTTTGGCCTGGGCGCCGAGATCGGCATCTCGACCCAAAAGCTCCACGCCCGTGGCCCCTTTGCCGCCGAGGCCCTCACCACCTACAAATACAAGCTCCGAGGCACCGGCCAGGTCCGCCCCTAAACCTGTTGCAAACGAAAAACCACCACAAAGGTGCCTGTCCCCTTTGTGGTGGTTTTAGGTGGCGTGGGCGGTTAGGCCTGGAAGGTGTCGCGGTCGGGCGCGAAGGACTGCACGGCCGTGATGGTGCGGTCAAAGAGCTCGGTGAGCTCCCAGCCCAACATTTCGGCGCCCTGCGAAATCACGTCGCGCGAGCAGCCGGCGGCAAAGCGCTTGTCCTTAAACTTCTTCTTGAGCGACTTGGTCGTAAAGTCCATAACGCTCTTGCTCGGGCGCATGATGACTGCAGCGCCGATCAGGCCGGTGAGCTCATCGCAGGCAAACAGGATCTTTTCCATCTGCAGCTCGGGTTTGGGCAGCGAGGTGTTGAAGTCCGACGTGTGCGTCTGGATGGCGCGAATGAGCTCGGGAGACGCACCTTCGCCCTTAAGAATCTCGGCAGCATAGATGGTGTGGTTCATGGGGTCGTCCTCATGCTCCTCCCAATCCAAGTCGTGCAGCAGGCCGACGATGCCCCAAAACTCCTCGTTCTCGGGGTCGAACTCGCGCGCAAAGTAGCGCATGGTGCCCTCGACCGTCTCGCCATGGGTGATGTGGAACGGGTCTTTGTTGTGCTCGTTAAGCAGTTCAAACGCGCGGTCGCGGGTGATTCCGGCGGTAAGCGGTTCTGCCATAAGAGACTCCTTGTGCTCGTGGGTATCGCTAAGAATGAATACTACTAGAACAAGAAAACCACCACAAAGGTGCCTGTGAACTTTGTGGTGGTTTTTGGCGCGGATGGGTTAGTTGAGGGCGGCTTGGGCTAGGCGGGCTTCGGCGTCCTCTTCGGTGACGCCCAGGGCCACGGCGAACTCCTCGATGGAGCGGCGCTTGGCCTCCTTGAGCACTCGCATGTAGTAAGAGCTGGGCTTTTTATCGGCTTCCTCGGCCTGGCGAATGCGGTGCATCATGGTCTTTGCCACGCGGACCGTCTCGGGCGCGCCCAGCTTGAGCTGCTGCTTAAAGTGCGTCTCCTCAAGCGAGCTGTTGCGCTCGGTAAAGGTGTCGCACTCCAGCTCGTCATAGTGGCTCAGCAGGTGCTCGGCATCTTGCTGGGAGATGGCGGCATGCAAACGATCGGCCTGCGCCACGGGGTACATGAGGATCGTCTGCGCATGTCCCTGCTTGGTCTCGAGCAACAGCATGGGCTGCGGCGTGTCGTCCCTAAAACCGACGACGGTGCAGACTCCCTGACCCGGATGAATGACGTGTTGACCGATTGAGAACATGCTACCTCCAACTTATACGAATTTGCGTATGTCTAGAATACCACGCTGACGTGCGGAAACCCTTACTTTATGCAGGAAAAGCACACAACTCCGATAGGTAAGAGTATTCGATAAAAGACACAGCTCATTCACACCTTTATGCATTTTCAACGCGTGCATAATCTGCAGGCAGACCGGCATCTTTGAGTGACTCCATACAAGCTGTAGTCAATTTTGTGCATATGCAATCTCGATTGGCTTTACCCTGCGATAGTGCCCGTCGCTTGTGATAGAGTGCTACAAACTCTGGCTTTTGCCCTACGAGTGACCAAGAGCTCGGGGGCTTTAACACAAGGAGGATCTATGCCCGAGAAGATTGAAGAGCTGGTACGCGCTGCGCTTGCTGCGGCCCAGGAGGCCGGCGACCTTTCCGCATTTGAACTTGACGATTGCGCTATCGAGCGACCGGCTGACACTTCTCATGGCGAGTGGACCTCTACCATGGCCCTGAAGTCCGCCAAGCTGGCCCACTGCGCCCCGCGCAAGATCGCCGAGGCCATCGTTGCCCATATGCCCGAGGATCCCGCGATCGAGAAGGTTGAGATCGCAGGCCCTGGTTTCATCAACTTCTACCTCTCCGTTGCCGTCAAGAATGCCATCTTTGGCGAGGCTCGCGAGAAGGGCATGGACTTCGCTAAGTCCAACGTCGGTGGTGGCCTGAAGACCCAGGTCGAGTTCGTTTCCGCCAACCCCGTCGGCCCCATGCATATCGGCCACGGCCGCTGGGCCGCGCTGGGCGATTCGCTCTGCCGCGTTATGGACCACGCCGGCTATGAGATCCAGCGTGAGTTCTACATCAATGACCACGGCTCTCAGATGAACACCTTCGGCAACTCCATCAGCACGCGCTATATGCAGCTTGCCGACATCATCGCCAAGCAGGGCGTTGATATCGACGAGGCTCACAAGCTGTTGATCGCCGACCGCGACGCCTTTGTTGCCGACGAGAACGACGAGCACCCCGAGACCCATCCGTACCAGGACAACTTTGCCGAGACTCTGGGCAAGGACTCCTACGGCGGCGACTACATCATCGACGAGGCCGCCGAGTTCTGGCGCACCGACGGCGATAAGTGGGTCAACGCCGATCCGCAGAAGCGCATGGAGAGCTTCCGCGAGCGCGGCTATGTAAAGATGGTCGACAACATGCGCGACCTCTGCCACGCCGTCAATTGCGACTTCGATCGTTGGTTCTCCGAGCGCTCGCTGTATGTGAAGGACACCGAGGGCGAGACCGCCGGCACCTCCGCCGTCGACCGCGCTTTTGAGAAGCTCGACAAGATGGGCTACCTCTACACTAAGGACGGCGCCCTGTGGTTCCGCTCCACCGACCTGGGCGATGACAAGGACCGCGTTCTGATCAAGTCCGACGGCGAGTACACCTACTTCGCCTCCGACGTCGCCTATCACTGGGATAAGTTCCAGCGCGTCGACCACGTCATCGACATCTGGGGCGCCGACCACCACGGCTACATCGAGCGCGTCCGCTGCGTCTGCGACGCTCTTGGCTATCCCGGCAAGTTTGAGGTTCTGCTGGGCCAGCTCGTCAACCTGCTGCGTAACGGCAAGCCCGTCCGTATGTCCAAGCGCAAGGGCACCATGGTGACCCTGCAGGAGCTCGTCGACGAGGTCGGCTCCGATGCCGCTCGCTACACGCTCATCTCCAAGAGCTCCAACCAGATGGTCGACTTCGATATCGAGGCCGTTAAGAAGCGCGACAACTCCAACCCGGTGTACTACGTGCAGTACGCTCACGCCCGCGTGTGCTCCATCCTGCGCCGTGCCGCTGACGTTACGCCCGAGCAGGCTGACGAGATGGGCATGAAGGCCGTCGCCGCCAAGGCCATCGGTGAGAACGTCGATTACTCGCTGCTGACCGACCCGACCGAGCTCGCCCTTTCGCGCAAGCTCAACGAGCTCACCGACCTCATCGCCAGCTGCGCTCGCGACCGCGCCCCGTTCCGTCTGACGCACTTTGCTGAGGAACTCGCCGGCGACTTCCACAGCTTCTATGCTGCCTGCCAGGTTCTGCCGAGCGAGGGCCGTCCCGTCGACCCCGAGCTTTCGCGCGCCCGTCTGGCCGCTTGCGACGCCGTCCGCGTGACGCTCGCCCTGGTGCTCACCCTCGTTGGCGTTTCCGCGCCCGAGCAGATGTAATCTGCGAGTCATTTGACCGCGCAAGTTTGGTTTAACTGAGCCTTGAAAGCCCGATCTCCCACGGAGGTCGGGCTTTTTGCAAACGCCGACGTATTGACGAATTTGGAACTGCTGGAAATACGAAACTATGCCGGTTTACTACGATGAAATGAGAAATTCCAACCACGCCGGCTTTTCGCAAAAAAGTGCAAGGCATCTACCTGCGGTTTTAGTTCAACAAGTTTCGGAGTGGTCGCGGTTGAGCGATTCATCGTAGTAAACCGCCATAGTTTTGGCGGAGGCAGTCAGATTTGTGGGTGTTAAACCAAAGATTGTCCCTTTTGACTAGTCGTTTAAGAGCGTTCCCAATGACTAAGTTGCAGGTGGTTGCGGTTGTGTTACACTAACGCTGCGTATATGACGCAATCATCTCGATACAGATCAATGATGTCCGTCGTTTTGAACGGAACTAGACTGTTTAGCCGCCCTGAAGGTTTATGCAGGGAGCATGTGATCACAGGGCTTGAAAAGAAAGTTGAGCAAACACTGTGTCTGATCAACAGCAAGAAAACGAAATAATGACGACGCAAGCCGCTCCCGCTGCACCGGTTGCGTCGGACCAGGTCGCGGCGCCCGCGCATGCCTCGGCTCCTGAGACGCCTAAGGCTGCTTCGACGCCTACGCCTGCAACGGCTGAGAAGGCCGTGCCTGCAACTGGTGAGGAGGCTGTTCCGGCAAAGCCCAAGCGCACGCGCCGCACGGCCAAGCCTGCCACAGACGGCGAGGAGGTCACCAAGCCCAAGCGCCGTACCACGCGCACGACGCGCGCCAAGCGCACCGTTGCAGCTGACTCCTCGGCGCCGATTTCCGATGAGGTCGCGCAGGCACGTGCGTTGGCTCAGATTAGCGAGGCTCAGGTGGTGCGCGCCCGCCGTCGTGCTGCCGAGCGTGAGGCCGCGGCTCTGACCGAGCTTGCAGCTCCGTCTGTGCCCGAGACACCTGCCGCCACCGAGACCCCTGTCGCCGACCAGCCGACCGAGAAGCCGGTACCGCGCACACGCCGTCGCACGGCTGCTAAGGCCGAGCAGGTTGCCGATCAGGTAACCCCCGAGCTCACTGAGGCTTCGGTCCGTTCCGTGGCAGGGGAGGGCACATCGCCTGTTGAGCCCGCTGCGTCTGTCGAGGCCAGCGAAGTTCCCGTTGTCGATCCGGCTTTGCGCCCGCACCGTCGCGGTCGCAAGCCCAAGGCCTTCGTCGAGGCAGAGAAGGCCGCAGCCGCAGCTGCAGCCGCTCGGGATGCTGCGGCGACCGCCGAGTCTGCAACCGCTGCCGATGCACCCGTCCAGGATGCTACGACTTCCGAGGCCGCTCCCGCCGATGTCGAGCTCGCCGATGTCCGTCCTGGTCGCAGCCATCGTACTGCTGCTAAGCGCACGTCCAAGGCCAAGACTGCCAAGAAGGGTGCGTCCGAGGATTCCGCCGAGACGACCGCCGATGCATCGACTGATGCCGCCGAGCCCCAAGACGTCGAACAGTCTGCGTCCGAGAAGCCCAAGCGCGGTCGTAAGAAGTCCGCTAAGGCCAAGGCGTCCGAGCAGCAGGCCGAGGCCGAGCTGCAGGGCGATTCCAAGGCCGAGGCCAGCGATGATACTGCGGCTAACGCCGATGCCGCCGCAACCGATGGCGCCGCGCCCGCCGAGGCCGAAGACGGCACTCGTCCCAAGCGTCGCCAGCACAAGCGCAACGACGAGCGCAACGAGCGCAAGGACGACCGCAACAACGACCGTCGCAACCGTCAGCGCGATCGCAAGCAGCGCAACAAGGAACGTAATGCCGCCCCCACCGAGCCCACGCTTTCGCGCGAGGAACTCGCGGCCATGAAGGTCGCCGAACTGCGCGAGAAGGCCAAGGAGTTCGAGATCGAGACGACCGGCAAGAAGAAGGCCGAGCTCGTCGAGGAAATCTACACCACTGCCGCGAAGGCCGAGGGCTTCCGCGACATCAAGGGCATTCTGCAGATTCGCCCGGACAGCTCCGGCATCATCCACGCCCATGGCTACATGAAGTCCAACGACGACGCCTTCGTGCCCGCCTACCTCATCCGCTCCGCGCGTCTGCGCACGGGCGACGTCATCGAGGGCTCGCTGCGTCCTTCGCGCGGCGGCGACAAGCGCGCCGGCCTCGCCAAAATCACGACCGTCAACGGTCTGGACCCCGAGCAGATTCGCAACCGTCCTAAGTTCGGCGACCTCACCCCGGTCTATCCCAACGAGCCGCTGCGCATGGAGCACGGCAAGGACTCCATTACCGGTCGCGCCATCGACATCGTGTCGCCGATCGGCAAGGGTCAGCGTGGCCTGATCGTGTCCCCGCCCAAGGCCGGCAAGACCACGATCCTCAAGAAGATCTGCCAGTCTATCTCGATTAACAACCCCGAGGTGCACCTCATCTGCCTGCTCGTCGACGAGCGCCCCGAAGAGGTCACCGATATGCAGCGTTCCATCAAGGGCGAGGTTGTGGCGTCGACCTTCGATATGCCCGCCGACAACCACACTCGCGTGGCAGAGCTCGTCATCGAGCGCGCCAAGCGCATCGTGGAGCTGGGCGGCGATGTTGTGGTGGTGCTCGACTCCATCACGCGTCTTGCCCGCGCCTACAACTTGGCGGCGCCCGCCTCAGGCCGCATCCTTTCGGGCGGCGTCGATTCGGCGGCACTGTATCCGCCCAAGCGCTTCCTGGGCGCAGCCCGCAATATCGAGAACGGTGGCTCGCTCACCATCCTGGCCTCTGCCCTCATCGACACCGGTTCCAAGATGGACGAGGTCATCTTTGAGGAGTTCAAGGGCACCGGCAACATGGAGCTCAAGCTCGACCGCGACCTGGCCGACCGCCGCATCTTCCCGGCTATCGACCCCGTTGCCTCCGGTACGCGTAACGAGGACCTGTTGGTCGACGAGCAGATGCGTCCGTTTGTCTTTGGCCTGCGTCGCATTCTTGCCGGCATGAACAACACCGAGCGCGCGGCCGCATCGTTTATCAAGGGTCTTAAGGGCACCAACACCAACCAGGAGTTCCTGGTGCGTTCGGCCAAAAAGCACAGCGACTACGAGCAGACGTTCTAGGTTGTCATCCACGCACAGCGATAGTCATCAATGCAATAAAGGGTCGGGGCTTTGAGCCTCGGCCCTTTTCTATATTGCCGCTCCGCGCTTTTTTGACCATAAGACTGGCAAGCAGCAGGTTTCCCGTTTCAATCCGACATCGTCGCTTGCAATCGACAGGGCGGTTTCGCATAATAGCTTTTAAGCTTCGCGACGGAAAACGCAGATGAAACGAACCATATACCGTTGCTTTGGGGCATAGCCCCGCTTCATCTTCTCTCGCGCAGCCAACTGAATGATGCGATTTGGGTGCTGGAAGATGGGGAGAGCTCATGGCTTCTTCTGATGCAACACAACGAGCAGTCCTTGCCGGACTTTCGTGCGGGATCGGCCTTGCCGCTCCCGTGGTTATGTATGCCGCGACGCTGCCGTTTTCGTCTGTGAACGAGACGGTCGTGGCGGGTGCGGTTCCCTTCGCCGTGGGCGCGGTGGCGGGCGTGGGCATCTATGCCGCCTCGCTGGGTATCTCCGAGTATCGTGCGCAGCGTGAAGAGCGTCTGTTCCAGCCCGATGCCATGGGCGGTGCCGCCAATCTCAATCAGCATCAAAGCGAGTTCAAGACCGCCTCGATTCCAGCTCAGCAGCAGGATGCGACTCCTTACGCTGCGGCTTCTGATTCTCAGGCTCAGGCGGAGCAGTCTACCTCGGCATTCCTTTCCGGCCTGACTGGTGCGTTCCAGCGCCGTCATGCCGATGATGGTGTCCCTACCATCGCTCGAGCCGCAGATGCTATGGACGAGGACGAGGCTTGGTCCATGATCGACAGTATGCTTGACGACGATTCGCCGGTGAGCTGCGACCCTGCACACTCGCGCGACGTCTATCAAGTCGCCATCGACGAGCTCACCAACGGCGGGCAGACCGGCTCCTTCAATCGCGACGACATCGCCGCCGCGGCACGCGCCGTGTCTGGCTCCCAGGCCGCCCCTGCGGGCAGCACGGCGGCTTTCGTGGCACTCGTCGCCAACGCGGCAGCCAATAACGCCTACAGCGCTACCTCGGCGGACGCGAACGCTTCTGCCGACAATTCGTACGTTGATGAAGCCATGGCCGCGGACGAGGAGGCCGTTGCCGCCCGCCGTGCCGCCGAAAGCTCGCTGTGGGGCGCTCCTGCCCAGCAGCAGGCGGCTGAGGCTGCGCCGTACAATGTAAACCTCGCCAGCATGCCTATCATCTCCGGTGCCGCGGATATCGATTTCGATGACCTCGATGAGCCTGCAGCCATCACCGCATCGATTGATGCCCAAGATCGCATCGACACCGGCGACCTTCCGGATGCCTCACTCGAGGTTGATGTCCCCATGGCTGATTACTCGGGCCACGAGGACATGTGGGCCGCCGCCACCGCGATTCTGGATGAGATTGACGAGCCTGCTCCTGTTGCAGCCCCCGCTCCCGTCGCTGCCCCTCAGCCTGCTGCCCCCGCCTATGTCGGCCGTCACAGTGCTGTGTTCCCCGAGGATACTGCCCGTATCTCGCGCGAGAGCATCGAGCGGGCCGAGGCTATTGCCGCCGGCATTATGGAAAACCGTCGTCACGAGCGCGTCAATCAGATCCTCGAGGAAGAGATCGAGCGCCTGC
This sequence comes from Coriobacteriaceae bacterium, assembly GCA_902363125.1. Taxonomy (GTDB): domain Bacteria; phylum Actinomycetota; class Coriobacteriia; order Coriobacteriales; family Coriobacteriaceae; genus Collinsella. The sequence goes on from CABIZD010000008.1 coordinate 19,539, forward strand.
AGTCCTCAACCGCCAAGCGTACGGGCCGTGCCTATCTGAGCGTTATCGAGGGCGGTACCGCCAGCTTCGCGCCGCTCCGCGCGGAGGCATAACTTCTGCATGGTTAAGATCAATCGAAAATGGGCGGTTGTAACCTGCCTGATGGCGCTCTTGATCTGGGGCAATTCGCTGGTTCCCGGCTCGGGGTCGGGCTCGCTGAGCCTAACGGTTATGGAAGCTATCCGCGGTTTCCTGCACGGCGTGGGACTTCCATATGAATGGGTGACCAACTTTGTTGTTCGCAAGTGCGCGCATTTTACCGAGTATATGGTGCTCGGCATCTTGGCAACGCACGCCTTTGATTTTGAGGGCCGGCGCACCTTTGACGTGCTGCTGCCCACGGCGGTGTTCCTGCTGCTGATTCCCTCGATCGACGAGACGATTCAGCTCTTTGTGCCGGGACGCGCCGGCATGATCACCGATGTGATGATCGACTGCTGTGGAGCGGCAACGGGCGTTGTGCTCCGATATCTCTTACGGTGGCTGATGTGCGCCAAAAAAGCCGCCTAGGACGTATTGTTTGGTCCTAGGCGGCCTTTTTTATTTGAGGGGTTATATGAGGCGTGGTGGCGTCGTTCCGTAGGTTGGATTTGCCGAGCGCGCCACGCCCTGTGGGTGCGTCTGCTACTGAAGCGCCTGTGCGCCCAGGGCCAGGCAGCCCATGATGCCCTGCTTGCCCTCGAGGCTGTTGTTGACAATATAGGAATCGATGTCGTTGACCTCGGGCGTGACGATATAGCCGTTGAGCATCTCGGCGCACTTTTTGCGTGCGAGCGGCACGATGGGGGTGTGGTCGGCCACGCCGCCGCCGATGATGATCTTTTGCGGCGCGTAGCACAGCGTGTAGGTCATGAGCGCCTGTGCCAGATAGCCGGCGAGCAGGTCCATGGCCTCCGGGTCATCGGCCATGTCTCCAGCGCTCTTGCCATCCCAGCGCTTTTTAACGCCGGGGCCGGCGATGAGGCCCTCTAGGCAGTTGTCGTGGAAGGGGCAGGCGCTGTGCTCGCCAATGGTGTCGCGCGGGTCGCGCGTGACCAGGATGTGGCCGGCCTCGGGATGCATCATGCCGTGTACGAGCTTACCGCCCGAGAGCACGCCGGCGCCCACACCGGTGCCGATGGTCAGGTAGACCACATCGGTAAGGCCCTGGGCGCAACCAAAGGTGACCTCGCCCAGGCAGGCGACGTTGACGTCGGTGTCGTAGCCGCAGGGAATATTGAGCTCGTTTTGGATGGTGCCCAGCAGGTCGAAGTAGCGCCATGCCGTTTTGGGCGTCTCCAGGATCTTGCCGTATTGGGGCGAGGCAGGGTTGACTGCGGTGGGGCCAAAGGCGCCGATGCCCAGCGCGGCGATGCCCTTGTCGGCAAACCATGCATTGACGGCCTCAACGGTCTCCTGCGGGGTCGTGGTCGCGATCTGCTCACGCTCCAGGACCGTACCGTCTGCATAGCCCGTGGCGCAGACCATCTTGGTGCCGCCGGCCTCGAGCGCTCCGATAAGCTGCTGTTCTGCCATAGTATTCCTCTCTCTGGGACGAGTTGCTCCGTGACTAAAGTATAGGGCTCTAAACCATTTAAGAAAGCGCTATAAAAAGAAGCCTCGCAACGTGGCGGGCGGTGCGAGGCTTCTTTGGCTACTTTAGCTGCCGGGCCGTCCTTACCCGCGCGGCTTGATTTTATCACGTAGAGACTTGAGGTTCTCCAGTGCCGCGTTAAGCGTCTCGTCCCGCTTGGCAAAGTGGAAACGAATCAGATGGTTGACGGGCTCGCGGAAGAAGCTCGAGCCGGGCACGGCGCCCACGCCCACCTTGGATGCGAGGTCCTCGCAGAATTCGAGGTCGCTGTCATAGCCAAACTCAGAGATGTCCATCATGACGTAGTAGGCGCCCTGCGGCACGTTATGCTCAAGACCGATGCTATCGAGCCCCTGGCAGAACAAGTCGCGTTTGGCGGTGTAGAGGTCGAGGACCTCATCGTAATAGCTGTCGTCGAAGTTGAGGGCGGTGACAACGGCTTCCTGCAGGGGAGCGGCGGCACCCACGGTGAGAAAGTCGTGGACCTTCTTGATACGCTCGGTGATCTGGGACGGAGCGATGGTGTAGCCCAAGCGCCAACCGGTGATGGAGTACGTCTTAGACAGCGAGCTGCAGCTGATGGTTCGCTCGAACATGCCGGGCAGCGTGGCCATATAGACGTGCTCGTGGGGCGCGTAGACGATGTGCTCGTATACCTCGTCGGTAATGCAGTAGGCGTCGTACTTTTTGCAGAGGTCGGCGATGAAGGTGAGCTCCTCGCGCGTAAAGACCTTGCCGCAAGGGTTAGAAGGGTTGCACAGGACGATGGCCTTGGGGTCGTTGTCGCGGAAGGCTGCCTCGAGCGCCTCGCGGTCAAAGTCGAATGTGGGCGGGTTGAGCGGCACATAGATGGGCTCGGCACCCGAGAGAATGGTGTCAGCGCCGTAGTTCTCGTAGAACGGCGAGAAGATGACGACCTTGTCTCCGGGGTTCGTAACCGTCATCATGGCGGCCATCATGGCCTCGGTGGAGCCGCAGGTGACCACGATGTTCTCGTTGGGGTTTACCGGCATGCCCATAAAGTGCTCCTGTTTGGCGGCGAGCGCCTCGCGCATGGCCTGGGAGCCCCAGGTAATGGAGTACTGGTGATAGAGCGGCTTGGGGTCGCTGGCGATGGCGCTGAGGCTATCGAGCAGCTGCGCCGGGGGATCGAAGTCGGGGAAGCCCTGCGAGAGATTGACAGCGCCGTACTTATTGGAGATGCGTGTCATGCGGCGGATGACCGAATCGGTAAACGTTGCCGTGCGGTTGGAGAGTTCTTTCATGACGGTCCTTTCGAGGATTTGCAGTGGGGCAAGTTTACTCCTATGAAACCGGTGGGATTTGTTCGAAATGGTCTCGAAAAACTCTTTTCAAAATTCTTGAAAATTGGGGCTTGCATCGTGTGGCGTTCCTTGCAATAATAGTCGAGCGCGAAGCGCACAGGACACGGTGGGTGTAGCTCAGTTGGCTAGAGCGACGGGTTGTGGTCCCGTAGGTCGAGGGTTCGAGTCCCTTTACCCACCCCAGTTCTTGCTTTGTGTTGATATCGGGTCGTTAGCTCAGTTGGTAGAGCAGGGGACTCTTAATCCCAAGGTCCAGGGTTCGAACCCCTGACGGCCCACCACACGATATCTCCTCTAAAGTCCGCCACAACGGACTTTAGCTTTGGGTCGTTAGCTCAGTTGGTAGAGCAGGGGACTCTTAATCCCAAGGTCCAGGGTTCGACCCCCTGACGGCCCACCAAAGAACGCACAGGTCAGCGCTTCGGCGCTGACCTTTTTTGTTTGCCGAGACCTCAAATCATAACCGTCCGTTACCGTTCGCGTTTTACGCCCCCTGCCGTTTATACGCGGCAGGGGGCGTTTTATGCATTTAGCAGGTAATGGACCTAGGGAACACCGTTTTAGAGCGTCTCGGCGCTGCGACCGGTGCCATTAAAACCGCCGTCCGCGCCGCCGCCCTCGACGATCTGCAGGGCGCGGCCGACCTGCCTGGCGGCCTTCTCGCGCTCCGCCAGACCCGGTTTTATATAGTGGCGGTAATCTGTCCCCAGGTCCGTATGGCCGTGCAGGTCCATGATGCTCAGGGGGTCGACCTCGGTCGCCGCCATGATGGTCTCGGACGTGTGGCGCAGGGCCTTGGGCGGGATATACCGCAGGTCATGGCGTGCGCACATGCGCCGCCATGCGCGCACGAGGTTGTCGCCGCGCATGTTCACGATCCGCTGGCCGCTCCACTCGCGAACCTGCTCCGTAACCGAAGTGCCGCCCTCGACGGTTATGGACGGGCGCAGCTCGTCCATGATCTGGTGCAGGCGCTCGCGGCCTGCCAATAAAACCGGCACGGTGCGCACGGAATGGGCGTTCTTGGTCTCCTTCACGCCGTCCTCGTCCGTGTACGCGCGGCAGACCTCGATGTACTCCGACACGGTCGGCTGGCCCGTGGCGAAGTCGTAGGTCGTGGTGACCTTGAGGTCGCACGGGCGCACGGCCAGCGCTTCCTCCTTGCGCAGACCGCTCAGGCCGAGGATGAGGTAGGCGTTCATGACCAGGTCTGCGCGGTCGTCGCTGGCGGCGAGCCTGCGCAGCGCCTCGGCGGCCTCGGGGATGCTCCACGGCTCCACGGGAGCCTGCTTGGCCTTGGGCGCGATGACGCGGCGGCGGAAGGGCTCCACCGTCACCCAGCCGTCGTCGTAGGCGCGGCGCATGACGGCGCGCAGGGTCGTCTTGGTCTTGGCCGGCGCGCCCGAGCGCTCGATGCAGCTGCGCATCATGTCGTGCGTGATCTCGGAGATATCGACGCTCCCCAGGACGGGGGAGATGTAGTTGACCATCTGGCCGTCGTACTCGCGCAGGCTCGCCTTTGAGCGCGGCTTGCCGCGGTTGCTGGGGGAGTTGCGGAAAACTCCCCAGTAGTACATGTCGAGCGTCACGCCCGCGTGCGCCGCCTGGGACACGCCGAGCTCGCGGGCGAGCTGCGCGATGGCGATATCGGCCTCGGTCTCGGTGCCGTACACGGTGCGCGACACGCGCCGTACGTGGCCGTCCGCGCGGAAGCCCGCCTGCACGCGGATCACCCACTTGCCGGGTGCGACCTCGCGCTTCGACCCGAGTTTTGACCTTGTAGTATCGTTGGTTGCCATATAATGGTCCTGCCTTTCCCTTTTGCCGGAGGGCATATGCCCCGTGCGGATCCGCCAAGATTGCCGCGCGGGGTTTCTTTATGTCTTGATAACGAAGAAAGGCGGCCGCCCCCTGGGACAGCCGCCTTTCTTCCGGACGCGGGTCCCGTAGGATCCCCGCGTCAATACCGCTGTCCAAATTACCGTTTGCCCCCGGAACGGTCAAGCCATCATCCATTTTCGTGACGTCGCGAAAATGGGGAATAACTGGCGCTTTGTCGGCTCGCTTCCTGGCCGTCTTTCGTGACGGACAAACTTATTTGTCCGTCACGAAAGACGTTTTTTGACGGACAAACTTATTAGTCCGTCACGGTGGGCGGTTAGGCGAGGGTTACGTCCTCTGTGATCTCAAGTAGTCTCGGGAAGGCGAGAATCGCTGGTGAACTTCCTCTATGAGGCCTGATTTCGATCACGAGCTCCTCGTCTTTCAGGAGTTTGATGAGTCGCCTTGATGTTGATTCAGATAGCCCGGCCTTGTTTATGAAGATGTTCGACGGAAACACTGCCTGTCGGAAGAGACAGGACACAGCCTCTTCCACTCCATCTGCCTTGATCTTCGCCATGGTTCTGAGCAGGGTGTCTTTATAGAGGTCGTAGATGCTATGCGCTTTCCGATCGTTCTCCTTTGCTTGAGTCTCGATGGCAGACAGGAAGAACACGCACCAATCCGTCCACAAATCATCGGAGGAGACCGCAAGGAGCCGGTCCTGATACTCGGAATTTCTGTGCTCGAAGAATTCGCTGAGGTAGAGGCAGGGGTGGGAAATGAGCCCGTCGAGATTGAGCATAAGAGGGACCAGCATTCTTCCGATACGCCCGTTGCCGTCCCTAAATGGATGGATTGACTCGAACTCGGCGTGCGCTATGGATACCTTGATCAGCGACGGCATGCTGCTCTCGTTGACAAACCTCTCCCAGGATGCCATGGCATCCTCAAGCTTCTCGGGGGGAATCGGGATGTAGCGCGCCTCTTCGATCTTGTTGCTCCTGCCAATCCAGTTCTGGTCGTTTCTGTATTGCCCGGGCGACTTGAAGCTTCCCCTTACGTTATGGAGAAGGATCTTGTGAGCCGATTTGAGCACTCGGCCTGACAGCGGCAGGTCATTCAGCATTTCGACAGACTTGTGCAGTGCTCGACGGTAGTTTACGACTTCGAGGACATCGTCATTTTTCGCTGAGTCGAATTCATTTCCAGCCTCATATGCAAGGACGTCACCGACGGTCGCATGCGTTCCTTCCATTCTCGACGAGGCAACCGCCTCCTGGACGAGCATCGGTGCGAGCATGATGCTCGAATCTGGGATGATGCCAAGGAAGCTGTCGTATCTCGACACGGCCGTGGAGGCCCTTTCCAGCGGAATTGCGAGCCTTTCCCAGTCAAGCTGTGTCGGCGCGAACTTCCCCTCATGATATTTAACGCTCATCAGCGCTCCTTTCCTACGCGGACCTTACTTGATCCGCTTCCAGCCCTTCTTCGCCAGATGCCTCAGCCTGAGCTTGGGACAGCTCGGCCTGGTCACGTGCCGTCTCCAGGATCTTCGAGCGCCTCTTCTCGGTGCTCTGCCGGTAGCAGGTGATCAGCTCGCCCTCCGCGCCCGCCGGCGCCGTCGGCCTGTCCTCGGGATGCTCCTCGTACCAGCCGAGGAGGTCGTTGGGGTCGGTGTTGAAAACTTCGCAGAGCGCACCTACGAGCTCTGCGTTTGGATAGCTCTCCTCGCGCTCCCAAGACTGAATGGTTCGGAATGACTTGCCAACTTTTTGTGCAAGCTCCTTTTGGTTTAGCCCAAGGGCTTCTCGCCGCTCTCGTAGACGTAGGTTCATCCTCGCTCCTTTCTTTACGTTAAGTGAATAGTAAACAAAAAAATGTCTTTACGCAAAAAATGTTGCTTATTCGATTGACAGGGACAGAAAACTGTTCATAATGAAGTTCGACAGACAGAAAAACGTCTCTAAGGAGGAATGAATGGATTTCAGTAAGGAGCTGGCGGGGAACATCCGCGCCGCACGCGCCCGAGCTGACCTTTCTCAGGCTGAGGTCGCTTCCAAGGTCGGAGTGAATGTCAGCACTTTCGCGAAGTACGAGAGCGGCGATTACATTCCTGGGGCTGACAAGCTCTTGGCGATATCGCAGGCGCTTGGTTGTCCGCCCAACGACCTGATGGGCTGGCACACGGACGAGGCCGCGTAGGGATGGGGGAAGAGATGGAAGGCAAGAAGATGGGCGAGCTCACGCTCGGCGTGAAGCTGAAGGGCGTGGACGAACTGCAGGAGAGGCTCGACGTGGCTTCCGGCCACATCGACGCCGCCCGCGAGATCCTGGATTCGCTCGCGGACGGCGTGGAGATCGGGGCCGACCTTATCGCGTCCGATACGACGTCCCGCAACGGGGGCAGCGCATCGATTCCGGTCGGAGAGTGAAGCTCCGGCCGCAGACTTGGCAGCGGTCGCGAAGACCGATGACGAAGGAGGAGAACATGGAGTTTGCCGAGAAGAAGTATCGCAGGGAGCCGCTTGCGCTCCCGTTCAGCATCGAGGCAACTGTCACCTGGATGGACGAAGACTGCTGCAGCCACAGCGTGGGATTCGAGTGCTTCGTCGATGCTCGTGAGCATCTAGCTAAAGTGCTCCGAGAAGGCGCCCTCTTCGGCGAGATAAAGCGCGTCGTGACGATGAACACCTACGACGCGCTCGACCCCGAGATCAGGGGGATTGAGGTCAGGCCGGCCGCCGGCACGTGGCTCGACTGGCGGGCGGTCGATGCGGAGTGACCCGGGCGCTGCTCGCCTCGGCCGTCGTGATGGACGCCGCCGGCTGGATGTGCGCCGCGCAGGGCGCCTACGGCCTGGCGCGGGTGTGCTTCTCGGCCGCGCTGCCGTTCATCGCGGCGTGGGTGGTCGGGTCGCTATGGGCGCGCTAGGCGAGCCATTCGGAGCGGTGCCCGGCGATCGCCCTGATCACCGCGGGCCTGATGGAGAAGTCGGTCGCGGTGAGCATCGAGCCGACCGGCGGCGTGCCGAAGATGCCGAGATCGCACAGCGCGAGGGCGTCGGCATCGAGCGGGGAGAGGCTGACGGAGCCCTCGTCGAGCGCACGGGACACCAGCTCCTTCCGCTTCCTCGACATGCCGAGGAATACGGCGGAGAGCCGTTCGTCCATCCTCCGGCGCTTTGCCCAGGCGCTCCTCACGGTGACGATGCGCGCGGTCGCGTACCCGAGCATCGCGGCGGCGCCGGTCAGGAGGAGGCACGAGGCCGGGTGCTCGGCGAGCATCCGGCGGGCGTCCTCGGCCATCGCGGCGACCGAGCCGAACCCGACCGCGCCCGCGATGGTGACCAGCAGGTCGATGTTCTCCTTCGCGGCTTTGAGCGTCTTGTTCATCTTCGATTCCCTTCCAAGGAGGTTCCCATGGGTTTCATTCTCGCACTTTCCTTCGCGTTCCTGTTCGGGGTCGGGCTCGGCCTCATGCGCCGCTGACGGCGGAGTCAGCCCCCGTCGCGCCACGGGTCCCGCACCGCCCCATTCCGCGGGGCCCGTGGCGCGACGGGGCCGGACTCCCTACATCCGGCCCACATGGTGTCCGCCGCCGACTTGGCGGGGCGGCGGCACCGCTCCCTTTGGCGGGGGAGCGCCCTCCGGCTGCATCTATCGGTGCGGCCCTCCGGCAAGGGAATGGCTCAACGAATGAAAGGAGAAGGCCATGTGGATGTCTATAGCCAAGGGCGCGCGTTACGCCTGCTGCGACAACGTCACGTTCCGCGCGATGGTCATGCAGGGGATCATCCCGCGCTACCCGTCGCTCAACCCCAACAGCTCGCGCGAGGTGGTGAGCAGCGAGGACATCGACGCCGCCATCAAGGCGCGCGGGGCGATGCCGGCGCTGCCCTCGCCCGACTGCGTGCCGGCGCGCCGACCGAGGCGGGTGGCGTGATGGGCGACCTGGTCTGGGAGGCGGGCTGCCGCCTCGGCGCGTGGTGGGACTCGCTTCCCGAGCGCGTGCGCAGCGTCGTGTGCGCCGTGGCGCTCGTCGGCCTGATCGCCGTCGCCGGCGCCATCGAGGGGACCGCCCCGAGCGGGATGTACTACTAGGAGGAATGACATGCAGTTTGAGAAGAGGGCCGTGCGCCTGGGCGACATCCGCCCGAGCGGGCAGAACCCGCGCGAGGACTTCGGCGACATCGGCGCCCTGGCCCGCAGCATCGAGGCGACCGGCGGCGAGCCGCTGAACCCGCCCGTGGTCGTGGCGGACGGCAACGTGTTCCGCATCGTGGACGGCGAGCGCCGCTACCGCGCCCTGTCCTCGATCTACGGGGAGGACCGCGAGGTGTCCGCGCTGGTGGCCGACACCATGGACGAGGCCAACGAGCTCGTGGCCATGCTCGCCACCGACGACAAGCGCCAGCTGACCGAGGCCGAGCGCGCCCGCGGCGTGCAGCAGATGCTCGTGCTGGGCATCGACGAGCAGCGCATCGAGCGCGCGAGCCGAGCCACCGCCGGGCAGATCCGGGCTGCGCGCAAACTGCGCGGTCGCATCGATGCCGGCGTGCAGGTGACGCTCGACCAGCTGGAGGCCGCGAGCGCCTTCGACGACGAGAAGGATATCGAGGCGGTCCTCGCCGCCGGTGACGGCTGGGCGGGCAAGGCCGACCAGATCCGCCGCCGCAACGAGCGCGAGGAGGCCAAGGCCGAGGACTACGACGCCTTCGGCGACGCGGGCATCCCGGTGGTGAAGGAGCAGCCGGAGGGTTTCAACTACACGGACTGGGCCAACGTCGGCCTCGCCGCCCAGAAACTCGAGGGGAAAGAGTTCGCCGCCGGTACCGTTGCCGTGTGGAAGGGCAACTACTGGGATCTCTACGAGCCGGATGACGGCTCGGGCGCCGAGCCCGAGAAGACCGAGGAGGAGATCCGGGCCGAGCAGGAGGCCGCGCGCGAGAAGGCGGCGCTCGAGGAGCTGTACAGGAGCCTGATTGGCTTCGTGGCGTCCGGCGCCTTTGCCATGTCCAAGGACCTCATGATGCATGTGCGCGTGAACCGAGAGGACCCGTCCGCTCTGCTCGCGGCGATGGGCGGCGACAGCCACGTCGAGAACGAGGAGCGCTTCGGGCACGTGCGCGAAGAGTTCGCCCGCAACCTCAAGGCGTGCAGGCCCAGCGAGTACGAGGCCGGCTGCTGGCTCATGGCGGCGGCCAAGGACATGGCCCAGCTCAACAACCGCTGGGGCGGCGACGACGCGGAGGCGTGGCTCGACCACTATGACATCTGCCTCTCCGCGGGCTTCGAGCCCGGCGAGGAGGACGTGTGGCTCATGGAGAGGGTACAGGCGAGCGCCAAGGAGGAGAAGAAGGATGAGTAGCGAAGAGAAGGTCAGGGTGACGGTGGAGGCGTGCGGCGAGGTCCGCGCTTTCGAGTGCCGCTGCGCGACGGTCTCGATCGGCAACGGCGACGGCACCGGCGACTCATGCTTCGTGGGCCTGACCGACATCAGCGACCTGCTCGCGCTCGCCTGCGAGTGCACTGACACGCTCTGTACGGCCTTCAGCCAGGCGGGCATCCCGGACAGGAACGCGCGCAAGCTCGTACTCATCGCCGCGCTCGGCGCGAACCCCCATGGGCACGCCGACAGCATCCAGACCACCGACCTGGATGCACGCAGGGAGATCCGCGACATGGCGGCGAAGCTGGGCGTCGATGCCGACTTCTAGCGAGCGCCGGGCGGTCGTGCAGCGCGGGGCGGACGGGCGCTGGTTCGCCCGCCCCTACATGGGCACCGACCGCGTGACCGGAAGGCGGATCAGGCCGTACAGGTCGTGGGACGCGGAGCTGACGCGCGAGCAGGCCCAGGCCGAGTGTGACAGGTGGGCGGCTACGTTCGACCCGTCGTCGGCCCGGGACAGCTCCAAGCGCCTGTCCTCGATGCTCGAGATGTACATCTCCGACCCCGTCAACGGCCTATCCGACAACTCCGTGGCCACGTACCGCAGTGTGGTCAGGACGATGGTGGAGCCGACTATCGGGCGGCTGCCCTACGACCAGCTGGAGCCTTGGGACGTGTCGGCGGCTTACCGCCTGCTGCTCGCGCCGAGGACGGGGAAGGGACTGTCGCCCAAGACGCTGCTCAAGATGCACGCGCTGCTGAAAGGCGCCTACCGCTCGTGGCGCCCGGCGCTGGGCCGAGACATCATGCTCGACGTCCCCGCGCCCTCGCCCGACCCCGTCGAGCCCTTCGCGCTCTCCGAATGCGATACCGACGAGCTGTCCCGCGCACTGGTGTCCGCCATGTCCTCGCGCTCCGCCTCGGGCGCCAACATCTCGCGGCGCACCGAGGCCATGGCGGCCTACCTCGCCCTCAACACGGGGCTGCGCTGCGGGGAGGTCTGCGGGCTGCAGCGCCGAGACTGGCGCCGGGCGCTGCACGACCTCCACGTGGCGGGGCAGGCGGTCGAGCGCCCCGAGCTGCACCGGCAGGCCTACACCAAGGGCCGGCGCGTGCGCAACGTGGCGCTCGCCCCGGCGGTGGAGGCGCAGCTGCAGCGCCACCTGGAGTGGCAGGACACGTGGCTCTCGCGCAGGGGCCCGGCGGCGCTGGTGGTGACCTTCGGGCCGGCAGGCGCCATCGCGCGCCCCTCCACCGTGACGAGCCGCTTCAAGTCGCTCGCGAGGGACCTGGGGCTGCCGGAGGAGACGGTGTTCCACTCCCTGAGGCACACCCATGCCACCTGGCTGCTCATGCACGGCTTCGACATGCGCACGGTGCAGGAGCGCCTTGGGCACGCCGACGTCAAGACGACGCTCGGCACCTACGGCTCGGTCATGCCGGGCCGAGACCAGGCCGCCGCCGCGGCCTTTACCGATTCGATCTGCGGAGGTGATACGGATGAATAACTTCAACTTCAATAGGGACTTCTACGAGGGCTGCCGCGCCCTGGGCGACAGGGAGGGCATGGCGCTCGCATGGGCGATGCTGCGCTACGGCTACGAGGGCTGCGAGCCCAAGCTGAAGCCCACCGCCATGGCGGCTTTCACCTTCGCAAGGGGCCGCATCGACGCCATGGTCAACGGCAGCCTTGGGGGGCAGGCGAGGGCCGCCAAGGCAGGTAGCAGCGCCACCACCCAAGGGGGTAGCCAAGGGGGTAGCCGACCCAGCGGGCGAGGGGGTAGCCGACCCAGCGGGCGAGGGGGTAGCCAACAGAAAGAGAAGGAGAAGGAGATAGCCCTAGCGGGCTATAGCGCGGCCCGCCAAGCGCCCGATGACTTCGAGCCCCCGTCGGCCGAGGACGTGGAGGCGTACTTCGCCGCCAACTGTCTCCGGGGCGACGCCCGCCAGTTCTTCGACCACTACGCCGCGCAGGGGTGGACGCTGCCGAGCGGCCTGCCCGTGTCCGACGTGTGGGCGCTCGCCCGCAACTGGAGTCGCAAGCAGGTCGGCTTCGATGCCGACCGCAAGGCACGGGGCGGGCAGACCTCGCAGGAGGTCGAACGCGCGGCGGTGTGGAAGCCCGTGAAGACCGATGACGAGCTCATAGCCGAGCTCGAGCGCCAGATAGCGGAGGCGTCATGATCACCCTCATGGAGATGCTCAGGAACGAGAAGGCCGACCCCGCCCACGGCCGGCCGCTCGACATAACGCGCATCTACATGGCGAACGTCATGTCGAGCAGGGAGGCCGTTATGCTGGCCAAGAAACAGAAGCTTGCCGCGGCGCGTGCCAGCCGGAAGCAGAAGGCCGACCTGTACGAGGACATCGCCAAGCTCGCGCGCGGCAAGGAGCCGAGCTGGAGGTATGCCAAAGGTGTGCCAACGGCGGCCGGGCAGCTGGGCCAGCAGGCGATGGGGTTCCCGCCGCTAGAGGGCGGAAACGACGCCGTCGGGGAAGCCCCCGGCGCAAAGAACACCTAATTCTTTTGAGATTGAGAGGAGAGAGGTTTTGGCAGAGATCTCAGCGGTGATGAGGGCCTACCGAGACGCCCTCGACAGGCACCGGATTCCCTGGGCCGACGACACGTACGACACGGGGCCGGTGGACGGCTACCGGATGCGAATCGAGCGCACCAAGACCATCCTGGACGGGCACGAGGTGAGCGTGATCTGGGGCTACCAGTGCCTGCCCGTGGACGAGCCCGGCGATTCCGCCGGCGACGGCGAGGAGACCGAGGTGAAGGTCCGGACCGTGGGCATAACCGTCGGCTATCCCGACTACCTGGAGGTCATGTACGACCCGATCAGCGCGGATCCGTTCGTGGCCGCGCCCGGCGACATCCTCGCGGAGGTCTTCGGCGTGAAGGGAGGGTCGCGATGAGCTACGCGTGCGGCCCCGCCGACTGGATCGACCTCGCCGTCGGCAGGCTCGAGGACGCCAAGAGGTCGCTCAGGGAGCGCGACCGGCTGCGACAAGCTGCGACAGGAGTGCGACATGTCGCGACGAGCTGCGACATCTGCGACGAGCTGCGCCAGGCGAGGCGATGCCTCAACAAGGCGCTGATCATGGTCGCGGAGGAGAAAGTAATCGAGAAGGAATGGAGCACGAAGTGAGTGATGGGAACGAGTGGTTCAAGGACGTTAAGAGGCTCATACGGGGCCTCGAAGTCGAGACCGTGGAAGACCCTTTCGCATGTCCGACCGTCAAGAGCGTCACCGACGGGGAGGATGTCCTGCATGCGCTCGGGCTTCATCCGTCCCGTGATGTCTGCGGCATTGTGAACGTCGACATCGATGAGGTGTATGGACTCATCCGGCACATAGAGCCCGAACCCGTCACGGGCTCCACATCGGACGGGTACCACACGTTCGACGAGCTCTACCACCACCGGGCGGTGCTGTTCTCGGTGATCGTGGCCATGTTCCGTGGGCGCTCGTGGAAGTCGCTCCACCACCATGACGGGACGATGTACGACGGCATGTTCATCGTGGGCATCGACACGCCCGCCGGCCCCGCCACCTACCACTACGACGTCGAGCCGTACTGGGACATGTTCCCGTGCGAGGTGCTCGACCGCGCGCCCGAGTGGGACGGCCACACGCCGGACGACGCCATCGAGCGTATCGGCACCCTGCGGGACGTCCTGCATGCGGAGGTCAAGGCGGAGAAAGGTGATGACGAGTGATGGGGGAGCGTCTCACAGTCGACAACGTGATGACACCGGACGGGGAAGTGATGCCGTTGGGCCCTGTCGACAAGGATGGACGCAAGGTCTCCCTGTCGACCGCGACGCTCTTTGCGGACAGCGGCATGGAGTGCACGGTCAAGAGATATGAGTATCTGCTCGGCGCTGGCGTTTGGCGTGCCTGCTGCGATGAGGGGGTCGTGAGGGTGGACGAGATGCACCTGACCTGCCCGGATACGCTCGGGGCCCTGATGAACGATATCGAAGCTGCTATGAACTGCCCTGCCAGCGAAGAACCGACGCACGCCTACAACGTTGTCTCTGGGATGTGCGATGCCTGTGCTGACAGGTGCGGCGGCACGTTGTGCCAGGCGAGGGCGCTCCACAGCATCTGCTACCGCATTCACTCCCTGCTCGCGGGTGATGGCGAATGAGCTGCTACTTCTGCGGAGGCTCGCGAATCGCGTCCATTCACTCTGCGCCCGACCGTGGTGCCCGCAACTGGTCCGTGGGCACCATGACGCTGATGCGCCGATACGACGGCGAGCCGATCGCCAGGGTCGAGCTGGATACCAGCGTGGTGCTCGACGTCTCGGTCAACGGCTCGTGCGGAGACACCGTCAGCGCCGACGTGACGGCGGACGCCTACATCGAGGACATCAAGTACTGCCCGTTCTGCGGAGAGGAGCTTTAGGTGAACGAGAGCTATAAGGATTTGAAGACATATCTGCTCAACGAGATCGCCGAGGACGCGCGCGGCGTGCTGAATGCAATCGAGGGCAAGGAGATGGACAAGGTCGATGACGAGGAAGTCCTCTGCTTCTGCCACAGCATCGCAACCACGATGACTGCGCTGGAGACCGTCGTCATGGTCGGCAGGCTTGTGCCTTGGTTTCTGGAGGGTGAGAGGGCATGAATTATAACGATGTCGAGTTCAAGGCATGCCCTCGGTGCGGGGCCGAACCCAAAGTGAAGGACGCGCGTGAGCGTTCCCTGACAAAGCCCAACGTGATGAGCGTGACGTGCCCCGCCTGTGGGATGTCGAACAGCATCGCGTGGGGAAGTATGGACCTGCCGCCGTTCCGCCAGGCGGTGGCCATGCTCGCGGACAGCTGGAACAGCCGGTGATCAGCTCGGCGGTCGAGCTGTTCCGCGCGACCGCCTGGCGTGCGATGCCCGATCTGGTGTCGGGTCCCGCGCGCCGGGCGCTCGCGCACGGTCGGGCAGACGCGCCGCGGGTGACGGCGTCGCAGATCGGGGAGACGGAGCGGAGGGCGCGGGCGCTGGAGCGCGACCGGGCCCGGGCGCTCAAGAGGTCGAGGAAGGCTAGGCGATGAGGTTGTTTGAGAAGCTGTGGCGGATGATTATCGAAAACCGCCGCGTGCGCAAGAGCATCGAGGCGCGCCGCGCCCGCAGGTGCAGGAGGTCGACGAGATGAACGTGATGTGGGACGTGCAGGAGAGGACGTGCGCGATCTGCGGGAGGGTCTTCATCCCGAAGGCGCCCCACGCCAAGTACTGCTCGGAGGCGTGCCGGCGCGAGCACGACCTGCGCCGCGTGAAGGAGGCCCGTCGCAAAGGCACCAAGCCGAAGCGCGACAGGGTCGACCGCTATTTGGCAGGCTCGGGCGCGGCGCACGACGAGATCATGGCCATGCGGCGCGAGGTCGCGATGAGATATTGAGTTTCCGCAGGTAGATATATAATTAAGGCCGCTGGCGTTGGAGCGCCGGCGGCCTTTGGCAAAGACGCCTCCCGGCATCCTCTATGTGGCGTAGAGCATGGTACCACGCGGGAGGTCACATGGACGCAAGGGAATACTTCGATACCGTACGGGCCGCCCAGCGCGGCATCGACCGCAGGCTGGCCGTCATCCAGTCGATGCAGGCGCGCGAGCAGGTGCGCGCGCAGCGCTACGACGCCGTGGGCAAGGGCGCGCACGGCACGGACTTCATGCGCTCGACGGACGACCGCATAGACTACGAGCGCCGCAGCGGCGCCGAGCTGTCCGAGCTGCGGCGCGAGGTGGAGCGGGGTCGCGAGCTCTGCGCGGGCGTGCGCTCGGCCAACCCCGGCAAGCGCTGGGGCGACGTGCTGGAGCTGCGCTACTGCGAGGACCGCACGCTGCAGGAGATCGCGGGGACTCTGGGGGTGTCGGTGAGGTCGGTGAACTCCGACCTGTGCGCCGCCCTGGACTGGACGGACATGGTCGGTCTGGCGGCAGCGCGATCCGGTCTTGGCCGCGCTGCGGTCTGAGTTATATATCTCTGTCGTGACCCGTCGGCTCCGCGCCGGCGGGTTTCTCTCTATCTGTGGGCTGCACGCGATTGCACACCGTTGCATGCAATTGCACGCGATTGCCTACGATTGCACGCGATTGCACACAATTGCACACCGTTGCACGTTGCGATTGGGATATAACTAGGGTGTCGATTCGCAGCGCCGCCCGCGCGGTGTGCGGGTCGGATGTGCGTGGAAGCACAGATGAGTGGCCGGGGTTCCCTTCAGCAGTTCAGGGACTCCGGCCTTTCTATTACGTTTAATTCAATAGGGGATGATGTCCGTGGTCAGCCGAGAGTACATCGCGCGATCCGCCCGCCACCACGACACAGTCATGGCGTGGGCGTTCCGCCGCGCCCTGGGGGTCACGGCGGCGCCTCGCCGCCGACCAGGGGGTGCCGGGGGCGTGCGCCTGGAGGCGCTGCGCTACGGGGGCATCGAGGCGTGCATGTCCAACCGAGGGCGCTCCCCGGTGGAGTGGTAGGGGATGGGCAACCCGCGCAAGGCCAACGGCGCCCGCCGTCGCCATGTCGTGCGGTGGCTCCGCTCGCAGGGCAGGCCCTGCTGGATATGTGGGCTACCCATAGACTACGGGGTGCCGCCGGGCAACCCCGGGGCCTTCGAGTGCGACGAGCTCGTCCCGGTCAGCCGCGGCGGATCGCCCTTCGACCGCGACAACGTCGCCGCCGCGCACCGCTGCTGCAACAACTGGCGCCGCGCCCGCAGCGTCGCCGAGGTCTCGGCCGTCCGCCGCGCCCTCCGCGAGCATCTCGCCGCGTGGAACTCTCCTGAGTCCTTCGTCGAGCTGTGCAAGGCGCTCAAGTCCGAACGTATTCCCTTTATTAGCCCCCCGTCCGTGCCCGAGAAACAGCCGCGGCAAACGACCTCATGGTAGGGGATGCGCCCCGGCGCTCGACCCCACGGGGGTCTTTTGCCGGATGGTGACAGGCCACCATCCCGCGCCAGGGCCGCAATACCCCCGAATACGCTTTTTTACGGAAGTCAAGCCAAAACCGCAGCTAAACCGAGAAAAACTAGGCGGGTGTGTACGTGAAGATACACGATATCGTCCCATATGAGCGAAACGCCCGGCACAACGCCTCCGCCGTCCCCGTGGTCGCCGACTCCATCAAGGAGTTCGGGCTGCGCGGGACCATCGGCCTGGAGAGCCGCGAGCGCCCGGTTATTGTATGGGGGCACACCCGCGTCGAGGCGTGCAGGAGCCTGGGGTGGGACGAGATTCCCGACTCCAAGATCGAGTATTGCGACGACCTGACCGACGAGCAGATCAAGGCCTTCCGCATCGCCGACAACAAGACCGGCGAGGTGGCAACCTGGAACAAGTCGATGCTGCGCGAGGAGGTCCGCAGCCTCAAGGACTTCGACATGTCGAGGTTCGGGCTGGACTTCAAGAGCAAGCGGCTCGACTACGGCCACGAGCGCCTGAGGACGGACGACGCGTATAACCTGCGCCTCGTCAGCCGGTCCGACTGCGGCCGAGACGGCATGCCCCGCATGAAGCGGTGCATGGCCAAGCCGGCGGACATGATCGGGTTCAACTACGCCAAGAGCACGCCCGAGGCCGACAAGGCCGGCCGCTGCTGCCACTTCTTCATCGACGACTACCAGTTCGAGCGCGTGTGGGCCCGCCCCGCGGCCTACCTCGAGTGCCTGCGCGGCTTCGAGTGCGTGCTCACGCCCGACTTCTCGCTCTACCTCGACATGCCAGACGCCATGCAGCGGTGGAACCGCTACCGCTCCCAGGCGCTCGGCCACTGGTGGCAGGAGCAGGGCCTCCGTGTAGTCCCGACCCTGTCGTGGGCGCAGCGCCAGAGCTTCCGCTTCGCGTTCGACGGCGTCCCGCGCCGATCGACCGTCGCCGTGTCGACCGTCGGCGTGAAGGGGGACGAGGGCGCCCTGGCCGTCTGGCGCGAGGGCATGGCGGAGGCCATGAGCCGCCTGGAGCCCGCGCGCGTGCTGCTCTACGGCGGCGACATAGGATTCGATTTCGGCGCCTGCGAGGTCGTCGAGTACAAGGGAGGCGGTTTCCGTGGGAGGTAGGGGCTCATACTCTTACTCCGGCAAGCGCTCGGCCAAGGACGGATCGACTCTGTCGGCCTACGCGGTCGCATCTCTGAACAGGGGCGCTGCGGGAGGAACGACGGTGGAGTCTGCCATAGACCGCTTTCGCGAGCAGCTGATGGACAATAGGTACGAGCACTCGGCCTATATCGATGACGCGGGATATGTCCATGCGCTGGGGTCGACCGGAAAGGAAGGGTCGACCAGAGTCGCGCCGCTGTCCTCCGTCGCACATGAAAAGGGCGTCTCGACGATTATCCATAACCATCCTCATGGCGGCTCGGACGGCCGCAAATGGGGAGGCCCGCTTTCCGGCGGCGACCTGGAATACATCGCCTCGGCCTACAACATGAGCGGAGGACGCGTCAAGAGGATCGTCGCGACGTCGAACGAGGGGACCTATTCCGCGCTCGTGACGAAAAGCGTGAGCGGCAAGGCCGTCAGGTCTGCCGTAAAGCGAGCCGATGCTACGGTCAGGGGGAGGAAATATCAGAGCGAAATCGCGATGTGGAGAGCAGTGAACAAGGCCTACACCTCGGAGTTTGCTAAAATAGGCATTGAGATCAGCTATGAGAAGCAACCGAAGAAAAGCGGGCTTCTCGTTACCCAGAAGACCGGCACCTATGCGTGATGGGGGTTGATGCCAGATGGCATATGACGTTGACTACGATTTCGAGTTTGACGAGGATGAATTCGGCACGGCGATGATGCCCAAGGGCGTCAAGTGGCGTGGAAACCTCTGCCTGCTTCCCAACGGCAGGTACCTCCCGCCTGGAAACTACCGCACCGAAGACGGTGGCAACATCATCTACGAACCGAGCGAACTGAGCCCCTTCGCCGATATGCTCTCGCAGTTCAGATAGGCCGCGGGTATTCAGGATTTATAAGAGCCGTCCCAAGGGGCGGCTTTTTTATGCCGATTGGAGGTGGCGGATGCCCCTCGAGAAGCCCGCCGCGGTCGCCGGCGACCCCGTGAAGAGCGCCAAGTGGGACGAGCTCACCGCCGGCCGCTCGTTCACCCAGGCCGACGCGCCGACGCTCGCGCTGCTTTGCCAGTGGTACAAGATCGTCGAGCTCGCCCAGGACGAGCTCGACAGCTTCGGCGAGCAGACCGCCTACCAGAACGACATGGGGGACCTGAAGTCATTCCCGCAGATAGCGACCCTGAAGACCGCTTCGGCGGAGATCAGGCAGCTCAACAAGCAGCTCGGCATAACCGACGGCCACGAGGGGGCGCCAGATGTCCGGAACGTCCAGACCAAGCTCTTCTCGATCGCCGAGCGCCACGAGGCGCGGAAGGCAAGAGCCGCGGTATAGGGTCGCCGTGGGCGAGGTCGCCTACTCCGAGGGAGAGGACGCCGCCGAGCTGGGCGGGGACCTGGGCATGGAGCCCATCGAGTGGCAGTCCCTGGTTCTGTCCGACTGGTGCGCGTGCGATGCCGAGGGCCGCCCCGCCTACGTCACGTGCGGCCTGGACGTGCCCCGCCAGAACGGCAAGAACGCCGTCATCGAGATATACGAGGTGTTCCGCCTGGCGGTCTGCGGCTGGCACATCCTCCATACCGCGCACCGCGTGAAGACCGCCAAGAAGGCGTTCAACCGACTCGTCCGCTACTTCACGGACAAGGATCACCCCGAGCTCTCGTGCCTCGTCGAGAGGATCCGCCGCACGAACGGCGAGGAGGCCATCTACCTCACCAACGGCGGCTCCATCGAGTTCTCGGCGCGCACCAACGGAAGCGCGCGAGGCTTCGATGACATCCAGCTCGTCGTGTTCGACGAGGCACAGGAGCTCACCGACTCCCAGTACGACGCCATCATGTACACGCTCGCCGCGTCCGCGACCGGAGAGCGCCAGATCATCTACACGGGCACGCCGCCCAACGAGGACTGCCCCGGCACCGTGTTCGCGCGCACGCGCGCGGCAATCCTCGCCGGCGACATCCCGAGCACCGAGTGGTGCTCGTGGGCCACGGACGAGTGCCCGCGCCAGGACGCCACGTTCGACGACGTGGTGGACCTCATCTACGAATCGAACCCGAGCATGGGCATCATCCTGTCGCTCGACTTCACCCGCACGGAGTTCGCCGGCGGCTCCATCACCGGCTTCGCCCACGAGCGCCTGGGCTGGTTCAGCCCGGCCGCCATGCTCACGAGGGCCATCCCGCGGGAATCGTGGAGCGCCGCCCTCATCGACGCCATCGGCGACCGGTACCGCGGCAAGAAGGCCTTCGGGGTGAAGTTCTCGAGGGACGGGTCGACCTACGCGCTGTCGGGCTGCAAGCTCGGCCAGCGCGCGCTTAAAGGCAAGGCCGCCGTCGAGCTCATCAGGGTCGGAACGACGGCGGGCGGCGCACGCGAGCTCGCCAAGTGGCTCTACGACCGCCGCACGACCGCGTCGGTCGTCGTCATCGACGGCATGTCGGGCGCCGACGCGCTCATCGACCGCCTCGCGGAGATGAAGCCGCCGCGCGGCTACGTCGTGAGGCCGCAGACGCGCGACGTGGTCGCCGCCGCGGTCGGCTTCGTGGACGCCCTCAACGACGGCACGCTCGCGCACACCTACGACCCGACCCTCGAGGAGTCGGCGAGGAAGTGCGTCCGCAGGAAGATCGGGTCCAGGGGCGGGTGGGGCTTCGGCTCCCCCGAGGACGCGACCGTGTCGCCCGAGCCGCTCGAATCATGCTCGCTCGCGCTGTGGGGCGCGAGGACCACCAAGCGCAACCCGCGCAGGAAGCAGAGGACACTGTGATCCAGAGAATTGGGCGCGGGACCTCCGTCGAGACTCCGAACCTCGACGCCGTCCCCAAGCCGTACCGATCCGCCGTGGAGGACATGTTCGACACCTGGGGCGACGTGTCGGCGCGAAACACCGTCCTCAAGCGCTACTACGAGATGAAGAACGAGATGAGGAGCCTCGGCATCTCCATCCCGCCCATGCTCGAGAAGATCGACTGCGTCACCGGGTGGTGCGCCAAGGCCGTCAAGGCGCACTCCGTGCGCTCCGTCTTCGACGGCTTCGTCTTCGACGGCGCGGAGGACCAGGACCTCAAGCGCCTCGTGCGCAAGAACCGCCTGAGGTCGCTCTACCGGCAGGCGTGCTCGAGCGCCCTAACCTACGGCGTGTCGGCCATGACCGTCATGAAGGGCAGACCGGGCCAGCCCGCGGCGATGGTGCGCGTGTTCAGCGCGAACCAGTTCTGCTGCCTGTGGGACAAGGACGAGGGCCGCATCCGCTGCGGCGTCGTCCTAGCCGACGTCGACCGGTCGGGCAACGCCTCCCGCTACGTGTGCCACTTCCGGGACGCGGTGCTCACGCTGGTGCGCATCGGCTCGGGCGGCGGCCCCTACGAGTGGGACTGCGAGGTGGAGCCGAACCCCATGGGGCGGCCGCTCATGGAGGTGCTCACCTACGACCCCGACCCCGACCGCCCACTCGGCCACTCGATGCTCACGCCCGAGGTCCGTGGCATCGTCGACAAGGCCATGCGCGACGTTTTGCGCATGGAGGTCGGCGCGGAGTTCTTCACGTTCCCGCAGCGATACATCCTCGGCGCCAAGGACGACCTCTTCTCGGTGAAGGACGGGGACGGGGACGAAGGCGAGGACGGGGACGAAGGCGACAGCGTGCCGTTGCCCATAGCCAAGTTCAACGCATACGTCGGGTCGTTCCTCGCCATCACCAAGGACGAGGACGGCGACGTCCCGACCGTGGGGCAGTTCGCCGCCCCGACCGCCGACAACTTCACGCGCGTGTTCGAGAACGACGCGCAGCGGTTCTCCGGCGCGACCAACGTGCCGCTGGCGCAGCTGGGCGTGCTGTCGAACACCTACACGTCCTCGGACGCCCTGGGCGCGGCGAACGACCCGCTCATCCTCGAGGTGGAGCAGATCAACGAGCACAACGCCGAGGCGCTCGAGACGATCGCGCAGATGATGATGGCGATCAAGGACGACGTCCCGATAACCAGACTCACCGACGAGCAGTGCGCCGTCCAGGCGTGCTTCAAGGACCCCTCGATGCCCACCATCGCCGCGCGCGCCGACGCCTGGACGAAGCTCGGCGCCGCGGACGAAAGCATGGTGGGCACCCGCGTCTACTACGAGGGCGTGGGCCTGTCCCAGCCGACCATCGACCGCCTGGAGCGCGAGAAGCAGCAGGGCGGCGCCATCGCGTCGCTCAACGCCATGGCCGACACGATGGCCATCGAGGCCGCGAAGGCCGCGGTCCTGCCGCCAGCCGGCGGTGAGGCGGAGTGATACCGCGCGGGGATTTCGACCGCTACGCCCGCGCACTCGGCATCAACGCCGACCTGCTGCAGGCGGCGGTCGCACAGGCGATAGACGAGTGCGCGGGCCTCTACGGCGAGGAGCTCTACCGGGCGCTGGCGCGCACCTACGCCGTGCTCGTTGCCAAGTTCGGCTCGTTCGCGGCCGCCGCGGCCGTCGAGTTCTACGCCGCCATGCGCTCGGGCGCCGGACCGGCGCAGGGATACGAGCCGCGTCAGTTCGACCCCGGCCACGGCGGGCTCCTCGCGAGCGACGTCGACGAGGCGCTGCGGGCTTCCGCGCCCGCCGTGGCGCTCGCGGCGAGGGCCGTGCAGCGCGCCATGGGCTACGCGGACGCCACGATCCAGGGCAACGCCATGGCCGACCCCGCGCACCCGCGCTGGGCGCTGGTGCCGCACGCCGGCGCGTGCGACTGGTGCCGGATGATCGGCTCGCGCGGCTTCGTCTTCAAGAGCTCGGCGACCGCCGGCGCCGAGCGCCACCCGAGCTGCAGGTGCATACCGGTCGCCGACTTCTCCGGCAGCCCCGCGCTCGACGGCTACGACCCGGCGGCGCTCTACGACGAGTACCGCGCGAAGCACCCCGAATGGGGGTCCAGGCGCTCGGGGTCCCGCGGCCACCGCAGGGGCGGCAAGGTAGTCGCCGCGTTCGTTGACGGCAAGAGGTTCGGGAGCATCGGCGACATCCAGAGGTACATGGAGGGGGCGTCGTCCCCGGATGACCTCAAGGCCCGCATGGCCACCGCGAACAGGGCGGGGCTGGCCATGGGCTTCAAGCCCGGGAGCCCCTACGCCAAGTCGCTCGCGCAGACCGCGGCGAGCGTGAGCAAGAGGCTCTCGGCCAAGTGAGGACGCCCCGTGGGAGGGCGGGCGCGACGCGCCATCAAGCGTCGCCGGCGAAGACACGCAACGCGCCGGCAGAAACACGAGGCCGCAGCCCGCACGGGAGGCGGCCTTTTCCATGCCAAAACACCGCCAGCGCCACCGCACGGGGCGCGAGGCGAGCCCCGCACGGGGCGGAAGGAGTGCAAGATGCCGACCCAACAGCAAGCCAGCAACGTGACCGATCCCGTCGATCCCCCGCAGCCCGCCGCGCCGGCGGAACCCGGCGCCGGCCAAGAGCCCGGCGCGCCGCAGGAGCCGCCCGCGATCGACTGGAAGGCCGAGGCCGAGCGATTCAAGAAGGAGTCCCGAAAGTGGGAGGCCCGGGCCAAGGAGAACAAGGGCAAGGCCGACCTGTGGGACGCCCAGGGCGCGCAGGCGCCCACCGTCGAGTCCCTCAACGACGAGCTCAACGACCTGAAGGGCCGCCTCGCCGCGTCCGAGGCCGAGCGCGAGCGCGAGCGCACGCTCGCCCGCGTGTCGCAGGCCACCGGCGTGCCGGCCGCGCTCATCCACGGCGACGACGAGGAGTCGATGACGGCATCGGCCAAGGCCGTCGCCGACTTCGCCGAATCGCGCCAGCCGGGCTACCCGCTCGACAAGGGCGGATCCGGCGGAGGCAAGAAAGTGAACAGGGAGTCCATCGAGTCCATCAAGGACCCCGCCAAGCGCATCATGGCCCGCGCCGCGCACATGGACCTCTACAAGTAAGAAAGGGGCAAGCATGCCCGTACCCGCAAACATCTCCGACTCCACGGCCATCAACGCCTCGATGGACCAGGAGTTCATCCGCAACTTCGAGGGCGACCTCGACCGCCTGCTCGAGGTCCTCGGCATCTTCGGCGCCGAGACCATCGCCGCCGGCACCACGCTCAAGATGCTCAAGGTGACCGGCGAGCTCAACAACTCCAAGACCGCCGGCTCCAAGGAGTCCGCCACCGGCGATACCGCAGTCCAGCTGGGATCCAGCTCCGGCACCGCCTACGTCGAGGGCGACGAGGTCGCGCTGTCCAAGTTCACCGCCACCTACGAGCCCGTGGGCGAGGCCGAGGCCTTCCCGTACCGCCGCATGACCACGCACAAGGCGATCCAGCAGTCCGGCTACGTCAACGCCGTGCTCAAGACCGACAAGCACATGGCCTCGCTCGTGCGCCGCAGCATCGTCTCGCAGTTCTTCTCCTTCCTGCTCAAGGGAACGGGCGCGGCGACCGGCAAGGGCCTGCAGGCATGCGCCGCCGCGGTCGACGCCAAGCTCGGCAACACCCTCGAGACCAACGGCGACGCCGCCGAGCGCGTCGTGCACTTCATCAACCGAGACGACGCAGCCGACTACCTCGGCAACGCGACCATCACCGACCAGAACCTGTTCGGCCTGACCTACCTCGAGAACTTCCTGGGCCTCTCGGGCGTCTTCCTGACCAACCAGGTCGCCAAGGGAACCATGATCGCCACCCCCGCCGACAACATCCGCATCTTCGGCGTGGACTTCGGCGAGCTCGCGACCTCGGGCCTCACGTACACGGTATCCGACTCCGGCCTGATCGGCGTCGCGCACACCCCGGCGTACGACCACGTGTCGGTCGAGACGAACGTGCTCGCCGGCGCGACGTTCTTCCCCGAGGTGAAGGACTACATCGTGAAGGGAACCATCACGACCAAGTAAGGAGGCCACCGTGGACGAATACTCGTTCGCGACGGTCGACGAGTACCGCATCGACACCGGCGACGCGGCGACCCCCGACGAGCGCGTGGCCGCCGAGCTGTCGCGGCAGAGCGCGAAGCTCCGCGCGACGCTCGGCATCGGCCGGGCGCGCACCCTGGAGGGGGACGCGGCGGCGCTGGCGCGGGACCTCGTGACCGACGCGGCCCGCAAGAAGCTCGTGCAGCCGGCCTGCGCGCCCATGGGCGTGGAGGACCTCACCGGCGTCTCGCAGTCGAGCTTCACGGCCAACGGGTTCCAGGGGAGCTTCACCTTCCAGAACCCGAGCGGAACGGCCTACTTCGACCGCTCGACCCTCACCGCGCTCAAGAGGCTCCTCGGGCGCGGCCAGCGCATCGGCACCGTGTGCCCGAGCTACGGGGGCAGGCCGTGATGGGCGAGGAGGTGACGGTGCTGTCGAGCACGGTGACGGGCAGGGACGCCATGGGCGAGCCCACCGTCGAGTGGGAGGCCACCGTCGTCCCGGGATGCCTCGTGCGGCCCCTGGCCGGCTCGGACGCGGGGGACGCCGCCCGGCCGGACGGCATCGAGGCGAGCTACTCCATCGCGTTCCCCAAGACGTACGCGGGGCCGCCGCTGGCGCGCTGCCGCATCGCCCTGACGGGGCGCGGCATGCCCGCCGACCCCGACACCGCGCTGCTGGTCGTCGGCTACCCCGACATCACGGACCCCTGCCCCACGGCGTGGAACATGACGGCGACGGCGGGGAGGGCCCATGGCTGACAAGATCAAGTTCGGGCGCTTCGTCCACAGCGACGCGGGCGTCATCGCCGTCACGAAGGGCGCGGGAGTCCGCACCTTGGTGGCGGTCGAGACCGCCCGCCTCACGGCGAGGGCCAACGCCGCGGCCGCGTCGCGCCACGTGCCGTCGGGTTACCGCAGGTCCCTCGAGAGGCTCCATCCCGGGGCCTTCGACGGCGACCCCTACGTGGGCGTCGTCAAGTCGGGCTCCTGCGACACGCTCGGCGTCGTCCGCGCCGCGACCCCGGCCGGCGCATTCGACCAGAACCGCAACCACACCCTCGACCACCTGCTCTAAGGAGGGACCGTGCCGAGACTCAACGTGATGGGCGAGCTCAGGGCGATCCTCGAGTCCTCCCTGGGCGGCGTGCCCGTGCGGATCGACCTGCCCGGGGAACGGCCGGGTACCGTCGCCGTGGTCCGCCGGTGCGGGGGCGCGCGGCAGGACGCCCTCATCGACTCGCCCCAGGTGGAGGTGCTCATGTGGGCCCCGACAGAGGCCAAGGCCGAGGAGCTCGCGGAGCTCGTGGGCGACGCGATGTCGCACCTGCCGTTCGCGCGGGGCTTCTGCGCCTGCGAGGAGCTCGAGATGCGGACCGACTACGACTACCTCGCCCGGTCCCCGCGCTGGTACGCGCTGTACCGACTGAAGACATACCAACCGAAAGAAGGATAAATGGCATCTAACAACGAGGAGAACAAGATCGCCCTCGCCTCCGAGGACGCGACCCCCGCAAACGACATCGACCCCTCGCTCGTCACCACCGGCTCGCCCGTCGAGGGCGGCTGCGTGTACACGAGCTTCAAGTCCAACCCGACGCTCCCGACCGACGCCGCGACCAAGATCTCCACGCTCACCGACCTCGTGTCGCTGGGCGACCTGTCGCCCGACGGCTTCACGGCCTCCAAGAGCGTGACGGTCAACGAGTTCAAGGGCTGGCACCAGTCCATCGTGCTCACCAAGGTCTCCGAGGAGAAGCACCAGTACAAGATGGTCTTCATCGAGTCCGTCCGCTCCTCCGTCGCCAAGCTGCGCTACGGCGCCGGCAACGTCGAGACGAACGAGGACGGAACGTTCAGCCACATCAAGGTCATCGCCAACTCCGACGTGCGCGTCCCGCTCGTCATCGACGAGCTCGAGGACACGGGCAACCTGCGCCGCACCGTCATCCCGCGCATCTCCATCGACTCCTACGACGACGTCGAGCACAAGCCCGGCGGCCTGGTCCAGTACGGCTTCACCTTCACGGTCCTCAAGACCGCGGGCAAGCCGCTGTTCGACATCTACCGCGCAAAGCCCGCCGCGTAGGCGAAGGCGACATAACGAGACCGCCGCCCCGGCACTGCCGGGGCGGCCCTTTATCTGGGAGGAAAGATGAACAAGGATTACCTGGCAATGATGGATGAGGGCGAGCTCGAGGCCTACGCAAAGGTCCTCGGCTTCACGACCGCGGCTGCGCAGACGGCTGCTGACAAGGTGAAGCTCATCGAGCAGAAGCGAGGACGCTGCGCCGAGCTGACCGTTCTCGGCATCGCCATGAGCATCCCCGTCAAGCGCGCGCACGACCGCCGCTTCATCGACGCCATGAACAAGGAGGACCGCACGACCGAGGAGCTCGACGGGGCGTTCCGCTTCCTCCTCGGCGACGAGCAGTACGAGAGCCTCATGGAGGCCGTGACCGAGGACGACGGCACGCAGGACGACGACGCGCTGGGCTACGCATACAACAAGCTGCTCTACTCGGCCGAACTAAAAAACTTCTAGAGCTCGCCGACCTCGAGGAACGTCACCTGCCCCTGCTCAGGCACGACTTCAGGGCCTACTACGGCTGCTGCTACGACGAGGTCGGCGCCGCCGAGGCGTACGACCTCGTGAGGACGCTGCCGGACGGGTCGCTCACCGTGGCGGCACTCCACCCGGAGCGCAGCTGGACGCAGGAGCGGCAATCGGCGGCCGACATCGTAGACAGCGTCTACGCGGCGGCGACCGCGCTGTGCGGCGGCAAGGCATCGGAAGCCCCGAGGGTGCCCCGCCCGCGGGACGTGGCCGCCGCCGGCGCCGCGGCAGAGCGCGCGGCGTCGGTGCGCGCCCGCATCGAGAACACCGAGTGGGCGGAGGTGACGGATGGCTGAGATCGGACGCGCGGACCTGCTGATCGTCCCCAGGTTCGACAACCTCACCAAGTCGGTCGAGTCCGCGCTCGGCAAGTGCGAGGGGCAGGCGAGCAAGTCCGGCTCAAGCCTCGGCAAGAGCACCGGCTCCGGGTTCGGGAAGGGGCTGGCCGGCTCCGGCGCGATGATAGGCGCCTTCTCGACGCTCACGTCGAAGGCCATGGACTCCATCTCGTCCCATGTCGGGTCGGCGATCAGCCGCTTCGACACGCTCAACAACTACCCGAAGGTCATGCAGTCCCTCGGGTACTCCGCCGATTCCGCCAACGCGTCTATCGGCAAGATGTCCGACCGCCTGTCGACCCTTCCCACCAGGCTCGACGACATGGTCTCGGTCGTCCAGGGCATCACCGCCACGGTCGGCGACCTCGACAAGGCCACCGACGTCGGCCTCGCGCTCAACGACATGCTCATCGCCTCGGGCAGCTCGACCCAGCTGTGCTCGGCGGCGATGGAGCAGTTCCGCCAGATCCTCTCCAAGGGCAAGCCCGAGATGGAGGACTGGCGCTCGCTGACGACGGCCGCGCCGGGCCAGATGGACCAGCTCGCGAAATCCATGCTCGGACCCACGGCAAACGCCAACGACCTGTACGCCGCGCTCGGCGGCGGGGGCAAGGACCCGACCATCACGCTCGACCAGCTCATGGACAAGATGGTCGAGCTCGACACACAGGGCGGCGCGAGCTTCGCGTCCTTCAAGGACCAGGCCGAGACCGCCGCCGGCGGCGTCCAGACGAGCGTCCAGAACATGTCGAACGCCGTCACGAAGGGCGTCACCGGCACGCTCGAGTCGATCGGCAGGAACAACATCGCCGGGGTGCTCAATGACGCGAAGGGCGCCGTGAACGGCTTCTTCAAGGTCGTCAACGGCGGAGTCTCCGCGTCGATGCCCCTGGTCAAGCAACTCTACGGCGGGTTCAAGGGCCTGGCGCCCGAGATCGTCTCGGGTGCGGCAGGCATCGCGGCATGGCAGAAGGCGGTGCCCGTCCTCTCCGGCGTCGCGAGCGGCGTGGGCAAGGCCACCGAGGCCTTCAAGCTCGCCCGCGGGGGCGCAGGCACGTTCGCCGAGTCGCTCGAGGCGGTGGGCATCGGCTTCAACCCGGTCGCGATCGGCTGCACCGTCGCGGCCGCCGGCATCGGCATACTCATCGAGAAGCAGGTCGAGTGGCAGGCCCGCACCGACGCGCTCAACAAGGCCACGACCGGCCTGGTCGACGCGGCCTCTAACACCGTGGCGCTCGAGTCCTACGCCGGCAGGGTCGAGAACGTGGGCAAGAAGTCCTCTTTCTCGGCGATGTCCGTCGACGAGCTCGCCGAGTCGATCGGCAAGCACGTCGACGCCATGAACGAGAACACGAGGGCCGCCGAGTCGCAGATCGCGCAGCTCAACACCGCGCAGCAGATCATCGACAACTACGCCGGCAAGACCGACCTGTCCACCGACGCCCAGGGCAGGCTCACGTGGGCGCTGCAGCTGCTCAACGATCAGCTCGGGCTCAACATCTCGGCGCAGGACGTGGCGAACGGGCAGTACGTCGACGCGGACGGCAACGTCAAGAACCTCAAGCAGTCCATCGACGAGCTCGTCGCCTCCAAGAAGAAGGACGCCGAGGTGAGCGCCCTCACAGCAAACCTCACCGAGGCGTACCAGGCGCAGTCCGAGGCGGCCGACACGCTCGCCTCCAAGACGAAGCCCTACCAGGACCGCCTCAAGGAGCTGGCGAGGAGCTACCCGGAGCTCACCAAGGGCGAGCTCGAGGCGCTCGCCTGCACCGAGAAGGTCGGCAGGGAGTACAACGAGGCGAAGAAGCAGTTCGACTCCGCCTCGGAGAGCATCGACGCGCTCAACGGCAAGCTCGGCGACGCGAGCCTGACCACGCAGGAGGCCGGCAGCACCTTCGAGCACTTCGCCCAGGCGCAGCTCACGCTCTTCCAGGCACAGCTCTCGGCCAACGGCGAGACCCTGTCCGCCATCTCCGGCTCGCTCACGCAGCTCGGCGTCGACACCGAGCAGCTGGCGAGCCTCAGCGACGACCAGCTCGCCAGGCTGGCGCAGGACTACGACGGCACCGCCCGCTCCATCGTCGACGACCTCGACGGGTGGGGCGTCTCGATGGACGAGGGCGCCGCCTCGACGGTCCGCGCGGCGAGCCAGATCCAGGCCGCGCTCGAGGACATGGGCGGCAAGCTCAAGAAGGCGTTCTCGAAGGAGAACATCGACTTCGGCGCGTTCTCGGACGCCTGCGCCGCGGCCGGCGTGTCGACCGAGACGCTCAACAGCATCGGCTCCGCCAACCTCGCCGCGCTCGCCAGCAACTTCAACGGCAACATCGACCAGATGGTCTGGGCCGTCCAGAACTACAACGCGCAGCCCATCGTCGACAAGAACGGCAACGTGACCGTCGACCAGGCCCAGCTCATGGACGCCCAGGGCAACGTGTACACCTGGAACGGCTCGCAGCTGATGGACAAGAGCGGCGTCGTCGACGTGAGCGTCGGCGACCTGCGCGACGCCCAGGGCAACCTCGTGACCTGGAACGGCACGGCGCTCCAGTCCAAGAGCGCCAAGACAAAGGTCGACAAGAAGGAAGTCGACAAGGCGCAGACCTCGGTGGACAAGCTCAACGGCACCAAGCTCAAGAGCAAGGAGATGACCGCCAAGGCGAGCTACGGGACGCTGCCGAAGTGCCAGTCCGCCATGCAGGCGGTGATGAACGAGCCGTTCCACTCAAGGTCGGCGACGATCACCACGACCTACGTGACCGTCAACAGGACACGCAACGAGAAGGCCGCCGGCGGCATACGCCATGCCGAGGGGGGCATCCGCATGCACGCGCACGGCGCCATCGTCGACGCGCCGGTGACCGGCTACCCGCTCGACTGGGTGGGCGAGGACGGCGCCGAGGCCATCGTGCCGCTCACGAACCGCAGGTATTCCGAGCCGTTCGCGGCGACCCTCGCCGAGCAGATGGCGCGGCTCGGCGGCCAGCGCGGCGACGTCTACAACATCTACCTCGACGGGTCGGCCCTCGAGGTCGACGAGCGCGTCGCGGAGGCGCTCAGGGCGCTGGTCTCCGAACTCAAGAGGACCGTCAGGACCGGAAGGGGGTAGCAGGTGGCCTACAAGGAGCTGAGCAGGAACAAAGTCAAGTACTACTCGATCAGCCTCTCCACATCGGTCTCCAACGTCGACGACACCACGGCCCGCATACACTGGACCGCCACCGTCGACTTCGGCAACTGGTACTACTACGGCGTGCGCCTCCACGTCAAGGTCGGCGGCGTCTGGCGAGCGAGCGGCGACGGCTACACGACCTCCCCCTACGCATGCGCCGTCACCGTCAGCGGCTATACCGACGCGGCGCGCGCGGACAAGGACTACGACGTCTGGGTCGAGGCCTATACCGAGTCCGTGTCGGTGTGCGGCTACGGCGCCGTCGGCGCGACGACCTCCTGCGGCGAGGGCGCCAGGATCGGCAAGGTCCCGGCATACGAGCCCGCCGCCCCGACCGACCTCAGGGTCACGCGCTCGACCGACGACGTCACCGACCTCGAGTGGGCCAACCACCCGGACGACGACGCCAGGAAGTACTACGACGGCATCAACGTGTACCGCCACACCAACGGCGGACCGACCGAGAACCCGTACAACTCAGGCACGATCTCCAACTGGCGCGACGCCACGACGACGGCGAACAACTACTACGACTACGACGTCCGAGCGCGCTGGCGCGGAGGAACGTCGGACATGTCGAACTCGGTGCGCGTCTACAAGACGCCAGCGCCGCCGGCATCGGTCTCGCTATCGCGCTCCGGCGACGGCGAGGTCTCGCTGGTCGTCAGGGGTCCCGATATCCCGTCCTGGATCAGCGGCTTCGATGTCCGCGCGACCTCCGACGGCGGCAGGACCTACAAGCCCCGCGCCCTTACCGCCGACAGACAGGAGCCGGGCGTCTGGACCATGACCGACCCGTCTGCCGTGGCGGGAGAGAAGGTCGTCTACGAGGTCCGCACCTACCGCGAGGAGCCCGTGGCGGGCGCGGGGGACACCGTCTTCTCCGCGTGGACGGCATCCAACGCAGTGGCGACGATCTGCCCGCCGTACGCGCCCGCCGTCTCCGGGGTCGACCCCGCCTACCCGACTGGGTCGACGGCGACCATCGGCTGGACGCGGAACCACCCCGACGGGACAGCCCAGACGGCGGCGCAGATTGAGCTGGTCGGGCCCGATGGCAAGACCGTCCCGCACCACATCACCGGGTCCGCGTCGACGACATCCCTGAGCCTGTCCGCGAAGGGCACCTACCGGCTACGCGTCCGCACCAAGGGCGCCGACCCCTCATGGGGAGCGTGGTCGGAGTACGCGGTGTTCAGGGTCGCCGACCCGCCGCAGGCGTTCTTCACGACCCCCGCGGAGGACGGCGAGGCCGTCGTCGAGCTCCCGCTGCGCGCCGCCTGGACCGCTGTCGACGAGACCGGCATCACCTACCAGCGCCTGAGGCTGCTGCGCGGCGGCTCCGCGGTCATCGACACATCGGTCGCCGCGGGCGCGCGGTCGCACGAGATCGCCTCCGGCCTGGAGAACAGGTCCGCGTACGTCCTCGAGCTCACCGTCCGCGGCGGCTCGAGCCTGTCCACGACCGTCACCCGCTCGTTCTCGACCGACTGGCTCGTGCCCGCCACGCCCATCATCAACGTCTCCTACAGCGACGCGCTCGCAGCCGTCGTCACGGTGCGCGACGGCATCTCGGAGTTCTCCGTAAGGGACCACAAGCTGCGCGGCCCCATGGCCATGACGCCCGAGGGCAACATCCGCATCAGGGGCGGCATGTCCATAAAGGGGACGCGCGCAACCGTCCACAGCCTCCCGCCGTGCGCCTCGTTCGATATCGAGCGCGTGCTCGCGGACGGCTCGAGGCTCCTGCTCGCGAGCGGCCTCAAGTCCGGGCAGAGCGTCATCGACCGCCTGCCGCCGCTCAACGTCGGGTTCTCCTACGTCGCGCGCGGCTACGCGGCCTCCGGAACCACCTCGACGACCGAGGTGGGGACCGTGTGCCCGTGCGACGGGTTCGCCCTCAACTTCGGGCCGGACGCCTCCGAGGTCGTCGTGGGCGACAGGAACATGGGCGGCCCGCCGCAGTACTCGGCGAGCCCCGAGCGCGAGCGCGACCAGTTCCACTTCGTCGGCGGCGGCCTGCCCATGGGGTTCGAGAGCGGCAACCTCTCGATGAAGGAGTCGATGGAGTTCACGATCGAGGAGGACGACTACCTGCGCGTCCGCGGCCTGTTCGGCCGCTACGGAAGCGCCTGGGTGCGACCCCATCTGGGCGACCGCGGCTTCGCCGCCGTCACGGGGACGCTCACCAGGTGCGCGCCTGAGGACTACAGGGTGTCCGTATCGACGAAGAGGGAGCGATGGAGGGAGCCCAACGGTGTCGGATGATATCTGGCTCGCGTCGTTCAGGACCTCCTACCGGTACGCCCGCGTTTCGCGGTCGACCGGCCTGGAGACCGGCGCCATCGAGTGCTTCACCGGCGGGAGCATCAGCCGCAACCAGGACACGGACACCTATGAGTCCGCATCGCTGGACTACGTCGGCAGGCTCGACATGGGCAACGACTTCGTGCGCATCTACCTCGACGCGGAGGACCCGATCTCGGGCGCGTCGCGCACCGTGTGCCTGGGGACCTTCGAGTGCTCGACGCCGTCCCGCACGGTGAGCGGCGAGGTGGCGACCGGCATCGCGACGCTCTACGGCAGACTCCACGACCTCGCGAAGGACGACTTCGACGAGCCGTACACCGTGCCGGCCGGCGCAAACGCGGTCTCCGCGGCCAAGGCGATCGCGGAGGGGTGCGGGCTCGAGGTGGTCGCGGAGCCGAGCGACTACACGCTGTCGACGGCATGGGTCTTCGGGATCGCCGCCACGGCGGACACGCCGGACAACAAGCTGGGCGCGGTCAATAGGCTGCTCTCCGCTGCAGGATTCAGGAGCGCGTCGACCGACACCTACGGGCGCGTGCTGTTCAGGCGTTACCTGGAACCGGCGGCGAGGCCGATCGACCACACCTTCTCAGAGGGCGAGGACTGCCGGGTGCTTCCCGACCTCACCGACGAGCAGGACGACTTCGACGCGGTGAACGTGGTGCACGTCGACTTCGCTACCCAGGGCGAGAGCGTCAGGGGAACGGCCTCGGACGACAGCCCGCAGAGCGAGTGGTCGACCGTCTCCACGGGCCGCCGCATCGTGAAGCGGTACCAGTACAGCGACCTCCCGTCAGGGGAGAGCGTCATCGCCGGCGGCTCCTACCCGCTCGCCGGAGACGGCACCCACGACAGCGCGACCTTCAGGTGCAGCGGCGGCGGGGGGGCCATCGAGACCGTCGGCGTTTCCGGGTGCCCGATCGGCGGCATCAGCCAGGCGATCCGCATCACGAAGGGGCCCGGCTCCGGTGAGATCGGCATCGCCCAGGACAAGATATTCCTCAAGAAGGGCCAGCCGTACACCGAGTCCGTTTACCTCTACGCGTCGCAGAGGGTGCAGGTGAGGGTCCAGCCAATCTGGCGCGAGGACGACGGGGGAGAGACCGCGACGGTCGCCATCGGGCCAGGCTGGACGAGGCTGTCGCTCACGGCCACCCCGGCCAAGTCCGAGGAATACAGCGCGGGCTACATCTACCTTGCCGCTAGCGCGCCGACCGGATCGTACATCGACGTAGCGCAGGTCAAGGTCGAGGAGGGCGTTGTGGCAACGCAGTTCGCGGTCGAGGCTGCGAACGAGAAGGCGGCGAGCCTGCTCGCCACCGAGTGCTCGGTCATCCGCCGCCCGATCATCACGGCGATCTTCAACCCGTCGGCGGACGTCTACTCGGCGTGCGCCATCAGGCTGCCGTCTGTCGGGATCGAGCTCGCCCGCGCCTGCATCCGGAAGATGGACCTCGAGCTCTCGATGGGATGCCCCATGAGGATCGAGCTCCGCATGTACATGAGGGGTGATGCCTCGTGAGCGCCATGCCGTCCCTGGCCGCGGACCTTGCCGATATCGTCGCCGGCCCTTCGGCGCCCGGCGTCTCGATCGCCTACGGCACCGTCGTCGCGGCGGACTCCAGGACCGTCGACGTGCGCATCGGGGGCTCGGTCGTGGCCGGCATCTGCATGACGACGTCCTGTCGGGGCGCGGCGCCCGGTCAGCGCGCCATCCTCATCGGGTCGCCGCCGCTCTGGACGGCGATCGGGATCATCGCTTGATTATCGTGCGGGCGCAGGCCCGCGGAAGGGAAGCCGCATGGCCAACAACAGCGACGGGTCCGCCGTCTACGAGGTGAAGGTCGGGGAGGACGACTATATCGACGGCCTCGACGTGACGGAGAGCGACGGTAGCATCACCACCTACCTGTTCCGCCCGGCAAACTACGACGAAGTCGAGGCGGCGCGAAAGAGGGCCGAGAGCGCCGCGTTGCTGGCGCGCAGCGCCGCAGGCACCGCAAAGACTCAGGCATATGACGCCAACGTCGCCGCCGGAGCTGCCAGAACGGCCTCCGCGGAGTGCTCGACTGCCACCGAGAACGCCAACGCCGCCGTTCAGAAGGCGAATGCCGCGAACGATACCGCAAGCGCCTCGACTGCGCTGGCGAGCAATGCGGCCGCCGCGGCCAACGGCGCGGCGTCTCATGCCGAGGCCGCCGCGAACCAGGCGCTGCAGATCGCGAACTCGGTGGCGCAGGGCGCCGGCGGCGAATCCGATATCGCGGAGCTGCGCCGTCAGAACGGCCAGCTCGCGACGATGCTCGCCGACGCGACGGGGAAGTTCATCTACATGGACGGGACCGTCTACTGCCCGGCATCCAAGGCGTCGGTGTCCGGCGACACGGTGTCGTTCGGCGGCACGTGCTCGGTCTCGGGCAGCACGGTAACCCTTGCCTAAGGAGGATAAATGGCAAATGCAAAGACACTGGTCGTCGGCGGCCAGTCGCTCAACGTCATCGACGATACCGCGCGCAGCAACGCGCAGACGGCGCTCAACAACGCCGAGTACAACCGCCAGGGCCAAATCGGCAAGTACGGCGGGCAGAACATCGCCACCATCCTGGCGGGAGAGATCGGCAGCGGCAGCGTGTACGACGCGCTGCACAAGCGAGCGGCGGTCGGCAACTTCGCGGGCCTTCGCGTCGGGGACTACATCGACGTGCCCCTCGTGAGCGCATCCGCCGTCGCGGCCCAGCAGTCCGTGCGCTTCCTGCTGGCCCACATCGACCCGTATCTTTATTGCGGCGACAACAGCAAGGGCCACCACATCGCGTTCGTGGCGTCCGCCCCAGTGGCCGTGGCAAAAACAGTGACAGGCGTGGCAAACGACAGCTTCCTGATGTGGAACACCACCAACACGAACCAGGGCACCGCCGACCAGAAATGCCCCTACCTCAACAGCAACCTCAAGGCGTGGGAGACGGCCTTCGAGGCCTGCCTGCCCGAGGGGCTGACCAAGTACCTGCTTACCCAGCGCGTCCTGCTGGAGGAACGTTACAGCGCAAGCGGCGCGCTCAACGACTCCAACTCGTGGAGCTGGCAGGATATCGGCAAGGTGTTCTCGCTGTCCGAGATGGAGGTGTACGGATGCCCGGTGTGGGGAACCAAGGGCTACAGCGTGGGCTTCGACTGCCAGTTCGACCTGTTCCGCGACACGGCGCACCGTCTCAACGGAAATCGGTACACTTGGTGGCTGCGTTCCGTCATGGGTGGCTCGTCGTCCGGCGTGTGCTGCGTCTACCTCTACGGCTGTGCCAACTACACCTCCCCGACGTCCGTCTGGGTTCGCCCCCGCCCCGGCTTCCTCGTCGGCTAGCCAGCCGAGTGCTCTATACTCTGCTTTTAGGCGACCGCCTTGCGCGGTCGCCTCCTGCCCGCGAAGCGGGCCGGTTTTTTCGCCAGTTTCCCCAGGAGGTGCACGTGAGCGGCGTCTACCAGCGCAACCGCGAGGTGTCCGAATACAAGTTCTTCACGCAGGCCATCGCCATCCGCGTGGAGGTCAACAAGCTGATGGCCTCGTCGTCCGTGGTGCCGAAGGCCTACCGGCTGCTCAACGCCGTGCCAACGGTGGAGACGGCGCGCAGCATCGTGTACAACGTCAACCGCGCCGACAGCTTCTACCCCAACAGCTCGTTCAACGCATTGGAGCGCAAGCGGTACCTGACGCTGGCGATAGCCGACTGCGAGCAGCTGATGCTGGACATGCAGTGCCTCATGGATATCGGCCTGCCCGTGAACGCCAACCGCTTCGAGGCACTGGCCAACATGGTCGATGAGGAGATCAAGCTGCTCAAGGGCGCGCGCAAGAACGTGCGCGTCACCGGCAAGAAATCGACCGAGGAGCGCATAGCGGAGGCCGAGGCCGAGCTAGAGCGCCTTCGTTCGCTATAATGGGTGGCGGTCCCGCCTTGTATATCGGTACAATTGGTGGCTGCGTTCCGTCATGGGTGGCTCGTCGTCCAACGTGTGCTACGTCAACAACAACGGCAATGCCAACTACAACTCCACGACGAACGTCTGGGTTCGCCCCCGCCCCGGATTCCCTTATTGCCAGACCGAGTAGGCCCCAGAGCCGAAAGCAGAGCGCGAAGAGGAAGGAAGGCGCGACCGTCGGGCATGCGCCCGTAAATACGCACCCCGCGAGGGTGGCCGGACGCTGCTTGCATGGCGCGGCGCTCCGTGGCTTCGCCGCGTTTCATGGCCATACCTCAAGCGGCTGCCAGAGCCACACTGAGAGCCGTGCGGGGTGCCTTCGATGAACTCCGAGGAAAGAAGGGCCGCGCGCCGCAAGCGCCGCGAGGAGAGGCGCGCCAAGGCCAAGGCCGAGCGCGTGAAGCCGTGCACCCTTGAGGCCGTGGCCGACCTCAACAGCCTTTGCAAGGCCTCCAAGCAGGCGGCGGGCGGCGTGATGTGGAAGTCCTCCACGCAGCGTTATATGAAGGACTATCTGCGAAACGCGGTCAAATCGAGGAACGACCTTCTGGAGGGCCGCGACATATGCCGGGGCTTCATCCGCTACGACCTGTGGGAGCGCGGCAAGCTGCGCCACATCAGCGCCGTGCACTTCCCAGAGCGAGTGATTCAGAAGTCGCTTTCTCAGAACGCCCTCGTACCCGCGATAGTCCCGACACTCATAACGGCCAACTCCGCCAACATCAAGGGGCGCGGCACCGACTACGCCCTGAAGCTGCTCAAGCGCCACCTGGCCGACCACTGGCGGCGGCACAGGCGCGAGGGATACATCCTTTTGGGCGACTTCTCAGATTACTTCGCCCGCATAGCCCACGAACCCGTCAAGCGGCAGGTGGCCGGCGCACTGCTCGATCCGCGCGTGGTCGCCCTCGAGCACCGCCTGATAGACGCACAGGGCGAGGTGGGCCTGGGTCTGGGCAGCGAGCCGAACCAGATATGCGCGGTGGCCCACCCCAACCGCATCGACCACTACGTGACCGAGATGCTGCGCCCCGAGGCCTACGGGCGCTATATGGACGACTTCTACCTGATCCACGAGAGCAAGGAGTACCTGCAGGTGTGCCTGCTGCTGATAGGGCGCAAGTGCGCCGAGCTGGGCATAGAGCTGAACCCGCGCAAGACCCGCGTGGTGAAGCTGTCGCGCGGCTTCACGTGGCTGAAGAAGCGCATCTTCTACACGGAGACGGGCCGCATAGTCGTGAAGCCGTGCCGCGACTCCATCACGCGCGAGCGCCGCAAGCTGAAGAAGATGGCCCGCATGGTCGCCGATGGCGTCATGACCCCCGAGCAGGTTGAGCGGAGCTACCAGAGCTGGCGCGGCGGCATGAAGCGGCTGGACGCGCACCGCAGCGTTTTGGCCATGGACGCGCTGTACCGCAGCCTGTTCGAAAATCTCGCGCGGGAGGGGGGGGTGCTCAATGCAGGCCAACCCGAGGGACGATTCAAGCGGAGGCAAGCCCTCGCAATAGCGGAGAACCGGCAACTCAAAGCAGCGGCCTAAGCGAAGCGGCCGCGAAATAACAGAAGCATCGAAGGCGTGCCGCGGTGCGCCTTCTTTCTTTGCGCCCATCGAAGCGGCCCGGCAATCTCACGGCGCCAATACGATGGCGACACATTCCCCGACAAGAGAGGAGTCCGCATGGACACTGAGGAAGACATGCCGCGCCCCAACGAGCTTCAAGACGGCACCATGGCCAAGGTCAACGCCCTGCGCGATCTGCTGTCGCAGATCGGCGACCCCGACGCGGCGCACGACGCGGGCGTTATCGACGATGACGAGTACGTTGAGCGGAAGGCGCGAAAGCTCGCCTACACCGCGGCCGTCGCCGCCTACGGAAAGGGTGAGGCCCCGGACGTGGACAAGCTGCTTGAGCAGATGCGCGAGAAGGTCGCCGAGCCCAGCCAAACCGAGACCAACACGGCAAACATCGACTACCTGATGATGACGGTCGGGGGTGAACAGTAATGGCGGTACGCGTCAAGGCTGCAACCACGGTGGCGCACTCGAAGAACTATGACAAGGTGAGGCGCTACTACGAGCGCGGCCTCTGGACCAAGGCCATGGTGCATCGAGCCGTGGACTGCAAGTGGATCACATGCGACGAATATGAGGAGATCGTCGGAGAAGAGTACGCGGAGGAGGTTTAGGGTGCCGGCGCTGAGCATCGGGGAGGCAACGTCGGTCCTCTCGGCCGCCGTTGTGATTGTCACGTTCTTCATCGGGCGCGTCTCCGTATCCAAAACATCGTCTGCCAAGGAGCAGCGGACCGAAGACAAGCTCGACAGCCTTTGCGGCGACACGAGCGAGATCAAGGACGGCGTCAAGGAGATCAACCGCAAGCTCGACGACCACGGCGAGCGCCTCACGAAAGTCGAGCAACAGGTCATCACCTTGTTCAACCGGCTCGACCGCGTCGAGAAGAATTACGACCTGCATCACGGTATCGGCGGGTCAGATTAGGAGCTGAAAAATGAAAATCAACTGGGCCCTTCGCTTCAAGAATAAGCAGACGCTCGCGGCATTGGCCGCCACCGTAATCAGCGCAGCCTATCAGGTGCTCGGAATCCTCGGAGTCGT
Organism: Coriobacteriaceae bacterium; assembly: GCA_902363125.1. Lineage (GTDB taxonomy): Bacteria > Actinomycetota > Coriobacteriia > Coriobacteriales > Coriobacteriaceae > Collinsella. The sequence goes on from CABIZD010000008.1 coordinate 59,657, forward strand.
GGCGCCTATCTCCCAGGGGTCGCTCATCCAGCTCGTCGGAATCATCCTGACCGTTCTCGCCGGCTTCGGCGTGATCGTCGATCCGACCACCAAGGGCGCGTCGGACTCGAAGCGTGCCATGTCGTACAGCGAGCCCCATGCCGCATATGACGCCAAGGCGGTTGAGTAGGCCATGGCCATCACACAGCGCGAGGCCTTCGCGCAGGTCATGGAACACCTCGTCTCCCATGATGGGGGCGGCGGTCACGGATACTCGCAGGCCAACCGCATGGGGGACGGAACGACCGAGACGATTTGTCTGTCCGACGGCACCACCGTCACTATTGCCGGTGGCGATCGCGACTGTTCCTCGGCCGTAGTGACCGCCCTCCGCGCGGTCGGCGTCAATACCTTCGGAGCCTCGTATACCGGAAACATGCGGGAGCAGCTGCTCAAGACGGGCCTTTTCGGCTGGCGTAAGATGGGCGTCAAGTCCGCCCAGCGTGGAGACATCTACCTCAACGAGAAGTGCCACACCGCCGTGTGCGTCTCTCCCTATGGATCAGCTCGCGGCGACCTCTTGGCCCAATTCTCCATTTCTGAAAAGGGGACCGTCACCGGCACCAAGGGCGACCAGACCGGGCGCGAGTCCAACATCAAGGCGTACTACAGCTACCCATGGGACGGCACGCTCTACTGGCTTGGCGACGGCAAGACACTGAATGGGTCAAATACGGAAGTCGCGGACAATACGGTCCCGAGCCTCGGAGACACGCGATATTTCGGCCCGAAGATGGCCAAGGAGCTGCAACGCCAGCTCGGCACGACTGCCGATGGCGTGATCTCCGGTCAATGGCCGGCGAATGAGCGATACCTTTGGGCATGCGACCGCGGCGTAATCGAGTACGTCAAGGGCGGGGTTGGCTCGAATGCCGTCCGCGCCCTGCAGGACAAGGTCGGATGCAAAGTCTATCCCGTGGTCGGCGGTGTTCAGGCGCGACAGATGGGTTCGGGAACGGTCTTCAAACACCAGCAGTGGCTTATCGCTCAAGGTATCTCGTGCGGATCATCGGGTGCGGACGGATACCAGGGCCGCGACACCAACGTCGCCATCGGCCAAGCGCTCGTCAAGCAACTCTATCGATAGGTGTGCATATGAATCCGTTTGATATCTGTTTTATTGTCGGCGCTGCTGCAGGACTGCTGACCGGTCTTCTCGGATGGGCAATCGTGCGCGTCGGCAGCCAAAAAGACTTTAGAAATTGATAGATGCAGCCCCTCCCCGGCATGAACTGACGGGGAGGGGCTTTATGCATTGCCGGGTATCCGTCAATATCCGTTCTGCAATGCAGTTTCAGTGCGGTGAGAGCGTGTGGAAACATAACTACCTGCGATTTTGCTGCTACAAGGCACTCCATAACATCACGTTCAAGACTCTTAATCCCAAGGTCCAGGGTTCGACCCCCTGACGGCCCACCCAAAGATCGTTAAAGCGACTGGCTCAGGCTGGTCGCTTTTTTGTTGACCTTTCATGGGGTCGAACCCGAAAGGGCGCGGAGCTGAGGAAATGCGTAAGCATTTACCAGCGCAGCGCGCAAGGCGCCTTGGCGCCGCAGCGGCCGCCTGCGCAGCAGGCTGACCCCCTGACGGCCCACCCAAAGATCGTTAAAGCGACTGGCTTAGGCTGGTCGTTTTTTTGTTAACCTCGCATGGGGTCGAACCCGAAAGGGCGCGGAGCTGAGTAATCTGCACCGTGATTCCCTTAGGGAAACACGGCTAAAGCCCCGTAGGCGTGTTCTCCTTAGGGGAATCATGCTTACGGGGCTCGATGCATGTTGAGAAGTTGTGATCAAACTCAAAGTGAGAATCGATTTAGTCTGCTCGATAGTGCGAACCTAAGCTTTCAGTTCGCTTGCGCATGGCTTTGACCATTTCCTGTGCTAGTCGAATCTGCGACTGTAGGCGGGCGAGGGCTGCGATCTCGCTGTCATCGGCATGCGGCTTGCTCAGCGCCATGGCCTTGTCTTGCAGGCTTTCAAGCTGTTGCAGGGCCTCAGATAGGCCTGTTTCGGTCCTGTTGATCATGCAATAGGTGCTCATCGTGTGCTTAAGGCCGTGTGTCAGGCGTTCGGCATCTGTTGTGGAAATGCCGTAGCGGGGGAGGGCGATATCCGCCTTCAGGGCTGTCTCAGGCTCTTTCTGCGCTGCAAGGGCTGCCGATGCGCCCGCGATGCGTCCGAACACGATGCCGTTGGCGCTTGACAAGCCACCAATGCGGTCGGCGCCGTGCATGCCGCCTGTCGCCTCGCCGCAAGCGTAGAGGCCCTCAACGCCCGTGTGCGCGGTCTTATCGATCTTGATGCCGCCGTTAGCGGCGTGGGCATACATCGCAACGCGCATCTCGTCGGTCGGCGCGATGCCGTGCTCGTCTTGCAGCCAGGTGGCAAAGGTCTGCACAAACTCTGGGACATCCTCGCGGGGGAAGTCGTAGTGGAGTGCCAGGCCTTCGGCACCTGCCTGTTCGATGACGAGATCGATAGCGCGGGAGGCCAAGCGTGACGTGAAGGGACCATATCCAGAGCGCTGCTCGAGCAGGTCGTCCAGCTTGTCGTCGGCAATATCTACCGGCTGGTCTACATGCACGTAGCGCCAGGTTTTCTCGTTGAAGACCAAGTTACGCTTGGGCTCGATGAAGCCAGGCATCATCTGCATGAACTCTATATTAGTAAGTGTTGCGCCGTGCGCCAGTGCGATGGCCTGCGAGGAGCTGAGCACATCAGCCGACGTAAGGCTGCGCTCGAACAGGCCGCCTGTGCCACCGGCTGCGATGATCGTGGCCTTGGCAGCAAAGGGCACGATTCGATTTTCGGTAAGGTCGTAGAGTACGGTTCCGGTTATTCTGCCGTTCGTGTCCTCAACAAGGTCGATAAGCTCATGGCGGGGGAGCAGGCGAATGCCGAGCGACTCGATCCAGGTCGTCAGAGCGTCCTCAAGGGGCTTGCGGGTGAGGCCGCGCCACATGCGCGTCTTGTGGTCAAAGCAGGGGATAAATTGCTTTTGTTGAGCACTCTTGGCGCTTTGCGGACGCTGGAGCTCAACGCCCAGGTCTTGCTCGAGCCAGTCAATCGCTTGGGGAATGCCGTGGACGAACGTTTGGACGAGTTCGGGGTCGGCAACGCCGCCGCCGACGGCCAGGATGGTGTCGATGAGGTCCTGCTCGTCGTCTTCGTCGACGGGACCGATGAGGCCGAGGCCCCAGGTACCCGGGAAGAAGCTCGATCCACTCATGGTCTTGCCGGCGCTTGCCACAGTGACGGTTGCACCCGTGCGTGCCGCTTCGATGGCGGCACAAAGGCCCGCAATGCCAGATCCAATTACCAGTACATCAGTCGATTCCATCGGATTCCTTTCTCGTCCGGCGCATTGTCGCACGGGTGATCGGCAATGGGGCCGCAAAGACTCGGCAAATCGGTAAAGGGCAAATATGGCAGGTGGGCGTCATGGACGCTCTGACGCTCCATCTCATCACATCTTGTATTTCGCCCCAACTGATATATCGGCATTAGCTACCCTGCGACAGCGCAAACAAAAAGAGCCGCTACCCGGGTGGGTAGCGGCTCCAAAGCTCAACTATATGAGCATCGCGCGGGCGCGATTAGGCCTTGAGGGCCTCCTCGACGGCGACAGCGCAGGCGACGGTGGCACCGACCATGGGGTTGTTGCCCATGCCGATGAGACCCATCATGTCGACGTGCGCAGGCACGGAGGAAGAACCGGCGAACTGGGCGTCGGAGTGCATACGGCCCATGGTGTCGGTCATGCCGTAAGAGGCAGGGCCGGCGCCCATGTTGTCCGGGTGCAGGGTACGACCAGTGCCGCCACCAGAAGCGACGGAGAAGTACTTCTTGCCAGCCTCGAGGCGCTCCTTCTTGTAGGTGCCAGCGACGGGGTGCTGGAAGCGCGTGGGGTTGGTGGAGTTACCGGTGATCGAGATGTCGACGTTCTCGTGCCACATGATGGCAACGCCCTCGCGGACGTCGTCGGCGCCGTAGCAGTTGACGGCGGCGCGGGGACCATCGGAGTAGGGGATGGTCTCGACGACCTTGAGCTCGCCCGTGAAGTAGTCGAACTGGGTCTTCACGTAGGTGAAGCCGTTGATGCGGGCGATGATCTGAGCAGCGTCCTTGCCCAGACCGTTGAGGATGACGCGCAGCGGCTTCTTGCGAGCCTTGTTGGCGTTTAGAGCCAGGCCGATAGCACCCTCAGCGGCAGCGAAGGACTCGTGACCGGCCAGGAAGGCGAAGCACTCGGTGTCGTCGGAGAGCAGCATAGCGCCCAGGTTGCCGTGGCCCAGACCGACCTTGCGGTCCTCGGCGACGGAGCCGGGAACGGTGAAGGCCTGGATGCCCTCGCCGATGATGGCGGCAGCCTCAGAAGCGGACTTGGCGCCACGCTTGACAGCGAGAGCGCAACCGAGGGTGTAGGCCCACTCGGCGTTCTGGAAGGCGATGGACTGGGTGTTGTTGACGATCTCACGCGGGTTGAAGCCCTTGTCGGTGCAGATCTGCAGAGCTTCCTCGAGGGAGGCGATGCCGTTGTCGGCGAGGCACTTGTTGATCTTGTCAGCGCGGCGCTCGTAACCTTCGAACGTAACAGTCATAGTTATTTCCCTCCCTTTCTACTCGTGAACCGGGAACACGCTGGCGACGGAGTGAGTCTCCTCGTCGGTGCGCGGGTCGATGTACTTGGCAGCGTTCTCCCACTGACCATAGTGGCCCATAGCGCCAGCGATGGCCTCCTCGGGGGTCTTGCCGGCCTTGACGGCGTCGGTGAACTTGCCGAGGTTCAGGAACTCGAATGCGATGATCTCGTTCTTGTCGTTGAGAGCCATGCGGGTGACGTAGCCCTGAGCGAGCTCGAGGTAACGAGCGCCCTTGGCCTTGGTGCCGAACATGGTGCCGACCTGAGAGCGAAGGCCCTTGCCGAGGTCGTCGAGGGAGGCGCCCACGGGCAGGCCGCCCTCGGAGAACGCGGTCTGGCTGCGGCCGTAAACGATCTGCAGGAAGATCTCGCGCATAGCAACGTTGATGGCGTCGCAGACGAGGTCGGTGTTGAGGGCCTCGAGGATGGTCTTACCGGGAAGGATCTCGGAAGCCATGGCGGCAGAGTGGGTCATACCCGAGCAGCCGATGGTCTCAACGAGGGCCTCCTCGATGATGCCGTCCTTGACGTTCAGCGTGAGCTTGCAGGCGCCCTGCTGAGGTGCGCACCAACCCACACCGTGCGTAAGACCGGAGATGTCGGAAATCTCCTTAGCCTGGACCCACTTGCCCTCCTCGGGGATGGGTGCGGGGCCGTGGTATGCACCCTTGGCAACGGGGCACATGTTCTCCACTTCCTGTGAGTACTGCATGCCTCTCCTCTCTATCGTGTTGGCGTCCCGTCTGGGGGCCGTGGCTGGCGATTGCCGGGCGACCCTTCGAAAGGGACATGACATGCAGCCCCTATAATACCGCGAAATGCACGGAATATTCGGCGAACGGCTCAGTTTTCGTAGCGAGATGCGCGGAACTTTCAATTGAAACGGTTTAACTCTATATTCTGTGGTCGTGCACTTCCGTAGAGGGGGTCCGTCTTGGGCAAGCTTTTGGTCAGCTTTTGTAAGCGTTGCAGGGGTTGACCTGTTGCAACGGTGCCGTTCGCCGCCTGTTTACTGCCTTTGGCCGCGCGAGCGAATTGTTTTGCGTGAATGTTTTGATGGCACGCTTCAATCGTGCTGTATTGGATGGCAAGCAGATCCCGGCGAAGGGAGCGCCATGCAGCGCGTTTGGAGAACGGTTACCGGCTTTTACCATGTCTGTGCCCGCGGTACGGGCAAGCAGCTCATCTTTGAGGGCGATGAAGACCGGTGGGAGTTCTTGGAGCTGATGCGTGAGTGCTGCCGCAAGGCGGGCGTGACGGTTATCGCCTGGTGCCTTATGGGCAATCACGTGCGTCTGGTGCTTGCAGATTACGAGGACGCGATGAGCGCGGCGATGCACCGGCTGCTTTTGACGTACGCGCGGCGGTTCAATAAACGCACGGGGCGCACAGGGCATCTGTTCCAGAACCGTTTTGACCGGCGCTCGCTCGATACCGACTGGCAGGTGATGGAGGCTATTCGCTCCGTTCACGCCGATCCGCAGGAGGCGGGCATCAGTCTCATTGAGCGTTATCCCTGGAGCAGCTTTCCGGAGCATTTGTGCGCTTACGACGGTGACGCGGCCGATGTCGCGAGGGGATTTTCTGATCCTTCTTGCGTGCTTGAGCTTTTTGGTTCTGCCGAGGGCTTTATTGCCTATTCGCTTTCGACGCCCGACGGCGGCGAACCGGCGCTGCGCGATATGAAAGAGACAGAGTGGGAACGCCACGCCTTTGCCGACAAGTTGGCGAAGAGCCTCGGGGCTCCGCTCCATGGGGGTAAAGACGCACCGCCTGCGCAGCGCGATACCGTTATTTTTGGATTGCACGATGCCGGTTTTACGGTGCGCCAGATTGAGCGGTATACCGGGATTGGCAAAAGTACCGTCTCTCGTATCGTGCGCGCTTATGCGCGGGTGAAGGCACAGACTGAGCTCTCGGAATAGAAAATGGCCGAACCACTCTTGTCAAGCGATTCGGCCAACAAAAATCTTAAGATTTGGGACAAGTACTACTGATTATTTCGCCCCTCGAGCATGCCGTCGAGGGTGCGCCAGGCGAGCTCGGCGCATTTGACGCGGGCGGGCATGTGCGAGATGTCCTGGAGCTGGGCGGCTTCGTCCAGGTCTTCCAGGTCCTCCTCGGAGAGCTTCTCGCCGCGGATCATGGCGAGGAAGAGCTCTGCCAGGCGGCGAGCTTCCTCGACGGTCTCGCCGGTGATGAGATCGGCCATGATGTCGGCACTGGCCTGGCTGATGGCGCAGCCGTGGCCGGTAAAGGAGGCCTCCTCGATCACGTTGTTCTCGACACGCAGCTGCAGAGTGAGCTCGTCTCCGCAGCTGGGGTTGATGCCGTCGTGCTCGTGCGTGGGAGCATCCATCTCGTACTTGTAGTCGGGGTGCGAGTTGTGCTCCATAAATGTGGTGGAGGTGTACAGATTACCCATTGAACGTGCTCCAAACGTGATGCAGGCCGGCGATGAACTTGTCAATGTCGGCCTTGTCGTTGTAGAAGGCCACGCTGGCGCGGCAGCAGGCAAGGTTCTCGACGCCCAGCCAGGTGAGCAGCGGCTGTGCACAGTGGTGACCGGCGCGGATGCAGACGCCGTCCATGTCCATGATGCTCGCGACGTCGTGCGGGTGGATGCCGCGGACGTTAAAGCTCACAACGCCGTGGTGGTTGTGCCAATAGATGGAGCCGATGATCTGGACAAAGTCGAGCTGCATGAGCTCGCCCATCAGGTAGTGGACGAGTGCCTGCTCGCGTGCCTGGATGTTCTCGTAACCCACCGTGTTGACCAGGTAGTCGAGTGCCGCACCCGTGGCGAAGATGCCGGCGGCGTCCTGTGTGCCGGCCTCGAATTTCTCGGGAACGGGCGCCCAGACGGCGTCCTGCTCGGTAACAGAGTCGATCATCTCGCCGCCGGTGAGCATGGGCGGCATGGCGTTGAGCAGGTCCATCTTGCCCCACAGCACGCCGATGCCCATGGGGCCCATAGCCTTGTGTGCGCTAAAGGCAAAGAAGTCGGCGCCCAGGTCGGCCACATCGACCGGCATGTGCGGCAGCGACTGCGCACCGTCGACGACCAGGTAGCCGCCATACTTGTGCACGAGCTTGCCGAGGTTCTTGACTGGGTTCTCGACTCCCAACACGTTGGAGACCTGACCCACGGCCAGAATCTTGGTCTTGGGACCAACCTTGGCAAGAACCTCCTCGGTGGTGAGCTGACCGGTCTTGGTGGGGTAGAGGTAGACGAGCTTGGCGCCGGTCTCGCGGCAGACCTGCTGCCACGGAATCAGGTTGGAGTGGTGCTCCATGATGGTGATGACGACCTCGTCGCCCGGCTCGAGGACTGTGGGTGCAAAGCTCTTGGCGACCAGGTTGAGCGACTCGCTCGTGTTGCGGGTGAAGACGACCTCGTTGGCCTGGGCAGCGCCGATGAGGTCGGCGATCTGCTGGCGCACCTTCGCGATAGCCTCAGTGGCCTCGACGGACAGCGAGTACAGGCCGCGCAGAGGGTTGGCGTTCATGCGCTGGTAGAAGTCGCGCTCGGCGTCGAGCACACAGGCAGGACGCTGCGCGGTAGCGGCACTATCGAGGAAGGCGATCTCGGGGTGCTGCTGGAACAGCGGGAACTGCGCCTTGTAGGGATTAGTCTCGATGTCGACGGTAGGCCAGCCGCGCGAGGCCTCGTCGCTGGCGTCGAGCTCCATAGGCTCCGGTGCGGTACAGGTGTCGCATTTAACGTGCTCGGTGTCGATCATGCGAGCTCCTCTTCAAAGTTGTCGATCAGGTTGTTGCCCAGGCGGACGACGGCGGCGCGGGTGCGCTCGTCGGTGGCGGAAAGTGCGGCGTCCTCCAGCTTGGCGCGGACGAACAGGTCCTCGGCGGCGTTTTGGTCAAGGCCGCGGCAGGCGAGGTAGAACAGTTGCTCGTCGCGGACGTGGCCGATGGTGGCTCCGTGGTTGCCGGCGACGTCGTCCTCGTCGCAGAGAATGACGGGAACGGTCTTGTTGTCGACGCCCTTGTTGGCCAAAAGCACCGTCTCGCGCTCGGTGCCGGTTGCACCCTTGCAACCGTGCACGAGGTCGATGGTGCCGCGGTAGACCTTCTTGGACGTGCCGGTCAGCACGCCGTTGGCGTCGATCTCGCACTCGGTCTTGCGACCGCGGTGGCGCAGCTCGTAGTTAAAGTCGCGCACCTGCTCTCGGGCGCCCAGGTAGTCAGTATCGATGGTGACCTTGGCGGTATCGCCCAGCAGGTCGCCGGCAAGGCCGGTGGCGCTGGCGCCGGCACCCAGGACGGTGTGCTGCACGTTGACGCGCGCGCCCTCGTCCAGGAACAGGCCGGTGTCGTCGAGCGCGATCCAGCTATCGTCGAGCGTCTGCGTGCAGGTCACGTTGACGGTGGCGTACTCGTGGGCGCACACGCGCAGCACGGATCCCACGACGCCCTCGCCGGCAACGGGGGAGTCCAGGGCGATCTGCAGGTCGAGCGTCGACTGGGGACGGACGACGACGTCGATGGCGGCGATGGCCGCGGCGGCATCGACACCGCTCACACGCACGGTAACCGTGGCGTGCTTATATGCGGGCACATCGATGACGACGCGCTTGGTGGCGTGGTCGGCCAGGTAGGTGTAGGCAGCCTCGCCCATGCCAGTCTCGAAGGCCTCAGCGGGGGAGAGCTCCTCCTCCAGCTTAATGGCACCGGCCTGGTAGACGGAGGTGGCGGGCACGTCGAGCTCGGTCTCGGGCGTGATGCGGGCGCGGTCGGCGGCATCGCCGGGCGCGGAGGCGCGGCGCTCGGGGAAGCGCTCGGCCATGGCGTCCATGGCGGCGTCGAACGCGTCTGCCACGCCAGCAAATTGCTCGTCCAAGCCCTCAACCTTAACGGTCTCGGCGGGAGCGGCGGCAAGCTCGTCAGAGAGCTCGAGCTTGGTCTGGTTCATCTTCAGCCAGCCCCATGTGGCAGCCGGCATCGCATTGACCTGCTCAAGGGTGGTAGCAGCGGTGTTCGTGGTCTGTTTCATTATCCGATCGCTCCTTCCATCTCGAGCTTGATCAGGTTGTTCATCTCGACGGCGTACTCCAGCGGTAGCTCCTTGGAGACCGGGTTGGCAAAGCCGTTGACGATCATGGTACGGGCTTCTTCCTCCGAGATACCGCGGCTCATCAGGTAGAACACCTTATCGTCGCCGATACGGCCGATGGTGGCCTCGTGGCCGATGTCGACATTCTTGGCGCGGATGTCCATGGCGGGGATGGTGTCGGAGCGGCTCTGGTCGTCGAGCATGAGCGACTGGCAGCTCACGGTTGCCTTGGAACCCTCGGCCTTGGGCGTGGCCACGATGGAGCTGCGGAAGGTCTGGATGCCGCCGCTCTTGGAGATGCCCTTGGTCTCGACGGTTGCCGAAGTATCGGGCGCGTTGAGCACGACCTTGCAGCCGGTATCCAGGTTCTGGCCGGCGCCGGCAAAGGTAATGCCGGTAAAGCTCGAGCGGGCGCGGCGTCCGCTGAGCACGCTCATGGGGTAGAGGTAGCCCACGTGGCTACCGAAGGAGCCGCTGATCCACTCGATGTCGCCGTCCTCGTCCACGCGCGCACGCTTGGTGTTGAGGTTGTACATGTTCTTGGACCAATTCTCGATGGTAGAGTAGCGCAGGTGCGCACGCTTGCCCACAAAGAGCTCGACGGCGCCGGCGTGGAGGTTGGCCACGTTGTACTTGGGCGCGGAGCAGCCCTCAATGAAGTGCAGGTCGGCGTCGTCCTCGACAATGATGAGCGTGTGCTCAAACTGGCCGGCGCCCTTGGCGTTGAGGCGGAAGTAGCTCTGCAGCGGGAAGTCGAGCTTGGTGCCCTTGGGCACGTAGACAAACGAACCGCCCGACCACACGGCACCATGCAGGGCCGCAAACTTGTGGTCGGTGGGCGGGATGAGCGTCATGAACTTCTCGTGGATGAGCGGCTCCCACTGCGGGTCGTGCAGGGCCTCCTCGATGCCGGAGTAGACGATGCCCATCTTGGACGCGGTGTCCTGCATGTTGTGGTAGACGAGCTCGGAGTCGTACTGCGCGCCGACGCCCGCCAGATAGCTGCGCTCGGCCTCGGGGATGCCCAGGCGCTCAAAAGTGTTCTTGATGTCATCGGGCACCGACTCCCAGTCGTGCTTTTGGTCGGTGTTGGGCTTGACGTAGGTGACGATGTTGTCCATGTCTAGGCCCTCGATGGAGGGGCCCCACGTCGGATCCGGGAAGCGGTTGAAGATCTCGAGGGACTTGAGGCGCAAGTCTAGCATCCACTGTGGCTCGTCCTTCTTGGCGCTGATCTCGCGTACGATGTCGGGCGTGATGCCGGCGTCGAGACGCTCGAATCCCTCCTCGCCATAGGTGAAGTCGTAGAGGCTGCGGTCGATGTCCGCGACCTCGGTGCGGTTCTTGGTCATTGCGTCGCCCCTTTTACGCCTGCTGCTCGGCAGCGGCGGCCTCGGCCTTGGCGCGCTGCTCGGCGGCCTCGCGCTCGAAGGTCTCAAAACCGTTCTTGTCGATCCAGGGGATGAGCGAGGCGTCGTCCTCGCGCACGATGTGGCCCTTGACCATAACGTGGACGCGGTCGACATCCAGGTGCTCCAAGATGCGCGTGTTGTGCGTGATGATGAGCATGGAGCCGTCGCAGCTCTTGCGGTAGGCGTCCATGCCGTGGCTGACGGTGGACAGGGCGTCGACGTCCAGACCGGAGTCGGTTTCGTCCAGGATGGCGAGCTTGGGCTGCAGCAGCAGGAGCTGGAGCATCTCGACCTTCTTTTTCTCGCCGCCCGAGAAACCTACGCCCAGCTCGCGGTTGAGGTAGGCGGTATCCATGTTGAGCTCTGCCGCGAGCTCCTTGACGCGACGGCGGAACTCCTTGCCCTTCATCTCCAGGCCGGGGCGGCCGGCGATGCTGGCGCGCAAAAAGCTCGACAGCGGCACGCCCGGAATCTCGACCGGGGCCTGGAAGCTCAGGAACAGGCCGGCGCGCGAGCGCTTGTCGGTGGTGAGCTCAGTGATGTCCTGGCCGTCAAAGACGATGCGGCCGTCGTTGACCGTGTAAACGGGGTCGCCCATGATCAGGTGGCCGAGGGTGGACTTGCCGGCGCCGTTGGGTCCCATCAGAACGTGGGTCTCGCCGGCGGCGACGTTGAGGTTGACGTTGTGGAGGATGGTCTTCTCGTCCACGGAGGCGGTCAGACCTTCGATGGAAAGCAGCGGATTTGCGCTCATGCTGTCCCTCTCTGTATATGGTGTACTCATAGGTGTACTAAACCCTAGGAATCTTCTCGGAATAAAGTTACTATGGGTTCGGCGTTAGTCAAGGGAAAACCCGACTAATCCACTCGACTTTTCAAATTCTGGGACAAAATAACCTGTTGTGTTTGTCCCACTTACTTTAAATTTGGGACAAACAAACCTGGTTATGTTGTCCCAGATGCGATGGGAGGGTAGGTATGCTCATTTCTTCCAAGGGCCGCTATGCCCTCCGGTTAATGATCTATATCGCGGCGCTGGGCGACGCCGAGGGCAAGATTGCCTTGCGCGAGGTTGCCGACCGCGAGCATATCTCGCAAAAGTATCTGGAGCAGCTGGTTCGTCCGCTTATGAAGGCGGGCCTGCTTAAGAGCGTGCGCGGCAAGGGCGGCGGCTACATGATGGCCAAGGACCCGGCCGAGGTGCGTGCCGGCGACATCCTGCGTGCCGTCGAGGGCAGCACGGCTCCGGTGGCGTGCGATGGCATCGACAACAGCTGCACCCGTAGCGATTTGTGCTCGACCGTCAAGTTCTGGCGCGGTCTGGATGACGTGATCGAAAAGTACGTCGACGGCGTGACGTTGGCCGACCTGGCCGCCGTCCCCGAGATCAACTTTGACATCAAGCTGTAGGTTGAGCGCAATTCCTTAAGATTTCGCGGAGGGTTGTTGCCGTTTACCGAGGGGTTGTTGTGCAACAACGGGTGAGCTGCAATACTTAATTCTATCTTTGCAAACCGCACTTTAACTACACCAATGCAGGGAGGATCTTATGCAGCCCAAGCATTCTGCTATTGTCGCGGGCCTGACGTTGGCGCTTTCGTTTGGCGCCGTTTCCGCGCCGGCACCCGCCGCTGCCGAGGAGCCCACGCCGGGCGTTGCTTCGGATGCCACCGATATCGATAAGGGTCTCTACACCCAGCAGTCCTTCTCGGGCGTGCTGAGGTCGGTCCAGGGCGTTTCGTTTGTCAACGTGACTCCCGAGATGAAGTACTTTACCAAGTACGAGAGCCATGGCAACTACAACCAGGGCTTTTCGTACGGTGACGGCTATAACGCGCTGGGTTATTACCAGTTCGACCGTCGATGGTCGCTCATTCCGTTTATGAAGCAGGCCTACAACTACAACCCCGAAAAATACAGCATGCTCAAGGATGCGATTGATCGCGGCAGCGAGATTTCCAACACGAGCAATGCCATGTACGAGAATGGCCAGCTCACCGAGTTGGGCCGTATTGCGCAGGAGGCCTTCCAGGGCGCTTATAACACCGACCCTGCTGAGTTTTCGGCTCTGCAGGATGCGTATGCGTACAACTCGTACTATGCGGTGACCGAGGCGTGGCTCAAGAGCGGCCTGGGCATTGATATTTCGGGCCGTGCCGATTGCGTTAAGGGCATGGTGTGGAGCATCACCAACATGTGCGGCACCGGTGGCTGCAGGGACTTCTTCCGTTGGGCGAATCTCTCCAACAATATGTCCGACCGCGAGTTTGTGACGGCGCTTTCCAACAGTGTGGTCAATAACGTGGCGACCAAGTATTCGAGCCAGCCCCAGTATCATGAGGGCTGGAAGAACCGCTACCGCAACGAGCTGAAGGACTGCTTGGTTTATATCGCCGAGGACGAGGCCGCTGCCGCTGCGACGCCCGTGCAGCCCGAGCCCACGCCGGCGCCCTCGCCGACGCCTGATTCGAATGACGACTCGAGCGACGATGCCAACGATGACAGGATGGATGCGCCCTCGACCGATGCTGACGGTGATGGCTCTGCTGGTGGCACTACCAACAACGGCTCTACCTCGAACGGCTCCGATTCAAACGGCTCTGCTGCGGGCGATTCGTCTTCAAGCTCTGCCGGCAATACGGACAGCGACGCTTCTGGTTCGACCGGCGCTGGCACCTCTAACTCATCCACCGGCTCGAGCGATTCGTCCGTTGGCACCGGCTCTAACAACGGCTCCGGCTCTAACGCAACCCCTGGTTCCGATGCTTCCAAGGATGACTCGAATAAGGCGCCGGACGCTCCCGTTGCTTCGCCGGACAAGAAGCCTTCTTTCTCCGTGCAGCTTGGTTCTACGCTGGGCTCTTCGCTGATGGCTGGCGTCAATAACGGCTCGACTCCGAACAAGGACAACTCTGATCAGGTTTCCATGGAAAAGACCGAAGCCGCAAAGGGCGACTCCAAGGACGAGGCTTCCGAGAAGACCGAATCCGATAAGGGTTCTAGCTCTGAGGAGAAGAGCGACAAGTCCGAACAGAAGAAGGACGAGGACGAGAGCAAGACCGAGGGCGGAAAGCAGCAGGGCGAGGACAGCGGTAAGGGCAACACCGATGACCAAGTCCAGGAGCAAAATGGCTCCAAAACGGTGACCACCACGACCACGACGACTACAACTACTAAGTCATCTGGCGGCAATATGCCCAAGACGGGCGACCTTATCGTGATGGCGAGCCTGGCCAGTGCAAGTTTGGCCACGCTGGGTGCCACGTCTATCGTAAGTGGTAAGCATAAGCTCGATCAGCAGAAGAAGGCTTCTGGGGAGGACGGCTCGGAGGAGTAGCCTCTCGGTTGCCAGATAACTAAAGAGTTGGGACAGGGTCCGGTGCGAATGCATCGGGCCCGTTTTGTTGTGCAACGATTAGTTATGCCCCCTCACACCTCTTGTTGCTACCGTTGCCCGATATGTTTGCGCGGTGACATCGGTACATGCGATGCGGTCATTACAATTGGCGTCGTGCTGCGATTTAGGGGGGAACGTTTTGGTGCCTGAACAGGCGAATAATGGTTGTGATGCCGGCTTTGGCGTGCGTTTGATCGGCTGTGCCGACGATGCGGCTTTGCCCATTGGCATGCACGACTATGCGGAGGCCCTTGGTTGCTGCATGCTGGTTGACAAGACCATGTTTATTGCCGATATGTTGGACTGCGACGCGTCCGTTGTGGTGTGCTGTCGACCCGAGGGTTTTGGCAAGAGCATGAACTTGTCGATGCTCAGGGCTTTTCTGGAGCGTCCTGCGGTCGGTCGCGCCGGTCGGAGCTCGTTTGCCGATGCTCAGATTTGGGATGCGGACGGCGGACGTTATCGGGATGAGTACGCTTGCTATCCGGTGATATCGCTGGACTTTTCTGGCGCTGCGAGGCGTGGCGCCGCTGTTGCCGGCGTCGTGCGCGATGCCCTTTCGGGCGAGTGCGCTCGCTTGTTGGCGCTCTTGGAGGCCCCGGATTTAGCTCGAGGTAAGGTGCGTCACATCGAACGTGTTGCGCGTGGCGCGGCGAGCGAGGACGAGGTCGCCTCGGTGCTTGGCGTGCTCATTGAGTTGCTGGAGATTGCCTGCGATGAGCAAGTTGTATTGCTCGTTGATGGGTACGACGCGGCGTGGTTGGGCCGTGCGAGCGCAAGGGGCGCTTCCGGCGCCGATCCGGCAGGGCTATTCGATCGCGTGCTGTTCGACGCCATTGCCACTGCGCGCGATTCGTTGCGGCTGACGTGTCTGATGGGGGAGTGTCCCGGTCCTGCCGAAGCGGCGCTTTCTTCGCGCGGCTGCTCGTATTGTCTGTCGACGCCGCTTTCGACGTGGTGTGACCGTTGGTTCGGCTTTTCGGATGCCGAGGTCCAGGCTCTGTTGAATCATGCTGGGCGCGAGGAATACCTGGATGATGCGCGTGAATGGCTCGAGGGGTATCGGTTTGGCAGGGCCTATTGCTCGAATCCAGCGCGTGTGATCGGTTTTCTGGACCGAGGCTGCACGGCGCCCGTGCGTGCCGATCTGTATGGATATGCCGATTGCCTGAGTAAGGTAGTTGCCGGGTGGAATCTCGACCGCCTTTCGGTCTTGTTCGATTTGCTCGAGGCCCATGGGTGCGCTGAGGTCCCGCTTTGTTTGGGCACTGCAGAGCCAGATGTCTCGCCTGACGATGGCATGTGGACAGCGCTATATCTGTCCGGTTTCCTGACGACGGATATGACTGAGGAGCCAGAGCATGGCGATCGCCTCCGTGCTTTGCGATTGCCCAATAAAGAGCTTCGCCAGACCTTGCGTCTAGTGATTGTTGAGTGGTTTGAGTGCGCTGCCGAAGACATTCGAGACGTCGATGCGTTTCGCGACGGGCTGTGCCGTGGGAACGAGGATACCGTGAAGCGGGCGCTAAGCCGCATCCTGGGGGATGCGGGAATCGGTGAGACCGACCCAGATAAGCCGCTGCCATATCATCTGCTCTTGCAGGGGCTCTGCTTTGGCTTGCCGGGCTATGCCAATCCTGCTTCGAGGCGAAAGTGTGGCGCGGGTCGCTGGGACATCCAGGTTTTTCCTACGGGCGCTGTGTTCGACATAGCCGATACGATTGGCATGCTGGACGAGCGCCCGCTTATAACGATCAATATGATGTATGACCCCGATGTGGATGCGCTGGGGTTGGAATTGCTGGCCGTGCAGTCGCTACTCGACATAGAGCGCGATGGCATCGACGAAATCCGTGTACCGCGCCCCGGCGTGGGTCGCATGCGCTGGGGGTTCGGTTTTGATGGGCAGCATGTGGCTACGGTGTGCCAGCGGCTTTAAGCGCCGAGATGTTTCCGGCTTCCGTTACTCGGTATCCTTCATGGGCGGCATGGGCTTCCAGTCGGGATCCTTGATGATCTTGCGGGCATCCTTCATGCCGCGGCGCAGCGCCGGAATGCCGGTCTTAAAGCATTTGTCGACCGCGGCCAGCCGAATGAATTCCTTGCAGAAGGTTGCGGCATTGCCCAAGCGGAACAGCATGGGGTGGTAGTCACCGTAGATCTGCATATAGCGAGCGAGGAAGCCTCGGTTGCGCATGATGTAGTAGCGGTTGGTGTCGCTCGTGGAGTTGAGCTGTCGTTTGCCGGCGATGTCCCAGTTAGAGACGGCGCGGGCGCGCTTGAGCACCACGTCGGCAACAACGGCGGCGGGGAAGTGCTGGCTGGCCACGTAGCCATAGCAGGCATCGTCGCCGTAGATAAAGAAACGCGCGTCGGGCAGGCCAATCTTGTCGACCACGCGGCGCGAGAACATGCCGCCCTCAAAGCACAGCTGGTTCATGGCGCGGTAGCCCTCGGGACCCAGATCCCACTTGGCGATGGGGTTAGGGATGCCGAGCGAAAGGATGAGCTGGTACTGCCAAAAGAAAGCGCCGCCGTCAAAGTCCAGGCGCGAACCCTGGATGACATCGTAGCGGTCGGTCCACTTGGCAAGACGCTCGATGCCTTCGGGGATGACGAGCACGTCGTCGTCCATCACCCAGAACCACTGGGCGCCCAGGTCGTAGGCGCATTTGGTGCCGGCGGAGAAGCCGCCCGCACCGCCGCCGTTTTCGAGCTGCGGGGCGTAGATGACACGGTCGGTGCCGCCCTGCGCGTCGGGCTGCTCGGTGTCGATGCCCCACAGGTTGGCCAGGCGCTCGTTGAATGCGGTGCACATGGCCTCGGTCTCGCGCGAATTCTCGTTATCGACAATCACGATGCGCCAGGGCGTTGCCGTGAGCTCGGTCATAGAGTCGAACAAGTTGGCCAGGAGTTCCTGGCGCTTGTACGTAACGACGACGATGGCGAGCTTATCGATGGGAGCGGGAAGGGTTGAAGGCATGGGGCAATATATCCTTTCACGCGCGGCGGGCGAGCGCTGCACGGAAGCTATCGAATACGTCCTTGGGACTGTCCTATTGTAAAGGCTCGGCGCACCTTAGCGGCAAGCTTTGAATAAAACGCAGGAACCTGCCATGGGCCCGCCGCATGACGTGGGGCTGCTTTGCCCGCAAGAGGCTCCATAGATTATATAAACGCCCGCTGGCACGCTGACCCTTTGATACCATGAAACGACAGGTATTTCCTAAGGAGCACATTTGTCTACTAACGCCTCTGGCAGCCCTGTTCTGTCGCTGCTTATTCCCATTTACAATGTTCAGCGCTACCTGCGCGAGTGTCTCGATTCCGCCCTGGCGCAGACGCTCAAGGATATTGAGATCGTCTGCATTAACGACGGGTCGACCGACAACTCGCCGGCGATTATCCGCGAGTATATGGAGCGCGATAGGCGCGTCAAGATGATCGACAAGGCCAACAGCGGCTACGGCGACTCGATGAACCACGGTCTGGAGATGGCGCGTGGCAAGTACGTTGGCATCTTGGAGTCCGATGACTTTATGGCGCCCGACGCACTCGAAAAGCTTGTCTCGGCCGCCGATAGCAATAATGCCGACTTTGCGAAGGCGAACTTTGATTTCTACTGGTCTAAGCCCGAGGAGCGCCGTTCGCTGCACGAGATGTTTAAGGCCAAGGACTGCGGTAAGCCGGTGCACCCGAGCGACACGACGCAGTTCTTTAAGCAGAAACCGTCGATTTGGTCGGCTGTGTACCGTCGCGATTTTCTTGAGCGCAACGGCATCAAGTTCTTGCCGACTCCGGGAGCATCCTTTCAGGACACGTCGTTTGCCTTTAAGGTGATTGCCTGCGCCGACAAGGCCGTTTACCTGCACGATGCCGTGCTTTCGTATCGTCAGGACAACGAGAACTCCTCGGTCAATTCTTCGGCTAAGGTCTTTTGCGTCAATACCGAGTATGCCGAGATTGAGCGTTGGATTCGTGAGGATTATGCCCGCGACCACGTATGCGGCGATGTCGCGCGCATGCTCAAGTTCAATCAGCTCATTAAGTACGATTCGTACATGTGGAACTACGTGCGCCTGGCGCCTAAGTTCTATAAGGAGTTCCTGGTTCAGATGGCCAAGGAGTTCCAAGCGGCCTTGGACGCCGGGGACTTTTCGCTTGACGACCTCAAGCCGTGGAAGCGCGCGAATCTCGCTGCCATCCTCAAAGATCCTGAGGGCTGGGTTGACGAGCATCCGAGTTTTGCGACGGATGGTGCCTTGGGGCGTGCTAAGTATTACGCCTCGGTTGGAGGTCCAGGCGTGGTCGCCGCCTTCCTCTTCGAATCGCTGAGGGGGTAGGTCGGCATGGGAGAGGCCTCGTGTCCTAAAGCTACCATTGTCGTTCCCGTTTACAACTCTGCGCGCTCCATTCAGCGATGCCTCGATTCGCTGCTGGCCCAGTCCGAGCGCTCGATTCAGGTTGTCTGCGTCAACGACGGTTCGACTGATGATTCGTTGAACGTGTTGCACCTGATCGCGCAGGCCGACGATCGCGTACTGGTGATTGACCAGGAAAACGCGGGCGTCTCGTGCGCTCGAAATGCCGGTATCGATGCCGCCGAGGGCGAGACCGTCTTCTTTGTGGACGCTGACGATTACATTGATGCCCAGACGGTCGAGCGCGTGCTGCATGCCATGGAGTCTGCAGATGCCGAGGCCGCCGTCTTTGGCGGCGTCTGTGAACCTGCCGATGCTGCCCCCAAACGCGTCCAGCAACTCATGAGCCCCAAAGCCGGTACCTTCGGCGCCCGTGATCCCCAACTGCTGTTCCATTCGAATGCGCAGCCCTATGCCTGCCGTGCGGCTTTTTCGTGCGAGCTGCTCAATCGCGAAGGCATTCGCTTCGCCCCCGGTTTGGCTTTGGGCGAGGACGTCGTCTTCCAATTTGCGGCTTATGCGCTTGCCCGCAGGACCGTCGTCATGCCGGACAAGTTCTACCACTACGTGATGGAGAGCGAATCGGCGACGCACGAGTTCAACAGTGCCGAGGCTCGTGCCAAAAAGCTTGACGCCCACATGAGGATGCTCGAGGAGGTCTTGGAGGACTGGGCGGCCTACGGTCTTTTAGACCTGTGTCCCGGCGAGCTGATAACTTGGATTTTGGACCTAATTGTGTTCGACCTGGCGCGTTTGGATGCCGATGACTTCCATCGCGTGGCGGCTCGCGTCAACATGGACCTCGCGACGTTTTTGGGAACGGCGTGGGCGGATATGCCTGCTAAGGGCGCTGTTCGCCGTGTTGCCCACAAGCTCGTTGTGGCGACCTCGGGCGTTTCGATGGCAGACGCCACGCTGTTCTATCTTTCGACTCGCGGTCTCAAAGCTTGCCTGGAGCGCTTTATCTAATTCCAAGCGTTATCGCCCGCCGCAACTCGGCTGCTAAAATAACCCTGTTACACGCTATTCAACAGGAGGTTCTCTTGCAGAACTCTGATACCCCTAAAGTTTCGCTGCTTGTCCCTATTTGGAATGTCGAACGCTACCTGCGCGAGTGCCTCGATTCCGCCGTGGCACAGACGCTCGAGGACATCGAGATCATTTGCATCAACGACGGCTCTACCGATAGCTCGCCGGATATCATTCGCGAGTGCATGGAGCGCGATTCTCGTGTGAAGATGATCGACAAAGCCAATAGTGGCTATGGGGACTCGATGAACCGTGGCCTGGAGATGGCTCGCGGCGAGTACGTGGGCATTCTGGAGTCCGATGACTTTATGTTTGAGGATTCGCTCCAAAAGCTGGTCGCCAAGGCCGATGCCGAGCATGCCGATGTCGTAAAGGGCGATTTCTACCTGTATTGGTCCACGCCCGGCGAGCGCCGCGAGCTCTTTGGAATCATCGATGAGTACATGACTGGCGCCGCGTATCGTCCTGCCGATCGTCCCGGCATTTTTTACCGCAAGCCTTCTATATGGTCGGCCATCTATCGTCGTGCGTTCCTTAAAGACAATCAGATTCGTTTCCTTCCCACGCCGGGGGCATCGTATCAGGATGCGGGCTTTAACTTTAAGGTCTGGGCGTGTGCCGATCGTGCCGCGTTTATTTCGGATCCCATTTTGTGCTATCGACAGGACAACGAGAAGAGCTCCGTTAATTCGCCCAACAAGGTGTTTTGTGTGTGCGACGAATATGCCGAGATGCAGCGCTTTTTGGATGAGCGACCCGAGCTCAAGGCTCAACTACAGGGCATTTTAATGCGCATGAAGGTGGATACGTACCGTTGGAATGATGAACGCCTGGTCGATGAACTGCGCGAGCAATTTTGGGAGAAGGCATCGCCCGAGCTCAAGGCCGACTGGGATGCCGGCCGCTTTGACCTGTCGCTGTTTGATCCGCGTGGCGAGACCGACTTGCGCCTGATGGTCAAGTCGCCCCGTGCCTATATCGATTCACGCTTTGATTTTAAGAAGCCGGGCAAGCTCAATACGTTTAAGCACTACTTTAAGATCGGCGGCCTGCCGCTGGTTTGGCGCGTGCTGACGTATCAGCGCGCCTACGGCGACAACCCGCATCCCGATGACGTGCCGGCCCCACAGTAGGAGCGCGTGACTATGGCTACACCTAAGATTTCCGTCGTCGTTCCCATCTATAAGGTAGAGCTGTGCCTGGCCTGGTGCCTGGACGCTCTGCTTGCGCAGGACATGCCCGATTGGGAAGGCGTGCTGATCAACGATGGCTCACCGGATGGGTCGCGCGATATCGCTGCTGCCTACTGCGAAAAGGATGCGCGCTTTACGCTGGTCGATAAGCCCAACGGCGGCCTGTCGAGCGCGCGCAACGCGGGTATCGCTGCATCCACGGCGCCTATTGTTGCGTTCTTGGACTCCGACGATCGCTTTACGCCCGATGCATGCCGCGTGATCGTCGATGCGTTTGAGCGCGAGAACTGCGACGTTTTAACCTTTGGCGCGAACCCGTATCCGCTGGAGGCGGGGTACCCGTGGCTCAACCATGTGCTGAGCCCACGCGATGTGTTGTTTGAGGGTTATAGCTTCGACCTGCTGTTTAAGGAAGCATCTCGCCCGTTTGCGTGGCGCACTGCCTGCAGGCGCGCGTTCTTGTTGGACAACAGGATCGTGTTTGATGAGACCGTCAAGTATGGCGAGGATCAGGTCTTTGACTTTGCCGTGTATGGCCGCTCGCGCAAGACCGCGCTTATCTCCAACAAACTGTATGACTACCGCGTGGCGCGCAAGGGTTCGCTCATGGACACCATGCGCTATGACGACGAAACGCGTCTGCTAGAGCACGTGAAGATTTACTCCGCGGTGCTGAATGATTGGCATCGCGATGGGCTTGATGCCCAGCATGCGGACGACCTGGCATATTTCCTGTGCGATCTGGTGTTGTACGACGCACTCAGGTTGCTGGGTTCGGACTGCGGCAGGGTGTTTGCCGCCGCCGCCGCTGCGCTCGCCGGTTCTCCTGTGGGCAGTGATGCCGCGCTCGCACAGTGCGCACCTTCGGTTGCTGCCATGGTGCGTGCGGCGCTTGCCAGCGAGGCCCCCAATGGCCGTACGTGTAAACAGCTCATGTTCGATTACGATGTCCTGAGGGTTGGGCGCCTTCGTGCCTGCAAGCGCATGGCGGCGAACGCCCTGGGAAAGCGAGAAGTGTAGATGAGTATCTAGGTTGAATAGCGCTACGTCCTCGCGTTCAAGTTCGCATAAAAAGGCGGAGCGCCGAAGCACCCCGCCTGTACGCGTTGTCGTTGTGGGCCGGCGCCCCTTACGCCTGCGTGGGCTCCACGCCTAGCTCGGCGCGCACCACGTCGAACGCGGCCGCCACGGCTTTGTCCATGTCGTAGTACTTGTAGCCGCCCAGGCGACCGGCGAACACCACGCGGCCCTCGCTCGCGGCCAGCTCGGCGTACTTCTCGTAGAGCGCGGAGTTGCGGGCGTCGTTGATGGGGTAGTACGGCTCGTCGCCCGGCTTCCAGTCAGCCGGGTACTCGCGCGTCACGATGGTGGTCTCCTGCTGGCCAAACTCGAAGTGCTTGTGCTCGATGATGCGCGTGTAGGGTACCTCGCGCTCGGTGTAGTTCACCACGGCGACGCCCTGGTGGTCGTGCTCGTCGAGCTGCTCGGACTCAAAGCGCAGCGAGCGGTACTCGAGCGTGCCCAGCTTGTAGTCGTAGAACGCGTCGATGGGGCCGCAGTAGATCACGCGGTCCGCGATGTCGGGCTCGGCTGCCACGAGCTCGGCGTACTCCACGCCGCAGCGGACCTCGGTGCCCTCGAGCATGTTCTCGATCATCTTGGTGTAACCGCCCATGGGAATGCCCTGGTAGCGGTCGTTGAAGTAGTTGTTGTCGTAGGTGAAGCGGCACGGCAGGCGGCGGATGATGCTCGCCGGCAGCTCGGTGCAGTCGCGGCCCCACTGCTTCTCGGTGTAGCCCTTCACGAGCTTCTCGAAGATGTCGCGACCCACGAGCGAGAGCGCCTGCTCCTCGAGGTTGGCCGGCTCGCCGATGCCCTCGGCGGCGATCTGCTCATCGATTTTAGCGCGCGCGTCGGCGGGCTTCACCACGCCGGGCCACATCTTGGAGAAGGTGTTCATGTTGAACGGCATGTTGTACACCTCGCCCTTGTAGTAGGCCACGGGCGAGTTGATGTAGTTGTTGAACTCTGCGAAGCAGTTCACGTAGTCCCACACGTCACGCATGGAGGTGTGGAAGATGTGCGCGCCGTACATGTGCACGTTGATGCCGTCGATGTCCTTGGTGTAGATGTTGCCGGCCACGTGGTCGCGACGGTCGATGACCAGGCAGGCCTTGCCGGCGCGGCGGGCCTCGTGGGCAAAAATCGCACCGGTGATGCCGGCGCCAACAACGAGGTAATCGTACTGGGACATAGGTGTGACTCCGTTTCTTGTGCATGCGGGCACAGCGCTCGCACGTGGGGATGCGTGGGCATTCTATCAGGAGCATGTATGTTGCGCGTGGAGAGAGTGCCGGCGGGACCCCCCTTCTCGCTTGCATCTGCTATATGAAGGAACGTCGATTCTGGTATTTGAGCGAAGGCGCTACGCGATGAAATTCTCCACCAGCGCAACCATGGAGTCCTTCTCGCTTGGGTCGGAGAGGGCGATCATGAGCGTCATGGCCGCGAGCGCGTTACCTTCCACAAGGAGCCTTTCGCCGTTGCGCAGTATCCCGTTCTTGTCGAGGAAGTGAATGAAGAGCGCCGCCGCAGACCGCTTGTTTCCATCGAGGAACGGATGGTCCTTCACTACGAGGTAGAGAAGGTTGGCGGCCTTTGATTGAACGGAGGGATATAGGTCTTGGTCTCCAAAGCCCTGATAGAGGCTGCTGATGATTCCGGCGAACTGGTTGTCCCGCTCCCGTCCGAATAGGCCGGATGACGAGTAGAACGGCAGGCTTCGCACCACGTCGAGGGCCTCCGCGTAGTCGAGCTTCCAGGCGGGGGCGCTGCCTTGGGGCGCCTGAAGCCTCCCCGTATCGTATTCGTCGAGCAGGGTAAGGCTTGGAAGGTACTTCTGCAGCACCTCTGCCGCGCCGGAGAGCTCCGGCGTGCTTGATCGCTCGAGGACTTTGAAGACCGTCCCGAGCGCCTCGAGCCTTTTTTGGTTGATGGAGTAGCCCTGCAGGAGGTGCTGTTTGAGCACTCCGTTTGCCCATCGGCGGAAGTACACGCCCTGCTGGGACTTCACACGGTAGCCGACCGAGATGATCATGTCGAGGTTGTAGTGCTCGACCTGGCGCTTGACCGTCCTCGTGCCCTCCAAACGAACTATTTCAAAAAATGAAATAGTTCGAATTCCGGCAAGCTCCTCCTTCGCTGCGGAATGAATGTGCTTGGAGATAGTCGGCACTCCGCGCCCGAACAGCGTCGCCATCTGCTGCTGGGTCAGCCAAACCGTATCGCCGTCGACGCGCACGTCAAGGTGGACTGCGTGGTCGGGGTCCTCGTACAAAGCGATCTGCTGGCTTGTGTTGGAATTGTCCATGATGTATGCCCCCTCGGTTTGGTCGACATGCCGCGGTCCGCACGCCGGAGGGCGAGTGGTTTCAGCATGCCGGTATTACGCAGCTTCAACCGGCATCCCGCCGGTCAGCCGGCGTCGCGAGCGCCGGCTAAGCCAGGGTCGGAGCGATGAATGTATCCGCGGCGCCGGCGCTTCGTACCATTTGGGGCCTCCGAAGCAGCTTTCGCCCTGTCTTGTTCTGGTAGATATAGTGTACCATAAAACGCGAACACACGTACGTGGTTCTGATATAATTATTCATGAATGCGGGGTGCGTCGCCCTCTGCCTTACTTTCCGAAGCCCGCGGCAATCCGGGCTGCGGTTCGACGAGGCAGGGGGGGGGGTGGTCATATGGATAAGATCGTCCTTCTCCTACCGCTCTTGACCTTCCTGGTCATCCCGAGCAAGTAGCGGGCTCTAGGCCCGTAATATGACGGCAGCCGCCCTTGTCGAGGCGGCTGCCGCCCAAGTTGCTCTTCGCGATGTCATTGAATTGTGGGAAAATTGGTCAAAAATAGCTGGGAGGATGACGGTGCGTATGGCGTCACCATATAAAAATATTCTTGTGACGGGTGGTTGCGGTTTTTGCGGATCCGCCTTCGTCCGTTTTGTCGTGGACAGCGCTCCCGATGTGCACGTTACTGTTTTGGATAAGCTTACCTACGCTGCAGATCTCGATGGCATCGTCGGGTTGTCTAAAGATAGGGTTGAGCTTGTCGTGGGGGACGTTTGCGATTCGAAGCTTCTCGAGCGATTGGTTCCGGGCCATGATGCCATCGTCCACTACGCTGCCGAGTCTCACAATGACAATTCGATTGCCGACCCAGCGCCGTTTATAACGACGAATATTGATGGCACGTATACGCTCCTTCAGGCTGCCCGTGCGTTCAATGTACGCTTCCACCACATCTCGACCGATGAGGTATTTGGAGATCTGGCACTTAACGATCCGCGTAAGTTTACCGAGGATTCGCCGTATCGGCCTAGCAGTCCGTACTCCAGCTCTAAGGCCGCGTCCGATATGTTGGTGAGAGCGTGGGCGCGCACGTATGGGCTTATGGCGACGATTTCCAATTGCTGTAATAACTACGGTCCGCACCAGCATCCCGAGAAATTCATCCCTCATTCCATTGCATGCATTAAACATGGTGAACGCCCCAAGTTGTATGGCGACGGTCTTAATGTGCGCGATTGGATTCATGTTGAGGATCACGCCCGCGCCGTTTGGTCTGTTTTGACCAAAGGGACGGTTGGGGAGACGTATCTCATTGGTGCTAATTGCGAGCGCAGCAACCTTGAGGTTCTTACAACCATTCTTAAAGCAATGGGTCAGAGTGAGGGCTACATTGACTGGGTGAAGGATCGTCCGGGACATGATCGACGTTACGCTATAGATGCGAGCAAGCTTCGGCGCGAACTCGAGTGGGCGCCAATTCACGATGATTTTGCAGCAGAGCTTTCACGGCTATGCCGCGAAACGCCTCTTTAGTCTTATTTACCTTTCGGGGCCTAGCCGTTGCTATTCACGAATCTCTTGTCGACGAGGAATCCTTCCTAGCATAAAGTGTAATTAACTTCGCGAGAGGGGACAGTTATGGGCAATCGGAAAGCCTTATTAGTTTCGTTGGCTAGTTCGCTTCTGCTGGGAATCTATCTTGTTCCTGCGTTTGCTGAAGATGCTGCGATTTCTAATCAAAATGAAAACCCTTCTATAGCTGTTGAACAGTTGAACGTGTCTGATGGTATATCCAGCACCGATTTGGTCACAGATGAGGAATCCGATGCGGCGACGTCGGGTTCGGCTGGCGCTACTACGCCGGAGAAGCTCAAGTCTGTCTATGATCTCGCTTCTGAACATGTCGACGATCTTGCGGACGGCCTGTACACACTTGGTTCATCGGTTAACGGTAAGTTTGTGCTGGATGTTCCTGGTGGAACGGCAAGTGCCGGTAAAAAACTGCAGCTGTACGGAGTCAACAATACGGATGCTCAGGTCTGGCGTGTGTCTCATGACCAGAACGGCTTCGTTGTCATTTCGTCTGTCAAGGGCTGTACGCTGGATGCTTCGGGCGGAAGTGCCAGTAACGGAAATCCTATTCAGCTCTGGTCTGATAACGGAACTCTTGCGCAGCGTTGGATTGCAATTAAGGAAACCGACGGCAGCTTTACATTGATCTCGGCGCTCGATCAGTCGTTTGCTATTGATGTGGCGGGAGGGGCCGCCTCAAATGGTTCGGGCATTCAGCTGTATAAGGCAAACGGAACAGCTGCTCAGCGCTGGGTGCTAGCGCCAACAAAGACTGCGCAGCAACAACTCGACGAAAGGGCCGCGGCGCATCGCAATGACCTTTCCGACGGAACGTACGCCATTTTGGCCTCGAACGATTCGTTTGCGCTGAAGGTTTCCGGTGGGTCTCTGTCATTTAACAAGTTTGGCTATTCTGGCATTCAAACGTTCGATGTCTCAACAACGGAGGACGGTTATCGCACCATTGCAATAAGTGGAACCACCGCGGTCCTAGATGCGGCTGGTGGCAGCGATGCCAATGGCACGAGGCTGCAGTCTTACTCCGCCAATGGGACCAAGGCTCAGAAGTGGATTATTGAGAAAGACGGCGAGCGCTACTGTATTGTGTCGACTTTGAATGGGCAAAAAGTTGTCGACGTCCCTGGTGGATCAATTGCTTCTGGTGCGGGGCTCCAACTCTATAGCGCAAATGGAACGGCGGCTCAATCTTTCTACTTTGTTGATCCGAAGGCTGTCCGGGCAGAAATCGATAAGCTCGCTTCCGAGAACCGAGGGGTCATTGAGGACGGCGATTACGCTATTGTCGCGGGGCCTGTATCCTCGCGTATGGTTCTTGATGTCGCCGGCGGCTCGAAAGATAGCGGGGCGAATGTTCAGCTCTATCTATCGAATGCGACCTCTGCACAGCGGTGGACTATTATGCATGACGACGGCGGTTACCTGACTATTACAAACGTTAAGTCGGGAAAGGTGCTTGATGTTTCTGCCGGCGTTGTTTCTCCGGGGACTAACGTTCAGCAATATTCGGCTTGCAGCGATGCGAACTATGCTCAGAAATGGATTGCGCTTCCAAATGGTGACGGCAGCGTTCGGCTTGTTTCTGCTGTTTGGCAACAACGCGCACTCGATGTTGCCGGCGGAACTCTGAAATCCCAAACGAATGTTCAGCTCTATACCTCGAATGGAACGGCTGCGCAGTGTTTCACATTTATTGCGGCAACTCCCGAGCCGGTTGGCCCCTGCGAGGACATTTTGAAAGATGCGGGCTGGTGCGTCATCTCGCCGTCTTCTAATAGCACCGTTGCGCTTGACGTTGCCGGCGGTTCATTAAGCAACGGCGGCAACGTTCAGACATATTCCTGCAACGGCACGCTATCTCAGCTTTTTAAGCCGGAGTATCACGATGGCTATTATGTCCTGCGTAATGCTGGTTCTGGCAAAGTGCTTGATGTTGCGGCGGGCGATGTTGTGCCGGGCACGAATATCCAGCAGTGGGATGAATATCCCAATGACAATCAGCTGTTTAGTGTGGTTGGCAATAAAGATGGAAGCTATACATTCATCAATAAGGGCACGGGGCTCACGCTTGCTTTATCCGGCTCCAATGTGGTTGCCACTACGCCAGGGGACTCTGTCCAGACATCGTTTGTTTTGACCGAGCAAGAAGATTTGCTGAATGAGGGCATTTACGAGATATATCCGTCTGCAAATTCCTCTTATGTACTTGATGTTGCGGGAGGATCTGCAGACGCTGGCGCTAATGTCCAGCTGTATGCCTCCAATGGCTCTTTCGCTCAAAAATGGCTGCTTAAAAAGGTGGATGGAGCTAAGAACACCTATACGATTGAATCCGTATGTTCATCCAACAAGCTTGCTGCCTCGGGATCTAATGCTTGTACGACAACCTCGGCGGATACCAGGGCGCAGCAGTGGACGGTTCGAATTGACAATACCGGCATCGAGTTCGTTTCCGTGGATAATCAAAACCTATCGCTCGATGTGAAGGGCGGCAATTTCGCTTCGTCTTCCAATGTCCAAGTCTATACTTCAAACGATTCTGCAGCGCAGAGGTTCCGCCTTCGTTCGACTTCGGCGGATGTCGCAAACGGCACGTATTTTATCCGAATGGCGTCTCGTGCAAACTCGGTCTTAGATGTTTCCGGTGGATCGTCTGCTGACGGCGCGAATGTGCAGATTTGGCAAAATAACGATACGGGTGCTCAAAAATGGAATTTCTCACGCAACGTTGATGGCTCTTACACAATCGTCAACGCCGCCAGTGGCAAAGCTCTTGATGTAAAAGATGCCGCTGCCTCCTCTGGGACAAATATCCAACAATGGTCCAGAAACGGCAGTGCTACCCAGCGTTGGTATATTGAGTACGTATCCGGTGGCTTTAGATTGTCATCCGCCCTTAACACGGCACTTGTTATTGATGTCTCTGGAGGAAATGCGGCAAACGGTACGAATGTTGCGCTATACGCGAGCAATGATTCAAAGGCGCAGCGGTTTACGTTCAAGGCAACTACGTATGTTCAGCCCTTGCCTGCGGATCAACAGGCAATGTATAACCGTGCGCAGTGGTACAACAGCAACACGGAGTGGTTGATCTTGACTGACACCGTCGGCTGCCGTACAGGTATTTTTAGGGGCTCTCGTGGCAACTGGAAGTTATGGTCTTTCTGGCAGTGCGCTCCTGGCAAAAATGAGTCGCCGACCGTGCTGGGCGAGTATTCCGTCTATGGAAAGGGACTTTCGTTTGGGCATGGATATACCTGCTGGTATTATACGCAGTTCTACGGTGACTATTTGTTCCACACACAGCCTTGCTATACGGGGACGTTTAACGTGATGGACCCCACTATGGGACAACGTGCGTCCGCGGGATGCATCAGGCTTACGACCGACCATGCCAAATGGATTTACGACAATATTCCCTATGGAACGAAGGTCGTTAATTACTAAGCCCAAAGTAATTAATAAGCTCAAAGGCGGCTCGCTTACGGCGGCCGCCTTTTTTGAGCAAAGATTTGCATGATGCGCTGGACTGCGATTAAATAACCAAACGCGTAGCATTTTCACTGCATAACAATTCATATGATTTTAGATGGTCAAATGATGCGTTCGTTTGTGGTGGCAAGTGTTGTGTCGTTGGTGTTGACGAGGCTGTCTGGGGGATGTCATGCGTCATAAAAAGCGCGTTTGCATTGCATTGCAAACAGGGCTCTTGCTGGGCCTACTTCTAATATTGCCCGTCGTTCTTAAATCGGGTTCGACCGCCTTCGCTGAAATCTCTCCGGCTGGTCCATCGGTGGAAGAGGCTGTGAAAGCTGAAGACGTGAATGATTCTTTTCGGGATTCGTCTTTGGGCGATTCTGCTCATGACGACAGCGCGACCGATGACGACGCGGGCGTCGAGTCTGAATCTTCTGCCGAGGCAGCTGATCTGTCCAGCTACTCGACCCTCGATACGGGCACCTATTTCTTAACCTCGACTTTGTCGGGGCATCGCGTGCTCGACGTCGCCGGTGGATCGGTGGGTGCCGGCGTGGCTATACAGCTGTATGGAAGAAATGAGACGGCTGCTCAGCAGTTTATTCTTGAAGACCTTGGCGATGCCCGATACGCCTTTAAGAACGTTAAATCGGGACTGTATCTTTGCTATCCCAATGATGTTTCTTGTTTCTCGGACCATCCGCGTCTTACGCAGCGCGCTGGCGATAGCGATGCTTGGGGCTTTGCATGGCATGCTCGACAGGTTGGTAATGGATTCATCTTTTCGCCTGTTATCGATGATGATTATGCGATCGACATCGCCGGTGCAAATGATGCCGATGGCACTCAAATTCGTCTATATCAAGCCAATGAGTCTACGGCTCAGATTTTTACGCTTGAAAAACCTAAGGCAACTATCATTGCCGAGCTCGCGGCTGCTCATGCCTCAGATCTTGCTGACGGTAGCTATCTCCTTCGTTCGGCAAAGAGTCGTTGGCGGACGCTTGATGTCGCCGGCGGATCCAAGTCTTCGGGTGCGAATGTTCAAATATACGCGCTCAATGCCTCGTCTGCGCAAACATGGACCGTCTCCCATGACTCGGACGGTTTCGTAACGCTTACCTGTAAGGGCTCTGGGCTTGTTCTCGACGTATCAGGCGGAAGCGCTCAGTCTGGAACGAATGTCCAGCAGTACGCATCTAATGGTTCTGCCGCACAAAAGTGGATTGCAGTGAAGGATGGCGATTCAATTAAGCTTATCTCTGCCCTTGACTCCTCAATTTGTCTTGATATCGCCGGAGGAAACACAGCTAACGGGACAAACGTGGGCACTTGGTCCGATAACGGCACGAGTGCCCAGCGCTGGTCATTTTATGATCTAAACGCCCAGCGTGAAGAGCTGGACATGTTGGCGCAACAGAATGCCGGCAATATCGCTGACGGGCGTTATATTCTGGCTCTTGGCGTTGGCAAGACCAAGGTGCTGGACGTATGCGGTGGATCTAAAGACAACGGTGGCAATGTTCAGTCCCATGCTTCGAATATGACGTCGGCACAACAGTGGGATATTTCTCATGATGAGTCGGCTATTTGATTATCAGAAACGTCTCTTCGGGTAGGGTGCTCGACATTGCTGGCGGGTCTTGTTCGTTGGGGACTAATGTTCAACAGTATTCATTCAACGGGTCGCGTGCCCAGCGTTGGATTGCCGTTCCCTCGGCGTCGGCGGGGTTATTCCGGTTGCAGTCGGCACTTATGTCTGACATTGTTCTAGATGTTGCGGGCGGCTCATCCTCAAATGGCGCCAACATTCAAACCTATGCGAACAACGGGACTCCCGCTCAAAACGTTCGTTTTGTTTCGACTGCACCAGACGTAGCGCCGTGCAGTGATCTTGGCCTGGACGGCTGGTTTACCATTTCACTGGCGACTGATTTATCGCGTGTATTTTACATTGCCGGTGGCTCCTCTTCCAATGGAGCTAATGTCCAGACCTACGCCGCTAATGGTACGTTTGCGCAGATCGCGCGCGCGAGCGTGGTGTAAGAAGGCGCATCGCCTGCTGCCGTCGCCAGCCGAATCTTACTCCTTCCTGAGGCCGTAGGTCTCGGTTATCTCCGCGACGATCCG
>CABIZD010000009.1 GCA_902363125.1 Coriobacteriaceae bacterium
GAAGAGCTCGACGGCCCGCCTCCTGGACTCCAGGTCGTGCTTCACCCTGAGGTCTATACTCATGGAAAACCTCCCATTTCCCGATGTCCAAGAAATGGGAGGCAGTTCACTGTCTCCTTTGTGGTGGTTTTGATTGCCGTGCCTTAGCCCAGCAGGTCGACTACGTTGAAGCCGGCGTTGCTCTTGGCGATGACGTCGCGTCCGCCAAAGACGCAGGTGGGCGACTCGGCTGCGATGCGCGTCACGTCGGCGCCGAGCGAGCGAAGCTCACCGGGCGTGGCGGCGAGCATCTGGGCGCGGCGCTCCTCGCGTGCGTGCGGATCGAGCCCGGCCAGGTAGGTCGTGTTGCGGCGCTTGGTGAGCGCGTACGGCTTCACCGGCGCGTCCATGCCGCTCACGCAGCTCACGATAAAGCCCTCAAAGGCGGCCTCGTCGGGCTCAAAGCTGCCGAGCCATTCGCCTGCGCGCGCCACGCGCTCAATCGAGGGGTCGATTGCCGGGTCGCGGTAGGTGTAGAACGCCGTCTGACGCTCACCGGCCGCGCGGAATCCGCAGCCGTACGCACCGCCCTTAACGCGGATCTCGTTCCACAGATAGTCGTAGGAGAGCGCGTTGGCGGCAACCGCCCAGGCGCCCGTCACGTCAATGCCCAGGCGACGCGGGTCGCACGCGCTTGCCGCAAAGCAGATGTCGCTGGGGATGACAAAGGCCTCGTGGCGGTCGCACGGCGACGGCACCACGAGCGCGTTGCGGCCGGCATCGGCGCCGCCGCCAGCGCCCAGTCCCAGGTCGCCCGCGGCGGCCCAGTATGCGTTAAAGTCCTCATCGCTGCCGGTAAAGCTTGCCAGGCAGCCGTCGGCCACAAAGATGCGCTCCGCCAGCTCGGCAAGCTTGGCACGCAGGTCGTCCAGTCGCTCGTCAAAGTGCTCGAGCAGATCGCGCAGGAACAGGTAGAAATCCACGCCCGAAAGCTGTTCGCGCACCACGGCCGAAGGCGAGCTGTAGCTCATCGCGCGGCCGAGCGCCGCCGAGTGGCCGTTGTTGATAAAGCCCTGCTCAAGCCCAATGCGAATCTGCGTGAGCACATCGCGCACGCGGTCGGCGTCGGCATCGAGCAAAAGCGTGCTCGACCACACCTCGCGCGGCAGGCTCGCCAGCGCATCGATCTTTTCGGACAGGGCGCCGGCGCTCACCAGCAGGTAGGGGCGCACGCCGTCCACGTCGGGCTGCGTCATGACCTCGGTCGTAAAGCCCAAAAAGCCCAGCTTGCCGGCGAGCAAGTTGTCGAGTTCCTCGGCCGAGTGCTCGCTCGTGGGCAGCTGTTTGAGCAGGCGGCAGAGCAGCGTCACATAGGGCAGGTCTTCAAACGCGACGCAGCTCAGGTCGAAATACTGCATGGCGTAGGCCAGGCGGTTGGTGGGGATGCCGTGGCGCAGGCAGGGGATGGGCGTGGTCGTGTCTACGACCAGCGGCGGCTCGGGGCGCGCCTCGCCAATGTCGGACACGCGCAGGCGCGGCAGCGTGGCCTTGGCCTCGGGCGTGTCTTCGGCCTCCTGCGCGGCACGCAGCGCGGCCGTGCGCTCGACCACGTCGGCCAGCTCGGCATCGGTCATGGCATCGCGCTTGGCTGCCAGCTCGGCGGCCTCGGCACCCTCCGAACCCTCGGTGGCGTCCACCGGCACCAGCTCGACCAGTGCCATGTGATCGTTCTGCAGCACCAGCTCGCGCAGCAGATCCTCAAAATAGCTGCCGTCCAGCTCGCTACGCAGCTCCTCGTACACTGGGCCGTACTTGAGCGCCAGCGTCGCGGCGTCGTCATCGTAGAGCCACGTGCTCAGCGCGTCGCACGCAATGGCCACGCCGTCGGCGATACCGTAGTCGCGCTGGCGCAGGTCGTATTCGTTGCTGCTGATGATGGCTTCCAGGCGCTCGCGCGGAACGCCATGCTCGCATAGGTCGCGGCAGGCGTCCTGGAACACGCGGCGCAGCTCGCGCGCCACGCCGGGCTGCGCGTTTTGCAGCATGATGAGCTCGTAGGGCTGCAGGCTCTCGGCCGCCGTGTAGCTCACCACGTTGCCGCCCAGGCCGGCGGACAGAATGGCCTTCTTAACCGGCGCTTCGTTGGAGCCCAGCAGTGCTTCAAACAGGATATCCGCCGCGATCGTGCGTTTGCGGTCGAGCGCGTTGCCCAGCACCAGGCCCAGGCCCACCAGGGCGTTCTCGGGTGTGGTGGCCATCTCGACGCGCTTGTACTCGCAGGTCACGGGCGCCTGCACGCCCAGCGGATTGGGCGCCATCGTGGACGGGTCCTCGCCGGCGGCGACGGCAGCGTCCATGCGGCGGCTCGCGGCGCTCGGCTGCGACAGATAGCGCTCGTCCAAAAAGGCCAGGGCGCGGTCCACGTCCAGGTCGCCGTAGAGCGTTATATAAGAGTTGGAAGGATTGTAGTGGCGCGCGTGCGTGTCCAGGAACTGCTCGTAGGTGAGCGCGGGAATCGCGCGCGGGTCGCCACCGCTCTCGTGTGCATAGGCGGTGTCGGGGTAGAGCGCGGCGTTGACGGCGTCGTCCAGCACACTCATGGGGTCGGACAGCGCACCCTTCATCTCGTTGAACACCACGCCGTTATAGCGCAGCGTGCCCTCGCGCAGGCTCGCGGAGCCGCCGTCGCCCTCGCCCTCGACGCTCTCCGGCAGGTCCAGCTCGTAGTGCCAGCCCTCCTGCTCAAAAATGGTGGGCTTGGTATAGATGGCCGGGTTGAACACCGCGTCCAGGTACACGTCCATCAGGTTGTACAGATCCTGCTCGTTGGTGGTGGCAACGGGGTAGATGGTCTTGTCGGGGTAGGTCATGGCGTTGAGAAACGTCTGCATGGAGCTCTTGATCAGATCGACAAACGGCTCCTTGACGGGGAACTTAGCCGATCCGCACAGCACCGAGTGCTCAAGAATATGGAACACGCCGGTGGAATCGGCCGGCGGCGTCTTAAAGCCAATGGCAAAGGCCTTGTTTTCGTCGTCGCATGCCAGGTACAGCAGGCGAGCGCCCGAGGCAGTGTGTCGCAGCACGTAAGCGTCCGAGTCGAGCTCGGGCACGGTCTCGCGGCGCTCGACGGCAAAGCCGTGGCAGGTAGTGCCGGGCACCAGCAGTGTAGCGGCTGCGGCGCGCGGGTCGGTTGAGGTGGTGGGCATATGCAGTCTCCTTTGACGCCCCAGCGGGAGCGAATCGAGTCGAATCCTCGAGAGTATACCCATATGGGGCCGCGACCCTGCGGCGAACTGGAGACGATGCAGCCGGATTGGGCATAGGTCCCGCGTGCCCGCCGCACGAGCGTGGAAAATTGGACACTCGCCAAACGAGAGCGGATATTCGGACGGACGAGCGAGGATTTCCGGATACCTATCGAACGAGAGTGGATATTTGGACGGAATTTGCCGCAAAAGCCCCAAAAACCGTCCAAATATCCACTCTCGATATCCGACCGTCCGAAAATCCTCGCTCGTCCATCACTTGCGTATCTCTCGTCTCTCATTCGTCTCTAATATGAAAGATGACAGGAAGATGAGAGAAAAATATGAGAGATAACTGAGCAGCAAAGAGACAGGCAATCATGGTATTGTCTCAATACCGATTGTTCTACCAGCAAAAATATGTATAGATGAAGCAAATGGTAGACATTCCATCTCTATCTATCTCTTATCTCTAAGCCGAGAGATAGAGAGATAAATGAGAGATAATTACGAGAGATAACTGAGAGACGAGGGAAATCTATCCGCGGCATTCTCTGCAGGACCGAGCGAAAGGACGTGCAGATGAACGAAAACGAGCTGACCGGTCTGCTTGAGTCTTTAAGGCGTATGGGCTCGGATGATCTTAACGTCGAAGCGAAGGAGAGCGCCACGACGCTTTCCCGCGACGTGTGGGAAACGGTGAGCGCATTCGCGAACACTGCCGGCGGAACCATCGTGCTCGGAGTGAGTGAGCGCGCAGGTTTTGTCCCGGTTGAGAACTTCGAGACCGAGAAAGTGCTCAACCAATTCGTGGCGGGCATGGGCGATGCCGGCGGTCGCGGAAAGCTGGCCAATCCGCCCAAATACACCATTGAGCGCGTGGAGCTCCAGGGCACCGTGGTTCTGGTCATCACGATTGAGGAGCTCGACCCGTCGAGCAAGCCTTGTTATGTCATAGAGCGGGGCGCCCAGGGCGGCAGCTACAAGCGCATCGATGACAAAGATGTGCCGCTTTCATCGACCGAGGTGCTCGCATTGGCGTCATACGGTCGAGCGACTCCGAGCGATCGCGACGCGGTGGCGGGTGCGGGCGCGGACAATCTCGACGAGACGCTGGTCGACCGTACGATAGATCGGGCTTTCTCGTTGACGCCCCGGGCAATGCGCGGCGCGCCGGACAAACAAACGAAGCTGGAGCGCCTAAATATCCTTGATTCCCAGGGCAATGTCACCAAGGCTGGACTCCTAGTTGTGGGCACCTACCCTCAGCAGTTCTATCCCAAGCTCTTCATTGACGTGGCTGTCCATGCGGGAACTCAGAAGGGCATGGCGGGGTCGCTGAGATTCATGGACCGCACAATCTGTGAGGGAACGTTGGGCGAGATGATCTCGGATGCCGTCGCAGCCGTCGCCAAGAATTTGCGGCGAACCTCGACCGTCCAAGGTGTCTCGCGTGTCGACTCGCTTGAGATTCCCGAGGAGGTTCTGCGCGAGGCAATCGCCAACGCCGTAATCCATCGAGAATACGGGGATCGGTTCTGTGGACAATCGATTGCCGTCGACGTCTTTGACGATCGTGTCGAGGTGACGAATCCTGGCGGCCTTTACGGGGGAAAGACTCGCGAGAACTTGTTTGACGGCAGCTCCCGATGCCGTAACGCGACGCTCGTGAAACTCATGTCGATTGTCCCGCTGCCGGATGGCGCAGGTTCGCCGGCTGAGGGCAATGGCTCGGGCATCCCGATGATGATCGATGCCATGCGCGCGCATGGTCTGGCCGAGCCCCTGTTCTGCCCGGGGTTCGATCGGTTCAAGGTCGTACTTTACCGTTCAAAGATCGAGCCGGTCGATCATGGCGGGGGCTTAATTGTGGCGGCACTCAAACACTACGGCGAGCTGGGGACGCGTGAGCTGGCAGAACGCACGGGGCTTACAATTTCCCAGGTTAGGTCGCGCGTCAACGCGCTCATTGCTCAAGGCGAGCTTGAGCCCACGGCGCCGGCGACGAGCCGCAACCGCAAGTATCGACTGTCAGAGCGCGTGGAATAAATGCGTTAGTGGACGAGGCGACCCAATAATCGACCCTCAATTGGCGTCCACTAAGGTAAAGCGGTTGTTGCTCAGTCGACGGTGATGCTAAAGACTCGGCTTACGCCGGCATGGCCCCGAA
This sequence comes from Coriobacteriaceae bacterium, assembly GCA_902363125.1. Lineage (GTDB taxonomy): Bacteria > Actinomycetota > Coriobacteriia > Coriobacteriales > Coriobacteriaceae > Collinsella. Next base: position 5,398 of record CABIZD010000009.1, read on the forward strand.
CCCGTCCATCAAGAACAGCCTAAGAACCAGCTTGATGACATTTCCCGGTTTGACTTCTGCCGCGTCAAAGACGTGGCGCTCGGCGAGCTCGCTGCAGTATGCATAGATGTCGCGGATAAGGTCCGCGCCCGAGAGCGTAAACATGTAGCCTGCGTCCGAAAGCGTATTGGGCGCGGCGGGCAATTTGGTCATGCGACAAAAGGTCAACAGGTCGGGCGCTATAGCGTCCTGGTAGCCAAGATGGCTGCCGTCTTCTTGTGCGACGAGTTCCAGCTGGCGTACTCGATTCAGCGCCGCTGCCAGCACAAAGCTCGGCGTAGGCGCATTGACGTCCTGGGTGGTCGCCACAAGCCTGCCCGCTGCCTGCGTGATAAGCCAGGCGACCTCGCGCTGGCAGCGCACGGCCTTGCGCGTAACCGGCTTGATGGACGAAGAAGAAACGCTCCCCTTAGGCGGATTCGAAGCAGCCATAAGGCCCTCCCATGAACGATCCGGCCCAACAAGCCCGGATGAAACACGTGCTACATCAGTATACAGGGGAGTGGGGTAGCGGGGTACAAGCGCGCCAACGGCAAACCGAGAGCATCAACGACGTGCCGATCGCGGAATGAGATCTCGTAATAATTGACTCTCGGCCATATTATTGAGGGGCATGACTCGCGTTCGTATGGTTGTAGGTGCTGGCGATGAACGACATTGACCTTGCTGTTCCGTTGATGGATGGACCAAGCTATGACCGTGCCTGCAGTCTCGTGCCTTCCGAATACGTTGAGGCATGGGAGTGGTTTCTGGGTGAGGAACAGCGCGGCGGCGTTTGGACCAGCCTTCCGCACCACACCAAGGAAGATAGCCCTCAGTATCAGTATCGTTTGAGAATTGGCTCGGACTTCTTTCCCGTAACGCGGGATTCAGGGATCTTCTGGCCGGGCCAGGATCGGGTGAAGCAAGATCCCAATAAGATCTTTGCGCTTTCGGTCCATAACTCTAAAAAGAGCTTCTACACCGATGTGCCTCCGCTCTATTTGGACGATGGTACGTGGGTCATTAAGTACTCGGTTCAAGCGCCGGGTACCGTTGGTTTTCGAGACCAGAATTACAACCGTAAAATGCTCAACTGCATGGAATGTGGCGTTCCAGTCGGAGTCATATTTGCAACCGAGGTGGGCTACAAGGTGCTCGGCCTTGCGTTTGTTGAGCGGTTCGAGCCCGAAAACGGATGGTTTGTTCTGCACGGTCCTGTTCATAAAGGCGGACCGGACCCTCGTTTTGCACCCGACATGAGTTATCTGAAGCACATGCCCGTCGATATTGAGTTTACCGGACAGGGTACGACCGACGACGAAAAGGTCCGCTATGCGTTAAGGCGCGAGCGATTGGGGCAGCAATGGTTCCGCAAACAGCTCGTTGCCGCCTATGATGGCCGTTGCGCGGTGTCGGACTGCGGCGTCAGCGAAGCTCTGGAGGCTGCACATATCGAGAATTACTCGGGACCCAAATCGCAGGTTGCCAGCAACGGCATTCTGCTTCGGCGCGATCTTCATTCCCTATTTGATGCTCACCTGATTTCGTTTGAGCCTGTTTGCGGCGAATATCGGCTGTGCGGATCGTACCTGCTGGATAAGACCGACTACGCTTCCTTTGCGGGTGCGACGCTAAGGCAGCCGAATGAGCGTCAGTGGCGACCCGATACGGTGTTTCTTGAGGCCCATCGCATTGAGTTCGATCGCTCGGAAAAGAAGCGTGAAAAGGCGGGGCTTCTGCCGTATTAGCGTATTTGGCTTTGGCATTCTTTGACGATCGTGTTGTTTGATCGGATCGCGTGGCGATGCAATCTCGCGCCCGCCCGCCGGTGCATGCTCTTCCTGATTTGTATAGCGAGAAGGGGCATGTATGAGCTGGCGAGGCGATATTGCGATGGGGAAGTACGGAAAACTGCCGTGTGCCCTTATCGACAACAATATGTTTCCGGGCGTAGAAGTTGATTGCGGGTCGTTTGTCGTCGCCTGCCCTTGCTGCGGCTCGCAAATACCGTGTCTCGACATTCGGTTCATCGATGCACGTGACAGGTTCAGCGACGAAGTGAGGAAACGTACGGGCGTTCATATGCCGGTGTATCCGGAGAAATGCCCTGTTTGTGGCCTCGATATCGTGTACGACGCCGGCGACGAGGGATAGGTGATGCGGAGGAGTTGGCTGTGAGTGTCTTTTGCCTCTACAAATAAATCCCCTCACCGAGTTGCTTGTGGAACTCGGCGTGATGGTCGCGTGCCCAGGTAAAGAGCGCCTGGTCAAAGTCGGTGCGCGTGGTCGGGACGCCAAAGACGCCGGCAACTTCGACGCGCACAAACTCCAGTGCCGGCAGCTTGTTGATAGCAGTGAGGGCAAACGGGGACGAGGGCTCCTCGAACAGATAGCGGCTGCCTTGCAGCGCGTCGCAACTGGTGCACGTGTTGCCGAGCGACGGGGCTTTGGAGGCTCGCGCGCCTACGGGCTTGTAGCCGCAGCGCTTATGAAGGTAGTCGCGGATCTCGCCCGGCACGCAGCCAAGAGCGGGCACGATGGCGAGTGCGTTGGCGTTGGCCGTGTCGATGGCAATGTGCCCGGCTTCGTTGGGCGCGTGCGCGATGGTGATGCTCTCGTCGTTATCGGTTCGATAGGGAATGCCGAAGGCCGCGACCGAGGTCTCTTTGTGACACTTCCAGCACTCGCGCTTGCCCAGTACTAGATATATATACGGCACTGAGGGGTCGGATCGGTCAACACCGGGCAGCCACTCGGCAAAGGGCTCGGGGTTGACGCCGCTGGGTACATACCAGATCTTCTTGGTCCGGTCCCATTTGGCGCCCAGCGCCTTGGCTTCTTCTTTGTGCGAAAAGGGGACATCGAGCTCGGTGCGCATGGCGGCTCCTTGGTGCTGCAGGTGCAAGTGGCTCAAGGATACCGCAGGGCGCAGACATCGCGGCGTTTTACTGAGAAGTTGCGGTGCGGACTGATTGGTTATACCGATGGATAGATCGGCAAGTAGATGGTCGGCTTTTGGCCAGTTGGGCGGTTGGAGCTGCCAGCGGATTTGGCGACATAAAACAAAACAGCCCAGAGGGCATAGCCTCTGAGCTGCGAACATTTGGTGGGCGTTAGAAGATTTGAACTTCTGACCTCTTCCGTGTCAGGGAAGCGCTCTCCCCCTGAGCTAAACGCCCGATCAAGGGTGCGCAAGCGCGCAAGGGATAATATAACGGAGCCTGAACTCGGTGGCAAGAACATTTTTAAAAATCGCTTACATTGTGGAATTCGGGGGCTTCGTCATATCCATTTTAAAAGAGCCTGCTGCCGCGATTTGGCTGTCGCATAATGCAAGGCCATTGCGGTATCGAGCTATGGAAAGACACCTGCGGAATTGTCCTACCGATAAGCGGACAAGCCTCCAGCTGGTGACTTCGCCGTGGTAAGGTAAGCCGAATTGTTTCCAGGCTGTTTCGGGGGTGTGGAATGAGCAAAGAGTGTGTCGAGCAGGTCGAAGGCGCAGGGGCTTCGGTGCCGATGACCGATATATCGAACATTGATGTGCCCGAGGGCACCGACGAGTTCAGCCGTAGCACCCGCCGCGCCTGGCGCGAGCGCCTGAACAGCGCTTCGACGCGCAAGATGATCACGGGCGTCTTGGCTACGCTGGTGGGCGGTTCGTTTTGGGGCTTCTCGGGCACCAGCGCGAGCTTTCTGTTCGATACCTACCACGTCGATACCTTGTGGCTTATGAGCGTGCGTCAGATTCTCGCCGGTCTACTCTTTATGGCCGTGGTTGTTACGCGCGACCGCGAGCGCCTGATTAAGCTCTGGACCACATCCGCCGATCGCAAGCAGCTGCTGCTCTTCACCGCCTTTGGCCTGCTGTTCAACCAGTTTTGCTATCTTTCGGCCGTGCGCCTGACTAATGCCGGAACCGCGACGGTACTCCAGTGCCTGCAGCTCGTTATCATCATGGACTACGCCTGCGTGACCGATCGCCGCATGCCGCGTACTCGCGAAGTTATCGGCATTGGCCTGGCTCTGGGTGGAACCTTTTTAATCGCCACCGGCGGCGACCCCACCAGCCTGAATATCTCGCCGCTTGGCCTGGCAGCAGGTCTTATGTGTGCGGTCAGCGCCGCGTGTATGGCGGTGATTCCCGCCAAGATCCTGCCCGAATACGGCAGCCCTATCGTCACGGGCTCGGCAATGCTCACGGCGGGCGTGGTCTCGTGTGTCTTCGTGCAGCCCTGGGCGCATATGCCGGCGCTCGACGCTGCCGGCATCGAGGCGCTCGCGGTGTTCGTGGTTATCGGCTCGTTTTTTGCTTACATGCTTTATATGCAGGGCGTTAAGGACATCGGCTCGGTGCGTGCGAGTCTCATCGGAACCGTGGAGCCCGTCTCGGCGACCATCACCAGCGCCGTTATGCTGGGCACGGTGTTTTTGCCGACCGACCTTATCGGCTTTGCCATGATCATCGTGATGATGTTCCTCACGGTGTAGCTGGCGCCGCTGCCAAGACGGAAAAGGTGTTGTGCCGCATTTTCGCCAATTGATGTCCGTGTCTGGAGTTTAGCTGTCGATGCTCAAAATGCCATAAACTAGTAACGTTATGGACTTTTTCATTGCGACTCAATTGCGAGGATTTCTTTATGGCTGGTAATCACTTTAAGGGCAGCGATAGCGGCCGTCCTGCAGTTCCGCCGCGTCCGAACGGGGCTGGTAAGGCCGGCACGCCGGGCGGCGCTGGACAGGGCGGTTCCGGTAAGCGCGTGTCCCCGGGCGAGACAGCGATGTTTACCGCTCTGTACGAGCAGTCTCAAAAGGCAAAAAAGACCGGCCGTGCAAGAGGGAATGTCTTTGCGGGCGGTGCAACCTCCACGTCGCAGCCGAGCGGGGCTCCTTCGGTACCCGCGAACAACGCAGGTGCTGCCAACGCCGCGAATGCCGCCGGCAACGTTAATGCCGACAAGGCCGCCAACAATACTCCCTCTGCCGGTGGCGCGGGGCTTACGGGTAACCTTGGCACGATTTACACCGGCGCCTCCGAGACTGGCACGTTCGCCCGCCTGGATGATGGCGGTGCCGAGTTTGCGGGCTCGGGTTCCAAGGAAGATTATTACGATTTTGGCTTGAACTACGGTGGCGACGCTTCGCCGAGTTCGACCTCTGACGGTCTGGTCCGTCATCGCCATCGCAAGGGCGAGCGCAAAAAGCGTCACACCGGCGCCATTATTGCCGTTGTAGTCGCGGTGCTTCTCGTTGCGCTTGGCGCAAGCGGCTTTATGCTGCTTAACTCGGCAAAGACCGTAAAGAGCGAAGCGAAGGAGGCTGTCGAGATCGTCGGTGGCCTTAAGGACAAGGTCACGTCGGGCGATTTTTCGACGCTGCCTGACGACGCGAAGAAGATCGATGAGCTCTGCGACAGCATGAAGGCGGAGACCTCGAGCCCGCTGTGGGCGGCGGCATCGTTTATCCCGGTGTATGGCAGTGACATCAACGCAGCCCGCACCATGATCGACGCCCTGTCCGATGTCTCGAGCAACGCGCTGGTTCCCATGGCCGACAACCTTTCGCAGGCCACGCCCGGCAAGCTGTTCCAGGACGGCATGATTAACGTGTCCGCGCTGCAGGCGGTCGCCGATTCGCTTTCCAGCAGCTCGAAGGTGTTCAAGAGCGCCAACGAGAAGGTCCAGGGCATTGGCGATACTCATATTTCCCAGGTGACCGAGCTGGTCGATAAGGCCAAGGACGGCTTTGCCACCCTCAACGGTGCGGTTGACGCGGCGGAGAAGGTCGCCCCCGTCCTTCCCCAGATGCTCGGCGCCAACGGCCAGACGCGCAACTACCTTATGTACGCCATGAACAACGTCGAGATTCGTGCTTGCGGCGGCTTTGGCGGTTCGCAGGGCCTGATTTCGGTCACTGACGGCCAGATGTCGATTGGCGAGTTTGTTCCCCGCATTGGACTCAGCGAGGATGAGGCAGTCGAGAGCGTCGACGAAGAGGATGAGGCGCTGTTCGGCAACCACAGTAACCTGTACAACTCGGGCAATACCTATTCGCCTGATTGGCCCCGCAACTCGCAGCGTGTCGCCGCGCTGTGGAAGTCCCAGTATGGACAGGACGCTGATGGCGTCATCGGTATCGACCCGGTGTTCCTGCAGTATCTGCTGGGCCTGGTCGGTAACGTGTCACTGCCCGACGGAACGGTTGTCGACGGCACCAACGCCGCAAAGGTCCTCATGCACGATGTGTACTGGAACTATCCGGTCGAGGAGTCTGACGGCATCTTTGCATCCGTCGCCAGCGCTGCCTTCGACAAGATCCTTGGCGGTATCGGCGATGTCGATGTTACGAAGCTTGTCAGCGCCGTTGAGCGCGGTGCCGAAGAGGGCCGCCTGATCGCGTGGATGAGAAACGATGATGAGCAGAGTGCCATCAAAGAGACGGGCATTGACGCTTCGCTGCCCGATCCGGATGACCCGAGTGCCGATCCTGTTGCCGGCGTTTACTTTAACAACCTGAGCTTCTCCAAGCTCGACTGGTATCTGAACGCCGACACGCAGATCGGCCAGGGCATCAAGAACGGCGACGGCACGTGCTCGTATCGCATCACCGTTACTCTGACGAACATCATGACGCAGGAGGAGGCAGGCAAGCTGCCCGACTACGTTGCGGCGAGCGCACCCGATGCCGCGCGTGACGACGAACGCCTGAATGTCTCGTTGTTTGCCCCGACGGGCGGCAACATCAGTGACCTTACGGTTGAGGGCACACAGTTTGGTCTTGGCGCCGCTACGTGGCATGGAATCCCCTTCTATTCGGGCACCGTTGACCTGCATGCTGGCGAGACGACGACGATCACGTATACGCTGACCACGTCGGCCGAGGCGGGGGACAAGCCGCTTACGCTGCGTCAGACTCCTACATGCCAGGCGGCTCGCGACAGCGCGTCGGCGTAGGGTTTTTCTGGTAGCGCAGATAATCGAGTACCATTTTGGGGCGGACAGGCAATCTGTTCGCCCCTATTTTGTAAGGAGAGCGCTTGAAGTACTTTGGCACCGACGGCTTTCGCGGTGAGGCCAACGTTGGGCTGACGGTAGAGCACGCTTATAAGATTGGCCGTTTTGTGGGCTGGTATTACGGCGCCAACCGCGAGCGCAAGGCACGCGTGATCGTGGGCAAGGACACGCGTCGCTCGAGTTATATGTTTGAGGCGGCGCTGGTGAGCGGCCTGGTCGCGAGCGGTGCGGACGCCTATATGCTGCATGTGATCCCGACGCCGGGCGTAGCGCATCAGACTGTGGAAGGCTGCTTCGATTGCGGCATCATGATCAGCGCGAGCCACAACCCGTTTTGCGATAACGGCATTAAGCTCGTCAACAGCGACGGCTTTAAGATGGACGAGGACGTACTGGAGCTCATCGAGGACTATATCGATGGCAAGAGCGAGGTGCCGCTGGCAACGGGCAACCACATCGGCGCCACGGTGGACTACATGCAGGGTCGCAACCGCTACATTGCTTCGCTCATCGCCAGCGCGAACTTTTCGCTGCAGGGCGTCAAGATCGGTATCGACTGCGCCAACGGCTCGGCATCCTCGGTGGCCAAGCCGGTGTTCGACGCACTGGGCGCCGATGTGCGCGTGATCAATGCCGCGCCCGACGGCTTTAACATCAATGTCGACTGCGGCTCTACGCATATTGAGCGTCTGCAGCGCCACGTGGTGGAGCAGGGCCTGGATGTGGGTTTTGCCTACGATGGCGATGCCGACCGCTGCCTGGCCGTGGACGAGCGCGGCCGCGTGGTCGACGGTGACCAGATCCTGTACGTGTGCGGTGTGTACCTGAACAAGCACGGGCGTCTCTCGGGCGGTACCGTGGTGCCGACGATCGCCAGCAACTTTGGCCTGATCAAGTCGTTGGAGCTTGCCGGACTGAGCGCCGTGACCAGCGGCGTGGGCGACCGTCTCGTGTATGCCAAGATGCGCGAGGGCGGCTACAGCCTGGGCGGCGAGCAGACGGGCCATACGATCTTTGGCGATATCGAGCGCACGGGCGACGGCATTATGACCTCGCTGCGCGTGATGGAAGTGATTCGTGCCGAGCGCGAGACGCTCTCGCAGCTCACGGCTCCGTGCAAGCTGCTGCCACAGGCGCAGGTGGCCGTGCACGTGGCGGACAAGGACGCCGCGCTCGAGAATATGGGCGTGCAGAACGCCATCGCCGAGGCCGAGGCTGCGCTGGCAGGCGAGGGCCGCGTGCTCGTGCGCAAGAGCGGAACCGAGTCGGTTATCCGCGTGCTGGCCGAGGCGCCCGACCAAGCATCCGCCGATGCCGCCATGAAGCGCATCGCCAACGCGCTGGAAGCTCTGTAAGGTAGTCATTGGGGACGTTCTTAAACAACTAGGTGGAAAGGGGGCGCTGCGGATTGGTTCCGCGGCGTCCCCTTTGCGTTGGCGTGTCGGTTATGCCTTACAGCTCGTACAGCGTGGTGAACTTGTCCTGCAGGTAGCTGCAGTAGTAGCGGGCGTCAAAGTCCATGCCGCACGCGCCCTTGATGAGCTCCGGTGCGTCCTTGGCACGGCCCCACTGCCAAATGTGCTCGCCCAGCCAGGCACGGACGGGCGCCAAATCGCCGCTCGCACAGGCACCGGTAAGGTCGACGCCGTCGCGGCACATGGCCGGCACAAACATAGCGTCGTAGGCGCTACCCAGCGCATACGTGGGGAAGTAGCCAAACGAGCCACCGCTCCAGTGCGTATCCTGCAGGCAGCCGTGCGTGTCGTCGGGAACGGGAATGCCCAGGTACTCATCCATAAAGCGATTCCAAAGCGCGGGGATGTCCTTGGCCGTGGCCTCGCCGGCAAACAGCATGCGCTCGATCTCGTAGCGCACCATAACGTGCAGCGGATAAGTGAGCTCGTCCGCCTCGGTGCGGATCAGCGACGGCCGTGCGATGTTCACGGCATGGTAGAGCGTATCCTCGTCCACACTGCCATAGACCTCGGGCGCGTGACGGCGCAGCACCTCGAGCAGCGGGCCCATAAAGGCGCGGCTGCGACCCACGGTGTTCTCGAAAAAGCGGCTCTGGCTCTCGTGGATGCCCATGGAAGTGCCGCCCTCCAGGCGGGTGCGCGCATAGGCAGGATTGACGCCCAGCTCGTACATGGCGTGTCCCGCCTCGTGGATGATGCTGTAGACGTTGGAGATGCAGTCGTCCTCGTAGATGTGCGTCGCGATGCGCGCGTCGCCCACGGCAAAGCCCTCGCTAAACGGGTGCTCGGTAAAGGCAAGCGTGGTGTCGTTCAGGTCCAGGCCGACGAGCTTCATAAGGTCGAAGCTCATGGCGCGCTGGGCGGCCTCGGGCACGCGGGCGTGCAAAAAGTCGGCAGCGGGCTGCTGGCCGCGCTCGCCGATGGCGTGCACGAGCGGCACGACCGTCGCCTTGACCTCATCGCAAAACGCATCGAAGCTCTTGGCGGAAAGGCCGCGCTCGTACTGGTCGAGCCAAACATCGTATGGGTCGCGCTTGGGGTCCATGAGCTCGGCCTGATGCTTAAGTTGGGCGACGATTCTATCCACATAGGGCTCAAAGCTCGCCCAGTCATTGGCCGTCTTGGCCTTGTGCCACACGGCGTCGGCCTCGCAGGTGAGCCTGGTCCAGGCCTCGGCCTCCTCGGTGGGAATGACGCTCGCTTCGCGCTGGTCGCGGCCGAGTACGCGGATCTCGTCGAGCAGCTGCGGGTCGTCGATCTTGCCGCCGGCGACGGTTTCGCGTGCCAGCGAGCGCACAAGTTCGACAGACTTTTCGCTGGTCAGGAGCTTATGATGCTCGCCGGCAAGGGTGCCCATGGCGTCGGCGCGCGCTGCGGCGCCGTTGGCGGGGGCAATGGTCGCGCCGTCAAACTCGGCAATCTTGAGCAGGTACTCGCGGGTCCACAGCTTGCCCTCGAGCTTGCGGAATTTTTTGACGGCCTTATCGACCTTCATGCTTTTGGGCGTCTTGCCCGCTGCGGGCTCGGCCTTCTTATCGTGCTTCTTTCCCATACCATATCCTTGATCTCGCGAACCGAGCGCCACGGATGGGCGCACGGCCAGTTTACACAGCTACCTGCCTTGTACCCAGCACGAACAAAACGGAACGCGGCGATATGCCCAAACAATGTGGTATCCTGTAGCCCAATGCGTTGACGGAGAGGGTTTTGCCCGCCGCGTCGCCGGCAAGAGAGGGAAGGTCATGGGCTGTAAGCCTTCCTGCGGTGGCAAGGGCCAAGCGTTCACTCCCGAGCAGCGACCTCAACGGGCACGCGGCCGGCGGCGGCGATGTCCCCAGTAGGGAAGCCGTGAGCCTCGCGACAAGGGGCAAAGAGTGGGCGCGGCGGGCCAGACATCCGCCGGGTCAAACAAGGTGGTACCGCGGAATTCAACCGTCCTTGGGCAATGCACATGCCCGAGGACGGTTTTTTGTTACCGAACCGGGCCGCGTTTTCGCAACGTCAGACGGCGGCAGCCGCCTCGGCAAGCGGGGAGCGCGAGAGACGAAAGGGAAGACATGAGTCTGATTGATGATCTGGTCAAACTCGAGGAAGAGGCCAAGGAGCTCGTCGCAGGCGCCGACGACGCCGCAAAGCTCGAGGCCGCGCGCGTTGAGCTGCTCGGCCGCAAGGGCCGCATCACCGGCCTGATGCGCATGATGGGCAAGCTCGCCCCCGAGGATCGTCCCGTGATGGGCAAGCGCGCCAACGAGATGCGCCAGCTGATCGAGGGCATGCTCGACGAGCGCACCACCGAGATGAAGGCCGCCGCCCTCAAGCACGCACTCGAGCACGAGGCCGTCGACATCACGCTACCGGGTATCCGTCCGCAGATCGGCCACCAGCACCTGATCAAGCAGATCATCGAGGAGGCCGAGGACATCTTCTGCGGCATCGGCTACACCGTCGAGTCTGGCCCCATGGTCGACACCTCCTATTACAACTTCACCGCGCTCAACGCCCCCATGGATCACCCGAGCCGCTCGGCCCGCGATACCTTCTATGTGGTCGACAACAACCCCGGCAGCGTCGCGCACCCCGAGGCTCACGCCCACGGCGAGTCCGACGTGCTGCTGCGCACCCAGACCTCGGGCGTGCAGATCCACACCATGGAGTCGCAGAAGCCGCCCATCTACATGATCTGCCCGGGCACCGTCTACCGTCCCGACACGGCCGACGCCTGCCACCTGCCGCAGTTCAACCAGATCGAGGGCCTGGTCGTCGACGAGGGCATCACCTTTGGCGATCTTAAGGGCACGCTCGACTACTTTGTTAAGTGCATGTTTGGCGAGGACCGCAAGACGCGTTACCGCCCGCACTTCTTCCCCTTCACCGAGCCGAGCTGCGAGGTAGACGTGAGCTGCCACGTGTGCGGCGGCAAGGGCTGCAACTTCTGCAAGCACAGCGGCTGGATCGAGATTCTGGGCTGCGGCATGGTCGACCCCAACGTCCTGATTAACTGCGGCATCGACCCCGAGAAGTACACCGGCTTCGCCTTTGGTATTGGCGCCGAGCGCGTCGCGGCCCTGCGCTACGACCTGCCCGACCTGCGCACGCTCATGACAGGCGATATGCGCTTCCTGAACCAATTTTAGGCTGCGGCTTGCCCAAGCACGGCACCTCGGCGCTCATTCGTCGCTTGCGTACCAAAGTACGCGGCGCTCCTCTTTCGGGCCGATCTGCCGCACTTGGACAACCCTCGCTTTGTAAGGAATGTTCACAAAGTTGAAGTTTCCACCTGCATCTCTTCGCAGGCTTTCAGTATGAAAGGAGAGCTAGATGCGTGTTTCTTACGACTGGCTCAAGACCATGATCGATATTCCGGAGGATCCCAAGACCCTTTCGGACGAATATATCCGTACCGGCACCGAGGTCGAGGCGATCGACACCGTGGGCGAGTCCTTCGACCACGTGGTGACCGCCAAGGTGCTCACCAAGACCCCGCACCCCGATAGCGACCACATGTATGTGTGCTCGGTCGACGTGGGTGACAAGAACCTCGACGCCGACGGCAACCCCGCTCCGCTGCAGATCGTCTGCGGCGCGCAGAACTTCGAGGCCGGCGACCACATCGTCACGGCCATGATTGGCGCCGTGCTTCCCGGCGACGTCAAGATCAAGAAGAGCAAGCTTCGCGGCGTCGTGTCCATGGGCATGAACTGCTCCGCGCGCGAGCTCGGCTTGGGCGGCGACCACTCCGGCATCATGATCCTGCCCGAGGATACGCCCTGCGGCATGCCGTTTGCCGAGTACGTGGGCTCGAGTGATACCGTGCTCGACTGCGAGATTACGCCCAACCGCCCCGACTGCCTGTCCATGATCGGCATGGCCCGCGAGACCGGCGCCATCTTCGACCGCGATTTCCACGTTGAGCTGCCCGCCATTAAGGCCGAGGCCGGCCGCGCGACCGACGACGAGCTTTCCGTCGAGATCGCTGACGAGGGCCTGTGCGACCGCTACGTTGCCCGCATCGTGCGCAACGTCAAGGTCGGCCCGTCGCCCGACTGGATGGTCAAGCGCCTTAACGCCTTGGGCGTGCGCCCGCACAACAACATCGTCGACATCACCAACTATGTGATGATGCTCACCGGTCAGCCGCTGCACGCCTTTGACCTGGACACCTTTGCCGAGCGCGATGGCCACCGTCGTGTGGTGGTTCGCGCCGCCCAGCAGGACGAGAAGTTCACGACGCTCGACGGCGAGGAGCGCGTGCTCGACGCCGGTATGGGCCTCATCACCGACGGCGAGCGTCCCGTGGCGCTGGCCGGCGTAATGGGCGGCATGGATTCCGAGATCGAGGACGACACCGTCGACGTGATGGTCGAGAGCGCCTGCTTCAACGCCGGTCGCACCTCGCACACCAGCCGCGATCTGTCGCTGATCTCCGACGCCTCCATTCGCTTTGAGCGCCAGGTCGACGAGACCGGCTGCGTGGATGTCGCCAACGTTACCTGCGCGCTGATCGAGGAGATCGCCGGCGGCGAGGTTGCTCCCGGCTATGTGGACGTGTTCCCCGCGCCCAAGACCATCGACAGCATTAAGCTGCGCCTGGCCCGCGTGCGTGCCATCTGCGGTGCCGACATCGAGCCCGACTTTATCGAGCGTTCGCTCACCCGCCTGGGCTGCACCGTCGAGCGCGACGGCGAGGACTTCATGGTCACCCCGCCGAGCTTCCGTCCCGACCTGCCGCGTGAGATCGACCTGATCGAGGAGGTCCTGCGCCTATGGGGCATGGGCCGCGTTACGGCGACCATCCCGGCTGCCAAGAACCACATCGGCGGCCTGACCCGCGAGCAGAAGCTCACCCGTAAGGTCGGCGAGATCCTGCGCGCCTGCGGCCTCAACGAGACCACGACCTTTGGCTTTGCCGCCCCGGGCGACCTGGAGAAGATTGGTATGTCCACCGAGGGCCGCGGCTGCCCCGTGGTTCTCATGAACCCGCTGGTGGCCGAGCAGACCGAGATGCGCCGCTCGCTGCTGCCGGGTCTGCTGCAGTCTGTGGCCTACAACGAGGCCCACGGCACGCCCAACGTGCACCTGTACGAGGTCGGCAGCCTGTTCCATGGCCGCGAGAACGCCAGCCTGCCCAAGGAGACCAAGTCCGTGGCGGGCGTGCTCTCGGGCCAGTGGAGCGAGCAGTCCTGGAACATGAAGTACCGTAAGCTGCGCTTCTTCTTTGGCAAGGGCATTGTCGAGGAGCTGCTTGCTCAGCTGCGCATCGAGAAGGTTCGCTTCCGTCCCGTCGAGGGCGAGGGCTATGCCTTCTTGCAGCCGGGTCGCGCCGCCGAGGTTCTGTCCGGCGGTACCGTGCTGGGCTGGGTTGGCGAGATTCACCCCGAGGCGCGCGAGGCTATGGGCATTGACGAGGTTGTCGTTGCCTTTGAGCTCGACCTGGACAAGCTGATCAAGGGCGCCCGCAACCAGGAGAACTACCGTGAGTTCTCGCAGTACCCGGCCGTTGAGCACGACCTTGCTATCGTGGTCGACAACACTGTGACCTGCGAGGATCTTGAGCGCCGTATTACCAGCGCCGGAGGCAAGCTGCTCGAGGATGTGCGTCTGTTCGACGTCTACCGCGATCCCATCCGCATCGGAGCGGGCAAGAAGTCCATGGCCTTTGCGCTTACGTATCGCTCCGACGACCACACGCTTACCAGCGAAGAGGTCGAAAAGGCGCACCAGAAGATCGTTACCAAGGTGTGCAAGGGCGTAAACGGCGAGGTCCGCGGCTAGGTCCTGCGCCGGATATAGGCCAGCGTCGGCTGCCGTCGAGTCTTACGTGACTGCTGTTTTCGGTATAAGGCACCGTTGAGCCTGCATATATGACACGCGCATTACATAACGGCGTGCTGCTTTGTCGGCAGTGCGCCGTTTTGCTATGATAGCCCGCGGCGTGTTACGAATCTGACATTACGTAACACTGGAAAGGTGATTCAAGCGGCGTTGCAATTCCGTGCGCCGATAACCGGGAGGCGTACATGCACATTCCAGATAATTATCTGTCCCCGCAGACCGATGCCGTCATGGCGGTGGCAATGGTGCCCGTCTGGGTTCACTGTATCAAGAAGGTGCGCGCCACGCTCGATCGCGAGCACATGGCTTTCCTGGGCATCTGCGCCGCATTTTCCTTCTTGCTTATGATGTTCAACGTGCCGCTGCCCGGCGGCACCACTGGCCACGCCGTTGGTGGCGCACTCATCGCGCTGCTGCTGGGCCCCGAGGCCGCGGCTATCGCGGTTTCGGTCGCGCTGGCGCTGCAAGCGCTGCTGTTTGGCGACGGCGGCATCCTGTCCTTTGGCGCTAACTGCTTTAACATGGCCTTCGTGTTGCCGTTTGCCGCAGCCATCGTGTTCCGCGCGCTTAACAGCCGTTTGCACGACAAGAGCTGGGGCACCTCGGTTTCGGCCATCGTAAGCGGCTGGGTCGGCCTGTGCCTGGCGGCCCTGTGCGCAGCAATCGAGTTTGGTATTCAGCCGATGCTTTTCACGAATGCTTCGGGCGCTCCGCTGTACTGCCCCTTCCCGCTGTCCATTGCCATTCCGGCCATGATGATCCCGCATATGTTGGTAGCCGGCGTGGTCGAGGGCGTGGCGACTGCCGCGATCTACGGCTTTATCAAGAAGACGGCGCCGAGCGTTATCGTCGGCCCCGAAGCCGCCGATGGACAGCTTGCTGCCGAGGGCGCTGCTGCAAAGAAGACCTCGCTGGTCCCCACGCTCATCTTGGTTGCCGTGCTTGTTGTGGCCACGCCGCTGGGCCTGCTGGCCACGGGTGACGCCTGGGGTGAGTGGGACGCCGAGGGCGCCGCGACCGCCGTTCAGGAGGCTGGCGACGACAGCCTGCAGGCTTCGGTCGGTCTCGACACCCCGACCTTTGCCGACGCTCTGCCTACGGGTGATTACCTGCAGGCCTATTCCGAGGAGCAGGGTCTCGGCTTTGCCGGTCAGGCTGCCATGTATATCCTGTCCGGCGTGATTGGCGTGGCGGTGCTCACCATCGCATTCCGTCTGATCTCGCTGACGGTCAAGGAAAGCGGAGCCCATGGCGATGGTCGAGCTGCCTAGCTGGCTTGCGGCCGAGGAGCGATACGAGCCCGCGGGGGTTCGGCATCGAGTGATGCAAAAGAATGTCCTGCACCTGGCGAGCCTGCTTGAGCGGGTTCGCCTGGGTGGAGGCGCGCACGAGGGCGGGTCGATGGTCGACCGCGCCCTTTCTTGCGTTTCGGCTCCGGTGCGCCTGGTGGGGATGTTCGTTTGCGTCCTGTGCGTGTGTCTGACGCAGAGCCCGCTGTACCTCATGCTGATGGCGGCTATCGCACTGGTGCTCGTTGCCGTGCGCCCCGTACGCGGACTGCGGGCAACCTTTGTGCCGGCGCTTGGCGCTGCGGGGCTCGCGGTGGTTCTGGCGCTGCCCGCCTTGCTGCTGGACGCTTCTGCCGCGGGCGCCATGCTCAAGATTGCGCTCAAGACCTTCATTAATGTGTCGCTAGTGCTGGGCGTTTCGTGGACCCTCACGTGGAGCCGCATGTCGGCGTCGCTCAAGATACTGCATCTACCCGACGAAGTTATCTTTACGTTTGATATGGCGCTCAAGCACATCGAGGTGCTGGGTCGCACGGCGCACAATCTGTGCGAATCGGTCATGCTGCGCAGCGTGGGTCGTGCGCCTGCGGGTTTTTCGCGCACCGACTCGCTGGCGGGTATCATGGGCATGACGTTTATCAAGGCGATGGAATGCAGCCGCGCGATGGACGAGGCTATGCTTTGCCGCGGCTTTACCGGTGCGTATCCGGCGCCCGCGCGTGTCGGGTTTGGCTGGCGCGATGCGGTCTATGCGGCCGGCGTGGCGCTGCTGGCAGTGTTGTGCGCCGTGCTGTAGACGCTGCTGGTTTCGACTGGGGATGCAAATAGGGAAGGGCGACGTTTTGACGATCGATATGAATAGTGCGGCGGGCACGAACGGCGCGCGCGCCGAGGCCATGCCGCTCATCGAGCTGCGCGACGTGGTGTTCTCCTATGCGGGGCATACGGTTGTCGATGGTGTGTCGCTGCAGGTCGATCGTGGTGAACTCGTTGCCCTGCTCGGTCCCAACGGCTGCGGCAAGACGACGATCATGCGCCTTATCAACGGCCTTGAGCTCGCGGACGCAGGGGCATACCTGTTCGACGGGCATGTGATCGATGCGGCGTTTCTAAAGGATTCCGCGGCTGCTCAGCGTTTTCATCAGCGCGTGGGCTTTGTGTTCCAGAATGCCGATGCCCAGCTCTTTTGCGCTACGGTGGGCGAGGAAGTTGCTTTTGGTCCCGCGCAGATGGGGCTGCCGGCAGACGAGCTCGAGCGCCGCGTGCGCGATGCCATGGAACTGTTCCAGGTTACCGATCTGGTCGATGCCTCGCCTTATCAGCTTTCGGGCGGGCAAAAGAAGCGTGTTGCGCTGGCTGCCGTCGTGTCGATGAACCCCGATATCCTGGTGCTCGACGAGCCTACCAATGGACTTGACGAGGACTCTTGCGACATCGTGGTCAACTTCCTGCTGGCCTATGTTGCTGCCGGTAAGACGGTCTTGATGAGTACACATCATCAGGATTTGGTGCGACGCCTGGGTGCCCGCGCCATCTATATCGATCGATACCACCATGTGGTCGAGGCACCTTCGCCGTCGTATGGAACCGAAAGCGGTGCTACGGACTAGTTGCTGCGTAGAGCGTGCGTAGCCGCCCGCGCGGCTTTGCCGTGATGGTATAGTTATCCAGGTTTTTATGGGGGTGGCTATGCCAAGCTGGAACATTCATATCGCTCAGACGGAGCGTTTGCTGGAGCGCACCGGTGCGCTTGCCAATAGCGTGCGCGACCGCAATGCCTTTTTGTTTGGCTGCGTGGTTCCGGATATCTTCGTGGGCTATATGGTCCCTGGCATCGCCGATCCCATCCCGTACCGCATTACGCACTTTGCCAAGCCTGAGCCCATCCCTAAGCCTCGTGAGCATGAGTTCTGGGATACCTATGTGGCACCGTTGCTTAATAGTTCGCCCACCGGTGCGCCGGCCGCAGCGACCTCGATTATCGAGGAACGCGAGCGACTGAACCGCGTGCACTATCCCCAGCGTTACAAGGATGCCGAGCCGGTTGCCGGTCCCGGCACCTGTGAGTTCTCGCTTGCGTCCGAAGATGTGGCGCAGTCGCTGCTCGATTTAACACTGGGCGTCTGGTCGCATCTGGTGGCCGATACCGTATGGAATACGCGCGTGAATCAGTACCTGGAGGCGCACGGCGGCAAGCCATGTGAGGAGTTCCGCATTAAAAAGCAAGGCGACTTTGACTGGTTTGGCAAGACGCTCGGCATTGTTTCCATCCCGCGTGCGACCGATCGCCTGTATACCGCCGCGACGCGTTTTGGGCAGTATCCCATCCATAAAGAATATGTGCTCAAGACCATCGGCGTTATGCACGAGATTGTACGCGAAAACCCCGGCGAGCCCGATCATCCGCCGTATCGCCTGCTAACTGAGGAGTTCTTCGACTCAACGTTTACCGAGGTCATCGAGCTGACCGAGGCAGGCTTTGCGGCTCGCGTTGCTGCTTCTGACGTTCCGGCAGTCCCCCTGATCGCTAGCTGCTAGCCGGCCGGCTTTACGGAGAACAGTTCATCCCAATTGACCAACGGCTCCCGTCGCAGGCGTCTTCGGTGGTGCGCTCGGCATCGGAGAGGCTTGCGACTGAACGCAAATCGATGAGGCGGCATATGAAGAAGGTCTTAAAAAAGCCCGGAAGGCAATGCCTTCCGGGCCCTTTGCAATGCAAATCTGCTTGCAAGTGCGATTTAGCGCACCTGAGCGACGTAAGCGACGTTGGTCGAGGAGACCTTGTCCTCGAGCTGAACGCTCATGCGGGGATCGCCGGCGGTAGCGACGGTCAGGTCGCCGGCCTCGACGTAGCCGAGCTCCTTGGCGGTCTCGATCGCCTTGACGATCGTGCCGTTGACGGTGCCCTGGGTAATCTCGGCCTGGTGCGGGATAACGCCCCAGTACATGATCATCTGCTGGACGGCCCACTCGTGGCGGGAGAATGCGCAGATCGGCATGTTGGGACGGAAGTGCGAGATCAGGCGAGCGGTACGACCGGTGGTCGTCGGCACGGTGATGCACTTGGCGCCAACGGTGGTGGCCATGTTCACAGCGGACATACCCACAACGTTGTTGACAACGCGGGTGCCGTGAGCATCGGCCGGAACCTCGAGCGGAGCGTGGGCCGGGAGGTACTTCTCGGCCTCGAGAGCGATGCTGGCCTGCATCTTGACGGCCTCGACCGGGTACTTACCGGCAGCGGACTCGCCGGACAGCATGACGGCGTCGGTGCCGTCGTAGATGGCGTTAGCAACGTCGGCAACCTCGGCGCGCGTCGGGCGCGGGTTCTGCTGCATGGAGTCGAGCATCTGCGTAGCGGTGATGACGGGCTTGTAAGCCGCGTTGCACTTGGCGATGATCTCCTTCTGGATGTGCGGAACGAGCTCGGGCTTAATCTCGATGCCCAGGTCGCCACGGGCGACCATGATGCCGTCAGAAGCCTCGAGGATCTCGTCGAAGTTCTCGACGCCCAGGGCGCACTCGATCTTCGGGAAGATCGTCACGTGCTCGCCGCCGTTCTCGCGGCAAAGCTCGCGGATGCCGCGGACAGACTCGCCGTCACGGATGAAGGAAGCGGCGATGTAGTCGATGTTCTCGGTCAGGCCAAAGAGGATGTCCTGACGATCGCGCTCGGTGATGGCGGGCAGCGAGATGTTGACGTTGGGCATGTTGACGCCCTTGCGCTCGCCGATCAGGCCGTCGTTCTTAACGACGCAGGTCATGTCCTGGCCGCTGACGGACTCGACCTCGAGGGCAACCAGGCCGTCATCGATCAGGATGAGGGAGCCCTTCTCGACCTCGGAGGGCAGAGCCAGGTAGTCGAGGGAGATGTGCTCAGCGGTGCCGTGGAAATCCTCGGACGTGGGCTGAGCGGTGACGACGATCTTATCGCCGGTCTTGACGGCAACCTTCTTGCCATCGACCAGAAGGCCGGTGCGGACCTCGGGGCCCTTGGTGTCGAGCAGGATGCCGACGGGCAGACCGAGCTCCTTGGAAATACGACGGACGCGCTCGATGCGACCGTGGTGCTCGTCGTAGGATCCGTGCGAGAAGTTAAAACGGGCGACGTTCATGCCCGCCTTGATCATCTCGCGGATGGTCTCGTCGCTATCGCAGGCGGGACCCATGGTGCATACAATCTTGGTGCGCTTGTACATTCAGACCTCCATCTGACATCGTCTTGCGCTGATAGATAAACCATAAGAAATAAAACTGAGATGATTATAACGAAATGCCGACCGAATACCCCAAAAAATCGACCGTATGCCGAATTAGAAGTTCATTTTTTGCGGAAAAACGGTATATGCAAAAATTTTACCAACCGTTCTAACCGCTGCTATCTGGGCGATATTTCAGTCTGACGATGCGCCGAAGAAAAAACGTTTTATCAATGTTGAGCATCACACTGTCTGCACCGTTGCGCCTGTGCCGTGTTTCCAGATGGAATGTTTTGGCTAGACGCGTCGCTTTGGGGTACCATAGCTCCACTATCAACTGCCGCTCAGCACGGCAGCCTTGATGAGCCCTTGCCCTTCTCCTGGGAATTATGATCGGGCATCAATCTGCTGAGTGGCCCGAATCCCAGGAGGGGACTCTATATGCAAAAGGAATACCTGTCCGCCGCGGCGGAGGTGCTCAGCGACCAGGGTGTCGATGAGAACCTTGGCCTGAGCAACGACGAGGCGTCGTCGCGCCTCGCCAAGACAGGCCCTAACAAGCTTGAGGAAGCCGAGAAGACTCCGCTGTGGAAGCGCTTCTTTGAGCAGATGGCAGACCCCATGGTCATCATGCTGATTGTTGCCGCCGTTATCAGCGCACTTACGGGCATGGTCAAGGGCGAGCCCGATTTTGCCGACGTCGCCATCATCATGTTCGTCGTTATCGTCAACTCGGTGCTGGGCGTGGTCCAGGAAGCCAAGAGCGAGGAGGCCCTCGAGGCCCTGCAGGAAATGAGCGCGGCGCAGTCCAAGGTGCTGCGCGACGGCAAGCTCGTGCACCTGCCGAGCGCCGAGCTCGTGCCCGGCGACGTGATCATGCTCGAGGCGGGCGACTCCGTCCCGGCCGACTGCCGCGTGCTCGAGAGCGCCACGATGAAGATCGAAGAGGCCGCACTGACCGGCGAGTCCGTGCCGGTCGAGAAGCACACCAACGTGATTGAGCTTGCCGCGGGCACTGACGACGTGCCGCTCGGCGACCGCAAGAACATGTGCTACATGGGCTCTACCGTGGTGTACGGTCGCGGTCGCGCCGTCGTGGTCGGCACCGGCATGAACACCGAGATGGGCAAGATCGCCGGCGCTCTGGCCGAGGCCAAGGAAGAGCTCACGCCGCTGCAGGTGAAGCTCGCCGAGCTCAGCCGCATCCTCACCATTATGGTTATCGTCATCTGCGTCGTCATCTTTGGCGTTGACATCATCCGTCACGGCGTGGGCAACGTCCTTACCGACCCGACCGCCCTGCTCGACACCTTTATGGTCGCCGTCTCGCTCGCCGTCGCTGCCATCCCCGAGGGCCTGGTCGCCGTCGTGACCATCGTGCTGTCGCTCGGCGTGACCAAGATGGCCAAGCGCCAGGCGATTATCCGCAAGCTTTCTGCTGTCGAGACACTCGGCTGCACGCAGACCATCTGCTCGGACAAGACCGGCACGCTTACTCAGAACAAGATGACCGTCGTCAAGCACGAGCTCGCTGCGCCCAAGGAAAAGTTCCTGGCCGGCATGGCGCTGTGCTCCGATGCCCAGTGGGACGAGGAGCTGGGCGAGGCCGTGGGCGAGCCGACCGAGTGTGCGCTCGTCAACGACGCCGGCAAGGCGGGCCTCACCGGCCTGACTGCCGAGCACCCGCGCGTGGGCGAGGCCCCGTTCGACTCGGGCCGTAAGATGATGTCCGTGGTCGTCGAGACCCTGGACGGCGAGTACGAGCAGTACACCAAGGGCGCGCCCGACGTGGTGATCGGCCTGTGCACCCATATCTACGAGGGCGATAAGGTCGTCCCCCTGACCGAGGAGCGTCGCGCCGAGCTCGTGGCAGCCAACAAGGCCATGGCCGACGAGGCCCTGCGCGTGCTGGCGCTGGCGAGCCGCACCTACACCGAGGTTCCCGCCGACTGCAGCCCCGCTGCGCTTGAGCATGACCTGGTCTTCTGCGGCCTGTCCGGCATGATCGACCCGGTCCGTCCCGAGGTGGCCGATGCTATCCGCGAGGCGCACGATGCCGGTATCCGCACCGTCATGATCACGGGCGACCACATCGACACCGCCGTGGCCATCGCCAAGCAGCTGGGCATCGTCGCCGATCGCAGCCAGGCCATCACCGGCGCCGACCTCGACCGCATGAGCGACGAGGAGCTCGACGCGCACATCGAGGACTACGGCGTGTACGCCCGCGTCCAGCCCGAGCACAAGACACGCATCGTCGAGGCCTGGAAGTCACGTGACCAGATCGTCGCCATGACCGGCGACGGCGTCAACGACGCCCCGTCCATCAAGCGCGCCGACATCGGCGTGGGTATGGGCATCACCGGCACCGACGTCACCAAGAACGTTGCCGACATGGTGCTTGCCGACGACAACTTCGCTACCATCATCGGTGCCTGCGAAGAGGGCCGTCGCATCTACGACAACATCCGCAAGGTCATCCAGTTCCTGCTTTCGGCCAACCTTGCCGAGGTCTTCTCGGTGTTCATCGCCACGCTCATCGGCTTTACCATCTTCCAGCCGGTGCAGCTGCTGTGGGTGAACCTGGTCACCGACTGCTTCCCCGCGCTCGCGCTGGGCATGGAGGATGCCGAGGGCGACATCATGAAGCGCAAGCCGCGCAACGCCAAGGACGGCGTCTTTGCCGGTCACATGGGCCTGGACTGCGTGGTCCAGGGCCTGATCATTACCGTGCTGGTGCTGGCGAGCTTCTTTGTGGGCGTGTACTTTGACATGGGCTACATCCACATCGCCGATATGATCGCCGGCAATGCCGACGAGGAAGGCGTGATGATGGCGTTCATAACGCTCAACATGGTCGAGATTTTCCACTGCTTCAATATGCGCAGCCGTCGTGCGTCGCTGTTTAGCATGAAGAAGCAGAACAAGTGGCTTTGGGCTTCGGCTGCGCTGGCGCTGGTGCTGACGGTTATCGTGACCGTGCAGCCGACGCTTGCCGAGATGTTCTTTGGCCCTGTGACGCTTGAACTCAAGGGCGTTATCGCCGCCCTGGGCCTGGCCTTCCTGATCATCCCGCTGATGGAGATCTACAAGGCGATCATGCGCGCGGTCGAGAAGGAGTAAGTTAACCTGTCCGGGCCCGCCCCACGCCCTTTCTCCCTCACTGGTCCTCGCGCTTCGCGCTGCGGGATCGTTCGGGAGAAAGGGCTTCCGGGGCGGGCCCTGCGCTATCCTTGCTGGCTTCTCTCCCGTGCGGATGAAAAGGGCTGAGGGAAAGTATGTGAGCTGGTCGGGCTTTGCCCGGCCAGCTCTTTTTGATTTAAAATACCTGCTCAGTTGTGATTTATGGTGCTGGGAGGCGTTTGTGGCTAAGGCTAAGGCTAAGGCGAAGAAAAAGACGACGGGGGCGCGGGCTAAGCGTGACCGTCGTCGGAAGCTTGCGACCGAAGCCCCTGCATCTGCTGAGGAGTTGCTGGCAAGCGTACCGGGGCTTGACGCGCTGCAGGATGTTCCGGCGTTCGATGACCTGCCGGTCGATGCGGCTCAGCAGGCTGCATTTGACGACTTTTGCGCACAGGCCGAGGAGCCCGAGCAGATGCAGCTCGGTGCCGTGGTGCGCCTGGACCGCGGGTTTCCGCTGGTGGCGACTGCCGATGACACGTTTCGTGCCGAGCATGCCGTAGGGTTTGCCAAGTCACGTGGCGAGGACGAGGTCTTGCTGCCCGCCGTGGGCGACCGCGTGGCGGTTCGTCGTGCTCCCGGGCACGACATGGGCGTCATCGAGTGCGTACTACCGCGCCGTACGAGCTTTGAGCGTTGGCGTGGCCGTGCCCGCGGTGAGCGCCAGGTGCTCTGCTCCAACGTTGACAGCGTGCTGATCGTGCAGGCGCTCGGCGCCGGCGAGGTGCTGCTCGACCGCGTGGCGCGCTCACTGGTGTTGGCGCTCGATTGCGACGCCGAGCCGGTGGTGGTGCTCACCAAGGCCGACCGCTGCGAGGCCGATGAGCTCGAGCGCGATCTGGACCGTGTGCGCCGTCTGGTGGGTCCGGACGTGCGCGTGATTGTGACGTCTTCTGCCGAGGGCCTCGGCCTGGACGAGGTGCGCGCCTGCGTGCCGGCTGGGAGCTGTGCCATGATCTTGGGCGAGTCGGGTGCCGGCAAGTCAACGCTGCTCAATGCGCTGCTGGGCCACGATGCTCTGGCCACTGGCGGCGTGCGCGAGCGTGATGACCAAGGTCGCCACACCACGGTTGCGCGCGTGATGGTGGCACTGCCGGGCGACGCCGGCGTGATCGCCGATGCCCCGGGCCTGCGCAGTCTGCCGCTCGTGGGACATGAGCGGGGTCTGGCGCGCGCCTTCCCCGAGATCGTCGAGGCGTCGCGTGCGTGCCGGTTTGGCGATTGCACGCACACCCATGAGCCGGGTTGTGCCGTTCGCGAGGCCGAGGACGCGGGGCAGATCGACAGCCTGCGCCTGGAGACGTTCCAAAACCTGGCGTCATCCATGCGCGTGAGTGCCCAAATGCTCGATCCCGATGTTCATCTGTAATTGATTTTTCCTATGACAGCCGTCTCCTAACTGCTTGGGAGGCGGCTTTTTTTGCTGCCAAAGCGCCTCGAAATATGCGTTTTGCCGACGTTCTGACCAAAACCTTGCCACGAGCTTGACGAGCTGGTCAGCTTTTGGTCAGCAATTGGTTTGACACGTAAAACCAAGATCGCGATTGCGCCGCTTTGCGCCCTGGTCGCCCAGACAATGGTGGTACGGGCATTTGCCCGGTGCTACCTTGAGAGGAGCGGCCGTGAACAAGAGCAAGCGCATCGCCATCAGTCTGGTCGCGGGCGTGCTTGCCGCGGCGCTCTGCATGTTCTACGGCTCGTCGATCCGCTCGCAAGCCGAGCAGGCCCAGGCCGAGACTTTGGCAAAATACGGCGGCGACCGCGTTGAGGTGTGCGTCGCGGCGCGCGATATCGATGTGGGCGAGACCCTCGACGAGACTAATGTCATAACTCAGGAATGGCTGGCGAGTCTGTTGCCGCGTGATGCGGCGACCGAGCTGCGTCAGGTGCGCGGCGACGTGACGACCTCGCGCATTCCAAAAAATGCCGTGATTTGCAATGTCTACACCAAGGCCGAGAGCCGCAAGCTCGAGGTGCCTAAAGGCAAGGTTGCCGTTTCGGTGGCGGTTGATGCCGAGCACTCGGTCGGCGGCGCCACGGGCGTGGGCAGCTATGTGGACGTGTACGTGCAAAAAGATGGCGTGACCGATCGTTTGTGCGGAGCGTACGTGATCGATACCAGCGAAGATGCCGGCGCCACGCGTGAAGGCAAGATCGAGTGGGTGACGCTGGCGGCAGACCCCGAAGATGTCAAGGAATTGCTGGGAGCCTCGGGAAAGGGAACGGTCAGCTTGACGATTCCCGCCACGGCGCGCGGCAAAAAGAGCGGAGGCGACGAGTGATGAAGGCGATCTGGCTTGCGTGCTGCGCGTGCGGCGATTACGGGCTGCTACAGCAGGAAGTCGAGGGTCGCGATGTGGGCGCGCAGGTGCTTCGCGTGGGCGACCTGGACGGGCTGGTATCCATGGCGCGGGCGTTTCCGTCGCGCCGCGGTGCCGCCATCATCGCGGCGTCTCTGTTCGATACCGAAGACGTGAGGAAGACCGTTGCGCGCCTGACGGCCGAGGGCCGTGTGAGTCGCGTCGTCGTGTTGATCGAGACACTCGACCCGTCGGATATCGAAGGACTGTTTCGCGCGGGGGCGACCGAGGTCATCGCTGCGCACAGTTTGTGCGGCAACGGGCGTGCGGGTGAGGGAACGGTTGATTCCGATCGACGCAGGACGATTGAGCCCGATGCTTTTGTTGATAGGGAACCCGGGGCGCCTCGCGCTACAAGAGGCCCGCGTGTTGATGAATATGGAAAAGCGGAAGCCGAGCATGGTCGGCGCCCCCGGGACCCCCTTGCATACGATGACGCTGGAGGGCCGGTACCGTATGGCGATGACGTTCTGGCTGAAGATATGGGATACGTGCACGGCGTAAATCTGGCCGATGAGCTCGATGAGGTCGAGGGTTTTGCCGGGGCTGGCGAGCCGTGTGCCGCTGCGTCTTTGGCGTCGGAACCGCAGCCCAGGCAGCCTGCCATGCCGGCTTGGGCTCGGCACGTGACCGCGGCGGGGGAGACGGGGATGTTATCGCCCGCGTCTGTGTCGCCGGTTCCCGCACCGTCAGCCCCTGCGCTGTCGGCGGACGCTTCGATTCCGTCGCGTCGGGCACCGGTCGTCTGCGCCGTTTCGGGTTCGGGCGGTTGCGGCAAGTCGACGATCGTTGCCACCATGGCGCATGCGGCGTCGCTGTTGGGTTTGCGTGCCGCCGTGCTCGACTTGGACCTCATGTTTGGAAACCTATACGATCTGCTGGGTGTCGATGCCCCGCACGATATGGCGACGCTTATCGAGCCGTCGGCGGCGGGCGCACTTGCCGAGTCGGATATCGTGGCCGCATCGATGCGCGTCGCCCCGGGTGTCACGCTCTGGGGGCCTGTCGCGGCCCCCGAGAAGGCCGAGCTCATGGCACGTCCGGTGGAGCTATTGCTCGATGTTTTGCGTCGCGAATCCGACGTGGTCTTTGTCGACACCTCGGTCTTTTGGGGTGATGCCGCGGCCGCCGCGGTGGCGGCGAGCGACCGTTGCCTGGTCGTAGGCGATGCGGCGGTATCGTCCGCGACATCCGCTTCGCGCGTCATTGAGCTGGCGAGCCGCGTGGGCGTGCCACGCACGCGCATGAGCGCCGTGTTCAACCGGTTTGGTGCGCGCGGTGCCGACGAGGACGTCGCCATGCGCTTCGAGATCGCCTGCGCACTGAGCTCCAAGATCCGCATTGCCGATGGCGGCCAGGACTTGGCCGCGCTCATGGCATTCGGTCGCGCCGACGAGGCAGTGGGTCAGACGAGCGCTTTTGCGACCAGCGTGCGCGAGGCCACGCGCGAGATGCTCGTGGAGCTGGGCTGCGCCGTCGGTCCCTGGAGCGATATGGTCGCCGACCGCGCGATCCGTACCGAGCGCCCGCGCATCCGTCTTCCCTGGTCTCGTGAGGGTGATGCGCGATGAGTCTGCAGACGCGGATTAAAGCCGCTGGCGCGGCCGCCGCGGCTGCCCCCGTTGATGCGGGACGCTGCCGTGCCGTTAAACGCCGCACCAAGCGTGCGGTGATGGACCGCATGGGCTACGACGAGGTGGCGCGCATCAGTGCCTACGTCGACCCTGCCCTTGCCCGCTCTGAGCTACGTCCGGCGGTGGAAGCGGCGCTCAACGTGGAAGAGCCGACCGACTTGGCGACGCCTGAGCGTGAGACCATCATCGACGAGATCCTAGATGACGTGGTGGGCCTGGGACCGCTGCAGCCGCTCATCGAGGACGACACCGTTACCGAAATCATGATCAACGGCTGTCGCTCTGCCTTTTTTGAGCGCAGTGGCGTTTTGTATCCCATCGAGCACGCGTTTGAGGACGACGAGCAGATCCGTGTGCTCATCGACCGCATCATCTCGCCGCTCGGCCGTCGTATCGACGAGCGTAGCCCCATCGTCAACGCCCGCCTCAAGACGGGTTATCGCGTCAACGCGGTGATTCCACCCGTGGCGATCGACGGGCCAATCCTCACCATTCGTAAGTTCTCGGACCGTATCTGTTCGCTGGACGAGCTTGTGGGCCTGGGGTCACTGCCGCTTTGGTATGCGCAGCTGCTGTCGTGCGCGGTGTCGTTGCGGCAGGACTTGGCGGTTGCGGGAGGCACGGGGTCGGGCAAGACCACGCTGCTCAATGCGCTGTCGTGCGAGATTTCCACCGGCGAGCGCATTGTGACGATCGAGGATTCCGCCGAGCTCAAGTTTGCACATCACCCACACGTTGTTCGTCTGGAGGCGCGTGAGGCGTCAATCGAGGGCGAGGGTGCGGTGACGATCCGCGACCTGGTGACCAATGCTTTGCGTATGCGCCCCGACCGTATCGTCGTGGGCGAGGTGCGCGGTGCCGAGTGCTGCGACATGCTGCAGGCCATGAACACGGGCCACGACGGCTCGCTCACCACGCTCCATGCGGGTACCGAGCAGGAGACCGTGGTTCGCCTGACGCTGCTTGCGCGCTACGGCATCGATTTGCCGAGTGAGCTTATCGAAGAGCAGATCGCCATGGCGCTCGACGGCATCGTGATGTCCGAGCGCCATGCAGATGGCAGGCGCTTTGTGGCCTCATATTCAGGGGTTCACCGCGGCGCGTCGGGCGGTGTTGGGCTCGAACGCTACGTGACGTTCGATGCCGCCGAACGCACCTGGACGCTCGACCGCGAGCCGCCGTTTATTGCGGAGGGCTTGCGGTCGGGAACGCTCACGCAAGAGGAGGTGGACGAATGGAGATCGCTATGCCCCTCGTCGTAGGGGGTTTGGCGGGGCTTTCTGTCGCGACGGCGTGTGGGGCAGAGCCTCGTGTGTCGCGGAGGCCGCCGGCGGAGCTGGCGCGCCAGACGCTCGAATCGATGGCGGAGAAGCTACCGCGTGAGTTGGCGGAAAACGACCTGCTGACAAAGATTGCCCGCTCGTGGGCGTCGCTGATCCCCGCAGATCGCCTTGGGTTTGCTATTGAGGATAACACGGCTCGTCTGGCATTTCTGCTGCTGTCGAGCGGTATCTGCAGCGTTTTGCTGGCCGTTGCGTCGCTGTCGCCCATCGGCTTTGTCTTGGGGCTGGTGGCGCCGTTTGGCGTGGGTGCCGCGCGTGAGACCTTCGATCGCCGACGCGAACAGCATGATGTAGAAGAGACCATGCCCGAGGCATTCACAGCGTTATCCATGTCGCTTGCCTCGGGGCATTCGCTGGCACAGGGCATGCGCTTTGTGGGCGCCCATGCGCAAGAGCCGGTGCATACCGAGTTTTTGCGGGTGGCGGCGGCAATCGATTGCGGTATCTCGGCGACCGACGCACTCGATGACCTACTCGTTCGCATCGATGCCCCCGGCCTTTCGCTTGTCACCTTGGCGCTCAAAGTATCGCAGCGTACCGGGGCTCCGCTTGCCGGCCTGCTGTCCGAGGCGTCGAGCATGGTGGGTGAGCGCATTGAGCTCAAACGCCGTCTGGACGTTAAGACGTCACAGGCGCGTATGTCGGCACACATGGTTGCGGCGATGCCGGCGGGCATGTGCGCGGTACTGGCTTTGCTTTCGGCAGACTTTCGCCGCGGTCTTGCGACGCCGGCTGGTGCGGGCGCCGTGGCGCTGGGACTTGCCCTCAACGTCGTTGCCCTGGTAGTTATCCGGCGCATTATGCGGGTGGAGCTATGAGCGCCCTGGTCGGGGCCGCGGCTTGTCTGTGTGCCCTGAGCGTATTTGCCGCGACAGGTTTGGAGCGTGCGGATGCCCGCAAGATTGCAGAGACGTGCAAGCGTGAGGCGGTACTGGTCATTGCCGCGGGCCGCTTGGTGATTGATGCCCTGACCGCGCGAATGAAGGGCGCAATTGGGGTGGGCGGCCCGGCGCGGGTGTCGCTCGGTGAGGTGTCCGAGATGATCGACGTGGTGCGCCTGGGGCTTTCTGCCGGCCTTTCGTTTGACGCGGCGCTCGAGATTTTCTGCGCCAACCGTCGGTCGGTGCTGGCCGTCCGTCTTGAGCGAGCCTGCATGGCGTGGCAGGTGGGCGTGGGGACGCGCGAGGCCGAGCTGTTGGCTGCCGCGCGTGATTTGGACGTGAGGGCGCTCGAGACCTTTGCCATCACGGTGGGGCAGGCGCTTGCCCTGGGCGCCCCGCTGGCCGAGACGCTGGCTGCTCAAAGTCGCGAGATTCGTGCGGCCCATCGCGCCGCAGTCGAGCGCGAGATCGAGCGCGCACCGGTCAAGTTGCTGATTCCCACCGGCACGCTCATCTTGCCGGCGTTGCTTCTGTCCATATTGGGCCCGCTGCTGGGAGCAGGCGGGATGATGTAGGGAGGAATACATGAACACGATGACCGACATTGCGGGCAAGGCTTGGAGCCGGGCTTTTTGCCGGACAATCCGCGCTCGCCAGCGTGCCAAGGCGCTGTTGCGGGAGGAGAGCGCGCAGGGCACTACCGAATACGCCATCTTGGTCGGCGTGCTCGTAGTGATCGCGATTATCGCCATCGTCGCGTTTAAGAGCAAAGTCGAAGAACTATGGAACGCGATCAAAGACGGCATCAACAGCCTGTAGGAGGCAGGCGGCCTGTTGGTTCGCCGCTGGTGCTCGTCTGTTTGCTCGTGGCAATAGCGGTGACGCTTTGGGGGCTGGGTGTTGCGCGGCAGCAGCGTCCAGGCGCTACTGCCGATTTGGGATCGGGCTCGGCGGCGGTGTCACAAGCGGAAGGCGCGGGAGATATAGGCGGCCAAAATGCCGCCGTCACGGCTCGGACCTTTTTGCAGGCACTCGACGAGCGGGCCGCCAGCGCGACGGAGCCGTCTGCAGACAATGCGATCGCAGTTCGACTCGCATGGTCCGAGGACCGGCCGATGACCGAGGCGGCGGCAGACCTGCTGCGTGCCTACCGCGAGGTGCCCACGGCCCAGCTTGCCCTGAGCGGCTATCTCGATATTAAGGGCAACGTATGGGGCGCCATCGTGCGCGATGGGCGAGGCTGGGTCGACATGGTGATGGTTGCTGCGGATGCCGGCGATGCCTCGTGCCGCCTGCGTGCCGTGCGTCTGGTTCCGCAAACAACGGAGTCAAAGGAGGGGTCGTGAAATGCATGGTGTCCTGTGTGAGGAATCTGCTCAGTCGACCGTCGAATACGCCATCGTCACCGTGGCGCTGTTATCGATCGTGCTGGCGATCGCGGGACTTTGGCGTGCCGGCACCGATGGGCGCTTGGCGGCGCTGGTTGAGCGGGCGGCATCCCATGGCGTTGCCTCGACGTCGGTTATCGACGCCGCTGCGGCCGCTAAGGACATCGCGTTGTATTGATGCCGCGCGCGAGGACCGGGCGCAGTCTACGGTCGAGGCCGCTTTTTTGCTGCCGACGTTTCTGACGCTCATCCTTCTCGCGCTGCAACCGGTGTGCCTGCTCTATACGCGCGCGGTCATGGAGTCTGCCGCCGCCGAGACCGCGCGGCTCATGACCACGACGACGGCGGAGGACGACGATCTTAAGGAGTTCGCCCGCCGCCGACTTGCCGCAGTGCCCAACGTTTCGATCTTTCATGCCGGCGGGCCGTTGTCGTGGGATATCGAGCTTGGCCGGGCCGGTGCGGGTGGCGTCTCGTCCGTGTCCGTTTCCGGCGAGGTCAAGCCGTTGCCTGTGATCGGTGCGTTTGCGCAGGCTATGGGTGGTACCGCCGAGGGCGGCTACGTTGAGCTCAAGGTCGATGTCTCGTATCAATCGCGTCCCGAATGGCTGGAGGGAGATTATGATTCGTGGATTGCTGCATGGGATTAAGCGCTGCCTGTTGCGGGTGACGCAAGGGTTTGCGGCCCGCCGTCGACCAGGCGCTCTCCGCAAACGAGGCGGCTTTATGGGTCGAGCCGGTATCGACCTGTTTATCGAAGACGGTGCCTACACCACGCTCTCCTCTGCGGTGGTCATCTTGGTGGTGCTCACGCTGCTGTTTTCGTCGACCGCGGCGATATGGAGCATGTCGCGTGCCGGGGATACCCAGGTGGCGGCTGATAGCGGCGCGCTGGCGGGTGCCAACGTAGTGTCGTCCTATCACACGGCTGCCACGGTGGTTGATGCGAGCATCTTGAGTCTGGGGCTGGCGGGGTTTGCCACGATCGGGACGGGCCTGGTCGCCATCCTCATCCCGGGTGCCGAGTCGGTTGCCGGCAATATGGTCGACACCGGGATTGAGATCATTAAAACGCGCAACAAGTTTGCCAAAAGCGCATCGGAAGGCTTACAGAAAATCGAGACGGCCCTGCCGTATCTGATCGCCGCGCGTGCCACGCAGGCGGTGTCGGCGCAGGATACCGATAGTGTGACCTATACCGGTACGGCGCTTGCCGTGCCCAGGACATCCGAGTCTGACTTCGCTGCGCTCAAAGGATCAGAGATCTCGACCGATACCATTAAAGACACATCAGATGATTTAGAGGGTGCGGCCGAGGAGCTGCGGAAGGCTTCTGAGGACACGGCGAAGGCTAAAGAGCGTGCTTGGCTGGTGGATTGTGGTGGGTCTGACAAGGGCTCGGTCGGCAGCTGTTCTTGCATGTGGGAGCGTGCGAAAAGCCTAACGGATCTCTCCGGTGTTCAAAATCCGCATTACTCATCGAGCGTTACGTGGGAGCCACAAGTTGCCCTTGATCGCGCGAAGGACTACTACCATTGGCGTCTGACAAATGAGAAGCCCCACGGCTCGAGTGTCGAGATGAAGGCAGAGTCTGCGGCGCGTAAGGCGTTTTATACCTATGCGAGCGCGGAGGTCGATCGGGCACATATAACCGAGAACGGAGACAGGGTCTCCTCCTATATTCCGCTGCTGCCGCGCAACTCTGATGAGGTTCGGGCGACGGAACTCTATACCGATGCGGTGTGGCCGACGAGCGTGAACGATGACAAGGCGTATCTGCATTACGGGACGACCTGCCCTAACTATAAGAAAGGGACGCCGAGCGGATTTGCTTCGGTTGCCGATTACGATGGACAGGATAAATGCAGCAAATGCCATTTTGGCGTTTTGTCGCTTGGTGCCGTTGCGGCGCCTTCAACCTCTATCGAAAACGGCTTCGAGTATCACTTTGACAAGTTTAAAGACGCCCTGGAGGACTACGTCGACTGTCGCAACAAGGAGCTCGAGCTCGAGCGTCAGACCGAGGACGAAGCCGACCGTGCGGGCAATGCGTTTGACCAGGCCATTAAAGCGCTTTCGGGCGAGCGTCCGCGTATCGCTCCGCCCGGTCGCAACGGCGTGGTTGCCTTTGCGGTTTCGGGTGCCATCTCGAGCCCCGATCAGCTTAACTCTTCGTTTAACACGGCGGTTGAGCTTGGCAGTCGCGGTGCCATCTCTGCCGCGGTGCTGGCGCCCGATGAGGCGACGGCGCAAAACAACGTGCTTTCGCGATTTTTCTCGACATTGAAGGAACGCTCGGGTGGCGTTGCCGGCGTACTCGATGGCGTCATGGATGTTTGGGGACGGCTGCTTGTGGGATACGGAGACATCCAAGGTTCGGCCGACGAACTTATGGACGAGATGATTAAAGGCCTAGGAGGGGGCAGCGGCGCGTTGGGCTCCATTGCATCGTGGCTCGGCGATACCGTTTCGGCGTCCGTGGCGGCGCTGGGTTTGGAACCGTGCGACTTGCGCCTGCGAAAGCCGGTGCTGACTGATTCCGCCAACGTCATTAAGAGCCCGGGGTCTGACATTGCTGGCCTCTCTCAAGCGCAAGACAAACTGCGAAGTATTCCGTTGGGCGTGACCGATCCCAAGGCGCTTTGCGAGGTGTTGGAATATCAAGTCGAACGCACCATCAGCGGTACGGTGTTCACGCTTGCGGAGATTCCTCTGCCCGGCGGCGGCTCCATCCCACTTACCGTCGATGTCACCACACTGGCGGGTGCCCTGGGCGGTGGGTCGTAATGGGCATCCGCACGCGCCTGTGCGAGGAGCGCGCCCAGGCGACGGTCGAGATGGCCGTGGTCACGCCCGTTTTGCTGGTGCTGGCACTCATCGTGTACAACGTCATGATCTTTGCCAGCGCTGTCGCGCGCTTCGACCGCGTGGTGCCCGACATCGTGTTGGCGCACGCCGTGGCGCCGAGCGGGGAGGGCGACGAAAGCTCTGCCGATGCCTCGGCGACGGTTCAGACGCAAATTCTGAATGCCATGGAAGGCTATGACTTGCAGATCGAAGTGTCGAGCGAGCAAGGCGCGGAGGCATCGGATGGTGGTCTGCTCTCCCTATCCGGTACGTTTAGGACCTACACCTGCACCATGCACTATGAGCCGTGGCCGACTTCTCTCAGCATCGCTGGCGTTCCGCTGGGGGCACCGGCAAAGTTGTCGCACGAGCGCGCGGTGACGGTCGATCCATGGCGTCCGGGGGTGGTCATGTGACCGCGGTCTCGTCCTACATCGCCTACGCGCGGGCACTCAATAGGCTGGGCTGGACGCCGGCCGAGTTTGCGGTGGCGGAGTCGTTTGCCGTGCGCCTGCGCGGCATGCTGGGACGGTGTCCGGTTGCCGCCAACGGTCTGCCGCTCGTCATGGCATTTCCACGCTGCTCTTCGGTCCATACGTGTTTTATGGCCTATCCCATCGACATCGCCTTCATCGATCGCGACGGCAATATCCTCGCGCGCTGCGAAAACGTACGTCCCTGGCGTATGTGCTCCTGCCCCGGCGCCTGGGCCGCACTAGAGCGCCCTTCAATCATTGTTTCGACCCCTGCTCTCCAACGCGTGCCGGCTTAAGAATTGGCGACAGCGGACTTTCGTCATACGAAATTGGGTAAGATGGAGGAGAAGATGCATGGATGTCGAGATTCATCCCAACGCCAAAAAGCACCTGACGGAAAAGCAGGTGCTCGGCGCCTGGCTCGCGGTTACTGAGTGTATTCGCCGCGAGTCGGAAGACGAGCCGCCGAGATGGCTTGCGATTGGATGGCTTCCGGACGGACGGAGCGTGGAGCTCGTTGCGGTCGAACTTATTCGCGGGTGGCTCATTATTCATGCCTTGTCTCCGGTTCAGAAGAAATTCTGGCAAGAGATCGAGCGAGCTCGGCAAAGGGGTCGATGATGGGCAAGACATATACGACCGCTAATGGTCAGGTTGTAACGGATGAAATGATTGACGCGTGGTGTGAGTCGTACGAGCGCGGAGAGTTTCCGGATGGCGAACACACCGTTGGTGGGATCGTGCATGGACGGCCCCCACTCTCAGGTGAGGGAACGGCAACGCTATCGGTCAAGATTCCTCTGGGAATGAAGGAAGCTATTCGTCGACGGGCGGCTGCCGAGGGAATGACGCCAAGCGAGTTTGCCCGCGCGGCCCTGAGTGAAAAACTTCTTGCGGCGGGTTGATGCTTCTGACGTGCCGTTCTATAGGATCGAGATCGTGGTCGATGTCGCGCTCAAAAACTTTTTTAAAATTCTCGGTTGACCGGAGCGCGTCCTTGGTTATACTAATCAGGCCTTGAAACAAGGCACACCTCAAATGGCTGGGTAGCTCAGTTGGTAGAGCAGAGGACTGAAAATCCTCGTGTCAGGGGTTCGATTCCCTTCCCCGCCACCTTGAATTGACTAGGACCTCTGCAAAGGGGTCCTTTTCTTTTACCGAGGCCTCGAACGGAAAATGCATCCCAGCCTTTTGCGAAAAAACGGGGCATGCTTTTCGACTGCCTACTTCCGGCGCACGTGTGCATCTCGGCGCACCATCTCGGCTTCCGTCTGCCCGGACATTCCTCCCACTTTTGCGCCACTTTGTAGACCGTTCGGTCGCCTGTCCGCACGCGCGGGTATACTCAAAACGATACTTTTCCTATGCAATACGATGCAGGTTCGACCTGCGCGATTCGAAGGGGGCCGTGATGGAGAGGATTCTCGGCGTTAATCTCTCTGGCTGGTTTATTCCCGAGCCCTGGGTGACCCCGTCGCTCTATGCGGCGACCGGAGCATCCAATGCAGCCGAGCTGCAGGAGGCCATGGGCACCGCTGCCTATAACGAGCGTATGCGTCGCCATTACGAGACGTTTGTGAGCGAGGACGATTTTCGTCGTATGGCGCAGATCGGTCTCAACGCCGTGCGCCTGCCGGTGCCGTGGTATGCCTTTGGCTCGCAGGAGTCCGACGCTTCCTACATCTCGGTCGTCGATTATATCGACCGTGCTATTGAGTGGGCCGCCAAGTACAACATCCGCGTACTGCTCGATCTGGCGACCGTACCCGGCGGTCAGGGCGATTCCAACGATTCGCCCACGACGCCGGAAGTCGTCGCTGAGTGGCATTCGTCCACCAATGGCCGTCACGTTGCGCTCGATGTGCTCGAGCGCCTGGCCGATCGCTATGGTGAGGCCGAGAGCCTGCTGGGTATCGAGCTGTTGGATACGCCGCAGATGAGCGTACGCAAGAGCCTTTTTACCATGACGGACGGCATTCCGGCCCACTACCTGCGCAATTTCTATCGCGATGCCTACGAGCTCGTCCGTTCGTATATGCCCGAGGATAAGATTGTCGTCTTCTCGTCTTCGGGGCATCCCAGCGAGTGGAAGCATTTTATGCGCGGCGCCAAGTACAAGAACGTCTACATGGACCTTCACCTGTACCATTACCGCGACGAGCATGCGCTCGACATCACGAGCCCCCGCGGGCTGACGACGGCGATTTCGCGTAACAAGCGCGAGCTTAAAGAAGCGATTTCGACTGGGTTCCCCGTTTTGGTGGGCGAATGGTCGGGTGCAGCGATTTTTGCCAACTCGTCGGTTACGCCCGAGGGCCGCAATGCCTACGAGCGCGTGTTTATCGCCAACCAGCTGGCATCGTTTGCGCCGGCGGCTGGCTGGTTCTTCCAAACGTGGAAGACCGAGAAGCGTATTGCAGCATGGGACGCCCGCGCGGCACTCGGCACGCTCGAGCGCGGCATGATTGAATAGGTTGATATGACGCAAAACAGCGCCCGCACGGGCAAACTTTATGTGGTCGGTACGCCCATCGGTAACCTAGGCGACCTGTCTCCGCGCGTCGGCGAGGCATTTGCCGCTGCCGACGCCGTCTGCTGCGAGGACACGCGTGTGACCTCAAAGTTGCTGATGCACCTAGGCATCTCCAAGCCGCTCGTTCGTTGCGATGAGAACGTGATCGCAAATCGCGCAGCCGGCCTGGTCGACCGCCTGCTGGCGGGGGAGACCCTCGCCTTTGCCTCGGACGCCGGTATGCCGAGCGTGTCCGATCCCGGCCAGGCGCTGGTCGAGGCGGCGCGCGAGGCCGATGTGCCCGTCGAGGTCATCCCTGGGCCGTCCGCGTGCGTCACGGCGCTCGTCTCATCCGGCATTCCCTGTGAGCATTTTTTCTTCGAAGGCTTTTTGGGCCGCAAGCACGGCGACCGCGTGCGCCGTTTGCAGCGCCTTGCCGTGGTGCCCGGCGCACTCATCTTCTACGAGTCTCCACATCGCATCGTGGCGACGCTCGAGGCCGTGGCCGAGGTCTTTCCCCAGCGCGATGTCGCCGTCTGCCGCGAGCTCACCAAACTGCACGAGGAAGTCCTGCGTGGATCCGCCGCCCAGCTAACCGAGGAGTTGCGTGCCCGTGGCGAGGTAAAGGGCGAGATTGCGCTGGTCATCGCGCCGCCGAGTGGGGATGAGGAGGCCGGTATCGCGTCAGTTGGAGCTGCAGCGGTAGACCCCGACGAAGCCCTGCGCGACGATATCCGTGCCGCGCTCGAGGAGGGGGAGCCCGCCTCCGCGGTGGCAAAGCGCCTGTCTCAGAAGTATTCGCGCCGCAAGCGCGATGTCTATGCCGTGGTGCTCGATATGCAATAGATGGAGGATATCCAGCCCTTGCGCTAGAATCATCCCCTGTATGCAACGTTTTTCTGGAGGACAAACCCCATGGATCAAAGCAAGCCTTCGTTCTTTATCACGACGCCCATCTACTACGTCAACGCCGATCCGCACCTGGGCACGGCTTATTCCACCATCATCGCCGACGTCCAGGCTCGCTATCGCCGCTCCGCCGGCTATAACGTCAAGTTTTTGACCGGCATGGACGAGCACGGCGAGAAGGTCGCCGAGGCCGCAGCCAAGCACAACATGACGCCGCAGGAGTGGACCGACAGCCAGGCTCCGCACTTCAAGGAGCTTTGGAGCAAGCTCGAGATCTCCAACGACGACTTCATTCGCACCACCGAGCCGCGCCAGCATCACGCCGTGCAGTATCTGTGGGAGCGCATGAAGGAGTCCGGCTACCTGTACAAGGGCAGCTATGACGGCTGGTACTGCGTGCCCGACGAGACCTACTTTACCGATACGCAGGTCCAGAAGGGTGACGAGGAGTACGGCAGCGTCGGCCAGCACCTGTGCCCCGATTGCCACCGTCCGCTCGAGCGCGTGCAGGAGGAGTCCTACTTCTTTAAGCTCTCTGCGTTTCGGGACAAGCTGCTCAAGCTCTATGACGAGCACCCCGACTTTGTCGAGCCCGCGTTCCGCATGAACGAGGTGCGCAGCTTTGTCGAGGGCGGCCTTAACGACCTTTCCGTAAGCCGTACAAGCTTTGACTGGGGCATTCAGGTCCCGTTCGACGAGGGCCACGTGACCTACGTGTGGTTCGACGCGCTGCTCAACTATATGACGGCCGTCGGCTACGGTGTCGATACCGATGAGGCCCGTGCCGAGCTGGCCTATCGCTGGCCCGCGCAGTTCCACATCGTGGGCAAGGACATTATCCGCTTCCACTGCGTCATTTGGCCTGCCATGCTCATGGCCATCGGCGAAGCCCTGCCCGAACACGTCTTTGCCCACGGTTTCCTGACCGTGCGCAATGCCGAGACCGGCAAGGCCGAGAAGATGTCCAAGAGCCGCGGCAACGCCATCGCTCCGCAGGATGTTATCGACATGCTGGGCGTCGAGGGCTATCGCTATTACTTTATGACCGACGTGGTGCCCGGCACCGACGGCGCCATCAGCTTCGAGCGCATGGAGCAGGTCTACAACGCCGACCTAGCCAACAGCTGGGGCAACCTTATCTCGCGTTCGCTCAACATGAGCGGCAAGTACTTTGACGGTTGTGCGCCTGCCAAGCCTGCATCGTTCGATGCGTTCGACAACCCGCTGGCAAAGATCGCCGACGGCCTGGTCGATCGCTACATGGCCAAGATGGACGTGCTGGATTACGGCGGAGCCAAGGACGAGGTCATGGAGCTCATCCACGCCGCTAACCACTACATCGAGGACTCCGAGCCTTGGGCGCTTGCCAAGGATGAGGCCAAGGCCGACGAGCTGGCGTTTGTGATCTACAACCTGCTCGAGGCCATCCGCATCGCCGCTCACCTGCTGATGCCGCTCATGCCCCAGACTTCTGCCGAGGCTCTGCGTCGCCTGTCGTGCGAGGACGAGGCCGCGAGCGACGACCTCAAGGGCATCTGCACTTGGGGCCTGCTTGCCGGTGGTCAGCCCGTTGAGAAGGGCGAGCCGCTGTTCCCGCGTCTGGGCTAAGACGTCGCGCGAGTGCCATATCGGCAATTTGCTGTGTAACGGTAAGGGCATGGCCGCAACGGTCCATGCCCTTTTGCTTAACGATGTAGCCGCCATGTTAAGGAGGCAACCATGACAACTTCGCCTTTGGCAAACCCCACGGCAACGAGGGAGCTGCTGGAGGAGTTTGGTCTTGCGACCAAGCATCGCCTGGGCCAAAACTTCCTGATCGACAACCATGTGATCGAACGTATCTGTGAGCTCGCTGAGCTTGCAGGTGACGAGCGCGTACTCGAGGTGGGTCCGGGTTGCGGTACGTTGACACTTGCGTTGCTGCAGGAAGCGGCGTGCGTTACGTCCATTGAGGCCGATCCCGAGCTTGAGCCGGTGCTCGACGCCCACGCCGCCGACTATGCCAACTTCTGCTTTATCATGGGCGACGCGCTCAAGGTGACGCCGGAGCAGATTGAGCAGGCCGCCGGTGGTGAACCCACGGTGTTTGTCGCGAATCTGCCCTATAACGTGGCGGCGACGATCATTCTTCAGTTCTTCCAGACGATGCCCGCGCTTAAGCGCGCTGTCGTCATGGTGCAAAAGGAGGTTGCCGATCGCATTGCCGCAGCGCCGGGCAACAAGACCTATGGCGGCTATACGGCAAAGCTTGGCCTGTATGCGCAGGTGACGGGTCGCTTTGAGGTGCCGCCGCGTTGCTTTATGCCGGCGCCGCACGTGGACTCGGCCGTCGTGCGTATCGACCGTGTTGACGGTGTGGTGCCCGAAGGACTCGATCGCGAATTTGTGGCCCGCGTGATTGACGCTGCATTTGCCCAGCGTCGCAAGACCATCCGCAATTCCATGAGCGCCAACGGTTTTGCCAAGGACGTGCTCGATGCCGCCTTTGAGGCTTGCGGTATCGCACCCACCACGCGCGCCGAGACGCTCGGCGTCGCCGACTTTGTGTGCCTGGCTCGGGAGCTTTCCCATGACGCTTAATGCCGAACGCGTGACGTTTACCAAGAAAAAGAAGACGGTTGCTTGTCCCGTGCCCTTGGCACCGCTTGCCGACACACATGCGCATCTGCTTTCGTTCTGGGGCAAGGATGTGCCCGAGACACTCGTGCGTGCCAAGGCGGCGGGCATCGACCTGTTGGTGACGGTCTTCGACCCCATCGCCGACAAGCGCAGCGTGACGGACTATAGCGACTGGCTCGTGCGCGAAATTCTGCCGATGCAGGATATCCCGCAGATCAAGTATCTTGCCGGCGTGCATCCGTATGGCGCGCCGGATTATACCGACGACATTCACGCGCAGGTTGTTGCCGCACTCGATGACCCCTTATGCGCCGGTATTGGCGAAATCGGCCTGGACTACCACATGGACTATGATGACGATATCGCGCCGGCACCTCATAACGTGCAGATTGACTGCATGGCGCGCCAGCTCGAGCTTGCCGTGTGCCGTAACGTGCCGGTGGAGTTGCACCTGCGGCACGAGGACTCGGATGGGGAGCGCACCTCGCATATGGATGCGTACAACGTGCTTCGTGAGGTGGGCGTGCCCCAGGCCGGTTGTGTGCTGCACTGCTTTGGCGAGGACCGCGCCACGATGGAGCGCTTTGTGGAGCTGGGCTGCTATATCGCCTATGGTGGTGCGGCCACCTTTAAGCGCAACGACGACGTGCGCGAGGCATTTGCGGCGACCCCGCTCGATCGCATTTTGTTCGAGACGGATTGCCCGTATATGGCGCCGGAGCCCATCCGCGGTCTTGAATGCGAGCCCGCAATGATCTCCATTACGGCAAACGCGCTGGTTAACGACCGTGTCGATCGCACTGGTGAGGACGCCGAAACAATCGCGCAAGCCGCTTGGGAAAATGCCTGCAAACTTTTTCAAAAATAGTTCTTGCGTTCGCGGTGGCGCTCCGTTATTCTAATTCCTGCACGCGGGCGTGGCGGAATTGGCAGACGCGTACGGTTCAGGTCCGTATGGGGGCAACCCCATGAAGGTTCAAGTCCTTTCGCCCGCACCATTGATTGAAAGAGCTCCCAGCAATGGGAGCTTTTTTGTTATGGGCCCATCGCAGGGACTTGAACCTGTGAAGGAGCGAGCGTCAAGAAAACGCGGAGCGTTTTTAGCGAGCTGGCGAGGACGCCGGCAGACGGCCGATGCCGGTGCGGATCCGCGCAGCGGATACGCGGACGTCCTTTCGCCTGCACCATTGATTGAAAGAGCTCCCAGCAATGGGAGCTTTTTTGTTATGCACGATCTCCTTGGACGGGTATCCTAATGCCAACGTGTGCCTATCAGAGGAGAGACCATGCTGTTTTCCGGTATCATCGCCGCCCTTACCAGCCTTTTGATTCCCATCATCATCCTGTTGCTGCTGCTCCCCAACGCCTGCTACGTCGTTGAGCAGCAGCACGCTGTGATCATCGAGCGCTTGGGTAAGTTCAACCGTATCGTCAACGCGGGCTTCCACGTGAAGGTGCCCGTGATTGACCGCAAGGCCGCCACGGTGAGTCTGCGCACCATGAAAAACGGTTTTGGCATCGACGTTAAGACCCAGGACAACGTGACCATTGGCCTTGAGGTCTCCGCTCAGTACCACGTGAGCTATGACATGGGCGCCGGCCCGGCAGATTCGGGCATCTACAAGAGCTACTACATGCTGCAGGAGCCCGTCGACCAGATGCGTGACTTCATCACCGACGCCCTGCGCTCCTCCATCCCCGTTTACACACTCGATGAGGTCTTTGCCAAGAAGGATGACATCGCCAAGGATGTCAACGCTACTGTTTCCGAGCAGATGGCCGCCTACGGCTTCACCCTCGTGTCGACGCTCATCACCAAAATCGCACTGCCGACCGAGGTTGAGAACTCCATGAACGACATCAACGCCGCCCAGCGCAAGCGCGCTGCCGCGCAGGAGCTCGCCGAGGCCGACCGCATCAAGCGCGTCACCGAGGCGACCGCCGAGGCCGAGGCGATGGAAAAGGCGGGCGAGGGCATCGCCAACCAGCGCAAAGCCATCGCGCTGGGCATCAAAGATTCGCTCGAGATTATCCAGGAGACGGGTGTCGGCAATGACGAGGCCAACCAACTGTTCATGTTTACGCAGTGGTCCGAGATGATGACGGAGTTCGCTCGCACGGGTAAAACCTCGACGGTCGTGCTGCCGAGCGACTTTTCGCAGTCGGCCTCGATGTTCGAGCAGATGCTGGCCGCCGGCAAAGTTCAAAACGATTCGAAGGAGTAGACGCGCGTGAAATACACCGTCGTTTGCGTCGGTAAGCTCAAGGAGCGCTTTTGGAAGGACGCGTGCGCTGAGTACACCAAGCGCCTAGGTGCCTATGCCAAGGTGGATATCCGCGAGGTGGCCGATATCGACCCGGCTAAGGCGGGCGGCGTGGATGCCGCGCGCGACAAGGAGGGGGCGGCGATTCTTGCCGCCTTGCCATCTCGAGCGCATGTGATCTTGCTGGCCATTGAGGGCAAAGAGCGCTCGAGCGAGGAACTTTCGGCGCGGCTCGACGATCTTATGCTGCGAGGCAGCAGCGACATTGCCTTTGTAATCGGCGGTTCGGACGGCGTGAGTGATGACGTGCGCGCACGAGCCGACGAGATGCTCAGCTTTGGACGCATTACCTTGCCGCATAACCTGGCGCGTGTGGTGCTGCTGGAGCAGATTTACCGTGCCTGCAAGATCAGTCGTGGCGAGCCGTATCACAAATAGGTTGGCAATACGAAACAATAGCGTGGGACAATACCTTTCGTTTTGAGGAATGTGT
Source organism: Coriobacteriaceae bacterium (assembly GCA_902363125.1). GTDB lineage: Bacteria > Actinomycetota > Coriobacteriia > Coriobacteriales > Coriobacteriaceae > Collinsella. The sequence continues at coordinate 48,133 of CABIZD010000009.1, forward strand.
CTGAAAGGACTATGTGATATGAAGATTGGATTTGTCGGTTTTGGCAATATGGCGAGCGCTATGGCCGATGGCTGGATCGCTGCCGGTGTAGCTGCGAGCGACATGTGCGCCTGCGCGGGTCGCTACGACGCACTGGTTGAGCGCTGCGAGGCGCGCGGCATGGTCGCCTGCCACGATGCCGCCGAGGTTGTCGCCGCATCCGATATCGTGGTCGCTGCGGTCAAACCGTACATGATCGAGAAGGTATTCGCCCCGCTCAAGGATGCTCTTGCCAAAAAGGTCGTTCTGTCGGTTGCCTGGACCTGGGACAGTGCCAAGTGGGAGCAGGTCCTGCCGGGCGTCGCGCATATCTCGACGGTGCCCAACACGCCGGTTTCGGTGGGCGAGGGCGTCATCGCCTGCGAGAAGGCTTCGACGCTTAGTGATGAGCAGAGCGCAGTGGTGCTTGATCTGCTTGGCAAGCTCGGTGCGGTGGTCGAGCTCGATACGAGCCTGCTGTTCGTGGGCGGCACGGTGGGTGGTTGCGCTCCGGCATTTGTCGCTATGGCAATCGAGGCCCTGGGCGATGCAGCGGTCAAGCACGGTATCCCGCGTGCTGATGCCTATCGCATTGTGAGCCAGATGGTGCTGGGTACGGCGAAGCTGCAGCTCGCAACCGGTCAGCATCCCGCAGCGATGAAGGATGCCGTGTGCTCGCCCGGCGGTGCCACCATCAAGGGCGTCGTCGCGCTCGAGGACGCCGGCATGCGCAGCGCCCTGGTCAAGGCAATCGACGCAACCCTCCAGTAAAACCTGCTATTTAGGGACAGGTTTATGTTGGCAGGTTTTTCCTGCGGTTTGTCGTGTATGCGAAAAGCGCCCCGCAACTGGCTCAATTCCAGTTGCGGGGCGCTTGCGTTTGCCCGGATAAAACCGACCAAAATAAACCTGTCCCTTTTTGGTGGGTTAGTCCCAGAAGCTGTCTTCTTCGTCCTCGGATTTGGGGCCGCGGTCGACATACATCTTATGGGTGCGCTTTTCCATTACAAAGGCAAGAATCGCAAACAGCAGGATGCCGCCGGCGAAAAGGATGGCAAAACCGGTGCGGGTGCCAAACAAAAAGGAAAAAACTGCGTCCATTGGGTGCCTTCTTGCGTAGTTGAGTTGGGTCGTAAACGTTCATAAGTATATACTTGCCCATACATGTACAAGGTTGCAACCTAAATGGAATGTATATCGCCGGAGGATCTAATGCTTGATATCAAGTTTGTTCGCGAGAACCCCGATGCCATCGATGTCGCCATGGCTAACCGCCAGACGTCTTGGGATCGCGAGAAGTTCTTTGAGCTCGACGACGAGCGTCGTGCCGTCATCACCGAGGTTGAGGAACTTCAAGCCACGCGCAATGCCGAGTCCAAGAAGATCGGCGCCCTGATGAAGGAGGGCAAGAAGGACGAGGCCGAGGCCGCCAAGGAGGCCGTGCGCGCCGTCAACGAGAAGATTGACGGTCTGGCCGAGCGCCGCACCGCCCTCGAGCAGGAGCAGTACGACTTCATGGCTCACCTGCCCAACATTCCTTGCGAGGCCACGCCGTACGGCAAGGACGAGGACGAGAACATCGAGCGCCGTCGTTGGGGCACCCCGCGCGAGTTCGACTTCGACTTTAAGCCGCACTGGGATCTGGGCACCGACCTCGACATCCTTGACTTCGAGCGCGGCAACAAGCTCTCCGGCAGCCGCTTCACCGTTCTCGGTGGCGCCGGCGCCCGTCTTGAGCGCGCCCTCATCAACTTCTTCCTCGATACGCACACCAGCCGTGGTTTTAAGGAGTGGTGGCCGCCCATCGTCGTCAAGCGTCAGACCATGTTCGGCACGGGCCAGCTGCCCAAGTTTGAGGACGACGCCTATCACGTCTCGGGCGACAACTTCCTGATCCCCACCGCCGAGGTCGTGCTCACCAACCTGCACGCCGGTGAGGTCCTCGACGCCGATACCCTGCCGCGCCGCTACACCGCCTTCACCCCCTGCTTCCGCGAGGAGGCCGGCTCCGCTGGTCGCGATACCCGCGGCATCATTCGCCAGCACGAGTTCGACAAGGTCGAGATGGTCAAGTTCGCTAAGCCGGAGGAGTCCGACGAGGAGCTCGAGAGCATGACCGCCGAGGCCGAGTTCCTGCTGCAGCAGCTGGGTCTTCCGTATCGCGTGATTAGCCTGTGCACCGGCGACCTGGGCTTCTCTGCCCGTCAGACCTACGACGTCGAGGTCTGGCTGCCGAGCTACAACGCCTACAAGGAGATCAGCTCCTGCTCCAACTGCGGCGACTTCCAGGCTCGCCGCGCCAACATCAAGTATCGCGACCCCGAGAACTTCAAGGGTTCGCGCTACCTGCACACCCTTAACGGTTCCGGCCTGCCGGCTGGTCGTACCATGGCTGCCATTCTGGAGAACTACCAGAACGCCGACGGCACCATCACGATCCCCGAGGTCCTGCGTCCCTACATGGGCGGCCTCGAGAAGATTGAGCCGGTCGCGTAACTTGGCTGCATAGGCGATATGCAAGGGCGCTCCTTCGGGGGCGCCCTATTTCGTGCGCAGGTTCATACCATGCCGTGCGGACAGCTCAATAGAAAACACACGAACAACTGTTCTGTATACAGCCATCTACCTGCTATGCTTTTGCTAAATAAGAGCGAGAGAAAGGGGACGCGATGGAGCTGTTTGATGATCGGGTGGTTTTGTTTGAGAGCGACGAGGGCGGGGAGTACCTGCTTGTAACGTGTGAGCCGTCTGGCATGGGTGGCCTGGTGGTTCGACAGACGAGCGAGGGTTCGTTGACCCAATGGTGCTACGAGGAGTCGCCGCATGTGGTTGAGACGTTTGTGGCGCACGAGGGGCTGGTGGCCCTGGAGCATTTCTATGGGGTCCGGACATCTAACCAGGTTGCTCGCATGTTGAGTATCTCGTTTGCCGATTATGATTGTGCCCAGCGGGTGAGATCGCTCCTGAGGGAACTTGATGCTAAGTTTGACGTGATCGAAAAGCCAATCGATCGTACGGGGAACGGCGGTATATGCGGAGCAGCATGACAAAACTGCGTTCCACAAAAAAGTTTGAGATTGTGCTTGACTCCAATAAGCTAAAGTGGTTTTATATGTCTTGCGCTGCGGCGTTACCTCAGCTGGATAGAGGGTCTGACTACGAATCAGAACGTCATAGGTTCGAATCCTATACGCCGCACCAATTGAAATTGAAAGCCTCCGGCAACGGGGGCTTTTCTTTTATGGCAACACCGCATGGATTCGAACCTCGGTCGAGGCGCGGGCGTCAAGAAAACGCGGAGCGTTTTTAGCCCGCGGGCGAGCGCGCCGGCAGGCGGGCGAAGCCGGTGCGGATCCGCGCAGCGGATGCGCGGAATCCTATACGCCGCACCAATTGAAATTGAAAGCCTCCGGCAACGGGGGCTTTTCTTTTATTCCGCCACCGCATGGATTCGAACCTCGGTCGAGGCGCGGGCGTCAAGAAAACGCGGAGCGTTTTTAGCCCGCGGGCGAGCGCGCCGGCAGGCGGGCGAAGCCGATGCGGATCCGCGAAGCGGATGCGCGGAATCCTATACGCCGCACCAATTGAAATTGAAAGCCTCCGGCAACGGGGGCTTTTCTTTTACGTAAGCACCGCATGGATTCGAACCTCGGTCGAGGCGCGGCCGTCTGAATTATCACTTCGTAAAATTTTTCCAAATTGTCGCTTGACCCATCGAGGGGTCACGTGCATAATAATCCGTGCGTTGCGGCGTTACCTCAGCTGGATAGAGGGTCTGACTACGAATCAGAACGTCATAGGTTCGAATCCTATACGCCGCACCAATTGAGTTTTAAGCCTCCGGAAACGGGGGCTTTTCCTTTACGGGGGCATTGCGGAGATTCGAACCTCGGTCGAGGCGCGAGCGTCAAGAAAACGCGGAGCGTTTTTAGCGAGCGGGCGAGTCCGCCGGCAGGCGGGCGAAGCCGGTGCGGATCCGCGCAGCGGATGCGCGGAATCCTATACGCCGCACCAATTGACTTTAAAGCTCCCGGCGACGGGGGCTTTTCTTATATCGCGATGCGTCGAAGATCGCGCCAAGCCCTCCAAATGATTAAAAATCAAATTCAATAACTTTTTTCGAAAAATTGCTTGACCATTATTCAGTCCCTGTGCATAATAATCAACAAGTCGCGGCGTTACCTCAGCTGGATAGAGGGTCTGACTACGAATCAGAACGTCATAGGTTCGAATCCTATACGCCGCACCATTTGAGATTAAAGCTCCCGGCAACGGGGGCTTTTCTTTTACGTAAACACCGCATTGATTCGAACCTCGGTCGAGGCGCGGGCGTAAAGAAAACGCGGAGCGTTTTTAGCGAGCGGGCGAGTCCGCCGGCAGGCGGGCGAAGCCGGTGCGGATCCGCGCAGCGGATGCGCGGAATCCTATACGCCGCACCATTTGAGATTAAAGCTCCCGGCAACGGGGGCTTTTCTTTTGCGCCAGCTTGAGTGCTTTTGTCCAAAGGGACGATTTCCTGTCGACTCGTGTAAGATTCCGAGTAGATGTCGCGACTTATTCGCGACCACTCCTTCTCAAGCGACCGATCAGGGTGATATTTCGTGGCAGAGCGTCCGACATACAAGCTCAGGTTTCTCGATCCCAAGAAGCGCTTTCCGGCGATGCCCGAGCAGCCTGCGGGACGCTCATATGGCGTGGTCTGGAAACTCTTTGGCGAGGATCAGCATGAATCTTGTTATGTCGTCGAATTCGTTGGCAAAAGCCATGTGTCGCTTTTGGGCTACGTAAGCGTTTCGGGTGAGGTGTACAAGGTGGACCGCCCCGTTAGCGAGGCTCCGCTGTCCAACGATCCCGACATGGAGCTGGTCCTTGACGAGTCGGACTCCGGTATTGGTGAGATTATGGTGAGGGGAGCAAACGGCACGATGCGCGCGTGCGCGCGAACCGTCGGCTCTCCCGAAGGTCCCATGCGCGAACAGTCCGATCACGAGACATGGAATTCGACCCGCTCCCTTCCTTACGGTGAGTTCATGGCATCGATGTTCCTGCGCTACGTGATATTCGCTGACTCCGAAAATACCATTGCGAGCACGGCGGACGCCGACGGACTCGACGAGGGTATGCAAAACGTTGTCGACAAGATCAAGCTCGTAAAGTTGCCCGAGCCGGTCGAGGTGTTTTTGGGCTTTAACACGGCACCGCTACCTGACGCTATCGAGACGCTGCTCTACCGCGTTGACCATGCCGAGAATCCGAGCGGTATCGAGCGCTATGCCGCCGCCCTTATGAGTGAAATTGACTTGCCCCGCTTGCGCACCATCGCCGCTAAGTCCGAGATGAGCCTGGCTCGCATCGATCGCTCAAAGCTTTTCTATCTCAATTTTGATCGCAGCCTGCTGGACCAGGACGAGATTGACATGCTGCTTGCCATCGAGTGCCGTCTCAACCGCCTCTCTGGCATCCTTGAGCACATCGGGGCCGGATTGGTCCCTGCGGCATCCTCGCCGAGCCTTGAGGGCTGCGCGCTCTTTGATGCGTGGCATATCGCCAAGACGACCAACGATGTTCCTCGACTGCTCGATACGGTCTCGAGCGATAACCCGTGGGGCAAACCGGGTACGGTGGCTTGCCAGCCGGGCGGTGAGTGGGATGTGCGTACCCGCTTCGCGCGTATTGTCGAGGCACTTAACGTGGTCACGCGGCTCGACTATACCTATCGGGCAAACGTTGCCGAGGGGATCATACTCGTTCGGTTTGGGCAGTCTGTCGTTGATGCTATGCCACAACGTGAATACGACGCTCAAGATGACGCCTGGCGCGAGTTGGACGAGGACACGCGCGCGATCTGGGTCGCGGAGCACGATGCGCGCGTGGCACTCACGCTTGCGGCAGCGTGTTTTGCCGCGGGCACCTGCATCACGCGCTGCTATGTGCAGATTGCTGTTCCCGACAGTGAGCAGGGCGAGCGCGCTGTCGCAACGTATTTCTTTGGGCGCGCGGCCTATCTGGCCGATTGCGTGCCTGTCGCCAAGGATCTTGAGAGCATGGACATGGACGATATGCCGTGCAAGCGTGTGCTTGAGGCGTATGAGTCAACCGCTCCGGAGACGATTGAACCGGCGGAGGTTCATGCTCGTCCGCGTGATGACCATCGCATGCTGCCGCCGGCGCTGCGCGATCTGCTGCTTGCCGATACGGCTGACGAGCTGGAGGTCATGGAAGAGGACGACGACCCATACGTGGCCCGTGTTGTTGAATTGCGCGAGCAGGCAAAAGTCGACCGTACGGGTGCTTTTGAAGGCTTTTCCCGTCTTGTTGAGGAGTTGGAGGCTAAGTGCGCCGTCGCCGAGCTTTTGGCGACAGGTCCGGTTCAAACGCAGTTTTGCGATAACCAGCTGGTGCGCATGGTGCTACCGGTGTTGGAAGAAGACCGCTCGGTGCGAATCCTTCGTGCGCCCGATGCGCTGTACTTTGCCCAGCACGAGATCTGCAGCTTTTACGCCGAGCAAGAGGACTTTGAACGAGCACTGCCCGAGGTGCGCCATCTTTACGATCTGGCGCGCTCGTCCATGCAGTCGCACTTTGCGCTCATCAACGTGCTTGCGCGTCTGGAGCGCTTTGACGAGATTATCGAGGTGGCGCGCCACGGCCTACGTATTGCCAGCGATCGTTCTGCAATCGGCTACCTGTTCTATCGCTTGGCGTTTGCCTATTGGAATTGCGATCAGCTCGACCTAGCACTGGCTTGTTACCGTCTGGTGCCGCGCGGCGAGGAGTCGGGCAGCAGCGCGCTGGAAGAAATGCAGGGCCTTATGAACGAGATGGGCGTCATCAAACCGCCCACGTTTGAGGAGGCTGTCGAGACCATCCGCAAGGCAGGTCTTGAGCTGCCGCCGGTGCCCGCCGTGACCAATCAACTCGCGGATGCCGCCGTGCAACTCGTCGATAACGGCTTCTTTTTCTTGGCGCGCGGCTGCATCTATCAAATGTGGCGCACCATGGGCAACGATGAGCTCGGCTCCCTCAACCGCTCGCTGGGGTAGGGGCGAAAACTGCAAGGAGAAAAGGCCGCTAGGCAATTAGAAAATTCCCTCTTGCTCAACTTCGACTGTTTGGTTACTATAGAACGGCTGTTACGGAGAGCTGACCGAGAGGCCGAAGGTGCTCGCCTGCTAAGCGAGTATGCCCCAAAAGGGCATCTGGGGTTCGAATCCCCAGCTCTCCGCCAGTTTAACTTTAAAGAAGGGTCCCATCGGGGGCCCTTTTTTATTATCGAGAAAGGGCGCTGGGGATTCGAACCCGAGAGGGCACGGGCGTTAAGCAAACGCGAAAGCGTTTGTAGCCCGTGGGCGAAAAGCCGCCAGGCTTTGAAGCCGGAGGGCATGCGTAGCATGCCCGGACATCCCCAGCTCTCCGCCAGTATGAATTGAAAGAAGGGTCCCATTCAGGGCCCTTTTTTGATTAGGAGAATGTTAACTGGGGATTCGAACCCTCAAAAAATGAGGCGCCCCGTTGGACGCCTCCTTTCAGCGAGTGTATTGTTCTTCGACCTTACACCTCGGGTGCCTTGGCGACGGTCTCGCTTTCTGCTGTGAGTGGGCGGTTGTCGATGCGACGGCCCAAGCGATCGAGCTTCACGAGTAGCCATTCAATGGGATTCGGCCCTGCGCCTTCCTCGTCGGCAACCAGGTCCATGACGGCGATCTTGGTGCCGTCCTGCTTGAGCGTAACGCTACCCACCTTGTCGCCCACATGCACCGTGCCCGAAAGATCGTCGTAGCTAACCTTTTCGGTCACCTCGCCGGCAAGGGAAAACACGGTCGCTTGCGCCGTGGGATCGGCGAGTGTGGCGTCGATCGTCTTATCCGTCCAATCGGTTTGGCCAATGCGCGCCATAAGCGGGTTGCCGTTGGCGGTCTTTTCCTGTGTGTTGGCGATTGCGACCGTCACCTTGTGGCCGTAGTACCAGTTGGCAAGGGTGGCGGTATCGGTAAAGCGCTGGTCGGTGGTGGTGGAGTTCAAAACGACGGTGTAGATCTCGTCGCCGTCGCGGTTGTAGGCGCTTGTGAAGCAGTAGCCCGCGTCGTCGGTGGTGCCGGTCTTGCCGCCAATGTTGCCATCTTGGCCCAGCAAATAGTTATGCGTGTCCATGGAATGCGAATGGTCGGTGCCGTCGGCGCCCGTGACCTCGATCCAGGAATCCTCGCTCGCTACGACCTCGCGGATCGTATCGTTTTTCATGGCCTCCTGCATCATCAGCGCTACGTCGTGTGCGGTTGAGTGCATATCGCCAGCCCACTCATCAAAGTCCAGACCATGCGGGTTTTCAAAAAGCGTACCGGTGCAGCCGAGCTTCTTAGCGCGCTCGTTCATGGCCTTCACAAAGGTTGCCTCGGCGTCTTTGGTCTTAGGCTCGATCTTCTTGCCCACATATTCGGCGAGCACGACGGCGGCGTCGTTGCCCGAGGGAATCATCAGGCCGCGCAGCGCCTGCTCCACGGTAAGCTCGTCACCTTCGAGCAAGCCGGCGGTCGAATTACCCACGGTGGCTGCGGCGTTGCTCACCGTGACCTTCTCGTCCATCTTGCAATTCTCGACGGTTAGGATTGCGGTCATGACCTTGGTGATCGAGGCGATTTTAACCTGCTCATCGGCGCCGCGCCCATAGTAGACGGTGCCGTCTTTGCCCATGACGAGCGCATTGGTCGCATCGATATCGGGCAGATTTTCGGCCGTGATGCCGCGCGCATCGGCGGTTTTGCCGCAAACATTGTCGGTCGTGAGTACTTGGGCGCCGGCGACGGTGGGCACGCCAGCGGCAAGGGCGATAGCGCAGACAAAGCCGGCGGCAAGCTGGGCTGAGCGCTTTGCAAAAGAGGTGAGGGACTTCACAGATTTCGCTTTCGACGGGATGGTCTCTTCTGGAACTAGAGTATATCGTTTGCCGGTGTCGGAGATCATCGCGTGCGTGCGTGGCCCACATCCGCGCCCGAACGGGCACAAGGGTGCTTAAGGCCGACTTAATCACCCACGCTTGTTGTGTGTGGCATGCGCCCCCTCGGGCATAATGGAGCGCGAGAGGAGCACGCATGAACGAGCGCATTTTGGTAGTTGATGACGAAAAGGCCATCGCCGACTTGGTTGGTATCTACCTTACAAAAGAAGGCTTTGACGTACAGGTCGCCTATAGCGGGGCCGATGCTGCCAAGGCAATCTTGGAGCAGGAGTTCGATCTTGCGCTGCTGGATGTCATGCTGCCCGATATCGATGGGCTTGAGTTGCTGCGTACGATCCGTTCCAGCCATACCTATCCCGTGATCATGCTGACGGCGCGCGATGCCCAGCAAGACAAGATCGAGGGCCTTTCGCTTGGCGCGGACGATTACGTGGTTAAGCCGTTCCGCCCGCTGGAGCTCATCGCGCGCGTGCACGCTCAGCTTCGTCGCTACACCAGCTACGGTAGCCGTGCGCAGGCGGCCGAGTCGCCGACCATTCAGCTCGACGGCTTGGAGATCAACCGCGATGCTCGTTCCGTAACGGTGGACGGTTCACCGGTTCGCCTCACGCCCATCGAGTATTCCATCTTGCTGTATCTGGTCGAGCATCGCGGCAGCGTGGTGGCCGTGGAGGATCTGTTCCGCGCGGTGTGGAACGAGGATTTTATGCCCGGCTCCAACAATACGGTGATGGTGCATATTCGCCACCTGCGCGAAAAGATCGGCGATGATGCTCAAAAGCCGCGCTTTATCAAAAACGTCTGGGGCGTCGGCTACATAATCGAATAACGCCTTTGATGGTGGGGAAGTGGATATGACAAAAGAGGATAGGCAGGCATTCGAGGTGCCCGATCGACTCTTTGAATACGTGAGGTCGGTCGTCGACAACCGCGCGCTTGCAACGGTGCTGCTCTTTTTGCTGAGCCTGCTGCTGATTGGCATCGATAGCATCGCTGGAATCTTGGCGGTGCTGCTTGTCGGCTTTTTGCTGATCGATCGATTTGAAATCGTACGCCGCTGCGTGGTGATTGGCGGTGCCGCGTGGGCCATGACGTTGGCGATTGGCGCCATGGCACTCGGCGGCATCGAAGGGCCGGTGCTGTTCGATGCCGGCTTTGTATTCAACATGCTTGGCTTTGTGCTGGCGCTTGCCGTGTGCGTGCTGTTCTTTTGCGGCCGCGCCCTGTACTACCAGGGCTATGAGCAGGGCGAGCAGCATGCCGATTGTGTGCTGGCCGCTCGTATTCAAGATCGCCTGATCGATCACCCCGACACCTGGGACAACATCGACGGCGACTTCCTGGAGGTCGAGGGCGCACTCAACCGTGTGCGCGATCGCGAGCGCAAGGTGCAGCAGGCCTTGCGTGACGAGTCTCATCGCAAGGACGATCTGGTCACGTACTTGGCACATGACCTACGCACCCCGCTTGCCAGTGTGGTGGGCTATCTTTCGCTGCTTCAAGAGGCTCCTGAGCTGCCGGTTGAGCAACGTGCGCACTTTACGGGCGTGGCGCTCGACAAAGCGCACCGGCTCGATGCGCTCATCGAAGAGTTCTTCGATATCACGCGCTTTGACTTCCACGATATCGTGCTCACGCGCGGCTATGTTGATCTGGGGTTGCTGCTGGCTCAGGTGGCTGACGAGTTCTATCCCATCCTCAACGAGCAGCATAAGGAAGCCCAGGTTGATATTCGCGAGGACCTGACGGTGCTCGTAGATGGCGATAAGATGGCCCGCGTGTTCAACAACATCATGAAAAACGCCGTCGCCTATAGCTATGAGGGCTCGACTATCACGATTGAGGCCAGGCGCCAAGACGATGGCGGCGTGCGCGTGCGCTTTATCAATCAGGGCGATCCTATCCCTGCGGCTAAGCTCAAGGTGATCTTTGAGAAGTTCTATCGCCTGGATGCGGCGCGTGCGACCAATCGCGGTGGTGCCGGTTTGGGCCTTGCTATTGCCAAGGAGATCATCGCGGCACACGGCGGTACCGTTGCATGTGAATCGACGCCCGAACACACGATATTCACCATCGAGCTGCCCGCCGCATAGCCAGCGTGCCCTTACAAACACTTGACAATGTGCTCACGTGCGTATGAGCCGCGATTCCTACTATCGATACTGCTGAATTGATATCGATATGGAGGTATGCGGTATGACGGCTGCTGCGGCTGTGGAGCCCACGGAGCTTGAAGAACTCATGGAAGCGCAGGCCGAGGCCGCGCATGAGCGCGAGGTTGGGGACGCGACTCGCCCCACGGCAGAGGATCTTGCCGCCTCGCCGACGCGCATCGATGTCGAGGGCCTCGACCTGTTCTATGGCGACCACCATGCGCTCAAGGACGTGAATATCAAGATCCGCGACAAGCAGATCACCTCGTTCATCGGGCCTTCGGGCTGCGGAAAGTCCACGTTGCTGCGCTGCTTTAACCGCATGAACGACGGTATCAAGGATTGCCGCATCGAGGGCAAGATTGCGCTCGATGGTCAAGATATCCTGGGCGATTACGACATCTGCCGTTTGCGCCAGCGCGTGGGCATGGTGTTCCAGCGCCCCAACCCGTTTCCCATGAGCATCTACGACAACGTCGCCTACGGTCCGCGCGGTATGGGTGTGCGCGATCGCGTCATGCTCGATGAGCTGGTCGAGGACTCCCTTCGTCGCGCTGCGCTATGGGATGAGGTCAAGGACAAGCTCAAAGAGTCGGGTCTGGGTCTTTCGGGTGGACAGCAGCAGCGCCTGTGCATCGCCCGCGCACTTGCCGTACAGCCCGACATTCTGCTGATGGACGAGCCGACCTCGGCACTCGACCCTGTGTCGACGTTGGTGGTGGAGCAGCTGGCCTGCGAGCTCAAGGAGACCTGCACGCTGGTGGTCGTGACGCACAACATGCAGCAGGCCGCGCGTATTTCCGATTCGGTTGCGTTCTTTTTGCTGGGTGAGCTGGTGGAGCACGCGCCCACCGCGCAACTCTTCAAGAATCCGACCGATCCGCGCACCGCGGATTATTTGACGGGGCGTTTTGGCTGACGCTGTCTTTTACAGGTGCCTTTAGGGTTAAGATGCGGTCATATCGGCCGCAAAGGGGTTCAACATGATCTATTACGTCGAGGACGATGACAACATCAGGGATTTGACAGTCTACGCGCTGCGCAAGCAGGGAATCGAGGCCGAGGGCTTTTCGTGCGATGGCGAGTTTAAAGCTGCCGTGGCGCGACGGGTGCCCGATGCTGTGCTGCTCGATATCATGCTGCCCGACACCGATGGCTTGGCGATTATGCGTCGTCTGCGTGCCGATCGCCTGACGGCGACGGTGCCCATCATGATGCTTACCGCCAAGGACACCGAGCTCGACAAGGTGATGGCGCTCGATGGCGGTGCCGACGATTACCTGACTAAGCCGTTTTCGCTCATGGAGCTTGCGAGCCGCTGCCGCGCACTGCTGCGTCGCGGCGGCATGGTCAAGCAGGCGAGCGATGTGCTCAGCGTGGGCGACATCGTGCTCTCGCCCAGCCATCGCGAGGTGACCGTTGCCGGCGAGCCGCTTAAGCTCACCCTGCGCGAGTTCGACCTGCTCGAGTACCTCATGCGCAAGCCCGGCGTGGTCTTTACCCGCGAGTCGTTGCTGCAGAGCGTGTGGGGCTGGGACTTCGACGGCGGTTCGCGCACCGTTGACGTGCACGTGCAGACGCTTCGCCAAAAACTGGGCGAGCATGCCAGCGCCATCGAGACCGTGCGCGGCGTGGGTTATCGCCTGGCCGAGCCTTCTGCCGGTGATGGTGCCGAAGGCGACGACACCGCGGCCACCGCATCGGAGGAGTAACCCGTGGTCTTCGCCCCCCAGGGAAAACATACGCTGTCGCACCGTGTTTTTGTGACGATCTTTGTCTGCGCCATGGCGGTTATCGTGGCGTTTACGGTGCTGGGTGCGTTCTTTGTGCAAAACACTTTGGCGGATGCCACGAGTGCCAATCTGGCGCAGGAAACCGAGCTCATTGCTGCCGCCCTCGACGAGCAGCAGGAGCCCATTCCGTTCTTGCGAAGCCTCGATCGCGAGGATCTTCGTATCACGCTGATCAATAAGGACGGATCTGTTGCCTACGACAACGAGGCGTCGCCTTCCACACTGCCCAACCATGGCGATCGCCCCGAGGTCATCGAGGCCTTTGAGAGTGGTTCGGGTTCCGCGGAGCGCGCAAGCTCTACACTCGACGAGATTATGCTGTATCGCGCCGTCACCCTTGATAACGGCCAGGTCGTCCGCTTGGCGCAGGCCCAGCCTGGTGTTGCGGCGATTTTGCTGTCGATGCTGGCGCCGATGCTGCTTATCGCAGCAGCGGGTGCGGTACTCTCGTTTTTTATGGCGCGCCGTGAGTCCCGTGCCATCATCGCGCCGTTGCAAGAGGTGGATTTGGATCACCCACGCCGTAGCTATGAGCACGCCTATGCCGAGATGGTCCCCATGCTTGAGCGTATCGAGTCGCAGCGCCAGGAACTCAAGCGCCAAATGGCGGTGCTAGCGGACAACGACCGTATGCGCCGTGAGTTCACGGCGAATATCACTCATGAGCTCAAGACGCCGCTTACGGCGATTTCGGGCTATGCCGAGCTCATCGCAAACGGCATGGTCGAGGGCGAGGACGACCTGCGCAACTTTGGTGGTCGCATCTATCGCGAGGCGGGCCGCTTGGCAGCGCTTGTCAACGACATCCTTACGCTGTCTAACTTGGACGAGGCCGAACGTGCAACTGAAGGCGAGGCGGTGCCCATTGGGTCCACGGAACCTATTGAGCTCTCGCGTGCGATCTACGCGGTTGAGCAGCGTCTTGAACAGGTCGCCCGTCAAGCGAATGTGACGATAAGTCATGAGACCAAGCCTGTGGTCATCGAAGGCGTGTCGCGCTTGATCGACGAGCTCATCTATAATCTGGCAAGCAACGCCATCCGCTACAATCGACCCGGCGGTACGGTTACGTTGCAGTGCGGCACCAACGACGAAGGCCATCCGTTTCTCGCTGTCGCCGACACGGGAATCGGTATCGCGCCTGAAGAACAGGGCAAGGTATTTGAGCGGTTCTATCGCGTGGACAAGAGTAGGTCCAAGGCACGCGGCGGAACCGGCCTGGGGCTTGCCATTGTCAAGCATGCGGCCCTGTATCATCACGCCACGCTCGATCTGTCGAGCGAGTTGGGCGTGGGAACCACCATTACGGTGACGTTTCCCATACAGCAGGACGAGCCATTCGCATAGCGATACAACATAGATATTGATGTAGACGCCGCATTTGACTTTCGGGTGCGGCGTTGTTGCGCAATTTTACGGAGACTGCCGTCATTTTTACAGGAGGGCCTGTTTCTTATGTATAGAGTTTGGTCTCGGTAAAAAGATGCGATAACATACGGACAGTTTTGTCAATCCGAACTGGGGAAATGAAAGGCAAGCTGCATGACCCTTCTCGAACTGTTCCAGCTGCTGAAGAAGCACCTCAAGCTGGTCATCACCCTTCCGGTGGTCTGCGCGATCGCCATGGGCATCGTGTCCTTCGTTGCGATGGACAACACCTATACCGCGACGACGAGCATGTACATTCTCGCCAAGACCGACGATAGCGGTCAGATGAGCTACAACGATCTCTCGGCGAGCCAGATGCTTTCCAACGATATCGCCACGCTGCTGGATAGCGATAGCGTTAAGAGCGGCGCCGCCAAAGAACTGGGCCTCACCGATCTGGATGACTACAAGGTGTCTGTTTCCTCCGAGACCACCACGCGTGTCATTACGCTTTCGGTTACCGGCACCGATGCCAAGGAGACGGCTGAGGTCGCAAAGGCCATTGCCAGCTCGGTGAGTACGGTCGCTCAGAACGTCGGTGCTGCCCAGAGCATCAACGTTATCGACGAGGCTAAGACCCCCGAAGCCCCCAGCGGCCCCAAGCGCACGCTGTATATTGCCGTCGCGTTCCTCGCCGGTATCTTTATCGCAGTTGCCTATGTCGTTTTGGCAGACATGCTCAATACCCGCATCCGCGGTGCCGAAGAGGCAGAAGAGCTCCTGGGTATTCCCGTTGTTGGCCGAATTCCGGCTATGAAAGGTGGTAAATAGGCATGGCTAAGGCAAAGAACACCGATAAGCTCGTTGTGCAGAATGCCGCCAAGACCCTTCTGGCCAACATCCGCTTTGCGAGCGTGGACGACCCCATTCGCACCATCACCGTTACCTCCTCGATTCCCAACGAGGGCAAGTCTACGGTTTCCATTAATCTTGCTCAGGCAATCGCCACGAGCGGCAAGTCCGTGCTCCTGGTTGAGGCCGATATGCGCCGCAGGTCCCTTTCCGATATGCTTGGCGTTCGTTCGCGCGGCGGACTCTATGCGGTCCTTTCCGAGCAGATTTCCATTGACCAGGCAATTGTCGAGACGGGTCAGAAGAACTTCTACTTCCTCGATGCCGAGCCGCACATTCCCAATCCTGCCGACATCATCGTCTCTCACCGCTTTGCCAAGCTGGTAAAGGCACTGTCCGCCAAGTTCCAGTACGTCATCTTCGATGCTCCTCCGGTCGGCACCTTCATCGATGCTGCCGAGATTGCTAGCCTGACCGACGGCACGCTGTTCGTGGTGCGCGAGGACTTTACCAAGCGCGAAGAGGCGCTCAACGCCATCGGTCAGCTTAAGAAGTCCGAGAAGGTCAAGCTCATCGGTACCGTTATGAACTACTGCGAGACCGAGACCAGCGAGTACTACTATTCTTACTACACCAAGGACGGTAAGAAGGTTAAGAAGGGCTCCGACGATCAGGGCACTTCCAAAAAGGGCATCTTCACCAACCGAGCAAACGTTTAGTTGATTGAGGCCGACCTATGCGTGACATTCATTGCCATATCTTGCCGGGTGTAGACGACGGCGCCGCCGATCTCGAAGAGAGCTTGGCGATGCTCGAGGCTGCCAAGCGGGCCGGTGTAACCAGAATCGTTTGCACTCCTCACTGCCGTGATCCCTATTTTGATTACGACAAGATGTGGGATGCCTTTGAGCTGCTGCGTGATAACGCTGACGGTTTTCCGCTCCAGATGGGCTTCGAGGTCAACCATCGAAAGCTCGTTGAGCTTGGTATCGATGCCGCGGATCACTTGCATTTCGATGGGACCAACGAGTTCCTGCTCGAGCTTTCGACGCATGCCGATGCGTATGCGTTTAGAGAGTACGAGAACACGATTTACGATTTGCAGTGCCGTGGCTACCAGGTGATCATCGCTCATCCTGAGCGCTATCGTGCGGTTCAAAAGGATGTAAGCGTGGCGGAGCGCCTGGTCGATATGGGCTGCAAGCTGCAGGCTTCGGCGGACTTTATTGCCGGCGGTCGCTTTGGTCGCGAGAAAAAGCCGGCACAGCGCCTGTTCGATCAGAACCTGTACAGCTTCATCGCGAGCGATGCCCATAACGTGGGTCATTACGACTGCCTGGCGAAGGCTCGCGCGAAGTTTAGCGTGCGCGGAGCTCATTTTCGCTAAAATCTGTCCTTAACGTTCGCATTGAATGAAAGGGCAGCCATGGATATCCAACTTAAGACGGGATGCTTTGATGACGCGGCGTTGGTGCGCCGCGTCGTTTTTATGGACGAGCAGGGCTACGAGAATGAGTTTGACGCTATCGACGAGGATCCGAACTGCATTCATGTGACGCTCTATGTAGACGGTGAGCTTGCCGGTTGCTCGCGCGTGTTTCCCGAAGAGCTTGAGTGCGCAGCTGACGCAGAGGCTCCGGTGTCGCCGGCGTGCGACTTGGACGAAGGCGTCGCGGCGGGGGAGACCTACATTATGGGGCGCGTGGCCGTGCTGCCGAGCATGCGCCGTCGCGGCCTAGCGAGCAAGATTGTCGAGGCCAGTGATACGTGCGCGCGTGATGCCGGCGCCAAGCTTATTAAGCTGCATGCGCAGGAATACGTGCTGCCGCTCTATGCCAAGGCGGGCTACACGCAGATTGCCCCGGTGGACTACGAAGACGAGGGCCAGCCCCATGCTTGGATGGCCAAGCGCGTAGATGGCAGATAGGGACGTTCCTTTCCTGCCGGCAGTCGGGGACACTCCTTGGCAATTGGCGCATCAGAGCGTTTGGACAGACAGTTTTTCGATTCCGTATGTATATATGCGCGCTAATGGGTTATAAAATCTAAGTCTGAACATAGCAGGTCTGCGATGCGGCTCGGGCAACTGGGCCGTTTTTGCGGACGGGGGTAGCGCGA
This sequence comes from Coriobacteriaceae bacterium, assembly GCA_902363125.1. Classification (GTDB taxonomy): domain Bacteria; phylum Actinomycetota; class Coriobacteriia; order Coriobacteriales; family Coriobacteriaceae; genus Collinsella. The sequence goes on from CABIZD010000009.1 coordinate 65,391, forward strand.
AAGGACTGCACATGCGTCAATTTAAGACCGAGAGCAAAAAACTGCTCGACCTCATGATCAACTCCATCTACACCAATAAGGAAATCTTCCTGCGCGAGCTTATCTCTAACGCGAGCGACGCTGTCGACAAGCTCAACTTTAAGAGCCTGCAGGACCCGAGCGTCAAGCTTGACCAGGGCGACCTGGCCATTCGCGTCTCCTTTGATAAAGACGCCCGCACCATTACCATCTCGGATAACGGCATTGGCATGACCGCCGAGGAGCTGGAGCGCAATCTGGGCACCATCGCCCATTCCGGCTCCGAGGAGTTTAAGACCGAGAACGCCGAGCAGCAGGGCTCCGATGTCGACATCATCGGTCAGTTTGGCGTGGGCTTCTACTCGGCTTTTATGGTCGCCAGCCATGTGAAGGTCGTCAGCCGCGCCTACGGCGAGGATGTCGCCCATGTGTGGGAATCCGACGGTCTTGAGGGCTACACCATCGAGGACGGCGAGCGCGCCGAGCACGGTACCGATGTCATCCTGACGCTGCGCGAGAACGAGAAGCTCGATGCCGACGGCGAGGCCGAGACCTACGATCGCTTCCTGACCGAGTGGGGTCTCAAGAGCCTGATTCAGCAGTACAGTAACTATGTGCGTTACCCGATCCAGATGATGGTGTCCAAGAGCCGCCAGAAACCCAAGCCCGAGGACGCCGGCGACGATTACAAGCCCGAGTACGAGGACTACCAGGAGCTCGAGACCGTCAATTCCATGACACCGATCTGGAAGAAGCACAGCTCCGATGTCGAGCAGAAGGACTACGACGAGTTCTACAAGTCCACGTTCCACGACTTTGACGATCCTGCGCGCACCATCAGCTTCCACGCCGAGGGCACGCTCGAGTACGATGCCCTGCTGTTTGTGCCGGGACGCGCGCCGTTCGATCTGTACAGCAAGGACTACGAGAAGGGTCTGGCGCTCTACAGCTCCAACGTCCTGATCATGGAGAAGTGCGACGACCTGCTGCCCGACTACTACAACTTTGTCCGCGGCGTCGTGGATTCCGCCGACGTGTCGCTCAACATCTCGCGCGAGACGCTGCAGCAGAACCGTCAGCTCAAGGCCATCGCCAAGCGTGTGGAAAAGAAGATTACCGCCGACCTTGAGGATATGCGTGACAACGACCGCGAGGCCTACGAGAAGTTCTTTGAGAACTTTGGCCGCGGTCTTAAGTACGGCATCTACTCGAGCTATGGCATGAAGGCCGATGAGCTCGCCGACCTGTTGCTGTTCTGGTCTGCCAAGGAACAGAAGATGATTACCCTGGCCGAGTATGCCAAGGGCATGCCTGAGGATCAGAAGGCCATCTACTACGCCGCCGGCGACTCGCGTGAGCGCTTGGCCAAGATGCCCGTGGTAAAGGGCGTGCTCGACCGCGGCTATGACGTGCTGCTGCTGACGCAAGATGTGGATGAGTTCACGTTCCAGGCTATGCGTGAGTACGTTGCCGCCGATATGCCCAAGATCTACGAGGACGATGCTGCCCGCGAGGCTGCCGAGAAGGCTGTGGCCGACGGTGCCGAGCCCGAGGTCGAGGATCGTCATCTAGAGCTCAAGAACGTTGCGACCGGTGATCTTGACCTGGCGACCGAGGACGAGAAGAAGGAGGCCGAGGACGCCACCAAGGAGAACGAGGACCTCTTTAGCGCTATGAAGGAGGCGCTCGGTGACAAGGTCGAGAAAGTCGCCGTCTCCGCGCGCCTGACCGATGCCCCCGCTTGTATCACCACCGAGGGCCCACTTTCGCTCGAGATGGAGAAGGTGCTCCAGAAGGGACCCGAGGGCGCGCCCGACGGCATGCCCAAGAGCCAGCGCGTGCTCGAGCTCAACGCCAAGCACCCGGTCTTTTCCAAGCTCGTCGCCGCTCAGAAGGCGGGCGACGCCGACAAGATCAAGCAGTACTCCGGTTTGCTCTATGACCAGGCCCTGCTGGTCGAGGGCATTCTGCCCGAGGACCCCGTTGCCTTCGCAGCAGCTGTTTGCAACTTGATGTAGTTCGGGGATACGGCACCGTAACTAGATTAGAACGAGAGTGGATAATCTCCCACTTTTGGCTCGAATGCGGGCTTGAAGTGAGAGATTTTCCACTCTCGTTTCCTTTTGAATGATCCCTCCGTCCCCAAGGGATCATTTATTTGTGCGGGTTGTGGTTTTGTGACCTGCTGAAATTTAGGATACTGTACATCTGTACGTTAACTCATCTTCGTAGTATATTGCTACCCGCAAAACTCAACACCATTGTGCTTTGAGACGTTAAAGCGCCTACTACAATGGTTGTCGATAGTACGATTCGATTTAACGACAGGATGGATGGTCCAAGCGTGAGTCTCGGCAGCAAACTATCCAATGCAAAGGTGTCCTTTGCGATATTTAAGCGCGACATTAAGCGACTGCTTGTGGACCCCGTCGCCCTGGTGGTTACCCTAGGCGTGTGCGTTATTCCCTCGCTGTATGCCTGGTATAACATCGTGGCAAACTGGGATCCGTATGGAAACACCCAAGGCATCAAGATTGCTATCGCCAACAACGATCGAGGCACCCAAAACGACTTGGTGGGTGAGCTCAACGCTGGCGACAAAGTGGTCGACCAGCTCAAGGAGAATCATCAGTTGGGCTGGACGTTCGTCGACTCGACGGCCGATGCCAAGGAGGGCGTCGAGAGCGGCGAGTACTATGCCGCTATCGTGATTCCCAAGAACTTCTCGGATAACCTGGTTTCGATGCTCGACGGCAACTACCATCAGCCCAAGCTCACGTACTACGTCAATGAGAAGAAGAGCGCCATTGCGCCCAAGGTTACCGATACCGGTGCAAACACCATCGAGGAGCAGATCAACTCGGAATTTGTCTCTACGGTAGGCAAGACTGTTGCCGGTATCGCCAAGGATGCCGGTGTCGATTTAAAGGACAAGGCAACCCAGACTCAGGACTCGCTGGCAAGTTCGGTGTCCGAGGCGTCCGACACCTTGGGCGAGGTGCGCGATTCGATTGGCGATATGAATGCCGCCATCGATAAGACGAGTGGCGCTATCGCCTCGGCTGATGCGGCACTTGCCGGCTTGCAAGGCCAGGCACCGTCGCTGACGCAGGCGATCTCCCAGGGCAACGACCTGCTGAGCGAAGCTCGCACCACGGCGGGCAACTCCATCACCTCGCTCTCCAAGGCGCTCTCGGAAGGCAGCCTTGCGCTCACCAAGACGTCGGCCTCTGCGAACGCTGCCATCGGCAAGCTGACGGGCGCGGTCACATCTACGACCACCCGTATCGACAACTCGCTCGAGTCTCTTCAAGCGACGATCGACCACAATAAGGCCGTTATCGGGCACTTGGAGATTCTCGCCAATGACACGTCGACAGGTTCCGAGGAAATTGACGCGCGCATTGTATCGACCATCGATTTGCTTCGAGAGCAGAATGAAAAGCTTCAGAGCATCAAGGACGGTCTGTCCGCGCAGTCGAGCGCCATGGCGAATGACGCAGCGGCTGTTTCGGGTGCCAGTGACGCTATCAATAACGCAATTCATACCGGTGCGACCAACCTTGGCCAAGCCCAGACGGACTTGGGCCAAAACGCGCTGCCGAAGGCCTCGAGCGCGCTCGACTCTTTTGCTGCCGTTTCGGGCGACCTGACCGGTATCGTCTCGGGTATGACACCTACACTTGCAAATGCGCGCGGCACGTTGGCGCAGCTTAGCGCTACGCTCGGCCAGGCCAAGACCACGCTGTCCCAGACCGATTCCTCGCTTGCCAAGGTCCAGGACAAGCTTGCAACCGCCGCCAATGACATCGCGGCGCTGCAGACCTCCGAGTCCATGGGCGAGCTGGCCGATCTGATGGGCGTCGATGTCAATGACGTGGCAGATTTCATGGCGTCTCCGGTTGAGTTGACGTCCAAGTCAATCTATCCGGTCAAGAGCTTTGGCTCGGGCATCGCTCCCTTCTACACCAATCTGGCGCTTTGGGTGGGCGGCTATGTGCTCATCGCCATTTACAAGCTCGAGGTCGACCGTGAAGGTGTTGGCAGCTTTACGGCGCGCCAAGGCTACTTTGGCCGCTGGTTGCTCATGGTGATCCTGGGCGCGTTGCAGGCCATCATCGTTACGGTAGGCGATCTGGTGATTGGCGTGCAGTGCGTCAGCCCGCTGCTGTTCGTGCTGGGCGGCATCGCCATTTCGTTCGCCTACGTCAATATCATCTATGCGCTGTCCACCACGTTTAAGCATATCGGCAAGGCTATCGGCGTCATTCTCGTCATCGTGCAGATCCCGGGTTCGTCGGGCATGTACCCCATCGAGATGATGCCCGGCTTCTTCCAGTGGCTGCACCCGCTGCTGCCCTTTACCTACGGCATCAATCTGCTGCGCGAGACGGTCGGCGGCATGTATTCGTTCAACTACCTGTTTAACCTGTGCATTCTGGGCGTGTTCTTGATCGTGGCGCTCTTTATCGGCCTGCAGCTGCGTCCGCTGCTGCTCAACCTTAACCTGCTCTTTGATAAACAGCTCTCCACGACCGGTATGATGATTTGCGAGTCCAACGACCTGCCGCGCCAGCGCTACTCGCTGCGCACGGCCATGCGCGTCATGCTCGATTCCGATTCGTACCGTCGCGAACTGCTCGATCATGCGGTCGCCTTTGAACATCGCTACCCGTACTACATCAAGGGCGGTTTTGCCGCCGTGGTGGGCGTTCAGGTCCTGCTCTTTGTCCTGTCGACGGTTCTCGATATCGACAATAACGGCAAGATCATCCTGCTTGTCATTTGGATCATCTCGGTTATTGCCATCTGCGGCTGGCTTATCAATATCGAATATATCCGAGCGAGCCTCAATACCCAGATGCGTATCTCGGCGCTTTCGGACGAGGACCTTCGCCGCGAGATGCGCGAGCACACGGCTGCCATCCCTGCCGCCCGTCGCATGTTTGGTCTCAACGCCAGCGAGCGTGGCGCCAAGGGAGGCGAACAGCCTACGAGCCGTCTGTCGCATATCGGTGCGCATCGTAAGGCTCAGGGCAGCGACAGCACAGCTACAAATGATGGAGATACCACCCTGCTTGGCAAGCACTCTAAAGGAGGTGAGGCATAAATGAAGAACATCCTGCACCTGTTTAAGCGTGATGTCCAAAACGTGTCTCGCTCCGTGATCGGCATGGTCGTCGTGATGGGCCTCATTATCGTGCCGTGCCTGTACGCGTGGTTTAACATCGCCGGCAGCTGGGATCCGTACGGCAATACCGGCAACCTTAAGATTGCAGTGGTCAACACCGATGAGGGCTACGAGAGCGACCTGATTCCCGTCGAGATCAACGTGGGCGAAAACGTGACGGCGACCCTGCGCGGTAACGAGAACTTTGACTGGGTTGTCCTCAACGACCGCGATAAGGCGATTGAGGGCGTTAAGTCGGGCACATACTATGCCGCCGTCGTTATCCCCAAGACGTTTAGCGCCGACATGATGACGCTTTTCTCGACCAACGTGAAGCACGCCGACATCGAGTTCTACGAAAACCAGAAGGCTAACGCCATCGCCCAGATCGTGACCGAAAAGGGTTCGAGCGCCGTCCAGAGCCAGGTGAATGAGACCTTTACCAAGACCATCACGACCATCGGCCTTAAGACCGTGTCCAGCCTGCTCGATTACATGAGCACCGATCAGGTCAGCAGCTTTATCGCCAACCTGTCCTCGACACTGGGCGATTCGGTCGAGGACCTGCAGGACGTTCAAGCCAACGCGACTTCGCTGGCGGGCATTTTGAGCTCGACCTCCGATTCGTTGACGTCGGCGAGCGGTATGCTCCAGCAGACGGGTAAGGTCGATGAATCTACCAAGCAGTTGATGGAGCACGCCGAGAGCGGCATTAGTGATTCCAAGGAAGCACTCAAGGCCGCCAACGACGCCATCAACGCCGCGATTGACGGAAGTGCGGGCTCGTTTGACAACGTGTCCGCCGAGCTCGCGAAGGCTTTCGACGCCGCAAACAAGCATGTCAACGTTACGGTGACCCAGCTCAACGAAGCCGCGTCGGCACTCGAATCGCGCGCCAAGGAAATCGACGACACGGCCGACCAGCTCCGCAGCTTTGCCGATCAGGTGAGTGACGAAAAGCTCCAGGACAGCCTCAAGTCTGTGGCTACATCGCTGGGCAGGATCGCGACGGAGTATCGTAACAATGCCAACGACCTGAGGGCAACCGCAAAGTCCCTTTCCGACAGCATGGCAGAGGTCAACAGCACGCGTGCCGAGGTCGACCAGGCCATCGCCGATGCCAAGGCGGGCATCTCGGGCGCTAAGTCCGACTACGATTCCACGTTCTCGGTCAAGGCCAAGGAGCTCAAGAAAACTATTTCGGGCGTTCTGGATTCGCTCGACGGCGTCTCGGGCGACCTGGATAGCGCTGTTGCCGCCCTGACCGACGCATCCGGTTCGCTGGCAAAGGGTCTCTCCAAGGCCGCAAAGCTGGTCAACAAGGCTTCCGATCAGCTGGGCGAGGCGTCGGACAAGATCAGCGCGTTCAAGGACGAGCTCGACGGCGCCCTGATGTCGGGTGACCTGGCGACGATCAAGACGATGATCGGCAACGACCCCGAGGGCCTGGCCGTGTCGCTTTCCGGCCCCGTTGCGCTCGACCGCAAGCCGGTCTATCCGATCCGCAACTACGGTTCGGCCATGGCGCCGTTCTATACGATTCTGTCGCTCTGGGTCGGCTCGATCGTACTGGCGGCCATGATGAAGGTCTCGGTCGACGACGAGCTCATCAACGAGCTCATCCCCGTACGCCTGCACGAGATCTATCTGGGCCGTTACCTGTTCTTTGGCGGTTTGGCCCTGCTGCAGGCAACGCTCGTGTGCGCGGGCGACATTCTGTTCTTTGGCATTCAGTGCGACAACCCGCTGCAGTTTGTGCTGGCGGGCTGGGTCGCGAGTCTCGTGTTCTCCAATATCGTCTACACGCTTACGGTTTCGTTTGGCGATATCGGCAAGGCGCTCGCTGTCGTGCTGTTGGTCATGCAGGTCGGCGGTTCGGGCGGCACGTTCCCCATCGAGATGACCGGCCCCGTGTTCCAGGCGATCTATCCGTTCCTGCCGTTTACTCACGGCATCAACGCCATGCATGCCGCCATGGCTGGCGCCTACCATATGGAGTACTGGGTTGAGCTGGGTATTCTGGCGAGCTATCTGATTCCGTCGCTGGCCCTGGGCGTCGTCTTCCGCCGTCCGGTCATCAAAGCCAACGACTGGATTATCGAAAAGCTGGAATCAACAAAGCTTATTTAGTTACGCGGTTTTACCAAACCGCGTAACGGCTCGACGCTGCAAACGTCCCTAAGCGGCAATCTGACGTTCAATTTCAAGGGCGCGACCAGAAGGTCAGCGCCCTTTCATTTCACGTCACCTTGCTCGCTTAGGGGCGTTTTCGCTGACGTTGCCGGAACATCGAGGTTTTCTGTACCGACGCTTTAGCGTAGTGAATTGCGTGGGTTACTTGGTTGTTGCTACAGTAGCGGGGCGTGCCGGGGGTCCGGTGCGCCCCGTTTTATTTGACCATGAGGCGGCACGCGGCCATGCACGTGCGGACACCACGCCCAGACTGAGCGCGAGGATGCCCTATGGCTCAGAATGCCGTTGATGAAATCGAAAACATGCCCGATAGCCCTGTAGCGCGCGAAGACCTGGGTGCCGGCGGCACCTCCCGCGGCGCCGGCGCGCGTTCTCCGTTCTTCTGGAAGGTCTTGCTGCTTTCGGTGGCGGTCATCTGGGGCTATTCCTTTACCACCATGAAAGATGCGCTCGATACCATTCCGGTGTTCGAGCTGGTCTACGTTCGCTTTCTCCCGGCGTCACTGGTTATGTTTGCTATTTTCCATAAGCGCATCATCGCTCATTTCAATGCCCGCAACCTGATCGTCGGGCTGGGCATGGGTGCGCTCATGTGGGGAGCATACGGACTGCAAACGATTGGCCTGGCGCAGACCACGGCAGGCAAGAGTGCATTTTTGACGGGCACGTACTGTATCCTTGTGCCGTTTGCCAGCTATGTCCTGAGCGGCGAAAAGCTCACCCGCTATAACCTGGGTGCGGCACTGCTGTGCCTGGCGGGCATTGGCCTGGTGGCACTCGATAGCGTCGAGTTCAATGCCGGCGATGTTATTACCTTGGGCGGCGCGATCTTCTTCGCCATCCAGATGGCGGTGACTGCCAAGTACGGTCGCAAGATGGACATCAACGTCATCACGTTTTGGATGTTTGTGGGCAATGGCGTGCTGAGCCTGATCTCGTCGCTGCTATTCGAGACCCAGGCGCCTCTGTCCGTGTGGACGCCGAGTTTTATCTGTGTGATGGCGTTTCTCTCGGTGGGCTGCACATGCGTGGCTCTGCTCATCCAAAACGTCGGCCTGGCGCATGTCCCGGCTTCGACGGGCTCGCTGCTCCTTTCGATGGAGTCGCCTTCGGGCGTGTTGTTTTCGGTGCTGCTGATGGGGGAGGCGCTCACCTCGCGCCTGCTCGCCGGCTTTGTGCTTATCTTCCTGTCGATTATCTTGAGCGAGACTCACTTCGATTTTTTGCGTCGAAAGCCGCGCCCGCAATTGTAAACAACTTGTTGCGCCGCCCTCCTGGGGCGGCATTTTTTATGCCTCGCCCTTAAAGTTGTACCTTGCGCTTTACGCTATCAAAGTGCTTACTGCAAAAACGTTACTGGAGGGCATTTATGGCACCAGCTCAGTCCGATCTTCAACCGCAATCAGCGCCCAAGGCCACCGCGGCGGCGCAGGCCGCTATCGGTGACGGTCTTGTTGCAGAAGCTCAGGCGTTTGCCAACGAGCTTGCCGCATGGCGCCATGATCTCCATCAAACGCCTGAGCTCGGTAACAACCTTCCGCAGACGTCCGCCTTTATCCAGGCGCGTCTGGACGAGATGGATATTCCCTATGCCGTGCTTGTTGACGGCACCTGTGTCGTTGGCCTAATCGGTGCCGGCGCGGCAGCTGCTGCTCGGGGTAACGGTACGTGCACGGACAAACAGGCCGGTACGGTCATCATGCTCCGTGGCGACATGGATGCCCTGCCTGTTGCTGAAGAGTCAGGCGAGCCTTTCGCCTCTACGAACGGCTGCATGCACGCATGCGGACACGATATGCACGCGACGGCGCTGCTTGGTGCGGCGCGCCTGCTCAAGGCCCGCGAGTCCGAGCTTGTCGACGCCAACGCCACGATTAAGTTGCTGTTCCAACCGGGCGAGGAAACTTTTGAGGGTGCCCGCGCCGCCATCGCCGACGGTCTGCTGCAGAACCCGCGTCCCCAGGCCGCCTTCGCCATGCACGTTAACAGCCAATCGCCGCTTGGCCTGGTGCTCTACGGCAGCCCGGCGCTCTCGGGCGTGTACGGTTTTCGCATCACGCTTCAGGGCAAGGGCGGCCATGGCTCGAGCCCCGAGATCTGCATCGACCCCATCACGGCCGGCGTGCATGTGCACCTGGCGCTTCAGGAGCTTATCTCCCGTGAGGTGCCGGCGGCCAAGGAGGTCGCGCTTACCGTGGGTAAGTTCGCTGGCGGCTTGGCGGCCAACGTCATCCCCGACACCTGCGTGCTCGAGGGAACGTTGCGCGGCTTCGACGTCGAGCTCATGGAGCACCTCAAGACCCGCATCGCCGAGGTCGTCAACGGTGTGGCCGCAACGTATCGCACGCCGGCGACTATCGAGACGCTTTCGGATGTTCCGCCGCTGGTACTCGACGACGGCATGACGCAGGCGTCGCTTGGCTACGTGGGCGCGGTGCTGCCCAAGTCCGCCTTCCTGCCGCTGTTCCACGCCATGGCGAGCGAGGACTTCGCGTTGATCTCGAGCGAGATCCCGAGTGCGTACTTTACCGTGGGCGCTGCCGTGACTGATACGGACGAGCATTTTGCTCAGCATCATCCCAAGGCACGTTTTAGCGATGCCGAGCTTCCCCTTGGCGCCGCGGCCTATACCGCCGTCGCTTTGGGCTATATCGCCGACCACCGGTAGCACCCAACCTTGCCTTTCAAGCCTGCGGGCATGGCCGACCTGGGTAAGGTCACGGGCACCATCACCTCGCTTGAGATGGTCGGCGGCACCGTAGGCGCCATTGTCTCGGGTGTGTTGTTCGATGTCACGGGCTCCTTTGCGAGCACCTGGATCGTGTGCCTGATGTGCTCCGTGGTTATGCTTGTGTTCCTGTTGGCGTCCGAGCCCATCGCTGCCAAGCTGCGCGCGAGCGTGGCGGGGGAGTAGACGTCCGTCGCTCTTTTCTGTTCGCCCCGTTCTGTCCGTGGTTGCCCTGGAAGCCGAATGGATGCTCGTACCATCATTCGGTTTTCAAGGCGGCCACGGGCCTACGAATGATCCGTTTTCCTCCGTCCCTAACAGATCATGTGACCCGAAGGGGTCGGAGGAAAGCGGATCGGCTGTCGCGGCGGCGCGTCTGGCCGAACGAGCCCCCATACCCTCGTTCGGTCAGACGCGCCGCCGCGTTTTGTTTTTGTGCCGTATAATGACCACTACCTATGACGCGATACAAAAGAAAGGTGTTTGCCCATGCAGGCACAGAAGGCGGAGGGAACCCGCGACCTTATCGGCGCCGAGATGCGCGCTTGGCAAAAGATGCAGCAGATTGCGGCCGGCGTATTCGAGCCGTTTGGCTTTAAGCCCATCGAGACGCCCGCGATCGAGCAAGTGGACGTGTTTGTCCACGGTATCGGCCAGTCGACCGACGTCGTTCGCAAGGAGATGTTCCGCGTGTTTAGCGGCGCCAACCTTGAGCGCGTCTTTACCGAGGGTACCGATACCAAGCTCAAGCCCAAGCAGCGCCTGGCGCTTCGCCCCGAGGGCACGGCCGGTGTGGTGCGCGCCGTTGTGGAGAACAACCTGGTGCCCCAGGGCTCCACGCCGTTTAAGGCTTACTACGCCGAGGCTATGTTCCGCGGCGAGCGTCCCCAGAAGGGTCGCCTGCGTCAGTTCCACCAGGTAGGCATCGAGTGGCTCGGCGCTCCCGATCCGGCGGCAGACGCCGAGTGCATCATTATGCTCATGGAGTTTTACAAGCGCCTGGGCTTCGATCTTTCCAAGCTTCGTCTACTCATTAACTCGATGGGCGATGCCCAATGCCGTCCGGCCTATCGCGAGCAGGTCAAGCAGTTTATCCTCGATCACGCAGACGAGATGTGCGATGAGTGCCGCGAGCGCGCCGAGCTCAACCCGCTGCGTGCCTTTGACTGCAAGAACGACCACTGCCGCGAGATCATGGCCGACGCCCCGCTGATGGGCGACAACCTGTGCGATGAGTGCCGCGAGCACTACGAGCAAGTCAAGCGCTATCTGGATGCCGCCGGTATCGAGTATGTCGAGGATCCCACCTTGGTGCGCGGCCTGGACTACTACACCCGTACCGTCTTTGAGGTCGAGGCTCCCGGTGCCGGTGTCGGCTCCATCGGCGGCGGCGGCCGCTACGATGGCCTCGTCGAGCTCGAGGGCGGCAAGCCCACGGCAGGCGTCGGCTTCGCCGTCGGTTTTGAGCGCGCCCTGCTGGCCCTGCAGGCCTTTGGCAGCGACCTGGGTGCCGAGGAGGTCCCGTGCGTCTACGTCGCCAATGCCGGCAAGGAGCTGCGTCAGAACGTCTTTACCATTACGCAGCAGCTTCGCGCCGCAGGGATTGTGACCGAGGCCGACTATCAGGGCCGTTCGCTCAAGGCCCAGTTTAAGCAGGCCGATAAGGTAGGCGCCAAGCTCATCCTGGTCCTGGGCGGCGACGAGCTTGCCGCCGGCAAGGTCAAGGTGCGCGACATGCAGAGCCATGACGAGGTTCTCGTCGATCTGGCCAACGTCGTCGAGGCGGTTCGCGAGCGTCTGTAGCGTATGATTTTTGAGCTGCGGACCCGCTAACATGTCCCGCTCGCGACGAGCTATTGTTACGGGGGTGTTTCGCATTTATGCGGAATGCCCTCGCTTGCATATGCCGCCCACCGAGAAATACGACCATTTGGGTCAAAAACCCTTGCAATGCAGAAAATACTTTTGTGTGGTAAAGCGCAATCAGTGTCGAAAGTATTTCTCAAACGCCTATAATGAATACCGCATGTTACGTGCATAGAAGGAGGAATGGGAGGAAACGTGGCTGAGAACCTAAGCAACCAGTCTGTACCCGAAGCCGCGGCGCGCGTCGCTGCCGTGGTCAACCGCCTCGTTAACCGAATCGGCTCGAATGCCGAGTCCAGGGAGCGTCTCGCCGAGATCGAGATCCCCGAGGAGCTGCGCGACAATCTGGCGCTGTTCTTGCGCCTGGAGCGCCGTGTGCTTAGCGAGTATGATCCCGAGATCGCGGACCTGTTCGACAAGATTTTGACAGCCGAGATTGTGGTCAATGCCGGCAACCCCGGTACCTGCGCTGCCGACGAAGCCGTCGACGAGCAGGGCGTGCCCACCGCCGACGAGCCCACTGCCGTGGCATTTCGTGAGGTCGTCGATTTGATCGACAGCCTGCCGCTCGATAAGCAGCAGGTCATCGTTCGCGCCTTTACGAGCTTTTTCCATCTGGCAAACCTGTCGGAGGAGAACTACCGTGTGGCGCAGCTGCGCGAGCGCGAGGCCGGTGCGTCGACCGATACCGAGGTCGATCCTGCCAACGAGCTTACCGTTGCCTATCACCAGCTGGTGAATGAGCTGGGTGTCGAGGGTGCCAACGAGCTGCTCGACAAGCTCGAGTTCCACCCTGTCTTTACCGCACATCCCACCGAGGCCCGTCGTAAGGCCGTCGAGGGCAAGATCCGCCGTATCTCCAACCTGCTGGAGGAGCGTCCGCGTCTGGGCGGCTCCGACCTGGTGGAGAACGAGCGCCATATGCTGCAGGAGATCGACGCCCTGGTGCGTACGAGTCCCATCGCGCTCAAGAAGCCCACGCCGGTCGAGGAAGCCGATACCATCATCGACATCTTCGATAACACGCTGTTCGACGTTATCCCCGTTATCTATCGTCGTTTTGACGATTGGGTGCTGGGCGACAAGGCCGGTACTGTGCCGCCGCTGTGCCCGGCGTTCTTCCATCCCGGCAGCTGGATCGGTTCCGACCGCGACGGTAACCCCAACGTCACCGCCAAGGTGAGCCGTGAGGTCGCCGCCAAGTACTTTACGCACATGGTGCTCAAGCTCGAGGACAAGTGCCGCCACATCGGCCGCAACCTCACGCTCGAGGCTACCTACAGCAAGCCGTCGGCCGAGCTCATTAACCTGTGGAACCATCAGGTCGAGATGAGCCCTCGTTACACGGCCCGCGCCGAGCTGATCTCCGAGCACGAGCCGCATCGCGCCGTCATGCTCGTCATGGCCGACCGCCTGAACGCCACCGTCCGTCGTATCACCGACACCATGTACCACAGCGCCGACGAGTTCCTGGATGACCTGCGCGTCGTCCAGCGTTCGCTGGCCGCCTGCGGTGCCGTCCGTGCTGCCTACGGCCCGGTCCAAACCATCATCTGGCAGGTCGAGTCCTTCGGCTTCCATATGGTCGAGATGGAGTTCCGTCAGCACTCCGTGGTGCATGCCCGCGCCCTTAAGGATATCCACGAGAACGGTATCCATGGCGACCTGCAGCCCATGACGCGCGAGGTCATCGATACCTTCCGCGCTATCGGCTCCATCCAAAAGCGCTACGGCAAGAAGATGGCGCACCGCTACATCATCTCGTTCACCAAGAGCGCCCAGCATGTGGCCGACGTCTTTGAGCTTGCCCACCTGTCCTTTGCACACGAGGAGGATGTCCCCGAGCTCGACGTGATCCCGCTGTTCGAGCAGCTCGAGGACCTCGAGGGCTGCGTCGACGTGCTCGACCAGATGCTTACGCTGCCCGTGGTGCAAAAGCGCCTTGCCCAGACCAACCGCCGCATGGAGGTCATGCTGGGCTATTCCGACTCCTCCAAGGACGCCGGTCCTACCACGGCCATGCTCGCGCTGCACTCCGCGCAGGAGCGCATCGCCAAGTGGGCCGAGAAGAACGATATCGACCTGGTGCTCATGCACGGTCGCGGCGGTGCCGTGGGCCGTGGTGGCGGCCCGGCCAATAAGGCCGTGCTGGCGCAGCCCAAGGGTTCGGTCAACTGCTTCTTTAAGCTCACCGAGCAGGGCGAGGTCATCTTTGCCCGTTACGGCAACCGCACGCTGGCTCAGCGCCATGTTGAGTCCGTTGCTGCCGCAACGCTTTTGCAGTCGGCCCCGAGTGTCGAGAAGACCAACACCGAGACCACGCAGAAGTTCTGGGATATGGCCGAGAAGCTCAACACCGCAAGCCACGAGCGTTATCTGGACCTGCTGAACACCGAGGACTTTACACCGTGGTTCTCGACCGTGACGCCGCTGACCGAGGTCGGTCTGCTGCCGATCGGCTCGCGTCCCGCCAAGCGCGGCCTGGGTGCCAAGTCGCTCGACGACCTGCGTACCATTCCGTGGATCTTCAGCTGGAGCCAGGCACGCATTAACCTGGCCGCTTGGTACGGCCTGGGCACCGCCTGCGAGCAGTTTGGCGATCTGGACCAGCTTAAGGCTGCCTACCAGGAGTGGCCGTTCTTCCGCACCTTTATCGACAACATCGAGATGTCGATCGCCAAGACTGACCAGCGCATCGCCAAGATGTATCTGCACCTGGGCGATCGCCAGGATCTATCCGAGAAGGTCTTCACCGAGATGCAGCTCACTCGTAAGTGGGTCCTTGCCATCGTCGGTGACGAGTGGCCGCTGCAGCGCCGCCGTGTGCTTGGCTGTGCCGTTCGCGTGCGCAACCCCTACGTCGACGCCCTGTCCATCGCCCAGGTCCGCGCCCTTCGCGAGGTGCGTATGAACCAGGACGAGATGACCGAGGAGAAGAAGGCCGAGTACATGAGCCTGATTCTTTCGACTGTGACCGGCGTCTCGGCAGGATTGCAGAACACGGGGTAATCGATAGCCCTGTGGCTCTCACCGGGACCCGATGGGTTTCCCTCTGAATGCGTCCTCGCACTTGAAGCCCCCTTATCCTGCTCCTTCGGAGCTGTGGATAGGGGGGCTTCGTGCTGCGGAATGCATTCAGAGGGAAACCCATCGGGCCCCTTCGTCCTCGGTCTTCTGGGATTAAAGCTGAAGGGAATAAGGCGCGCTTCGCGCATAGCGTGGAGTGCGGCGAGGGCTTCTTGCGTCCTGCGGAGTGTGCCTAAAAGTAAACTAATGGCGGGCCCTGCGATGTCCGGTCTTCGGCGGATCAGCCGCTGGGTGAGGGTGGTGCTTGGGGCGACGTGCAAAAAACGGAGTTTTCAGCAGCCAAAGATTGGTGCATAAGGCTATGGGTGACGTTCGCGGCTCCTGTTGATGCTTTTGCATGACGATTGGGCTTTGTCGATGTTCATATATGGCTGGTTTCTCGCCGCATGCCATCCAGATGGGACGAGCCATGAGGACTATCTACCTTTTGAAAGACTTTTGGCACCAAAATCTTATCCCGCGATGCTGAATACTCGCAAAAATGCACGCTCCGGAGGGCACTACCCTGTTACGGCTAGAAATCCATGCGCCATTTTATGCAATTAATTAACGCATTTATGCAAAATGGCTTACGTGCGCACGTCTCGGGCTAGATGTTTGCCTCGGCGCTGCGTAAATCATCCTGTCTATAGTGTCTTTGACAGGCGGCCGCGGTCCCGTTTGGGGTCGCGGCCGTTTTGTTGTGGGTCAAATATGAACGTTGTGTTAATGAGTCGGTGGACGGTGGTGTTTTTCGGTGAGCGGCGTATCCTTCCAACGGTTTATCTAGTGTGTCAGTTGAAAAGGAAGAGGGCGCTCGTCATTGTTTGAATGTGAACTGCCGTTTGACCACAAGACGTTGCATCTGGAGCTCGAGGATAAGAACTTCGCGGGTGTGATGGAAGGTCATCAAAACGAGTTTAAGACCACGAAATCGCAGGAAGAGCTGGTAGAGGAGTCACTTGCCAACCCTTATGGCTCGCCTTCGCTCGAGGAGCTTTGTGCTGGCAAGAGAGATATCGTCATTATTAGCTCCGATCATACGCGCCCCGTTCCCTCGCGTGTGACGATGCCTATTCTGCTGCATCACATCCATTCCGCTGCACCCGAGGCTCGCGTGCGTATTTTGGTTGCTACGGGTATGCACCGTCCGTCGACGCACGAGGAACTCGTCAACAAGTATGGCGAGGAGATTGTTGCCAACGAGGAAATCGTTATGCACGTCGCGACTGACGACAGCATGATGAAAAAGATTGGCACCCTGCCTTCCGGTGGCGAGTGCATCATCAACAAGATTGCCGCCGATTGCGATCTGCTGCTTGCCGAGGGCTTTATTGAGCCGCACTTCTTTGCCGGTTTCTCTGGTAGCCGCAAGTCCGTCCTGCCTGGCATCGCCAGCTACAAGACCATCATGTACAACCACAACGGCCAGTTTGTGAATGATTCCCACTCGCGTGCCGGCAACCTGTGCCACAACCACGTGAGCGAGGACATGTTTGCTGCCGCCGAGATGGCTCACCTTGCCTTTGTGCTTAACGTGGTGCTCAACGGCAAGCACGAGGTCATCGGCTCCTTTGCCGGCGATATCCACAAGGCGCACGAGGCCGGCTGCGAGTTCGTGAAGAGCCTTGCCGGCGTTGAGCCCGTCGAGTGCGAGATTGCCATCACCACCAACGGCGGCTACCCGCTCGACCAGAACATCTACCAGGCTGTGAAGGGCATGTGCTCTGCCGAGGCCACGCTTCCCGAGGGCGGCGTGATTATCGATGTCGCCGGTTGTGCCGACGGTCACGGTGGCGAGGGCTTCTATCACAACATCGCCGACAACGATCCTGCGGAGTTTGAGCGCGCCTGCATCGACCGTCCTAAGGACGAGACCCTGCCCGACCAGTGGACGAGCCAGATCTTTGCCCGCATCCTGGCGCATCACCCTGTGATCATGGTTACCGACCTGTGCGATCACCGGATGATCAAGGATATGCACATGACGCCGGTCAACACCCTCGATGAGGCGCTCAAGCTCGCCTTTGAGATGAAGGGTGCCGATGCCAAGGTTGCCGTTATTCCCGATGGCCTGGGCGTTGTCGTCGCGCAGCACTAGCACGCGGCCTAAACGAATCGTTTTTAACCGACAAGAAAGATAAGGTTTTATGCTTACCAAACTCCTCTGCGAATTCGGCGCAACTGCACTCATGATCATCTTTGGCGTGGGCGTGCACTGCGATACGGTGCTCAAGGGCACCAAGTATCAGGGCTCCGGCCACATGTTTGCCATCACCACTTGGTCTTTTGGCATCTCGGTCTGCCTGTTTGTCTTTGGCGGTGCCGTGTGCATGAACCCCGCCATGGTGCTTGCCCAGTGCATCGTCGGCCTGGTGCCGTGGAGCAGCTGCATCCCCTTCATGATTGCCGATATGCTCGGCGGCTTTGTGGGCGCCGTAATCGCTTGGCTTATGTATGCCGATGAGTTCAAGGCTTCCGATGGTGTCGTCGACCCCATTGCCCAGCGCAACATCTTCTCGACCAACCCCACCACCGAGGGCACGAACTATGCTCGTAACTTCTTCTGCGAGGCTATCTGCACCTTCGTGTTCATCAGTGCCATCCTTGCTGCCGCTAACCGCGCCGGCGAGAACGTTCTGATGCTCGCTATCTGCGTCGGCCTGATCGTTTGGGCTGTTGGCATGGGCATGGGCGGCATCACCGGCTTCGCCATGAACCAGGCACGTGACCTTGGTCCTCGCATGGCCTATCAGGTGCTGCCGATCAAGAACAAGGCCGACAACAACTGGAAGTATGGTCTGCTTGTTCCTGGCATCGCGCCGTTTGTCGGTGCTATTGTGGCCGCGCTGTTTGTGCATGGTTTCTTGGGCATGTTCTAGTCCGAGCAATTGATATAACGTCCGGTCACGGCACAAGTTAACTTTCCGCCGCGTCCTCGGACATGCAAGAAGCCCCCGCTGCGCACTTCGTGAACTGCCTCCCATTTCTTGGACACAAGAAATGGGAGGCCTTTTTATGGCTGGAAACGCTTTGTACGACGTCGGAATGAGACTGCGAGCGGCAGAGCTGCACGACGAGGGGC
>CABIZD010000010.1 GCA_902363125.1 Coriobacteriaceae bacterium
GTGAACTGCCTCCCATTTCTTGGACACAAGAAATGGGAGGCCTTTTTATGGCTGGAAACGCTTTGTACGACGTCGGAATGAGACTGCGAGCGGCAGAGCTGCACGACGAGGGGCACGGCCGCGCGGCGATCGCGGCCCTTCTCGGGATGCCGGAGGAAACCGTGAGAGAATGGCTGTGCACCTACAGGTCTGCTGGTATCGAGGTTCTGGCCATGATGGGAAAGAAGCACACCGCCTATTCGTTCGAGACGAAGCTGGCCGCCGTCAGGGCGGTCGTCGATGAGGGCATGACGAAGCCCGAGGCCATGGAGAAGTTCGGGATAGCCTCGCCAAGCCCTTTCAAGAAATGGCTGAAGGCGTACAGGGAGGAGGGCCCGGAGGCGCTCAGGCCAAAGCCAAGGGGGAGGCCGAGGGGGTCCGGCTCCCCGTCCGGGGAGACGACGCGCGAGCAGGAGCTCGAGCGCAGGATCAAGAGGCTCGAGGCGGAGAACGCCTACCTAAAAAAATCGATCGCCCTGAAGGCGGAGAAACGCTCTCGAACGGCGAGAAGGCCGCGGTCGTGAGCGGGCTTTCAGGGCAATACCCCCTCGCCGACCTGCTCGAGTGCGCCGGCCTGGCGAGGTCGAGCTACTACTACGCGCTGTCGCACCCGAAGGCTCCCACCAGGCCCGAGCTCTGGGAGGCCGCCGCCGAGATATTCTCGCGCACCGCCAACGGGTGCGGCCACAGGCAGATCGCCATGTGCCTGCGCGCCGAGCAGGGCGTGCGCATAGCCGACAAGACGACGCTGAAGATGATGCGCGAGATGGGCATCAGCTGCGGGATCCGCCGCGAGACCGACTACCACAGGTACAACTCGTACAGGGGCAAGGTCGGAAAGACCTTCGAGAACGTCATCGGCAGGGACTTCGCCGCCGGCGGGCCGTGGGAGAAGATGGGCACCGACGTCACCGAGTTCAAGCAGCCCTGGGGCAAGGCCTACTTCGCGCCGGTCTACGATTTCGGCAGCAAGGAGATCGTCGCCTGGTCCACGTCGCTGCATCCCAACATGGCCCAGCAGCACGAGCTGCTCGACCAGCTCGTGTCCAAGATGCCCGAGGGCTCCAGGCCGGTCCTGCACTCGGACATGGGCTGGCAGTACCAGCAGGCCGGGTGGTGCAAGCGGTTGGAGGAGGCCGGCGTGGTGCAGAGCATGTCCCGGAAGGGCAACTGCATCGACAACGGCGCGACGGAGCAGGTGTTCGGCCATATGAAGGACGAGTTCTTTCGCGGAAGAAAATGGCCCTGCTTCGAAGACTTCAAGAGGGACCTGGACGAATACATCATCCATTGGAACACGAGAAGGAGGCAGGTTAAACTGAAGGGACTGACCCCGGAGGAATTCCGGAATCAGTCCCTATGTGCGGCGTAGGCCGCTTATTAGCCCGTCCAAGAATTGGGGCGCAGTTCAAGTGCGCAGCGGGGGTTCTTTCATGTCCGAGGGCGTCCGCGAAGGTCAGCCCTCAGATCCTGCGGTGGGAGACCTAGGCCTCGTTGTACACCGTCTTGAGCTTCAGCAGGTGAGCGTAGCGGTCCATAGCGGCCTGCTCGTTCTCCTTGAAGAGCTCCTCGGCGCGCTCGGGGAAGGAACGCGTCAGCGAAGCGTAACGGGCCTCGTTCATCAGGAACTCCTGATAGCCGCCCGCGGGCTCCTTGGAATCGAGCGAGAACTTCTTACCGGCAGCAGCCTCAGGGTTGAAGCGGAAGAGGTTCCAGTAACCGCACTCGACAGCCTTCTTCATCTCGGCCTGGCAGTTCTGCATGCCGCCCTTCTTGATGGAGTGCATCTCGCAGGGGCTGTAGCCGATGATGAGGGACGGGCCGTCGTAGGCCTCGGCCTCGTGAATGGCCTTGAGGGTCTGAGCCGGGTTGGCGCCCATGGCGACCTGCGCCACGTAGACGTAGCCGTAGCTCATGGCGATCTCGGCCAGAGACTTCTTCTTGGTCACCTTACCGGCAGCGGCGAACTGAGCGACCTGGCCCAGGTTCGAGGCCTTGGAGGCCTGACCACCGGTGTTGGAGTAGACCTCGGTGTCGAAGACGAAGACGTTGACGTTGTGGCCGGAAGCCAGGACGTGGTCCAGGCCACCGAAGCCGATGTCGTAGGCCCAGCCGTCGCCGCCGAAAATCCAGAAGGACTTCTTGGTGAGGTAAGCCTTGTCGGCGAGGATCGCCTTGGAAGCGTCGCAGCCGCACTTCTCGAGCTCGGCAACGTAGGCAGCGGCAGCGGTCTTGGAAGCCTCGGTGTCGTTGACGGAGTCGATCCAAGCCTGGCCGGCAGCCTTGAGCTCATCGGACGGACCATCGGCAGCGATGATGTCCTGGGTAGCGGCGATCAGCTTCTTCTGGACGGCCTCGTAACCGACGGCCATGCCCAGACCGTGCTCGGCATTGTCCTCGAACAGGGAGTTGTTCCACGCCGGGCCGTGACCGTCCTTGTCCTTGCAGTAAGGAGCGGTGGCAGCGGGGTTGCCCCAAATGGAGGAGCAGCCGGTGGCGTTGGAAATGAACATGCGGTCGCCGGCGACCTGGGTCACCAGACGTGCATAGGCGGTCTCGGCGCAGCCGGCGCAGGAGCCGGAGAACTCCAGGTAGGGCTGCTTAAACTGGCTGCCCTTGACGTTGGCCGCGATGAGCTCCTTCTTCTCGGAGACGTTCTCGACCATGTAGTCCCAAACGGGCTGCTGGTCCATCTCCTGCTCGGTGGGAACCATCTCGAGGGCGCCCTTGGGGCAGACCTTGACGCAGTTGGTGCAGCCCATGCAGTCGAGCGGGGACACAGCCATGGTGAACTTCATGCCCTTGGCCTTGGGGCCCATGGCGTCGAGCGTGCGGGTAGCCTCGGGCGCGGCGGCAGCCTCGTCCTCGGTCATCGCGAACGGACGGATGGTGGCATGCGGGCACACATAGGCGCACTGGTTGCACTGGATGCACTTGGTCTCGTCCCAGTGGGGAACGACCACGGCGACGCCGCGCTTCTCGTATGCGGAGGCGCCCAGCTCAAACTGGCCGTCAGCGCAATCGACGAAGGCGGAAACAGGCAGGCTGTCGCCGTCCATGCGATCGATGGGCTCGAGCAGGTTCTTGACCTGCTGGGCGATAGCGGACTTGGTCTCCTCGGAGAGCTCGACGGGAGCGGCGTCCTCGGCGGTAGCCCAGTCGGCCGGAACCTCGAACTTACGGAAGGCGGTAGCGCCGGCATCGATGGCCTTGTGGTTGGCGTCGACGATGGCCTGGCCCTTCTTCATGTAGGACTTGGTAGCCGCGTCCTTCATGTACTGCAGGGCGTCCTCGGCGGGCAGGACCTTGGCCAGCGCGAAGAAGGCGGACTGGAGCACCGTGTTGGTGCGCTTGCCCATGCCGACCTTAGCGGCCAGGTCGATAGCGTCGATCAGGTAGACGTTGACGTTGTTGTTCGCGATGTAGCGCTTGGCCACGGCGGGCATGTGCTCGGCGAACTCCTCGTCGCTCCACTGGCAGTTGACCAGGAAGGTGCCGCCCGGCTTGACGTCGCGGACCATCTTGAAGCCCTTAACGATGTAGCTGGGGTTATGGCAGGCGACAAAGTCGGCCTTGGTCACGTAGTACGGCGAACGGATCGGAGAATCACCAAAGCGCAGGTGCGAGACGGTGACGCCGCCGGTCTTCTTGGAGTCGTACTGGAAGTAGGCCTGGACGTACTTGTCGGTGTGGTCGCCGATGATCTTGATCGAGTTCTTGTTGGCACCGACGGTACCGTCGCCACCCAGACCCCAGAACTTGCACTCGATGGTGCCGGGGGCTGCGGTGTTGGGCGCATCCTCGGCCTCGGGCAGGCTCAGGTTGGTCACGTCATCGACAATGCCGATGGTGAACTCGCGCTTGGGCTCGTCCTTCTTGAGCTCCTCGAAGACAGCGAACGCGGACGCGGGAGGCGTGTCCTTGCTGCCCAGGCCATAACGGCCGCCGACGACCTTGATGCCCGTCTTGCCGGCCTCGTAGAGAGCGGAGACGACGTCCTGGTAGAGCGGCTCGCCGATGGAACCCGGCTCCTTGGTACGGTCCATGACGGCGATCTTCTGGACGGTCTCGGGGAGAACGTCGACGAAGTGCTTGATGGAGAACGGACGGAACAGACGAACCTTGACCAGGCCGACCTTCTCGCCGTGAGCGTTGAGGTAGTCGATGACTTCCTCGAGCACGTCGCAGAAGGAGCCCATGCACACGACGACGCGATCGGCATCGGGAGCGCCGTAGTAGTTGAACAGGCCGTAATCGGTGCCGAGCTTCTCGTTGATCTTCTTCATGTAGCCCTCGACGACGGCGGGAAGCTCGTCGTAGACCTTGTTGCAGGCCTCACGGTTCTGGAAGAAGATATCGCCGTTCTCGTGGCTGCCGCGGGTGTGCGGGTGCTCAGGGTTGAGCGCGTGGTCGCGGAAAGCCTGGACGGCGTCCATGTCGCACATCTCTGCCAGATCCTTGTAGTCCCACATGGCGACCTTCTGGATCTCGTGGCTGGTGCGGAAGCCGTCGAAGAAGTTAAGGAACGGGGTCTTACCCTCGATGGCGGCAAGGTGAGCCACCGGCGAGAGGTCCATGACCTCCTGGACGTTGCCCTCGGCGAGCATGGCGAAGCCGGTCTGACGACAGGCCATGACGTCGGAGTGATCGCCAAAGATGTTCAGGGCGTGGGAAGCGACGCAACGCGCGGAGACGTGGAAGACGCCCGGGAGCTGCTCGCCCGCGATCTTGTACATGTTCGGGATCATCAGGAGCAGACCCTGAGAAGCCGTGTAGGTGGTGGTCAGAGCACCGGCGCCCAGCGAACCGTGAACGGTACCGGCTGCACCTGCCTCGGACTCCATCTCGACGACCTTGACCGGGGTGCCGAAGATATTCTTGCGACCCTGGGCCGCCCACTGGTCGACATGGTCGGCCATCGGGCTGGACGGCGTAATGGGATAGATTCCCGCTACCTCGGTGTACGCATACGAAACATATGCGGCCGCCTCGTTGCCGTCCATAGACTTAAACTTACGCGCCATATACCCCTCTCCTCTCATATAGGTATACAGGCCCCGGCGATCGCCGGGATGTTGGCGTGATGGGATTTTCGCTGTTGCTTCCAATCATCTGGCAGGCAGGCTCAGCAGCAGGTACATGGCGTGGAGAGAAGGCATGCCGAGGCGAGGAGGGCTGCACGCGCTCCACAAGCCCAGCTACCCGTCTTGCACATGACCGAGCGCCGCAAAGGCCGCATGCCGGATGCTCCCGGGCACGCCCCGGCGATGGGAAGCGCCCGCAACGGAAATCCGCATGCGGGTTTATTGTACCCCGCCGTCAAGTGTAATTTCGGCAAATATAGGCGGGCGGTAAAGGTTTACCTTGGGTGACTGCCAAGGGCCAAAATGGCCCCTCCATCCCTGGGCGACCGGCTCTGGTGCGCCAAGGAGTGTCCCCAAGTGCCGGCAGAAAAGGAACGTCCCTATCTGCCGGCTAGAGGGCACCGAAGAGAATGGCGTAGGTAGTGGATTCGCCGAGCTTGAGCTCGTCGCCGGGATTGAGTTGGGCGGAACGGCCGGGTTCGACCTGAATGCAGACGCGCGTGGCCCCGTTTACCACCACGGTTCCGTTGGTGGACGACAAGTCCTCGACGTGCCAGATATTTTGAGCATCGCACCAGATATGGGCATGGCGGGCCGAGACATCGTCGCCGACGTCGGTAATATCGCCCTCGCCAGTGGCCAGCGCGCCAATCTCAACACCCTGCTCACTCGGCTGAATCCAGCGCGGGGCGCTCACGACAAAACTGTTTTGTACGCGCAGCAAGCCCAAGGGGTGCGCCGGGGCGGGTTCGCGTTCGCCCGCGGTCATCGACATGCCAAGCGAACGCGGCGTGGATGTGCCTCCGCCACAGGTCGCGTGCGCGTAGTCGATGGCATAGTTCACCGAGGACCGCACATCCGCCGAACAACCGACGGCGACAAACAGCACCAGCACGGCCTCGGCGCGCTCGGCGGGCATGAGTTCCGCCGCCTGGGACAGGCGATCGAGCGCGTTGCGATAGAGATTCGTGTCCTGGTGGCACTCTTCGAGCGCGCGTACCATCGGTTCACCTGCAGGACCGCACACCATATTGATCACAGCCGTGGAGTCCATGGGATTGCGCTGGCGCAGGGCCAGTTGCGACATAATACGCGCAGCCGAGGTACCGTATTCGGCAAAGTAGCGATGCTGAAGCGTGCCGACCGGCGCGCGAACGATAAAGCGGGAAACCCAAGAGCGATCGGCGGCTCGGCTCTGTGGGCTGCGGCCGTCGGCGAGCGGACGGGACGAAAGCACCAAGCCGCACAGCTCGATATGGCTCAGATGCGCCGCGCGCTTAAAGATGTCAAACATGGCCCCGCATGGGGTGAGCTCAACTTGAGATGCCATGACCTAGGCCTCCTTAGTCGTAGAAATAGAATCGGACGATACTTCGACAGGTCCGCCAAAAGTACGGGCAGCTGCGGCTCCACCGGCAAGCGGAGTCGCCATCTGGGCTTTTGTGCGTCGTGGTGCCGAAACGGGAAGTTCAAAGGCAAAGCCCATCGCAAGCAAAAACCACGTAAGCGTATAGGTTGCAACCAGAGCGGCAACAAGGCCGCCCATCACGGCGCGTTGGGAAAATACGCTACATGCAGCCACAACCAGCACCGGAACCTCGCAGGCAGAAAGCGCAAGCACACCCTGCAGGAAGCCCGAGCGCCGATCGCGCGCAAGCGCCCCCGCGGCAACGCCGGCTATGCCTGGCAGCGCCAACGCCAGTGCGGCAATAATACCCGGTAGCGACCCAGACCACACGAGCGATCCCAAAGTCGCCGTCACGCGAGCGCCCGACGCCAGCAGCGCGGCCGAAACCACGATCACAGCCCAAACCACGCCACAGACGACCGTCGCGCCGACCATCAGCGCGCGACGAACCGCGCGGCCAGACGCATCCATGGGGCACGGCGTGAGCGGCTCGCCGCGGAGCGAACGGCCGACATTTTGCGCATAGTGGTCACAAAACGCTGAGAGCGCCGCCTCGACCGCCGCCGGCTCGGGACGATCTTTTTGATGGCTGGACAGACAGGCCATCACCACGTCGAACAGCTGGGCATCGACAAACGCCAGCGCATCGCGTAGCTCTTCGGAATCCGGCTCAAGCCCTAGCTGCTGGGCCTGCTCGGCCGCGGCGAGCGCCACATCGGGCTCACGACGAAGCAGCTGAGTCAAATCACAACCGGGCGCATGGGCACCAATGGGATAGTCGGGCCGCGTGTCCATCTTGAGACGGTAGGGGCTCGCGATGTCGCGCGTCTTTTTGCGCGAACCCGAGGTGCCCGAAGTGCTCGGCGCGGCTTCGTATGGCGCGACGCCGGCAATGAGCTCGTAAACCGTGCTTGCCGCGGCATAGACGTCGATCGCCGGCGACATACGCAAAGCGCGCAGATCGGGAATATCGTCGGTGAGCATCTCGGGCGGGGCATAGGCAACCGTCGCGCGACGCAGCGTGGCATAGCGCTCGGTAAAGGATGCCTTGCCGCCGGTACCGGCCACGGCCGACGCAGGCTCAAGCGCCAGCGACGAGCCAAAGTCGATCAGGCACAGGTCAAAGGTGCCCTCGGCAAGCTGCCGGTCAAGCGGTAGACGCGCCGTGCGCACCATAATATTAGCGGGCGAGATATCGCGATGGACAAAGCCCTCACCCACCAGGCTCATACGGCAGAGCAGATCGAACAGGTCGCGACCCAGACGCGCCGCCACAAGCGGCGACAGGCGTCCGGCATCGTCCACGGCGAGTCGCGAACGCAAGCGGGCGAGCGTCTCGCCCTCGACCCATTCCATGACAATTGCAGGCACACCATCAACCTCGCCCCAGCCATAGAGGCGGGGAAAGCCCTTAAGGCCCGAAAGGGCGCGATGGCATTCATATTCCTCGCGAAATGCCGCTTTGAACTTGGCGACCAGCGACTCATGGGCGGCATCGTCGTCAAACTCATCGCGCGTCGGCAAGATGAGCTGTTTGAGTGCTACGTCCTCGCCTTGGGCGTTGACAGCACGCGTCACGCGGCCGATACCGCCACGGCGCATGGTGGCATCGTCGGCAAACAGTATCGTAAAACGACGCAGATAGGCAGGCAGTTCGTCCTGACCGAGCGCAATGGCCGGCTCAAACCCGTCGACACGCGCCAGGCGCAGGCCGACCATGGGATCGCGACCGAGCGATTGTGGTGTGGTGGATGCAAGATCGGTCATCATAGGGCAAGCGCCGCCACGTTATTGTTGAAGTTACCGAGCGCGACGTCATCATCGCCGTAATGGCCGACCCATTGACATAGGTTGGTGTAACAGCCCCACAGATTGGCATACTGCTGATACCACCTTGACCGGGGCGAGAATGTCTGACGACCGAACTCGGCTCGAATGACAAACATCTCCCCGACCAGGCTGTCGCACGGCCTGGGATCTCCCGTAGAGTTATAGGTCGAGACCACGTCATTGGCACGAGAAACATAGCCGTCGAGCATGTTGTACTTGGTCACAAGCCAACTGTGAATGCTCTCTTCCTCAGCAGCGGAAAGGCCGCCGGAGTTTGCATCGTTGTCAGTGTTGCCGCCCGTCGAGCCGCCGTTTCCAGGCCCTCCGGTAGAGGAACCCGACCCAGAGCCGCCGCCCGAACTCGATGAATCCGAGCCGGAGCCAGAAGTATCCGAGCTACCGGGCTTTCCGGACTGCTGGGCGTCCTGCTCCTTTTGCTGCTCGACCTTATTCACCGTTGCCGCCACGCTATTGTTGGACAATCGATCGATGATCTTGGTGTTGGTGAGCACGATGGTTTTGCCATTGGCAAGCGTGACTTCGTTGTCCGGGGCCTCGGCGCCGTCCGCATCGTCGGTGCCAAACACAATATGCCCGACCACACTTGCCCAAGCATATCCAGTCGTGGTGCCCAGATCGCTTTTGACCTCATGCCCCACGCGCGGTTCGCGTGCGGCATGCGCCTGCATCATGGACGACACGGTCATGCCATAGGCAGAAACGCCAGCTATGACCAGCACCAGCGAGCACGATAGCAGTGCGTACGCCCGCGGCGCCAAGCCCAGTCGGCGTCGTATGCGCACCGCGGCGCCGCGCTTTGTCTGAGTGCCACCGGGCCGCATGCGTTCTCCTCCAACAAAAACACGCCGCTCGGGAGCGGCGCATTCATTCGAATCCATATTTGAGTGTATCAGCGAACCAAAAAGGTTGCGCAACGAATGGACAAATTAAGGATGCGAGCGGAAGCATCCATGCGATAAGCGGATACGAAGCATCTTTGTTGCACAACAAACTCACAGTCGCACGGGGAAATTATGACTACCCCGTGCGTCGCGAGGAAAACATACGGCAGGAGCAGGCTCGCCACCTAAATCGCGCGGCGGGCCTCGATGGCGCGGCCAAGCGTAAGCTCGTCGGCATACTCCAAGTCGCCGCCCACGGGAAGGCCGCTTGCCAGACGCGACACCTCGACGCCCAACGGCTTGATGGTACGGGCCAGATAGCTCGCCGTGGTCTCGCCCTCAATATTGGGGTTGGTGGCGATGATGACCTCGTGGATGTCCTCGTGGCCCAAGCGTGCCAGCAGCTCTCGAATGTGCAGCTGCTCGGGGCCAATCTTGTCCATGGGACTGATCACGCCGCCCAATACGTGGTAGAGGCCGTGGTAGCTGCCCGTGCGCTCGATCGCCTGGACATCGCGCGGCTCGCCCACCACGCAAATGCGAGTGGTATCGCGCATCGGGTCCTGGCAGATGGAGCACTCGTCGGCCGTGGCGTAGTTAAAGCAGCGGCTGCAAAAGTGGACCTCCTGCTTGACCTCCAGGATGGCCTCGGCCAGGCGGCGCGCCTCCTCGGCGTCGGCCTCCAACAGGTAATAGGCGATGCGCTGGGCCGACTTGGGACCAATGCCCGGCAGACGGCCCAGCTCATCGAGCAGTTTTTGCAGACTGTGGTTGGCACTCATATATATGCGTGTCTTAGAACGGCATGCCCGGGATGTTGAGGCCGCCGGTGATGGCGCCCATCTGCTTGTTGGCGAGCTCGTTGACGCCGCGGACGGCCTCGTTGACGGCAGCCATGATCATATCCTGCAGCATATCGACGTCCTCGGGATCGAGCGCATCGGGATCGATGGTGAGGTTGACGAGCTCCATCTCGCCGTTAACGGTCACCTTGACCATGCCGCCGCCGGCAGAGGCGTCGACGGTCTGGGACTTGAGGTTCTCCTGCGCGGCGGCAAGCTGCTCCTGCATCTTGCGAGCCTGCTTCATCATCTGCTGCATGTTCATACCGGCCATGATGGCTCCTTTACGTGCGGCCGCACGCCGAGCTGCAAGGGCAGCCGGAGCACGGCGGGACTTTCAAACTCAAAAATCGTACCACGGCGCGCGGCGAGAGAGCGGGGCGGACGTGTTACCTCAGTCGATATACATGTCCTCCAATACAAACCGCACTCAAAGATTATGCAAGGTCGAATTATGCAAGGTTGCATAATATCGCACACTCAATCTAGTAGAGCCGAATCCGGCATTTCATGTGCGCCACTAAATAGCTAAATGCCGAACCGCTGCTCGAGGCGGCGCACATGGCGGCAGGGTATAATTTGATTGCCATAGATAGTAATTTGGAGGTGCCCCATGAATGCCCCCAACGCGCTCCAAAACATCCGCTCAAAACACCCCGTTGCATATGTGGTTCTCTATCTCTTTGTCGGCTGGGCATTGCTGGTTGTCATCACCCATGCCATAGCTTTTGGAGCAGAACTGCTGATAGCCAGCTCGGACCAGCCCGTCGTCAAATGGGAGACGACCGATGAGTGCACCGACGGAACCCGAACCGTCTACTACAACAGCCCGTCCCTCTATCAAGAGTTCAAGGTCAAGATAAAGGACTTCAAGATTGTCGATGCCGAGCTAGGCGTTTATTTGGCAATCGGAGCAACCATTAACGCCGAGCAAGTCGAGTACACGGACAGCCATGCGACGTATCGTATCGACCTCAGCATCCTAGGCCGACCGTCACGCACCTGTCTGCTCAAATGCGACATACGCGGCACCACACTACACATGTCCGAAATACAGATGCGCCCGGACAAGGGGTCCTCTTCTTGAGCAGTATACCCGCCTGCGCAGCTACTCCACCGGCTTGAAGATGGTGGCCTGGCCAAAGACGCTGCGGATGAGGGCCTTGGCCTCGTCCTCGGTCTGCGGGATGCTCGGGGCTGCGCCCTGATGGCCGAAGGGGCTGCCAGCACCGGGATTGGATTCCCAGGGAGCGGCGGGGACGTCGTCGTTTGCAGAGGCTGCGGGTGCCACAGCAGCGGCCTTGGTCGCGGACGCCGCACCCGGCACGTCGAACGGGGGCAGATCGTCCCCGCCGGCATCGGCAGCAAAACCACCGACCATAGCATCGTCGTAGGGCACCTGCTCGGATTCCCATGGCGCAGCCTGCGCAGGCGGCTGAGCCATGGGGACGGACGCGCGCTCGGGCGCTCGGGGCGCGGGCTCGGTCGGGAGCTTGCCCGTGGCAGGAGCACCGGCAGGGTTGTCGGAGCGCAGCCAGGGGGCTTTGCCCAGGTCAGACGACTTGGGCGCGGGCGAGACGGGCTTGAGCGCGGGTGTCGGAGCAGCCGGTTTGGGCGCTGCGGGCTTAGGCGCCAACGGGGTCGATGCCGCTACCGGCGCCGCTTGCTGCTGCGGCGCGCTGGCGCTCGAGGATACAGGGGCCGCCGAGGACACGGGTTGCGGGTCCGCAGATGCCGCAGCCCGTGCAGATGGAGAATGCTCCTCATGTTGAGGAGCCGGCGTGCCACCCCCATCCAGGACATAGTCGACGGTACGACGACCGAAGACCGCGCAGACCGTCGGCAGGACCACCGATTGCGTGTCAGCGCGGCCGAGCATCTTGATGGCAAAGGTCGAACCCGCGGGGAACGAGACGGTGAGCTTGGAGCCGTCGTCGGCCGTGGCGCGGGCGTTGAGCAAAAGCCCTGCGTAGGAAGCCTGACGCGCCTTGACACGCTCGACGACCTCGGCCCATTTGCGCTGCAGCTCTCCGGCATCCTCGACCGCGGGCGTCTCGGCAGCACCGGCGGCGGCAACCTGGGCGGCATTGTTGGACTGGGGCTTAGGTGCCGGAGCGGTGGCAGGCGCGGGGGCAGCAACGGGCTGAGGCGTCGAAGCCGGCGCAGGCTGAGGTGCAGGCGCTGCAGACTTGGAAGCTGACACGGACGCAGAACGGGGAGCAGGCTGGGCAGCCGGAACAGCAGCGCCGCGGTCCCAAGGCATGCCACCCTGATGCGCGGACGTAGCAGCGGGGGCAGCGGATGCCGCCGGAGCGGCAGCACGGGCGCCCGAAATGAGCGTCGGCTGTTGGGCAGCAGCGGGTACGGATGCTGCAGGCGCGGCGGCCTGAGCAGCAGCCACGCTCGCCGGCACGGCGGCATTGGCAACCATGGCCTCCAGGCGTGCCACGCGCTCGGCCAATGCCTCAATCGTTATATCAGCCTCGGGACGTGCCAGACGCGTGCAGGCAATCTCGAGCACCAGGCGCACGTCGCTCGCGCCCCTCATCTCCAGTGCGGCATCGTCAAGCACTGTCAGCACACGGGCCAGGCGGTCGGCAGGATGCTCGCCAAAGGCAGCGGCCTCGGCAGCAAGCGCCTCGGCCTGCTCGGAGCCGCCCTCAAACAACTCGGCACGGGCACCGGCAACGCAGGCAACATACACGTCGCGCACGTGCGCCACCAGGTCGCGCGTCAGCTCCAGCAGATCGTTACCTTCCTCGACCTGCGCGCGAATAAGTCCATACAGCTCGGCAACATCGCGATCGGCAATGGCGCGGGAAAACTCGCCCAGAATCTGGTCCGAAACCTCGCCTAAAAGCGAGCGGGCGTCGTCCGCATGCACAGAACCGTTGCCAAAGACGCTCAGCTGCTCCAGCGTGGACAACGCGTCGCGCATGCCGCCCTTTGCATGGCGCGCCACGATAGCCAGCGCCTCGTCGTCGTAATCGAAGCCCTCCTGCTCGCACACGTATGACAGGCGATGCTCGATATCCTCGTTGCCGATGCGGTGGAAATCGAAGCGCTGGCAGCGCGAGAGGATGGTCTCCAGAATCTTTTGCGGGTCGGTGGTGCACAGCACAAAAATCACGTGCGCCGGCGGCTCCTCGAGCGTCTTGAGCAGCGCGTTGAACGCCGCCGTCGTGAGCATGTGGACCTCGTCGATGATATAGATCTTGTACTTGCCGCGCACCGGGGCAAAGTTGACGGAGTTGATGATCTCCTCGCGCACGTTGTCCACGCCGGTACGGCTTGCAGCATCGAGCTCGTAGACATCCGGGTGGTTGCCCTCGGCGATGAGCTCGCACTCCTCGCAAGTGCCGTCGGGCATGCAGCCGCTTGCACCCTCGGCGCGCGCCGCCTCGGCATTGCGGCACAGCAGCGCCTTGGCAAGGATGCGCGCCATGGTGGTCTTGCCCGTGCCGCGCGGTCCGCAGAACAGGTAGGCGTGGGACAGGCGCCCCTCGGTGATGGCGTGCTCGAGCGTCGAGACGATATGCTGCTGGCCCACCACGGAGTCGAAGGTGAGCGGGCGATACTTTCGGTACAACGATTCCATGGGTGCTCCCCCGGGTATACTGAGTCTTGTTGCCGCGACGGCCAAGCGGTCGCACGGCATACTGCATTCATAATAACCCGTACGGCGAGCCCGCCGCGATAGGAGTCCAAAGAGCATGGCAGACGCAGAGAGCAACCTCGTTCCCTCCGAAGCAGCCGACCAGGTCGAGGTCGCGCTCGAGAAGCAGGCCGCAGCCGACGACGGCATCCTGTACCTCAACGAGTACCAGTACGAAAACGACCTGGTCACCGACTTCGCCCGTCTGGTCGCCTCGCCCAGGCGTCGCGGCTCGCTGTATGTCGCCGCGGCAATTGCCGCGCTCATCGGCATCGGCATGCTGGTGGCCGGCGGCAACTGGATCAAGTTTGGCGTCGTCCTGATCGTATTCGGCGCCTTTTTGGCCTGGTGGAGCAAAAACCTGCACCACACCCTCGCCCGCGACTTTATCGACGCCGTTGAGGCCGACGAGTCAATGGGTGGCCGCTATCGCCGCGTCGCCGCCAACGAGGACGGCCTGATGGTTTGGGGCAAGAGCGGTAAGTCACAGTTCTTCCCGTTTGACAAGCTCGACCACGTACTCGACGGCGAGCGCATCTTTGTGGCCATGTTCGCCGACCAGGGCGTGACGATCCCCAAGGACACCTTCGTCCGTGGCGATGCCGAGCAGTTCGGCCCCTTCCTCAAGGCCCGCATCAACAAAAAACTCCGCATCGAGACCAAGCGCAAGAAGATGAAGGCAGAAAAGGCCGCTGCCGAAGCCAAACAGGGCGACAAGCCCCAGGAGACCAAGCGCAAGCAGAAGAAGAACAAGAAGAAGCGCTAAGGCCAAGCCAGACAGGCAGCCTCGCATCCCGTTATCCTCGCCATCCGCCCGAGCGTGCTACACTAGCAGCATCTATGCCACCGCGAACGGCTCGGCTCCGCGCCCGCCACTCGCAAACGAACTTTAAACGCACGAGGGTTGGCCATGCCGCTTTTCTCGCAACATACCGCCCGGTTCTCGCCGGGCGTTCCTTTGGAGGGCACCAGCTCTCGCGAGCTGCTCAAGCGGTACCAGCCGCTCGAGACACTTGCGACCGGCGGTTTTGGCTCCATCGAGATCTGCCGCGACACGCACCTGCGCCGCCGCGTCGCCATTAAGCGCATCCCCCTTATCAACGGTGCCGGCATGCCCGCCAGCGACATCATGGATGTCCTGCGCGAGGCGCACACCGCCGCCATGCTTCAACATCCCAATATCGTGCAGGTCATCGACTTTACGCACGACACAGCCTATGCCTACCTGGTTATGGAATATGTCGATGGCATGTCGCTGGCCGAGTTTTTGCACCGCGTGGACGGCCACTCACTTACCTTTGACGAGGCCGCAGCTATTGCCGATGCCCTGGGCCAGGCGCTCACCTTCGCCCATAGTAATGGCGTACTCCACCTGGACATTAAGCCCGCCAACGTGCTCATCGACCACTCGGGCAATGTAAAGCTCACCGACTTTGGCATGGCGCGACTGTCGTCCGCCGGTGGCTTTGGCGGTTCGCGCGGCGGCACCATCGGCTACATGCCGCCCGAGCAGCTCGATATCGAGACCGGCACGGTCGACGAACGCGCTGATGTCTTTGCCCTTGCCTGTGTGATCTACGAGGGCCTGTGTGGCAGCGCCCCCTTTATGGCGGCCACGCCCGCCGACTCGCTCGACCGCATCATCGGCGGCGCCACCTATCCCAGCGAGCTGATACCACACTTTCCCCCGGGAGCCGAGGCCGCGCTCATGAGCGCGCTCTCCCCCATGCCGCAGGACCGCCCCAACAGCATCGAGGCATTTTGCGACCAGCTCCTTGCCGGTCTGGGCAGCGTGCGCGAGGGCCGTCACAGCCTGGAGCAAATGGTTGGCGAGCTTTCGGATGACGAGCAGGAGCTCGACGGTATCGAGCCGTCGCACTACGAGGGCGACGCCATCGAGGTCGACCCCGCGCTCGGCTGGGCGGGCACGCGCTGGAGCCATGCGCGCGACTACACCATGCGCACTATCTCGGCGCTAACGTGCGGCACCTTTAGCTTTTTGCTGATGCAAACGGCCGGGGTCGCGGCGCTTCCCGGCCTGGTCATTGCGGCTATCGCGATCGGAGCGGCGGCTGGCCTGGCCCCCCAGATTGGCTCGGCCATCTCGGCTGTGGGCTTTTTGGTGCTCATGGCCAACGCCACCATGCAGGCGCAGGGCATCCTGTCAATGCTGCCCGTCGCGGTGATCTTTGCCGCCGCCATGTCCGGTTGGTGGATCGCCTGGGGTCGTACCGAGGCTGCCGCGAGCGCCGCGCTCACCTGTGCGCTCGCGCTTGGCTGTCTGACCGGCAATACCTTCCTGGCAGCTGGGGTCGCCGCCAGCGTCGCGTCATTTTGGCTCGGCCCGGCAAGCGCCGCCGCGGCAACGGGCATGGGCGCGCTTTTTGCCCGTCTGGCCACGGTCGCGCTTTCAGCCGGAGGCGTGCTGGGGCTCGGTAACGTTGCCGCAGCGCTGGGAGACCCGCTCCTTTGTGCTGCCTTTGTGCTGGTCGCGGCAACTGCCGCAGCGTCATCCGCGCTGCTCAATGCCCATGCCAAGCGTGCCGATCAGGGCTCAAACCTTGCCGCAATCGCCGCCATCGCTGTCACCGGCATCGGCTGCGCAGCGGCGTCCTGTCTTGCACACCATATGGAAATTGCCAGCCTTGCAGCCGCGGTCATCGCCAAGGCGGCGGTTGCGGGAATCCTATCCTCTATAATCGTTGGGATATGCCTATATTTGCTCGGATACCAAAGAACCTATACGGAGAGTGATCTTTCGTGAACTTCCTGAACATCTTCGAGGACCACGTGGCCGGCATCTTCGGTGCCACCCGTGCCCCGTTCTCCTTTAAGAAGCTTGCCAAGCAGGCCGCTCGCGACATGGAGGATCAGACTCTGGTGATCAACGGCGTCAACACGGCGCCGGCACTCTATACCATCCTTATCGCCGCCGACGACGATCCCATGCTCGCCCCGTTCTACCCCGAGCTTTCGCGCGAGGTCCGCGAGTTTGTGAAGGCACAGGCCGAAAAGCGCCGCTATGTGTTTGTCGGCGAGCCCCTCGTGCGCTTTATGATCGATCCGCAGCTGCGTGCCGGCAAGTTCTCGGTCTTTGCCGAGAACGTCGATGCCCCCACGCTCGGCCGCCTGTACGAAGAAGAGCGCGCCTATCAAAACGGCCTGGGCCAGAACAACTCCGCGGCAAGCCGTGCCGCCAGCGCCCCGCGCGCCGGCCAGCAGCAGTTTGCCGCCCCGCAGCAGCAGCGCCCCGCCGCCATGCCCCAGCAGCAGCCGACGCCTCGCGCCGCCGCTCCCGACCCGCTTGCCGTGGCAGACCCCTTCGCGCCTAGCGTCCCCGACCCCGCCGCTCCCATCCCGGTGCCGCAGACCGTCTCGCGTGACGCGCTTGCCGGCATGGGCGGAGCCGCCGCGACCGGTGCCGCCGTGGGCCTAGGCGCCGCAGCCGGTATCGCCTCCAACATGGCGAGCACTCGCGCCCCGCAGCGCCCGCTCGCCCAGCTCGTCGACGTCGTGAGCGGCGAGAGCCATAGCATCACCTCCGCACAGGTGACCATCGGTCGCGAGCGCTCAGTTTCCGACATTGCCCTGCGCGACCCCAACGTGTCGCGCCGCCACGCCCAGCTCACCTTTACGGGCTCGGATTGGTCGATCGAGGATCTCAATTCCACCAACGGCACGCTCGTCAACAACCGCCGCATTACGCGCTGCCCGCTGCGCAACGGCGATCTGCTGACGTTTGGCCTGAGTACCTTTGAATTTAGGGGATAGTCGCTTATGAACATCGATATCGTCCTTTTTGCAGGCCGCATCGTCCTGGTCGCCCTGCTCTATATCTTTCTGTTCGCCGTCATGAAGACCGGCGTGGGACTTGTGCGTGGACAGCGCCGCGACTCGGCTATCTGGACGATCGATGTGGACAAGGGTCCGCGCGGTATCCGCGGCATCCACGTAGACATGCTCGGCCCCGTCATCGTCGGTCGCTCGCCATCTTCGGACATCTGCATCAACGAACCGTTCGTCTCGGCCTCGCATGCGCGCTTTTCGCTACAGGGCCCGGCGCTCATCATCGAGGACCTCAACTCGCTTAACGGCACGCTCGTCAACGGCCGCCAGCTCGTGGAGCCCGCAACGCTGCGCGAGGGCGACGAAGTCCAGATTGGCGACGTGGTCATGAAGGTGAACCGTCGATGATCGACGAGGAGAACAAGTCCGCAACTATGACCGAGGCACCGGCCGCCACCACAGCTGCGCCGGCCCACGCCGCTCCGGCGGGCTCCGCACCCGTGGAACCCGAGGACACCGTGTTCTCCCTGCCTCTTTCGCATGTAACGCATGATATTTCGGATCTCGCCGATAACGAGGACGAAGGGGATGCCGTAGCGGCGCCCATCGGCGCACATGCTGCGGAGCAGCCCACAGCGCCCGAAGCAACCCCGGCGCCGGCTCACTTTGCAGAGCCCGTCGCCGTGGCAATCAACGAGAGCGCTGCGGTGTTTGCAGCACCCGAGCCCGCCGCGCCGGCGTTTCCCATAGCCCCGGCATCCGAGGTTGCGCCCGCGTCTACGCCGGCGCCCGAGCCTATAGACGTCAGCCCGCAAGACGACGAGTCGACCGCCCGCGTGTCCGAGGAGCCCGGCTCCCCGGACACCGGCGATTCTGAATCAAACGCCGAGACCGACACCGTCTCTCCCGGTGACACAGCAGAGATCGACGTTGCCGCCGTTGAGGCCAAGCTCAAAGACCCCGGGGCGACCATGAGCTTTGAGCCCCTGACCGAGGAACGCATCGAGACCGACTCGACCTATGATGCCGGCACCACCACGCAACTCATGTGGGGCGCCCGCTCTGACGTTGGCTGCGTGCGCCCGCACAATGAGGATTCCTACCTGGTGCAGTCGCCGCTCTTTTGCGTATGCGACGGCATGGGCGGTCACGCCGCCGGCGAGGTAGCCTCTTCTATCGCTGTCGAGACCATCGCCAAGACAGCTCCTCAGTCTGCCGACGCCGCACGCCTGGCGGCAGCCGTCGAGGCTGCTAACGCCGCCGTAATCGAGGCCGCCTTGAATGGCCTGGGCAAGCCCGGCATGGGCTGCACAGCCACTTGCGCCTATATCGAAAACGACACGCTCGCCATCGCCCACGTGGGCGACTCGCGCGCCTACCTGCTCCACGAGGGCACGCTCATCCGCGTGACCCGCGACCACTCCTATGTGGAAGAACTCGTGGACGCCGGCGAGATCACGGCAGACGAGGCTCGCGTCCACCCCAACCGTTCGGTCATCACCCGCGCACTGGGCTCGGACCCCGCCATGTATGCCGACCACTTCACTCTGCATATCGAGGAAGGCGACCGCCTGATCCTGTGCTCCGACGGCCTCTCGAGCATGATTCCCGATAGCGATATCGAGAACATCGCCACGCAATCCTCAACCGCGCAAATCTGCGTCGACAACCTAGTGGACGCGGCGCTTGCCGCCGGCGGCCACGACAACGTGACCGTAGTAGTCGTTGACCTGGTTGACGATGGCGTCATGCGCGAGGCGCAACGCGTGCGTCGCCGCAACGTTACCATCGCCGCCATCCTGGCCCTCGTCTTTGTGCTGGCAGCTGGCATCTGGGCCTACACGGGTGTCACCGGCTCGTACTACCTGGGTACCTACCAGGGCAATGTCGCCGTCTGGCGCGGCCTGCCCGGCAAGCCACTCGGACTCAAGCTCCACTGGCTCGAAAGCGAAACCAGCATCAAGCTGTCCGACCTGCCCGAAGACACGCAAAACCGCCTCAAGGCGGGCATTCCGCAAACAAGTGTCGACGATGCGCAGGACACGATATCCAAGTACCGCCACCAGATCGACGAGGAGCAGACCCGCCAGGTGATCGACGCGCAAACGATTCGCGACAACACCAATCAGGGATCGACCTCCGAATCAGATTCCGAGAAAACCGCCGAACAGTCCGCCGAGGCCGAAGCCTCCGATAAGAATTAGAAAGGGAGTGCCGCTTATGAGTCGCCGCAACACCGAGCTGCTCTTGCTCATCGCCTCGGCGTTCCCCGTCATCCTGCTGTATGCGATGTACGTCCTCACCGCGGGCGCTGCCATCTCCTTTGAGACGCTCGCCGTACCGATCGGCCTCTTTGCCGCCTTTGCCGCGGCCCACATTGCCGTGCGCATCTTGGCGCCCGGTGCCGACCCCGCCATCCTGCCCATCGTATTTATACTTTCGGGCATCGGCATCACGTTTGTGACGCGTCTCGCCCCCGCTCTCGCCATCTCACAGCTCATCATCCTGTTTGTCTCGGTGGCCCTGATGGTGGGAACGCTCGCGTTGGTTAAGAACCTCGACGTGGTCATGCGCTACAAGTACACCTTTGGCATCATCGGCATCATTCTGCTGATGCTGCCTATCTTTATCGGCACCACGATCTCGGGCTCCAAGCTGTGGATTCGCATCGCGGGCTTTACCATCCAGCCCGGCGAGTTCGCCAAGGTCTTTATCGTGCTGTTCCTGGCCGGGTACCTGGCCGAGAACCGCGAGCTGCTCTCCATCTCCAACCGCAAGATCTTGGGCTTTAAGATCCCTCGCCTGCGACTGCTACTGCCGTTGTTTGCCGTGTGGGGTGTGTGCCTGCTCGTCGTCGTCTTCGAACGCGACCTGGGTTCGGCCGTGCTGTTCTACACCATCTTCTTGCTGATGCTCTACGTTGCCACGGGGCGCTTTTCGTATGTCGTTATCGGCCTTGCGCTCTTAGCCGTTGGAGCCGTGGGCGCCTACAAGTTCCTGTCGCACGTTCAGGTGCGTTTCCAGGTTTGGGTCGATCCGTTTAAGGACGCCCAGGGTCAGGGCTACCAGATCGTCCAGTCGCTCTTCTCGCTTGCCGATGGCGGTCTGGTCGGTGTTGGCATCGGCAACGGCATGGCCAACAACATCCCTGTCGTCGAGTCCGACTTTATCTTCTCGGCTATCGGCGAGGAGATGGGCCTTTTGGGCGGCGGCGCCGTGCTCATCCTGTTTATGCTCTTTGCCGTGCGTGGCCTGACCACAGCTGCCCGCGCTAAATCCGACCTCGCCGCCTTTAGCGCCACCGGTCTTACGGCAGCCATCAGCTTCCAGGCCTTCTTGATCGTTGGCGGCGTTACCCGCCTGATCCCGCTGACCGGCGTCACCCTGCCCTTTATGAGCCAGGGCGGCTCCTCGCTGCTGGCGAGCTTTATCATCGTCGCGCTCCTGCTGCGCGCCGGTGACGAGGCTACCGGACGCGAGGCCGAGCTTACCGGCACCGGCACCATGGCCGCCATCACCGATGATCAGGTCGCATCTGCCGCCGCCCCGACGGGCACGCGCTTTGCCACCTCGTCTTCCTACGGCAGCGGCAGCCATTCCGTCGGCTCGCGCATGCGACGTCGCCTGCTCGACACGCCTGAATCCGGTGTGCTCGGCCGCGTTGCGCTCGCCAACCGTCTAACCCGCGCGGTGCTCGCCTTTACGGCGCTGTTCGCCATCCTTATCGGGAACCTCACCTATGTCCAGGTCATTAAGGCCAAGGACTATCAGGACATGCCGACCAACAACCACACCATCGCCCGCTCCAAGTACATCCAGCGCGGCTCCATCATCACGTCCGACGGCGTGACGCTGGCCGAGTCGCTGCAGCAGGAGGACGGCACCTACGTACGCTCCTACCCCAACGGTAACCTGGCAGCGCACGTGGTTGGCTACGTGAGCCAGCAGTATGGCACCACCGCCATCGAGAGCGTCATGAACGACACGCTCACCGGTTCTAAGGACTACTCTAGCTGGAACAACGCCATCGCGTCGCTCGCGGGCCAGACCCAGCCGGGCAACACCGCCAAGCTCACCATCGACTCGCGTATCCAGACGGCGGCCGAGCAGGCACTCAAGGGCTTTAAGGGCGCTGTAGTGGTCATCGACCCGCGTACCGGCGCGGTGCTCGCATGTGCCAGCTCGCCCACCTACGACAACACCAACATCGATGCCCTGCTGCAGACGGGCGGCGGCGAGGACGGCTCCATGTACAATCGCGCCATGGACGCGCTGTACACGCCGGGCTCAACGTTTAAGGTCGTTACGCTTTCCGCGGCACTCGAGACCGGTACCGCCAGCCTTACCAGCACCTACCAGGCGCCCGGCTCCATGGACATCGGCAACGCACCGGTCACCAACTATGCCAACGAGAGCTACGGCACCATCAGCCTGCAGCAGGCCTTTGCCGTGTCCTCCAACGTCGTCTTTGGCCAGGTGGCAAACGAAGTTGGCGCAAACACGCTCGTACAGTTTGCCAACGCCTTTGGCTACGGCCAAAAGCTCGGCCAGGACCTGACCTCCGCGGCCTCCATCATGGCCGACCCGTCGCTCATGACCGAGTGGGAGACCGCCTGGGCCGGCGCCGGCCAGCCTGTCGGCATGGACCACACGCCCGGCCCGCAGACCACCGTCATGCAAAACGCCGTGATTGCCGCCGCCATCGCCAACAGTGGCGTGGTCATGGACCCGTACTTTGTAGCCCAGGTACTTGCCCCGGACGGAACCGTGGTCAAGACCACGCAGTCCCGCTCGCTGGGGCAGGCCGTCAGCTCCGCCACGGCCGACCAGGTCAAGCAGGCCATGCTTGCCGTCGTCCAGTCCGGCACCGGCACCGATGCCCAGATCCCCGGCGTCAAGGTCGCCGGCAAGACCGGCTCGGCCGAGATCGGCGGCACCAACGTCAACTCTATGTTCGTTGGCTTTGCACCTTACGATTCACCCACGGTCGCCATCTCGGTGGCCTTGGAGGATTTCGACAAGCATGACGTCAAGGCCACCAAGATCGCCGGTATCGTCCTGACCGCGGCGCTTGCCGCACAGGGAGCGTGATGCCCATGATCGAATCGGACACCCGAGGCGCGCCGCGGCCGAAGAGTTAGCGGCAACGCGCCACACGGCCCCAGCGGCCACATCGTAGGTACTACACACATCGTTGAGCGAATAGTTATGTTAGGAGCAGGAATGGAACAGAGGGTCCTCGGGGGAAGATACCT
Source organism: Coriobacteriaceae bacterium (assembly GCA_902363125.1). GTDB lineage: Bacteria > Actinomycetota > Coriobacteriia > Coriobacteriales > Coriobacteriaceae > Collinsella. The sequence continues at coordinate 22,802 of CABIZD010000010.1, forward strand.
CCTCAAGGATAAGGTGGGAACGGGCGGCATGGCGACCGTCTACCGTGCACAGGACCAGGTCCTCGACCGCACGGTCGCCGTCAAGATCATGCTGCCGCAGTATGCCGGCGACGCAACCTTCGCCGCACGCTTTAAGCAGGAGGCCCAGGCAGCAGCCGGTCTCTCCTCCCCCTATATCGTGGGCGTCTACGATTGGGGCAAGGACGGCGACACCTATTACATCGTCATGGAGTACCTGCGCGGCACCGACCTTAAGAGCGGCATCAAGAGCCACGGCGCCCTCGACCCCAAGAAGGTCGCCCAGATCGGCTCGCAGATCAGCTCTGCGCTTTCGGTCGCCCACAAGCACGAGATCATCCACCGCGACATTAAGCCGCAGAACATCATGGTGCTGCCCGACGGCAACATCAAGGTGATGGACTTTGGCATCGCGCGTGCCAAGAACAGCCACCTCACGCAAGACAACAACGTGCTGGGAACCGCCCACTACGTCAGCCCCGAGCAGACCCGCGGTCAGGACCTCGGCCCCACCTCGGATATCTACTCGCTAGGCGTCGTGATGTACGAGTGCGCCACCGGCCGCGTTCCCTTTGACGGTGACGACGCCATCTCGGTCGCACTCAAGCAGGTCAACGAGCTGCCTATTCCGCCGAGCCAGATCAACTCCGGTGTCGACGCCGACCTTGAGCGCATCATCCTCAAGTGCATGGAGAAAGACCCGGCAAACCGCTTCCAGACCGCCGACGAGCTGCGTCAGGTGCTCAACAGCTACCTGTCGGGCCGTGCCGTCAACGTCTCGGAGCCCACGCGCATCATCGGTGCCCCCGGTGAGCTGGGCGCCACCAAGACTCGCGAGCTTTCCGATCAGACGCGCGCCATGGTGCGTCCCGTCTCGGGCGTGAGCGGCCAGAATACCACCCGTAGCTCGGTTTCGGGCTCCACCGGCTCCTACGAGGTCGAAAAGCCCAAATCCAACAAGAACAAGATCATCGCCGCCGTGGTGGCAGCCGTTGCCGTCATCTGCATCGTGGTGGCCTTTGCCACAGGACTCTTTGGCGGCGAGCAGGTCACCGTGCCCGATGTGCTGGGCAAGGACCAGCAGACTGCCGTCGAGCTGATCAAGGAAGCCGGCCTCGAGGTCGGCACCATCGACCAAAGCTACAACGACGATGTCGACGAGGGCAAGGTCGCCGAGCAGACGCCCAACGGCAACACCAAGAAGGCCAAGGGCACCAAGGTGAACCTGGTAATCTCCAAGGGTCCCAAGCCCTCCGAGAAGGTTGAGGTTCCCCATCTTGTCGGCCTGACCAAGGACCAGGCCGAGGCCGCGCTGGCAAGCGTTGGCCTGAAGGGCAACGCCTCCGAGGAGGCCAACGAGGCCGATGAGGGTCAGGTCTTTGAGCAGGGCACCGAAGCCGGTAAGGAAGTCGCGAAGGGCACGACCATCTCGTACAAGGTCTCGAGCGGCCCGGATACCACGTCCGTCCCCGATCTGACCGACATGACCGAGGCCCAGGCGCGCAACGCCCTCGATATGGCAGGCTTTGGCGTCGACGTTAGCTACCAGGAGAACGACTCGGTTACCGAGGGCACCGTGATCAGCTGGAACCCCAGTGGCAAGCAGAAGCCCGGCGCCACGATTACCGTCGTCATTGCCAAGAAGTCCGGCAAGGCCAGTGTTCCGGGCAACCTGTACGGCAAGAGCATCTCCGCCGCCGTCACCGCGCTCAACAACGCCGGTTTCTATAACATTGGCTTCTGTGACCAGAACGGCAATCCCGTAAGCGGTAACGAGGATGCCACCGTTACGGGCGTCTCCCCCACCGGCAAGCAGTCCACCGACAGCACGATCACGCTAACAGTCGCACTTTCTGGCTCGGGCTCTGACTCTGGCTCGGGCACGGGTGACGATTCCGGTACGAACAACTAGTCGCCACCCCACCGCTCATCACGGCTTTCGCCGCAAACATATTCGCTCACAGGCGCCCGCTTGCTCCCCCAGCAAGCGGGCGCCTCGTTTTTGACATGGCATGAACCAGAAGAGCCCGGCACCTTAGCGGTACCGGGCTCGATATTCCTCTGGTGCCCCCGGGCGGATTCGAAAACTCCCCCCGCGGGGAAATTGGTGACGCGGGTGTCGACGGCTCGAATCCTGCCCTTAGACCAGAAGAGCCCGGCACCGTAGCGGTACCGGGCTCGATATTCCTCTGGTGCCCCCGGGCGGATTCGAACCGTCGACACCCGCTTTAGGAGAGCGGTGCTCTATCCCCTGAGCTACGGAGGCATGTTGTACTAGTGTAGCAGATTTACTGCATCGCAATACGTCGCATGACTAGACTTCGAAGTTGCGGTGGAATAGTTCCTGTTTGAAGCATCTAAAGCCGTATTTAGGAACTATTTCACCGCAACTTATGAGGAGCTAGTTACCTTTGTGGAAGAGGTTTTTGATAACGGACGGGATGCTCTTGGCGCCCTTGGCAGTCACATCGATAAAGTCGGGCGAACGCACGAGCTTATCCTCGTCGACGTACTTGCGGACCGCACGAAGCGTCTCTTTGTCGTCGCGCGTCGAAAACGTAAAGTGACCGTTATCCTTGGTGAAGATGGCAAAACGCGTAATCTTCTTGGTGCCGCGCAAAACCTCGGCGGCAATATAGTCGACCTCGTCCCACGGGATCTGAATATAATCCTCGGGATTGCGCTCGTTATAGTACTCAAACGCCTTATTGCCCACCATCACGTTACCGTGGCTGGTAAGCCCCATCAGGCAGGTTGCCGGCGTTGCCAGATCGACCGTGCTGTTCTGAGATTGCGCCATGCGCGCCTCGCCCTCCAAATAAAACAATCGGACCGCATCCAGTGTACCCACCGGGTGCGGTCCGTTTCAATGGCTCAAAAGCCCTTACCTAGCAACTCTCGGTCTTAAGCCGAAACATGCTTACATGAAGCCGCAGAAGCGACCGATGATGCCGACGGCGAAGAGAGCCAGGATGATGACGATCGGGCTGACCTTCTTCTTGAGGAGCTTGCAGACCAGCAGGGTCAGGCACACGGCGGCAAGGCCGGGGATGAGCTGATCGAGGTTGGCCTGAAGCGTGGTGACCTTCATCTGATCAAGGGCGGTAGCACCGATGGAGTTATACATCGTCAGCGCTTCCTTGATACCCTCGGAACCGGAGGGCAGGCTAGCCCAGTCGATAAAGGCGCCAGCAGACTGCTTGACCGTGGAGACGATCGGGGTGAAGGAAATGGACACCCAGCGCTCGACCAGGGCGCCGATGATGAACATACCCAGGATGGAAGCGCCCTCGGTAACCTTGCCCATCAGACCGCCGGAGAGGTCCTTGGCGATGGAGGAGCCGACCTTGTAGCCAAACTCCTGCGTGTACCACAGGAAGGCGTAACGGATGATGTTCCACGCGAAGAAGAACAGCAGCGGACCGGCGATGCTACCGGACAGGGCCAGGGAAGCGCCCAGAGCACCCAGAATCGGGCGAAGGGTGAACCAGAAGACGGGGTCGCCGACACCGGCGAGCGGGCCCATCATACCGACCTTGACGCCCTGAATGGCGACGTCATCGATCGGAGCACCGTTGGCGCGCTCCTCCTCGAGGGCGAGGGTAACGCCAATGACGGGGGCGGAAACATAGGGGTGGGTGTTATAGAACTCCAGGTGGCGCTTAAGAGCGGCAATCTGGTCATCCTTGCTGGTGTAGAGCTTCTTGATCGCAGGGATCATTGCGAAGCACCAGCCGCCGTTCTGCATACGTTCGTAGTTCCACGAGCCCTGAAGGAACTGATGACGGAAGCAAACCTTCTTGCGGTCAGCCTTGGTGAGCTGAATCTTGTTCTCTGCCATATGTATCACTCCCCTCCTACTCGTAATCGTTCAGAATGTCGCCGAGCGGGTCGCCGGAGCCACCGCCCATGCCGCCACCCTGCTTGGCCAGATCCTTAAGGCCAAGGTAGATGAGGGCAAGGGAGATGCCGATGAGACCAAGGGCGATCAGCGTGAGCTGAGGGATGGCAGCAAGGACAAAGCCGAGGACGAAGAACGGCCAGGTCTCCTTGGTGGCCATCATGTTGATGACCATGGCGTAACCGACGGAAGCGACCATGCCGCCGCCGACAGCCATGCCGCCGGACAGCCAGTCGGGCATAGCGTTAAGCGCGTTGGTAACGGCCTCGGCCGGGATGACGCACAGAAGCACTGCCGGGATGGCGATACGAAGGCCCTGCATGAGGATGGCAGCGTACTGCCAGCGCTCGATGCCGGAGAAGTCGCCCTTCTCGGCGCAACCGTCCATGGCGTGAGCGATAGCGGTAGCAATGGTACGGCAGATCATGGTCAGGAACAGACCAGCGACCGACAGCGGGACGGCGACGGCGATGGCCGCGGTAACGGCCTTGGCCGAATCAGTGGCGCCGCCGTTGAGGGCGAGCACCATGATGATCGAAGAAGCGACCGAGGCCAGAGCGGCGTCAGGCGCGACAGCGGCGCCGACGTTAGCCCAGCCAAGGGCCATCATCTGGAGCGAACCGCCCAGGAGGATGCCCTCCTGAAGGTGACCGGTTACGAGACCGATAAGCGTGCATGCCACGAGCGGCTGATGGAACTGGAACTCATCCAGAATGCCTTCCATACCGGCAAGCAACGCGACAATCGCAACAAGCAGAATAGTGATTGCAGACATGTATCGGACCCTCCTTTACTATGCTTGAGCGGCCAGTTCGGCCTTAGCTTTCTTCAACATGGCGTCGAGATCCTCGGAGGAATCCGAAGGAACCTTGCGAACCTCGAACTTGACGCCCTTGGCCTTGAGAGCCTCGAGAGTCTTGACGTCGTCATCGCCCATGGCGACGGCGTTGGTGACGACGACCTTGCCCTTGGAGTGAGCCATGGAACCGATGTTGACTTCCTTGATGTCGACGCCGGCCTCGATGGCCTTGAGCAGATCCTGCGGGTTCTCGAAGAGCAGCATGGCCTTGGTGTCACCAAAGCGCGTGTCCTTGACGACCTCGGCCATCTTCTTGATGGGCACGACGTTGGCATGGACTCCCGGAGGGGCAGCCTGCTCGATCATGGTCTTGCGGAGCTCGTCGTGAGCAACGCCGTCGGAAACCACGATGATGCGGTTGGGGTTGATCTGCTTGGTCCACGTGGTGGCCACCTGACCATGAAGCAGACGGGTGTCGATACGGACGTGGGCAATCTTGATGTGCCCGTCGCCGATGACCGTTCCCGGAGGAATGGCGCCTGCAGGAGCAGCGGCGGCCGCAGCCGGCTTCTTCTCCTCGGGCTCCAGAGACTCGGGCTTGACGCGCACGCCAGCCTTAGCCTCAGTCACGAGATGTTTTGCGATCGCATGTGCAGTGTTCTTTGCGTCAAAGCGCTGCGAATATGCCTCGATGAGCATAGGCAGGTTGACACCGGTGACGATAGCCCAGGAATCGTGGCCCTCGATGAGCCCGCTGATCTGGTTGAACGGCGTGCCGCCCCACAGATCAACGAGGAAGAGCACCTGCTCCTGGTCCTCGAAGGAAGCGACTGCTTCCTCGACCTTGGCACGGAAGTCGTCGGGGCCCATGCTCGGCTCGAGCGAGACCACGGCAACAGACGGCTGATCGCCAAAGACCATCGAGCCCGTCTGCTTGATTCCAGCTGCCAAGTCCCCGTGGCTAGCAAGAACAATACTTACCATCACATAACCTCCTTTTTGTCTACGTATTTCCTACACGACATGAAAGGAGTATACCTGTTTGGATTGTGGAATTATAGCTAAATTCGCAAAAGGTTGGATTATTTGTTTAAACGTCTAAGTTTGTTACAAATTGGTTACGTTGCTGGTTTACAGCTCATTGCCTGCTAAAACGTGATTTGCTGATTGTTTTCAAAGACATATAAAGGTGCACCGTTCGTTAAGACCGCTTTTAGGTGAATCCCAATGCGTCTGCGTGCCACCATTTTGTTTAAACAGACATGACTTGACTAACCGAAGCAAATATGTTTAGAACTCTAGCCCATGTAGACATTAGATGTTAGGCGATGTGGAGAGGGTTGGCGGCGTCGACGGCATCGGGGGCGTCGGAGAGGCCGTCAGGAGCAGCGTCTGCCGGGTCCTCGTCGGGGGTCTCGATCTGTTTGATCATGACCTCCTGGCCCTGCAGCAGGTATGTTTCACCGCTGCCGCAATGGGGGCAAGTCTTGCCGTGCTCGACCGTCGCGTAGTCGCGGCCGCACGCCTCGCAATGCGTCACGGCCTCGACAGGCTCCACGATAAGCTCCGCGCCCTGCGTGATAGGCTTTTTATCCGCCGCCCAGCGCCAAGCGTCGAGCAGCAAGTCGGGAACGACGCCCGAGACCTCGCCCAGCAGCAGCGTGACGCTCGAAACGCGACGCACGCCATGAGCGCGCACCACATTCTCAACATCGCGAATGATGTGATAGACGATTCCGAGCTCGTGCACTTTTAATTCCTTCCGCCGTTCTACCGAACGGCGGTCGGCTTGACGCTGCGCGAGCCCCAGACGGGCGATCTGCCTTTCAATCGTCGGGCATGGGCAAAAGCCCTATGCCCTCCTCTTTCAAGGCACCTCGCCACGCCTGGGACTCGCTCGCTGTCCAACCGCTCTCTGCGCCGTTCTCCTGCTTGTTGCGTTTCTTACTTCTTCCCGAATTTGATCTTGATGGCGCGCTTGAGCGCGTACTTGCCGAGGCTTGGGAGCTTTTGCTCGTATTTGACCATCGTGGAGCACTCGGGGCGGTCGCGATCCAGATGGATGGCGTCGAACGCGCACTTGGTGGTGCACAGGCCACAGCCGATGCACTTGTTGGGGTCGACGATCGAGGCGCCGCAGCCCAGGCAGCGGGCGGTCTCGGCGCGCACCTGCTCCTCGGAAAAGGTCTCAACATACTCGCTAAACGGTGCAGCCTTCTCGCGCTCGCGGTCCACGTGGGCAACCTCGCGGCTCGCGTTGTCGTAGCTCTCGAGCACAACGTCGTCGCGGTCGAGCGAGGTGTAGCGGCGCTGGTTGCGGCCGATGGTGAGCGTGGAGCCCGGCTGCACAAAGCGATGGATGGACACCGCGGCCTCGTGGCCGGCGGCGATGGCGTCGATGGCAAAGCTGGGGCCGGTGTAGACGTCGCCGCCCACAAAGATGTCGGGCTCGGCAGTCTGATAGGTCTGGGGATCGGCAAGGGCACCCTGGCCGCGGCCGAGCTCCACTTTGGAGCCAGCCAGCAGGTCGCCCCACACAATGGACTGGCCAATCGACATGACGACACGGTCGGCATCGACACGGCGCAGGTCGTTCTCGTCGTACTCGGGCGCAAAACGGCCCTCGTCGTCAAAGACACGCGTGCAGCGCTTGAAGGTGATACCGCAGACACGACCGGCCTCGTCCAAGTGAATCTCCTTGGGGCCCCAGCCGCAGCTGATGTGCGCGCCGTCCTCAACGGCCTCGCGACGCTCCTCCTCGCTGGCGGGCATCTGAGCCTCGCTCTCCAGGCAGAACATCTCAACATGCTCAGAGCCCAGACGGCAGGCGTTGCGGGCAACGTCGATAGCCACGTTGCCGCCGCCCACCACAATGGTGCGGCCGGGCAACGCGTCGATCTTGCCACTGTTGACCTCGCGAAGGAAGTCGACGGCTACGGTCACGTCCTCGGCATCCTCGCCCGGAATGCCGGCAAGGCGGCCGCCCTGGCAGCCAATGGCAACGTAGAAGGCCTTAAAGCCCTGCGCGCGCAGCTCGTCGAGCGTCACGTCGCGACCGACTTCCACGCCATAGCGGAACTCGGCACCCATCAGGCGAATGACCTCGACCTCGGCCTCGATAACATCCTTCTGCAGCTTAAAGCTGGGAATGCCGTAGGTAAGCATGCCGCCCGGGTGCTCGTTCTTCTCGAACACGACGGGCCTGTAGCCCTTCTCGGCCAGATAAAAGGCGCAGGACAGACCGGCCGGACCGGCGCCGATGATGGCGATCTTCTGGTCGAAGCCGCCGGCACGCGTCGGGGTCACCACAGGTGGGACATAGCGGGTCGCGGCATCCAGATCGCGCTGGGCGATGAACTTCTTGACCTCGTCGATGGCCACGGCGGCGTCCACACGGCCGCGGGTGCAGGCATCCTCACAGCGGCGGTTGCACACACGGCCGCAGATAGCGGGCAGCGGGTTCTCGCGCTTAATGAGTGCTAGGGCCTCGTCATAGCGACCCTGCGCCGCGAGCTTCAAATAGCCCTGAACGGCAACGTGCGCGGGGCAGGCCGTCTTGCAGGGAGCGGTGCCGGACTCGTGCGTCTCGATGCGGTTGTCGTTGCGGTAGTTGGGCGACCACTTGGTGTGGTCCCACTTGGTGGCATCGGGCAGCTCCTGGCGCGGATACTCGGGCACCTGTCCACCGGCCTTTTTGCTACAGAGCTTCTGGCCCAGTTTGGCGGCGCCGGCCGGACACACCTCAACGCAGCGACCGCAGGCCACGCACTTGTCCTTCTCGACCTTGGCGACATAGGCCGAGCGCGACAGGTTGGGCGTGTTGAACAGCTGCGAGGTGCGCAGGGCGTAGCACACGTTGACGTTGCAGTTGCAGATGGCGAAGATCTTGTTCTCGCCGTCGATGTTGGTGATCTGGTGCACAAAGCCGTTGTCCTCGGCCTGGCGCAGGATGTCGTAGACCTCGTCGCGGGTCACGTAATGGCCACGATCGGTCTCGACCACGTAGTCGGCCATATCGCCCACGGCGATGCACCAATCGGCCGGGTCGTCGGCGCAGCCCTCACCCATCACGCGACGGCTCGCGCGGCAGCTGCAGGTGCTGGCGGCATACTTACCCTCGTATTTGTCGAGCCAGTGCTCGATATGCTCAATAGGCACCGACGTGCTCGCGGCATCGATAGCCTTCTCGACCGGAATGACATGCATGCCGATGCCGGCACCACCGGGCGGCACCATCGGCGTGGCCTTGGACAGCGGTCCCTTGGACGCCTGCTCAAAGAACTTGGCATAGACCGGGTGCTCCTCGAGCTGGCTCACGCGCATGTTGAGGAACTCGGCGGAACCCGGCACCAGCATGGGCAACACCCATTGCTTGGCGCGCTCGGGGTTTTCCCAGTTGTACTCGAGCAGGCCCGTGTAGCTCATATCGTCGAGCATCTTCTCGATATCAGCCTCGGGCATGCCGGTGAGCTTGACCATCTCGGGCAGCGTGTAGGGACGGCGCATCTTCATCTTGCAGAGCACTTCGGCCTGCTCGTCGGTTGCGGCCTCGGCAAACGACCAGTACTCGTAGCCCAGCAGCTCGTCGCGATGCAGCAGACGGTTGGTGCAGTGCTCACACAGTTTGACGATTGCCTCGCGCGGATGCTCCGGCAGCGGCGGCACGAACTCCGAACCGATGTCGGGCTCGGTGTAGCTAATTCCCGGTCCGTTGAGAATCATGGTTGTCCCTTCTCTTGCCACAGCCCGGCGAGACCGCGGCGCCCCTCTTTTTTGCAGGCCGGGCATGCCCCATGCCGTTCACCCGCCATTGTTGACATTGTGTCAAAAATAGTATTGACGAACCGTCAACAATATTCAAGACTGTTAGGCGAACGGTCAGGCAAAAGAGGATGAAAGGCGGCAAAACATGAGCAACAACACAGCAGATACCTCTGTGGTCGATGCCGTCCCCGCATCCGATAGCGCGGCAAAGCGCTTGACGGGCGACGAACGCCGTCGCGAGATCCTCGATGCCGTGCGTACCGTAAGCTCCGAGCTGGGCGTGTCCCACCTATCGGTATCGGCCGTGACCAAGCGAGCCGGCTGCACGCGCTCGCTGTTCTACCACTACTTTGCCGATATGGACGCCGCCGTCACCGCTGTTATGGACGAGGCGATCGACGGCTTTATCTCCGAACTCGAGCAGTGGAATGCCAACCGCACCGTCGGTGATATCGAGGGCGCGCTCGACACCGTCGCGCCGCTCTTTAAGCGCCTGGTCGCCAGCGGCCACGAGCTGCCGAGTACGCTCACCTCAAGCAGCGGCGCGCTCTACGGCGGCTTTTTGCACAACGTGGTCCAGCGCGTGGCGCAGTATATCTGCGACACCACCGTGGTGGATTTTGTCGCCCATCATGAGCTACGCATCGACCATGTCTACGAGACGTTCTACACCCTCATCATGGGTCTTTTGATGTATATCCGCACGCACCCCGATGTGCCCGACGAGACGGTCAAGGAAATCATCGCCTCGACACTCCACATCGAGGGCTATACCGCCAAGTATCCGGAGCGCAAGCCCCAGAACTGACGACATTTGGCCAAACTGTCCGCGATCAGAAGAGGGGCCGCGGGCGTGTGAAAGGAGAGCAGCATGTTGTTCGATGTTTGGGGTAGCGATACCCTTATCCACTGGGCCGGCTGGGCCATGGTCTTTATTGGCCTGATCGTGCTCAACGAGGTCGGCCGCCGCACCAAGCTGGGCGCGGCAATTATCTTTGGCGTGGCTCCGCTGGCCATGACCATCTACTGTGTCGCCATCGCCGTCGGTGTTTCGCAGGGTGCCGAGTGGGCGCTCACCAACCCCACCCATGTGTACCAGAACAGCTGGTTCCACTACGCCAAGGTATACGCGGCGCTGGCCGGTTGCTGGGGCTTCATTGCCATTAAGTACCAGTGGGGAAAGATCGGCAAGGCGCATTGGTTCCGCGCGTGGCCGTTTGTGATCGTCGCCATCAACATCATGATCGCCGTCGTGTCCGACTTCGAGAGCGCCTATCACTTCTTTGTCCTGGGCGAGTCCACCTGGGTCACCTCCGAAGGTGCTACGCAGCTGGCCGGCTGGAACAACGTGTTCAACGGCATCGCCGGTATCATCAACATCTTCTGCATGACCGGTTGGTGGAGCGTCTACGCCTCCGAGGATCAGACCGACATGCTGTGGCCCGATATGACCTGGGTCTACATCATCGCCTACGATATCTGGAACTTCTGCTACACCTACAACTGCCTGCCCACCCACTCCTGGTTCTGCGGCTTTGCGCTGCTGCTGGCGCCCACCGTCGCCGCCTTTATCTGGAACAAGGGCGGCTGGATCCAGAACCGCGCCTTTACGCTGGCTATTTGGTGCATGTTTGCCCAGGTATTCCCCTACTTCCAGGAGGAGTCCATCTTTGTGACCCACTCCACGCTCGACCCCGGCGCCGCTACCGCGGTCTCGATCGCCGCACTGGTCGCCAACGTCGCCGCGATCATCTACATCGCCTACCGCGCCAAGAAGCTCGGCCGCAATCCCTACAAGCAGGATGTCTTTGAGGGCACCAGCGATTGGGAGAAGGCTACCGCTCGCCGCGCCAAGGTGGATTACGCACACGCCGAGTAACGCGCCCGGCGCAGACATCGCTTGAGCACGAAGCAGCATAGCCGGCTCCGCGCAACTCAACGCATTGTAGAGCCCCCGGAATGTGATTCGTTCGCGTTCCGGGGGCCTTTTGCCGCCGCGAGGATGCGGCCGAACGATGCGCTCAGGTTAAATCGGATCTTATATTTCGCACGCGCTTTATATGGCTCCATTTTTGGGTACAGTGTTGTCCCGATATTGAGCTTGGGGGATGTATGAATGATGAGACGATGGGCCAAGAGGATGCGGCCCAAGATGCAGAAGCTTGCGCTGAGGCCTTGGAGAGCTTAGACCGGATTTCACTCGATGAGATTGCGTTTGACGATTCGGGCGTTGATGTGCAGGATGAGCCGGAAACCGAGGCGCAATCCGATAATCAGGATGCAGGCGACGTTGAGCCTGCCGAGGATGAGGCAGATCACGAAGGCACCGAAAGCGAGGCCGGCAACCAGCCCGAATCCGACACGGGCGAGGAAACCGTCTTGCTCGACAGCTTGCCGGCCGAGGATTCGCTGACTCGCGAGCTTCCTGGCCTGGGTTCCGCACCAGCCGTGGACGAGACCATCGCCATGGGCGATATACCCCTGCCGTCCGTTCCCTCGGCACGCGAGGCCGAGGTCCGCCATCGCAAGATGTCGCCCAAGCGCCGCAATCTGATGGTCGCCGGTGTCGTGGCCGTCGCGCTCGTCGCCGGCGGTGCAGGCTATGCTGCCTGGAACGGATATCAGCAAGAGCAGGCTGCCGCTGTCGCCGCCAATGCCCACACGATGATGTCGGTGCAGATTGGCATGCATGCCGCGGGCCTCGACTGTTCCACTGGCTCCAAGATTCCCGTACAGGTGAGCGGTCAGGATTCTGACGGCTCCTCCGTGAGCGAAACGCTCTATGTTGACGAGCACGGCCGCGGCATCAAACTGCTGCCCGGCGATTACACGCTCTCCATCGCTGCCTCCCCCATCGCGGCCGACGGCACCATCTATACCGTCCCGACCACCAAGACGCAGGTCACCGTTAAGAGCGATGGACAGGATTTAAGTGCCCAGGCCACCTTTAAGCTCAAGGTGCCTTCGGCCGACACGGTGACTGACGACCAGATCGATGCCGCCGCCAAGTATGCCGAGGAGGGCGGTGCGAGCTCCGCCGCGGCTGCCAAAGTGCTCCAGCAGGCAGCAACCGCGCGGCGCGACGCCGCCGTCAATGCCGTGAGCGCGCAAAAGGCACAGGCGTCCCGTGATGCTGACGCTCGCCACAAGGCAACCGACCTCTACCAGCTCGATATTCCCGTCGAGTGGTACGGCAAGGTCGCAACTTGGCAAAACGGAAGCACGCTATGCATCTATCTGGGCGACGACGCCAATACGCCGCTCGTGACGCTCGTCGCGGTGCGCGAGGGCGAGAGCTTTACGCCCGATGAAGGCGATACGGTTTTGGGTGCGGCCAATCTAGGCAACGGTTATACCGTCTACGCCAGCGGCCCCGTCTATCCGTACGTGGTGCCCCAGACCATCAACGGGCGGACGCAGAATCCCGTGTCGACCTACCCCATGGATACGGCCATTGAGCTTGTCGAGCTGACGACCGGCAACCGCTATACGTATAGCCAGATCAAGAACGACCTGGTGGGTAAAGACGGCAAGGCCGATGGTGCCACTAAGCTCGAAACCGACTACCTCGCGCAGATCCTGCTGCCGAGTATCAAAGCCCAGGACTAGCCTGGCGCAGCAAGGTGCTCCCCAACCGTGATGAAGGAGCCAGGAGGTCCTGACCCCACAGGCCCATAGATGATTAGGCAAGGAGCCACTTCCATGCGGGCATAACGTGTACCACACCGTGCTCGCATGGAATATCGGTCTGTTCATCCATGGTAACGATTGCCGACTCGCCAAGATCAAACTGGGCCATCGAGGCATCAAGCGCGGCGATTTCGCGCTCGCGCGTTTTCTCACTTGCCATATCCGCACTCACCTGAATCAGGCTATAAGCCCGCATGAGAAGCGCATCCCCAGCCACAAAGTCCACCTCATGGCTTTTGCTCTTCTCTTTGATTAGCAGGCGGCAGACCGAGCCGGTCCTCACCGCGGGAGTCCTTCTTCTTAGCGCATTGAACACTGCGGTCTCGAGCCTCTGGCCCTGGTCCAATGCCGATGCGGGAGAGAATGCTCCAAACATCGCAGGGTCGACAGCGTAGACCTTAGACGCAGACCGCATGTTATTTGCCAGTGAACGCGTGAACTCCGGCACAGAAAATAACAGGTAGGCGTCCTCATAATACTCAAGTAAGTCGCTGAGCGAATTACGACTGACGGGTATCTGTCTGCTCTTGAACTCGTTGTACACTTTGTTCACTGACAGCTCTCGTCCCGAAGATGCCATACACCGCGTCAAGAACAGCGATGCCAGGCGAGGGTTCTTGACGTCGTAACGTTCAACGACGTCCATGGCGACCGTTCGCGAAGCATATTCCTGTAGCAGCTGAATCGCGTCTGCAGGCGTCTGCTCAAGTGTCGCGATGAATCCCCCTCGTTCAAGATACCCGATCAGATGATGTCGAAGCAGCGCTGCATCGCTCGGGGAAAAGGTCGCATCTGACTCGAGAACGCTCCCCGTCTTATATCGAACGTATTCCGAAAAACTCAACGGAAAAAGCTCTCGCACAAGAGAACGACCCCTGAACTCGCTCTTAAGTTCTGAGGACAGCATCTTAGAAGAAGATCCCGTCACATAGACGGTCGCTTTCTCCGTATCGACTACACGCCGCAGAAACGCACCCCATTCGGGAATTTCCTGGATCTCGTCAAAGAAAATGTAAGCGCCCTCGGTTCGAGCAACAGGATACAGCGCATAGAACGTGTCGAGCACGTCCGCCAGCAGCGATGGCTCATACGGGCGCAAGCGCTCATCCTCAAAATTGAAGTAAAGCATCCGGTCAAGCTCGACGCCCCGGCTCTGAAGCCGCCGCATCTCCTGATACAGGCGATACGTCTTTCCACAACGGCGGGCCCCCACAATCACATTTACGATGTTGTCGCGCTTTGGCTCCTGTGGGTTTCCTAGATCAAGGTCTCGCTCAAAGACCTGCGGAACCCCCTGCTGTTCAAAGTCCTTTATTTTCTGGGCGATCAAGTCGTTGAATGCCATGATTCTCCAATCTTGCTCTCTAGCTAATCAAAATTATAGCGATTCTTGATTAATTAGAGATCAAGATTATGTCTGACTTGATTAACACTTAAGCAAGTTTTTTCACTATTACTGCTCGAAGGATGCCGAGTGGCTGAGAGGGCAACCAAGCTCGAATGCGACTCCCTGGACAGTCGATTTGGGACGGGACTTTTTTGACTACCCCGTCCCAGGAAATCATCGCCAAATTAGCTACTTGATGCAACTAGCGCCAGGGGTCGGCTTCGAACAGCGGCTCGCGCTCGGGGCGGCGATCGCTGTAGGGATCGTAGCCGTCATCGTCCTCGTTCTCGGCACGGATGTAGGGGTCGCGCGGCTTGGGCGCCGGCTTAGGCACAGGCTTGGGTGCGGCGGGTGCGGCATCGGTCGCCGGCGCGCTTGTCTTGATCTCGTCTTTCATCTGCATAGCTCCTCGCATCGCATCCGTTCAATATCATCGATTGTCGCACGAAAAAGGGCGGCGGACCCAATTGGATCCGCCGCCCTTGGCGTTTAGAGACGGCTGGTAGATTTTAAGGCATGGCCCAAAACCTACTCGGCGTCGGGGACCTCGTAGGTGGCCGCCGGCGTGTTGTCGCACACGACGGTAAAGCCGCCGTCCTTGTCGGCATCGACCGTCACCTGATCGCCCTCGCGCACCGTGCCGTCGATGATAGCGGCGGCGATGGCATCCACGACCTCGCGCTGAACCAGACGCTTGAGCGGACGGGCGCCAAAGACCGGGTCCAGGCCGCCCACGGCGAGCATCTGCTTGGCCGCCGGGGTGATGGCAAGCGTCATGCGCTCCTTGGCCAGACGCGCGCGGACGTCGGCGAGCTGGATGTCGACGATCTTCTCGATCTGCGCCATGCCGAGCGGATGGAACACCACGATATCGTCGATACGGTTGAGGAACTCGGGGCGGAAGGTCTGAGCCATGGCCGCGTCGACCTGATGGCGCATCTCCTCCTCGTCCTTGCCCGAAAGCTCGGCGATAGCCTTGGAGCCCACGTTAGACGTCATGATGATAATCGTGTTCTTGAAGGACACCTGGCGACCCTGACCGTCGGTCAGACGGCCGTCGTCAAGCACCTGCAACAGCACGTTGAAGACATCTGGATGGGCCTTCTCCATCTCGTCGAGCAAGATCACGGAGTAGGGGCGACGGCGCACGGCCTCGGTGAGCTGGCCGCCCTCGTCGTAACCCACGTATCCCGGGGGCGCACCGATCAGACGCTGGACGCTGAACTTCTCCATGTACTCGGACATGTCGATACGCACGAGCGCGCGCTCGTCGTCGAACAGGCACTCGGCAAGCGCCTTGGCGAGCTCGGTCTTGCCCACGCCGGTGGGGCCCAGGAAGAAGAAGCTGCCGATGGGCTTGTCCGGATCGGAGAGACCCGCACGGCTGCGGCGCACGGCCGCGGCGACGGCGGAGACGGCCTCGTCCTGGCCGATGACGCGCTTATGCAGCTCACCCTCCAAGCCCTTCAGCTTGTCGAGCTCGCCCTGCATCATCTTGGACACGGGCACGCCGGTCCAGGCACTCACGACCTCGGCGATCTCATCGGAGGTCACCTGTTCGTTGAGGCCCTCGCCGTCCTGCTGCTTTTGCGCCTCGAGCGCAGCCTCGGAATCCTGAATCTGCTGTTGCAGGCCCGGAATCACGGAGTAGCGCAGCTCGGACGCACGGCCCAGATCACCATTGCGCGTCGCGCGCTCCTCTTCGCTCCTGGCCTCGTCGAGCTGTCCCTTGAGCTCTTGCACGTGGTCGATGGCGTTCTTCTGGTTGAGCCAGCCAGCCTTTTGCACGTTGAGTTTTTCCTGGACCTCGGCGATCTCCTGACGCAGGGCCTCCAGACGCTCCTTGGAGGCGTCGTCGGTCTCCTTCATGAGCGCCTGCTCCTCGATCTGCAGCTGGGTGAGCTGACGCGTGGTGGCGTCAATCTCGACCGGCATGCTGTCGAGCTCCATGCGCAGGCGGCTTGCCGCCTCATCGACCAGGTCGATGGCCTTGTCGGGCAGGAAGCGGTCGGCGATATAGCGATCGGAGAGGTCGGCGGCGGCCACGAGCGCGCTATCGGTGATGTGCACGCCGTGGAAGATCTCGTACTTCTCCTTGAGGCCACGCAGAATCGAGATGGTGTCCTCGACGGTAGGCTCGCTCACCATAACGGTCTGGAAACGACGGGCGAGCGCCGCGTCCTTCTCGATGTACTTGCGGTATTCGTCGAGCGTGGTCGCGCCGATCGCATGCAGGTCGCCACGGGCGAGCGCCGGCTTGAGGATGTTGCCTGCGTCCATGGAGCCCTCGGTGGCACCCGCGCCCACAATGGTGTGAAGCTCATCGATGAACAGGATGACCTTACCTTCGGATTTTTGCACTTCTTTGAGCACGGCCTTTAAGCGGTCCTCGAACTCACCACGGTACTTGGCGCCGGCGACCAACGCGCTCATGTCGAGCTCGATGAGGTCGCGGTCGCGCAGGGTGCTCGGCACATCGCCGGCCACGATACGCTGGGCGATGCCCTCGACGATAGCCGTTTTACCGACGCCCGGCTCACCGATGAGCACGGGGTTGTTCTTGGTGCGGCGGGACAGAACCTGAATGGTACGGCGGATCTCGTCGGTACGGCCGATGACCGGGTCGAGCTTACCGGCGCGGGCAAGATCGCAGATGTTGCGACCGTACTGCTCCAACGCCTCAAACTGGGTCTTGTCCTCGGCAGACGTCACGCGGTCATCGCCACGCAGCTCCTCGTAGACCTGCTCGATGCGCTCCTTGGTCACGCCAGCGTCACGCAGTACACGACCAGCCTCGCCCTTGTCCTCGGCAAGCGCCATCAGCAGATGCTCGGTCACCACAAAGCTGTCGCCCATCTTGGTGGCCTTCTTCTCGGCCTTTTCGATGACGCGGACGAGCTCGTTGGACAGGCCCATCTGCTGACCCTCGCCCGAAACCTTGGGCGCGCGGTCGACGGCATCCTGCGTGGAGCGTGCGAGCTGGGCCGGATCAGCGCCGATGCGCTCGATGATCACGGAGATATTGCGCTCGCCGGCACCGAGCAGGGCAGACAGCAGGTGAATCGGCTCCACCGCGCCGGCCTGCGCATCGGCAGCCGTGCTCATGGCGGTCTGCAACGCCTCGCGCGACGTCATTGCTAGCTTATCGATTCTCATGGAATCACCTCTCTTGGGGCGGCCGCCCTACGGGGCGGCTTCACGTTGTTCGAGAAGTATTGTTGCCAGCTTTGTGCGATCTTATACATAAATCTAAGTCTCTATATATAAGATTTTCTGAGTGTTCCCACGACATGCAAACCACCACAAAGGGGACAGACACCTTTGTGGTGGTCGCGGTCTCTACTCCTTCGCCGGACCCGTACTTCCCGATTCGACGGTCCAGGGCATCTCATCCTCGAACAGCCATGTACGGGCAGACCCACTATCGCGTGCAGCCTGCGGGTCAGGCAAGCAGGTCTGTTTATAGGCATCTTGGATACACTGGCCCATAAAATCGTTGAGCTCGGTCTGGTCGCCCTCCATGACATAGGCGACATCGCCGTCCATGATGTAGATGCCCGGACCCTCATTGTCCTCGTAGCCCGGATCGTACGAGACATCACATAACTTTGCGCCGTTTGCAGTGTCCAGCTCGATGGAAGAGTGGCATCCGCCAACCATGTCGTTCGCTTTTGCCCGATAGGACGCATATCCATACCAGCGCTTAAAGATTTTGCCCTTGAGCAGCTCGGACGCCCTGTCGATCAGACCAGAATCCGTGGTATAGCGCATAGCCCCAAGCTGAATGCGTGGATAATTACTAATGCCCAGCGCAGCCGGTTGCTCATCAAAATCAACGGTAATGGTCTCAGGCTTGTCGTCGCCGGTCAGAAGTTCGACAGATTGAGTCACAGGCTTGACCACCGGCTCCGTCACCGCAGCAGGTAGAAATGCCATACCGACAGCGCCCGCGCCAACCACAGCGATCGCAAGCGCCAAGACAATCAATCCAATACGGGCAGGACTTCTCACAGCAAAGCACCTCACAATGCAAACCCGCGCCATTTGTCCTAATGATACCGCCGGCTAACACTATCACCAAAAGAAGCCGCGCGCTCCCCACCACCACAAAGGGGACAGGCACCTTTGTGGTGGTTTTCGACGCTAACGGTCGACCATCTCACGCCATGAGATTAAACTTGAATTGTTCTCTGAACATATCCATTTCTGCCTATCCTCAACAGCTCTTTGTCTCGAGGAGCGCATATGAAGCCGTCTCATTCCACCGGTCGCAACGTCATCGCCATTCTCGCCATACCCATCGTGATGCTCTTCCTTATCGTCATCACGCCCTTTTCTTTTGGTATCGCCTCGCCCTTCGATCTTTGCGGGATGATCGACGCCGGCTCGCGTGCCACCTCGCTCTCCTTTGTCTGCCGTGGCGTGTTCTACGAATATGCAATTCCCACCGGAAGTTGGCAGTCCAAGTTACCGTTGCTCGGCAAGGTCGACGGATGCTCTCCTTATTTCTGCCTCGAACCTCAGACAATGAATTATCTGATCGACGACCAGCCCCTTGACTCCATCACCCTCGCCTACGACTACGCACCAAACACCGATGAGCGCCACATGAACCAAGTCCTCGACAAGCTGCTTGGACAGTGCGGGCTCACCGCGGAAGCCGGTCGAACCATCTATAGCAACCAGAAATTAAAGCGAACAGAACTCCGCCGTGTCGGAAAAATCAAAGGGCGAAACGGGGCCGCCTACTGGGATGCCTGGGCAACACGCGACAAGGGCGAATTCGGACACAGCACCTATATGGTCACTGTCTACACCAAAGACGGAATTAAGGACAATGTTGACGATTTCGCGTCATCCAAACTCGGCATCCCCAAAACAACCAAACCCGCCAGCCCAGATGAAATTCTGTAGAGGTGCCCATTAACATGCCGCTCAACGATCACAACAACATCGAGCTCGTCCCCACCGCCACAAAGGTGCCTGTCCCCTTTGTGGCGGTTTTCGACAAAAAGAAGCCGCCCCGATAACAGAGGCGGCATCAAGCAAGCCTATTTATTAGCGTCCCTCAAGACCCAACGAAAACGCAGCGATGGAATCGAGAACCGACAATAGCCCGTTCGCACAGATAGAGGCGGAGATTCAAGGTCAGAGTCCGGCTTAAACGGCTTAGCTATCGCACGTCACAACGTTCTCGTCGTCCTCCCTATCGTATTTATAGTGCTTACTGTGAAAATAGTGAGTTTAGTGAGAATAGTATCGCTCAAGACTCGTGAACTGAATTATTGACCTCTCGCCCAGAATGAGTGGGGCAAATATTCCTATTAGAGGTCAAATCGAAGCCCAATAGGGCCTTTTCGCCCCGTCATTTCGACCGATCGCTTTCTTTTGAATATTGTCGTAAGCTGGTATCGCTTATCTTAATGAATGCATACTGTTTGCGAGGTACCCGCCGTGAAACGCTCCACCTATATCGGCCTGCTCGTCTTAGCGTTTGCGATTACCGCAGTCGGCGTAGGAATTATCTATCTCGCATTTCTCCCTGCCTCGGCAACGCAGGCGGCGGTTGAAACCGTAAGCTACCCCATCGAAATCCTCACCGATATCGTCAAACCCGATTCGATCACCGTCGATTTCGACGGTACGCCCGCAGCGCTTGGGGTCAGTAACTATCCCCGAATCGAACTTGGAGCCACGCGCTATACCCAAGATGAGCAGCTTATCGGTAAGGCAACCAGTTTACTCAAAGGCAAGACGTTTAAGCGGTGGTACGGCGCCGCAACATATCGAGCCAAGAACGGCCAAATGGTTGGCGGGTATTATTCGACCCTTGAGCTCGATGCGGCAAACGGGAGCAAATTGTGCAACGTCTCATACGACCCCGGCTGCGTGGACAATGAAGGACCGGGGGTCTATATCTCGGATGGCGACGTAATCTACGTCATGGAGGGCGACCAGACGGCAGTCGTCGATTTTATGGATCGGTGTACCGAGGATGCCTACGAACAAACCTGCGAGCCCGATCCGCAGACAGCGCGCAACAGTGGCTCGGCACGCACTTGGCTATTTGACGATGAAATAACCTGGACCCCATCGAAATAAGGACCCGCCGGGCAGGCACCTTTGTGGTGGTTTCGGCTCCGATGTTCCACTGTCTCGATCTGTAACATCTAGCGGCCCTTTTCGATCCTAGATGTTACAGATTGAGATGAAATGATCGGCGGCGATCGTTTGTCTCAATCTGTAACAACCGCTCGTCAAATAGGGGCCCAGATGTTACAGGTCGAGACAAACGGAACCACCGCAAAGGCGCCTACCCCTTCATGGTGGTTTTCGACAAAAGAAGCCGCCCCGATAACAGAGGCGGCATCAAGCAAGTCTATTTATTAGCGTCCCTCAAGACCCAACGAGAACGCAGAAATGTAGCCCGGGGCTTACCCTTTCCCGAACGCGACCCTCGCGAAGCGCGTGAGCGGGCGGGAAAGGGTAAGCCCCGGGCGGACAATTAAGTGCGTTACTCGGCAGCGGCCTTGAACTTGTTGTAGTTGATCAGGCAGCCGGCCTTGACGATGGCACGCTCCTCTGCCGTCATATCGGCAATGTAGAGCTCAATCTGCTCGACCGCACCGTCGGCGCGCACCACGTAGGCGGCGATGTCCTTTAGGTCACCGTCGAGCGCGGCACGGATACCCGGCACAAAGACATAGTCGCCCACCTCAAAGCTGGGCTCGGCCTCCATCTGGAAGGGCACCATACCCCAGTTCATCACGTTGGAGCGATAGCGCTTGGTGGCGTACTCGTGGACGATGTTGGCCAGACCGCCGATCACGCGCTGACAGCTCGCGGCCTGCTCGCGGGCGGAACCGTCACCGGGCTTCTTGGCATAGAGCATGGAGCCGTACTCAGTCGCCTTGGCATCGGCCGCGACACCCGCGCCGACCAGCGCCTCAAACACGCTGGCAAGCTCGGCATCGAGTGCCACCAGGTCGCCCGCTGCCTCGCCGGCAACGCGGCGCTTTTCCACCGCGTCGACCTCCTTGGAGCGGCCCACGTAGGCAGGGTCGCGACGGCTGAGCGTAAACTCGGCCAGACCCAGCGGGTTGGAGCGGAAGGAGCTCGTCTCGCCCGAGGGAATGAGCTCGTCGGTCGTAGTGACCGGGTCCATGATCTTGGAGCACACCTTGAGCAGGATGTCGTCGCCGAGAGGCTCCATCGCGGGCCACGGCTTGATGTTGGGGCCCTCGACCAGCTCGTCGGCCGGCTCAGCCTTGCCAAAGCCCCAGTACACGCGCTTCTTGTACGGCGCGTCGTCAAAGGTGTACTCGCAGGCCTCGTCCCAAATCTCCTCGGGCAGGTCGGTCGCCGGCGTCAGGACGCCGCCGTTGGCAGCCGTCGCCGCAATGGAGCGGGCGTCCATCAGGGCCACGGCGCTCAGCTGACCGTTGCCCGGCTTGGAACCCTCGCGATTGGGGAAGTTGCGCGTGGTGTGGCGGATCGAAAGGCCGTTGTTGGCAGGCGTGTCGCCGGCGCCGAAGCACGGGCCGCAGAATGCCGTGCGCACAATCGCGCCGGCCTCCATAAGGTCGTAGATGTAGCCGCGGCGTGTAAGCTCGAGTGCCACGGGCTGGCTCGTGGGATAGACCGACAGCGAGAACTCGCCGCAGCCGGTGTTAGCGCCCTTGAGCACGCGAGCAGCCTGGACCACGGAGTCGTAGTTGCCGCCCGAGCAGCCGGCGATAACGCCCTGCTGCACGTGCAGCTTGCCGTCGACGATCTTGTCGAGCAGACTAAAGTGCGTCTTGCCCTCGCCGATCTTGGCGGCCTCGAGCTCCACCTCATGCAGGATGTCCTCGAGGTTCTCGTTGAGCTCGTCGATCTCAAAGCCGTTAGAAGGATGGAACGGCAACGCGATCATGGGCTTGATGCTCGACAGATCGACCTCGACGCAGCCGTCGTAGTAGGCGACATCGGCGGGCTTGAGCTCGCGGTAGTCGTCGCCGCGGCCGTGCATGGCCAAAAACGCGTGTGTGTCCTCGTCGGTGGCCCAGATGGAGGAAAGGCAGGTGGTCTCGGTGGTCATGACGTCGACGCCGTTGCGATAGTCAGTCGTCATGCTCGCGATGCCGGGGCCCACGAACTCCATGACCTTGTTCTTGACGTAGCCCTTGGCAAAGACGGCGCGGATGATGGCGAGCGCCACATCGTGCGGGCCGACGCCGGGGCGCGGAGCGCCCGTGAGGTAGATGGCGACGACGCCGGGATAGGCGACATCGTAGGTGTCGCGCAGCAGCTGCTTTGCCAGCTCGCCGCCGCCCTCGCCCACGGCCATGGTGCCCAGGGCGCCGTAGCGGGTGTGCGAGTCGGAGCCCAAGATCATCTTGCCGCAGCCGGCGAAGTTCTCACGCATAAAGGAGTGGATGACCGCAATATGGGGCGGAACGAAGATGCCGCCGTACTTCTTAGCAGCGGAAAGGCCAAAGACGTGGTCGTCCTTGTTGATGGTGCCGCCCACGGCGCACAGCGAGTTATGGCAGTTGGTGAGCACGTAGGGCAGCGGGAACTGCTCCATGCCCGAGGCACGCGCCGTTTGGATGATGCCGACAAAGGTGATGTCGTGGCTCGCCATGGCGTTGAAGCGGATCTTGAGCGCCTCGGGATCTCCGGACGTATTGTGTGCCTGGAGGATCGAATACGCGATGGTGCCACGCTTGGCATCCTCGGGCGTCTGCGTAATACCGCGCTCGGCAGCCTCGGCCGCAGGCACAACCTCGCTGCCGCCGCGCAGGTAGATGCCGTCCTCGTACAGCTTGACCATACTGTCTCCCACTCTGCCCGAAAGGCTCGGGCGCATAGCATACATTCATTCAATATCGTGCCATAGAACAGTTGCGAGTGGGTTGCGAATCTGCACGTTCACTTTATCTCGGTAAAGTAAAGGACGAGCCCCTTGCATCACTCTCCTAACAAGGAGTGTCCCAAAGTGCCGGCACAAAAGGAACGTCCCCAAGTGCCAAATGCCGCAAGAATGTCCCCTTTGACTAGTCATTTAAGAACGTCCCCAATGACTACCCTGCCGTATCCGGAGCAAGGCAACGCCGCAGGTAGAGGACGGACAGCGAGCGACGTCCAGAGCGAACAAGTTGGCATGAAAAAGGCAAGGCATAGACCTTCTGGTCATGCCTTGCCTTTTGAATGACAAATTGTCGCTCTGGACGTCGAGCAGCGTCGGCCCGTTACGCGGTTTGGTAAAACCGCGTAACTACAAATCCCCGCCGGCGCCCAGCAGCTTGCGCATGACTTGCTCGGGGTTAACTGAGCCGTCGCGCGGGGCCAGGGCGGTGATCTTCTTTTGCATCTTGTACTCGTGCAGCTCGTCCTCGAGCTGGCGTACGCGGGCGCGGAGCTTCTCGTTCTCGCGTTCGCGCTCCTCGGCACGCTCCTTCATATCGAGGATGCGCACCACGCCGGCGAGGTTGATGCCCTCGTCGGTCAGTTGGTTGATGAGCTCCAGGCGCTCGATATCGGCACGCGAATACAGACGCGTGTTGCCGCCCGAGCGCTGGGGATTCACCAAGCCTTTGGACTCGTAGACGCGCAGAGTCTGCGGGTGCATGCCGGTCAGCTCGGCCGCCACGCTGATCATGTACAGCGGTTTGTTCCTATTGTCCTCGGCCATGCTACCTGACCCCTTTCCGTCTCGTTATCGTCCATCATAAGCCCGTGGGCGCGGGCGTGCGCCGCGACCGCCCTAGTACGTCGCCTTGTAACGGTTGACCTTCTCGCGATAGTCGCGTGTGTCGGTCTCGCGCAGCTTGGTCATGGCATCGCGCTCGTCATCGGATAGGTTCGTGGGGACCTGCACCTTGATCTCGACGAGCAGCGCGCCTGTGCGGCCACGGTGCTTAACGTCGGGCGCCCCCATTTCCTTAAAGCGGAACTTCTTGCCCGTCTGGGTACCCGCGGGCACCTTCAGACGAACCGTCGCACCGCCGGGCGTCGGCACGTCCACCGTGCAGCCGAGCGCCGCCTCGTAGACCGAGACCGGTACCTCCATGGTCACGTCGGCACCTTTGCGCTTAAACAGCGGGTGCTCCTCCACATGCGTGGTCACGACCAGGTCGCCGCGCTCGCCACCCGCAACGCCATACTCGCCGCGACGCTTGTAGCGCAGCTTGCCGCCGTCGACCGCACCCGCAGGCACCGAGACCGTAATGGTCTGCTGCTCACCTGTCGAGGGAATGCGATAGGTGACCTTGTGCGTCACACCGCGAAACGCGTCCTCGGCCGTCACATCGACGGTCAGCGACAGGTCGCCGCCCTTGCGAGCACGGCTGCGGCCAGCGCCGGCACCGGCAGCGCCCGCAGCCCCGGCAAAGCCCGAGCCCCAATCGCTGCCCCAGGCGCCGTTGCCGCTAAAGATGCTGTCGAAGATGTCGCCCCAGCCGCTGGCACCCGCGCCGGCACCGTAGCCGCCGCCATACGCGCCGCCCGCGCCCGGCATACCGCCAAACATGAGCATCTGGTCGTACTCTTTGCGCTTCTTCTCGTCCGAAAGCGTCTCATAGGCCTCGCTGATCTCCTTAAACTTGGCCTCGTCGCCGCCGGCATCGGGGTGATATTTTTGCGCGAGCTTGCGAAACGCGCTCTTGATCTCTTTGTCGGAGGCGCTCTTGGATACGCCCAGGATGTCATAGAAGGTTTTGCCTGCAGCCATCGTAGCTCCTCTCCTGTTACGTCCGCCGCCCATGCAGACGACGGTTCATGCTTTCATATGGCACTAGGCCAGAAAGGGCCCCGGGTGTTGCCCCGGGGCCCTTCTCAATTACTCCTCGGTGCTCTCGGCCGTATCGGCCGTAGCATCCTCGGGCGCCGCTTCGGGCTCCGGTGCGGGGCGCTTCTCGCCACCGTAGGTCACCGTCACCATCGCGGAACGCAGGATGCGATCCGCCATGCGGTAGCCCTTCTGGTACACATCGTTGACGGTCTCGTCGTACTGCGACGCGTCCTCGACGCGACCCACGGCCTGGTGCTCGAGCGGATCGAACGCCTCGCCCTTGGGGTCGATTGGCTCAACGCCCTCGTGCGCGAACACGTCGAGCAGCTTGGCATGTACCGCGTCAACGCCATCGACGAACTGCTTAAAGTCGTCGGAAAGCTCTTGACTGCGGGCATGGTCAATCGCGCGCTCGATATCGTCGATCACCGGCAACAGCGCGGTGACAAGCTTCTCGGTCGCGCGCTCGCGCTCGGCGATACGCTCATTGGCGGTGCGGCGACGGAAGTTCTCCCAGTCGGCCTGCAGACGGGCGGTGCGCTCGGTGGCGTCCTTTGCCTTGTCCTCTGCGGCCTTCTGAGCCTCTGCCGCAGCATCGAGCTCACTGCGCACGTCGGCGAGCTCCTTTTGGGCCTGCTCGAACTTGAGCTTAAAGTCGTTGTCGGCGGCTTCCTCACCGGCGCGGATAGCAGCTTCCACCATCTCGTCCTCGGTCATCGTCGCCTCCTTGTTGGAATCCTCTACCTGGTTCTCGGCAGCCTCGGCGGCCGCGGCCTCGTTGGCCTCGGTATCGTCGACGGCCTCTACGGGAATCTTCACGTCCTTCTCCTCAGAGTCAACGGGGGCGGCGCCAGCGGCAGCCGCCTCCGTGCGAGCTTTACGGGCGGACATGATTACTTGTCCTCGTCGTCCACAACCTCGTAGTCGGCATCGACGACGTCATCGTCGGCAGGCTGGGCGCCGGCGGCACCGTCGGTCTGCTGCTGAGCGTCGGCGTAGACAACCTGGGCCAGCTCATAGGCCACGGACTGCAGGGACTCGCCGGCGGCCTTGATGGCCTCGACGTCAGAGCCCTCGAGCGCCTTCTTGGCGTCGGCGATAGCGGCCTCGGCCTTGGACTTCACGTCAGCGGAAACCTTGTCGCCCAGCTCGTTGAGGGTCTGCTCGGTGGAGTAGCACAGGCTGTCGGTCTGGTTGCGGACCTCGACCTCTTCCTTCTGCTTCTTGTCCTCCTCGGCATGAGCCTCGGCGTCCTTGACCATACGATCGACTTCGTCGTCGGACAGAGCAGTGGAGCCGGAGATGGTGATCTGCTGCTCCTTGCCGGTGCCCTTGTCCTTAGCGGAGACCTTGACGATACCGTTGGCGTCGATGTCGAAGGTGACCTCGATCTGCGGCACGCCGCGGCGGGCAGCCGGAATGCCGGTCAGCTGGAACTTACCGAGCGACTTGTTGTCGCGGGCAAGCTCGCGCTCGCCCTGGAGCACGTTGATCTCGACGCTGGTCTGGTTGTCGGCAGCGGTGGAGTAGACCTCGGTCTTGGAGGTCGGGATCGTGGTGTTGCGGTCGATCATCTTGGTCATGATGCCGCCCATGGTCTCGACGCCCAGCGACAGCGGGGTAACGTCGAGCAGCAGGATGCCCTCGACGTCGCCGGTGAGCACGCCGCCCTGGACGGCAGCACCGTCGGCAACGACCTCGTCGGGGTTCACGGACATGTTGGGCTGCTTGCCGGTCATGGTCTTGACGAGCTCCTGGACAGCGGGCATACGGGTGGAGCCGCCGACGAGGATGACCTCGGTCAGATCGGAGAGCTTAAGCTTGGCGTCGCGCAGGGCGTTGGTGACAGGCTGCTTGCAGCGCTCGAGCAGGTCGCGGGTGATCTTCTCGAACTCGGCGCGGGTCAGCGTGTAATTGAGGTGCAGCGGGCCGGACTGGTTCATGGTAATGAACGGCAGGTTGATGGTGGTCTGCTGGGCGGCGGAGAGCTCCTTCTTGGCGTTCTCGGCGGCCTCCTTCAGACGCTGCAGGGCCATGGGATCCTGACGCAGGTCGACACCGTTCTCCTGCTGGAACTTATCGGCCATCCAGTCGATGACGCGCTGATCCCAGTCGTCGCCGCCCAGGTGGTTGTCGCCCGAGGTGGACAGAACCTCAAACACGCCGTCGGCGAGGTCGAGGATGGAGACGTCGAAGGTGCCGCCGCCCAGGTCGAAGACCAGGATGCGCTGGTCGGTGCCCTGCTTGTCCAGGCCATAGGCAAGAGCAGCAGCGGTCGGCTCGTTGACGATACGCTTGACGTTGAGGCCGGCGATCTTACCGGCGTCCTTGGTGGCCTGACGCTGGGCGTCGTTGAAGTAGGCCGGGACGGTGATGACGGCGTCGGTGACGGTCTCGCCCAGATACTTCTCGGCGTCGGCCTTCATCTTGGCGAGCGTCATGGCGCTCACCTGCTCAGCGGTGTAATCCTTGCCCTCGATGTCGACGACGGCACGGCCGCCCTGGCCCTCCTTGACCTCATACGGCACGGTCTTGATCTCGGAGGTGCACTCGGAGTACTTGCGGCCCATGAAGCGCTTGATGGAGAACACGGTGTTCTTGGGGTTGGTGACAGCCTGGTTCTTAGCGGCCTTACCCACGACGCGGTCGCCGTCGGCACGGAAGCCCACGACGGACGGGGTGGTGCGGTCGCCCTCGGCGTTCACGATAATGGTCGGAGAACCGCCCTCGAGAACGGCCATTGCGGAGTTAGTAGTACCAAGGTCGATACCAAGAATCTTACTCATTAGAAATTCCCTCTCTCTTTTGCGTTCGCGCCGCCTCGACGATCTGTCGCGCGGCGCTTCGGCTTGTCTTTCAGGATGTAGTGTATCCCCTTATGGGCCGGAATATACAAAATCTAAGTCAATTCATATAAGATTTCTTATTGCTGAGAGTTTAGGTTCTTAAATGCGCAGGTAGACGCACTGTTTGAGTTCTCGGCAAATCTATCGAGATCTATGTAGAGATGGCTGAGGTTTGCGTCCGGGGGTGCCTGGGGGCCGTCTTGCGGAAAGCTCATCCCGGTTTGAGCGTGGATTCCGGGTCGCAGTTTCCGTCTGAAGGCTCAACCGGAAACCGTATCCCGTTTTGAGAGCTGATACCGGCTCGCATTTTCCGCTAGCGGGCCTAACCGGAAACTGCAACCCGTTTTTCGACAAAATAATGGGATGCGGTTTCCGCAAGCACGCTCAATCGCCCTATATTTCAAGTCACCTTTAGCTAACATTTATGCAGCTCAACGGCCCCACCTGCGCGTTTTTTAGTAAACCTTGGCATACTCGGCGAACGGTATGAAGATGCCGGCCAGAGGGTATTGCAAACGGTCGCTCCCGTGGTATGTTTTTGCCCGAATCAAACCGGCGCGCATCGCCTGTAGCGTCGGTCAACAGAGAGGAAACTACCATGGCTCATCCCGTAATTGATGCCGACGAGTGCATCGCTTGTGGCGTTTGCGTCGACTCCTGCCCCGCTGGCGTTCTGGAGCTCCAGGACGTCGCTACCGTCGCTGACGAGGACTCCTGCGTCGCCTGTGGCGCTTGCCAGGACGCTTGCCCCGCTGGCGCGATCACCGAGATCGTCGAGGAGTAACAACTCCCCCACTTGCACACTCAAAAGTACACCGTGCACAAAAAAAAGGAGGCTTCCGCATCGCCGCGGAGGCCTCCTTTTGCATATGTGGGCAGCTAATTTGGAGCGGGACCCTTGGCAGTTGCGGTGGAATAGTTCCTGTTTTATGTCTTGGATGCCGATTTTAGGAACTATTTCACCGCAACTTATAGATGCGGCGTCGACTAGGACAAATCGTCTTCGTAGGGCATCAGGTCTGCTAGGTAGCCTTTTTCCTTGAGCATCGCCTCGATCTCGTCGAGGGTCTGTTCGTCCTCCGCCGCAATGCGATGGAAGTGGTAGCCGCTGGTCACCGTTAGCAGCGGAAAGCTCTTGCCGCTCTCGATATCGCGCAGATAGCGCTCGACATCGCGGCGATTGCGGATGTCCAGATCAGCCGTGATCTTACCGTATACGCGGTGATTGACGATCACATTGAGCACGGAGCCGCCGGCGTCGACGATACTCGTGAGCTCATCGCCCGCCTGCTCCACGCTGTGGCGAACCTTGACCAAGCGCGTGGGCACAGCGGGGCTGCTGGGGGCCTCCTGCAGCACATAACCACGGTTGGTCGCCACGATATCGTGCCCGTCGGCGCGCAGCAGAGCGATGTCTTGCACGACAATCTGGCGGCTCACACCCACCTCGCGGGCAAGTGCGCTGCCCGAAACGGGTCCCTTGGCTCCCTCGAGCACGGCCATGATGGCACGGCGACGCTCGCGGGCGTCCATTATTTACCGTCCAACAGACGCAGGTGCTTGAGCGAGAGGTCGAGAATCGGCGCAGAGTGAGTCAGCGCCCCCGAGCTAATAAAGTCAACGCCCAGGTCGGCGAGCGCGCGGATATTGCTGGCGTCCACGTTGCCCGAGCACTCGGTCTTGGCGCGGCCGGCGATAAGCTCAATCGCGGCAGCCATATCGTCGTGGGTCATGTTGTCGAACATGATGATGTCGGCGCCGGCCTCCACAGCCTCGCGCACCATGTCCAGGTTCTCGCACTCAATCTCGACCGTCGTGGTAAACGACGCATGGGCGCGCGCCATCTCGATCGCGCGCGCCACGCCACCGGCGGCATCGATGTGGTTGTCCTTGAGCATGACGGCCGTCGACAGGTTGTAGCGGTGGTTGCTGCCGCCGCCGATCTCGACCGCCGCCTTCTCAAACACGCGCATACCCGGCGTGGTCTTGCGCGTGTCGACGAGCACAGTCTTGGTGCCCTCGAGCGCTGCAGCCATCTGGTGCGTATAGGTAGCGATGCCGCTCATGCGCTGCAGGTAGTTGAGCGCCACACGCTCGCCCGAAAGCAGCACGCGCGCGTCGCCGCGCACCTGACCCACATGGTCGCCGGCGTGCACCTCGTCGCCATCGGCAACGTCGAGCAGCACCGAGCTCTGCGGATCCAGCAACTCAAAGGTGCGGGCAAACACATCCAAGCCGGCGATGATGCCGTCGGCCTTGGCGATAAGCTCCACCGTGGCGGGGCGCGCCGTGGGACACACGCTCGCCGTGCTCACGTCCTCGAACGTGATGTCCTCGCGCAGGGCCTGCAGAATCAGATCATCGGCGACGAGCTTCATGGTAATGGGATTCATGGTCTACTCCTCCACGGCCTGCGTGCCGGCAGCACGGGCCAAATCATCGATTGCCAGGGTGTCGGCGCTCAGAGCGCGATGACGGCCATCGAGCGCGGGATCGCCCGCCTGCTCCACGGCCAGCGACTCGCCGGTACGCATGCACCACGCGGCGCGACGACCCCAGACCAGCGCCTCGAGCAGGCTGTTTGATGCAAGGCGATTCTTGCCGTGAACGCCATTGCAAGCCGTCTCGCCCGCGGCGTAGAGCTCTGGCATCGAAGTGCGGCCGTCCTTATCGACCCATACGCCGCCCATAAAGTAGTGCTGCGTGGGCGTAACGGGAATGGGCTCGTCCAAGATGTCGCGACCGTCCTCCAGGCAGCGCGCGCGAATGTTGGCAAAGTGCCCGGTCACCACATCGCGCTCGACGGGAGCAAAACTCAGCCACTCGTGCTCGGCACCGTCCTGCTTCATCTGCTCGCGAATAGCGGCGGCGACCACATCGCGCGGCTGAAGCTCATCGGTAAAGCGCTCGCCAGCGGCGTTGAGCAAAATCGCGCCCTCGCCGCGGCAACTCTCGCTGATCAGGAAGGTGCGACCCGGCTGCGGCGAGAACAGTCCCGTGGGGTGAATCTGCACGTAGTCCAGATGCTCCATCTTAATGCCATGCTCCTGAGCGATGTAGCAGGCATCGCCCGTGAGCTGCGGGTAGTTGGTCGAATGGTCGTATACGCCGCCGATGCCGCCCGTTGCCCACAGCGTGTGGCGGGCATGGATCTTAAACGGCTCGCCGGCATGCGCGCCCTCGGCGGTATTTACCAGCTCGTCGGCGGGACGAACCG
This sequence comes from Coriobacteriaceae bacterium, assembly GCA_902363125.1. Classification (GTDB taxonomy): domain Bacteria; phylum Actinomycetota; class Coriobacteriia; order Coriobacteriales; family Coriobacteriaceae; genus Collinsella. The sequence continues at coordinate 54,198 of CABIZD010000010.1, forward strand.
AGTTGTTCTCGTCCACGGGAACGGCGACGACGCCGGTGCACACCGTGGCACCGTCACGCTCGCCCGTTAGGATGTCGGTCATGGCCACGTGCTCCAAAATCTGCACGTTATCCAGCTTGCGAACGGCCTGGAGCAGCTTGGTCGTGATCTCCTTGCCGGTAATATCGGCATGGAAGGCGATGCGCGGACGGCTGTGCGCGCCCTCGCGGGTAAAGTTGAGGCTGCCGTCGGCCTTGCGCTCAAAATCCACGCCCATGGCCAGCAGGTCGTTGATGACCGAGCGGCTCGAGCGAATCATGATGTCGACGCTCTCGCGGCGGTTCTCGTAGTGGCCGGCGTGCATGGTGTCCTCAAAGAAGGCATCGTAGTCCGAGCCTTCGGGCAGCACGCAAATGCCGCCCTGCGCGAGCATCGAATCGCACTCATCGACCGAGCCCTTGGAGAGCATGATCACGCGCGTGCTCGTCGGCAGGTTGAGAGCTGCGTACAGGCCCGCCACGCCGCAGCCGGCAATAACGACGTCGCACTCCATGTCGGGGTATTGTTTGGTTTTCACAGGAATCCTCTCCCTTGTAATGTGGCATAAGGGACTGCCCCTCATGTCACATTGTTCTAGCGCGCTGCGTACTCGAGCATACGGTCGAGCGTAAGTTTTGCCTGGTCGGCAGCCTCGTCCGACACACCGATCTGCACCTCGCCCTCGCCCGTCTCCAGGCAGCGCACGAGCTTTTCGAGCGTGATGAGATCCATGTTGACGCAGGTGGGCTGCACCGCGGGGAAGTAGAACTTCTTGCCGGTGCCCTGGCAGCGGCGCTCGAGCTCGTAGAGCACGCCGCGGACCGTCACGATAATGAACTCGCTCGCGTCGGACTCCTCGGCGTACTTGATGATGCCGGCGGTGGAGCCGATGTAGTCGGCCTCGGCCAGGACGTCGGCCTTGCACTCAGGATGCGCCAGCACGAGCGCGTCGGGGTGGGCCTCCGTCGCGTCGACGATCTGCTCGACGGTGATAATGTGATGGCGCGGGCAGTAGCCGTTGTTGAGGATGATGTGCTTTTGCGGCACCTGCTCGGCTACGAAGCGGCCCAGGTTTTGGTCGGGAATGAACAGGATATGCTGCTGCGGCAGCTCGGACACGATCTTGACGGCATTGGAGCTGGTGACGCACACGTCGCTCCAGCTCTTGATCTCGACCGTGGAGTTGACGTAGCACACCACGGCCAGGTCGTCGCCGTACTCGGCGCGCGCCGCGTCGACCGTCTCGCGCTTGACCATGTGAGCCATGGGGCAGTCCGCGCCCGGCTCGGGCAGCAGCACGGTCTTAGTGGGATTGAGCAGCTTGGCGCTCTCGCCCATAAACTCCACGCCGCACAGCACGATGGTCCGCTGTGGCAGGCTCTTGGCGAGCTTGGCCAGGTAGAAGCTGTCGCCGACGTAATCGGCAACGGCTTGGACCTCGGGCGCCACGTAGTAGTGCGCCAGGATTACCGCGTCACGTTGGGTTTTTAGTTGCTGAATGGCCTCGACGAGTTCTGCGGGCACCAGTGCCACGCGCTCCGTTGCCGTCGTTGCCGATGCCAGGCCGGCCGCGATATCGCGTGCAAGCTCCGACGCATCCATGTTCGCGCTCTGTGCCATCAAGGCCCCTCTCTTTTGGCGAATCTTGGGGCTTTAGTATGACACCTAGGTTTACAGCTGACAAGACAGCTGTAAACCTAGGTGTAAAGTTGAAATAAAGATTCAATCATGTGGCAGGTCCATTTTTGAACTGGCAAGCTAAGGCTAGCCGAGCTCTCGATAGCGCAGGAGGCATCTTTCGCCACCGCAATACCGCTTGGCGCGAGTTGCACGCCGTGGGGCGCAAACGGTCCGCACCTCCGCAAGCGGCGCGTGCCCGATGTGGCAAAATCGAACTACTTAAGGGGGCCGAATGCTCAAGATTATTGCCTGCGACGATGACGTCGCTTTTCTAGATAGACTGCACCGAATGATCGATCGTTGGTCGACCGAGACGGGCACGGCGGTCGATGTTGCGCTCGTCACGCGCGGCGAGGACCTACTGGCCCGCCATGCCGCATCGCGCGCCGACATCATTCTGCTCGACATGATCATGCCGCTCGTCAACGGCATGGACACCGCACGCGAATTGCGCCAGGCCGATACCGCCGTGCGCCTGGTGTTCCTCACCTCGTCGCCCGAGTTCGCACTGGAGTCCTACGAGGTCCGTGCCTTCGACTATCTGCTCAAGCCCGTGACTTACGAACGCCTGGCGCAGTTACTCGACGAGCTTTCGAGCATGCGCCCGGCGGCAACCGACGAGCTCGTGATCAAAACGTCCTTTGGCTACCACGCCCTGCGCCTGTCCGACATCGAATATGCCGAGGCGCGCAACAAGCACGTGGTCTTCCACCTGCGCGACGGACGCGATATCGAGGCACTCGAGTCGTTCCGCAGCGTCGAGGACCGCTTGGAGCAAAACGCGGTCTTCTTTAAATGCCACCGCAGCTACCAGGTCAACCTGCGCAATATCGATCACTTTGACCGCACGGACATCGTCATGCGCTCGGGCGCTTGCATCCCGCTTTCGCGCAGCTGCAAGCAGGGATTCCAAGACGCCTACTTTGCGGTGCGCTTTGAGGGTGGAAGACACTGATGGTCTCCTCGGTCGAAATGATCCTTTGGGCAATCCACCACGCCACGACGTTGCTCTTTGGCGTCTTTGCCTCGGCGGCGCTGTGCGGTATCGAGATCAACCGGCGTCATGCGCTTGAACTGGTGCTGGTCGGCGCCGTAACCGGATGCGCATTTGGCCTCGCCAATGCCGTCGGCGGAGAGCTTTTCGCCCGCCAGGTATATCCGCTCGTCGTGCATCTGCCGCTCATCATCTATTTGTGCGCGCGCTACCGCCTGAGCCCGCTGCTTGCCGTGCTCGGCATTACGAGTGCCTATCTGAGCTGCCAGTTCAGCAATTGGATGGGCATCGCCGCATTTGCCGCAACCGATTCTCAGATCGCGTACTATCTGGCGCGCATCGCGACCACACTCGCCGTCTTTGCCGTCCTGCTGCATTGGGCCGGCGACATCGGTCCGCGCTTGGCGATTAAAAGCACCACCGAGCTGGGCATCCTTTTAATCCTGCCGCTCGTCTATTACGTCTTTGACTATGCCACCAACGTCTACACCACGCTGTTCCACTCGGGCTCGGTGGTGACGGTTGAGTTTTTGGCCTTTGCACTCTGCGCGTTCTACCTTATGTTCCTCGCCGTCTACCTGCGTGAATACGAAGAAAAGGAAACCGCCGAGCGAGAGCGCTGGATGCTCGAAACCCGCGACAGCGCCGCCATCAAAGAGCTCGAGGCTTGGCGTCAATCTGGGCGCGAGCTGTCGATTCTGCGCCACGACATGCGCCACTTCCTACGCGGCCTGGCCGCTTTAATTGAGGAGGGCCACACCGACGAGGCGCTCGATCGCATCGACGAACTCTGCGAAGCCGGCGACCGCACCGCCGTACGCCGCTTCTGCGCCAACGAGACCGTAAACATCGCGCTTTCGTCATTTAACTCGGATATCAATAGAAACGGCATTACCGCCAACCTGCGCGCCGCCGTACCCGAAACCATCCACGTAGGTGACGCCGACCTGTTTAGCGTGCTCTCAAATGCCTTGGAAAACGCTATCACCGCCGCAAGCGCCGCACCCCAAGGAAAGCGATTCGTCGACCTTGACCTGCGATTAGAGGACGGCCAGCTGCTGCTGTTAGTTTCCAATACGTTTGACCGCGCGCCGCGCATGGTCGACGGCATGCCCGTGACCCGGCATGCGGGCCACGGCTTTGGCACCAGGAGCATCAAACTTGCCGTGGAGCGCATGAATGGCAACTGTCAGTTCCGCATTAGCGGCGATCGGTTTGAGCTGCGCGCTGTGATGTAGAAGTGCGGCGCCGATCTCGAGGCGCGCCTTGCCCGCCAGGCAATCGCTCGCCGGCGCCAATCCGCTACAGCGGAGCGGCCGCCGGGGTCAGTTGCTTGATGTATGCCCACATGCGCTGCTTAGCGGCCTTGTCGGTGAGTGCCGCCTCAAAGCCGTCGAGCGCGAGCACGCGGCGGCCCTGCACATGGGCGACCAGGCCGGGCTTGAGCATGGCGGTGTCGAAGTCATCGATCGCCACGAGCATATCGGCATAGGTCTCGCGCATGGCATCAGCCGCGTTGTTGTCGAGCAGTAGCACCGCCTCGGGGTCCAAGGCCTCAAGCGCCTCGCGGAACAGCTCGCACGGCAGAGTCTCGCCCACCGCGATCGCTCCGTCACCCACGCCGGCGACGCTTGCCAGCACGCAAAAATCCTCGGGCGCGTAGCCGATGGCCCCAAGCGCCTTGCGCAACGCCGCGCCATCCGGGCCGGCGGCAAGCTCGCCACCCGAACGCTCGGCCTCGTCCAAATCGCCTTTGACCAGCACAATCGGCGAGCACGCGTTGCCCGCGATACGCACGCCGCGACCCGCGAGCGATGCGAGCTCCTGCTCGGTCGCCTGGGCGATGGCTTCTTTTTTCTGGCTTTGTGACGTGGGCATGCGCTCTCCAATCGTTTGCGTGGCCACCATTATATAAAAGAGCCGCCCGCGAGTGGTTGCTTTGCGGGCGGCTGGGTATAAGCACGGTCGTACTGAGTTTTACGCGGCCGGACCGCGTCGCATTATGGAGGTCACCATGGCTGACATTAATCAGATTACCCCCGAGAACTTCGATTCCATCGTTAACGACAGTCTGCCCGTGCTGGTCGATTTTTGGGCACCGTGGTGCGGGCCCTGTCGATCCCTCTCGCCCATCGTTGACGAGGTTGCCGATGAGCTGGCGGGCAAGCTTGCCGTTGCCAAATGCAACGTCGACGACAACCAGGACCTGGCCATGAAGTATGGCGTCATGAGCATCCCCACGCTGATTGTGTTTAAGAACGGCGAGGAGATTGACCGCTCGGTTGGCGCTCTGCCCAAGGCGAGGCTGCAGGCGCTGCTGGAGAAGCATCTGTAATACGCTTGTTACATGGTGCCGTCTGCCTGCCGTCCATGAGCGCTTTTGCACCGCTCGCCGGACTTCTGGATGCACCAAGTGCAACCACGGATAGTATGGTAGTCACAAACAGCCCCCAGTGAACGGGTGCGGGTCGCACAGACTCGCACCCGTTTTCTTATGCAGCTGCGCACAGAGCGGGCGTAGTAAAATCTGAACCACTGAACTGCCCCATACAAAAGGAGATTTTCCATGCATGACGTCGGAATGAACATGAGCCAGCTTGCCATGAGCGTCAAGCAGGTCGACGACACCATCGAGCTCGCTCACGAGTGGAGCCATCAGCTGCTGCATGCGACCGAGAATTTTGACATGGAGCGCATCGGCGCCAAGCTCGAGGCCGCCATGGCCGCGCTCCACGAGGCGCATGACGCGCTCGAGGGCTACGAGGAAGCCATCGAGGCCGACCACAACTCCGTCGGCTCCGTGAAGCTGGTGTAAGGTGGCCGAACACGAGCACGGCTGCGGGTACGAGCACGAGCATCCGCACGGGGCGGACGGTGACGCGGGCTGCCACTGTAGTGGTTCCGGCTCCGAGCTGGTCCGTTTTTCGGTTACCGCACCCGACGACCTGCTGCGCCGTTTTGACGAACAGATCGCGCGCCGCGGCGACGTGGCCAACCGATCCGAGGCCGTGCGCGATTTGATTCGCGCCTCGATCGCCAAAGAGCAGATGCGCACGCCCGATGAGCACGTTATCGGGTCGCTCACCATGATTTACGACCATCACACCGGCGATCTGACGCGCCGCCTGGACGAGGTGCAGCACGACTACACCGACGAGATCGTATCGACCATGCACGTGCATCTGGATCACCACAACTGTTTGGAGATTCTGGCGCTCAAGGGTCGTGGCGAGCGCGTCTACGAACTAGCCGACCGCCTGCTGGGCCTGCGCGGCGTTAAGCACGGCGAGCTCACGTGCGCCGCCACCAAGCAGAGCCTGGGGCTGTAGCGGGATTTCCCGCAGCGCACCTGCCAAATAGGGACAGGTTTGTTTTGGCAGGTTTAGAAGTTTTACCCACCAAAATAAACCTGTCCCTTTTTGGTCGGTTTTGATGAGGGGTGTCGCATGCGGCATGTGCATATTCATGTGACGGGCATTGTGCAGGGCGTTGGCATGCGACCGTTTGTGTATCGCGAGGCCATGGCACATGGCATTTGTGGATGGGTGCTCAATGCGGGCGACGGCGTGCATATCGAGGCGCACGCTCCGGCCGATGCGCTCGATGCTTTTGTTGCCGCGCTTTCTGAGCATGCACCTGCAGCAGCCCGCATAGAGTATGTCGAGGTTGTGGACCTGGCAGCCAACGGTTGGGATGCCGCCGATGAACAGGGCTTTCGCATCGTAGCATCGCAGGACCAGACCGCGCACACGACGCTCGTCTCGCCCGATATCGCCACCTGTGACGATTGCCTGCGCGAATTGTTCGATCCCGCCGACCGACGCTATCACTACCCCTTTATCAACTGCACTAACTGCGGCCCACGCTTTACCATCATCCGATCGCTGCCTTATGACCGAGCGGCCACATCGATGGACCGTTTCCCCATGTGTCCCAAGTGCGCCGCGGAGTATGCCGACCCACTCGACCGGCGTTTTCACGCGCAACCCGATGCCTGCTTTGATTGCGGGCCGCATATTACGTGGCGCGAGGCTGTAAACGGCGATGCGTGCGGGAATTCGTCCGCGACACCGACCGTCGGCACCACACGCGAGGCCAGCGACGCTATCATCGAGCGCTGCGTTGAGCTGCTGGCCAGCGGTGGCATCGTCGCCATCAAGGGCCTGGGCGGATTCCATCTAGCCTGTGACGCTGCCAACGAGCAAGCGGTGGCCGAGTTGCGCCGTCGCAAACGCCGCAGCAACAAACCACTTGCCGTCATGGTGCGCAGTCTTGCCGATGCCGAGCGCCTGTGTCATATCGACGATGCTGAACGCGATCTGCTCGCCGGCAGCATCCGCCCCATTGTGCTGCTGCGCCGGCGCACTGTTGACGAGGGCAACGGCAGTTCCCCCGACGCCCTCGCTCTCGCGCCATCTGTCGCGCACGACCTTCCTGAGCTCGGCGTCATGCTCCCCTATACGCCGCTTCAACATCTGTTGCTTGCCGCGGCAGAAGCCTGCGGTATGCACGCGCTCGTCATGACCAGCGGAAACCTGAGCGAAGAACCCATCGAGACCGACGACGACCTTGCCTGGGAACACCTCGTTGCCGCCGGCATCGCCGACGCGCTGCTCGGTAACGACCGCGCGATCCTCTCGCGCTACGACGACTCTGTAGTGCGCGTGGTCGACGGCGCCATTATGCCCGTTCGCCGCGCTCGCGGATATGCACCCCAGCCACTGCCGTTGCCGGCGCTCGACGGCGCTCCGTCCTGCGTGCTCGCCTGCGGGCCACAACAAAAGGCCACGATTGCGCTCACGCGTGAAGGGACGAACGGCGAGGCGACCTGTTTTGTGTCGCAGCATATCGGCGATGTTGAAAACGGCGGGACCTTCGATGCCTGGAACGCCGCGCGCACGCGCTTGGAAGATCTCTTTGACTTGGCGCCCGCCGCCTTGGCCTGCGATGTGCACCCCAGCTATCTATCGGGCCAGTGGGCGCGCGAGCAGGCGCGAAAATGCAATCTGCCGCTCGTCGAGGTGCAGCACCATCATGCGCATATCGCGAGCGTAATGGCCGAGGCCATCGCCGCGGGCCAGCTTACAACCGACGCGCGTGTCCTTGGCATCGCCTTTGACGGCACCGGCGCCGGCACCGATGGGACCATTTGGGGCGGCGAGTTTCTTGTTGCCAGCCTTGGCGGCTTTGAGCACGCCGCGCATTTGCGCACTTGGGCGCTCCCCGGTGGGGCGGCCTCCGTGCGCGACGCCCGCCGCAACGCCTTTGCCCTGCTCAGTGAGCTCGGCCTGCTCGAGCACCCAGGTGCCGCTCGGCTTTTGGACAGCCTCGACGAGCAAACGCGCAGCGTGACAGCTACCATGATCGAGCGCGGCATCAACAGCCCGCGTACCAGCAGCATGGGGCGTCTCTTTGATGCCGCGGCGGCGATTCTGGGCATCTGCAACAAGGCAACCTACGAGGGCGAACCCGCCATCGAGCTTGAGGCCGCCGCCTGGCGCGCGCTCGACAACGAAATCGCCCATTTTCCCGACGACAACGCCGGCTATTTCGCATCTTGCCCATCGTGGCTGGACGGCCCCTATGTTCTAGACCAGAAAGCACTCTTTGAGGCACTTTTGGGAGGAATTGAAGCCGGAGCGCCCGCCGACAGGCTCGCACTCGACTTCCATGTCGCCGTCGCGCGCTCCTCGGCGCGCATCGCCAGCGATATCTGCGTGCACGAGGGCATCGACACCGTCGCGCTCTCGGGCGGCGTGTTCATGAACCGACTTCTGCTCCAGCTCCTCACCCGCGAGCTCAAAAGCATGGGTCTCACTGTCTTGGTTCCTCACTCCGTACCCGTCAACGACGGCTGCATCGCCTACGGTCAGGCGGCAGTCGCACGCACCCGCCTCGCACAGGTCGCACCGCAATAGGCTGTTCGGCCAGCCCACAAGCCGCCGTCTCACAGGTGTAGCGCGTTTGCCCGCAGCGCCCGCGAGCGCTACCATCAACTGATGGATTATTGAGCGCCCGTCCAGCGCAAAGCGTATAAAAGGGGAACAATATGTGCCTTGCCGTTCCCGGTAAAGTAGTCAAACGCGACGACGACCTCAAGGCCACCGTCGACATGATGGGCATCGAGCGCCCCGTGTCGCTGCGACTCGTGCCGACGGCGCAGGTTGGCGACTACATTCTCGTACACGCCGGCTTTGGCATCCAGATTGTCGACGAGCAGGAAGCGCAAGAAACGCTCGAGCTCGTTAATGCCATGTCCGAGCTGGTCGAAGAAGACCAGCTTGCCACCAACCCGGCCGAGGCATACTAGTGGCGGCCGAGCAGCCGGCGCGCTCCGGTATCGACTTCTCGGCATTCCGCGATCCCAAGCTGGCTCGCGAGCTCATCGAGCGCATTCATGAGCTTGTCGGCGACCGCGCCATCAACCTTATGGAAGTCTGCGGCACGCATACTGTGAGCATCGGGCGCTATGGCTTTCGCTCCATTATGCCGGCAGGGCTCAAGCTGCTGAGCGGCCCGGGCTGCCCCGTCTGCGTCACCGCCAACCGCGACATCGACCACGCAATCGCGCTCGCCAACATAGACGGCGCCATCATCACCACCTTTGGCGACATGATGCGCGTGCCCGGATCATCCACCTCGCTCGCTGCGCAAAAAGCGGCGGGGCGCGATATTCGCATCGTCTACTCCCCGCTCGATGCACTCGATATAGCCGAGCAAAACCCTGATCGCCCGGTCATTTTTATGGGCGTGGGCTTTGAGACCACAACGCCCACCATCGCCGCCGCCATTTTGGAGGCCGATGCACGCGGACTCCAAAACTTCTCGGTCTATTGCGCCCACAAGACCACGCCGCCGGCGCTATGCGCGATTGCCAACGATCCCGAGACCACCATCGACGGCTTTATCCTGCCGGGCCACGTCGCCACCATCACGGGCTTGGCGCCCTTTAGCTTTTTGGTCGACGAGTTTAAGACTCCAGGCGTGGTAACGGGATTTGAGCCGGTCGACATCTTGCAGGGTATCTGCATGCTGGTCCAGATGGTTGTTGAGGGGCAACCCGCGATCGACAACGCCTACCGTCGCGGCGTCAATGCCGACGGCAATCCTGTGGCGCGCCAGCTGGTCGAGCAGGTATTTGAGCCGTGCGATACCACGTGGCGCGGGCTGGGGCTGATTGCCAACTCGGGCCTTTCCATCCGCCCCGAGTTCTCGCGCTTTGATGCCCGCGCTCGCTTTGACGTGCCCGTTGAGGCGACGGTCGAGCCGCGCGGGTGCCGCTGCGGCGACGTGCTGCGCGGGGCCATTGCGCCGAGCAGCTGCCCGCTCTTTGGCCGCACCTGCACGCCCGAGCACCCCGTCGGCCCATGCATGGTGAGCTCCGAGGGCAGCTGCGCGGCGTACTACCGCTACCGCGACTAGCCCGGGCACACCCGCACACCGGCACCACCCACGATTGGAGTTTTCGATATGTCCCATAGCGTTACCGATAGCACCGTCCTGCTGGGCCACGGCTCCGGCGGCCAGATGATGAAACGCATCATCGATGAGGTCTTTTTGGATGCCTTTGGGTCGCCCGAGCTGCTCGAAGGCAACGATGCCGGCGTCGCCGCGCTGCCCGCGAGCGGGCGCATCGCCATGTCGACCGACAGCTTTGTAGTCTCGCCGCAGTTCTTCCCCGGTGGCAACATCGGCCGCCTCGCCGTGTGCGGAACCGTCAACGACGTCGCGACCTCGGGCGCCAACGTGCGCTACCTGTCGTGCGGCTTTATCCTCGAAGAGGGCTATCCCATGGATAGGCTCCGCCAGATTGTGCAGACGATGGCCGAGACGGCGCACGAGGCGGGCGTGTCCATAATCACGGGCGACACCAAGGTGGTCGAGCGGTGCGGGGCCGACGGCGTCTATATCAATACCGCCGGCGTGGGCGAGGTGCCTGCGGGCGTGGCGCTCAGCGGCGCAAACTGCCAGCCCGGCGATGTCATCCTGGTCTCGGGTACACTGGGCGACCACGGCATCGCTATCATGAGCCAACGCGAGGGTCTGGCGTTTTCGAGCACCATCGAAAGCGACGCCGCGCCGCTCAACCACCTGATTGCCGATGTGCTTTCCGCAGCACCCGACACACGCTGCTTCCGCGACCCCACGCGCGGTGGCCTGGCCTCGACGCTCAACGAGTTTGCGCAGGCCAGCGGCGTTGCCATGGAGATCGACGAGGACGATGTGCCCGTGCGCCCCGACGTGCAGGCAGCCTGCGAGATGCTCGGCTACGATGTGCTGCAGGTGGCAAACGAGGGCAAGATGGTTGCCGTGGTGCCGGCTGAGCAGGCCGATGCCGCGCTGAGCGCCATGCGCGCCGCCCGCTACGGCGAGAATGCCGCCGTCATCGGTCGCGTGCTGCCGCTTGCCGAGGGCGCCCGTCCCGCCGTGCGCGTGCGCACCGGCTGGGGATCGACTCGCATCCTCGACATGCTCGTAGGAGAGCAGCTGCCGAGGATTTGCTAACGACAAAGGCTCAGGGCTATTAAAGATATTCAGATTCCAAACATGCCCGGCACGCATGCCCAGTATCATGGGGTGCGTTTTACAACTCAAGCGGCAGGAGCACCCATGGCAGCAGCTTTTTCCCATGTGATCTTTGACCTGGACGGCACCATTCTCAACACGCTCGAGGACCTGGCGGCCGCCGGCAACCATACCTGCGAGGCGCACGGCTGGCCCACGTTTGCCGTTGACGAGTACCGCTACAAGGTGGGAAACGGCATGCTCAAGCTGGTTGAGCGCTTTATGCCCGCCGAGTACGCAGGCGACGGCCGCATGTTTGAGCAGACGCTTGCCGAGTTTAGGGCTTACTACGGCGAGCACAAGGAAGACCACACCGCTCCCTATGCCGGCACGATCGAGATGCTCGACCGCTTGCGCGCCGCGGGCGTTCAGCTTGCCGTGCTCACTAACAAGGACCACGTCTCGGCGGCTCCGCTTATCGAAAAGTATTTTGGTTCCGAGCGCTTTGCGCTGGTGCAGGGCCGTGTCGATGCGCTTCCGCCCAAGCCCGAAGCACCCGTCACGCTGCATGTGATGGAAGAGCTAGGCGCCGACCCGGCGACCACGCTCTACGTAGGCGATTCCAATGTCGATATCCTGACCGGCCACAACGCCGGCCTTAAGAGTGCGGGCGTCAGCTGGGGTTTCCGCGGCCGCGCAGAGCTGGAAGCCACCGGCGCCGACTACGTGGTGGACACCCAGGCAGAGCTCGCGGCGCTGGTGCTGGGCGAGTAACGCTGGTGCTGCTCAACCCAGCCGTCGCAATACCGTTGCGCGGAAAGTAGTCGTTGGGGACGTTCTTAAACGACTAGTCAAACAAGAACGTCACCAACGACTAGTCATTTAAGAACATCCCCAATGACTGCCATGACAAAGCCGATGTTTTGGCAACGACAGCGAGCGGTCACCAGAGCGAACAAATTGGCATGAAAAGAGGGCGGCATTGACCTTCTGGTCATGCCGTCCTCTTTGAATGACAAGTTGTCGCTCTGGTGACCGCGCAGCGTCGAGCAGTTGCGGCGTTTGGTAAAACGCCGCAACGAACTAGCTCAGCATTGCATCCATCATCTCGGAGTTGACGGAGTCGTCGGCAGACCACTCACCGTCGTCGTTGCAGGTGTACTTGAAGATAACCGTGGTCTTCCTGGGCTCGGTGGCCTTGGTCACATCGACCATAACCTGACCGGCCATCTTGTACAGCTCGTCATCGGAAGGAACCGTGTCAAGCGCGGCAACCTTCTCCTGATACTGGGTGGAGAAGTCCTCGACGATCTTGTTCATGGACTTGCAGGTGATGGAGACCTCGGCGGTCGCGACACCCTTGTCTTCGTCGACCGTCACGTCGCCGATCTTGTAGTCAAGGCCCTCGAGATAGGTCTTGGCATACTCCTTGGGATCGATACCCAGCTGCTCGAACTCGTCGCCCGAAGCCTCCTCCAGACCAGAGAGGAAGTCGTCGCCACCGTTCTTGACCTCGTCAAACTGCGTCGTAAGATCCTCGGTGATGAGCTCCTCAACCGAAGGACCTCCACAGCCGGAAAGCACGACCACGCATGCAACCAAGACGGCCATGAGGGGCGCAAGCAGCAGCTTCTTTTTCATGTTGTTCCTCCCAATGAGCGGCACCGCGCTTCCCGGACGCGGCACACGTTGTAATAAGTAAGCCCATACTATCCACTTATGAACATCCTCGGCAACGCGAAGGCGTGGTCGGTTCGTTTTAGCGTCCGAACGGTTTGCAAGCCCGCCCAACGTGCAATAAAACGCTTCCCCACGGTGCAATAAAAAAGGTGGCCGGAAAACCCGACCACCCTTGCACATCCTTTGGACGCCGCAGTTTACTTGCGGACGACCTTGACGATGGCGTCACCGGCGGCGACGGCGGACTCTGCCTCAACGGTGAGCTCGACATCGGCAAACTCGGCGGTGTTGGACACGGCCACGACGACGCAGTCCTTGTAACCGGCAGCGGCGATCTTGGCGCGGTCGATCTTGAGTATGGGCTGGCCAGCCTTCACAACGTCGTCGGCCTTGACGAAGCCCTCGAAGCCATCGCCGTTCATGTTGACGGTATCGACGCCAACGTGCACCAGAACCTCGATGCCGCTATCGGACTGCAGACCCACGGCGTGACCCATGGTGACGGTCACCTTACCGTCGCAGGGAGCGTAGACCAGATCGTCCTCGGGCCACACGGCACAGCCCTTGCCCAGAACCTCGCCACCAAAGACGGGATCGGGCACGTCGGCCATCTTGATGACCTTGCCCTTGACGGGCGAGCACAGCACGTCGGCGCCAGCAGAAGCAGAGATGGAGGCCGGAGCAGCGGCAGCCGCGGGCTCAGCCTTCTTCTTGAACATGTCAAACAGACCCATATGTTTTCTCCTCTTGATTAAGCGCAACGTTGTGCGCATGCCTACGGTAATTATAGTGCCAAATGGTTCAAATGCTAAGGTGGGGACTCGAATCGCGAGCCCTTCCCGGTAGTGTTCGTGGGGCGAGCATCTCCTTTGCATCGCGGGTCGATAAGCCGAGTATCGCCTGCACACGGGACGGGCAGAAGCGGGCGCACCAAACCCGATACTTCTTTTCGCTCTCGAGTCCTGCCGCCGCCCCGTCCCTGACACTTCCTGATACCGACCGAAACGTGCCAAAATAAACCCGTCCCTTTTTGGTAGGTTTGGCGAGCGTGGATAATCTCCCACTTTGACTTTGAGGCCGTCACCGAGCCAAAAACGGGAGATTATCCACGTTCATTTTGGATGACCCCCTTGTACCAAGCCGAGCTCCATGGTCAAGTAATAACGACTTCTCATCATTAGATTGTTTACATGAATTCTAATAACTATTTAATCCTTAAACTCGTTATTAGAATTGATATGATTAGCCTAATAACGAGTTTCCGGCACTAAAGATATGGAGGGCGCGATGCAAATCGAGGAGAACGGCCAGGGAACGCTCCGCAATAATCTATCGGGGAAATTGGCTTACTATTCGTTTTTTCCAACGCCCTTGCAATCATTGAGGCAGCTAAACCTCACCGAGGAAACCTATCGCACGCTTTCCGCATGCTCACGAAAGCTTGGAGAGCTTGAAGGCATGCTCTACTTTGTTCCCAACGCCGACATGTATCTGACAATGTACGTGCGCAAAGAAGCACTCCTTTCTTCGCAAATTGAGGGAACCCAGTGCACGTTTGACGACCTACTTAGTCCATCGCAAACACAACTCCATCATAAAGATGTCGCAGACGTCGTGAATTACGTCCGTGCTGTCGACCGCGGCGTAGAACTGCTCAAAAAGATGCCCTTGTGCACGAGACTTCTTAGGCAAGTTCATGCGGTCCTGCTGGACGGAGTGCGCGGAACGGAGAAGAATCTAGGCGAACTGCGCTCCTCACAAAACTGGATTGGCCCCTCAGGCTGCACCATTGCAACCGCATCGTTTGTCCCTCCAAACATTGAAGATTTGAGTAACACGCTCCAGGACCTCGAACGCTTTATCAATGAGCCTCAAGTCGAAATGGATCCGATTGTGCGGGCGGCGCTCGTCCATTACCAATTTGAAATTGCCCATCCATTCCTAGACGGAAACGGTCGCCTGGGCAGGCTTCTCATTACACTTATGCTCATCAATGATGGCGTTCTTCATTCTTGCTTGTTCTATCCATCGTTCCAGTTCAAGAAAAATCGAAGCGAGTACTACCGGCAACTCACATCCGTAAGGGAGAGAGGCACTTACGAGGAATGGATAGAGTTTTTCTGCAACAGTCTTCTCGAGAGTGCGGAGGACTCGGTAGGGTCTTTAAAAAACCTTGTTGACCTCCATAACCGTTCCACAGCAACCATTACCGAAAATCTCGGAAGGACTGCTGCAAACGGGCAAAGGCTGTTGGGCATTCTTGAAGAGCACCCCATCGTCGACACCGCATTCATCGCTGTCCAACTCGATATCGGCAGGAGTACCGCGAGCTCGCTCGTCAAATCATTTGAAGAATTGGGTATCCTCCGTCCGCTCGACGAGTCAAGACAGAGATACCGGCAGTACGGGTATGAAGAGTATCTTTCGATTCTCAGGGAAGACGCCGAGCCGATTAGATAGGCATCGCAACCCAGGCAAATTAAAGCGAGCGTGGATAATCTCCCACTTTGAGCCTGCACACAGGCCAAAAACGGGAGATTATCCACGCTCATTCCTGAGTAGTCATTTATGAACGTCCCCAATGACTAGTCCGGCAACGCCGATGTTTCGGCAACGACAGCGAGCGAGCCGCATTCGGAGCAAGACGACGCCGCAGGTAGAGAACGGACAGCGAGCGGGTCGCATTTGAGACAAGGTGACGTGAAACGAAAGGGCGCTGACCTTCTGGTCGCGCCCTTGAAGTTGAACGTCAGATTGTCCAAATGCGGCCCGCGCAGCGTCGAGCAGTTACGGCGTTTGGTAAAACGCCGTAACTAACGTGCTCCGTACTGCTCGTAGTAGGCGTCGATGGCGGTCTTGAGCTCGTCGTCGATGACAACCTTGCCGTCGATCTCGTGGTTGTAGAGGGTCTCGACGACCTCAGCCATGGAGACGATGCTCGCGACGGGGAAACCGTACTTGGCCTCGATCTCCTTCTGCGCGGTGGTCACACCGCCCTTGCCGACCTCCATGCGGTTGAGGGACACGATCAGGCCCTTGATCTCGACATCGGCAGCAGCCTTGACCTTGGGATAGGTCTCGTCGATGGACTTGCCGCTGGTGGTAACGTCCTCGACCATGACCACACGGTCGCCGTCCTTGGGCTCATAACCCAGCAGGTTGCCCTTATCGGCACCGTGGTCCTTGGCCTCCTTGCGGTCGCAGCAGTACTTGACCTCCTTGCCGTACAGCTCGTGGTAGGCAATTGCGGTCACGACGGCCAGCGGAATACCCTTGTAGGCCGGTCCAAACAGCACATCAAAGTCGTCGCCAAAGTTATCGTGGATGGCCTGGGCGTAATACTCGCCCAGCTTCTTGAGCTGATAGCCCGTCACGTAAGCGCCGGCGTTCATAAAGAACGGGGACTGACGGCCGCTCTTGAGCGTAAAGCTGCCGAACTTAAGGACGTCGGACTCGACCATAAACTTGATGAACTCTTGCTTGTAAGCCTCCATGCGGGCTCCTCTCGTAATCGCGTACGTGCCTTCCAGTTTAGCGCAGGCGAAGCGTCGATGCGGGCGCGCTTTGGGGCCACGGCATTCTGTAAAGGCTTTGTCAGGGGGAATGGTTTTCCGAACAATGGGGTTGACATGTCAAACCCCCTCATCAAGAATACGGGCGGATTAAAAAGGGGTACGAGATACCCAAAGCGCGCTGCGCTCAGCCTTTAGGAGGTGTGCCATGGAAGGCAGTCCTAGTCGAAAAACCTGGATGTCGCCCTCGGCACGCCGCGAGGACTCCGCACACGCATAAACGCCACCGGCAGATCGCCAAAACCACCGCAAAGGCGCGCTGCACCCTTTGTGGGCTCAAGAGCTTGACGTGAGCGACATCTAGGTTTTTTGAAGCAAATACGACACGTACGCTAACTCCCCTCAACAAGGAGGACCCTATGCTGATGCTCAAAACCGTCACGGTACTCGAAGCCATCTCCAAGCGCCGCCGCACGGCGCGCCCTGCCGCTCATACCGGCCTGTCCAAGAACACCATATTCGCCGCCACCCATAGTGCCGAGGACGCCCTCGTACTGCTTGACGCCACGGCAAACGGCCTCACCGTCGAGCAGGCAACTGAGCGCCTGAACGCCGTCGGCCCCAACGCCATCGAGGCAACGACCAAAACGCTCGCCCGCCGCATCGCCGACGCGTTCATCGATCCCTTCGCCGGCATCCTCGCCGCGCTCGCACTGGTCTCGCTCTACATCGACGTGCTCGCCGTGCCCGAACCGCAGCGCGACCCCTCCACGGTCATCGTCATCGGCACCATGCTGCTGGTATCGGGCGGCATGAAGTTTATCCAGGAAGCCCGCAGCGGCAATGCGGCCGAGGCCCTCAAGGACCTGGTCTCCAACACTTGCACCGCCCTGCGCGACGGCGAGCGCATCGAGATCCCCTTCGACGAGCTCGTCCCCGGCGATGTAATCCGTCTCTCTGCCGGCGATATGGTGCCGGCAGATGCCCGCATCATCACCGCGCGCGACCTGTTTGTGATCGAGTCCGCACTCACCGGCGAGAGCGAGGCCGTCGAGAAGACCACCGCCGTCACCGTCGTCGAGGGCGCCGACGGCTCCGCACTGCCACTCTCTGCCTGCAAGAACATCGTCTTTACCGGCACCTCCGTGCAAAACGGCGCCGCCATGGCGCTTGTCGTTGCCACCGGCTCGGACACCTACCTGGGCGGCATCGCCAAGATGCTCAACGGGCGCGGCGAAAAAAGCGCGTTTGACCGCGGCGTCTCGAGCGTCTCCATGCTGCTGGTGCGCCTGATGCTCGTTATGGCGCCGGCCGTCTTTGCCATCAACGCCGCCACCAAGGGCAACGTCATCGACGCGCTGCTGTTCGCCACGAGCGTGGCCGTGGGCATCACGCCGCAGATGCTTCCCGTCATCGTGACCACGAGCCTGTCGCAGGGCGCCAAGGACCTCGCCCGTCGCCAGGTTATCGTCAAGGAGCTGCCGGCGATTCAAAACCTCGGAGCGATGGACGTCCTGTGCTGCGACAAGACCGGCACCCTCACCGAAGACCGCATCGTGCTCGAGCGCTACCTCAACACCGATGGCAACGAGGACGCGCGCGTGCTGCGCCATGCGTTTTTGAACAGCTTCTTCCAGACCGGCCTCAAAAATCTTATCGACCTGGCCGTAATCGACCGTGCCGATGTGACACCCTCGACCGTCGCACCCGATTCCATGCTGGGCCAGAGCCTGCGCGACCGCTACACCAAGGTCGACGAGGTTCCCTTCGATTTCTCGCGCCGTCGCCTGAGCGTAGTTGTCGCCGACGCCCAAGGCAAAACCCAGATGGTTACCAAGGGCGCCGCCGAGGAAATGCTCGAGATCTGCTCCTTTGTCGAGATCGATGGCATCGCTCAGCCGCTCACCGACGAGAAGCTCGCCCAGATTCGCAAGCAGATCGCCGGACTTAACGCCGAGGGCCTACGCGTAATTGCCGTGGCGCAGAAGACCAATCCGCGCTGCGTGGGCGAGTTTGGCATCGCCGACGAGTGCGACATGGTGCTGATGGGCTTTTTGGCCTTCCTCGATCCGCCCAAAGCAAGTGCCGCGGGCGCCGTCGCCACCCTCGAGGCCAAGGGCGTGGCGGTCAAGGTCCTAACCGGCGACAACGACCGCGTCGCCGCCACCGTCTGCGAGCAGATTGGTATCGATGCGAGCAACGTCTTGCTCGGCTCCGAGATCGATGCGCTCGATGACGCCGAACTTGCCGAGCGCGCCGAGAAAACCCACCTCTTCGCCAAGCTCTCGCCGCTGCAGAAGGCGCGCCTGGTACGTGTCATGCGCGAGATGCTCGGCCACACCGTGGGCTTTATGGGCGACGGCATCAACGACGCCGCCGCCATGCGTGCGAGCGATTGCGGCATCTCGGTCGATTCGGCCGTCGACATTGCCAAGGAATCCGCCGATATCATCTTGCTTCAGAAGGACCTGGGCGTGCTCGAGCGCGGCATCATCGAAGGCCGCCGCACTTACGGCAACCTGCTCAAGTACCTCAAGACCACGGTGAGCTCCAACTTTGGCAATGTGCTGTCCGTGACCGTCGCGAGCCTGTTCTTGCCGTTTTTGCCCATGAGCGCCCTGCAGCTGGTTCTGCTGTCGCTGGTCTACGAGATCGTGTGCATCGCACTGCCGTGGGACACCGTCGATGACGCCTGGACTGCCCGCCCGCGTGCCTGGGACGCCGCGTCCATCAAGGGCTTTATGCTCGAGCTGGGCCCCGTGAGCTCGCTGTTTGACATCGTGACCTTCGCCGCGCTCTTCTTTGTCGTGTGCCCCGCCGCCGTGGACGCAAGCTGGTCCGAGCTTGCCGCCGCGGGCGACGTCGCGGGTATGGCGACCTTTGCTGCGCTCTTCCAGAGCGGCTGGTTTGTCGAGTCCATGTGGTCGCAGACACTCGTGGTCCACATGTTGCGCTCCCCGCATCTGCCGAGCCCGCGCGACCACGCCGCACCCGCATTGTGCGTTCTTACCGTGCTGGGCCTGGCGCTCGTCACCTGGCTGCCGGCAAGCCCCATCGCCGATGCGCTCGGCCTCATGCCGCTGCCCACGAGCTTTTTTGGGCTGCTCATTGGCATCGTTACCGCCTATATCGCGCTCACCCAGCTGGCAAAGCGCCGCTACATTGCCCGCCACGGCGAGCTGCTGTAGCAAGTAGACGGAAAACACCCTGCCAGCTGCCGTTGCCACTACCACAGCTGCCGCCGCCGCAGTCTATCCCCCCAGCAGTTGCGGTGAAATAGTTCCTGTTTAAAGCCCCGTGACTTTAATTTAGGGACTATTCCACCGCAACTTATTGGAGGATTAGCTAGTCCTTGGGCGTCCAGGACCAGAAGAAGTTGATAAGGGCTACACGCGAGGCGGTACCGGCCTTTTTGTTGATCGAAGAAATGTGGCGATAGAGCGTGGAGCGCGAAAGGAAGAGCGTTGTGGCGATGTCCTGAACGCTCTGGTCCGAAACGACCAAGACCTCAAGAATATCGCGCTCGCGCTCTGTAAGCCCAAAGGTGACGACGAAAGCATCGAGGCGCTCATCTGACGTGAGCTCCGCTGCCTCCACGGGCACGGAGTCGGAGCACGTGGGCGCAAGATCCCCACCAAGATCATCGGTGGCAGGTGCCAGCTCGCCCCGTATCACGGCGTCATCGGCTCGTTGCCCCAACTGTCCCAGCAGCGTAATCGCAATGCCCACAAACATCACGAGCGCCGCGCCGACCGCAGCCAGCACGTTTTGACTCGAGATGATCGCCACTGCCGGCGCCGTCACGAACATCGAGCACACGTTGTTGACGACGCGACCCATGCACGGCCAAAAATATGACCAGCGCGCATAAAGCGAGACGGCGGCATATTTTGTGGTAAAGAACACCACAAAGAAGCCTGAGCCCAGATAAAAGATGATCGTGGCAGCAAGCTCGTTGCCGCCATTGCCATCGACGATGAGCACAAAGAACGAAAGCGTGGACAACATGGCGGCGCATGTCATGCCGATATTCATATACGAACGACCGTGCAGGTCAAATAGGACGCCAGCGGCCAACGAGCTCACGACAAGCAGTAGGCGCGGCCAGTCACCCAAATCAACGGCTCCGACAGCATGCAAGGTCGTGAGGCCAGCGTTGAGAGCGGCGAATACGCCGGAAAGATACACCGTCGCCACGGTCAGGCGAACTACGGCGCGGCGGAATGCCGCCTTTGCCTTGGGATCGTCTTGCCACTTGGCGCCATATTCCAAAGCATCTACCGAAAGTCCGGCAACGCTGGGTTCAAAGTTGGGATCGGACTCGTCGCGCAGTTTGGCGCGTCGGGCACCGTGGAGCAACGCCACCTGCACGATCGCACAGACAACCAGAACAGCCTGCTGAGGAATACCGACAGGCATCACCATGTGGTTGAACACCTGTACCAGAACGCCCATGGCATAGGAAAGTGCTGCGGCGCGCGCCAAGCAAGGCGTCCGCGCAAAGCGCCGCGCAAAGTTTGCGTGAGCAGTCGATCCGCAGTAGCCCAGCGCGCAGCACGCCACCAAACCTCCGGCAATTATTACCTCAACCTGAACCGCCATAATCAACAGCAGCAATGCCGCCACCAGCAAAACGCCCGTGACGTCACTCGTTGCGTCGATGGCATGGGAACGGTGATAATACAGAATGGGACGCACAAAAAGCCAATCACGCTCGCGCCGAGGACAAGGCTCTCATAAATAACGACCTCGTTCGGAGACACGAACTCGGCCATGCGCACATCAAAGAGATACTCGCACGCCAAAAACGTGAAGGAGAACAGCGCCAGGCATATAATCTCCCGAATGCCCCGACGCAGATATGCGGTTGTGTCTCCCATGCCCCTCATGGTTAACCCCCGGCCGCTCAATTGTCTGGAATTCCATTTTAATAAAGAACCAATCTCAATATCGAAGCCGAGCTCGAAATGCTGCAAATTTGACCCCAGCCGTTCACATCACGCCGCGATTTTTAGCCGCATGGACCAGAAGGGACACGCGCGACCTCTAGCTCGACAAGGAGTGTCTCCAACTACCGCTCATTTAAGTACGTCCCCAATGAGTGGCCGAAGAACGTCCCCAACGACTAGTCAAAAATGGGCCATGTGTCCCAGTTGTGGAGACTCCTTGAGCCGTCTGGGTATCGCGAAGGATCGCGCACTCCCCCATCATCAAAAGTGACACACGCTACCAGTTGATGGGAGGCAGCCATGGGCTTCTTTGACAAGATGTTCGAGAAGAAAGAGTGCGCGATTTGCGGTACCGAGCTGGGACTTCTAGGTAAGACAAAAATCAATGAAGGCTACCTGTGCAAAGAGTGCGCCGGCAAGCTCTCCCCCTACTTTCACGGCTATCGCTCCAGCACCGCGGACGATATCCGTGAGCAACTCGCCTACCGCGAGGCCAACGCCGAGCGCCTGTCTTCGTTCAACCCCACGCGCACGCTTTCTGCCGGGCGCACCAATATTATGCTCGATGAGGACGCGGGCCTGCTGATCATCACTTCGCAGAGCCGCTGGCGCGACGCCAATCCCGACATCATCGAGTTCTCGCAGGTACTCGGCTGCGATATGGATATCGACGAGCAGCGCACCGAGATCTATCGCGAGACCAAGGACGGCGAGCGCGAGAGCTACAACCCGCCGCGCTACGACCTGGATTACGACTTTAATCTGACCATCCACGTCAACACGCCGTACTTTACCGAGATCAACCTGCGCGTGAACGACTCCACCATCGATCAGCGCGGCTCCATCGAATACCGCGAGGCCAAGCGCCAGGCAACCGAAGTCCGCGATGCGCTGGTGCAGCTGCGCCAGGAGACGCGCGACAGCGTCGTGGCCGCCAAGGCCCCCAAGACCGCGGTGACCTGCCCCTTCTGCGGAGCCACCACCATTCCCGATGCCAGCGGGCGCTGCGAATACTGCGGCGGCGCCATCGGCGCATAGCCCCCGGCACGGAAAGGACCGATCATGGCCTTCGAGAGCGTTAACTATCAGTGCCCTGCCTGCGGTGGCCCCTTGCATTTTGCAAGCGCCGAGCAAAAGCTCGTCTGCGACTACTGTGACTCGCGCTTTGAAGTCGAAGAAGTCGAGGCCCTCTATCGCGAGCGCCAGGACAAGGCCGATGCCAAAGCCGATGCGGCAGCCGCAACGCCCAAGCCCGCGACCGACGCTGCGGTGCAGGAGCTCGCCCAAAACGCCGGCTATATCTGCTCGTCGTGCGGCGCCGAGCTAATCTCGGATGGCACCGTCGCCGTTACCACCTGCCCGTACTGCGGCAACCCCGCCGTGGCACCCGGTCAGCTCTCGGGCGACTTCTCGCCCGACCTGGTAATTCCGTTTAAGCTCGGCCGCGACGATGTTATGGCCGCGCTCAAAGAGCACTACAAGGGCAAGATCCTGCTGCCCAAGAGCTTTGTCACCGGCAACCACATCGACGAAGTCCAAGGCGTTTACGTGCCGTTTTGGCTTTACGGCGCCCGCGTGGACGGCGAAGTGTGCTTCGATGCGACCAACGAGACCGTGACCGAGGAATCCGACCGCACCGTCACGACCACCGACCACTACGACGCCTACCGCAAGGGAAACATCTCGTTTAAGCGCGTGCCCGTCGACGGATCGTCCAAGATGCCCGACGGCCACATGGACGCCATCGAGCCGTTTGACTACGATGCCCTGCGCCCGTTTTCGGTCGCGTATATGCCCGGCTACATCGCCAACCGCTACGACGAGGACTGCGAAACCTGCAAGGCGCGCGCCGAACGCCGCATGGAGGAAAGCACGATCTCGGCCCTGCGCGAAACCGTCGTCGACGAATATGACGATGCCACGGTCGAAAGCAAGCAGCTCGACTACACCTGGGAAGACAGCGACTATGCCCTGTTCCCCGTGTGGATGCTTTCCACCTCGTGGAACGGCAAGAGCTACCTGTTTGCCATGAACGGCCAAACCGGCCGTATGGTCGGCGAGCTTCCTTGCTCCAAGCCCAAGCTCGCTATCGCCTCGGCGCTGTTCTTTGTGATCGGATTTGTCCTCTCCCAGATCCTCTTCATGGGTGAGAACGCCTTCGATCCGGATTACCTCACCTTTGATATCGAGGGCATCCTCATCAACATCGTCGCGCCGCTGATCATCGTGGTCATCGCAGACGTGCTGCTGGTGGGCCAGCTCAAGACGGCCAACGAGGCCACCCACGCCGATTGCTACTGTGGCGAGCTCGACCTGACCGAGAAGCACGACACCTTCAGCCACACCGAGACCACCGTTGTCATGAAGGACGACAAGGACGATTAACCATCCTGACCAATACCACCCGGCCTTTGACGAGAAAGGAAGATCACCATGGGACTCTTGAAAGCTGGATTGGGTGCTGCCGGCGGCGTCATGGCCGACCAGTGGAAGGAATTTATCTACTGCGAATCGATGCCCGCTGACGTCTTGGCCTGCAAGGGCAGCAAGCGCACCGGCGGCCGCAGCTCCAACACGCGCGGCGAGGACAACGTCATCTCCAACGGCTCGGTCATCGCCGTCAACGACGGCCAGGGCATGCTCGTGGTGCAAAACGGCAAGATCATCGAAGTCGCGCTGGAGCCCGGTGAGTTCGTCTTTGACACCGGCAGCGAGCCGAGCGTCTTTAGCGGCAACCTGGGCGACTCCATCAAGGAGACCTTCGCCAATATCGGCAGCCGCTTTACCTTTGGCGGCGACGCGGGCAAGGACCAGCGCGTCTACTTCATCAACACCAAGGAGATCATCGGCAACAAGTACGGCACCGCCTCTCCCGTGCCCTTCCGCGTAGTCGACAACAATATCGGTCTGGATGTCGACATCTCCGTTCGCTGCAACGGCGAGTATTCGTACCGTATCACCAACCCGCTGCTGTTCTACACCAATGTGTGCGGCAACGTGACCGATAGCTATACGCGCGACAAGATCGACAGCCAGCTTAAGTCCGAGCTGCTCACCGCCCTGCAGCCCGCCTTTGCCAAGATCTCGGAGATGGGCATCCGCTACAGCGCCATCCCCGGCCACACCACCGAGCTCGCCCGCGCGCTCAACGAGGTCCTCTCTGCCGACTGGCGTGACCTGCGCGGCGTTGAGATCGTAAGCTTTGGCGTCAACTCCATCGCCGCCTCGCAAGAAGACGAGCAGATGATCAAGGACCTGCAGAAAGCCGCGGTCATGCGCGATCCCACCATGGCGGCAGCCAACATCGCCAGCGCCCAGAGCGATGCGATGCGCGCGGCAGCCGCCAACCCCAACGGCGCGATGGCAGGCTTTATGGGCATGGGCATGGCAGGTGGCATGGGCGGCATGAACGCTAGCCAGCTGTTCGCCGCCGGTCAGGCACAGCAGCAGCCTGCCCCGCAGCCGGCTCCGGCACCCGCCCCGGCTCCTGTCGCCGCACCTGCGGCCGGCACGTGGACCTGCAGCTGCGGCGCCACCAACACCGGCAAGTTCTGCTCCGAGTGCGGTAGTCCCGCACCCGCCCCGGCACCGGCCAAGTGGTTCTGCCCCAACTGCGGCAGCGAAAACGGCGGCAAGTTCTGCAGCAACTGCGGAACGCCCAGGCCCTAGCCCCTCTATCCGGTAATTGGCGGGGAGGTCCGCCACCCCCGCATTTGCTTCTATGGGTTTCGTTCGATAAAGGAGGACACCATGAAGTGGAGTGGGAAGGATAAACTGGACTTTCTTTTAAGGATCCTCAAGCGTATTGCCGCTCGTATTCCACTGGAGACATGTAGCCCAGGGTGGAATGCATGCGCACCCTATTGTAATAGAGCTCTATGTACTTGAAGATGTCCTGCTTGGCCTCGTCCCTCGTCCCATAGCTCCTCTCTTTCACCAATTCCCTTTTCAGCGTCTTGAAGAACGACTCGGCCACCGCGTTGTCCAGCGGCGTGCCGGGCCTTGATACCGACTGGACTATGCCATGCGAGTCCAGACACCGCCGGAAGGAACGGGAGGTGTACTGCGCGCCCCGATCGTCATGGAAGACGAGGCTGCCGTCATCTGGCGGACCCTCCCTGCCGACCGCCTGCTCCATCGCGTCGATCGCGACCTTCTCGGTGATGCGCTCGGACATTGACCAGCCCACGACCTTGCGGGAGAAGGCGTCTATCACGGCTGCGAGATAGAGCCACCCTTCTCTTGTGGGTATGTAGGTGATGTCGCCCACCCAAAGCCTGTTGCGCTCGCCCACGGTGAAAGCGCGCTCTACCAGGTTCAACCGAGGGTCTCCCGGCTCGACCTTCTTCTGGATGCGGTGTTTTCGGGTCGCGCCCTTTCCGGCAAGTCCGAGCTTCTGCATGATGCGGAGCACGCGCTTCTCGCTCACGACGATGCCGCTTTTTCGCAGTTCGCGGTTGATGCGCCGGTAGCCGTAACGGCCCTTGTGCCGCTCGAAGGCCTCGACGACGAAACCTTCGATCGCCTCCCGCTCTATCTGGGCGTCGGACTTCTTCCGGCCGAGATACTCGTAGAAACCGGATTTCGAGACTTTCATCAGCCCGCATGCCTTCTTGATGGGGCCGATCTCGCCCCTATGCTCTTTGAGGAACTCGAACCTCACGCATGGTCTTGACTCAAGAAGGCCCGGAAATTTTTTAGTATCTCGTTCTCGCGCTCGAGCTCCTCGACCTTCTTCTTGAGCTTCACGATCTCGTAGTCCTTGTTGATCTTCGGGGAGCCGTTTCCGGGGAACGCGCCGTCTCCCATCTCCTCGTATTCGCGGGCCCATCTTCTCAGCGTCGAATCCTTTATGCCGAGTTCCTCCGATAGGCCTTTGACCGTCATTTCCCCGGACAGGACCACCTTTGCCGCCGAGACCTTGAACTGCCTGTCGTATCGCTTTCTTCTTTGGGCCATCTTGAACACCTTTCGCTCTTAACTAGGTGTCCAATTCATCATACCCACTCCATACGCCGCAAGGGCCCGGTTCCGGAACTCCTCCGGCGTCAGGCCCTTCAATTTTACCTGCCTGCGCCGCGTGTTCCAATGGGCTATGTACTCCTCCAGGTCGCGCTTGAAGTCCTCGAAGCTGCCCCACTCCCTGCCGCGGTAGAACTCGTCCTTCACGTGGCCGAAGAGCTGCTCGGTGGCGGCGTTGTCGATGCAGTTCCCCTTGCGCGACATGCTCTGGGTGATGCCCGCCCCCTCCAGCCTGGAGGTGTAGGACTCGTGCTGGTACTGCCAGCCCATGTCCGAGTGCATGGTCGGCGCCGCCCCGCCGGGCAGGGCCTCGAGGAGCCGGTCGAGCATCCTGTGCTGCTGGGCGAGGTCCGGCGAGGTCGATATGTCGCTCGCCACGATCTCCTTCGTGCAGAAGTCGAGCACCGGGGCCCAGTAGGCCTTGGCGCCGGCGACCTTGAACTCGGTGACGTCGGTGCCGAGCTTCTGCCACGGCCCCTCGGCGCCGAAGTCCCTCGCGATGACGTTCTCGAACGTGCTCCCCACGAGCCCCCTGTAGGAGCTGTACCGGCGGCGGGAGCCCCGGCGGCGTATCCCGCACCGGATGCCCATCTCGCGCATCATCTTGAGCACGGTCTTGTCGGCCACGACCGCGCCCAGCTCGGCACGCAGGCACATGGCTATCTGCCGGTGCCCGCAGCCGTTGGCGGTGCGCGAGAATATCTCGGCCGCGGCGTCGCGCAGTTCGGGCCTGGTCGGCCTCCGCGGGTGCGCCAGCGCGTAGTAGTAGGTCGACCTCCTGAGCCCCGAGCACTCCAGCAGGTGGCGCAGGGAGTGCCCCTCCGCCCTCAGCGCCCTCACCGCCTCGGCCGCCGCCCTGGTCAGAGCCCGTCCCGCTCGACCAGGGCGCGCAATTTTTTTAGGTAGGCGACCTCGGCCTCGAGCCTGCGGCAGCGCTCCTCGAGCTCCTGCTCGCGGGTGCGGGCCCGGGGCTTCGACCTCGACCCCCTCGGCCTGCCCTTCGGTCCGGGCCGCAGCGCCTCGGCGCCGCCCTCGCGGTAGAGCCTGCACCAGCGCTCCAGCGGGGACTTCGACCTGATCCCGAACTCGGCCATGGCGTCGGTCTTCGCCATCCCGCCGTCGACCACGGCCGACGCCGCGGCGACCCTCTGCTCGAATGTGTACCTGGATTGTTTCCCGCCCATGGACAGCAGCGCCTCGCTTCCGAACGCCCGGTATACCCACTGCCATTCTCTCACGGTCTCGCGGGGGACGGACAGGGCCTCGGCCGCCGGCTTGCAGCCGACGCCGGCGTCGAAGAGCTCGACGGCCCGCCTCCTGGACTCCAGGTCGTGCTTCACCCTGAGGTCTATACTCATGGAAAACCTCCCATTTCCCGATGTCCAAGAAATGGGAGGCAGTTCAC
>CABIZD010000011.1 GCA_902363125.1 Coriobacteriaceae bacterium
GCGCGGCTGCGCCTATGGCACTTCAACATCATTGTCGCAGCCCCGACCCGCGGTCACGAGCGGGGGCTCCTATCTTTTTAGTGCCCTCGGATTGGGTCATAGTGTCTGTCGGTGCCAAAGCATCGGCGTTGCCTTGATCAACGCCTGCCAAAAAGGGACGGGTTTATTTTGGTCGGTTTTATCTGGGCAAACGTGGTCGTCTATCGCAATGTAGTCGTTGGGGACGTTCTTGTTTGACTAGTCGTTTAAGAACGTCCCCAACGACTACATAGCATGAGAGTGGATAATCTCCCGGTTTGAGCCCATATTCATGCTCAAGGTGGGAGATTGTCCACTCTCGTTTCGTTTGATGATTTCGATGCCTACATTTGGAGGAAGAGCTCGTGGAGGCGCGTGTCGTCGTCGAGCTCGGGGTGGAAGGTTACGCCGAGCTGGCTGCCCTGACGGGCGGCGACGATACGGCCGTCGACTTTCGCTAAGGCCTTGGCGTCGCCGTGGACCTCGACGATGCGGGGCGCGCGGATAAACGTCAGTGGCACTTCACCGTCGATGCCGGCTAGCTGCCCCTTGGTTCGAAAGCTGCCGAGCTGCCTGCCGTAGGCATTGCGCTCGACAAGTACATCCATGGTTGCCAAACGCGGCGTGCCCTTATCGTCATGGGCGGCAAGGTCGTGAGCCAGCAGAATTAGGCCGGCACAGGTGCCCAGGACGGGTATGCCTTCAGAGATGCGGGCACGAAGCTCCTCGAGCATGCCCAACTCATCAAGCAGCTTCCCTTGAACGGTAGACTCGCCGCCGGGAAGTACCAGACGGTCAAAGTCCTGCTTTAAATCAGGCGCCTGCCTCAGCTCAATACAGTGTGCGCCAAGCTCGGCTAGTCTTGTCTCGTGCTCGGCAAAAGCGCCTTGGACCGCCAGCACGGCGACCGTTTGGTCTGCATAATCGCTCATGTGCGATCCTTTCTGCTGGACTAGCGCCCGCGCTCTTCCATGATAATCTCGATCTCGTCGGCGTTGATGCCCACCATGGCCTCGCCCAGGTCCTCCGAAAGCTCGGCAATGAGTTTGGCATCGGTGAAGTTTGCCACGGCCTTGACGATGGCGGCTGCGCGCTTGGCGGGGTCGCCGCTCTTAAAGATGCCCGAGCCGACAAAGACGCCTTCGGCGCCCAGCTGCATCATCAGCGCGGCGTCGGCGGGGGTCGCTACGCCGCCGGCGGCAAAGTTCACGACGGGAAGCTTACCCGTGGCATGGACCTCGCGCACCAGCTCGACCGGAACCTGCAGTTGCTTGGCTGCCTCAAAGAGCTCGTCGTCGCGCAGGGCAACAACGTCGCGGATCTGCTTTTGGATTTTGCGCATGTGACGCACGGCCTGAACGACGTCGCCCGTACCCGGCTCACCCTTGGTGCGAATCATCGTGGCGCCCTCGGCAACACGGCGCAGCGCCTCGCCCAGATCGCGGGCGCCGCAGACAAACGGCACGTCAAACTGGGTCTTGTCGATGTGATAGACGTCATCGGCAGGGGAGAGAACCTCGGACTCATCGATGTAGTCGATCTCGATGGCCTGAAGGACCTGCGCCTCGACGATGTGACCGATGCGGCACTTGGCCATAACAGGGATGGAGACGGCCTCTTGGATGCCCTTGATCATCTTGGGGTCGCTCATGCGCGAGACGCCGCCTGCGGCGCGGATGTCGGCCGGAATGCGCTCGAGTGCCATGACGGCGCAGGCGCCCGCCTCCTCGGCGATGCGCGCCTGCTCGGGTGTGGTGACGTCCATGATGACGCCGCCCTTGAGCATCTGCGCGAGTTCGCGATTGAGTTTGACGCGATCGGCCTTGCTGGTCTGTTCTGCCATGGTTGCTCCCTTGGTTGGCATGTGCATTGCTTGACGGAACATCCTATCGGGGAGCTGGGTATGGCGAAATACTCAGTTTTCGAGATAATAATAAGGTCAGCTTAATACCAGATTGAACAGCTCGATAAGGTCAGGTGGCAAACTCATGCTTGACTACAATTTGGAAAAACGTGGCGAGGCATCGCTTTATGAGTATGTTTACCAGCAAATCCGAGATGATATTGTTGCTGGACGTATTGTGGCGGGGGAGCATCTTCCGTCTAAGCGCGCCTTTGCCCGTCATCTGGGAATCAGTGTCATTACCATCGAGAATGCATATAGCCAGTTACTCGCTGAGGGCTATATTTGCTCAATGCCGCGTCGTGGCTACTACGCTTGCGAGCTTCCGGATGCACCGGTTTTGGCTTCGGCTGCGGAGGGCATCGACCGAGATGTCGTCTCTGTGGGCCCCAGCGTGCATGATGTCAACGGACAGGTCGAGCGATTCGATGCGCTTTCTCCTTCTGCTTTGGAGGCGGCGCGGCTTTGGCAAAGCGCGCTACGGGCGACGCTGGCATCCGAAGACGAGCGCGAAATCTTTTCGCCCGCACCGGCGCAGGGCACTGCTCGGCTGCGACGCGCAATTGCTCACCATCTGCACGGGACAAGGGGTATGAATGTCGACCCCAACAACATCGTTATCGGTGCGGGCGCCCAGCTGCTCGATACCATGTTGGTTCAGTTGCTTGGCGCGGACAAGGTGTATGCGGTTGAGGATCCGGGCTATTTGCGTCTGACGCGTATCTATCAGGCTATGGGCTGCCAAGTTCGACATATCCCGTTGGATGATGAGGGCGTGGACTTGAGCACTCTGCAGAAAAGCGGGACCGATGTCCTTCACCTGATGCCGTCCCATCAGTATCCGACCGGCCTTGTGACGAGCATTGCGCGTCGCTATGCGCTTCTGAGCTGGGCCGCCGAGCGACCAGGTCGGTATCTCATCGAAGATGACTTTGATTGTGAGTTTCGCCTTGCTGGCAAGCCGATTCCCGCGCTCGCGTCGATCGATGCCGCCCAGTCGGTTATCTACACCAACACGTTTTCGAAGAGCCTTTCATCGGCGTTGCGTTTGGCGTACATGGTGTTGCCCGATGAGTTAATGGAGCGGTTTAGGCGCAACCTTGGTTTCTACGCCTCGTCGGTGAGCTCTGTTGACCAGGTCGCTTTGGCGCGTTTGCTGGAATCGGGTGATTACGAGCGACATGTGAACCGCGTGCGCGTTCGTGCTCGCGAGGCGCGTGATGGCCTGATGGCGCTTGTGCGGAAGGTATTTCCGGCAGGAGAGGTCTCGATCGAGCATGCAGACGCGGGCCTTTACTGTATCGTGGTTGCGGAGCGTGGAACGGGCGGAAGCACTTTTGCATGGGCCCTCACGCGCTCGAGCATCCCTTTTATCGATATCGGTGACTGTTTTTGGTGTGCCGATGGCGCATCTGTCCCTGAAAACACAACTCAAATTCTTGTTCAGTATGACGATCTGAGTCCAAAAGTACTAACAACCTTGGAATTGCAGCTAATGGGGGGCACTCTGCAACCTAAGTGAGTAGACTTTTAGCACTTTGGCGACCAGGCAGTTTTGTAGCAAGCTATTTACCTGCGGTTTTGAAAAGCAGGATGACCGGCCTGCTCGGGATGTTCAAAAAAGTCTACTCACTTGCCGCGCAAAGCTCCTGCATGAGAAAAAATGGGGTTTTCAACAGGGCTTCGTCCAGCTCTCGGCAAGCTTTTGGCCAGTTGGGGAGTGCTGTTGAAAACTTGGCAGTCCGTTCGGCGCCATTTTTGGTGCGTTCGCGCCAATGCGTGACTGACTGGGTTGAAATTCGTGTTTTCCTGTGCCTATGAAGGATTTACTTTGTGACATATCGGCTTTTAGGTACTGGCGTTTGCCTCCTCAAGTCCGCGCTTTGTGTCCGCCGCTTCCACGACCGGAAGAAGACCGGCAGCGATATGATCTCGCCCGCAACCCGACGGCTGCGGTCGCGCTCGGTTTTCCGTTGTATACATTGGTTCGGACGAGAAACAAACGGACTTGTCCAGCCAGCATTAGGCAGCGGCTGTTTCTTGGTGAGCTTCCCAGGGAATCCGTGCTGGAAACGGAGCATGGGTTTTTGATTACGTCTCCTCTACTGACGGCATTCATCATGTCGCGGCACCTGACGGATCTCCAGCTTCTTTTGGTATTGGCGGAGATGTGTGGCTTGTTTGCGGTGTGCGCTCTGCCGGCGGCACTTGAGGCGGAGCTTTCGCGTGCAATTGATTCGGGCGCGATTTCGACAACGTTCGGTTGGGTGCGCTGCCCGTCCGAGGACGGCACCGCCTCAAATTTATGGCGTCGAGACGCTTTGGTTTTGGGCGGAGACCTTGACCGTTTTTGTTCAGATGTTTGCGGGATGCGTTACGGCAATAGATTTATGGCGGTATCGCAACTCGTTCCATTGGGTGCCGCGTCGCCTTTTGAGGTCGAGGCGTATTTGCTACTTGCACTGCCGCGATCCCTGGGAGGCGAAGGTTTTTGCGATATAGAGCTTAATGTTGAAGTGATGCTAGGCACAAGTGCTCGAGCGATTGTGGGAAAGTCCCGTATATATATCGACCTACTTCTTTCTTCACCGGACGGTAGGCGACAGGTGGCCATTGAATGTCAGGGAAAGGCCTCGCACGGACGCGCAGGGGATGGCTTGCGTGACGCTGACCGCATGACGGCCCTTCAGGCCATGGGCTACGATGTGCTTCTCCTGACACACAGACAGATATCGGATGAGGATAGATTCCGCGCGATCGTTAAGGCCGTATGCAGGATGCTCGATGCTGAATATCGTGATAAAAGCTCAGATGAGCAAAGGGCTGAGACATTACTCAGGTCTGAACTATTCGTTGACTGGACAAAATTGGGAGTAATCGACGGAAAGATGCCCGTTAGACACAAAATGGCTCGATCGTGGACGGCTGCGAATCTAAGTGAGTAGACTTTTGGCACTTTGGCGACTAGGTCGTTTTGCAACAAGGCATTTACCTGCGGCTTTATAAAGTGATATGGATGGTCTGCTCGGCAAGTTCCAAAAAGTCTACTCACTTAGTTTTTGACGAGAAGCCGATGCCGAAGGCGGTCCTATTTCAGGTAGTTAACAAGTTTGTGAGGCACGAAAAAGGCCCGAACCATGCGGTCCGGGCCTCATCGAGCTAGAGGTTATGTCTCAGGTTGCTGGCTTAGCCGAAGTAGCGCTTGAGCAGGCCGGCGAAAGCCTTGCCGTGGCGAGCCTCGTCGCGAGCCATCTCGTGCACGGTGTCGTGGATGGCATCGAGGCCAGCGGCCTTGGCGCGCTTAGCAAGATCGGTCTTGCCGGCGGTGGCGCCGTTCTCGGCCTCAACGCGCATCTCGAGGTTCTTCTTGGTGGAGTCGGTTACGACCTCGCCCAGGAGCTCAGCGAACTTGGCAGCGTGCTCGGCCTCCTCGTGGGCAGCCTTCTCCCAGTACAGGCCGATCTCGGGATAGCCCTCGCGATGAGCGACGCGCGCCATGGCCAGGTACATACCGACCTCGGAGCACTCGCCCTCAAAGTTGGCGCGCAGGTCGGCAACGATGTCCTCGGAGACGCCCTCCATCTTGGCGACGCCCACGACGTGCTCGGCAGCCCACTCGAGCTGACCCTCCTCCTGCTTCAGGAAGCGAGAACCGGGAACGCCGCACTGGGGGCACTTGAAGTCCTCGGGCAGCTGGTCGCCGTCGAACTCTTCCACATAACCGCAAACGGGGCAAACAAACTTCATGATTCGATCCTTTCGATCGATGGCGATTGTGCGCTCGTCCGGTCCCGTAAGGGCCCTCTCCGGACGTGCGTCTTGACGAGTTCTATTATCCATAAATGCAACCAAATGTGAAGCCTATTAGGAATGATTTTTAATAAAACAATTTTGAGATATGAAGATGTTGATTGATTAACGATTGGCAGGCCGTCTTTGACCGCCGCTGAGTACAATCGGGCGAGCAAATGTTGACCTATCAACAAATGAAGGAGTTTCCTTTATGCATCTAGCCCGTCGTGCCTGGTGCCGAACATATCAGACGGTTTTTCGCATTGCATTGCCGATCCTGCCCTATACCGAGCCGCGCATTTTAGAGCATGCCGAGGATGTGCCCGCGGTGCTTCAAAAGCGCTCGATCCAGAAGGTCCTTATCGTGACGGATCCCGGCATTGCCCGTCTGGGGCTCACGGCACCGCTCGAGACGGCGCTCGCATGCAGGGGGATTGGCGTTACGGTCTATGCCGAAACGCGTGCAAACCCCACGGTTTCAAACGTGGAAGAAGCGGCGTCCCTGTATCGAGAGAGCGCCTGCCAGGCCATTATCGGCTTTGGCGGTGGCTCGGCCATGGACTGTGCCAAGGGCGTGGGCGCACGCATTGCGCAGCCAAACAAGCCCATCAACAAGATGCGCGGCCTGCTGCGGATTCATCGTCGCCTGCCGCTGCTCATCGCCGTTCCCACTACCGCCGGTACGGGAAGCGAAGTCACGCTTGCGGCGGTAATTACCGATGACGGGACGCACTACAAATACCCCATTAACGACTTTGTGCTCATCCCGCGTTTTGCAGTCCACGACCCCGAGTTTACGTGCGGCTTGCCCGCTTCCATTACGGGGCAGACGGGCATGGACGCCCTGACGCATGCCGTTGAGGCCTTTATCGGGCGAAGCACCACGCCCTATACGCGCAAGATGGCGCGACAGGCGGTGCAGCTTATCCACGACAATTTGCTCGAGGCCTATGAGCATGGTGACGACATGCGCGCTCGTCGCAATATGCTTTCGGCGGCGTATAAGGCGGGCGTTGCGTTTACCCGCTCCTATGTCGGATATGTGCATGCCATCGCGCACAGTCTGGGCGGCCGATACGGAATTCCGCACGGTTTGGCCAACGCGATCATCCTGCCGCACATGCTTCGCGCTTATGGTGACGCCGCCGCCCCCAAGCTTGCCGATCTTGCTCGCATGGCGGGCATTGCGCCGGCTACCGCGCAGGATAGTCTTGCGGCCGAGGCCTTTATCGATTGGGTCGACCGCATGAACGAGATCCTGGGAATCCCCAAATATGTCTCGGGCATTCGCCGCTCCGACATTCCCGAGATGGCGGCGCATGCCGATGCCGAGGCCAATCCGCTGTACCCCGTTCCGCTTTTGATGGACCGCTTGGAGCTCGAGCGTATGTACGAGGTCGTCGCGGGTGGTATGTTTGAGGACGAGAACTAGGAGGGTGCCATGAACACCGAGGAAATTGCGCGCATCGTCGGCGATCAGCGCACTTACTTTAAAACGCACGCTACGTTTGATGTTGATGCCCGACGTCGCGCGCTCGTGAGTTTACGCGATGCGGTACGGGCGCACGAGGCCGATATTGCCCATGCACTCAAGACCGATTTGGGAAAGTCGCATGACGAGGCATATATGTGCGAGATCGGCACGTCGCTTTCCGAGATTCGTCATCAGATCGCTCACGTGGCTCGATGGAGTCGTCCGCGCCTGCGTCCGTGTGACCTTGCCAACGCCGTGAGCGCGTGCAAAACGCGAGCCGTGCCCTATGGCGTCACGCTCATCATGGCTCCGTGGAACTACCCGTTTTTGCTAACACTCGAGCCGCTCGCCGGCGCCCTTGCCGCGGGCAATACCGTGGTCATCAAGCCGAGTGCCTATGCTCCGGCATCGAGCGCGGTGCTCAAGCAAATCTGTGAAGAGGCATTTGATCCGCGCCTGGTGACGGTTGTCGAGGGCGGGCGCGCCGAGAACGAAGCGTTGCTCGATGAGTGCTGGGACAAGATCTTCTTTACCGGTAGCGTTCCGGTCGGCAAGCTCGTCATGGAGCGCGCGAGTAAAAACCTCACGCCCGTGACGCTTGAGCTGGGCGGCAAGAGCCCCTGCATCGTGGATGCGACGGCAAACTTGAAGGTCGCGGCACGGCGTATCGCCTTTGGCAAATGGCTCAACGTAGGGCAGACCTGCGTGGCGCCCGACTACCTGCTGGTCGATACGCGCGTGCACGACGAGCTGCTGGACCTCATCAGGGAAGAGGCCCGCCGTATGTTTGGCGAGCATCCGCTCGATAACGAGGATTATGGGCATATCGTCAACGCCAAGCATTTTGCGCGCGTGCGTGGGCTGATCGATCCCGATAAGGTTGTGCTTGGAGGCACGGCGCGCGAGTCATCGCTCAAGATTGAGCCGACGATTTTGGACGGCGTGACCCCCGATGACGCCGTGATGCAGGAGGAGATTTTCGGCCCCATCTTGCCGGTGCTGACGTTTGAGAGCCTAGACGAGGCCGAGACGTTTATTACGGATCGTCCGACGCCGCTGGCTCTGTATATCTTTAGCCAGGATCGCGCAGTTCAGCAGCGCTTTGTGCGTTACGTGCCCTTTGGCGGCGGCTGCGTCAACGACACGATTATGCACTTGGCTACGAGCCATATGGGCTTTGGTGGCATGGGTGCGAGCGGTATGGGGCGGTACCATGGACGCGAGAGCTTCGATACGTTTAGCCACAAGAAGAGCATCGTGAACAAGGCAACGTGGCTGGACGTGCCATTCCGCTATGCTCCTTACGCAAGCTGGAAGCACAAGTTCGTGCGCATGTTTGTGCATTAGAAAAGGGCGCAGGTAATACGAACAAGTGTTCCTATTACCTGCATTTTGCGTTAGACTACTGTTATGGAGCACGGATGGGCCAACTCCCTTTAGAAGGGATTTGGTATGAACGTAAGCGATGTTATTTCGTTATTGGCGTTGTTGATTGCGGCTATCGAACTCGGTCTGTTTATCGGCCGAATGAAATAGCCGCCCCCGCGTAAGCGAAGACGGCCACTTCTCACGATGAAAACGTGTATCGGAGTTGGCAAGACCCGCGGCAACGGGTGCCATCCGTGTTCCTATCTTATCTGCAAGCGTTCTGTCGCGCAAGCGTTGAGGCAAACGATTGAAGGACGCAGACAGGATGTATTTGTGTCCGCACGGGACCGTAGACTTCTCAATAAGGTTACACACCGGTTTATCCGGCCGTTAGAGGAGCTGCTATGTACGAGCCTTCGCGTGTTCTTCTGTCATTTCACATTGCAGGATTTCAGTATGCCGATGGCGCTTTGGTCCTAGGCGATCTTAAAGCGGGCGATAAACTGACGCTGTGTGCCGAGCGCGATAATCCCCATGACCCCGAGGCAGTTGCGATCTACTATGGCAAGACCAAACTTGGCTACGTTCCGGGAAACGAGGTCGGCCCACTGTCCTTGATGATGTATTACGGCCACGAGGACGTATTTGAGGCCCGTGTGCAACAGGTTGCCCCCGAGCGCAGCCCGTGGCATCAGGTGCGCGTTGGGCTCTACGTGGTGGATGCTCGCTAGTCGGCAATGGAGGCTGCCATGTTTGATGACGATGACCTGTTTGATCTGGCAGATGATCCGTTTGAGTGGGATGTGCTACTCGATGACGATGAGCTGGAACAGGACCGTAAGATGCGGCAGGACAAGAAAACTCAGGGTGACGCTTCGAAAAAGCAAGACAAGCGCCGCCGCGGACTGTTCGGCGGGCTCTTTGGATAACCGCCGCATCGCTACGTCTGTATACTTAGCACGAGTTGGATGCATTGCGAAATGAGGGCATAGACGATGATGTGGTTTACCGCCGACCTGCACCTGGGCGATACGAATATCTTGCACGACATGGATCGACCGTTTGATTCGGTCGAGGAGATGAACCGCAAGGTCATCGATGCCATCAATGAGTGCGTGGCTGCGGACGACCGCCTCTATATCCTGGGAGACTTTACGTATCGCTTGCCCATGGCGGAGGCGGTGCGCCTGCGCGAGCGTATCGAATGCAAGAATGCGACGCTCATCCGCGGTAACCATGACGGCGACTGGGAAGATTCCGACGCCCCGCAAATTTGGGAAGACGTGCGCGATTACCTGGAGATTGCTCCCGGCTATGCCAAGGGCCATCGTCTGGTTATGAGCCACTACCCCATGCTCAGCTGGAACGGCAAGGCACGTGGCGCCATTATGCTGCATGGGCATATCCACAGCAGGGGTGACCGCACCAACGCACGCAACCGCGATCGCGAGCGCCCGATCCTGCGCTATGACGTTGGCCTTGATGCCAACGACTACAGACCCGTAAGCCGCGATCAAATCCTGGGCTTCTTTGGACTGTAATGCTCGAACCACCACAAAGGGGACAGGCACCTTTGTGGTGGTTCTGGCGCCGTTGCCATTATGGCGGCGGCGCCTTTTTTGTCCGCGTGGCGCGGTAGAGTGTAGGCGGTTGAAATTTGCGTCCATCGAGGAGCTGCTATGAACGAGATCAAGTGCCCGCATTGCGGCGAAGTTTTTAAGGTCGATGCGTCCGGCTATGCGGATATCGTCAAGCAAGTGCGCGATGCCGAGTTCTCGCGCGATCTTGATGAGCGCGTAGCGGCGGCTCGACGCGAGGGCGAGCAGGCGCTGGAGCTTGAGCGTTCGCGTTCGGCGTCTGCCCTGCAGGAGGCGGAGTCTCAACGCGACGCTCAGCTTGTCGAGCAGAAGAACACTGCGGATCAGAAACTGGCGCAAGAGGTTGCCAAGCGCGATGCTGAGCTTGCCGAGCTGCGCGCTAAGCTCGAGGGCGCTGCCGCAGAGCGCGAGAGTGCAAGCCAGCGCGCGGCGGTTGAGGCACGAGCCAATGCTCAAAAAGAGAATGCCGAACTCCAGCGTGAGATTGATAGCCTGCGTGCGCAGCTTGGGCGCAAAGATGACGAAGCAAAGCTTGCCGAGTCGGCGGCGCGCAACGCTGCTCAAAACGATTTAGCTGCACGTGATGCTCAGATTGCCGAGCTGCAGGCCAAGCTTGCCGCGGCGGACAAGGCCCAGGAGATGGCGCTTGCCGCCGCTGCGGCTGAGTCGCAGCGCGAGCTCGATGCCGCTCGCAGCGAGGCCGAGCGCGCGCTTACTGACTATCGCGCGACGGTACAAGAGAAGTTTTCCGCCGCTAAGGCACAGTCCGAGCAAGAGGCCGAGGGTCTGCGTGCCCAGCTGCGCGAGCAGGAACTGATGGCAAAAATGAACCTGTCGGAGGCGGTTGCCGCGGCGGAGCGAGAGCGCGATGAGGCGCGTGCCAAACTGACGAGCGAGCTGGCGGTGCGCGATTCTCGCGAGGAACAGGCCAAGGCGGCACACGAGCTCGAGCTTGCGCAGGCCAAGCGTGCGAGCGATGACCTGATTCGCTATAAGGATGAAGAGATCGAGCGCCTTAAGGACATGAAGGTCCGCCTGTCCACCAAGATGGTGGGTGAGTCGCTCGAGCAGCACTGCGAGACCGAGTTTAACCGTCTGCGCATGACGGCGTTTCCTAACGCGTACTTCGAGAAGGATAACGATGCGTCCGAGGGCACCAAGGGCGACTTTATCTTCCGCGAGTGCGACGCAAGCGGTAACGAGGTCATTTCGATTATGTTCGAGATGAAAAACGAGAACGACGAGACCGCGACCAAGCATAAAAACGAGGACTTCTTTAAGAAACTCGATCACGATCGTCGCCAGAAAGGCTGTGAGTACGCGGTGCTCTGCACGCTGCTCGAGCCCGAGAGCGAGCTTTACAACGCGGGAATCGTGGACGTGAGCTATCGCTACGAGAAGATGTACGTGATTCGCCCGCAGTTCTTTATTCCCATGATCACGCTTCTTCGCAACGCCGCCATGGGTTCGCTTCGCTATAAGCAGGAGCTGGCGGAGTACAAACAGCAGAATATCGACGTTACGAACTTCGAAGCCAAGATGGAGAAGTTCAAGAATGATTTCGGCCGCAACTACGAGATCGCGAGCCGCAAGTTCCAAACGGCGATCGATGAGATCGACAAGACGATTAGCCACCTGCAGAAAACCAAGGAGGCGTTGCTGTCCTCCGAGAACAATCTGCGCCTAGCCAACAAGAAGGCGGACGATCTTACCATTCGCAAGCTCACGTGGGGCAACAAGACCATGAAGGCCGCGTTTGACGAGGCGCGCGGGGCTGCGACAGAGACAAACGATGAGCCAGCCGAGGCGGATTCGTATGAGGTCGAGGGTGCCGAGTAAGGCATAGCGTATAGCGCAAAAGCGGGGCCGCTGGCTATATTGCCAGCGGCCCCGCTTCGTTTCGTTCCATTGTGCCCGGCTAGTCCTCGAGCAGGTCCTCGATAAAGCCGACGCGGTAGTTTTTGAAGATGACCTCGCCGCCGTCTTGCGTGGCGTCCAGATCGACATCGCCCATGATGCCAAAATCGTGGTCGCCATCCTCGTCGGCAAAGATCTGGTGCACGTGCCATACGTGCGCGGTCTTCTCGTCGGACTCGTCAATGGAAAACATCGCGGCGCTGCGGGCATCTCCGTCGGTGAGGATTTCCTCGTGCTGCTCGTGGTAAGCGTCGAGTGCTTTTTGCCAGCGGATCTCGCTCATGCCCCAGTCGTCGTCGAGCTCGCCCAGCTCGCGAACGTGCTCGCGGGCGGCAAGGGTCACGCGGCGGAAGAGCGCGTTGCGCACCAATAGCGTGCAGCCGCGACGGTCCGCCACGACCTCGTCGATGCCCTGCGGCGGCGCAGCATCGAGGGCTGCCGGGTTGCCGGCGTTTTCCCACTCGTCCACCAGGCTCGAGTCCACCGAGCGCACCACAAAGCCCAGCCACGAGATAATGTCGCGCAGGCGCTCGTCGCGCTTCTCGATGGGCACGGTACGGTCGAGTGAACGGTAGGCCTCTGCCAGGTAGCGCAGTAAAATGCCCTCGGAGCGGGCGATGCCGAGCTTTTGAATGTAACCCTTAAAATCGCTCGCGCTTTCCAGCATATCGCGCAGGACACTCTTGGGAGAGAGCTGGTAGTCGTTTGCCCAAGGCACTTCCTGGCAGTACTTGTCAAAGGCGGCATCGAGCAAATCCTCGAGCGGCTTTTCGTAGGTGACGTCCTGAATGCGCTCCAGACGCTCCTCATAGTCGACGCCGTCAGCCTTCATTTCGGCCATCGCGCGGTCGCGCGCGGCGCGCTCCTGTGCGCGCAATACCTGCTTGGGGTCCTCGAGCGTTGCCTCGACCATCGAGATCAGATCCATGGTATAGGTCTCACTCTCGGGGTCGAGCAGCTCCAGCGCGGCAAGCAAAAACGGCGAGAGCGGCTGATCGAGCGCGAAGTCCTCGGGCAGATCGACCGTCAGCGCATAGTCGATGTCCGGCGCGGCGTCAGTCGGGGCGTCGGGCGCGGGCGGCACCTCGGTGCGAACGACGACGCCGGAATCGATGAGCGTGGCGAAGATTTCGTCGGCGCGAACCTCGAGCTTAGCCTTTTCCTCGGGAGTCTGCAGGCTCGTCTCGATGAGGTCGTGTACGCGGGTTCGGGCATCGCCGCCCTGCTCGACCACGCTAATCACCATGGAGTGCGTGATGCGCAGGCGCGGCTTGAGCGTCTCGGGCTGCGTCTCGATCAGGCGCTCAAAGGTCTGCTTGTTCCAGGTGACAAAGCCCTCGGGGGCCTTTTTCTTTTTAATCTTACGGAGTTTTTTGGGGTCGTCGCCCGCTTTGGCCATAAGCTTGGCGTTTTCGATCTCGTGCTCCGGCGCCTCGGCAATTACCATACCCTCGGTGTCAAAGCCCGAGCGGCCGGCGCGACCGGCAATCTGGTGGAACTCGCGGGCGCGCAGACGACGCATCTTGTAACCGTCGAACTTGGTGAGCGCGGTGAGCACCACGGTGTGGATGGGCACGTTGATGCCGACGCCGAGCGTGTCGGTGCCGCAGATGACGGGCAGCAGGCCCTGCTGCGCCAGGCGCTCAACCAGTAGGCGATAGCGCGGCAGCATACCGGCGTGGTGCACGCCGACGCCGCAGCCGAGCAGGCGCTTGAGAATCTTGCCGAAGGCGGTGGAGAAACTCGTGCCTTTGGCAGCTTCCTTAATGGCCTCGCGCTGCTCCTTGCTAGCGATGCCAAAGTTGGCAAGCGACTGTGCCGTGGCAAGCGCGGCGTCCTGACTAAAG
Source organism: Coriobacteriaceae bacterium (assembly GCA_902363125.1). Taxonomy (GTDB): domain Bacteria; phylum Actinomycetota; class Coriobacteriia; order Coriobacteriales; family Coriobacteriaceae; genus Collinsella. Next base: position 13,918 of record CABIZD010000011.1, read on the forward strand.
TGCACGATGTAGAGTGGGGCCTCTCCGCGGCGCATGGCGAGCTCGACGGTGCCCTCGAGGGAGGTCGTCACATAGTCGTAGCTCAGCGGAACAGGGCGCGGGGCGTCGACAACCAGGTCGCAAGCAGCGCCGGTGTGCTCCTCGAGCGAGGCGGCGATGGCGGTGACATCGCCGAGCGTGGCACTCATGAGCATAAACTGCGTGTGGGGCAGGGTGAGCAGCGGCACCTGCCATGCCCAGCCGCGGTCGGGGTCGGCAAAGTAGTGGAACTCATCCATGGCTACGCAGCCCACATCGGCGTCCTCGCCCTCGCGTAGCGCATCGTTGGCAAGGATTTCGGCCGTGCAGCAGATGACGGGTGCCTTGGTATTGATATGCGTGTCGCCGGTGATCATGCCGACGTTATCGCGGCCGAGCACCTGCACCAGGTCGAAGAACTTTTCGCTGACCAGAGCCTTGATAGGAGCCGTGTAGTAGCAGCGCTTGCCCTGTGCCATGCCCATAAAGAGCATGCCCAGCGCGACGAGCGACTTGCCCGATCCGGTCGGCGTGCCCAAAATGACGTGATCGCCGGCGGCCAGGTCCATGAGGGCCTCTTCTTGGTGATCCCACAGCTCAATGCCACGGTCGCTCGTCCATTCAAAGAAGCGTTCGAAGGCCTGATCGGGCGTGAGCCATGGTTCGGGCTCACTGCCATCCTCGGGCTCCCACCAGGTGGGGGAGAGCGCGCCGAGCGAGCCGAACTCGGCTTCGGTTCCCGTGCCGCCCGAGAATGAACTGGCGGCGCCGGCGCCGGAGACGGTGCCGGCGACGGTATCTGTCGTGGTCTGTGCCATGTGGTTGCTTTCTCTCGCGATTGTCCGCCAACTATTATGGCGTAGCGGCGGCGTGGGGTGCCAGCGCGCGAGAAAATGCAGGAAATGGGCGTTCTGCCCAGCCGTTTAGTGTAGTCGCTAGCTAAGTGAGTAGACTTTTTGCGATATTGCGAGCACATGGCTTTTGCGCAAGGGTTCTACCTGCGGTTTTATGTTTCGCTATGCGGGCTGTGCTTGGCTATTGCAAAATAGTCTACTCACTTAGGTTTGAGGGCCGTTCGCTGGCGCCTATTTGCGCTTGTTTGCCAACGCCGCGACCATCAGAAGCCCCTAGGACTCTTGCGGTAGACGCTTCTTGCCCTTGCGGGCACGGTTTCTAAAGTTCTCGACGGCCTCTTCCATGCCCAGAGGCACATAGGCGAGCTCATCGAGGTTATCGGGCAGGTAGCAGGCTAGGCTTTGCTTCTGCGCGCGGCCCGCCGCGAGCTGTTCATCGCTGGGCTGCGCTCCAGGTGTGGCGCAAATGCCATAGACGGCGGCACCCATCTCGCGCGTGCGGCGCTCGTACTCGGTCTCGGGATGCTCGGGATGGTCGCGGCGGACGTCGTCGCTTACCCAAAGCGTATCGTAGCCGGCCGCGGCAAACTGTCCCAGGGCGTAATCGCGCAACGGCTTGCTATCGGTGCGCAGCGTGACGGTAGCGCCGGCTGAAAAGAGCGGGCGGTAGAGCATCAGATGGTCGACATGGACGAGTCGTTTTTTAGCGTACTTGGCCTTGGGCTGCGGCGTGGGAAAGTTAATGGTGATGGCATCGAGCTCGCCTGCGGCAAACAGCTGTGGCAGCGATGCGGCGCCTCGGGGCAGGACGAGTGCGTTGGATAGCCCCTGTTCGCAGATTTTCTGCGCGGCATAGGCGATGCAGATGGGCTCCTGGTCCATGCCGATAAAGAGGGTGTCGGGCTCGCGGTGGGCGCGCTCGACCAGATAGGTTCCCTTGCCACAGCCAAGATCCAGGTGAAGGTGTTCGAAGGGCTTGCTGCCAGCTGGCGCGCAAGCCTCGCGCCAATCTCCGGCATAAGCCTCGGGGTTCGTCTCGATCGCATCGGCGTAGCGCTCCAGGCGCTTCTCGAGCACAAAGTTCTTAGGCGTGCGAACGTGGACGGCTCCCATGAGGCTCCTTGGTCATAAATGCGAAACGCATGGCCGCGCGTTCCGTCAATGGGTTGAAAAGGGCGGGCATAGATTGCCCGAAAGATGTGGTGCGGCTCGGCGGCGAGTCGTCGGTGCCTACAGGCGCTTGAGAATCACATAGCGGTTGAGCTCGCCGCTACGACCGTCGGCATGGAAGCGCTCAAGCTCGCGCACGGGGACCTCGCCGCTCTTGTAGAACGTACGGACGCCGCGCACCAGGTCGGTGATCTGCTGATCGTCAAAGTGATGGCAATAGCGGTAGGCGTGGCGGTCGTTTTGCCAGCCGATGAGGTGGTCGCCGGCTTCAAACTGTGCGGAATCGTAACCCTCAAACGGCGGGGTGAGCTCGGCGCGGGCTTCGGCTCGAACGGCCTTGCGCGCCATGCGCTCGTCGTTCATAAACTCCCAAAAGCTGATGGCGATGATGCCGCCCGGGCGCGTCTGCCGCACCAGGGCGTCGAGTACGCGTACGCGGTACTCGCACGACGGCACGTGGTGCATAAAGCCAAAGCAGACCGAGATGTCGGCGAGCGGGGCGTCGAAAAGCACGTCGGGCGTCTCGGCGGGGTTGAGCTTCATGAGGGCGTCGAGCACGTCGAGCTCCTGGAAGTGCAGGTTGGGAATGCGCAGGGCATGGCCATGTGCATCGATAGCCAAATCTTGACACGAGTCGACACCATAGAACTCAAACGGGCAGCTGGCATCTGCCGAGGGGTTTGCGCCGTCGACGCCCTTGGCGGCAAGTGCGCCGCCGGCGGCAAAATTCTCGAATCGCATATTGCCGCAGGCAAGATCGAAGACGCGGACGGGATGCTCGATCGTGGCGACGTCGAGCTGCCCGAGCGCGATGTCCATGGTGCGCACCCAGCCGGGCCACGGGGCCTGGCGCGTATCGGAGAAGGAGGCGGAGTGCTCGCGATAGAACGTGTTGTTGAGCTGGATGAGCGATGAGGCGAAATCGCGGTTCACGGCGCGGAACTCCCTCCGTTGGCGGTGCGGAATTAACAGTACGACCATACTACCGTTAACGCCGCAACGGGGACAACCAAGCTACGGGTCATTGCTTTGTTTGGACACATTTCCGCAGCTCATATGCACCCGCAACCGCCGGTTGTCAAAAATCTCACTAGAATAGGTGGCATGTTTTTGGCGGTGGCGGATAGATTTTTAACTGTGCAAGGCGCCTTAAGAACAAAAACGGTCCGGCGGCACGGCTGGCATCACATAGGAGGAACCATGAATGTAGAAACTGCGCAGCGGCTCGCCGACCTTCGCCGCAGCAAAGGCTTTAGCCAAGAAGGGCTGGCGCGAAAGCTGGGGCTGTCGCGCCAGGCGGTCAGTAAATGGGAGCGCGCGGAGAGCTCACCCGATACCGAGAACCTGATCTCGCTCGCCAAACTCTATGGCGTGAGCTTGGACGAGTTGCTCAATCCGAGCGACGAGATTGAGGACGATATCGAGTTTGAGAACGAGGACCGCGCTCGCCAACGCGAGGCCGAGGCGGCAGAGCGCGCACGCACCCATGAGGCGGCGGCACGTGCCACCGAGGCGGCAACGCAGGCGAGTGATGCCGCCGCCAAGGCGGCGCAAGCGGCAAGCTGGAGTGCACAGGCCGCCAATGCCGCTACGGCGCAGGCGACGAGTGGCGGTGCGGTTGGCTCGACTCCGGTGAAGGGCCCGTTCCAGTCGTTCCCATATTGGGCCGTGTGCTGGCTGCTGTTCTTTTTGCTGATGTTCCTGTTTGGTGCCGGCCCCTTTGCCGCACTGATCTTCTTTACGATTCCCATCTATCACTGGGTGGCGCGTGCGCTCGATGGCGATTGGGCGCGCGGGGATATTCAGGTTGGTTCGGCGTCGGTGGCGGTCAAGGCCCAGGGGAAGGATACTTCTGCGGAATCTGATGCTGACGTGGCTACCGCGACTACCGCTGAGCCGATTGCCAAAGAGAGTGATGAATGATGAAGCTTTCGCATGAATCCAAGGTACGCTTGGGCGTTGGCATCGGAGCGTTTGTGCTCATCATCGGGCTTGTCTTTGGCATTTCGCGGACTTTGATTCATTTTGATGGCCCGTGGGATCTCGACGATGTTGTATCCGGCTTCTCTGGTATGGACGATGCGGTTGACGAGGACGATCTTTTGGATGGCGGTAACTATTCCGCTCAGCCTCAGCAGCTTTCGAGCGAAACCTTTGATGCCGACGCGTTCACATCGCTTGACTTGGACGTGACGTCGGGCACGGTCGAGGTCAAACACGTCTCCAGCGGGCCAGTGCGCGTAATTGAAAGCGGTCGCGTGGCAACGGGGACCGTTGCCTTCGATGCGGCAACCCAGAACCTGGCCGAAATCAAGGGCTCTACGCTCAAGATTCGCCAGTTCGATTGCGATGACGAGCGCGCCATTGACCGCACGGTTACCGTCGAACTGCCGCGCGAAGTTGCCGATAACATGGTGGGCATTACAGCGAATGTAGGATCGGGTGACCTGACGGTCGCGGGCATTGCGTGTCATGACCTCAACCTGACTTTGGACTCTGGAGACGTTGAGTTTACGGGCACCGTGACCGATACCCTGAATGCCGAGGTCGGTTCGGGCGATGTGACGTTCGAGCTCTACCAGGCCCCCGCGAAGTCGATGGACGTGAGTGTGGGCTCGGGCGATGTGGAGATGACGGTTCCGAACTCGACGGGCTTTAAGGCGAGCCTCACCTTGGGCAGCGGCGACTTTGAGAGCGATTTCCTTCCGCTTGGCTACGACGGCGAGACCATTTTGAATCTTGAATTCGATAACGGCGATAAGTCTGCTACGTATCGTTTTGAGGTCGGTTCGGGCGACATGTCGTTTGATCCGGAGTGACATGCGGTTTTCGGAGATCGGTACATATAGGCATGCTCTTTGATGGAGGCGCCGGAGCCGTGACGGGCTTCGGCGCCTTTGCCTTTACAATGGGGACATGGAACAGATTATCTTGAACATACTCGAGGCTCTGCGTCGCGGCGAGACCGTGGACGACAAAGCGCTCGTCAAACTGATACATGCCGAGGCGCGCCGTGAGGGTGCCGACAAACGCGATTTGGCCAAGCGCCGTCTGCTGCCGTTCTACCAGCGGGTTAAACGTGAGGAGCCGGTTCGGTGGGCTGCGTGGAATGTCGATTCCGATCTGGAGCGTCAACTGCTGCAGGTCCTGCGTATGAAGCCGCGCCGAACGGCCTCGGGCGTGGCGACCATTACCGTCATTACCAAGCCCTGGCCATGCTCGGGCGATTGCCTGTTTTGCCCCAACGATCTGCGCATGCCCAAAAGCTATCTGCACGCCGAGCCGGCGTGCGCCCGTGCGGAGCAAAACTGCTTCGACCCGTATCTGCAGGTGAGCGCTCGTCTGACCGCGCTTTCGCAGATGGGACATGCGACCGACAAGATAGAGCTCATTGTGCTCGGCGGTACCTGGAGCGACTATCCGCAAGGGTATCAGACGTGGTTTATGTCGGAGCTTTTCCGTGCGCTCAATGACGATGCCGTCGCCGGTGTGGCGGCAAACCCCATGTTGGCGCGTCCGGGCATCAGCCGTGCCGAGGCAGGGCGCCTGCTCGATGACGCTCCCGCCGATGCCCTGCCGCCGGTGGTAACAGAGCGCCGCGAGCGCTATCGGGCTGCCGGCATTGCGACCGACGAGGCCGAGCTTGCGAGCGGCGTTGCCGACGAGCAGGGGCGTGTGGATGCTGTCGTTGGTGGCTATAACCGCGCAGTGCGTCGTCTGTACGGCCCCGGTACGCCATGGGGCGAGGCTGCCGAGTGGCAGACGGCAACGATGGAGGAGCTTGAGCGTCAGCAGCGCATCAACGAGACGGCGAAGCATCGCGTGGTGGGGCTCGTTATCGAGACCCGCCCCGATGCCGTGACGCCACAGGCGCTCACGCTCATTCGTCGTCTGGGCTGCACCAAGATTCAGATGGGCATCCAGAGCCTCGACCAGCATTTGCTCGATATCAACGAGCGTCGCATTTCGGTGGCTCAGATCGAGCAGGCGTTTTCGCTTGCGCGCCTCTTTGGCTTTAAGATCCATGCGCATTTTATGCTCAACTTATTGGGCGCCACACCCGAGGGGGACAAGCGCGACTACGAGCGCTTTATGACCGAAGGGGCCTTTATGCCCGACGAGGTCAAGGTCTACCCGTGCGCGCTCATCGAGGGCTCGCGTCTGGTGGGCTGCTATGAGCGCGGCGAGTGGCGTCCCTATACCGAGGAAGAGCTGCTCGATGTGTTGGCCGACGACATCGTGGTGACGCCGGCGTTCTGCCGCATCAGTCGCATGATCCGCGACTTTAGCTCCGACGACATCATGGTGGGCAACAAGAAGCCCAACCTGCGTCAGCTCGTTGAAAACCGCTTGTCGGCTCGTGGGGAAGGCGCGACAGTGCGTGAGATTCGCTATCGCGAGATTAGCACGGCGGGCGCCGACTTGCATGAGCTGACCCTTGACGAGGAAGTGGCGTACGAGACGCCGGTGACGCACGAGCGCTTTTTGCAGTGGGTGACGCCGCAGGGCAAGATCGCGGGCTTTTTGCGTCTGTCTCTGCCCGATCGTGCTTTTGTTGCCGCGCATGCGGATGAGTTGCCGACGACACCGGACGAGGCGATGATTCGCGAGGTGCACGTGTATGGCATGGCGGCGCGCGTGGGAGATCAAGGCCAGGCAGCCCAGCACCATGGATTGGGGCGTTTGCTCGTAGAGCGTGCGTGCGAGATTGCCCGGGATGCGGGTTATACGCGTATCAACGTGATTAGCGCAATCGGTACGCGCGAGTACTATCGCCATTTGGGTTTTTGCGATCATGGACTCTATCTGCAAAAGGAGCTCTAGATGAACAAGCCGAGTGTTTCTGCTGGCGTCGTTGCCGGTGTTGCTCTGGGAGCCGCGGCGCTTGGTGCGGCCGCTGTCGCTGTTCGTGCTGCCTGTCTGCAGGTTGCGCGAACCCGCAATGGGTTGGCGCGTGTGAAACGCGTGCACGATGAGGGCGGCGACGAGATTCGCGTGTTGGTGCAAGGCAGCGTCTACCAAAGCGCAAGTTACGTTGGTGAGCGTTGGGCGGAGCCCGTCTTTGCGTACTATCGTGCGTTTGACGACGTGTTTGAGTCCGAGGATGCGATGCGTGATGCTTATGGTCACGGTATCAACCGCATGCTTATGCTGGGTGGCGGCGGGTTTGCCTATCCCAAGTTCGCGCTGATGTCGCACGAGGGCTTGCGCATGGACGTCATCGAGTATGACGGAGAGATTACGCGCCTGGCGCGCCGCTGGTTCTATCTGGACGAGCTGGAGTGCACGGCGGGCGATCGCCTGCGGGTGATAACCGCTGAGGCTCGCTCTTATCTGGGCGTGACGAGTGTTGGTCATCGTCGCTACGACGTGGTCGTGAGCGATTGCTTTGGCGGTGCCGAGCCCGTACGCGAGCTGGCGACGGTTGAGGCGTTGCGTTTGGTGCGGGGCAGCCTAAATGTCGGTGGCGTCTACGTTGCCAATATCGTAAGCACAAACGAGGGGAGCGATGTGACGTTCCTGCGCGACTGCGCTGCCACGGCACTCGAGGTATTCGCCCATGTCTGGGTGGTCCCCTGTGGCGATGCGGAGTTCGGCGGCGAGGAGAACTACCTGCTCATCGCCAGCGACGGCGACTATGTCTTTGCCGAAGCCGTGCCCTTCGACGCCGACTTCCTCGGCACCGCCCTTCACGACAAGTAAGTCTCTCCGTCCCAAAAAGACTGGTCTTAGGCGTGGTCGCGCCAGCTGAGGACGCGCTGCTTCATGCCCTCTATGTCGAGCACGCCTTCGGCAAAGCCCTTGCGCACGAGCTCTTCGGGAACAAACTCGTCGTAGCGGTCAAAGTAAGGCACCTCGCCAGGATAGACGAGCTCGATGGGATCGAAGTCTTTCTCGGCCTCGGCGGCGAGTACCTCAAAGAACGTCTCCTCGTCGGCCTTCATCTTAAACTGCATAAAGTACGGGCGTGACGGGTCGAGTCCGCGAAGGCCCAGCTCAGCTGCGCATTTGATTTTAAGCATACGCTCGAGCGCCAGAAAGGCGTAGCTTCCCAACCAGGGGAAGAGCGCCCAGGTGTCGCCGCCCAGGTTAATGAGCGGCCTAGTTCCCGCACCCGAAATCTCAGCCGTATGGCGAGCCTGCGCCAAGCGGGCCCGCGCGTTACCCATAAGATACGGATACGTGGCATGTTCGTTGAGCGCCTTGCGCATGCGCTCGAGTACGTGTGTATTGATGTCTCCGGGGCAATCGCCAAAGTATGCCGGCACACGGCCCTTGACCTGCGTGGCAAAGACGGTGTGGCGCTTCCAGTCCACTTCCTCGACAATCCAGCAGTGTCCGGCGATGGCGATGCGCTCACCGGGCGGAGGGGGGTTGACGATCGTGCCCAACTCGGCCGACTCGCTGCGAACGGTGAACTCCTCGTTTTCCTGGAACACGGCGTAGAACTTAAAGTTGTTGATGATGCGCTCGCCCGCGAGGCCCACGATGAGCCCATCGCCCTCGGTGACCTGGATGTGGTCGATCTTGATGAGGTGACGCAGCAGCACGCGATAGTCATCGGCCGAGACGCGATGGAAATAGCTGAGCGTGAGCACGCGCTGGGCAAGTTCCGCCGGCGTGAGCTCTCCGGTGCTGGCGAGGGTCGACATGGTCTGGTGATAGAGCAGACTGTAGGGGAGTCGATCGAGCTCAGGCGGCTCGACCCACTTTTCCTCGCGATAGAGTTGTACGAGCGCGATGCCCTGGAGGAGTTTCCAAGGTATCGTTTCAGGCATCATCGTGCGCGGCTCGGGCTCTTCCTCGCGCATGACAAACCACATCTCGGGCGGAAGATCGCGGCGCCCCGTGCGGCCCATTCGCTGCAAAAAGGAGCTGACGGTAAACGGCGCATCGATCTGAAACGCACGCTCCAGACGGCCGATATCGATGCCGAGTTCCAGCGTAGAGGTGGTAACGGTCGTCTGTGCCTGTTCCTCGTCGCGCATAAGCTCTTCTGCCGTCTCACGCAACGATGCCGAAAGATTGCCGTGATGGATGAGGAAACGGTCGGGCTCGTGTCGACTTTCGCAGTAGCTGCGCAGCATGGAGCATACGGCCTCCGCCTCTTCGCGCGAGTTGGCAAAGACCAGGCACTTGCGGCCGCGGGTGTGTTCGAAGATATAGCCCATGCCGGGGTCGGCGTTGTCTGGTGCTGTGTCGGTGGGGTTGAGTAATGCCTGTTCGGGTGCTCGGGGAATGTCGACTTCGCCCTCGGGGGCCGAGGAAGCGCGACTGTCCTTGGGGGCAGCCTTGCCCCGTGCCTGCTCGCGACGTTGGCGGCGTTCCTCCTGTGTGAGTTGTCCGCTATGGCGCATGTCTTGGGTGCTGACGGGCAGTGCCGCGGGTGCCGCTGCCTCAATGCGCTCGCATGCAAGCACTTCGGCCTCTTGAGGACCCATGCTCTTGAATCCCCGCTGCTGCGCCTGGGGACCCGAGTTGTAGAAGTGCTCCATGGAGATACGCCACACGCGGCGCGGTTCCTCAAAACGAGGGATAACGCAGTCGCGTCCCGTTCCCTGCGAGAGAAAGGCACCCGTGCGCTCGGGGTCGCCGATGGTAGCCGAAAGGCCAATGCGGCGGGGTTGTACGCCGGCCATGCGCGACAGGCGCTCAATAAGGCAGAGCGTCTGCCCGCCTCGATCGCCGCGCATAAGCGAATGGACCTCGTCGATGACGACGTAGCGCAGATCGCAGAACATGCGCGGAATCGCCATGTGCTTATGGATCAAGAGCGCCTCGAGCGACTCGGGCGTAATCTGCAAGATACCGCTCGGCTTTTTGATGAGCTTTGCCTTGTGCGACTGCGAAACGTCGCCATGCCAGTGCCAGACGGGGATGTCGGCTTCTTCGCAGAGGTCGTTGAGGCGGACGAACTGATCGTTGATGAGCGCCTTGAGGGGGCCAATGTAGAGGGCGCCCACGCTTGCGGGCGGGTTCTCCCAAAACTCGGTCAGGATGGGAAAGAAGGCCGCTTCGGTTTTGCCGGAAGCTGTGGATGCCGTTAGGAGCACATTGTCTTGTGTGTTAAAGATGGCATCTGCTGCCGCAACCTGGATAGAGCGCAGACTCTCCCAATCGTGGGAGTAGATGAAGTCTTGGATAAACGGGGCGTAGCGGTCAAAGGCGTTCACGGGGCCTCCTCTCAAAAACGAATCTCTCAGCGCGGTTGGCAACGGCTTGCTGCATGACTGCCTCAACGTTTTCCCAGATAAAACCTGCCAAAATAAACCTGTCCCTTTTTGGCAGGTTAGATGGTGAATTCGGCGAAGTTACGGTCGCCGCCTGCGGTATCGGTGTCACCTGTTGCGGCTGCCGTCGCCAGCGCGTCGCCGCCGACGCTTTGCAGCAGCTCGGCCACGTTGGCGTCGGGGTTTTGGCATAGGATGTCGAGCAGCTCGATAAAGTCACGAATGACTTCACGCGGCGTCAGATGCGTGTCGGCTCCCACGCGACCGAACTCGATCTTGAGGAAGTCCACCAAGTCGTTCTCGGTAAGCGTGGGCGTCCAGCCAAAGTAGCCGGCGTGAATTTGCATGAGTTTTTCGATCAGCACCAGCAGCTCCTCGTAGGTGAGTGGCTGCAGACGGATGATGGGCGCGAGCATGTCCTTAAGGTCCTCGCGCGCAAAGCGACCCTGAGCGAGTCGGCTGCGCAGAGCCTCGTAGGAGAACACGCCGCGGCGGCGGTCTTCGATGGAGGTTGGCGTGCCGCCCATAATCATGCCCAGGTACTGCGCCTTGCCCTGAAGTGTGTCGTTGTACATGGTCAGGATCTTCTCGTAGTTGTACTGGCGCGTGATGGCGTTGGGAATCTTATACAGATTCACGAGTTCGTCGATGAGCACCAGCATGCCCTTGTAGCCGCTGCAAACCAAAAAACGCGCGATGAGTTTGACGTAGTCGTACCAGTCGTCATCGCTGATGATGGTTGAGGACCCCAGTTCGGCGCGGGCCTCGCTCTTGGTGCGGTATTCGCCGCGGATCCATTTGGTCACGCGGCTCATGGCTTCTTCGTCGCCCTCGGATACGGCCGTGCGATAGCGGCGGAGCATGCGGGTGAAGTCGAAGCCGTGGACCATCTCCTCGAGCGGGGCCAGTTGGGCATTGACGACCGACTCGTCGACGTCGGCGCACGAGGCGACCCAGCGATCCAGAATAAGGTTGAGCGCACCGCCCTCAGGGCGCGTCTTGGTCGATATGTTGCGGATGAGCTCGCGGTAGGTGGCAAGGCCCTGTCCCTGACCGCCCTGCAGGCGGCGCTCAGGGGAAAGGTCGGCATCAGCGACGACGAATCCCTCGCCCATGGCATGCGTTCGGATGGTCTGAAGCAAGAAGCTCTTGCCGGCGCCGTAGCGACCGACTAAGAAGCGGAAGCTCGCGCCGCCATCGGCGATGAGACTCAAATCGGTGAGCAGGGCGCGAATCTCGACCTCGCGACCCACGGTGATATAGGGAAGGCCGATGCGCGGGACCACGCCGCCCTTGAGCGAGTTAAGGATAACGGCGGCGACGCGTTTGGGTACACGGGGCGCTGCGGATGCGGTATCACTCATGGTCTAGGTATCCTCTCACGTCTGCTTCGTAGTCCTCGATAATCTGCGGCCCTGCCGCGCTAAATTCAATTACGGTGTCGCCCACCAGGTCAAAGAGCGCCTCGTTGATGCTGTCGACGAGCATGTCCTCGCTCTGCCCCGATTGCACTACCGCCGATTCCGCCTGTACTGCGTTGTGCTCGAGCAGCGCGCGGAGATAGGCGTCTGCGGCAGGCGTGAGTTCGTTCGTGGCGTCAGCGGGCGCAACAGCTGCGAACGCGGGCGTCGGCGCGAGAAGCGGTGCCACGACACCAAACTGTTCGGTGGATATGGTTGGCTCGTCGGTCTCGTCCTGCCGAATGGGTGCCGCGACCGCCTCGACAATCGCGTCGGCTACGGGCTCGGCTTCCGGTTGCCCTGAGTCCGCTGCCTCGGCTTCCACAGGTGCGCCGTCCTCGCGCTCTTCGTCGATCAAAAGCGCTTCGCGCGTTTGCGCAGCGGCGCTCCGAATGTGCCCCAGCTGACTCAGATCGATATCGATCTTGACGGGCTGGTGTACGGCGTCCCACGAAAGCCATGCCACAATCTCGTCATCGATAATTTTGGCCAGATATTTGGGGACCTTTTCTTCCTTAAGGGGATGGGCGGGGTCCAGCGCCAGGCGCAGGCGTTGGTCGCAGGCGCGCATCATTTCACCGAGCTTGCTGCTCTTTTGCCTACTACCGTGGATGCGCATGCATTCCCAAAAGCCGTTTTGGCAACGGTAGATATGGATAGGATCCAGGCGATATTCGCAGTCCTCGTGGCGCTCGGGCGCAAAGAATACGGCCGAGGCAAACATGGTGTAGGGCATGGCCGTCTCCTCCCCAAATAAACTCGCCACGATGCCGGTCTTTCGGTGCGTGTCATAGTAGCGCGCCATGCGGACATACACGGCGCATGCCGCGTGGCGCAGATCGCGGTGGTGGCTGCGGTCGAGCCGCGAGTTACTTAGGTTGTACGTGGAGAGGGCGTTGATGGCGGCCATGAGTCGCTCCTCGCGCACCTCATCGGGCGGAAGGGGGAGCGTGGGCTCGGAGGTTTTGCGACGTTTGGGGGTCTGGTCGGACGGTGCCGGTGCCGGTACAAGGTCTCGTGCCGCGCGCCGCAGCTCGATAAGGGCGTTATCGAACATGACGGTTTTAGAGTCGCGGAGCAGCTTGGGGTTGAGCCCATGGAATACGGCGTAATCCTGCAACCACACGCGTGCAAACCGATCAATGCCGGGCTCGAAGGCGCGATAGACATCCCAAAAGGCCTTGATCTTGTTAAAACCGTCGAGCGGGTCATCTACGCCAATGCCGCAAATCAGCTCATAGAGATACAGAAAGGCAAAGGACGCAGACGTTTCCTCGACGGTTCCGCGGCGCACTTGGGCACGCCAGGTAAAGTAGCCGCGCAGCTGCCGGTCGCTCATGGCGTTGTAGGTGGGAAAGTACGACTTAAAGGTGCCGTTGTAGGGACAGTCGTCCTCAAAGTCGGCCATCAGCAGGCCCTGGCGGTAAAAAAGCTCGGCTTCCGAAAGCCAGCGGCCCGCACCGCCCTTGGGGTCATCCTGCCAGCGCGATATCTCGCGCATTTTACGGTACTGGTCGGGGAGGAAATTCTGCATCTGTCGGCCGGTTTTGAGAATCGGCTCGTCTGCGTAGACTTCATGTGAGAAGCGGGCAGACTGATGGGTCCGGGCCTCGGCCATAATGCGCTCGATGAGCATCTTGATGTCCTGGTCGGCCACCGCTCCTCCTCTCGAACGCAGCTACGGTGACCTCATATCATAGCACAGCATCAAACAGGTGTTCGAGATACCGCTGCGTTGATAGATTTAGAACAGGAGGGCGTAGATGACGGCGATGACGACGGAGGGGAGCATATTGGCCGTGCGGAAGGTCTGAGGACGGATGAGGTTGACGCCGACGCAGAAGATGAGCATGGAGCCTACGAGCGAAAGGCTGTCGAGGGCTGCTGTGGTCATGATGGGGGAGAGCGCGCCGGCAAACAACGTGATCGTCCCCTGGAACACGGCTACGGGCAGGGCCGAGAAGATGCAGCCGCGTCCGAGCGACGCCGTCATGGTGCAGACGATGATGCAGTCCAGTGCGCCCTTGAGGGCAAGCGTTGACCAGTCGCCGAGCAGGCCGTCCTGGATCGATCCCACAATTGCCATGGCGCCGATACACACGGTGAGTGAAGTCGAGACAAAAGCGTTGGTGAACTCGTTATCGCCCTCACTGCCGGTCTTGCGCTTGAGCCATTCGCCAAGGTTCTCGATGGCGGCTTCCAAGTTGACGGCCTCGCCGATGAGCGAACCGAGCGCAAATGAGACGATGAGCATGGTGGTGCCGGTGGTCGCTAGCGCCTTCCCATCGATAAGGAGCATCTTTTGCATGGTGCCGCCAAGGCCGATAAACAGGACGCACAGCCCCGATGCTTTCATGAGCGTGTCTTGGATGCGCGGTGTGATGAAGCGGCCGCCCGCTAATCCCAAAAGACCGCCCGCAACTAAAAGCACAACGTTGATGATTGTTCCCAAGCCCGGCATGAGCCCTCCTGTATTGATGCCAACGTGGCAATCGTAGCAGAACGAAATGCGAGGCACATCGCGACTCATCTAATACGTTATATAAGTGGTGTTAGGAATGATGTGCAGCATTTAAGCCTCAGGTGGTTGTCGGGACATAGGGATAGTATTCAAAGCGCAGTGTCATAAGCCGCTGTGGGGATTCAATAGCCGCGGCGATGATATTGGCATCGCGGGCACGATCAAACCCTTCGAGTTCGATCTGATACGAGACGTCTTGCATAATGTCCAGACGTCGCCAGGCTAGGAGTGTGTCACCATCGAATTCCAAGGTCTTGCCTCCGTCTGGAGCAACGGCGTATAGACGCAGCTTGGCGGTGGTTGCAGGGTCGACAACCGTGACCTTTTTAATTTCGTTTCGAGTATTCTTGGCGCCCAACAAGGTGAGCAGTGTTGGGGCCACGACCTCGCCCGATGGCAAAAAGACGACTTCGATGGATTCGGGAAATGCGATGATAGCCGACTTGCGGACGGGCTGATTGGCGGCGGCAACTTCGATGTTCGCAGCGTCGATGACCTCTGTGTGGTCGAGCGCGGCAAGCACGCAGCAGTTACCTTCATCGATCTCTTGAGGATCAGCAAGCCCCAGACTGTCTGCGAGCTCGGGATCGTTTGAATCGGTAGCGGGCCCATTCGGTGCTTCGAAAGAAGCTGGGACGCTGTTTGTCGGCGACGGCGTGTCGCCCGCACCTGCTTCTTTGTCCGCGCTCTCTTCTTGTATGGTTGCGTTGATGGGTTCGTCGTTTGAGGGGAGCGTCTTGGCGTCAAGCGCGGAAGGAAGAATTCCGATGGCTCCGGATCCGTTCCACTCCATTTCGAGAAGCGCCGGGTCGGCAAGAATGCGTTGCCTGCTTTGCGCGTGGGCATCGATTTCAATAGGGCCTGCCTCTATCCCTCGTGTAAGGCTGAGTGATCCGGCTGGCTTCTCGAAATGAGCGTCTGTGTCTTTGGTGCTGACGGCGTAGAACAGCAGGGACGCTTCTCCCGCCGCGATGGCATCGGTACCGGCTTTGGTCAGCCGCAACGATGCCGTGAATGAGAGGGTGGGCTGCGCATCATCTGCATTCGCGGCGGCGCAGCCCAGACATATACCGCCTCCTTTCTCAAAAAACGTACCGTCGAAGGCGACCTTCGCTCCGTTCGCCGAGTCATCGACCGAAGCGATGTCGATGCGCAGCTCTAAATTGCATGGATCGCCATCCGCATCGAGCACAACCGAGCGCCACGTGCAGACGGCGCACCCCGCCTGGGAGCCGTTTGCCTTGTTCGAACGCTTGATATCCACGACTATCGAGCCGTCCGTATTACGACGAAGGCATCCCGAGGTTGAGATTGCGGCTTGTGCGATCGAAAAACGCTTACACGCAATGGCACTCGACGGATTTGGTGCGGAGCTTAGAGCTGCTGGTAAGGAGTCTGCCATGACGGGAGTCGCCCAAGCGGCGACGGGCGTTCCGGTTGCGAGCGCGCCGCAGAGTGCGACGACGGGCAAAAGGTTCTTTGATGCCATGGGGTCTCCTTAGCTAATTTAGTGCGGCCTGTCCGTGTTTTGTTTCTGGCTGCGTTTGATGTGCAGACCGAGGCCGGCGGTCCCCGCGCCTGCTGCTGTGGCGCCTGCTGCCAAGAGCCATCGTCTGTCGCCTGTCTGCGCCAACGGTTCCTCGCGGTCGCCGCGGTCGAGCTCCGAGAGGTCGACCGTCACTTGCGTGGCGGCCTGCGCCTGTTCTTGCTGGGCAAAGGCCATGGCTGGCCCAAACGCTAGGATGCTGACGGCGGCGGCCAGGGCGACAGCCTTATGCCGTGTGCGCACCGGGCTCGACCGTCCAGGTGATCGTTGCAACCTGATCGCCTTCGCCGGTTACGCGGAAGATGTCGCGCGTGACGCGGGCGACGTTTCCGCTTGTCTTGAGCTTAATTTTGTCCTTGCCGCCGGCAATGCCCTGGTAGCCCATGTCGAAGGCTGCATTCTTGGAAAGATCGAGGCCCGTCCCCTGCATTGCGGCGCTGGCGTTCTGGAGCGCGCCGTCGGGGCCAACCTTAAAGTCGATGGAGTTCTGTGCGGTTCCGGCTTTGGCGTCGGCAGCAATGGTCCAGGTGTTCATGGCGTCGATCTTCATGTTGGTGACATGGATGCCGTAGGCCGAATGATTGTCGATGGTGGTCGCGTCTTCTGAGGGGCCCTGAAGCGTGCCGTCGGCCTTGGCGACGAAGGGAATAACCGTCGGAACTTTGAACTCAACGTTGTCGATCTCGGTCCTGACCATTACTTTCGTGGTTCCAACGCGCCCGGCTGCCATAGCTGGCGTCGGGGCGGCGCCCATTGCGAGCGCGAGCGCGAGCCCTGCGCCCACGACGAGCGCTCTGGCTCCGTTCATGTTCCTGGTGATGTCCATGGTCGTTCCTTTCTATTCGCCGCGGGCCGTCCCCGCGATGATTGGACGAATGCTGGTGAATTGCGTGCGGTGCCGCGTCGGCCGGAAAAGCTAGTTCTCGGCTTGCTCAACCCGCACCTTGACACGTGTCGGATTGCCGTGGCTGTCGAGGGTCTTGGCATCGAGTGCCTGGATCTCGATGTACGCCTCGCCTTCTTTGATGTCGCCGGCGGGGCACGTTTCGATTGTCTTGCCGGTCTCGACCACACCGGATTCGTACATGGTCTCGTCGTTTTGGATGACGCGGAATCGCTGGGGAAATTTATTGTCTTGGACGTTTTGCACGTTGACGCGCAGCTTGCCGTCCTCCTGCAGCTGAGCGACCGGTGCGACCGAAATCGTCATCATGTTGTCGCGGACGATGGCGTCGAGCTCATCTTGGATTTCCTGACGCGTTTTGCCCTCGGCCGTCGTAACCGAAGCGCCCGCCTCGGGTACGGGCTGCGACTGCCAAGCGTATAGTCCTACGGCGACAAGGGCACAGACGATGGCCAAACAGGCAAGGATGAGCTTCTTGTGACGACCCAGGCCTGCAAAGTGGGGTGGCTTCTTCGCGCTCATGCGGCATCCTTGGCGGTATAGATGCGCGCAAAGGTGGACGGGTTCGCTCCAAAGAGCATGTGAAGCATCAGGCGGCGTGAGTAGACAAGCTCGTCGAAGTCGGGAGGGAGCTCGATGTCGTGGATATGCGCGATGCGGTGGGCGAGCGCCGAGAACGACTCGGGGTCGCAGATCACATCGGTGGTAACGTGGTAGACCGTCGTATCGGGGAATGCCTCTTCGTCGAAAGGCAGGAGATGGGGATCGTCGTCGACTTCGATGACGATGCCGTACTGGGGCCAGTAATATGCCATGGGAACCTCCCTGCTTCTGGGGCCAAAACTTCTGTCGGTTTTGGCTGTCGATGCCGACGGTATCAGCCACTACTTGACCAATTGCTGACCAAATGCTTGACGGATTGGTGTCTCCGCAGGTAAAAGGCGGCAAAAAATACTCCAACTTTTTTCAAGCGACAATCGCGCGGTCGGCGACGGCGGGGCCATATGTGTCAAAAGCATCGTCTGCCGAGGAAATCAAGCCGCTCGCCGAATTGCACGAACGTAAAAATCGCCAATTATGGAGACGGTCTCGAACACGTCGACGAAACGATGCGGTAACATCTCCCTGCAAACACTGTAGTTAGCTAAAGGGGGAGTTCGCGTGTCTGCAACCATCAAACCCTTCACCGACGAGTTCGAAGAGTATGGTCGCGATGAGTCTCGCGCATCGGGCGAGGCCTCGAGCATCTCGTTTCCGACAACGGAAGACGAGGTCCGTGCCATTTTGGAAAAGCTCCATGCCGAGCGTGTCCCGGTAACGGTTCAGGGCGCCCGAACCGGCCTTGCCGCCGGTGCCGTGCCCCACGGCGGGCATATCCTCAATACTTCCCGTATGAATCGCTACTTGGGCCTTCGCCGCGATGAACAAGGCCAATTTCTGCTGCGCGTGGAGCCGGGCGTTGTGCTCTCGGAGCTGCGCAAGCAGCTGAGCAAGAAGGTGCTGCCGACTGCTGGTTGGGACCAGGCATCGCTTGAGGCCTACGAGGAGTTCCAAGAGGCCCCCGAGCAGTTCTTTCCCACCGATCCCACCGAGGCATCTGCCTGTCTGGGCGGCATGGCGCCATGTAACGCCTCTGGTGCCCGCAGCTACGCCTACGGTCCCATGCGCCCACATATCACGGGACTCCACGTCGCGCTGGCTGATGGCGATTTGCTTGAGCTTCAGCGCGGCGAGGCTTTTGCCCAGGGCCGCCACCTGTCGCTCGTGACGGCAGTGGGCCGTACGCTCGAGCTCGATCTTCCCGGCTATACCATGCCCAAGACAAAAAATGCCTCAGGCTATTTCGTTGCGGACGAAATGGACGCCATCGACCTCTTTATCGGTGCTTGCGGCACGCTCGGCGTTATCACCGAGCTCGAGATTGCCCTGCAGGCGGCGCCTGCGGTCGTTTGGGGTGTGAGCTGCTTTTTCAATAGCGAAGACAAGGCCGTGTCCTTTACCGATTCCATGCGTCCCGTCCTGTCCCATGCGGCTGCCATCGAGTACTTCGACGCTGGCGCCCTGGATATTCTACGTCGCCAGCGCGAGCAGTCGACGGCGTTTGCCTCGCTGCCGGCGCTCGACAAAGAGGCCAAGGTCTGTGTCTACGTGGAGCTCGACTGCGATGACGAGGCCCAGGCGACCGAGGAACTGTACCACCTGGGATGGGTGCTCGAGTTTGCGGGTGGCCGCGACGATGCGACATGGGTCGCGCGCACCGAGGTTGATCGCGAGTGCCAGCGGTTCTTCCGCCATGCGGTCCCCGAGAGCGTCAACATGCTTATCGACGAGCGTCGCCGCACGGATCCCACCATCACCAAACTGGGTTCGGACATGTCGGTGCCCAATGCACGCCTTGCCGATGTCGTGGCCCTCTATCGCCGCACACTGGCCGAAAGCGGGCTTGAATCTGCTGCCTGGGGGCACATCGGTAACAACCATCTGCATGTGAACATCCTGCCGCGCGATGCGCAGGACTACCGTCGCGGTGGCGAGCTGTTTGCCCAGTGGGCTGCGGAGGTAACGGCTATGGGCGGTGCCGTTTCTGCCGAGCACGGCGTCGGCAAGATCAAGGCGGGCTTCTTAGAGACGATGTACGGTCACGAGGCCATGGTCGAGTCGGCGCGGCTCAAGCTCCAGCTCGATCCCGACGGGCAGCTGGGTCGCGGCAACCTGTTTTCGGAGAAGCTCTTGGATGAGCTCGTCCAGAAAGGGGGCGCGTGAAGATGAGCGATTTCCATATGGTGGTGTGCGTCAAGGCCGTGCCGGGCAGCACCGAGGTCAAGATGGACCCCAAGACCAATACCATCGTGCGCGATGGCAAGCAGGCGGTCATTAATCCCTTTGATGCGAGCGCTTTGGAATGCGCGCTGGCGCTGAAGGACGACTTTATCGGCTTTGGCATGGATGTGCGCGTGACGGTGGTGTCGATGGGCATCCCCGCGACCGAGTCGCTGCTGCGCGACTGCATCGCCCGAGGCGCCGACGACGCGCTGCTGCTGACCGATCGCGCCTTTGCAGGTGCCGATACCCTGGCGACCACCTATGCTCTCAAATGCGGCATCGAGGCGCTCGACGAGGACTTCGACCTGCTCATCTGCGGCAAGATGGCGGTGGATGGCGATACGGCCCAGATTGGTCCCGAGCTTGCCGGTGCCTTTGAGATTCCCTGCGTGACCGACGTGAGTTGCGTGCAGAGCGCGGGCTTTACGACCTGTGGCTCGCTGGCGCTCATTCACGGATGCGATGCCGGCGAGGAGACGGTGTATCTTGAGATGCCGTGCGCGATGACGACTGCCAAGGAGATTGGCCAGTTGCGTATGCCGAGTATTGCCGGTATTCGCGCGGCGGAGGAGGCGGACGTGCGCGTGGTCAGTGCCGCCGACGTGAACGCCGACCCCGCGCGTTGCGGTCTTGCCGGGTCGCCGACACAGGTCGTGCGCTCGTTTGTGCCCGACCGTGACCAAACGTGCGAGGCCGTTGAGGGAACGGCGTCCGAGCAGGCGGTAAAACTTGCCAAGATTATCGAGGGGATGGCATAGATGAGCGGACTGATTATCGATAGCGAAGCCTGTGTCGGCTGCGGTCGCTGCGTTCGCGCCTGTGCCTCGGGCGGCATCGTAGTGGAAGGCGAACGACCCAGCCGATGCGCCCGCGTAACCGACGGCTGCATCCTATGCGGTGGGTGCGTCGACGCCTGCCCTGTCAACGCTATCTCGATCGAGCGTGACGAGACCGCCGGCGCGGTTGACCTCGATGCGTATCGAGACATTTGGGTATTCGTGCAGACCGACGAGCACGATACGGTGACTCCCGTTGCCTACGAGCTTATGGGCAAGGGCCGCGAGCTTGCCGATGCTCGTGGCTGCCGTCTGGTGGCACTGGCCGGCATGGGCCCCGAGGGTTCTCTCGGTGACCTGGAGCATCTGGTTTGCGCGGGCGCCGACGAAGTCCTGGCCTGTCGCGACGAGCGCCTGCGCCAAAACGATGCGGAGGTCTACGCCAGCTTGATCTGCGATTTGGTAGCCGAACGCAAACCCGAGGCCATCCTATACGGTGCGACCGCTTTTGGCCGCGAACTGGCACCCGGCGTTGCCGTGCGTTTGCAGACGGGCCTTACGGCTGACTGCACCGTACTTTCGATGGATACGGAGACGGGACTGCTGCAACAGACGCGTCCGGCGTTTGGCGGCAACCTGATGGCCACCATTGTCTGCCCCAATCATCGTCCCCAGATGGCAACGGTGCGCCCCGGTATCTTTAAGGCTCCCGACTTCGACTACGGCCGTTCCGGCACGATCACCCAGGTGATGCTTGCGGAAGACGCCAGGGCTCGTGTCGAGATTTCGATTCCCGCCGAGGAGTGGGGGCAGCAGGCTTCGATCGCCGATGCCGAGCGCCTGGTCGTGGTGGGTCGCGGCATTGGTTCCAAGAAAAACCTGCCACTGATGCGAAGGCTTGCCGAGGCCCTGGGAGCCGAGCTTGGTTGCACGCGACCTGTCGTGGAGGCCGGCTGGTTGGAGTATCGCCATCAGATTGGCCAGACCGGCGTATCGGTTTCGCCCAAGCTTCTCGTGAGTATCGGTGTTTCGGGCGCCATCCAGCATCTTGCCGGCATCGGTGGGGCGGAGTGCATTATCGCCATCAACGAGGACCCGGATGCCCCCATTTTTGGTGCTGCCCAGTACGAGGTTGTTGGGGATGCCGTCGAGGTCGTCGAGGAGCTGCTGGCCCAGCTTGAGCGCTAGGCGCGCGCCAGCCAGTCGCGCATCTCGTCCTTTAGGCGGCTCCAGGTTGCCTGCGTGGCGGGGTCGGTAAAGGGCCGCGTGATGCCAAAGGGCGCGTCGAGCAGGCGGTGGATATCGCCCTGTTCGCGCGCCAGCGCGCGGCTTGCTGGATAGACGAGCTCAAACATAAAGCAGATGAGTCCCACCAAGAAGTCGGCGGGCTCGTTGCGTTCATCGCGTGCGACGCAGCGGTGCTCGTCAAAGGCGGCAAGTGTCGGCGACGAGAAACGGCTGCCGAGAAACGTCTTCTCGTCCACCTTGAGGATGGTGTCGACGGTGCTGTCGGCGATGGTGCGCATAATGTCGATCTTGTCACCATCGCGCACGATATCGCAGAAGCTTCGCGTGCGCACGTCGAGCTGCGCGGGTAGACGGAAATCGCTGTGATAGGCAATGCTCGCTCGGATGAGCTCATCTTCTGCCGGGTCATCGATAAAGTCGCGGATGCTCGTTACGGCGGGTGCATCGGCGGGATTCTCGCCAAAGAGGACCTCGATGCCCAGCGCCGCATGGCTCATGCTCTCGGCGTCCTTAAAGGTGTCCCAGCGTCTCAGCTGCTCAAAGCGGCCCATATCGTGTAGCAGGCCGCAAAGCCATGCCAGGTCAATATCTTCTGACGACCAGCCCTGCTCGCGCGCTACGGCATCGCATGCCTCGGCCACGTGGTACGTATGCTCGATTTTGAGCGCGATGCGTGGGTTGGTGGCGTCGTAGGCATCGGTGTAGCTTTTGAAGGCCGCGCGCGCCCGGTCTCGATCGATAGCTGTCATAATGACTTCCTAAAAAGTTGTGTCTTTCGATCCGGTGGCAATTGTAGGTGAACTCGGTTGCTGCCGGATGATGATTCTGCCGTGTCGCTACATGCGGCTCGGAGACCTTGTCAGGATGAGAAACGTATGGTGCTCAAAATCGTTAGAACCGTCTGGCCGGTGATGCTTACCTATGTTGCAATAGGCGCGCCGTGCGGAATGATCATGGGGCAGACGGGAATGGAGCCCTGGATGGTCTTTGCTCTAAGCAGTACGTTTGTGACGGGCAGCGGCCAGTTTATGATCTGCAACCTGTGGCTGGCGGGTGTGCCTGCAGCATCGATCGTCGCGAGCGTTGCCGCCATCTCCTCGCGTTTTGCGCTTTACTCGGCATCGATCGCACCGCATCTGAGGGGTGCCTCGAAGCGTCAGACGCTGGCTGTTGCCGCGACACTTACCGAGGAGGCATATGGCATCTCGCTTGCCAAGTTGGTTGAAGGGGAGGATTGGGGCCCGCGCGAGTCCTTTGTGCTCAACGTGATCCTCATCGCAACATGGGGCGTTTCGTGTACGATGGGCGCCATCGTCGGCGCCGTTGTCGATGTTCCCACCGCCATTGCAGCCTTTGTCTGCACCTCGCTCTTTATCTGCCTGCTCTTTTCGCAGCGGCTGTCGCGCGGTAACGTTGTCGCGGCGGTTTCGGGCGCGGTGTCCGTCGCCGTATGCAAGTTCTTGGGCCTCGCGAATATTGCCGTGCCGGCAAGCGTCGTGGTCGGCATTGCCATTGCGCTGGCGTGCGATGCTGTATTTGACGGAAGAGGTGCCCGCGATGCCCGCTAACGAGTTCTTGGTTCTGTGGCTGTCGTCGTGGGCTGCTATCGCGTTCTTTCGCATCGCGCCGGCGTTCGCCTTGCGCGGGCGGACCCTGTCGCCCCGCATTACCGAGGCCCTGGGCTATATCCCGCCCGCTGCCTTTGCCGCGCTGGTCGCCAACGACTTGGTGAACCCCGGCGCGTTCGACGCGGGACTCTGGCCTGCCTTGGTTCCCTGGATTGCGGCCGCCGGCGTCGTGGTCGTGGCGGTCAAGACAAAATCGATGCTGTGGTGCTGCGTCTCGGGCATCGTACTCTATTTCGTCTTGAGCCTTATATAGGGGTGGCGTCGCGGGCGCCGAATCTCGTTCCATCCCAACTTGTCGAATTTTTCACCGAGCTGGTCTATTTCTTCTGGTACCATGGTCAAACTTTACTGTAGCAAAGCATGACGTGGGCTTTTGTTCCGCGTCAGCGGAAATGGGGGTTTCATGGCACAGGAAGCGACTGCCAACGAGCAAAAGAAATTCAAGGTTCCGCGCATCCCGGGCGACATCATGATCTATCCGATGATCGTCGGTCTTTTGCTCAACACCTTCTGCCCGCAGGTTTTTGAGATCGGCGGCTTCTTTACGGCTGCCTGCCGCGGTGGCTCCAATACCATCGTCGCCGCGATCCTGCTGTTTGTGGGCGCCGGCATCAGCTTCAAGTCCACGCCGGGCGCCATCAAGACCGGCATCGTCGTGCTGATTCCCAAGCTGGTCGTCGCAGCGGCTCTCGGCCTGGGCGTGGCATATTTCTTTAACGATAACTTCCTGGGTCTGAGCTCCGTGTCTATCATCGGCGGCATTACGTTTTGCAACATGGCGCTCTATACGGGCATCATGGGCGAGTTCGGCGATGAGTCCGAGCAGGGCGCCGTCGGTATCCTGTTCTTTACGGCCGGCCCCGCCGTCACGATGATCATCCTTGGTGTTTCGGGCCTTGCCAACATCCCTGTCGGTACTATCATCGGCTCCATTTTGCCGCTCGTTATCGGCATGGTTCTGGGCAACCTGTTCCCGTTTATCAAGAACCTGCTAGTTCCCGGTGCCAACCCTGCGATTGCCGTCATCGGATTTCAGCTTGGCGCGTCCATGAGCCTGTCGAGCTTTATCACCGGTGGTATTTCCGGCATCTTGCTGGGCCTTGTCACGCTGTTTGTCGTCGGTCCCATCACCTTTGCGTTCGAGCGCCTGTGCGGTGGTAACGGCAAGGCTGCCGTGGCTTGCTCCACCATCGCCGGCACGGCTATGACCACGCCGGTTGCTCTCGCCGAGGTCGCGCCGCGCTACGCCGAGCTTGCGCCCACCGCGTACGCCCAGATCGCCACTGCCGTTATCATCACGGCAATCATGGCTCCGATTCTGACCGGCTGGGTCGACAAGAAGTTCTGTCAGGGCAAGGAGGACCTGTCGCCTGCCGGTGTCGAGGCCATCGAGGAGGCCGTCGCGACCGACATCGATGGCGAGTAGCAATCGCTATCAATCAATGATGCCGGCGTGCAATTCGCGCCGTCCGAGCGCCCGAACAGAAACTGTTTTGCAGTGATGTTCGGGCGCTCTGCTATGATTCCCTTTATCCCTGCGGAGTAAAGGGGTTTTACTGCCCTGATTCGAATTGGGCGATTCTGACCATTCGGATATTGAAGGGATGGCGTCTAGTGGTTAAGGCACTCAAGATTGAGATATTCCTGCTATGCATGATTGTTCTTATCGGGCTTGCCGCGCGAAGTCGTCGCTCCTTGTTCTCGAGCACCCTGCAGCTATTGTTTAGCATGCTTGGCTACACCTCTGCCGCGTACATATTATTCGATATGATCTGGACGCTTTCGGATGGTGCGGACGGCACGTTGGGTATTGCTGCCAACTGGATTTCCAACGCGGTTTCGTTTTCGCTCTTTGCCATCGCGTGTCTCATTTGGTTTATCTATTCCGAGACGATGCAGGGCTCTCGCCTTGTGACCTCGCGCTATAGGGTGGTGCTTGTAACGTTGCCTACGGCTCTGGTGGTCGTGCTGGCTTTTACCAGTTACTGGACGCACGCCTTGTTCTATATCGATTCGCAGGGCGTGTATCGTCGCGGCTTTGCCTATATGATCCAGCCCATTGTCAGCTACTGTTACGTTATACATACGTCCCTGCATGCGTTTGTGCAATCTCGCAGGGTCGAGAGCCTGCAGACGAAGGCTATCTATCGAACCTTGGCATTTTTCGCCATTCCGGCCCTGGTGGGCGGTACCTTTCAGATCGTATACTCGGTGCCTGGCCTTTGTGTCGGCATAATGATTAGCATGTTGCTGCTCTATATCATCTGCCAGGAGCAACTGATCTCGACCGACCCGTTGACTGGCCTCAACAATCGCAACCGTTTTGAGACCTATATGCTGTCGCTCTTTTCAAATGTGGATCAGGCCGAAGATGTGTATCTGCTTATGATGGACGCTGACGGCTTTAAGCAGATTAACGATCGTTATGGACATGTGGAGGGCGACCATGCTCTTCAGGTCATATCCGCTGCGCTCAAAGAAGTCTGCTCGGCGTCTGGTGGCTTTATCGCGCGTTATGGTGGCGATGAGTTCGTGGTGCTCCAAAAGGCAGCGGCGGAACAGGATATCATGCATCTGTGCGCGACAATCAACGACGAGCTCGCGCATGCCGAGGTGCCGTATCTGTTGCGGATGTCCATCGGCTATGCACGGGTCGGTGATAGTGTCGATACCTGGCAAGACTTGCTTCGCGCTGCCGATGCGGAGCTCTACCGCGTCAAGGCCGATAAAAAGAAAGCCGGCGTCCAGATACGCTAGAAAAAAGGCGCACGACCGTTGCGATGGTCGTGCGCCCTTTTTGCGTTTGCGGGGGCCACCGGCCATAACGCCCAGGCGCGGTGCGGCAAGACGAGCGTCTGCCGCCGCGGCTCGGTACGAAATCAACGAGAGCCAGTGCATTCCATTAAGCTAAAGTGTGTGAAGGCTCTCTCTAAAAAGGTGAGCTCGCTAGGCTTTTTTGGGTTTGTTGACGATGATTATGCCGCCGCAGACCAACAGCAGGGCAACGATGACGGTAATGGGGCTCGTGCCAGCGCCCTCGCCGAGCAGCAGCGCGCTCAGCAGTACGCCAAAGACCGGGTTCATAAACCCAAAGACCGAGACGCGGCTGACGGGGTTGACGGCAAGCAGGCGCGACCACAGCGAGTAGGCGACCGCGGAGATAAGCGCCATGTAGATGATGAGCGCGATGGCGGGGGCAATTGTCGTGGGGGAGAGCGTGCCACCCATCAAAAAGCCGATGGCGGTGAGGACCAGGCCGCCGACCAAGAACTGCCACCCGGCAAGCAAGACGCCGTCGTGCTTGCGCGAGAAGATGCCGATCAGGCAGGTCGAAAGAGCACCCGCGACAGTGGAGGCTAGGATAAAGCCCTCGCCATCGAGCCTGAAGCCAAAGGTGCCATCTGCGCCCGAGAGGTTGACGAGCGCGACGCCGGCAAAGCCCAGCGCACAGCCAAGCACCTTGGCCGTATTGAGCTTCTCGGTGTGAAATGCCAGGGCGGCAAAGAGGATTGCGAGGAAGTTGGCGCTGGCCTCGATGATGGAGCTCGACATGGCGCTGGCGCGCGAGAGGCCCAGATAGAAAAAGAAGTACTGCCCGATAGTCTGGAAGAGCGACAAGACAAAGATGGGCTTGATGTCGCGAGCCTGCGGAATGAGGGGGCGGCGTTGGGCCGCACTCATCCCAACGATAACCAGGGCGCCGGCAAGCGTGAAGCGCAAGCCCGCAAAGAGCAGCTGTGAGGCGCTATCGTGCGCCGGGATACCAAAGAGTGCGTAGCCGATCTTGATGCAGGGAAAGGCCGATCCCCAGAGTGCACAGCAAACAAGACAGCCCAGGATAAGTCCGGGCAGGGTGGCGAGATACGGCTTGCGGCTTTCCATGATGTCCTTCCTGCATGCGCGAAGCAAAAAAGAACCCGCCACCGGATGTGTCGGTGGCGGGTGTTGTTACCCGAAGGGATTGTACCCGATGGGAAAGGTTTAAGCGAAGTAGGCCACGCCGCTTTCAAAGATCGGCATGAACTTATCGCCGGGGACATGCTCGGGCACGTTGCGGTACAGGTTGTCGCCGCGACGCTCGGCATGGCCCATCTTGCCCAGGACGCGACCGTCGGGGCTCGTGATGCCCTCGATGGCGAGTGCGGAGCCGTTGGGGTTGACGGAGAGATCCATGCTGGGCTTACCGTCCTCGCCCACGTACTGCGTGGCGACCTGGCCGTTGGCGATCAGCTGGGCGAGCACTTCATCGTTAGCGACAAAGCGGCCCTCGCCGTGGCTGATGGCGACGGTGTAGGGGTCGTCCAGGCTGCACTGCGACAGCCACGGGGACAAGTTGGACGAGATGCGGGTGCGCACCAGACGGCTCTGGTGGCGACCGATGGTGTTGAACGTCAACGTGGGCGCATCGGGCGTGGCGTCGACGATGTCGCCGTAGGGCACCAGACCGAGCTTGATCAGGGCCTGGAAGCCGTTGCAGATGCCCAGCATCAGGCCATCGCGGGCCTTGAGCAGGTCGCGGACTGCCTCGGTGACCTCGGGAGCGCGGAAGAACGCCGTGATGAACTTGGCGGAGCCGTCGGGCTCGTCGCCGCCCGAGAAGCCGCCGGGGATCATGACGATCTGGCTTGCGCGGATGCGGCGGGCAAGCTCGTGGGTGCTCTCGGCGACGGCCTCGGGCGTGAGGTTGTTGATCACGAAGGTGTCGGCCTCGGCGCCGGCGGCGCGGAAGGCACGGGCACTATCGTACTCGCAGTTGTTGCCGGGGAACACGGGGATAACCACGCGCGGGCGGGCGATCTTGGCGCCGCCGTACACGTGGATGTCCTTGGCGCGGAAGTCGATGGTCTCGACCTCGGGGGTCTCGTCGGCGCTGCGGTAGGCAAAGACGCCCTCGATGCCGCTCTCCCAGGCCTCCTGGAGCTCGGAGAGCTCGATGACTTCGGAGCCGGTGTCGATGACATAGCCCTCGACGGTGGTGCCCAGGGGCTCGACGACAACGCCGTCGGCGACCTCGGGCAGCTCGGCATCCTCGGCGAGCTCGACGATAAAGCTGCCGTAGAGCGGGGTGAAGAGGCTCTCCACGTCTACATCCTCGGCAAGCTCGATACCGATCTGGTTACCGACGCACATCTTAAAGAGGCTCTCGGCGCCGCAGCCGTAGCCGGGCGTGGAGATGGCCAGGGCGTTGCCGGTAGCAGTGAGCGCCTCGACGGCGTCAAACGCGGCGAGCAGCTGCTGAGCGTCGGGGCGGTAGTCCTCGCCATAGGTGGCGGGGGCGATGCGGACGACGCGGTGCGTGAGGCCCTTGAACTCGGGCGAGACGGCGCGGGCGGCCTTGCCCACGGCGACGGCGAAGCTGATCAGGGTCGGCGGAACGTTGAGCTCGCCGGCCTCGTCCTCAAACGAACCGCTCATGGAGTCCTTGCCGCCGATGGCGCCGGCACCCAGGTCGACTTGGGCCATGAGGGCGCCCAGGACGGCTGCCGTGGGCTTGCCCCAGCGCTCGGCCTCGGTGCGCAGACGCTCGAAGTACTCCTGGAAGGAGAGGTAGGCGCGCTTGTGCTCAAAGCCGGCAGCCACGAGCTTGGCGATGGACTCGACCACGGACAGGTAGGCGCCCGCAAACTGGTCGGCTTCCATCAGATAGGGGTTAAAGCCCCATGCCATGGCGCTCGCCGTGGTGGTCTCGCCGTCCACGGGGAACTTGGCGACCATGGCCGAGCTGGGGGTGAGCTGCGTCTTGCCGCCAAAGGGCATGAGCACGGTTGCGGCACCGATGGTGGAGTCGAAGCGCTCGGAAAGGCCCTTGTTGGAAGCGACGTTGAGGTCGGTGACGAGCGAGGTCATGCGCTCGGCAAGCGTGGTGCCGGCCCAGCTGGGCTGCCACACGCTACGGGCGCACACGTGGGCGACCTGGTGCTTGGGTGCGCCGTTGGAGTTGAGGAACTCGCGGGACAGGTCGACGATAGCGACGCCGTTCCAGGCCATGCGCATGCGCGGCTCGGCGGTAACCTCGGCGATAACGGTCGCCTCCAGGTTCTCCTCGGCGGCGTAGCCCATGAACTCCTCGACGTCACCGTCGGCGACGGCGCAGGCCATGCGCTCCTGGGACTCAGAGATAGCGAGCTCGGTGCCGTCCAGGCCGTCGTACTTCTTGGTCACGGTGTCCAGGTCGACATACAGGCCGTCGGCAAGCTCGCCCACGGCGACCGAGACGCCGCCGGCGCCAAAGTCGTTGCAGCGCTTGATCAGACGGCAGGCGTCGCCGCGGCGGAACAGACGCTGCAGCTTGCGCTCGACAGGGGCGTTGCCCTTCTGGACCTCGGCACCCGAGGTCTCGATGGACTCGGTGTTCTGGGTCTTGGAGGAGCCGGTGGCGCCACCGATGCCATCGCGGCCGGTGCGGCCGCCCAGCAGGATGATCTTGTCGGTGGGGGCGGGGCACTCGCGACGAACGTGGTTTGCCGGGGTAGCGCCCACGACGGCGCCGACCTCCATGCGCTTGGCCACGTAGCCGGGGTGATAGAGCTCGTTGACCTGACCGGTGGCAAGGCCGATCTGGTTGCCGTAGCTGGAGTAGCCGGCGGCGGCAGTAGTCACGAGCTTGCGCTGCGGCAGCTTGCCCTCGAGCGTCTCGGAAACCGGGACGGTGGGGTCGCCGGCGCCGGTGACGCGCATGGCCTGGTACACATAGCTGCGGCCCGAGAGCGGGTCACGGATAGCGCCGCCCACGCAGGTGGCGGCACCGCCGAAGGGCTCGATCTCGGTCGGGTGGTTGTGGGTCTCGTTCTTAAAGAGGAACAGCCAGTCCTGGTCCTCGCCATCGACATCGACCTTCACCTTGACGGTGCAGGCGTTGATCTCCTCGGATTCGTCGACATCGGTCATGACGCCGGTCTTCTTAAGGTACTTGGCGCCGATGGTGCCCATGTCCATGAGGCAGACGGGCTTGGCGTCGCGACCGAGCTCGTGGCGCATCTCCATGTAGCGGTCGAAGGCTTGCTGCACCACGGCGTCGTCGATCGTCACGTCGTCCAGGACGGTGCCGAAAGTGGTGTGGCGGCAGTGGTCGGACCAATAGGTGTCGATTACGCGGATCTCGGTGATGGTGGGGTCGCGGTCCTCATCGCGGAAGTACTGCTGGCAGAAGGCGATGTCTGCTTCGTCCATGGCAAGGCCGCGATCGGCGATAAAGGCGGCAAGGCCGGCCTCGTCGAGCTTGCGGAAGCCGTCGAGCACCTCGACGGGCTGGGGCTCGGGAGTCTCCATGTACAGCGTCTCGGGCAGGTCGAGCGAGGCGATGCGGGCCTCGACGGGATTCACCACGTAGTGCTTGATGGCCTCGATGGCGGCCTCGTCCAGAGCGCCCGAGATCATATAGACCTTGGCGGAGCGCACGGCGGGGCGCTCACCCTGGCTGATGAGCTGCACGCACTCGCTGGCGGAGTCGGCGCGCTGGTCAAACTGGCCAGGCAGGAACTCGACGGCAAAGACGGCGCCATCGCTTGCGGGGAGTTCGTCGTAGGTCACATCGACCTGGGGCTCGCTAAAGACGGTCGGCACGCAGGAGCGGAAAAGCTCCTCGTCGATGCCCTCGACGTCGTAGCGGTTGATGATCCTCAGGGCCTCGATGCCCTTGATGCCGAGAATTTCGGTCAGCTCGCCCTTGAGCTGCTGAGCCTCGACGTCGAACCCGGGTTTCTTCTCCACGTAGATACGAGAGACCATTGGTTCCTGCCTTCCTGATCGGTTGGGCGTACGGTACGGTATGCGGCAGCGGTCGGTTTGCGGGGTCTGCCCTGCGGTCGCCTTGAGCCACATGTTTGTAAACCTCACTATGATACGACAGCTCGCGGCGCGTTGAGGACGGCGAGGGTGCTACAGTGAAGCGCAAACAAGAGAAAGGCATTACATGGCATTCGTTTCGCTCGCCATCATCGCACTCGTGGCCTTTGCGAGTCCTTTTATCGCCTCGGCGATTCCCGGAAAACCCGTTCCCGAGACGGTCTTTTTGCTCGTGCTCGGCGCGGTGCTGGGACCCCATATGCTCGGCGTCATCCATGTAGATGCTGAGGTCTCGCTTGTGTCCGAGCTGGGCCTGGCCTTTTTGTTCCTGCTTGCCGGCTTTGAGATCGACCCCAAGAGCATCACGGGCGTCGAGGGGCGCTACGGCTTGGCGACGTGGGTCGTCACGTTTGGTATCGCCTGGCTTGCCGTGCGCTTTACCCCGTGGTTCTCAGTCAGTCATTTCGACGGTATCGCCGTGACGCTTGCCCTCACTTCGACGGCGCTCGGTACGCTCGTGCCCATTATGCGTGAGCGCTCGCTCACCGGCACGCGCGTGGGCGACTCGATTCTCGCGTATGGCACTTGGGGCGAGCTCGGTCCCGTGCTCGCCATGTCGGTGCTGTTGTCTGCCCGCACTGGCATCCAAACGCTCGTTATCCTTGGCTTGTTTGCGGTGGTCTGCGTGTTGCTGGCCGTGGTCCCGAGCCGCTCCAAGCGCGTCGGCAGCCGCTTCTTTGCGTTTGTCGAGGAACGCGCCGATACCACGTCGCAGACCTTCGTGCGCCTGACGGTGCTCATCCTGGTCACACTCGTGGCTTTCTCGGCCGTCTTTGATCTCGACATTGTGTTGGGTTCTTTTGCCGCCGGCTTTGTCTTGCGCTACATCATCCCCGAGGGCAACCATACGCTCGAGACCAAGCTCGACGGTCTGGCCTACGGTTTTTTGATTCCGGTGTTCTTTACCGTATCGGGCGCAAAGATCGATCTGACGGCCGTGGCGTCGCGCCCGGGTCTGCTCGTGGGCTTTATCGTGGCGTTGTTGATTATTCGTGCCGTGCCCATTCTTATTTCCATGAGCATTTGTCCTGCGACGCGCGATGTGTCGGCGTATGGTCGCATTACCGTGGCCCTGTACTGCACCACGGCGCTGCCGATCATCGTTGCCGTTACGAGCGTTGCCGTCAACGCGGGCGCGCTGTCGCAAGATATTGCGTCGGTCATGGTTGCCGCCGGTGCCATCACGGTGTTCTTGATGCCATTGCTCGCGCAGCTCTTTTACCGCGTGGTGGATGCCGCGCCGGTCGCCGCCGTGGCAGAGGTTGCCGAGCATCCATCCGATGCGCTCGACATCTTGCGCGCCCACCACGACCTAGCGAGCTTGCTCGCGCGCGAGCATGAGCTGCTGACTTCGCATGGTCATGGTCGCGTATTCGAGGGCCTGCCTACGCTCGATACGATTGCCGAGCGTCTTTCCGCCGAGGCGGCGAGCGGCCACATCGATGCCCGCATCGTGGACGCTGCGCACCTGCTTGCCGATAAGACCTATGGAGACGAGGTCGACCCGTCCGAGCTGACTCCGCGCGAGCGTCGCCGCCTGGAGCGCGCCAAGCTCGCCGTGCGCGAATACCGCCGCCGCATGTTGGAGCTCTATGCAAGAGAAGAAGCCGAGGACGACGACGGCAAGTAGTCGATACTCTCTCGGGGAAGCCGCGTCCCGCTTTGAAGGCTCGGAACGGGATATGGTTTCCGAAACAGGGGCAGTTGGGAAACTGTGTCCTGGAATGGGCGCTCAGAGTGGGATGCAGTTTCCGCGAGAGACCCGTTGCGGAAAGCGTGTCCCAGAATGCGCGCCCAGAATGGGACATAGTTTCCGAAAGAAGGCCCTGAGGGAAACTGCGCCCCGTTCTGAGCTGAAATACCGGGACGCAGCTTCCCCTGCAAGCAGAACAAGGCGCGCTGCCTGCGGTTGATGCAGACAGCGCGCCTTTTGCGTTGGGCCTCGTTGAGGTTCGAAGTCGTGGTTTGCGACCTTTAGGAGCGGGCGGCTCCGTCGACGGGGAACACGGCGCCCGTGACGTAGGAGGACATGTCGCTCGCCAGGAAAACAAAGGCGTTGGCGACATCCTCGGGCTCGCCCATGCGACCCAGCGGAATGGTGGCGATGATGGGCTTAATAACCTCTTCGGGCAGGTTGGCGACCATATCGGTCTTGGTTACGCCAGGCGCGACGGCGTTGACGCGGATGCCCATGGGGGCGAGCTCGCGCGAGAGCGACTGGACCATACCGTTGACGGCAAACTTGGACGTGGGATAGCCAACGCCGGAGGGCTGACCGTACTTGGCGACCATCGAACTCGTGGTGGTGATGGTGCCGCCATGACCTGCCTCGGTCATGATCTTGGCGGCTGCCTGGTGGCCATTAAAGACGGCGACGACGTTGAGGTCCATGACTTTGGCGAACTCCTCGGCCGTGTAGTCCAAGAGGGGTGAACGCTGGGAGATACCGGCATTGTTGACGACCGTGTCCAAGCCGCCCATGTCGGCTGCAGCCTGGGTAAAGGCCTCAGTCACGGCTTCGAGTGAGGTGAGGTCGCAGGAGCGGCCCCAGACCTTGGCGTCGGGATAGGCGGCTGTCAGCTTCTCAACGGCCGCATCGGCGGTCTCTTGACGCGAGCCAAAGACGGTGACGGCGGCACCCTCCTCGATAAAACGGCAGGCGATGGCATAGCCGATGCCGCGCGTGCCTCCGGTGATGATTGCTTTCTTGCCCTCGAGCAACATGGTGCCTCCATTCTTCGGGGGTGGACGTACGCAGCACAGGATAGCGGCGGACAAAAACAAACATGCCTGCTTATCGGTGAGCGGTATCCCTGGTTGACACCGAACGGTCAAGTTGTTCAAACGCTGGCCGCGGCAATGCGCTCCGAGCGCGCAAGCAAAGGGGGCTCCCGTCCAAGACCGGACGGGAGCCCCTCAAATATATGTCGTATGGCGAGAACCGAACTAGTTGGCCATGACGCCTTCGGTCCAAGCCTCAACGTCCTCGATGCGCAGGACGTTGGCGACTTCGGCCACGCAGTCGACGCCGGCAAGCTCGGCGGCGGCAGCCTGGACGTCCTTCTCGAGCGCGCGGTGCGTCAGGAAGATGACCGAGCAGGCATCGCTGACGCCCGACTTGCCGTCCTCGACCTGGTTGATGAGCGAGATCGAGATGTTGTGCTTGGCAAAGATGTCGACCGTCTCGGACAGGGCGCCCACGCGGTCGGCGACCTTCAGGCGCACATAGTACTTGGTCTGGAGCTCGTCCATAGGCTTAAAGGCGAGATTGTGACCATAGGGCTCAATCTCGGGCAGCGGAGCCACGCCGCGGCTGATCTGCTCGGAGAGCGACAGGATATCGCCCACGACGGCGCTCGCGGTGGGGAAGGAGCCTGCGCCGGCACCGTAGAACATGGTTTCGCCCACGGCGTCACCCACCACGTAGACGGCGTTCATGGCGCCGTTGACCTTGGCGAGCATATGGTCTGCCGGGATGAGCGTGGGATGCACGCGGACGTCGACGCCGGCGTCGGTGTTGCGTGCGATGCCCAGCAGCTTGATGGTGTAGCCGAGCTCGCGGGCCTGGGCGATGTCCTCGGCGCCGATGGTACGGATACCCTGTTGGTAGACATCGTCGGTGGTCACGCGGGTGCCAAAGCCGATGGAAGCGAGGATTGCCGTCTTGCTGGCGGCGTCGAAGCCGTCGACGTCGGCGGACGGGTCGGCCTCGGCATAGCCCTTGGCCTGCGCGTCGGCAAGCACATCGGCGTAATCGGCGCCCTCGGCGTCCATGCGCGACAGGATATAGTTGGTGGTACCGTTGAGAATGCCGGCGATGGTCAGGATCTTGTTGCCCACCAGGTCGTGCTCGAGCGTGCTCACGATGGGGATGCCACCGCCACAGCTGGCCTCGCACTTAATCTGCACGCCGCACGCGCGCGCCTTCTCGGCGAGCGTCTCGACATGACGGCCCAGCAGGGCCTTGTTGGCAGAGACGACGTGCTTGCCGTGCTCAAAGGC
This sequence comes from Coriobacteriaceae bacterium, assembly GCA_902363125.1. Classification (GTDB taxonomy): domain Bacteria; phylum Actinomycetota; class Coriobacteriia; order Coriobacteriales; family Coriobacteriaceae; genus Collinsella. Next base: position 48,944 of record CABIZD010000011.1, read on the forward strand.
AGTGGTGAAGATCTCGGTTGCGGGATGCTCGCCGCCGATCAGCTCGACGACGATATCGACGGCGGGGTCGGTGACGACATCGTGCCAGTCACTCGTAAAGGCCTCGCGCTCAATACCGGCTGCCTCGGCCTGCTCCCAAGCAAGCGCGCAGGCGCGGGTCAGCTTAAGGTCGATGCCGTAGGCTGCCAGGTACTCATCGTGGTGGCTCTTGATCAGGCGGGCCACGCCGCCGCCGACGGTTCCCAGACCGATGAGGCCGACGTTCACGGTGCGCAGGGGTTCGCTCATAGATAGCTCCTTCGTGCATCTTATGGATGGATTAACCGCTTAAAGGTTGAGTGCATTCTAGCGTGAACCGAGGGCGCGTGCTCGCCAGGCAACAGGAGTCGCACAAAACGGCACCCCCGAAACGCTGCGGAAACATTGGAAACATGCTCGCTACAAACGAACTTCCGTAACAAACTGTCAACGTTTGCACCATAAGGTTTGCCCTGTGCGACTGGGGCATGCAGGCGCTCGTCGGCCCCGTCACGACCGGTGCTGCCGTCGCCGTCTCGGGTGAGATCGCCGACGATATGCTCATGACCCCGTTTTCCGCCGACGATGAGAAGAATGCCGACTTCGTCAAGGCCTATAAGGATGCCTACGACGAGACGCCTAACCAGTTTGCCGCCGACGCCTACGATTGCGTCCACGCCATCGCCGAGGCTATCGATAAGGTGGGCATCGACATTACGGCTGACGGTGCCGACATCGCCGGCGACCTTGCCAAGGCCATGCGCAAGATCAAGATCGAGGGCCTGACGGGCGAGCTGACGTGGAACGACGAGGGCCAAGTCGAAAAGCCCGCTACGGCCTATGTGATTCAGGACGGCAAGTACATCGCCGCCTAAGTGCATATAACGAGACCGGTGGGGCCGTTTTATGCAAGGCAAGGACGCCTGTAACAGAACGGAAACATTACTTTCACACAATAAAGTGGCTAAACTGCATAAACCGACAGGAATACGCAGAATTATGGATAAATGGGCAAAACAAAAGAAAAGTTGAAATAATCGCCACTTTCCTTAACTAAAGCGTCTAGTATTTTGCGAACGCCGAACACGGCGAAGGATGGCCTGTCGGGTAACCGAAACCCGACGAGATTTGAGAGGAGAGCCGCATGTCGAGCCTCACCGGTAAGTCATTGAACCCTGTTATGAATCGCAGGAGCGTTATCGCGAGCGCAGCAGGTCTGGGGGCGATGTCCATTCTAGCTGGCTGCTCCTCCAACGGCGGCGACAGCGGTTCCGCTTCGAGCGACGCTTCGTTTAAGATCGGTACCATCGGCCCGCTGACCGGCGCCAACGCGTCCTACGGCAAGTCCGTTACCCAGGGTGTCGAGCTTGGCTGCAAGGATTTCTCGACCAAGGAGCTGCCGCTTGCCAGCAAGGCCGAGGATGACCAGGCCGACGGCGAGAAGGCCGTCAACGCCTTCAACACCCTGCTCGACTGGGGCATGCAGGCCCTCGTCGGCCCGACCACCACGGGTGCGTCGGTTGCCGTTGCCGCCGAGTGCGGTAACGACCCCAAGACGTTCATGATCACCCCGTCCGCGTCCTCCGAGGACGTCACCGACGGCAAGGATTGCGTCTTCCAGGTTTGCTTCACCGACCCCAACCAGGGTGTCAACGCTGCCAAGTTCCTGGCGCAGAAGTATGCGGACGAGAAGTTCGTGCTGTTCTATAACTCCGGCGACGCCTATTCTTCGGGCATCGCAGATTCCTTTAAGGCCCAGGCCGCTGAGTCCAAGCTCGAGATTGTTGACGAGGAGACCTTTAAGGACGACTCCGCCACGAGCTTTACCAACCAGCTGACCAAGGCCAAGCAGGCCGGCGCCACCATGATCTTTGCGCCGATCTACTACACGCCGGCGTCCGTCCTGCTCAAGAACGCCAAGGACATGGGCTACGACGTCAAGATGATGGGCTGCGACGGCATGGACGGCATCCTGGGCGTTGAGGGCTTCGATACCTCTCTTGCCGAGGGCCTGCTGCTCATGACCCCGTTCTCCGCCGACGACGAGAAGAACGCCGACTTCGTTAACGCTTACAAGGATAAGTACGGCGATACCCCCGACCAGTTTGCCGCCGACGCCTACGACGGCGTGCACGCGGTGGCCGAGGCCGTCAAGGAGGCCGGTCTTGGTGTCGACGCCGATCCGACCGAGGCCGCCGAGAAGCTGTCCAAGGCTATGCTCAAGATTACCGTTGACGGTCTGACCGGCAAGCTCACCTGGAACGATAAGGGCCAGGTCCAGAAGGAGCCCACGGCGTACGTCATCACCGACGGCAAGTACGTACAGGCCTAATTGGCCGCCTTACATAGAGCGGTTTTGATCCCAAGCAGGGGAGGTTTTGGCCTTCCCTGCTTGCTTGGTATCTAGGGACAGTGTAACGTCCCTGTTTCATACATTAACTGGAAACCTATTCGAAAGGGGGATGTGGAACATGACGGTCTTTATCCAATACCTGGTCAACGGCCTGTCCATGGGCAGCGTCTACGCCATCATCGCGTTGGGCTACACCATGGTTTACGGTATCGCCAAGATGCTCAACTTCGCTCACGGCGACGTCATCATGGTCGGTGCCTATGTCTCGTTCTGCGCCACGTCGTATCTCGGCCTCCCGGGCTGGGCATCTGTAGTTCTCTCTTGTGTGGTCTGCACGGTTCTCGGTGTTCTCATTGAGGGTCTGGCCTATAAGCCGCTGCGCCAAGCGGGCCCGTTGGCCGTTCTGATCACGGCCATCGGCGTGTCTTACTTCCTGCAGAACGCCGCGCAGCTTCTGTGGGGCGCCACGCCCAAGAACTTCACTTCGCTCGTCACCTTCCCGGTGCCGGAGTTCTTGGCCAAGTTTAACGTAAGCGCCGTCTCGCTCGTCACCATCGTCGCCTGCCTGGTTATCATGGCCGGCCTGATGTTCTTTACAGGTAAGACCAAGATGGGCAAGGCCATGCGCGCCGTGTCCGAGGATAAGGCCGCCGCTCAGCTCATGGGCATCAACGTCAACCGCACCATCTCGATGACGTTCGCCATCGGCTCCGCCCTCGCTGCCATCGCCGGCGTGCTCCTGTGCTCCTACTCGCCGGTCCTGCAGCCCACCACGGGCGCCATGCCTGGCATCAAGGCCTTCGACGCTGCCGTTTTCGGCGGCATCGGCTCCATCCCCGGCGCCTTTGTCGGCGGCATTCTCATCGGCATCATCGAGGCGATGGCGCAGGCTTACATTTCCACGAGCCTTGCCAACTCCATCGTCTTTGGTGTTTTGATCATCGTCCTGCTCGTCAAGCCTGCCGGCCTCTTGGGCAAGTACGTCCCCGAGAAGGTGTAGGTGAGCGTTATGAAGTTTCTTAAAGACAAACAGACGCGTCACGACTTTGTCACGTACGCCATGTGCGTTGTGGCGTTCGCCATCGTGTTCTTTATGCAGTCCAACCACATGATCCCGCGCATGATCGCCGGTCAGCTGGTTCCCATCACAGCCTATATCGTCATGGCCATCTCCCTTAACCTCGTCGTCGGCATCGCGGGCGACTTGTCGCTGGGCCACGCGGGCTTTATGAGCGTCGGCGCCTATACGGGCATCGTCACTGCCGTCGCGCTGGAGAGCACCGTTCCGTCTGATCCGATGCGTCTGATCATCAGCATTGTGGTCGGCGCTATCGCCGCTGCCATCTTGGGCTTCTTGATCGGCATCCCGGTCCTGCGCCTGAGCGGCGACTATCTGGCCATCGTGACCCTGGCTTTTGGCGAGATTATCAAAGAGGTCGTCACCTGCCTCATTGTGGGCGTCGATTCCCGCGGCCTGCATGTGATCTTTAACATCACGGGTAACTCCACGATCGACGACCTGCACCTGCTCGAGGACGGCACCGCCATCATCAAGGGCGCGCAGGGTGCATCGGGCGTGTCGACCTATTCGACCTTCCTTGCCGGCGCAATCCTGGTTATGGTCGCGCTCGTGATTGTGCTCAACCTGGTTCGCAGCCGTACCGGTCGTGCCATTATTGCCGTGCGCGACAACAAGATCGCTGCCGAGTCTGTGGGCATCTCCGTCACCCAGTACCGCATGATCGCCTTCGTGGTTTCCGCTGCCCTCGCCGGTGCTGCCGGAGCTCTGTTCGGCGGTAACTTCTCGCAGCTTTCCGCCACTAAGTTCGACTTCAATACGTCCATTCTCATTCTGGTGTTCGTGGTCCTGGGCGGCCTGGGCAACATGCGCGGCTCCGTTATCGCCGCGGCGCTGCTCACGGTGCTCCCCGAGCTGCTCCGTCAGTTTTCGGACTACCGCATGCTCATCTACGCCATCGTGTTGATTCTGGTCATGGTCTTTACCAACAACCCACAGCTCAAGGCGTTCTTCGCACGCATTAAGGATCGCTTTGCTTCCAAGAAGGAGGTGGCAGCCGATGCCCAGTAAGTTTGAGTTCAACAAGGGCAAGATGGTCCCGTATCCTTCTGGCGCCATCGTTCCCGACCGCGACCTGGGCCAGCGCCCGGCGCTCGAGTGCATTCACCTGGGCATTGAATTCGGCGGCCTTAAGGCGGTCGACGACTTTAGCCTAACCATCGGCAAGACCGAGATTGCCGGTCTCATCGGCCCCAACGGTGCCGGCAAGACCACGGTCTTCAACCTGCTCACCAAGGTGTACCAGCCTACGCACGGCACCATCCTGCTCGACGGTGAGGACACTTCGGGCAAGTCGGTCTACCAGGTCAACCGCATGGGTATTGCCCGTACGTTCCAGAACATTCGCCTGTTCAACACCATGACGGTGGAGGACAACGTTAAGGTCGGCCTGCACAACCAGGAGCGCTACTCCGGCTTTGAGGGCGTGCTGCGCCTGCCGACGTATTGGAAGCACGAGAAGGCCGCCCACGAGCGCGCCATGGAGCTGCTGTCCATCTTTGATATGGAACATCTGGCAAACGAGCAGGCCGGATCGTTGCCTTACGGCGCTCAGCGTCGTTTGGAGATCGTCCGCGCGCTTGCCACCAACCCCAAGCTACTGCTGCTCGACGAGCCTGCCGCCGGCATGAACCCGTCCGAGACCGCGGAGCTCATGGAGAACATCGTCAAGATTCGCGACACCTTTGGCATTGCCATCATGCTTATCGAGCATGATATGTCGCTCGTTATGAACATCTGCGAGGGCATCTGCGTGCTTAACTTTGGCAAGGTTATCGCCAAGGGCACGGCAGAGGAAATCCAGAACAACGACGCCGTTATCGAGGCGTATCTGGGTAAGCAGGATAAGGGGGAGAACTAAATGGCAGAGCCGATGCTTTCCGTCTACAACATCAACGTCTGGTACGGCGCCATCCACGCCATCAAGGACATCTCCTTTAACGTTAACGAGGGCGAGATCGTGGCCTTGATTGGTGCCAACGGTGCCGGCAAGTCCACAACGCTCAAGACCATCTCGGGCCTGCTGCGCTCCAAGACCGGCTCCATCAAGTTTATGGGCGAGGACATTACCCATACGCCCGCCGACAAGCTGGTTGGTAAGGGCCTGGCTCAGGTTCCCGAGGGTCGTCGCGCCTTTTTGCAGATGACGGTTGAGGAGAACCTGGAGATGGGCGCCTACACGCAGCCCAAGTCCACGGTGGCTCCGGGCCTCGAGCGCGTCTACGAGCAGTTCCCGCGCCTGAAAGAACGCCGTCGCCAGGTCGCCGGCACCCTTTCGGGCGGTGAGCAGCAGATGCTTGTTATGGGGCGCGCTCTTATGAGTAACCCCAAACTGCTTATGCTCGACGAGCCTTCCATGGGTCTGGCGCCGATTCTGATTGAGCAGATCTTCCAGATTGTCGAGGACCTGCACAAGGCCGGCACCACGGTGCTTCTGGTCGAGCAAAACGCACAGATGGCTCTTTCCATCGCCACACGCGGCTACGTGCTCGAGACCGGCAAGATCACCATGACCGGCACGGGCCAAGAACTCCTGCACGACGATAACGTCCGCAAGGCCTATCTGGGTGGCTAGGAGGTTCCGCCGTTCTACCGAACGGCGGACCAGTCGACGCTGCGCGGGCACCAGAGCGACAACTTGTCATTCAAAGAGGGCGGCATGACCAGAAGGTCTATGCCGTCCTCTTTTCATGCCAATTTGTTCGCTCTGGTGCCCGCTCGCTGTCCGTCGTCTGCCTGCGGCGTTACTTTGGTCTGATACTTGGGGGTAGTCGTTTAAGAACGTCCCCAATGACTACCCCCTTTAAGTTGCGGTGGAATAGGGACTAAATGGGAGTCTCAGAGGCCAAAACAGTCCCTATTCCACCGCAACTTCATGGGGATGTGTGACAATGCCCGTCGGAAAACATCTGCTGTCTTTGGGGGTCTATCTATGGTGTACGAGTTTTGTGCCGAGAACTTTGAGCGGGTGCCGGCGGCTATCGATGCCGGTGCAAGGCGTATCGAGCTGTGCGACAACCTTGCCGTTGGTGGCACCACGCCCTCGGCCGGCGTTATCAGCGCTACGACCAACTATGTCCACGAGCACGATGCACGGGTGATGTGCATGATTCGTCCGCGTGGCGGCGACTTTCACTACAACCAGGATGAGCTGCGCATGATGGAGATGGACTTGGGCCTTGCCGTGAGTGCGGGCGTTGACGGCTTGGTCTTTGGCTGCTGCAAACCCTGCGCTGGCGGATGGGCGCTCGACGAACTTACGCTTGGCGCCCTCGTGATGGCTGCGGGCTGCGCGACCGAGGAATGTAAGCGTGATCCCATCGACATCACCTTCCACATGTCATTTGACCAGCTCTCGCCCGAGGCTCAGCTCGATGCGATTGATACACTTGCCGACTGCGGCGTTACGCGCATCCTCACGCATGGCGGCGCTGCCGGTACGTCGATCGAGGATAATTTCGATTACCTGGCTCGTTTAATCGAGTATGCGGGCGATCGTTTGACCATCCTTCCCGGCGGCGGCATCACTACGGCAAATCGCGACGCGGTCGCGGCGGCGCTAGGCGTCTCCGAGCTCCATGGCACCAAGATCGTGCCGCTGGAGGTATAACCCGTGGCGCTGGTATTTGACGTTCAGCAGGCGAGCGGTAAGCCCGACGATAATCATCGCCCTGGCACCGCGTGCCCCTTTTGCGACACGGAGGGACTTGCCAACATCATCCAGCGCGATGGTGACTGTATCTGGCTCGAGAATAAGTTCAAGACCTTGCGGGCCACACGTCAGACCGTATTGATCGAGTCTGCCAATCACGACGCCGACCTGGTGACCTATGAACCGGATGAGCTGCATCATGTGATGCGGTTTGCCCTGGGCTGTTGGCAGCAGATGATCGATTCCCAACAGTACCGCAGTGTGCTCATGTACAAGAACAAGGGCCCACTTTCGGGCGGCAGTCTGGTCCATCCGCACATGCAGATTGTGGGTTTGGAGCAGGAAGACGGCTATGCTTCGCTGACTTCTGCCAATTTCGAAGGCATCAATGTCTGGCGACAGGGGAGAATCGCGGTCAACATCTCAACCGAACCGATCATGGGGTTCTTTGAGATCAACGTTTCAGCCCCGCAGGGAATCGCCGCCAGCGATGACACGAGAGACCAAGCCGAGGCGGATCTCTTCGCCGATGCAATCCAGGTAGCTCTGCGCTATATCTTGCACGAGCACCATGGCGGTCGTGCAGAGTCGTACAACCTGTTCTTCTATCACATGAGCGGCCGGACCATTGCCAAGGCGCTTCCACGTTGGGTGGTTTCACCCTACTTTGTCGGGTATCGGCTGGCTCAGGTCAATGCTGAGACCACGCTCGATGTCGATGCGGAGCGACTCCGCGCACATCTGGAGGCGCTCACATCGTAAAGTGAGCGCCCGCACACTGCGGACGGTTTAGCGCGCCATTGCATCGCGGCCGGCCTCGACGCGCTTGCGCTGGGCGGCGCGCTCCTCGCCGGTCAGACGCTCAAAGAAGTGCCCGATAAGCGAGGCGAGCACCTGCTGAAACAACGTTCCACACATGACGGGAAACACAACTTCGCCCGGAAAGTATTGCGTGGCGATGACGGCGCCCGAAGAGATATTGCGCATGCCGCAGGTAAAGCACATGGTGGTCGTTTCGCTATATGGCAGATGCAGCGCGCGGGCGACCAGAATGCCGACGACAAAGCCGCTGATGGCGAAGACCAAAATAAAGAGGGCGACTTCCAAGCGCACCGCGTTCATGTGCAGCACGTACTCGCTCATGGCGGTGGAGTTGGAGGCGATAACGCCCATCATCATGAACTTGCAGGCGGGCGAGAGCGCGGGGGAGAGTTTTTCGTGCCCCCATCCGCGCGTGAGCTCGTTGATCACGATGCCGAGCACGGCGGGGATGGCGATCATAAAGGCCATGTTCTGCATCATGCTCGGCATGTCGATCGAGACGGTGGCGCCCAGCAGGAGCTTGAGCGTAAGCGGAATCGTCACAGGGGAGATGACCGAGGACGTCAGGATGATGGTGAGCGCGAGCGGGCCGTTGCCGCCGAACATGCTGATCCACATAAAAGCGGTGACTGCCACGGGCACACTGTATTCGAGCACGATGCCGCAGACAAGGTTGGGGTTGGAACCAAAGAACAACGATCCCATGGCGTAGGCCGCGATGGGAATAAGCGCCGCCGAGACCAACAACGCCAGAATCAGGTGCAGCGGACGGTGGAACACCTCGGCTACCTGGTGAAAGGTGTTGCTGAGCGCACCTTGGAACGTCATAAAGGCAAACAAGGTGGGAACGATGGGCTTGAGAACGCCGACCTGTTGAGGAAAGAGCACGCCGAGCGCCACGCAAATCGGAACGATGATCTGCATGTGCCCCGCGAGAAATTTGCCCAGTCCAACCCATTGCTTCATAGGCTCTTGTGACTCCCTTTGCTCGTGAATCCGTTTTGAATGGATATGCTAGACGCTCGCATGCGTCCGTGTGGCTGAAACGCTCGAATATTTCGAGGCTATTACCGCCCTCGTTTATCGAAACCACGGCGTGCTGGACGTTGTGCGTCCGCACTGCACGGTATAATAAATCCGTTCAACAGATCTGCCTGCCGAAGCGGGCATACACAGAGGACTCATCGCTATGAACCGTGAGAGGTATCGCGGCGACCTGCCCCTATCGGGGGTGGGCGCCTATGTCATCGCTTAAGACGACGCATCGCTGGGCGGTCGCTCAGCAAAACCCCGAGCTCGAAAAGGAGCTTTCGGCTGGCCTGGGCATACCCGGGCTGGTGGCGCGCATTATGGTTGCGCACGGCATTACATCCATCGAGGAAGGCCAGCTGTTTTTGACGCCTTCGCTCGATCGCGACTGGGCGGACCCACTCGTTATTCCGGGCATGGTGATCGTCGCCGACCGCGTTGAGCGTGCTATTCGCAGCCACGAGCGTATCGCCGTCTTTGGCGATTTTGACGTCGACGGCATTACGTCGACCTGCCTGTTGACCGAGGCGCTGCGCGCGTTTGGTGCCGATGTCACGCCGTTTATTCCACATCGCTTTGACGAGGGCTACGGTCTTTCGCGCGCGGCGCTCGACCGCGTTAACGAGCTCGCTCGCCCCCAGCTGATCGTGACCGTCGATAACGGCATTGCCGCCAAGGAAGAGGTCTCCTATCTGGAGAGCCTGGGGATCGATTTGGTGGTCACGGACCATCACGAGCCCTCCGACCAGGTGCCGCAGGGCGTGCCCCTGACCGACCCCAAGCTCGAGGACGAGGGTCCCTCGCGCGAGCTTGCCGGTGCCGGCGTGGCACTCAAGCTGGTGCAGGTCCTGGGCGAGCGTCTGGGCAAGCCGTCGTATTGGCGTTCGCTGATCGAGGTCGCGGCGCTGGGCACCGTGTCCGACATGATGCCGCTCACGCCCGAGAATCGCGCACTGGTCGCCGAGGGCATCCAGCAGATGCGCGTGACGGCCCGTCCCGGCTATATCGCGCTTGCCGCACTTGCCAAGGCCGATCTTTCTACCATTACGGCCGACGGCCTGTCATTCTCGCTCATCCCCCGCTTAAACGCTGCCGGTCGCATGGCCGATCCCAAGCTGGCGCTCGATCTGCTGCTTGCCCGCAATCCCATCGAAGCAAGCGCACTGGCGGCTGAGCTCGAGGAAATCAACCGCCAGCGCCGTGAGATCGAGGCGGAGCTCACGCGCGATGCCATGGCAAAGGTCGAGGAGACCTATGACGGCGGACGCGCGATCGTCGTGGGCGGCGAAGGCTGGCACGAGGGCGTCAAGGGCATCGTGGCAAGCCGTCTGACCAATCGCTACCACGTGCCGGCGCTGCTGTTCTCGATCGAGGACGGTATCGCGCGCGGCTCTGGTCGCTCGGTGGGCAAAGTTAACCTGTTTGACGCCGTCGAGCGCTGTTCCGACCTGCTGATTCGTCGCGGCGGACATGCCGGTGCGGTGGGTGTGACCATCGAGGCATCCAAGCTCGATGAATTCCGTCGTCGCCTTTCCGCCGTGCTATCGGAGATTCCCGCCGAGGACTTTGAAGACATCGACGAGGTTGCCGCCACGGTCGACCTTTCCGAGCTGAATATCGAGACTATAGAGCAGATTTCCCGTCTTGAGCCGTTTGGCCAGGGCAACAAGGTGCCGCTGCTGGCTGCCGAGGGCGTGACGATGTGTGATCGCGCCGTGGTGGGCAAAACCGGTGAGCACATGCGCTTTGTGGCGACCGATGGCGCCGCGAGTGTGCCGGCCATTATGTTCCGCGTGCCGCAAATCGATAAGCTCATCAACTGCGATAGCGCTGTCGACTTGGTGTTCGAGGCCGTTGCCGAGCATTGGCAGGGTCGTGTGAAGCCCAAGCTCATGGTCAAGGATGTTCTGGTCCGCGATACCACGCTGCCCAGCGTCGACGATCCGGCATGCGAGCTTCGTCGTGGCGTGCAGCCGACGGATTCCGGCCTGCGCCTGGAGTCGCGCAAGCGCGAGACGCTCGCCCAGCTTTCCTATACCGAGCTCACGCGCTCGCTTATCCATAGCTTTATCGGATCGAACCAGCCGCACCGCGCGCAGGCTGAGGCGCTCGACGCCTTGGCCGATCACCAGAGTGTCTTGGCGGTTATGGGAACGGGCCGCGGCAAGTCGCTCATCTTCCATGTGCATGCCGCGCGTGAGGCGGTGCTTCGCGGACGTGCGAGCATCTTTGTCTATCCGCTGCGTGCGCTTGTTGCCGACCAGGCCTATCACCTCTCGTCGACGATGGCATCGCTTGGCATTGGCGTTGGCGTGCTGACCGGCGAGACCGTGGAGGCCGCACGCGATGACGTGTTCGCCGGCCTAGCTTCGGGCCGCACCGGTATCGTGCTCACGACGCCCGAGTTCCTATCTATCCACCGTGACCGCTTCGCGCGTTCGGGCCGCATCGGCTTTGTCGTTATCGATGAGGCGCATCATGCCGGTCTTGCCAAGGGCGGCGACCGCAGCGCCTATCTTGACATGCCCGATATCCTCAAAGCTCTGGGCGACCCGGTCGTTATGGCTGCGACGGCCACCGCGACGGCTCCGGTCGTGGCCGAGCTTGCCCGCATGCTTCCGATCACTCACACGGTGGTCGACGAGACGGTGCGCGAGAACCTGCAGCTCGAGGACGACCGAGATCTTGCGAGCCGCGAGAACCGTTTGGTGTCGATCGTGGCGACGGGGGAGAAGACCGTCATTTACGTCAATTCGCGCGACCAGTCCGTGGCGCTCGCCAAGACGTTGCGCAAGCGTGTGCCCGATTGCGCAACCCATATCGCGTTCTATAACGCGGGGCTTGCGCGTTCCGATCGCCGTCGCGTGGAGGAAGCATTCCGAGACGGCAGCCTCAGCTGCATCGTCTCGACATCTGCCTTTGGCGAGGGCGTCAACCTGCCCGATATCCGCCATGTCGTGCTCTATCACATGCCGTTTGGCGGCATTGAGTTTAACCAGATGAGCGGCCGTGCCGGTCGCGATGGCCAGCCCGCCGTGATCCACCTGCTCTATTCGTCGCGCGATGCCCGCATTAACGAGCGCCTGCTCGACTGCTACGCACCCGAGCGCGACGAGCTCGTTACACTCTATCGCGCGCTGCAGACCATGTGGCGCTCCAACCGCGGCAAGACCGGGGATGATTCATTCTGCGCAAGCGATATCGACATCGCGCAGATGTGCCTTGCCATCGATGCCCGCACGCCGGTCGACGAGCGCTCGGTGGAAAGCGGCCTAGGAATCTTCGAAGAGCTTGGTTTCTGTCGCGTTTCGGGGTTTGACGATACGCGTCGCATCGCGATGGCCGAAAACCCCGGCCGCGTGCAATTGAGCAGGTCAATTCGCTATTTGGAGGGCTTGCGCTCGCGCATGGAGTTTTCGGCTTTCCGGAGCTGGGCGCTCGATTCGTGCGCTTCTGATATGCTAGCCAAAGTTAACCGCCCGATCGTACCGCGGGCCTAGGGGAAGGGGACCTCGATGGATGCCGCAGCCCGTACCGCCCATGATTCCACCCTCCAGCCGTTTTCGGAGATGGAGCACTATAAGCATGCCGATGAGCTGCCGCCCGAGATTATGGCGGACAGCTACGACAAGCTGGAGCGTCTGTGCCTCAAATATATGAATGAGGACGACTTTTCTAAGGTTGAGCAGGCCTACTGCTTTGCTGCCGAGAAGCATTGCAACCAAAAGCGGCGCTCGGGTGAGATGTACATCAACCATCCCGTCGAGGTGGCCATCATTCTGGCCGATCTCAAGATGGACTGCGATGTGGTGTGCGCCGCGCTGCTGCACGATACCGTCGAGGATACTGAGACCTCGCTCGCCGATGTTTCCGGCCTGTTTGGCGATACGGTGGCCGAGCTCGTCGATGGCGTGACCAAGCTCACCAACATCGAAGTCGACAGCATGGACGAGAAGCAGGCGCTCACGCTGCGCAAGATGTTCCTTGCCATGTCCAAGGACATTCGCGTCATCATCGTTAAACTTGCCGACCGTCTGCACAACATGCGAACGCTGGCAGCCCTGCGCGAGGATCGTCGCCTATTTAAGGCTCGCGAGACCATGGACGTGTACGCGCCCTTGGCCGACCGCCTGGGCATGAGCTCTATTAAGTGGGAGCTCGAGGACCTGTCCTTCTTCTACCTGGAGCCCGATGCCTACCAGCGCATCGCGCGCATGGTGGCGGAGTCGCGCGAGGTCCGTGAGCGCTATCTGGCTGAGACCATCAAGACACTCACCGACGAGCTCAACCGCATTGGCCTGGAAGGCTTCCAGATCAACGGCCGTTCCAAGCACTATTGGTCCATCTACCAAAAGATGAAGCGCAAGGGCAAGGAGTTCTCCGAGATCTACGACCTGGTGGCACTGCGCGTCATCACGCATTCGGTGCGCGATTGCTACTCCACGCTCGGCGCGGTGCATACGCTGTGGCACCCCATGCCCGGTCGCTTTAAAGACTATATCGCCATGCCCAAGGTCAATAACTACCAGTCGCTCCATACGACGGTTATCGGCCCCACGGCCCGCCCGCTCGAGATTCAGATTCGAACCTATGAGATGCATGAGCAGGCCGAGTACGGCATTGCCGCCCACTGGCTATATAAGAAGTCGGGCGGATCGTCTGCTTCCAAGACCAATGACGCTCAACGTTTGGACGACCAGATCAACTGGCTCAAGCATTCGCTCGATTGGGCGGCTTCCGACGAGATCACCGATGCCAAGGAATACCTGCACTCGCTGAAGGTCGATCTGTTCGATCAGGAGATCTTCGTCTTTACGCCCAAGGGCGAGGTCATGGCGCTTCGTGCCGGCTCTACACCGCTCGACTTTGCCTACGCCGTTCACACCGAGGTGGGAAACCATTGCGTCGGCGCCAAAATCAACGGTGCGGTGGCTCCGCTCACGCACGAGATTAAGACGGGTGACCGTGTCGAGATCCTGACTAACAAGAGTTCCAAGCCGTCGCGTGATTGGCTCAAGATCGTCAAGACGCCTTCCGCCAAGTCAAAGATCCGTCGCTACTTTGCCGCCGCGACTAAGGACGACGACGCTGCCGCCGGCCGCGATATGCTGGCCAAGGACCTGCGCAAGCGCGGGTATGGCATCTCCACGCCGCGCTCCACGCGTGCGCTCAATGCCGTGGCGGAGCAGTTTAACTTCAAGCAGCTCGAGGACCTGTTTGCCGCCGTCGGTGCCGGCAAGGTTGCCCCGCGCGCTGTGGGCAATAAGGTCGAGCAAATCTTGGACCCCAAGCCCGAGGAACAGCTCACCAAGGCCGAGGCTATCGCCGAGGTCGTGAAACAGCCGGCCCGCGGCTCCAACCGCAAGCCGCAAAAGCGTGGCAAGAGCGCAAGTAACGGCATTATCGTTAAGGGCGAGAGCAACAGTGGCCTGCTGGTCCGTCTGGCTCATTGCTGCAATCCCGTGACGGGCGACGATATCGTCGGCTTCATCACGCGTGGCCGAGGTGTCTCAGTGCATCGCGCCAACTGCCCCAACGTCAAGGGCCTCATGGAGCACCCCGAGCGTATGATTGACGTAGAGTGGGATGGTGCTGCCGACACCCTCTTCCAGGTCGAGATCGTGGTCGAGTGCCTGGACCGCATGGGCCTGCTCAAGGACGTCACCATTGCCATTGGCGATGCAGGCGGCAATATCCTTTCCGCCGCCACCTCGACCAACCGCGAGGGTATTGCGACCCTGCGCTTTATGGTCGAGATTTCGGATGCGAGCGGCCTGGATCCGCTGCTGGCTTCCATCAGCAGTGTCGATTCGGTCTACGACGCTCGCCGTCTTATGCCCGGCGAGGGCGGAGCGCAACTCAAGCGCCGTGTGTAGGTGCGAGAGCCTCTCAGCATCATAGATATTGGTTACGCTCGAGGCATCGTTTGGTGCCTCGAGCGTATTTTAGAAGGAGGGTATGCGCATGGACGATATGACTTTGGACCTGACACCCCGAGGCACGGCTTCGATTGAGGCGCTCGTCAACGGCCCGATTCAGACCAACAGCTACGCCGTGATTTCGAATGACGAGTGCTTAATCGTCGATCCGGCGTGGGAGGGCGAGCGTCTTGTGGAGCATATCCGCACCGCGCATCCCGAGGTGCGCGTACTCGGCTCTGTCTGCACGCACGGTCATGCCGACCATGTTGGCGGGGTTGCCGGGGTTCGAGCTGTCGTTGGCGACAGTGCGCTATATGAGTTGTGCGCTAAGGACGTGACGGTACCTCGCGCAAATATCGAGGAGCAGCGTGTCATGTGGGGTATCGAGACGCCCGATCCGGGTGAGCCGACGCGCTTGCTTGCCGAGGGCGATACAATCGAGGTGGGCGACGTCTGCCTGCAGGTGATCGAGACGCCGGGGCATACGCCGGGCGGCATCGTCCTGTTCGCCGCGACCGAGCAGGGAAACATCGCCTTTGTGGGCGACACGCTTTTCCCGGGCAGCCACGGTCGTACCGATCTTTCCGGCGGTGACGAGGCGGCGATTATGCGCTCGCTCTCCAAACTTGCCAAGATGCTTCCGCCCGATACCGTTTGCTTGACGGGCCATGGCGATTCGACCACGATGGCGCGCGAACTTATGCAGAACCCGTTTATGCAGATGTAGGCTCGAAGCCGTCTTCCGAACCACGAAGACCGCTCAATCGTCAAGCTATTTTCCCCAGTGGGTCGATTCTGTGGGGCAAACGGTCAAAATTTGTCCAATCGGATGGTATTCGTGAACAAACGAACGTTTATGCTCGGGTATGTCGTGGTAAAATCTCAGGCGTTATCGGAGCAACCTTACAGGAGGTTTCTTTTATGCTCGTCAACGCAGCAGACATGCTCAAGAAGGCCGAGGCCGGCAAGTACGGTCTCGGTGCCTTCAACACCAACAACCTCGAGTGGACCCTGGCTATTCTCCAGGCCGCCGAGGAGGCCAAGTCCCCGCTGATCCTTCAGTGCACCGCTGGTGCCGCTAAGTGGATGGGCGGTTTCAAGGTCTGCGCCGACATGGTTAAGGCTGCCGTCGAGGCCACGGGCGTTACCGTTCCCGTCGCCCTTCACCTCGATCACGGTTCTTACGAGGACTGCTTCAAGTGCATCGAGGCCGGCTTCACGTCCATCATGTATGACGGCTCTCACGAGGAGACCTTCCAGCTTAACCTCGACCGCACCAAGGAGCTCGTTGAGCTTGCCCACTCCAAGGGCATGTCCATCGAGGCCGAGGTCGGCGGCATCGGCGGCACCGAGGACGGCGTGACCTCCAGCGGCGAGCTCGCTGATCCTGCTGAGTGCAAGCAGATTGCTGACCTGGGCGTCGACTTCCTCGCCTGCGGTATCGGCAACATCCACGGCGTGTACCCTGCCGACTGGGCTGGCCTTTCCTTCGAGCGCCTGGGCGAGATCAAGGCTCAGACCGGCGACCTGCCCCTCGTCCTGCACGGTGGCACCGGCATCCCCGAGGATCAGATCAAGAAGGCCATCTCCCTGGGTATCTCCAAGATCAACGTCAACACCGATCTGCAGCTCGTCTTCGCCAAGGGTGTTCGCGAGTACATCGAGGCCGGCAAGGATCAGCAGGGCAAGGGCTTTGACCCCCGCAAGCTCCTCAAGCCTGGTCGTGACAACATCGTTTCCCGCACCAAGGAGCTCATGGAGGAGTTTGGCTCCGTCAACAAGGCGTAAGTAGCGGTTTAACTTTCCCGTCGGAGGCCCCGTTCACCCTACGCTTTTCCCTTGCACTCACCTGGCTTTGCCAGAAGTCGCGCAATGGGAAAAGCTTCGGGTGAACGGGGCCTCCTTCGTTAACTCGCTACAGGGTTACTGGGCTGAATTCATTTTTTTGACTACCGTTCGGTGGTGTTGATGGCTCCCTTGTTGGGGCTTTCTTTTTTATCTCGCTACAATGGACTTCAAGCGTTCTAGTGACTTGGAGTTTTAGTATGGCTGTTGTTAATGTGTTGCCTTCGGATGGGAAGGTTATTGACGAGGGTCCTGTTGGTTGCTCTGTTGATGTTTGCTGTAATGACTTTCGTCATCTCGATATTGGACTACCGCCCGAGATTCTTCGACTCAAGGATGCCGGATATTTGACGCAGACTGTTGCGGCTTGTGATCGTCTTTTGGGGCAGAATCCCGATCCCTCGCTTGCTGCCTGCGTTCGTGCCGAGCGGTATCGCATGCTTGAGACGCCGCTTCATTTTTCGGTGTCGCGCGATCGAGCTATTGCGATGATTCGCGAGGAGTGGCCTGAGTTTACCGAGGAGCAGTTTAACGATCTGATTGACCGTAAGCGTATTGACTGGCGCTTTATCGATGGTGAGCTGTTCGTTCTCGACAACTTCCTCGATTCGCTTCGCGTATATCCCAAAGAGGTCCCCGGCATGCGTCCCGATTCTACGGACGGAATAGCACTGCGCAACGAGATGCTCAAGGAGATGGAGTCGCAAAACGGATTGACTCGCGTTATTACGCTTAAGGCGTCCTTGTCTGTCCCCGGCGCTCTAGAGGGGGAGACCGTTCGCGCTTGGCTACCCGTTGCCGCCGCCTGTCGTCAACAGTCTCATATCGAGGTTCTCAATATGACGCCGGAGGGTGCTGTTGCTCCCGCGAACGCTTCGGCGCGTACCGCCTCGTGGTCTTCTTCGAGTGATCGCTCATTCTCGGTGACCTATCGCTATCAAATCAATGCCGCTTATCGCGATATTTATGGGGGTGCGCTTCCGTCGCATCCGTGTATGGACGCGCCGTTGCCCGAAGATATTTCTGAGGACCGTCCGCACATTGCATTCACGCCGTATCTGCAGCAGCTGACGGCCGGTGTTGTTGACAGACTCGAGGATCCGCTCGATCGCGCCCGTGCTATCTATGATTATCTGACGCAGCATATCGACTATCGCTATCAGCCGCCGTACTTGCTTTTGGGATCTATTGCCGATGACTGCGCGCATTCGCTCCGCGGCGATTGCGGCGTTATGGCGCTCACGTTTATCACCATGTGCCGTATCGCGGGCGTGCCTGCCCGTTGGCAGAGCGGCCTGTACGTTGCGCCCGATTCGGTGGGGTCGCACGACTGGGCAGAGTTCTATACGCCGCAGACCGGTTGGCTCAACGCCGACGTGTCATTTGGATCTTCTGCTCGCAGGATGGGGGAGGAGTGGCGCCGCCGTCACTACTTTGGCAATCTCGACCCGTGGCGTATGGTGGCCAACAATCGATTCCAGGCAGGGTTTGACCCCTCTTTCGACGGCATGCGCGAGGACCCTTACGATAACCAGATGGGCGAGGCTTCGGTCGACGGTCGCGGATGCCGTCAGCGCGAGATGCTCCGCACGGTCGAACTCATCGAAATGCTCGAAGTTCCATTTTCGAACTAATCGGTAGAAAGCTGTGATAAACTAACTCACGCATTACGTGCCCGAGTGGCGGAATTGGCAGACGCAGTGGACTCAAAATCCACCGTTGGCAACAACGTGCGAGTTCGAGTCTCGCCTCGGGCACCATACATGCAAGTGAGCGTTCAAGGGGGTTGCGGCCCCCTTTTTCGTGCCGAACTCGCGTGAGCGCGCGAAGCGTTAAGCAAACAGGCCTGCGGCCTGTTTGTAGCGGAGCGTGGCGAGGGCGCCGCGCGTCCGAAGCCCGGGGCTTCGCGAAGCGAAGGCCCTTCGAGTCTCGCCTCGGGCACCATACATGCAAGCGAGCGTTCAAGGGGGTCAAGGCCCCTTTTTCGTGTACGTAATGTGATAACGCGCTGTACGTGTTATTATTCGCAAGGCGTTGTTCCCGCAATGCCCTAAAGAGGAACCCGAGGGTTCCCACCTTTTGGCGCCAATGAGCAGCTGACTGGTCATACAACTTAGATTCCCTTCCTCAAATCGAGGAAGTCTATGTGTACGACCTGGTTGCTGAGAAGCGCCGGGTTATTTTTTTATGAATGGAGGTAGGGAAAATAGCTAAGTCTGATGACACCCGCATCAACGACGAGATTACTGCATCTTCGTGCCGTTTGATTGGCGTCGATGGCTCTCAGCTCGGCCTGTTCGCCATCCGCGATGCCCAGCGCGTCGCCGACGATCAGGGTCTCGACCTGGTCGAGATCGCTCCCAACGCGGAGCCGCCGGTCTGCAAGGTCATGGACTACGGTAAGTTCAAGTACCAGCAGGCCATGAAGGCCAAGGCTGCTCGTAAGAACCAGTCCAAGGTCGAGGTCAAGGAAATGAAGTTCCGACCCAAGATCGACGTTGGCGACTACGAGACCAAGAAGGGCCACGTTCTGCGTTTCCTCAAGAAGGGCGCACGCGTTAAGATCACCATCATGTTCCGCGGCCGTGAGATGGCTCACCCGGAGCAGGGCCTTAACGTTCTCGAGCGTCTCGCCGAGGATCTCAAGCCTTACGCTACGGTCGAGTCCAAGCCTAAGATGGAAGGCCGTAACATGCTTATGCTGCTCGCCCCGATTAAGGGCGCCTTCGATGAGGATAAAGCGGCAAGCGATACTAAGTAACTAGTGTTCTGTAACCGATTAAGGAGTATTTCATGCCTAAGATGAAGTCCCACAGCGGCACCAAGAAGCGTTTCCGCAAGACTGGTACCGGCAAGCTTATGCGCGCCAAGGCTTTCAAGAGCCACATCCTGAGCAAGAAGTCCACCAAGCGTAAGCGTGGCTTCCGTCAGGAGACCGAGATTGCCGCTGCCGACCGCAAGGTCATCAAGTCGCGTCTCGCCTAAGTTCGCGTTCCCGTTTTTCGTTTTACCGTCTAGGAGTTGATAGAACATGGCACGTATTAAGCGCGCTGTTGCCGCCAAGAAGAAGCGCCGTACCGTTATGCACCGTGCGAAGGGTTACTACGGTGCCGCTTCGCGTACTTACAAGCATGCTAAAGAGCAGGTCCAGCACTCCCTGCAGTATCAGTATCGTGATCGCCGCAACAAGAAGCGCGAGATCCGTTCTCTTTGGATCACTCGTATCAACGCTGCTGCTCGCCTGAACGACATCTCTTACTCTCAGTTCATGCACGGCCTGAAGGTTGCCGGCATCGAGCTCGACCGCAAGGTCCTGGCTCAGATGGCTTACGAGGACATCGAGTCCTTCAACGAGCTGGCTACCATCGCCAAGAAGGCTCTCGAGGCCTAATAGATTCTCTTGAATCGCTAGGGGAGTGTCGCGTTGTGCGCGGCGCTCCCTCTTTTTATCTGAAGCGCGGTTTACATTGCTAAAAGCGCGGGTAGATAATCACCTACAGGTGACCGATCTCCATATATTCCTGAACCAAAGGGTCATCATCTGATACGTGCGGAAGATCCGCACCAGTCTTTCTATTACCTATAGAAAGCAATATGTTGTGTAGGACTTGTGAAGAGTGGAATTGACGTCCCACAGAGCTTCGCGGTCTGGCAATATATCTCCTTGCCGCGCGGCCCGGTGGAACCGGATGAGCCGCAAAGCGTGCACCTTGAGAACCGGATACTGCGAGGATGGACACACCAGTTGTGTCGCATCCGGGCAGACATCGAACCATTTGAAATGGTCTAACTTGGATTTGTTTTTCGCAAG
>CABIZD010000012.1 GCA_902363125.1 Coriobacteriaceae bacterium
TCCCCCTGGATCCTGTCCGTGCTGACCACCGACCGCCTCGCGCGCAACTACGAGCTGGTCACCAAGCACAACCTCAAGTACCGCCGCTACTACCACCAGTTCGACTACTAAGAGCTGGCCGCAGGGCCGATATCTTGGCTGGTTGATATCTCGACCCTACACAAGGGCGTCCGCATTCGCGCGGGCGCCCTTTTTGCGTTGCCGTCGGCGCAGGGTGTCCTCGGCGGAAATCTCATCCCGGAATTTCGGCTCAGAGTGGGATGCGGTTTCCGGATGCGTCCCATTCTGAAGCCCCGAAACGGGACGCGCTTTCCGCTTGGGGTCCGATCCGGAAAGCTCATCCCGTTCCGAGCATCAAATCCGGGACATGCTTTCCGCGCTCCGCCCCTTGCAGAAAGCGCGTCTCCTTCCAAACACAAATCTTGCGGTACAGCTTCTGCAAAGACGCGAAGTGGCCGCTGACAGCAAAGAGGGGCTGCCGAGACAATGCCCGACGGCCCCTCCCCTCATAACTTGCTATCGATGCCAATCGCCACAAGGGCGCGGCTGCCTACTTGCTGATCGCGCCCGTCATATAGATAAACTGCACGCGATTTATATGTCCGCCCTGCTCGCCGTTGACAAAGTCCGTCGGCGTAAAGCCGGGGTTGAGCATTTCCTCGATCTTGTCCTTAACGGTGTCGATGACCTGAGTATCGAGATTGCTCGTTCGGTCGGTAAGCTCCTGCATGCCGTTGCCGAGCTCGGATGCGCCGCTGGCAAGCGTACCTGCACCCGAGGAGAGAAGATTCATGCCGCTAGCAAGGCTAGCAGCACCTGTCTTGAGCTGCGCCGCACCGTTGTTGAGCTGTGATGCGCCGTTGGCAAGCGCGGGCGTGGCACCGTTGAGCTGCTGTGTGCCCGCAGCAAGCTGGTCGGTGCCCGCGGCAAGAGCCGCGGCGCCATCGCTCAGCTGACCCGCGCCCGTTGCTGCAGAGCCAACACCGGCGACAAGACCGGGGTTCACGGCCGTGGGGTTTGCCGGGTTGATCGCGCTGTTCATATAGGCGATGGCTCCGGCCAGGCTCAGCTGTTGGCCATCCTGGACAGTGGTGTAGCCCTGAATGGCGCTATCGAGCGCGGTGACGGCACCCTGGGCGCCGCCCTGGGCGCCGGCCGCCTGGGCCAAAGTCGTAACCTGATCGGTAAGCGTGCCAAACATGGACTCGGCACCCTTAAGGCCCTGCGACACCTGCGTGTTAAGACCCTGCGCGCCCGCAACGGCATTGGATGCAGAATCGAGAAGCGCGGTAAGACCCGTCGCATCGGCGCTCGATGCCGCCGTGGCGGCGGCACCCGCGCTGGTAGCAGCACTGCCGGCACTTGCGGTGGCGGCATCCAGCTGTGCCGTAGCCTCGCTTAGCTTGGCTGCCGCAGCCTTGGCGGAGTCGAGATCGGCCGCGTTATCCAGCGCGTCCTGAGCATCGGCGACCGCCGCCTTGGCAGCGGCAATAGATGCAACGGTGCTCTCGGCGCCAGCCTTTGCGCTCTCGGCGTTAGCCTTTGCCGCATCGTTGCCCATGGCGCTCGCGGCCTGCTTTGCCCCGCCGAGCGCCTGCTGTGCACCGGCAAGGTACTGCCCCTCGCCGCTGAGCGCCGCCGTAAGACCCTGCGGCCCGTACAGCGCGCTGTAGGCGTTGCCCGACGTAGCGGTCACGGCGTCCTGGGCCGCCTTGGCCGCAGCCTGCGCCTTGGCAAGGTTTGCCTCCTGAGCCTGCTTGCCCAGCGTCAGCGCGTCGACGTACGTATCGGACCCAGCGGCAATTCCACTTATGCCGCCCGAGATCTGCTGTGCGCTCCCCTGCAGCTTGGAAAGGCCCGCCGAAAGATCGGACGCACCGCCCTTAAGCTGCACGGCACCGGCATTAACCCCCTCGGCACCGGCATTAAGGTTGCTCACGCCTTCGACCAGCGTGGGGACCTGCGCGTTGAGCTGACTCGTACCCGCCGCGAGCGCAGCGGCGCCACTGGACAGCGTGCCGGCACCGGTATTGGCCGTGGCAAGCGAGGCCGCGAGCGTCTTGACACCGTCGGCAACCTGGCCAGCACCGCTATTGGCCGTAGCAATACCGTTGGAGAGCTCCACGAGCTGGCTCGTATCCATGCTGCTCGAGTCCACATCGATGGCAAGATTCAGCGGCACGCCGACAATCTGCCAGCCATCAAACTCAAAATCCTCAACATCGGTCGTAATGGTGTAGTCTCCGGTGCTGCCGGGAATCACCATGTAGGTAAGCTGCGTGTTGGAGCCGTTGGCAGCAACCGTGGCACCCTCAGCCTCAATATCGTGTGCCTCGGCATCCTTAAGCTGACCGGTAATCTGAACCAGGTAGTTATCGGCATAATCGCCACCGGTATAGTCGTCATTCTTTTCGACCTTGAGCTTCATAGTGAGCTTGCCGCTCTTGCCCGCCAAATCCTTGGCGTCGATATCGCGGCCATCGAGCTGGTATGCCACGGTGACGTTCCACGGCATCTGAGTGTTCTTGTCCAGATCGCCCTGGTAGACAAAGTCCTGCACTCCCTGGCCCGTAACGGCAACCGACCCGCTGTCGTCCGTTAGTTTTTGAGTCGTCGATAGGTTGGTCACTTTGTTATAGGTGCCGGCATCGTCGATCTTGACGCCCTTATTGGCCTCGAAGCTATTGACCACGTAAACACCCGTGCGATTGCCGTCGGCATCGGTTTTGACGTATACGACCTGGTTTTTCTTATATCCCGGCGTGCTGTTATCGGAGTCCGTCGCCATCTGTTCACTCGTAGCCGAGGCAGCGCTCGTCGACCCTACGCCGTCGGCGAACACAACGGCACCGGGAACGGTAAGGGCCACGGTCAGACCGGCGGCAAGAGCGAGCGCAGCGATGCGCTTATGGGGACGACGTACAAGATCGCGTTGGGCTTTGAGCTCTTTCGAAGCGGTATCAGTGGTATGGGTATGCATTGCGGTATTCCTTCCAACTGCTTTGTAAAACGTTACTGAGCGGAGCCGTCCGCAGCCGATGCCTCGGTGGTATCCGAAACCGGATCCTGGGCATCCTTGGGCAAAAAATGAGCTTTGAGCGTGGTCTTGCCGATGAGGCCATCGAGCACATACAGGAAACCCGGCAGCGCAAAGAGTACGGCGACTAGGGAGATGCTCACGCCGACGCCCAGGAACCAGCCGATCTGCTTGAGCACGCCGTGGCTCGAGATCGCATGGATCAGGAAGCCACTGATTAGCAGAACCGATCCAGAGGTCAAAACAGGAATCGTGCAAGCTTCCATGGTCTCGAGTAGCGCTTCGCGCTTATGCATGGTCACGCGGTCCTCACGATAGCGGTCAGCAATCAGGATGCCGTAGTCGACGGCAACGCCCAGCTGGATGGAGCTCACAATTAAGTAGGCGAGGAAGAACTCGTGCATACCGGTGTAGAGCGGTGCAGCAAAGTTGACCCAGATCGAGGTCTCAATCACGAGCACCAAGATGATCGGCAGGCTCAGCGACTTGGTGGCCAGCAGCAAGACCGCGAACACGGCCACGACGGCGATGAGGTCGACCTTGCCCTTATCGACGGTGATGGTGTCCTTAAGGTCGGTGGTGCTCACGCCCTCGCCGGCGAGCATTGCCTTACCCGGATAATGTTTGTCCGCGATACAACGAATCTTCTTGACCAGCTTAAATGTACTCGGACCCTCGTAGGGCGCGGTAACCGTGAGCACCAAACGGCTGTAGTGCTCTCCCTCCACCAGATCGAGCGTGTCCTTTTCGGCCATGCCCGTGGGGATATAGGGACTCGCAACGTCAACATAGCTCTGGATGGACTTGACCTCGGGGAGCGCCTTGAGCTCATTGGAGAGTGCCTGCTCCTCGCTCACCTCTCCACGGGGAACGAGCACAACGTAGGTATCGGAGTTGCCAAAGACCTCCTTGACCTTGTCCATATCCTGACCAAGCCGCGTATCCGAACCAAAAATGTGCGAAGTGCCGTAGTAGTACGTGATATCGCTGGAGGTCGATGCCACACGCGCAGGGTAAACCACGGCGAGGATCACGACGGCAGCGGGGATACAGACCTTGAGCACCAGACGGGCGAACTTACCCAGCGGCGGGACAAAGGGCCTGTGCTGCGATTTTTGCACAAAGCCATCGAACTGAACGAACATCGAAGGAACAAAGGTAAAGACCGATACCAGGCTGATGGCGATACCCTTTGCAAGGGCAAGACCAAGGTCGGGGCCGATCTTAAACTGCATGGCGGCAAGCGCGATAAAGCCGATGCAGACCGTGCAACCGCTCGAAAACACGGCGACCGAGGACAGGCAGCACGACTGCACCATGTCTTCGGCAACGCTGCCGTGGCGGCCACGCTCCTCGTTAAAGCGGTGCAGCAAAAAGACCGAGAAGTCCAGCGCGATGGCAACCTGCAAAATGGAGCCCGCAGAGTTGGTGACAAAGCTAATCTCGCCAAAGATGAGGTTGGTGCCCCAGTTGATAAACACCGAGACGCCCAGGCCCAGCAGCACCAGGATGGGTTCGGCCCAGCTGGTAGTCGTGATGACCAGAATCACGAAGATAATCGCTATGACAGCGACCGTGATAATGCTGATCTGCTGCTCGGTCGATGTGGTGGCGAGCGCGTTAGACATGGCCGAGCCCGTAATGGCGCCCTCGTCGCCCACGATATCTCGAATAGCGTCGGTTGCCTCGATCTCCTTTTCGGAATTAACCGTCACCGTAAACAGGGCGTTGTTCTTTTTGTAATAGGTCTCAACGGTGTCTTTGTCTTGCGTGGCAAGCGGCTGATCGATATCTGCCGCGTCGTCAAGCCATAGGACCTCCTCGACGCCGTCGACCTTTTTGATTTTGTCCTTGTATTTGAGCGCCTGAGCGATCGAGACATTGGGCACCATAACGCGACAGTTGGGAATGTCACCCTCAAACTCATCACCCATGGTATTCAGAGCGACGGTCGACGCCGCTTCGTCGGGCAGATAGCTCGTAATGTCGTAGTTAACGCCTACAAACTGGCGCAGGAACAGGCATACCAGTGCTGCCACCGCATAGAACGCGATGATGGGTTTGCGGTGCTTCACGACCCATCGAAATAGCTTCTCTTTCAACCTCAATCCTCCATAACGCTCAGCCTATGTTTTGCTCTTTGTTATATTCCACATTTGGTAGTTATACAACATGTGTAGGATAAAGGCGCCATAAAGATATGCGATTGACGCGGTCCCGGAGCCAAAACAGCCGCTGCAGAAGCAGTTCGGAAAAGGTCCTCAGCGGAAACTGCATCCCAGTTTTTAGACGAAAAACGGGATATGGTTTCTGGTTGGCCTAGATAATCGTCAGATTTAGCTGAGCGTCTGCCCCTATGTTTCCAAATGAATACGGTGTGAGCTGCGGACAAGGATTTTCCCCGCAAGCACTCTAGTATGCTAAAGTACCCAAAAGACCGGCGGAGCTATGCCGGTCGTTTGTTCTGTATGCAACACAGCATGAGGAGGCTCACCAGATGACGGCCACACCGTGGGGATTCCGGGACATATTGCCCGAGGAGGCTCAGGCGCGCGAGGAGATCGCGCTGACGGTGAAGGGCTGCTTTAGGGAGCATCATTATCTGCCGGTTGAGACGCCGCTGCTCGAGGACAAGGGCTCGCTCGAGGAGGGCGGCCGTATCGCGGACACGCCGTTTAAGCTTTTTGACGATGACGGCCGCTTGTTGGTGGTTCGTCCCGACAATACGTTGCCGATCGTGCGTTTGGTCTCGACCCGCATGCGCGCGGCCGACTTGCCGCTGCGCCTGCGCTATGAGGCGCCGGTGGTTCGCGAATGCCAGCGCAATGCCGGCGGTTCGCGTCAATTTACCCAGCTGGGTTTTGAGCTCATCGGCGCGGGCGATACCGCGGGCGATGTCGAGATCGTCTCGCTGGTGGCCGAGGCCGTTCGCAAGTTGGCGCTGCCCGATGCGCGCATTATCGCAGGTAGCGTGCGCCCGTTTAAGGAGCTGCTCGCGGCGTGCGAGGATCGCGAGCTGGCTGCCGAGGCTCTGCGCTGCGTGCACGCCAACGACTTTGTGGGCCTCGATGCCCGCGTGGCGGCAAGCGCCGAGACCGATGCCGTTAAGGCCGCCGTCAGCGAACTGCCGCGCCTGCATGGTGGGGCCGAAGTGCTCGATCGCGTGGATGCGCTGCTGGCGGCTGCCGGTATTGTCGCGCCGCTGACGCGCGAACTCCGTGCCCTGGTTGATGGTCTGGCTCCCGAGGACGCCCAGGTGCTGTCGTTCGACTTCTCCATCATGAACTCTTTCGATTACTACACGGGCCTGGTCTTTAAGGCCTATGCCGGTGGCCTGCCCGATCCGGTGGGCTCGGGCGGTCGCTACGACTCTATCTTTACCGGCGCGTTCGGCGACGGCATCGAGGTGCCGGCGGCGGGCTTCGCCTTTTCGCTCGAGCGTCTGGAGGCCGCGTGCACCTCTGCCGAGGACGCCGCCTCCGATGGTGACCACGCCGTGGGCCGCGGCGCCGAAGGCCCGCTACGCATCGCCGTGCCCAAGGGCTCGCTTAAGGCCGACACGCTCGACGTGCTCGAGGCCGCGGGCCTGGACGTCTCTGAGCTGCGCGACCCCGGCCGTCACCTGATTGTGCGCGGTCGCGACACGCGTGCCGGCGAGGGCACGGTCGGCGATATCGAGTTTGTCATCGTGCGTCCCAGCGACGCGCCCGCTTTTGTGGGCTGTGGTGGTGCCGATTGCGGCATCTGTGGCTGGGACTCGCTCATCGAGGCAGACCTCAACTTGCTGCAGCTGGTCGATCTGGGCTACGGCCTGTGCACGTTTATCGAGGCAGAGCCCGCGTGGCGCGCCGGCCAGGCCGAGCGCAACTATGCCCGCCGCGGGTCGCTTCGCGTGGCCACCAAGTATCCGCGCATCGCGAGTGCCTGGTATGCCGAGCGCGGCGTGAACGCCGATATCGTCTCACTGCACGGCAACATCGAGCTGGGCCCCATCGTCGGCATGACCGATCGCATCGTGGATATTGCCGCCACGGGCGCCACGCTGCGCGATAACGACCTGGTCATCACCGGCCGCATCATGGACTGCACGGCCCGCTTCTTTGTCAATCCGGGCGCCGCACGTCTGGATCCGCGCGTACGCAATCTGGCAGATCGCTTGGCGGCTGCCGTGAAGGACAAGCATTTTGAGCCCGTCGCGGGCTCGGCACAATAGCGCGAGCGCGCACGGGCGCCCCAACGTACGGGCTGCGGGCCGACTGGTGCCGCTGCCCAGTCGCTCGTTTTTCGAACACAACCTCGACCGATAGGGGATACCGATATGAAGACCATCAAGCTTGCTCCCGGTGAGCGCCTCGTTACCAACCAGCTCAACCGCAAGGGCGTGCTGCCGCAAAACATCGTCGACGCCGCCCGCGATATCGTGGCCAACGTGCGTGCCAACGGCGATGCCGCGGTGCGCGATTACTGCCAGCGTTTTGACGGTGTCGAGCTGCAGAGCTTCCGTCTGCCGCAAGAGCAGATCGATGCCGCGCTCGAAGGCCTCGATCCCGCTTTTGCCGCGGCGCTCGAAAAGGCTGCACGCCAGATTCGTGAGTTCCACCAGCGCGAGGTCGAGCAGAGCTGGTTTACCACGCGTGCGGACGGCACGATGCTCGGCGTTAAGGTGACCCCGCTCGCGGCGGCCGGCATCTACGTGCCGGGCGGTCGCGCGCAGTATCCCTCCACGGTGCTCATGAATGCCATTCCCGCCAAGGTTGCCGGCGTCAAGCGCGTGGTCATGGTGACCCCGCCGCAGAAAGATGGCCTGATCAGCCCGTATACGCTCGCCGCGGCAAAGCTCGGCGGCGTGGACGAGATCTATATGGTGGGTGGCGCTCAGGCCGTGGCCGCGCTGGCGTACGGCACCGAGACTATTCCGCGCGTCGACAAGATCACCGGCCCGGGCAACGCCTTTGTCGCTGCGGCCAAGCAGATTGTCTCGGGCGACGTGGGTATCGACATGGTCGCTGGCCCCTCCGAAGTCTGCGTGCTGGCCGATGCCACGGCCAAGCCCATGGTGGTCGCGGCCGACCTGATGGCCCAGGCCGAGCACGATCCGCTGGCAGCCTGCTATCTGGTGACCTGCGACGAGCAGTTTGCGCGCGAGGTCGAGGCAGGCATCGATATCCTGGTGGCGCAGTCGCCGCGTGCCGAGATCACGCGTGCTTCGCTCGACAATGAGGGCACCATCGTGGTGGCCGCCGACATGGCTGCCGCCGTCGAGGCGGTGAATACCGTGGCGCCCGAGCACTTGGAGCTGCACTGCAAGGACGCGATGGGCCTGCTCGGCGGCATTCGCAACGCCGGCGCCATCTTTGTGGGCGCTTGGAGCTCCGAGCCGCTCGGCGATTATGTTGCCGGTCCCAACCACACGCTGCCAACCGGCGGCACGGCCATGTTCTCCAACCCGCTTTCGGTCGAAGAGTTCGTTAAGCGCTCGAGCGTCATTTGCTATACGCCCGAGGGCCTGCTCTCTGACGCTCCCGCCACACAGCGTCTAGCCGAGGCCGAGGGCCTGTGGGCGCACGCGCTTTCTGCTGCCCTGCGTCGTCGCGTGCTGGAGCAGGGCGAGGATGCCGTGAGTGCCGAGTCACTGGCTGCGGCCGACCTGACCAAGGTCGCCTGGCCGGGCGACGCCGTGGCGACGGTTGCTGAGGGCGTGGACCTGGCGGCGGCTGCGGGCGGTGCCGCTGGCGCGACCGGCGAGGAGGCCTAATATGGCCGAGCTGACGCCCCGCATGAAGGAGCTCGTCCAGCCCTACTTGACCGGCATCGAGCCCTACGATCCCCACTTTACGCCCACGCGCATCAATCTTTCGGCCAACGAGAACACCTATCCCGTGCCGGCCGGCGTGCGCGAGGCGGTTGATGCGGCCTTGGCTGCCGCACCGCTCAACCGCTATCCCGATCCCATGTCCAACGACCTGCGCGACGAGCTTGCTGCCTGGCATGGCGTGACGCGCGAGAACATCTGCGTGGGCAACGGCGGCGACGAGCTACTCTATAACTTCCTGCTGGCGTTTGGCGGCGCGGGGCGGACCCTGCTCAACTGCCCGCCGTGCTTTAGCGAGTATGCGTTCTTTGCGTCGCTGTGCCAGACCGAGGTGCGCGACGTGTGGCGCGACCCGGCGACCTTTGAGCTCGACCAGGCGGCGGTGCTTGCGGCGGCTCCCGAGTGCAATCTGGCGATCGTGACCTCGCCCAACAATCCCACGGGTGACGTGGCGCCGCTCGACTTTGTTGCGGCTCTGTGCGATGCCTGCCCCGGCATGGTCATGGTCGACGAGGCCTACGTGGAGTTTGCCGACGATTCGTTTGGCGCGGCAACTACGGCGCAAGGCCTTATTGCCGAGCATCCCAACCTGGCGATTCTGCATACACTGTCCAAGGCGTTCGGCGCCGCCGGCACGCGCCTGGGCTATGTGATCGCGGCGCCCGAGGTCATCGACGTGTTCGCGGCGATTCGCCAGATCTATTCGGTCAACGTGTTGAGCCAGGCGGCGGCGCTTGCCTGCGTGCGTGCCCGCGATGCGTACGCGCCCGTGGTGGCACAGGTTGCATCCGAGCGCGAGCGCGAGCTGTGCGCCCTACGCGCAATGGCTGCCGAGGGCATGCCCGCGGAGGCATGGCCGAGCGCGGCGAACTTTGTGCTTGTGCGCACGCCGCATGCCACGCGCGTGCGCGAGCGTCTGCGCGACGAGTATTCGATTTTGGTGCGCGACTTTAGTTACGCGCCGGGGCTCGCGGACTGTCTGCGCATTACCGTGGGCACCCCGCAGGAAAACGACGAGGTGCTGGCCGCGTTTGCCGCGCTGGTGAAGGAGGAGATGTAGATGGACCGCTATGCCGAGGTGACCCGCAAGACGGGGGAGACCGACATTGTCGTAAAGCTCGACCTGGACGGATGCGGCGTGTGTGATATCTCGACCGGCGTACCGTTTTTCGACCACATGCTCAACGCTTTTGGCCGCCATGGCCTGTTCGATTTGACGGTGCACGCGGTGGGCGACGTCGAGGTCGATGCGCATCATACCGTCGAGGACACGGGCATTGTGCTGGGCGAGGCGTTTTGCCAGGCGCTGGGCGACAAGGCGGGCGTTACGCGCTTTGCCGACGCGGCGATCGCCATGGACGAGACGCTTGTGATGGCTGCCGTGGACATTTCGGGCCGCGGGCAGGCCTACTGCGAGCTGCCCGTGCCGACTGAGCGCGTGGGCAGCTTCGATACCGAGCTGGCCGTCGAGTTCTTCTACGCCTTTGCGCGCGATGCCAAGCTCACGCTGCACGTGCGCGAGCTGGTGGGCGGCAACTCGCATCACATTATCGAGGCCGCCTTTAAGGCCGTGGGCCGCACGATGCGCCGCGCCTGCGAGCTGGACCCCCGCGTGCAGGGCATTCCCAGCACCAAGGGCTCGCTGTAACCGTCACAAGGGTAAAACCACCACGAAGGTGCCTGTCCCCTTTGCGGTGGTTTTGGATGATGAGAAGTGGAGGGTCGCGTGGGCGAACCGAAGATCGTGGTGGTCGACTACCACAAGGGCAACTTGTCGAGCGTTGCGCGCGGGCTTGCGCGCGCCGGTGCCGCCGCCTGCACGTCGGACGATCCGGAGCAGATCCGCCGCGCCGACGGCCTGGTCATCCCGGGCGTGGGCGCGTTCTACGATGCGATCGCCTTTATGCGCCAGAGCGGCGAGGCGGACGCGGTGCTCGATGCCGTCGCCGCCGGAACTCCGCTGCTCGGCATCTGCCTGGGCCTTCAGCTATTTTTTGAGCGCGGCAACGAGGGCGTGCCTGCGGACGAGGGCGCGGTCGCCGACGGCAATGCCTCTGAGCAGACTGGCGGTCCCTGGGTCGATGGCCTGGGCATTATGCGCGGTTCGTGCACGCGCTTGGAGTCGAGCCGCCTTAAGGTGCCGCACGTGGGCTGGGACCAGGTGCATATGACGCCTGCCGGTGCGGCCGATCCGCTGCTCGCCGGTTTTGCCGAGGGCGCCAACATGTACTTCACCCACAGCTATGCGGTGGCCGACGACGCCGATACCGCCGATGTGCTGGCACGCACGCACTATACGCGGAGCTTCCCGTGCATCGTGCGCCATGGCAACGTGTGGGGCTGCCAGTTCCATCCCGAGAAATCCTCCGCGCTGGGTCAGCGCATCCTTAAGAACTTCGTCAACATCGTCGAGGAGGCCGGCCGATGATCCTGTTTCCCGCAATCGATCTGATCGGCGGCAAGGTCGTGCGCCTGGAGCGCGGCGACCGCAGCCGCTGCAAGGTATATTCCGACGACCCTGTGGCCGTCGCCCGCTCGTTTGCCGAACAGGGCGCAGGCTGGGTGCATGTCGTCGACCTGTCCGCTGCCTTTGGCGAGGACGAGGACACATGCGCTGCTAATTCGGTGGCGATTAAGGCCATCTGCGGCGTCGATGGTCTGTCTGTGGACGTGGGCGGCGGCGTCCGCTCGCTCGCGCGCATCGACGAGTTGGCAGGCTACGGCGCACGCCGCATCGCACTGGGCACCGTGCTGGTGACCGAGCCGGGTTTCGCCGAGGTGGCGGCCGAAGGCTTTGGCGAGCTGTTGGTGGCTGACATTGCCGCCCGCGACGGCCAGGTCAAGGTGAACGGCTGGCGTGACGGCGCGGGCGTGGCGCTCGACGATGCCGTGGCGCAGCTTACCGAGCTGGGCTTTAAGCATCTGGTGTATACCGACATCGCGCGCGATGGCATGCAGACGGGCATCGATGTGGCGGCGTATCGCCATGTTGCCAAGGTCGCGGGCTTTCCCGTCGTGGCTTCGGGCGGTATCTCGACGCTCGACGACATCCGCGCGCTGGCCGCGGTGGGCGAGGTCGCGATTGAAGGCGCCATTACCGGCCGTGCGCTCTACGAAGGCAACTTTACGCTGGCCCAGGCGCTGGCCGCCGCCCGAGGGGAGGAGTAGCCCATGCTTACCAAACGCGTAATTCCCTGCCTAGACGTCAAGGACGGCCGCGTGGTCAAGGGCGTCAACTTTGTGAGCCTGCGCGATGCGGGCGACCCGGTGGAGCTGGCCCGCGCCTACGACCGCGAGGGTGCGGACGAGGTCGTCTTCCTGGACATTACCGCCACGAGCGACAACCGTGTGACGACCATCGAGATGGCGGCGCATGCGGCCGAGGAGCTCGCTATTCCCTATACCGTGGGCGGCGGCTTTCGCGACCTGGCGGGCATGCGCACCATGGTTGCAGCCGGTGCTGACAAGGTGTCGCTCAACTCTGCCGCCGTGTGCGACCCGTCGCTGATTAGCCAGGCTGCCGCGGCTTTTGGCAGTCAGGCCGTGGTCGTGGCGATCGATGCCAAGCGCGTCGGTTTGCCCGGAGAGCCGGGTGCCGACAAGTGGGAAGTCTTTACCGCAGGAGGCCGCAACGCCACGGGCATCGACGCGGTGGCGTGGGCCGAGGAAGCGGCTCGTCGCGGCGCCGGCGAGATCTTGCTGACCAGTATGGACCGCGACGGCACCAAGGCCGGATTTGACCTGGCGCTCACCCGCGCCGTGGCGCGCGCGGTGCCGATTCCGGTGATCGCGAGCGGCGGTGTGGGCACGCTCGAGCATTTTGCCGAGGGCGTGATCGAGGGCGAGGCCGATGCCGTGCTAGCAGCGAGCGTCTTTCACTTTGGAACCTTCAGCATTCGCCAGGTGAAGGAGTATATGGCGTCGCAGGGCATCCCTGTCAGGCTGGACTTTTAGCGCTGCGGCTTGCCCAGGCACCCGACCTTCCGGCTCCAACCCTCCTCGCGTACTTAAGTACGCGTCGTCGGGCTTGTCGCTCGGAATCTCGGGCACCTGGACAACCCTCGCCGACCTGCGAAGTTTGAATTTGGGAAGAGAAATGGAAGAGATAACCGATCCTTCAAAGCTTACATACGACGCCAAGGGGCTGATTCCTTGTGTTGTTCAGCAGTATGACACCGGCGAGGTGCTTATGGTTGCCTGGATGAATGAGGAATCGGTGGGGCTGACGCTCAAGACCGGCACCACGTGGTTTTGGAGCCGCAGTCGCCAGGAGCTCTGGAACAAGGGCGCGACGAGCGGCAATATGCAAGCGGTCAAGGAGCTCTGGGCCGACTGCGATAGCGATACGCTGCTGGTCAAGGTCGACTCGCCGGGCCCGGCCTGCCATACCGGCAACCGTACCTGCTTCTTCAAGAAACTCGCGTAGGGCGGGCGCTCGATTAGACGCTCGGCCACCAGAAAGGATTGAACCATGGGTGTGCGCACCGCAAACGTTCAGGATGGAAATATCGGTGAGACGCTGACGGGGCTCGCCGAGGTGATTCACGGTCGTCGTGATGCATCGCCGCAGGAGAGCTATACCGCGCGTCTGCTGACCGACGTCGAGGACGAGCTGCTCAAGAAGCTTGCCGAGGAGTCGAGCGAAGTGATCATGGCCTGCAAGGATAACGATCACGATCACATCCGCTACGAGGCCGGCGACCTGGTCTACCACCTGCTCGTGACGCTCGAGCGCTACGGTATCACCCTCGACGAGCTAGCCGGCGAACTCAACGCCCGCCGCCACTAGTCGTTTGGGACAGTCTTTGTTGGTGTAACGGGGTCATGGAAGTTGCGGTGAAATAGGGACTGTTTAAGCGCTTCATCAGGCAAAACAATCCCTATTCCACCGCAACTTATGAAGGGATGGCTAGTCGAGGGGTGTGGGTTCCCATTCGCCGGTGGGGTGGGGGATGTCGGAGGTTCGGTAGCCGCAGTCGTAGGCGTGGGCTTGTGCCTCGCGGATATTCCAGCAGATGTCGCAGGCGCGGTGCGCGTCCGAGCCAAAGGTGATGGGTACCTCGGCGTGGGCGAAGCAGCGCAACAGCCCCGTCGAGGGGTAATAGTCGTCGAGGCCCTTGCGCGGTGCGGCGGTCGAGACCTCAACGCGACGACCCGTATCGTGGGCGCATTCGGCCATCTGCTGCCAAAACGGCGCGGGGTCAAAGTCGGGCGCAAAGCCTTCCTTCGAAAAGCGCATGACCAGGTCGGGGTGAGCCATCACATCAAAGTTGAGCGGGCTCTCGCAGGCGCGACACCAGTCATCGACATAGCGTTCCCATACACCGCGCACGCCCAAGTTTTCCCAAACATGCAGGTTAGTGTCGTCGTCGATCCAACCGCAAGGGGAATCGGGCGTATCGGGGCGAGCGACGTTTTCCGTTCCCGCCGTACTCGCGGCGCCGGCCATGATATCGCCTGGGTTGCCAATCCAATGCACACTGCCCAGGCGTACGACGGCGCCCTGGGACCAGCGCTCAACCAAAGGCTCGCAGCCTTCGTACCAATCGCACTCAAAGCCATAGATAAGCTCGAGCTCCGGTGCGATCTGCGCGGCGAGCTTGCGGGCGTCCTCAAATGCCAGGCGATGTTCCGGCAGGTCGCCCTCGACAACCTGCACTTCGCAGTTGGCGTCCATGCTGGCGGGCAGGGTGAGATGGTCGGTCGAGACCATGACGCGGCACCCGGCCGCAGCAGCGGCGCGAACGTTGTCCTCAAACGAGGCGTGCCCGTCCGAGAACGAGGTGTGGGTATGGCAATCGATCAGCGGGCATGCGGGCATGGCGACTCCTTTGCATTTGGCGAATCCGCTCCATTGTAATGGCGCGGCCCCCGATGCGACGAGCGCACCGGGGGCCGAAATCGACTGGAAGGGGTGCGCGGTGCGGCTCTACTCCAATACATGTACATCAGCCTTCAAAAGCTGCAAATAATGACATGTTTGGAGGCTGATGTACATGTTTGGCTGGGGCGGTGGGGTGTCGGTTTCTTGTCGACAAGGAAAATCGCGCTCATCACGCGCCGTCACACTCGCGCAGCCCGCGATGTGCTAGCGTTTGGGTGAACAAAACGAGCCCGCGCGGAAAGGACCCGGACCGTATGCAATGCGATAGCAAATCCCCGCTGTCTCGCGAGACCGATGCGCCCGAAACCATCGTCAAGCTGGAATGCGATATCGACGACGCGTCGCCCGAGGTGCTCGCCTACGCCGCCGACCGCCTGCGCGATGAGGGTGCCCGTGAGGTGCACTGGCTACCCCTCTATTGCAAAAAGGGCCGTCCCGGCTGGCAGCTGCAGGTGATTTGCTCGCATGAGGATATCGAGCGCCTGCAGACGATTATCTTTCTGGAAACCACGACCAACGGCATCCGGCGCCAAGTCATGGAGCGCGTCTGTCTGCCGCGGCGCTTTGAGCAAGTGGCAACGCCTTGGGGCGAGGTGCCCGTTAAGGTGGCGACTCTGCCCGACGGTAGCGAGCGCGCGGCGCCCGAGTACGAGGACTGCGCCCGTCTTGCCCGCGAACATGGCGTGCCGCTCCAACGCGTGATGCAGGCGGCTCAGAGCGCGGCGCTGCGATTCGAGTAACACGGGCGACGACGCGCCGCACCCACCCCATCAACCTCACCGAAAGGAACCTTCATGAAATACCTCATCGCTTCCGATATCCACGGCTCGGCATACTGGGCCGAGCGCTTGGTCACCGCCATCGAGCGCGAAGACCCCGACCGCATCCTACTGCTGGGCGACCTGCTCTACCACGGCCCACGCAACGACCTGCCGCGCGACTACGCCCCTAAACGCGTGATTCCGCTGCTCAACGCCCTGGCCGACCGCATCATCGCGGTGCGCGGCAACTGCGACGCCGAGGTCGACCAGATGGTGCTCGACTTCCCCGTCACGGCCGACTACGCCACGCTGTTTGACGAAACCGGCCGCGAGCTGTTCCTGACGCACGGCCACGTCTTTGGCGCCGGCATGCACAACAGCGTCGACCACGCGCCCGCGCTGCCCGAGGGCTCCGCGCTCGTCTACGGCCACACGCACATCAAGGTCAACGAAGCGAGCGTGACTCACCCGGGTCTGTGGCTCTTCAACCCCGGCAGCGTGAGCATTCCCAAAGACGGCACGCACAGCTACGGTATCTACGAGGGCGGCGCGTTCCGCCATGTGATCCTTGAGGAGGAATAATCATGCCCGAGCATATGGCTCAGCAAAATGCCGAGGGTTCGCGCGACCTGTCGACGCTGGTCGATGCGTCGGCCGAGTTACAGCATCTGGTACAGACTATCTGGCGCCTGCGTCAGCCCGACGGCTGCCCGTGGGACCGCG
This sequence comes from Coriobacteriaceae bacterium, assembly GCA_902363125.1. GTDB lineage: Bacteria > Actinomycetota > Coriobacteriia > Coriobacteriales > Coriobacteriaceae > Collinsella. The sequence goes on from CABIZD010000012.1 coordinate 16,218, forward strand.
AGCAGACGCACCGCAGCATTGGCAAGAACATGATCGAGGAGGCCTACGAGGCGCTCGACTGCATCGAGGCGGATGACGCGGCTCATCTTCGCGAGGAGCTGGGCGATGTGCTCATGCAAGTCGTGCTGCATGCACAGATTGCGGCGGATACCGGTGAGTTTACACTGGCCGACGTGGCGCGAGATATCGACGCCAAGCTCATTCGCCGCCATCCGCACGTGTTTGGCGATGCGGATGCCGGCAGCTCCGACGAGGTGCTTAAGATCTGGGACGAGGTCAAGCTTGCCGAGAAGGCCGCCAAGGACCAGGCCGTGGCGACGGGCGAGGCCGCGCCCGAGGGCTTGCTCGACGGTGTGCCCACGCACCTGCCGGCGCTGATGCAGGCGCAGAAGGTGTCGCGCAAGGCGGCTGCCGTGGGCTTTGAGTGGGATACGGTCCAGGACGTGTGGGACGAGGTCGCCGAGGAACGTGCTGAGTTTGAGGCCGAGGTCCCCGGAACGCCCGAGCGCGAGATGGAGTTTGGCGACCTGCTCTTTGCCCTAGTTAACGTCGCGCGCAAAGAGGGCATCGACGCCGAGAGCGCTCTCCGTGCCAGCACGGCAAAGTTCCGCCGCCGTTGGGCCGCGATGGAGCAGATGGCGGCCAACGCCCATGTGGATCTGGCTGAGCTTTCGACCCACGGTCTCAACGACCTGTGGGATGCCGCAAAGGCAGAGGAGTAAGACTGCGGGAACGACGGGCTGACACGCCTCATCGTTCCCGCTAAATTTTTCGAAAAACAAGTGTATCCCTCGGCTAACTTAGGGCATAATGCAAAAAGTGCGACATGGCTAACTTACGGAGGCACACCGACGGTGCATGGTCAGCCGGTCGCCAAGCATTCAACCCGTTTCCAAGTGAGAGGGAGACAACATGAGCGATATTTTGGATGTTTACGGTCGCGAGGTGCTCGACAGCCGCGGCAACCCCACCGTCGAGGTCGAGGTCGTGCTCGAGGACGGCAGCTTCGGCCGCGCGATGGTGCCTTCGGGCGCTTCGACCGGCGCCTTTGAGGCCTGCGAGCTGCGCGATGGCGACAAGGGCCGTTACCTGGGCAAGGGCGTCTCTCAGGCCGTCGAGCACGTCAACAACGAGTGCGCTAACGCCGTCGTGGGCCTCGATGTCTTCGATCAGCGCGCCGTCGATGCCGCGTTGATCGCTGCGGACGGTACACCCAACAAGACCAAGCTCGGCGCTAATGCCATTCTGGGCGTGTCGCTGGCCGTCGCCCGCGCCGCTGCCGAGTCGGCGGGCCTGTCGCTGTACCAGTACCTGGGCGGCGTCAACGCTCACCTGCTGCCCACACCTATGATGAACATCCTCAACGGCGGCGTGCATGCCGACAACAACGTTGACTTCCAGGAGTTCATGATCATGCCCGTGGGTGCTCCGAGCTTTGCCGAGGGCCTGCGCTGGTGCGCCGAGGTCTACCACACCCTCAAGGGCGTGCTGCACGAGGCCGGCCTGGGCGGCGGCGTGGGCGACGAGGGCGGCTTTGCGCCCAACCTCAAGACCAATGCCGAGCCGTTCGAGTACATTACCAAGGCCGTGGAGAAGGCCGGCTTTAAGCCCGGCGTCGACTTCATGTACGCCATGGACCCGGCGTCCACCGAGTTCTACAACGCCGAGACCGGTATGTACGAGCTCAAGGGCGAGGGCGTGGAGTACACGAGCGCCCAGATGGTTGATTACTGGGAGAAGCTCGTCGACACCTATCCCATCATCTCCATCGAGGACGGCATGGCCGAGGAGGACTGGGACGGCTGGGTTGAGCTCACCCGTCGCATTGGCAACAAGGTGCAGCTGGTGGGCGACGACCTGTTCGTCACCAACACCGAGCGCCTCAAGAAGGGCATCGAGCTGGGTGCCGCCAACGCGATTCTGGTCAAGGTCAACCAGATCGGCACGCTCACCGAGTCGCTCGAGGCCATCGAAACCGCCAAGGAGGCCGGCTACGCTTGCATCGTGAGCCACCGTTCTGGCGAGACCGAGGACTCCACGATCGCCGACCTGGTCGTGGGCGTCAACGCCGGCCAGATTAAGTCGGGCGCCCCGTGCCGCAGCGACCGCATTGCCAAGTACAACCAGCTCATCCGCATCGAGGACGAGCTCGAGGGCAGCGCGCGCTACGCCGGCAAGTCTGCGTTCTACAACATTCGCTAAACAAGTGGTGCTCGCGGGGGCGGGGTTGACTCGGATTCGCCTCGTTGCCGCCGGGCACTGTTGAGCACCATTGGGCGCTGGGCCATACGGCTCAGCGCCTTTTTTATGTCGAGCAAAGGCTGGCGAAGGCGGTGCGGGCGCTCGTGCTATAACTAAAGGACTTAGCGCAAACAAACCTCAACCGCACAAGGCGCACATGGATCAGATTTACGACAACAGGTACTATTCCGCCGGTTCGCGCGAACCGTCACCTCGCCGTGCACATTCGGTGCAGCTTGGCGGGTCTGGTTATGCTGGCGCCGATCGCTCCAGGTATAGCTCGCCGGCGACTTCGCATCCCAATGCTCAGCAAAATAGTTCCTCGGATAGTCCGGTGCGCCTATCGCGTTCCAAGCATGCGTCGCACCCTTCGACCCAGGCGTCCGACAAGCCGCACCGTCCCTTAAGCCGTCTTTCCGGCTCGGACTTTATGCACTACGCCAACGACAATGCAGTAGTCAAGGCAATTTATGACTTTACCCACGGTCCTCAGCGAGGGCTATTCATCGGCATTGTCGTTGCTCTGGTGCTCGTGAGCCTGTATTTCCCCGTGCGCGATCTGTACGTGGCAAAGCGTTCGAGCGATATCTTGGCCAAGCAGGTCGAGATTCGTCAGCAATACAATGATGAGCTGCAAAAAAGCGTCGACAAGCTGCTCTCGGAGGAGGGTATCAAGGACGCGGCATCCGAGGACTTGGGCCTGGTGATGCCCGGCGAGAAGAGGATTGAAGTGCAGGGCCTGGACGACGATTCGGATTCGTCTTCGAGCAAGAAGTCGTCGAACGCCAAGAAGGCCAGCGAAGTTGCCAGGGAAATCGAAGAAGTCGGTAAGGACGCCCCGTGGTACATCCAGGCGCTCGACATGCTGTTTGGGTTTAACGGTGTCGAGGGCCAGACGGTCGTGTCCAACGGCGAGTAGCGCCCGGAGGGGAGCTTGCAATGACGCATTGCGACAAACGATATAAGGTGGCGGCGATCGATCTGGGAACGGTGTCGTCGCGACTGGTGTTGGCCCAGGTCGAGGGCGGGGCGATCGTGGAATCGTCCAAGCATACCGAGATTACCGATCTGGGCGAGGGCGTGGACGCGACAGGTCGCTTTTGCGAGGCGGCGGTCGAGCGCGTGCTCGCTGCATGCCGCATGTTTGTGGACGAGGCGCGTGCCTTTGGGGCCGCGTGCATTTGCACCACATGCACGAGCGCCGCGCGCGATGCATCCAATGCCGCACTGCTGCTGGACGGTCTGCGTGAGCTGGGGCTCGAACCGCAGGTGATTCCGGGCGAGGTCGAGGCGCGCCTGACGTTTTTTGGCGTGGCGCACGACTTTGCCGGCGAGCGCATCATTGTTGCCGATTCGGGCGGCGGATCCACGGAGCTCGCGACGGGCGTCTATGCGCCGGAGCGTGGGGTCTTTGCGCTGGAGGGCACGCGTTCGCTGGACATCGGTTGTCGCCGTGTGACGGAGCGATTTTTCTCGGCACTGCCGCCCGCACGCGGCGAGCTTACTGCCGCTGCCGCGTGGGCGGGCGAGCAGTTCGCTGCCTATTTTGAGGGCCTGCCGAGCAATTTTGAGCGCGCCGAACGCTTGGTCGCAGTGGGTGGCACCGTCACCACACTCGTGGCGCTCGTTCATGAGCTGGAACCGTACGATTCGAGCTTTGTGCACCTGCGCGAGCTTTCGCTGGATCAGGTTTCGGCCGCTATCGAGCGCATGTCTGCGTTGGATGCGGACGGCATCGCCGCTCTACCGGGTGTACAGCCCAAACGCGCGGGCGTGATCTTGGCTGGTGCCGTGGTAATCCGCGAGCTTATGCGGGCTGGCGGTTACAAGACGCTCACCGTAAGCGAGAACAGCCTACTCGCCGGCATGGCCGCCACCATCAACGAAACTCTCGACGGCGCGACTCCCACTATCGCCTGGACCCCGAGTCTGAGTGCTCTTTAACCGTCTTCCTCTGAGTTGCGGTGAAATAGTTCCTAAATAAGCTGGTAAACGGTATAAACAGGATCTATTCCACCGCAACTTAGAGCTCCGCCAGCGTGTAAAAGAAACGAGCCCGCATCCCTGGGGGACACGAGCTCGTAAACAATACGTGGTAGGGGCGGTGGGACGTCTGCGTATTTGTTGCGCAAATACGCACCGGCTTCGGCCGCCTGTCGGCGCCCTCGCCGGCTCGCTACGGACGCTGCGCGTCCGCTTAACGCTCGCCCCCTCGCGGGTTCGAGTCCCGCCGGCATCTTAAAGAAACGAGCCCGCATCCCTGGGGAACACGGGCTCGTAAGCACTACATGGTAGGGGCGGTGGGACTCGAACCCACAATCCTTGCGGCGAGAGATTTTAAGTCTCCTGCGTATGCCAATTCCGCCACGCCCCCGTGAGACTAGAAGTCTAGCACAAGCCGTCCGTTACGCGTTGACGGCCATCGAGTGTTGCCCCGACTTCTCCAGGAACTCCTGGAACTTGGCTTCGTCGCCCTTGTTCTTGTACTGCAGAGCCAACAGATACTCCAAGCGGCAGCTCTTGACCTTGTCGTCACCGGCCTCCTTGAGCATGCGCTCCAGCTCGGGAATGTCGTTGTGGCGCTTGAGGATCATCGTGTCGTACATCAGTTGGCATTCGTGTGCGACTGCCTCGGCCTGGCCGCCCTCAAAGCCTTTGATCTCGTGCAGCAGCTCCTTGGACTTTTTGCGGTCCTCCTGGCCAACGTAGTAGTTAAAGGCCTTAATCACCAGGTCGACGCGCTGCATCTTGGGCAGATTGAGTCCCAGCAGCAAATCGAACATCTCGTCGGCGCGCTTGTGGTCCTCGCGCAGCAGATAGGAGTTCAGGCGCAGGTAGTCGCGGTTATAGCGCGGGTACAGCATGCTGGTGAGTTTGCCATCGAGCAAACGATCGAACTCGTCCCACTGCTTGGCAGCCATAAGCTGTTGCAGGCGCTTAAACGTGGTGCGTTTTTTTACGCTAAAGAACACCGATATGGCGATACAAATAATGACGACGGCGGTCCAGAGGGTGCGGGAATCGGGCATTTTAGAGTCCTTAGTCGCTCGTAAAGCGAGCGGTATGACAACACGTGCTAGATGTATTATACGCGGCGTGCAAGCAAACTGGCATAAAAGCGCATCGAGGCCGAGCGCCATCGCTCGCTGCGGTACACTTACCTAAAGTAAACCATGAAGGGAGACATTACCTATGAAGAAGATTGTTTTGGCTTGCGGTGCTGGCGCTGCTACTTCCACGCTCGTTGCCCAGAAGGTCGCCACCATGCTCGACGCCAACGGTTACGCCGACAAGTACGAGATCGTGCAGTGCGCCATCTCCGAGGCCAAGGACGTTTGCGACGAGGGCGCCGATCTGCTGATCGCCACCACCGTTGCCCCCGAGGGCCTTACCTGCCCGTACGTGAGCGGCGTGCCCTTCATGACCGGCATGAACCGCGTCGCTGCCGAGAAGGCCGTTCTTGACGTCATGGCTCAGTAGGCGCTGACTGCATGAGTGAGCAGAACGCCAATCCGGTCGAGCTCTTTGGCATGCGCGTTGCCCATGTGGGCATTAACGCCACCGACCCGGCAGACGCCCTGGAGATCGCGGAGCTGTTCTCGACGATGATGGGTCTGCCCGTTATCGAGACCCCGGTTTCGTACTTTAACGATTCGCTGGTCGAGGTCATGAAGCAGAATGGTCGTGGCACCAAGGGCCACATCGGCTTTGCCGTCAACGACATTGATGCGGCCGAGAAGTGGTTTGCCGAGCGCGGGCTCGAGGTCAACGAAGAGTCGCGCGCGCTGCTGCCCGACGGTAGCACCAAACTCGTGTACTTTAAGCGCGAGTTCGCCGGTTTCGCCGTGCATCTGTGCCGCGAGTAGCGCACAAGCTGCCATAGCTAGCAAAAAGGGATAGGGCCGTGTGGCCCTATCCCTTTATTTATGCCGAGGGGCTTCCTAGCGCGGCAGGCGAATCGTAAAGCGGCTGCCGACGCCCTCGACTGAGGTCACGCCAATGACGCCGCCATGGCTATCGACGATCCACTTGGCAATGGCAAGCCCCAGACCCGAGCCCTGTGCGCCGGCATCGCGTGCATTGTCGGCGCGGTAGAACCGTTCAAACGCGTGAGCTGCGGATTCCTGGTTCATGCCGATGCCCTCGTCCTCAACGCTTATGTCGATCGTGCCCGCGCCCGCATCCGGCGCTACGCCAAATGTGACGGTCGTTCCCGCATCCGAGTACTTGGCGGCGTTTTGCACGATCACGCGCAGAGCCTGCTTCACGAGCACCACGTCGACGGGCGCGTCGCAGCGCGGGTCGCTGACAAGCGCAGCGTCAAAGGCCAGCCGATACGTGTGCTCGGTATCGATCATCTGCGATTCCTCGCATACCTCGTCGACCAGTGCGGCAAGGTTGGTATTTGCGCGCCGCAGGACCGTGCGCCCGGCATCGCCGCGCGCCAAAAACAGCAGCTGCTCCACGAGCTCTTGCATGTGCTCGCTTTCGGCCTTGAGGGACGCGATAGATTCTGCCAGCACGTCCGGGTCGTCTTTGCCCCAGCGATCGAGCATGTTTACGTAGCCCTGAATCACCGCGATGGGCGTGCGCAGCTCGTGGCTCGCATCGTTGACAAAGCGCATTTGCTGCAGTTTGGCCTCTTGCATCTGGCGCAGTAGGCGGTTGAGTGCAACCTCGATGCTTGCCAGGTCGGCGTCGCCGGTAGTGACGCTCGGCGAGTCGACGCTTGCGCGCTCGATGGCCTGCTCCAGTGTTTCCATCTTGCCGCCGGAGAGCTGCATACGGCCGAGCTCGTCCACGCGCAAGGCCAGGTCGTTGAGCGGTGCCATGGTGCGGCGCACGCGACGGGCGCCGCCGAGCATGTCGAGCACGCTGATGACCTGCCAACCCACAACGACAAGGTAGAGAGGCCATAGCGCGACGAGGTCCTGCGCGAGGGGGAAAGTCTTGGTGGTACGCGCAAGCTCGACGGTATAGGTGAGCGTTGCCAAGTCCCAGCCGCGCGCAGGCGCCAGCGACATGCCGTGAACGGCGACGCCGGGGATCCATCCTGCGGTAAACGCGCCGTCGGGCAGCATCTGGTTGTATCCATAGACGAGGATCGCCGCCGCAATCACCATCAGCAGCAGATCGAGCCAGACGTAGCTCATCAAGCGGCGCCACATATAGCTCCAGTTGATGGCGCGGGCGATGGATGTGACGCGCTTGGCCTCGGCGTTACGCGCGGCAGACATAGCCCACCCCACGCACGGTCTGGATGATGCGGGCGCCGCCGGCGTCCTCGATCTTGGCGCGCAGGTGCGCGATGTGCACGTCGACGTTGTTGGTGTCGCCCACGTATTCGTAGCCCAGCGCCTCGTGCGCGATGCGCTCGCGCGTGAGCACGGTCTCGGCATGCGCCATAAGCAGGGCGAGGACGTCGAACTCGCGGGCCGTGAGCGCGATGGGCGAGCCGCCGACCGTGACTTCGCGGCGGTCGGGGTCGAGCGCAACCGAGCCCACGGCGAGCGTGGCGGGGGAGGGCGCGACGGAAACTTGGGTCGAGTCGCCGACCGGGGGTATCGTAGCGGCGTCGACGCCCGCGCCACCTGCCCCGGCGCCGCCAACGCCCGAAGCCGCCCGCACGGCCTCCGAGCGCTTCAACGCCACGCGGATCCGTGCGAACAGCTCCTCAATCGCAAACGGCTTGGTCAGGTAATCGTCGGCGCCGGCATCGAGCCCGGCCACCTTGTCCATCACGGCATCGCGCGCGGTGACCATGATTACCGGCACATCCTTGTGCTTGCGGACGCGTCGCAGCACCTCCATGCCGTTGAGCTGCGGCAACAGCACATCGAGCAGAATCAAATCGTAGTTGCGCTCCAGCGCCAGGTCCACGGCGGTGCGGCCGTCGGCGGCGTGCTCCACCTGGTAGCCCTCGTGCTCCAGCTCGAGCGTCACAAAGCGGGCGATTTTCTCCTCGTCCTCTACGATCAGGATCCGTGCCATGCGTGCCCCCGTCTGCGATTACTTGTCGTCGTTGAGATTTTGCTTGATGTCGTCCGCGGCGTCGGCGGCGTGATTCATAAGGTTGTTGATGCTGCCGGGCACGTCGCCGTCGCTATCGATGCGGTAGCGCATGCCAAAGAACAGGCCAATCAGCATCAGCCATATCGTGGCGCCCCAGGCAAACAGCGCGACGATGGGGATCAGGATGGGAATGTTGAGGATGATCGCGTCGCGGCGCGTGGCGATAAACTTGGTGTCCAGGCTCAGGCGGAAGAGCTTTTTGAGGTACTCCCACACGCTGTCCATCTTCTTGGAAAAGTCGGTCTTTTCGCTCGACTTCTCGTAGGCGGCCTGCGCGGCGACCATCTCGGCCGAGGGTTCATCGACCGGCTCGGACTCGGTGGCGGCATGCGCCGACGTGGTCTGCGTCTTGCCCTGCGACTCGAGCCAAATGATGGCATCCAAAACGTTGCCGTCGGCAGCGTCGAGCGCGGCCTTGGCATCGGTGTAGCTCACGTTGCACTTGGTGCGGATGGTTTCAACTTTTTCGAGGTCGTCCATGACCTGTCCTTTCGTTCGATGGGCGCGACGCCGGGCGATTTGCCCGGGCGCGAGCGTTGCGTTCGGCGACCTGCGTGGCGCCGCCCCGCCCTTGGTCGAACTCTATAGTGCAGGTTATAGATTAAGCGATTCTTGAGCCAAGATTAATGTTGGATGAGTTTTTGGGTAGCGGTGGAAAAAGTATTAGACCTCGATAGCGGGGGATGTGGTGCCGGTGCAAAACGGCGTCAAAGGTTGGTCGAGCAGGCGGTTTCTCCATTGATGTCCGCACAGCATGTGACACTTACCCTGCCGCCCCGCTCTGCCGCGGCGGCATGCGTCTGAACAACGACCCTCTAAGGAGTTCGATACCGATGAGTGACAACGCAAAGCATCTCGCAAAGAAGTGCGTAAAGGACGCGGGGCCGTGCCTCGCGCTGTGCGTAGCCGGCGCAGCGGTCGCGCTGCTGGCTGTTCTGGGGCCGTTCGACGTGCTCCGAAGTGCCAGCTTTCTGCATGTTTGCATGGCTCTTGCCGGCGCCACGATGACCGGCGGCGTGCTCGATCTGATCTTTTGGGTGTTTGACCCGTTTGGATGGAAGAGCGAGGGGTAGGTCCCAAAGGATGGAAGGGCTGGAACGGTTGACTTAGTGATCGTGCAGAATGTGGGCTAGCGACTTACAGGGAAGTGGTGATCCGATGACGGTCTATGTGACGGGCGATATTCACGGCGGCGTCGACATGCAAAAGCTTCGCGACTGGGATCTTGGGGATGGTCTGACAAGTGACGACTATCTCATCATCGCGGGCGACTTTGGCTTTCCGTGGGATTTCTCTGCCGAGGAATGTGCCGACATCGCCTGGCTGGAGTCGCGCCCCTATACCGTGCTGTTTGTCGACGGCAACCACGAGCGTTTCGATCACTGGTCGGAGCGCCCCATGGAGCTGTGGCACGGCGGCCTGACGCAGCGTCTGTCGGACACCTCGCCCATCCGACGCCTGACGCGCGGTGAGGTTTTTGAGCTCGACGGCTCAACGATCTTTACCATGGGCGGCGCCACGAGCGTGGATAAGGAATACCGCATTCCGGATTCCAGCTGGTGGCCGCAGGAGCTGCCGGACGAGCGCAACTTTGAGGAGGCGCGGGCAAAGCTCGACAGCGTGGGTTGGAAGGTCGACTATGCGATCACCCATACCTGCTCCACGCGCATGCTTTCGCCCACGCTTTACCCGGCACCTGGCTGGAATTATCCCGATGTCGATCGACTCACCACGTTTTTCGACGAGCTGGAGGACCACCTGGACTACAAGCGCTGGTACTACGGGCATTTTCATCGTGACGCCAACCCAGCCGAGTGCCACACCGTGCTCTACGACTGTATTGTCCGCCTGGGCGACGAACTCCAGCCCTGGGATGTCGCGTAGGGGCGGGGTGGCTGGCTACTCGACCGTTACAGTGATGTTTTCCCGATGCGTGCGGATAACATCCCAGCTAAAGTGCTCGACCAGCTGCTCGGCAGAGCGCGGTGTGGCGTCCGGCGCGATGCCTATTTGCCCGGCGAGCCAGCCCAGTAGTGCCTCGGGCGCGCCAAAGCGGGTGCGGAGCTCGCCCAGGTCCAGGTCGCGGTCGCGCTTGGAAAGGCGGCGGCCATCCGGCGACATGAGCAGCGGAATGTGCGCGTAGTGCGGCGTGGGAAGTTCCAGCAAATGCTGCAGGTAGATTTGGCGCGGCGTGGAGCCCAGCAGATCGCATCCGCGCACGACCTCGGTGACGCCCATGGCAGCGTCGTCGACCACCACGGCTAGCTGGTAGGCAAAAACGCCGTCGCTGCGGCGCACCAAAAAGTCGCCGCATTCGGTGGCGAGTGCTTCGCATTGGGCTCCATACGTGCGGTCCACGAATTCGATCACATCGTTTGCGAGGTCGTCGACGGCGGGTACGCGCAGGCGCGTGGCCGGAGCGCGCAGGGCGCTGCGGCGGGCAACCTCCTCGGCAGAAAGGTCTCGGCAGGCGGCGCGGTAGATGGGCGTGCCGTCGCTCGCGTGCGGCGCGCTCGCGGCGTGGAGTTCGGCACGCGTGCAAAAACAGGGATAGGTGAGGCCGGCGTCTTGCAGCTGACGCAGGGCGTCCTCGTACAGATCCAGGCGATCGTGCTGGTAGTAGGGGCCTTCGTCCCACTCCAGTCCCAGCCAGGCCAGGTCGTCAATCAATTGAGTGGCAAGTTCCGGGCGCTTGCAGCGATCGTCCAGGTCCTCGATGCGCAGCACGATGCTGCCGCCTTGGCTGCGGGCCGAAAGCCACGAGCACAGGCAGCTGAACACGTTGCCCAAGTGCATGCGGCCCGAGGGCGACGGGGCAAAGCGGCCCACGACGGGGGTGGGCGCTGCCGTTGCTGGTGCGTCCGCGGCGTGTGTTGCTATGTTGCGTGCGTTGATATCCATGCGGACGAGTATAGCGCGGGGCTTGGCAGGGAAGGCGTTGCTGCGCTCACAAGTTGGCGGCGGTACGCATTGCGCACGGTGGGTTTGCGGCTCAAGGTCTCGATCGCTGCGTACCGACTTAGCCTCACAAACGACAGAAACCCCGGCAGCTCTTCGCAACTGCCGGGGTTTCCGCGGAAAAGGGGGACATGATCCTCGAGCGAACGGCAAAGGGGCAAACCGTTTTCGCTCAACTGCTTTATGCCCCTCGGCTGGCGGCTCAATCAGCGCGTGCCGCGCCCACACAAAGCCGCTACACCTGTGACGGAGCTGTGAAGTGGTATCTATTGCCGGGGCGGGCTATGCCAAGGGTGTCCCTAATGACTAGTCATTTAAGAACGTCCCCAATGACTAGCTGCCGGGGTGCTGGTGTGACTTTCATCCCGTTTGGCGCTCCGGTCGCCTAGATGTTCGCCATGCGTACCCGCAAACGTGGGACAATGGCGCTGTTGGTTTTACAGACAAAGGATGTGCCTATGAACACCCTCGCCGCCAAAGTCAGCCGGCAGCGCCACCTGTTTGCGCGATTCGCTTCCGTCTGCGCACTCGTCGCGCTTGCATTGCTGCTACTGCCCGCCGCCGCACACGCCGACGGTTATTCCATGACCCAGACCTATATCAGTGCCACGGTTGAGGCCGATGGATCGCTGACCGTTGTCGAGGGACGCCAGTTTGATTTCGACGACGACATCAACGGCGTGTTTTGGGAGATCAATACGGGCGCCAACCAGCAGGGCGGCACGGCGGGCGTCGATGTGCTGAGTGTCGAGGAAGAGGACACCGCGTTTAACAAAGTCGATAGCGCGAACAAGGGCGACTCTGGCGTCTATACGGTCGAGCAGACCGGTGACGGCGTAAGGATTAAGGTGTTCAGCCCTCACGAGAGCGGCGACAGCGCGACCTATTACGTGAGCTATACCATGACCGGTGCGGTTATGAACTGGGCCGATACCGCCGAGCTCTACTGGAAGTTTGTGGGCGACGGCTGGTCTGCGGATTCCGATGACGTCGAGATGGAAGTGCGCTTCGCAAATGCCACTGCCGGGACGGCGGCCGTCAAAGGCGATAACTTCCGCGCATGGGGCCACGGTCCGCTGACGGGCGACGTGTCGCTCGATGCGGACGAACCCATGGTCACCTATACCATTCCCTGCGTGCATCAGGGCGAATTCGCCGAGGCACGCATCGCCTTCCCTAGCGACTGGGTGCCGCAGCTTGCCGCTTCGGGCGAAGAGCGCATGTCAACGATCCTGAGCGAAGAGAAGGAATGGGCCGACGAAGCTAACGCCCGCCGCGCTCACGCTCGCATGATTGCCAATGCACTTGCCGTGCTAAGTGTTGTTGCGGCGGTGGCCTTTACCGGCACAATCGTTATGCTCAAGCTGCGCAAGCGCAAGCCCAAGCCGTTTTTCCAGGACGAATATTTCCGCGATGTGCCCTCGGCCGACCATCCCGCCGTGCTTTCGGCCCTCATGAGCTGGAACGAGGTGCCCGATCAGGCATATATCGCCACGCTCATGAAGCTCACTGACGACCGTGTGATCAAGCTGGAGCAGGCGACCGTGACCAAGGCCAAGAAGGGTCTGTTGGGGCGTGAAAAAGAAGAGCAGACGTATCGCGTGACGGTGAGTGATGCGGGCTGGAAGTCGGCCAAGGGCATTGACCACATGGTGCTCAAGGTCTTCTTTGCCGGTACTAAGCCTGACGAGAACGGCGATCGCTCGCGCACGTTCGACGAGCTGCAGCACTACGTCAAGCAGCATGCTACACCCGTGGGCGACAAGCTCGAGGACTATCAGAACACCGTTAAGGGCAAGCTGGCCGATAGCGAGTACGTTGCCTCGGACGGCATTGTCGCAATGGTGTTTTGCCTGGTTCTTGGTATCCTGATTGCCTTTGTTCCCGTGGGATCCATCTTCTTTACCGATGGCGCACAGGCGAACATTATCGCCGCGGTTATCTCGGTGCCGATTGTGCTGGTGGGTATCGGCGTGGGCCTTACGTTCCGCCGCTTTACGCCGGAGGGCGCCGAGGTGGCGGCTCGCTGCAAGGCACTTAAGCATTGGCTCGAGGACTTCACGCGTCTAAAGGAAGCCGTCCCCGGCGATCTGGTGCTGTGGAACAAGCTGCTGGTGATGGGCGTGGCGCTGGGTGTTTCCAAGGAAGTGCTGCGTCAGCTTGCCGAGGCCGTGCCGCCCGAGGTGCGCGAGGCCGACGGCTTCTATGACAATTATCCCTGCTACTGGTGGTACTACCATCATTACGGTACCGAGTCCCCGCTCGATTCATTCGATGACGTGTATCACGAGACCATCCGTGAGCTGGCGTCGAGTTCCGATAGCTCGAGCGGCGGCGGTGGCGGCTTCTCGGGCGGCGGAGGCGGCGGCGTCGGCGGAGGCGGCGGCGGAACGTTCTAACGGTCGTAAATTATGGGATGGGCTTTTCTCGACAGCCGTCGGGGAAAGCCCATCCCCTTTTTACGCGCTACCTACGAAGACTGTCCCCAGCAACTAATCATTTAAGAACGTTTCCAACGACTAGGTGCGGTTGCTGCCAAGGAGTGTCCCGGGGTGCCGGCACAAAAGGAACGTCCCTAACTGCTGGGTTTAGGCTGTTAGGTCGAGTTCGTAGAGAAAGCTTTCGCGCGGCATGTCGTGACGGCGCTCTTCGCGGTTGGCGCGGTGCGTGGCCGTGCGCTTAAAGCCGTGCAGCTCGTAGAACTTCCACGAGCAGTTGGAGTCGGTGTACAGGTGCGCCCTCGTCGCTCCAAGCGAGGACAGGTGCGAGACCGCGGCATCGAGCAGAACCGTGCCAACGCCCAGGCCATGGACATCGCGATCCACGGCAAGCAGCGTGACCTCGTTGTCGTGCGGCAACGGGCTGCTCTCGAGCAGGCGGTTGTTGGTTCGGATGGTTGCGCGCACAAACGAGAGATACTCGGCGCAGGCATCAGGCTCCAGCTCACGCATCTGCGATAGCAGTGCGCGTTCGGTATCCATCCAATGCTCGTTGATAGTGACGCCGGAGTTCTGTCCTGCGCGTGCAAGTGCAATGCCGCGCGCCTCGCCGTCAATCACCGCAACCTGCGAAAACGTCGATGACGAAAGGCAATAGGCGAGGTCGCACGCGGCCTCAAGGCGGTTGTACTCATCGTTATCCGAATTGTTATGCCAAAGTTGCTGCAGAATCAGCGCGATGGCGTCGAAGTCTTCGGTATCAAACGGTCGGTAGAGAACCCGCGAGACCATGGTGCCTCTTTCTTTTGCGGATGCATATCGAGCACAGTTCTACCACGCCATTGGCATCAAATTATGGTGCCCCTGTGTTCCATGAACTCACCGTGCCCATCCCCTCCGCGTGCAAACTTTTTCTGCACATGCGCCCGTTGCGGGATGCATCGATGCGCTCGATGCGCTACATTAAATCAGTATTTTCAATGCCGCTGCGCGAGCGCTGCAGATCGACGTATCACCGACTCACAGAGCACGGCGGCGTACCAGACAGGAGGACTGCATGGGATCTGATGTGAAGATCGCACGCGCGTTGATCTCGGTTACCGATAAGACGGGCGTCGTCGATTTCGCACGGACGCTGGTCGATGACTTTGGCGTCGAGATCATCTCTACGGGCGGCACGGCTCGTGCCATCGAGGACGCGGGCGTTCCCGTAACCCCCATCGAGGAGTTCACGGGCTATCCCGAGATGATGGACGGCCGCGTTAAGACCCTGCACCCCAAGGTTCATGGCGCGCTGCTGGCCCGCCGCGATTCCGAGCAACACATGCAGGAGGCGGCTCAGCACGGCATTAAGCTGATCGATTTGGTCGTCGTCAACCTGTACGAGTTCGAGAAGACCGTCGCCAACCCCGAGGTCACCTTCGCGGACGCCATCGAGCACATCGACATCGGTGGCCCCTCCATGCTGCGCTCTGCCGCCAAGAACGCCACGAGCGTTACCGTCATTTCCGACCCGGCCGACTATGATGCCGTCCTGGCCGAGATGCACGAGACCGGTGGCTGCACCACGCTTTCCACCCGTCGTCGCCTGCAGGTGAAGGTCTACCAGACCACCGCCGCCTACGACACGGCCATCTCCCGCTGGCTCGCCGCCCAGGCAAGCGACGTGGCGGACACCTCTGCCAAGCTCGAGATTTCGCTGGAGAAGGTCGACGACCTGCGCTATGGCGAGAACCCGCAGCAGAAAGCCACAGTCTATCGCTTTGCCGAGGGCTGCGAGAACACCGCGAGCTCGCAGTTCCCGCTCGTGGGCTCCAAGCAGATCCAGGGCAAGCCGCTCAGCTACAACAACTATTTGGATGCCGACGCCGCTTGGAACCTGGTCCGCGAGTTCGACGAGCCGGCCTGCGTAATCCTCAAGCACCAGAACCCCTGCGGTTCCGCCGTTGCCGAGGACATCACGGCTGCCTACGACCGCGCTTTTGTCTGCGATCCCAAGAGTGCCTTTGGCGGCATCATCGCCTGCAACCGCGAGGTTCCCTTTGATCTGGTTGAGCACTTTGCCGATCAGAACAAGCAGTTCGTCGAGGTCATCATTGCCCCGAGCTACACCGCCGAGGCGCTCGAGCGCATGGCCAAGCGCCCCAACCTGCGCGTGTTGGCGACCGGCGGCGTGGACCACGGCGCTCAGGTGGAGCTGCGCTCCGTCGACGGCGGCATGCTGGTGCAGGAGGTCGACCACGTGACCGAGGATCCCGCGACCTTTACGTTCCCCACCGACCGCAAGCCCACCGACGCCGAGATGGCCGAGCTCGAGTTTGCCTGGAAGGTCTGCAAGGGCGTTAAGTCCAACGCCATCCTGGTCTCCAAGGGTAAGGCCGGCATTGGCATGGGCCCCGGTCAGCCCAACCGCGTTGACTCTGCGCTGCTTGCCTGCGAGCGCGCCGAGGACTTCTGCGAGCGCGAGGGCGTGGAGAAGGGCGGCTTTGCCTGTGCAAGCGACGCGTTCTTCCCGTTCCGCGACAACGTCGACGTGCTTGCCGAGCATGGTGTGACCTGCATCATCCAGCCCGGCGGCTCCAAGCGCGACGACGAAAGCATCCAGGCCTGCAATGAGCACAATATTGCTATGGTGTTTACGGGCGCTCGCCACTTCCGCCACTAAGTTCTGCCTTGGGACAAAATAATCTCCGCAAAAGACGGCTGCTCCGTTTGGAGGGCCGTCTTTTTGGTATAAGAGGACGGAATGACTAACACGAAAGGTATGACCATGCCCCAGATTGATGATGCCGAGCTGTTTGGCAATGCCGAGGATCAGCGTGCGTACGAGGAATTTTGCGCCAATCAGGAGGCGGTCGAGAAGTTCACGCTCGACAAGCCCGCGCTTGTCTGTCGTTGGCGCATGTCCAACAAAAAGGTGCCCATGCTCAACCGCCACATTCGTGCGCTGTCCGAGCGCCTGGTGCAGGGCGAGCCGCTTACCCATAACATGCTCAGCTGGGCCAAGCAGCACGTTGAGTGGTCGCTTGCCGAGGGCGATTACACGGCACGCGACGGCGTGCTCATGCTGGTGATCGACGTCAACGGCAACGCCGCCATGACGGTGGGGGAGTACGAGCCGCTCGCCGATACGTCGGCCAAGGCGCTGCGTGCCCGTTCCGCCGAGGCCCGCTCCGAGGCCGACGAGACCGGCGTGGCGCCCGAGTTGCTCGCCGCCGTCAACAACGGCGAGCTTGCCTTTGTGGCGCCGGCGGACGAGTGCCTGTGCGGCACGGCGACGCTCATCGAGCAGCTGGCCCAGACCAAGGGCATCCCGGTCACGCGCGTAGACATTCCCGCGCAGCTTAAGGGCGCGCTGTTCCTAGTGAGCGACGAGCACGGCGTGGTCCCCGCAACCGAGACGGACGCTGCGGAGGCCGACGCCGCCACGGTCGCCTTCTTCGCCGACGGCTACGAAAAGCTCCGTGCCCGCCGCTCCTAACCTCAATGCGGGGTTGGCTTACTGAAGCGAGCGAGCGCGTTCGATGGCGTAGGCGAGCGACAGCTGCTCCATCTCCGGGGCGCATTTGTAGCTCAGTCCGGTGAGAGCCGTCACCTTATCGAGGCGATATCGAATCGTGTTCGGGTGCTGGCTAGTCTGCTTGGCGGTTCGCTCGATACGTCGGTCGTTCTCAATGAATGCGGCGAGCGTGGATTCCAGTTCGCTGCCATGCTCACTGTCGTGCTCACGTATCGGCGAGAGAATCGCCTCCGAGAACGATCGCATCTCCGGGGTTTCCGCAAAAGGCATCACGGTTCTCAGGATGCCGAGCTGCGTATAGCGGACGGGACCCTCGGCTCGTTGACAAGATAGGCGCTGTGCGTAAATCGCCTGCGAGATCGCCTGCGCCACCGCCTCGTCTCCAAACAGAATATCGCTGATGCCGAGCCCTTCCGCTCCGCCATCGATGTCGCTAGCCTCGATGAGCTCCGTGAGCGCCTGCACGATTCGCTCTACATCGAGCGTCTGTTCCGAGTCACTTGTCGCTACGAATAACAAACCTCCGTCGTAGGGTGCCAGCATGTTGTGGCATCCGGCGAGGGTCGATTTTGCACAGAGACGTTCGATTTGCAAAAACGTACGCGGGTCGAGGGGCTCTGCAAACGATGCGAACAGGGCGACCGCTTCGTCCAGAAATGACGGGTTGAGACCTCGGATGCGTCGGCAGATGGACTCGGGCGATACGTCTGTCCTCAGGGCATCGATCTCGCGCTGCGCGAAGTCGATGGACGCGAGCTGCTCGATATGCCGTTTGACCTCATAGATGACGCTGTCAAAGAACAGTGAGTCGTCGGTCGTGAGAAAGACCGGGTAGTGCCGCGCGTTGGCGTAGCGGATGGCTTGGTCGGGAATCGGGATGTGCAGGACGTTTTTGATGATGAGACCGCTCGTTCCCTTGGCGACGAGGTATTTCACGGCTTCAGTGATGAGGTACGGGTCGTCCTTCGCATAGAGGAAAGTGCTGAGGATGATCTCGTCTGAGCTGAAGTTGACGCGCTGGTACTTGTTCTTGAGGCCGGGCATGAGTTCATAATCGAGGATCCCGACGCCAGAGACGGCACGCGAGACGCCATCGCTGCCGGCGATTAGACGGACCGACCCCTCATATTCCCGTGAGAAGTCCGAGATGGTGTATAGCATCAGCATCACCTTGTAAATCATTACAATAAGTACCTGTACAAATAGGATAATCGCACATCAGTATGCCGTTGATGCGAGAAATAGTTCAAATACCTGCTGAAAGAACGAAAAATCAGATCGAGAATCGTTGTAGATTCCAACAAGAAATGATCCTTGGCGGCATCGTTACTAAACCGTACAGTGAAGCAACGTAAAGCTTTCGCTGAGAGGAGCGATGATGGGGCAGATGGTGGTGCTTTCGGCCGAGGAAGTTTCCAAGGTGCTGACGATTGAGGATGCAATCGCTGCCGTGGAGGAGGCATATCGCCAGAAGGCAACGGGCAAGGGTGTTGCGTGGCCGATGGTATATGAGCAGTTCGAACCCGGCGTGGCCGATATGGATATCCGCTCGGGCGAGTTGGCGGGAAGCGGCCTCTTCGGTCTCAAGCTCACTGCTTGGTTCTCTCAGAATCCCAAAAAGGGGCTGCCCGAGATCTTTGGCACCACGCTGCTGTGCGACAACGCGACGGGAGAGCCGTTGGCGCTGCTCAATGCCTCCGCCGTCACTGGACTTCGCACCGGTGCCGCCGCTGCGCTCGGTGCCAAGTGGCTGGCTCGGGCGGATGCGTCCAAACTGCTTGTTGCGGGTGCCGGCCACATGAGCACCTATATGGTGGCGGGCGTGCTCGCCGCCTGTCCCAAAGTGAGCGAGGTCAAGGTGTGGGAGCCAGTTTCCGATGCCGCGCCCGAGGCCCGCGTCGAGCGCATGCGAGACGAGGTCGCCCATATCTTGGGCGCTTGCGAGCATGCTCGCGAGGCATCCACCTATTCCATCGAGGCGACGGCCGACGGCCAAGGTGCCGCGGCAGAGGCCGACATCATCGTGACGATCACGCCGGCGACCAAGCCCATCATCCCCGATGCATGGGTGCGTCCTGGTACGCATATCTCCTGCGTCGGTGCCGACATGCCCGGCAAGCAGGAGCTCGCCTCGGCGCTTGTCGCCCGTGCCGCTGTTTACGTCGACGACCGCGAGCAATCGGTCGCGTCCGGTGAGCTGGAGATTCCGGTTGCCGAGGGTGCCATCACGCCCGAGGACATCAAAGCGGAGCTCGGTGAAGTCATCGCCGGCGCGGCTACGGGGCGTTCGGATGACGAGCAGGTGACGGTGTTCGATACGTCGGGCATCGCCGTTCAGGACCTTTCGGCATCGAAAATCGCCTACGACCGCGCCGTTGAGGCGGGGCTGGGCACCGTGGTGGAACTGTAAGAAAGTCAAGGAAAGGAAACGACAATGCAGATCAAGGATTTCGCTGTCGAGCAGTGGATGAACGAGTGGGAGACCAAGTGCACCCACAACGTTGCGGAGACGTGCGTCTACTCCCTCACGCTCGACCAGCTGTTCGAGCTTACGAACACCGACAAGAAGGCGTGGCTCGATAGCCTGTGCTCGCGCCGATTCACCTACGGAGACATCGAGGGGCAGCCCGGCTTCCTCGAGGGGGTCGCGCGTCTCTATAAGACGGTCGAGCCTGGGCATATCGTGCCCACGCACGGCGCGACCGGTGCCAACTCCCTGGTTATTTCCACGCTCGTCGAACCGGGCGATCATGTAGTCTCCGTCAAGCCCACCTACCAGCAGCTTTACTCGATTCCCGAGATGTGCGGTGCGAAGGTCGATATCCTTCAGCTCGATCGCAAGAACGGCTACCACGTCGACGTCGACGCGCTCGATGCCCTGGTGACCGACGATACCAAGCTCATCTGCATCAATAACCCGGACAACCCCACGGGCGCCCTGCTCGACACCGATACGCTCAAGGCGATTGTCGAGGTCGCGCGCAAACACGACGCGTGGGTGCTCTGCGACGAGGTCTACCGTCTGCTTACTCAGACGGATGAGTACTCCGAGTCCGTGATCGACCTGTACGACAAGGCCATCGTCACCGCATCCATGTCCAAGGTCTGGTCGTTCGCCGGCCTGCGTCTGGGCTGGGCGGTCACCAAGAGCCCGGAGCTCCGTCGCGCGCTGCTCTCGCATCGTGACTACAACCTGATTTCCGCTGGCATATTCAGCGAGACGGTGGCGGAGCTGATTCTGGGCAACGCTTCCGTGATCCTTGAGCGCAGCCGTCGCATCGTCCGTCAGAACCTTGCTGTTCTGGAGAAGTGGGTCGAGAGCGAGCCGCACCTGTCGTTCGTCAAGCCCGAGGCGGGTACCACCGCGCTCGTGTATTACGACTACGACATCGATTCCAGGACGTTCTGCATCGACATGATTAAGAAGTCCGGCGCGCTCGTCACTCCGGGCGATTGCTTCGAGGAGCCCAAGAGCATGCGCATCGGCTATGCATACTCCGATAACACCGACGACCTGCAGAAGGGCCTGGATGCCATCTCCGCGTACATGCGTACGCTCGAGTAGAGACTCGTGGTCGAAGTGATGGGGCCGATCGGTTTAGGACCGGTCGGCCCCTATTTTCTCTCAAGACTACCGAACGCTTTTGTCACATTAGGTGCCCACGGGGTCGTATCGCTGCGACGCTGTGGGCATAATGGTGTGAAAGGTGCAAGTTACGCGAAATGGGAGGACACATGGCGCTGATCTATGTCGTTGAGGACGACGAGCCCATTCGTCGTGAACTTATCGACATCCTTGCCCGCGCCGGGTTTGAAATCGAGGCCTGCGAATCGTTTGAGCATGTCTCGCGCGATATTCTCGCCACCGCGCCCGACCTGGTGCTGCTCGACCTCACGCTTCCCGTCAAGGACGGCCAGCATATCTGCCACGAGGTTCGCCGCGAATCCGAGGTTCCCATCATCGTCCTCACGTCGCGCACGACCGAGATCGACGAGGTCATGGCCATGACGCTCGGCGCGGACGACTTTGTTCCCAAGCCCTATAGCGCCCGTGTGCTCGTGGCGCGCATCAATGCCTTGCTGCGTCGCACCGCGGCGGCGGGCGAGCGCAGCACGCTTGTCCACAAGGGCCTGGAGCTCGATCTCGCTCGCTCCATGGTCACCAACATGCAGACCGGTACCAGTACCGAGCTCACCAAAAACGAGCTGCGTATTCTCTCGCTGCTTCTGAGCCGTGCGGGCAAGATCGTCTCGCGCTCGGCCATCATGCAGGACCTGTGGGACTCCGATGCCTTCGTGGACGACAATACGCTCACCGTCAACATCAACCGCCTGCGCACCACGCTCGAAAAAATCGGCATCAAGGGGTATTTGACGACGCACCGCGGCCAAGGCTATTCGGTCTAGGGGCCGGCTATGTCGTTTGCCAAGTTCTTTAAAGACGCGCTGCTTCCCGTTGCCGTGTGGACGTGCGGCGTGCTGCTGAGCTGCTTTGTGCTGACGGTCGCCGGTGCACCCGTTTCTATCGTGGTCGTGGCGGTTGGCGTGTCCTTTATCTTTGGTATGCTCGGCATCGTGATCGAGTACGCGCGCCGTCGCCGTTTTCTGCGTCAGTTGGAGCGCGCGGCAGAGGAGCTCGAGAGTCCCGCATGGGTGCAGGAGATGGTGCAATGCCCGACCTATGCCGAGGGCGAGCTCGAATACGAGGTCTTGCGCCGGGTGGGCAAAGCCGCCTGCGACGAGGTTGCCGAAGGCAGGCGTCAGACCGATGACTATCGCGACTATATCGAGAGCTGGGTCCACGAGGCCAAGCTGCCCCTGGCGGCGGCTCACCTGATTTTGGAAAACCTGGACAGCAGCGAAGACGACCTGTCGCGCGTGGACGACCTGGCACGCGAACTTGCCCGCGTGGAGCGCTATATCGACCAGGCGCTGTACTACGCGCGCTCGGAAGTCGTGGAGCGCGACTACCTGATTCGCCGCTGGGATCTCAAAACCTTGGTGACGGGCGCGATTAAAGCCAACGCGCGCGAGCTCATTGCGGCGCATGTGGCCCCGGTGTGCGAGAACCTCGACTTCGAGGTCTTTACCGACGAGAAGTGGCTCGAGTTTATTCTGGGCCAGCTCATTCAGAACAGCATTAAATATGCGCGTGAGGACGGCGCAAAGATCGTGTTTTCGGGTGCGTTGCTGGACGAGGGTCTGGCAAGCGAGCGCATCGAGCTTACCGTCGCGGACAACGGCTGCGGCGTGTGTGCGGCAGACCTGCCGCGCGTGTTCGAGAAGGGCTTTACCGGCGACAACGGCCGCACCACCAAGCGCGCAACGGGCATCGGTCTCTATCTGGTGGCGCGCCTGTGCTCCAAGATGGGCATCGACGTCACCGCGGCATCCGAGCCCGGCGAAGGCTTTGTCGTAACATTTGCCTTCTCAACCAACAAGTTCCAATACTTTGAGTAGGCGGGCCGTCTTGCGGTGCGGGCGGCTATGTTCCCGAACGTGAACTTAGCTAAGGCAATTGGCGCCATGTTCCTGAACGTGAATATAGCCGCAAGGATTTAAATGAATCGCCCCACAAAAAACGTGCCGCCCCAAACGGGGCGGCACGCCATTTTTCTATCAGACAACTCGTTGAAGTAAGGCTGCGAAGGCCGCGGGGCCGGGAGGGGTTTCCTAAGGGCACATCCCGCAGCCGCAACGCGGCGAGGACGTGCCCGTGGAAACCCCGCAGGCCCCGCGGCCGGTGGGAGCAACGCTACTTCACGACCAAGATGTCGCAGTCCGTGTTGCGCAGCAGGAACGTCGAAATCGAACCCAGCAGCGCATACTTGATCGAGGACAGGCCGCGGGCGCCGCAGAGCACCAGGTCGGGCTTAACCACGTCGAGCATCTCGTCCTTGAGCGTCTCGCGAATACGGCCGGCGCGAATCATGACCTCGACCTCGGGAATATCGGGATTGGCCTTGGCCTCTTCGAGCTGCTTGGCGATGGAGTTCTTAAATGCCTCCTCTAGGCCGTTGACCAGATCGACCGGATAGGAACCGGCGCTCTCGAGCGCCGTGGAATCGATAACGTGGCCGATGATTAGCTTGGCGCCGTTGTTCGCGGCGACCTTGATGGCGCGTGCGAGCACAAAATCCTGCTGCTCAGTACCGTCGAGTGAAACAAATACCTTGGTGTAGCCCTCGTTCATGGTTTCCTCCTTGGTCTATCGCACGGGCGCGGGGCTCGTGCATCGGGCGGGCGCGGGCGCGTTGGCCGCCGGACACTTTATCTTGTTGCAGTTATACCCAAGGATTTGGGTTTGACCACTCGCAATTCTGTGAACGGGCGAGTTTTTTGGTAAGGGTAGGCGTAGACGCGCCCGAACGGTTGATAATGGGACATCGCCCGCACCGTCCGCAGAACAATATCGGCGGGTGTCTAACGAGGGGGTCCCTTTGGATATTATCGAGCTTCTAAAATCTGCCTTCATGGGCCTGGTCGAGGGCATCACCGAATGGCTGCCTGTTTCGTCGACCGGTCACATGATCTTGGTGGACGAGTTCGTCAAGATGAACGTGAGCGAGACGTTCTGGAATATGTTCCTGGTCGTGATTCAGCTCGGCGCCATTCTGGCCGTCTGTGTGCTGTTCTTCCATGAGCTCAATCCGTTCTCGCCCAGCAAGGGCAAGGAGGGCCGTCGCGACACCTGGGTGCTGTGGGGCAAGATTGTGCTCGGCTGCATTCCCGCCGCGGCGATCGGTCTGCCGCTTAACGACTGGATGGAGGAGCATTTCTACAATGCTCCCGTCGTGGCGCTGGCGCTCATTGTGTACGGCGTGCTGTTTATCGTGATCGAGAACTGGCGCGCGAGCAAGCGCGAGGAAATGGCCGTTGCCGGTTCGTTTGGTTCGCGTGCTGTGGTGTCGGGTGGACGTCCCGCCGGTGCGCACTTTGCGGCGCCCGCCGCGGCTACCGCTGAGGATGAGGACGATGACGAGAATCTGGACTTTGGCTCCATCGCCACGCTCGAGGACCTGAGCTGGAAGACTGCGCTGGGTATCGGCTGCTTCCAGGTGCTTTCGCTGGTGCCTGGTACGTCTCGCTCCGGTTCTACCATCATCGGCGGCCTGCTTTTGGGCTGCACGCGTTCGGTGGCGTCCAAGTTTACGTTCTTCCTGGCCATCCCGGTCATGTTTGGCGCGAGTGCGCTCAAGCTGGTCAAGTACTTCATCAAGGGCGGCACGTTCGGTGCCAACGAGGTCGCTATCCTGGGCGTGGGCTGCGTTGTGGCCTTTGTGGTTTCGCTCATCGCCATCAAGTGGCTCATGGGCTTCGTCCGCCGTCACGACTTCAAGTGCTTCGGTGCCTACCGCATCATCCTGGGCATCGTAGTGCTCGCATACTTCTTCGTTCTGGAGCCGATGCTCGGCCTCTAACTTAGTCGACGCTGCGCGGCGGCCAGGGCGACAACTTGTCATTCAAAGGGGGTGGCATGACCAAAAGGTCTATGCCGCCCCCTTTTCATGCCAATTTGTTCGCCCTGGCCGCCGCTCGCTACCGTTGCCATGACATCGGTGGCTCCGTGATTGGTGCAATGGGGCCAGGTTTCTTTGCACCAATGTGGTGCAGACTAACCTGACCCCATTGCGCCAAATCCGCTGGGCGGGCCTGACGGTGGCGCACGGAGTCGCGGTGTGATTTGCGTCGGTGTCCGCGCGGCTCGGTATACTGGTACGGCTCAAACTATGGCGCTGCCCGCAGGCGCGCTGTCCGTCAGATGAGGAGTCGCCCATGACCCAGCCCTTGCCCTGGGAAAAGAATGCCGCGGTACCCGTGCCGCCCGCGCCGGAACCCGTGCCGCTTGATGCATACACTGCCCCCGCTGCGCCGGAGCCCGAGCTCGTCCCGCTCGACATCTACGACGCTCCCGCGCCGGCATCCAAGCCCGCTAAGCCGCTTGTCGACATCGACAGTCTTAACCCCGCTCAGCGCGAGGCGGTTCTGACCACCGAGGGTCCGTTGCTGGTCCTTGCCGGTGCTGGCTCGGGCAAGACCCGCGTCCTGACCTTCCGCATTGCCCATATGCTCGGCGACCTGGGCGTTAAGCCCTGGCAGATCCTTGCCATCACGTTTACCAACAAAGCAGCGGCCGAGATGCGCGAGCGTCTGGCGGCGCTTATCCCCAGCGGTACCCGCGGCATGTGGGTGTGCACCTTCCATGCCATGTGCGTGCGCATGCTGCGCGAGGACGCCGACCTGCTGGGCTACACCGGCCAGTTCACCATCTACGATGACGATGACTCAAAGCGCATGGTGCGCGACATTATGCAGGCGCTCGGCATCGAGCAAAAGCAGTTCCCCATCAACATGATCCGCAGCAAGATCAGCTCTGCTAAAAACGCCATGATCGGGCCCGAGGACATGCTCAAATCCGCTGACAGCCCCAATGACAAAAAGGCCGCGCAGGTCTACCTGGAGCTGGAGCGCCGCCTGCGCGCCGCCAACGCGATGGACTTCGACGACCTGCTCGTGCGCACGCTCGAGCTACTGCGCACCCGCCCCGAGGTGCTCGATAAGTACCAGGAGCGCTTCCGCTACATTAGCGTCGACGAGTATCAGGACACCAACCACGTCCAGTACGAGATCGCCAACCTGCTGGCCGCCAAGTACCAAAACCTTATGGTCGTGGGCGACGACGATCAGTCCATTTATAGCTGGCGTGGCGCCGACATCACCAATATCCTGGACTTTGAGAAGGACTTTAAAAACTGCAAGACCGTCAAGTTGGAGCAGAACTATCGCTCCACGGGTCACATCCTGAGCGCCGCCAATGCCGTTGTTCGCCACAACTCGCAGCGCAAGGACAAGCGCCTGTTTACGGCCGAGGGCGATGGCGAGAAGATTCAGGCTTTCCAGGCAAGCGACGAGCGCGACGAGGGTCGCTGGATTGCCGGCGAGATCGAGAAGCTGCATGCCAAGGGTACGAGCTACGACGATATCGCCGTGTTCTACCGCACCAACGCCCAGTCGCGTATCCTCGAAGATATGTTCCTGCGCGCGGGCGTGCCCTACAAGATCGTCGGCGGCACGCGATTCTTCGACCGCGCCGAGATCCGCGACGTCATGGCCTACCTCAAGATGATCGTGAACCCGGCCGACGAGATGAGCGTCAAGCGCGTCATCAACACGCCGCGCCGCGGCATCGGCTCCACCTCGATCCAAAAGATCGAGCAGCTGGCGCGCGACAACCGCTGCTCGTTCTTCCAGGCCTGCGAGATCGCAACAGCCGAGACGGGCATGTTTAGTGCCAAGGTGCGCAACGGCCTGTCGAGTTTTGTGGCGCTGGTGCGCGAGGGCCGTCGCATGGACGGCGAGCTCAAGGATGTCGTCGAGATGATTGTCGACAAGACGGGCCTGCTGCAGGCGTTTCGCGCCGAGGGCACCATGGAGTCCGAGAGCCGCGCCGAGAACATCCAGGAATTCCTGGGCGTCGCCGCCGAATTTGAGGAGACGCACGAGGATATCGAGGGCACGCTCGAGAGTCTAGAAGAGCTGCGCGCAGCCGGTGTTGCCGACGTGCCTGCCGGCGCCGAGTCCGAGCCCGTCGTGGTGAGTGCGCCCACGCCCGAGCCGGGGCCGTCTGCACCGGCATCCTCGTTTGAGGCACTCGTCGGCGCTCGTGACGCCGCGGGTTCCAATCCGCTCGATAGCCTAGCCGCCCCGGCGCTCTCGCCGCAGGATGCCCTAGCCGCCGCCATCGCGGGCAACGCGTATGCCGTGCCAACAGAGCTACCGGCGGGCGCCGTGCATGCCGACGAGATCGAGCGCACCTACGGTCCGCTCACCTGTAAGGCGCTGCCGGCACTCATGGAGTGGCTGGCCCTGCGCTCCGACTTGGATTCCCTGGCCGGCGAGACGCATGCCATTACCATGATGACCATCCACTCCGCCAAGGGCCTGGAGTTCCCGGCGGTGTTCGTGGCCGGCATGGAGGAGGGCATCTTCCCGCACGTGCACGACTTTGGCGGCAGCGATGATCCGGGCAAGCTCGAGGAGGAGCGTCGCCTGGCCTACGTTGCCATCACGCGTGCCCGTAAGCGCCTGTTCCTGACCTATGCGGCCACGCGTCGCACCTACGGCTCGACCTCTGCCAACCCGCGCTCCCGCTTCCTCAACGAGATTCCGTTTGAGGATATCGAGTTTAGCGGTATCGGTTCTGCCGGTTTTGAGGGCACGGGCTGGGAGAAGCGCGGCGACCGTCACGGCACCTTTGGCTCGGGCATGGGCTCGGATATGTATGGCGGCAAGGTGTTCGGTTCGCATACGCGCTCGACCGGCGGTTCCGGTTCGCGCGGCGGATCGAGCTTCGACGATTTCTTTGGTGGCAGCACCTATGGCACCGAGCGCCATCGCGGGGTTTCGCCCGACGCCGGCCGTGTTGCCTCAACCTTTGGCTCGGGCGCGCCGCGAGCTAAAAAGCCGTCGTCCAAGGTGTCGCCGACGGTGGAGCGCAAGGTCGATCGTGCCAGCGCATCGCAGGACTTTGCCGCGGGCGATACCGTGAGCCACAAGACCTTTGGCACCGGTACCGTGATCTCGGTCGCCGGAGACATGATCGAGGTCCAATTCGAAAAGACCGGCCAGACCAAAAAGCTCATGAAGGGCTTCGCTCCGATCGTCAAGCTGTCATAATCCCGGCGGACCTGGGCGGGCGTATGGGGCAACATCGCCTGCTCGGGCAGTCCTGCGCAAGACGGAGAGCACATTAAGTGCTCTCCTTTGCGTGCGGAACTCGCGACCGATGTTGCCCCATACGCCCACCCATGTCCTCAGGTTACGTTGCTTGCGAACGTCGCTCTACTCGTTCGCTTTTTGGTCTGGAGAGCCGGGTGGGCTGATATATAGATACGAGTAGGGGCTCCTCCGTTGATGAACGGGGGAGCCCCTTGTTTCGTTTTGGTTGTTGTTGCGACCTACAGGTGGCTGATGATCAGTTCCATCTTGCCTTCGAGGTCAATGTCGCTGACGGTGCTCGGAGCCAGCAGGTGGCTGCCCTTGTGGACGGGGTCGCCGCAGACGGTGCCTTCGCCGTCGATGACCGACAGGCACATGAAGGGCCAGCGCTGCTCGAGGGTCTTGCTGCCGTCGACGCGCACGCGATCGACGGTGTAGCAGGGGTTGGACTCGAGCTCGGTTACGCCATCGACCTCGGGCGCGGTTACGGTACCGTCGGTCGGTGCCTGCGCGTTAAAGTTGATGCAGTCGAGGCTCTGCTCAATATGCAGCGGGCGCAGCTTGCCGTCAGTGCCGGGGCGGTCGTAGTCGTACAGGCGATAGGTCACGTCGCTCGACTGCTGCGTCTCCAAAATGAGCGTACCAGTCTTGATGGCGTGCACGGTACCGGAGTCAATCTGGAAAAAGTCACCCTTGTGAATCGGCAGCACGTTGAGCATCTCGTCCCAATGGCCCTCCTCGATCATCTGTGCGGCCTCGGCGCGGTCCTTGGCGCGCTGGCCGACGATGATCGTGGCACCGGGCTCGCAGTCCAGTACATACCAGCACTCGGTTTTGCCCAGGCTGCCGTTCTCGTGCTCGGCGGCGTACTCGTCGTTGGGGTGAATCTGGATCGAAAGGTCGTCCTTGGCGTCCAGGATCTTAATGAGCAGCGGGAACTCCTTGCCCTCGCAGTTGCCAAAGAGCTCGCGGTGCTCGGCCCACAGCCATGACAGCGTGTGACCGGCGTACGGGCCCTCAGCGATCTGGCAGTCGCCGTTGGGGTGTGCCGAGATGGCCCAGCACTCACCGATGGGACCCTCGGGAATGTCATAACCAAATACGGTTTCGAGCTGGCGGCCGCCCCAGATCTTCTCGTGAAAGATCGGCGTCAGTTTAATCAAATCGGACATGTTCATACCCCCATGGTGTTGCGCGGCCGCCCACTCTAAACGAGCCGTAACGAGCGCCCGCATGACTACAAAAACCTATGCCAACGTTACGTTGTGCAGCTCAAAGCGGTCACCAACGTTGCGCGAGATCGAATGCTCAAAGGCGGTGCCGCTATCCAAAAAGCCAATCTGGTTGAGCTCGAGCAGGGGAGAGCCGGGTTTGGTGTCCAGGCGCTCAGCCTCTTCCTCGGTTGCCGCTACGGCGCGAATGGTGCGGTGGAAGCTCGAAATCTTCAGCCCGCATTGCTTGCGGATGAAGCTGTAGACCGATCCATACAGGTCTTTCTTTTTAAGGCCCGGAATCAGCTCGAGGGGCATGTAGGTGTACTCGATAACGATGGGCTTCTCGTCGACCTGGCGCACGCGCACGATGTGATAGGCAAAGTCGTCCTCGGCAATTCCCAGCTGGGCAGCGACGTCTGCTGGCGGATTGACAATCGAGAAATCGTAGACCACCGAGGTCACCTTCTCCCCGCGGTGCTCATACGAAAAGCCCTGGGAGCGATCGTTCTTGCCCTGGAAAAACGCCTGGCCGGGAAGCCCCGCCGTGTCCTTAACGTAGGTGCCCGATCCGCGCCGGCTGGTAATAAGGCCTTCCTCGGTGATCTGCTCGATAGCTCGTTTGACGGTGATTTTGGAAACGCTATAGAGCTCACAGAACTCAACGACGGTGGGTAGCTTGTCGCCCGGCTTTAGAGCGCCGTCCTCGATGCTTCGGGCGATATCTGCAGCTATCGCCTCATATTTGGGAATCATGGAACCTCCTTTCCAGCTTGATTGAGTATAAAAGAAAGTATAGTCAACACCTAAGCATCCCTATTGTGTTTTTGAAAAGTTCGAGAAAGAGATAATTGAAAAACGATTCTCTTTTACAACTAGAGCGCTTCAAATTAATATGCACTCTAATAATGTGGTATTGAGCAAATTGATCGGCTCGAAGATGGGGTTGGGCCGTTTTGCCGCCCAGCGAACCGAATCTCATGCCTTGCGTTTTCCCAGATAAAACCTGCCAAAACAAACCTGTCCCTTTTTGACAGGTTTTTGCCTGGGGAGCGGTACCATACAGGCAATGTTTAAACGAGAAAGGCGGGCTCCCATGGAACCTAAGCAGTACTACATCGGCATCGACGTCGGCGGCACTTCGGTTAAGGAGGGCCTGTTCGACGAGGACGGCAACCTGCTGGCCAAGGCCAGCGTGCCCACGCCTCCCATCGTTGACGCCGCGGGCTTTGCCGCGGTGACCGAGGCTATCGACCAGGTGGTCGCCAAGGCTCAGATTCCGCGCGCCTTTGTGGCGGGCATTGGCCTGGCAGTTCCGTGCCCCATCCCGGCATCGGGCGATGCCAAGGTCAAGGCCAACATTGCTATTAACCTGCCTGAGCTAAGAGTCGCCATTCAGGAGCACTGCCCCGACGCGGTCGTTAAGTACGAGAACGATGCCAACGCCGCTGCCATGGGCGAGGCCTGGCTCGGCTCTGCCAAGGGCGTACAGAACGTGGTGATGGTCACCATTGGTACCGGCGTGGGCGGCGGCGTTATCGTTAACGGCGACGTGGTATCAGGCGTTGTGGGCGCCGGCGGCGAGATTGGCCATATGTGCCTGAACCCCGACGAGAAGCGCACCTGCGGCTGCGGCGGCCATGGCCATCTGGAGCAGTATTCCAGCGCCACCGGCGTGGTGAGCAACTACCTTGCCGAGTGCAAGAAGGCAGGCGTCGAGCCCATCGAGCTCACCGGTCCCTCCGATTCCAAGGACGTGTTCCAGGCCTGCCGCGAGGGCGACAAGCTCGCGCTTGCCGCGGCCGATACCATGGCCGACTATCTCGGTCGCGCCCTGGCGCTTATTGCCAACGTGGTCGATCCCGAGATGTTCCTCATCGGCGGCGGCGCATCCGCCTCGGCCGATGTCTACCTCGACAAGGTCCGCGAGCACTTTAAGCAGTACGCGCTTTCTGCCTCGCGCGAGACGCCCATCAAGGTCGCTTCGCTCGGAAACGACGCCGGCATCATCGGTGCCGCCTACGTAGCCCTGCGCGCCGCCGGTAAATAGCTGGTGCAAGGGGGACGGGTTAGTTTGCACTAGCATGGTGCAAAGGGGGCAGACTTCGCCCCAACACTTGCCCCAAATTGTGCCGCGGCCCTTCCGTCTCAGAAGGCTCGGTGCCAGCGTGCTACCATAGCTACGTCCAAGTACACATATCAAGTGGAGGATATCCATGGCAAACGTTCTTGTCTTTGGTCACCAGAACCCCGATAACGACGCCATCATGAGCGCCGTCGTCCTGTCCCAGCTGCTCAACCAGGTTGAGTATGCCGGCAACACCTACGAGGCTTGCGCTCTGGGCCAGCTTCCGGCAGAGTCCGCCAAGCTGCTCGCCGACGCCGGCATTGCCGAGCCCCGCGTGATCGATTCCGTCGAGGCCGGTCAGCTCGTCGTCCTCACCGACCACAACGAGTCTGCCCAGTCCGTCGCCGGCCTTAAGGACGCCACGGTCTTTGGCGTCGTCGACCATCACCGCATCGGCGACTTCGAGACCGCCGGCCCGCTGCACTACATCTGCCTGCCCTGGGGCTCCAGCTGCACCATCGTCACCAAGCTTGCCGGCGTGCTCGGCGTTGAGCTTTCCGACGTCCAGGCCAAGCTGCTGCTCTCGGCCATGATGACCGACACGCTCATGCTCAAGAGCCCCACCACCACCGATGTCGACCGCGCTGTCGCTGCTAAGCTCGGCGAGCAGGTGGGCGTCGACCCGGTCAAGTTTGGCATGGAGGTCTTCCTCACCCGTCCGTCCGGCTCCTTCACCGCAGCCGAGATGGTCGGCAACGACATCAAGATGTTCGAGCCCGCTGGCAAGAAGCTGCTCATCGGCCAGTACGAGACCGTCGACAAGACCCGTGCACTCGGCATGATCGACGAGATTCGCGAGGCCATGCGCGCCTACGCCGCCGAGAAGGGTGCCGATGGCATCGTCCTGTGCATCACCGACATCATGGAGGAGGGCTCGCAGGTCCTGCTCGAGGGCGAGACCGAGGCTGCTCAGAAGGGCTTGGGCATTGCCGACGAGCACGACGGCGTCTGGATGCCGGGCGTCCTCTCCCGTAAGAAGCAGGTCGCTGCCCCCATCATGGCCGCCTGCTAGGTTCTTTTGACCTAACACCGACGACCGGATCGCGGACGCCCCGCGCTCCGGTCGTTTTTTATGCACGGCGCTGCGTCGTCTCTTGGACAAGCGTGCCCGTGCCGTTGAGTAAATAATGTTCAACCTGTGGTTCCGCTTTTCGGCCACGCCTGCGTGCTTGTCGTGCAGGGTAGGCTAGATGCAAGCGTAATACGTTAGAGCGCGGCGCCGCCACTTGGGCGGGCCGTGCTTTTTTAAGACGGGAACTTTCCCGTGAAAGGAGCCGCCCATGGCAGCAACTGAGCAGCTGTTCAACGTTCGTGAGCGCAAGCGCTTTGAACGTCACGACATTTGGGAGCGCATCGCCGAGAACGGCACGATTTCCGCCGCCGTCATGGTCTTCGCCGCTATCGCCGCCGTTATCTGCGCCAACACCGATGCCTACGAGGCCATCCATCACTTTTTGGAGACCCCGCTGTATGTGGGTCTGGGCAACCTTACGGCTGGTCTCACCGTTGAGCTTTTCGTCAACGACTTCCTCATGGCGATTTTCTTTTTGTTGGTGGGCATTGAGCTTAAGTACGAGATGACGGTCGGCGAGCTCAAAAACCCGCGTCAGGCCATGCTTCCCATGCTGGCAGCCGTGGGCGGCGTCGTCGTTCCCGCCTGCATCTACCTGATCTTTAACCATGCCGGCGCGCACAACGGCTGGGCCATCCCCATGGCAACCGATATTGCCTTTGCGCTGGGCG
Source organism: Coriobacteriaceae bacterium (assembly GCA_902363125.1). GTDB lineage: Bacteria > Actinomycetota > Coriobacteriia > Coriobacteriales > Coriobacteriaceae > Collinsella. The sequence continues at coordinate 49,248 of CABIZD010000012.1, forward strand.
TGCTGTCGCTTTTGGGCAATCGCGTGCCCAACGGCGTGCGCGTGTTCTTCTCGACGCTCGCCATCGCCGACGACCTCATCTCCATCGCCGCCATCGCCATCTTCTACGGTCAGAGCCCCAATCCGTTTTGGTTGGGCGCCGCCGCGCTTGTGACCTGCGCGCTCGTGTGGCTCAACAAGACGCAGCATTACCGCCTTGCCCCGTATTCGGTACTGGGTCTGCTGTTGTGGTTCTGCATGTTCAAGAGCGGCGTGCACGCTACGCTTGCCGGCGTAATCTTGGCCTTCACCATCCCGGCCAAGTGCGGCGTCAAGCTCGATAGCCTCACCGATTGGCTGGGCGAGTGCCTGCCGCTGCTCGATGACCGCTACGATGACGAGGCACACATCCTGGGCCAGCATGACTTTACCGTCTCGACCACCAAGGTCGAGCGCGTCATGCACCGCGTGACCCCGCCGCTCATCCGCATGGAGCGCCTGATCTCCACGCCGGTCAACTTTGTGATCCTGCCGATCTTTGCGTTCGTGAACGCACAGGTTCGCCTAGTGGGCGTGGACATGAGCACGCTGCTTACCGACCCGGTGACGCTCGGCGTGTACTTTGGCATGCTGCTGGGCAAGCCGATCGGTATCTTTGGCATGACGTTTGCCCTGGTTAAGCTTAGGGCCTGCGAGCTGCCGCGCAATGTCAACTGGCACATGATTGCCGGTGTGGGCATTCTGGGCGGTATCGGCTTTACCATGTCGATCCTCATCAGCGGCCTTGCCTTCCCGACGGCCCAGTTTGAGGTTCTGGCTGCCAAGGCCGCCATCCTTGCCGGTTCGGTCACCGCTGCCGTGCTCGGCATGATCTACATGAGCGTGGTCTGCAAGCATCCCGCGCCCAAGGACGAGTAGGGGCACATACAAGTTTGAAAACGCCGCCTGTGAATACCATCACAGGCGGCGTTTTAGTCATTGGGGTCATATGGTTGACTAGTCATTTAAGTCTGTCCCCAATGAGTGGTTTTAAATGACGAGGGCTATTCCACGGTGCCGTAGACAGCGCCCCAGCCGTGGGCGGCCAAGGCGGAGTTGAGCTGGTCGCAAAGTGACTGGCGGTCGTAGTAGCCGGGCGGTAGCAGGTTGACGATTTCCATGAGATCGGGCGCCAGGTCCAAGATTTCGGCCTGTACGATCAGGTCCAGGCGGTCGATGGCATGGCGGTCGTAAAACAGCCCGTCGACCAGGCGCTGCAGGTCGCCGAATTCCTCGGCCCTAAACGATCCGTATTCCATAGTGCCTCCTTGGGCGCCCCACGCCGGCATGCGCGGCGATGTCGTAATTCATTGCGATGGACTTAATCTATCACGGCTTCATACCGTTGCGGCGGTGGCGGTCTATACTTAGACGAACTGCAACGTACCGCTTCGCGAAAGGTCGCACCCATGCAGACGATCTACCAGAAGATGGAAACCACCGAACTCGATGCCGCCATCGAGGCGCTCAAAGCCGAGGTCGCCGAGGTCAAGGCCAAGGGCCTGGCGCTCGACATGGCCCGCGGCAAGCCGTCGCCCTCCCAGGTGGATATCTCTCGACCCATGCTCGATATCCTCAATGCCGATGCCGATCTGCACGACGGCAATGTCGACTGCTCCAACTACGGCTGCTTCGAGGGCATTCCCTCGGCACGCAAGCTGACAGGGGAGTTTTTGGGTTGCCCCGCCGAGCAGACGCTTGTGCTGGGTTCATCGAGCCTTTTGATTGAGCATGACATCGCCGGCATGTTCTGGCGCTGTGGCTCGTGCGGCAGCGAGCCCTGGGATGCCTACGAGGCCGCGCACGACGGCAAGAAGGTCAAGTTCCTGTGCCCCGTTCCCGGCTACGATCGCCACTTTGGCATCACCGCCGATCTGGGTATCGAGAACGTCCCCGTCGCGATGACTGACAACGGCCCCGACATGGACGAGGTCGAGCGCCTGGTTGCCGTCGACGACTCCATCAAGGGCATCTGGTGCGTTCCCAAGTATTCCAACCCCACGGGCATCACCTTTAGCGAGGACACCGTGCGTCGCCTGGTCGAGATGCCCACGGCCGCGCCCGATTTCCGCATCTTCTGGGACAACGCCTACTGCGTGCATGACCTGTACGACGAGACCGACGAACTCGCCAACATCTTTGACCTCGCTCGCGCGGCGGGCACCGAGGACCGTGTGGTGGCCTTTGCCTCGACGTCCAAGATCACCTTCCCGGGCGCCGGCATCGGCTTTATCGGTGCGAGCCCCGCGGTTATCGCCGAGTTCTCCAAGCGCCTGAAGGCTGGCCTCATCAGCGCCGACAAGCTCAACCAGCTGCGTCACGTGCGCTTCCTTCCCACCATCGAGGCGGTCAAGGAGCACATGAAAAAGCACGCCGAGTTCCTGCGTCCGCGCTTTGAGGCCGTCGAGTGCAAGCTCACCGAGGGCTTGGGCGACACGGGCTGCGCCACCTGGACGCACCCCCGCGGCGGCTACTTTGTAAGCTTCGATGGTCCCGAGGGCTCGGCCCAAAAGGTCGCCGCGCTTTGCGCCGACCTGGGCGTCAAGCTCACGCCGGCCGGTGCCACCTGGCCCTATGGCAAGGACCCGCGCGACACCAACATCCGCATCGCGCCGAGCTATCCCACGGTCGAGGACCTGGAGGCCGCGCTCGATGTGCTGGTGCTGGCCGTTAAGCTTGTCGCTGCCGAGCTTGCTCGTGCCGAGCGCGCCTAACGCGCGGCTTCCCGTACTATCCGCACTTTCGATACGTAAAGGAGCGTATACATGGATTTGGGTATTTCCACCAACCCCACGCCAGAGCTCTACACCATTAAGGTGACCGGTGAGATCGATATCTCTAACGCCGATAGCCTGCGCAACGCCATCGACCTGGCGCTCGAGCAGCCCACCGAGGCCGTTGAGCTCGATTTTGCCCAGGTGAGTTACATCGATTCGACGGGCATTGGCGTGCTCGTGGGCGCCGCGCACCACGCGGCCGACCACGGCAAGCGCTTTGGCTGCACCAATGTGCAGCCCCCGGTGATGCGCGTGGTTCAGCTGTTGGGTGTCGACCAGGAGATTTCGATCACTGCTGCATAATCTTTGCCCCCAAAAGGGCGTGCCGTTTGGCATATGTTTGTGATGCGCTCGGACGTTTTGGCGTCCGGGCGCTATACTTGACCGAATGAATAGACGAGTTCCGGCCGAATGGCGCGGTGCGGGCTCGACTCACATCGAGCCTTGGAGGTATGTGTGTTTGGTATTGGAGAGGGTGAGCTCGCGATCATCGTGGTCTTCGGCTTTTTGCTGTTTGGCCCGGATAAGCTCCCGCAGATGGGCCGTACGATCGGCCGTGCCATCCGTCAGTTCCGCGAGACGCAGGAAAAGATGACGGCCGTTGTTCAGTCCGAGATTATCGATCCGGTGAGCGAGGCCGCGTCGGCCCCGGTCAAGCCCAAGAAGGCTGCTGCGACCGACGACGATTCCGATGCGGACGAGGATGCCGTCGAGACGGCAACGCCCGCCAAGAAGGAGACCTTTGCCGAGCGTCGCGCTCGTCTTGCTGCCGAGAAGGCCGCGAGCGAGGGTGCCGCTGAGGGCGAAGGTGCTGCTGAGGAGTCCGAGGCCGAGAGCGCCGAGCCTGCCGCTGCCGCCGAGCCTGTCGTCGAGCCCGAGCCTGCTGCAGAGCCCGAGCCGGCAGAGCCCACGACGGCTGACCTCTACGCCCGTCGTCCCCGCAAGCGCAAGGCCGTCGTCGACCAGCTCGCTCGCGAGCTCGAGGCCGAGGACGAAGCCGCTACCGCCGATGCCCCGAAGGGAGGCGATGAGTAATGCCTATCGGACCTGCGCGTATGCCGCTCTTCGATCACCTGGGAGAGCTCCGTCGCCGCCTGACCATCGTGGTCGTGTCGGTGTTTGCCGCCGCCATCGTGCTGTATTTCGCCACGCCCGTGGTGCTCGACATCTTGGAAGACCCCATCCGCTCGTTTGTGCCGGACGGTAAGTTCTACATCACCACCACGCTCGGCGGTTTTGGCCTGCGCTTCTCGCTGGCCATCAAGATGGCCGTGGTCATGTGCACGCCCATGATCATCTGGCAGATTCTGGCATTTTTCCTGCCGGCACTGCGCCCCAACGAGCGTAAATGGGTCGTACCCACGGTGCTCGCCTCGACGGTGCTGTTCTTCTTGGGCGCCATCTTCTGCTACTTCATCATTATCCCGGCGGGCTTTGAGTGGCTCATCGGCGAGACTTCGGCCGTCGCCACGGCGCTGCCCGACCTGGAGAACTACGTCAACATGGAGCTGCTCTTTATGATCGGCTTTGGTGTGGCGTTTGAGCTGCCGCTCATCATCTTCTACCTGTCCGTTTTCCACATCGTGTCCTATGCGGCCTTCCGCAGCGCCTGGCGCTACGTGTACGTAGGCCTGCTCGTGGGTTCGGCTGTGATTACGCCCGACGGCTCGCCCGTTACGCTGGGTCTCATGTATGGCGCCCTGCTCTCGCTCTACGAGATTTCGCTCGCCATCGCTCGCGTGGTCATTACCGCGCGCGAGGGCAAGGAGGGCCTGTTCGTGAGCCGTCTGGACCTGTTCTCGGACGACGAGGACGACGAGGAGTAAATCGGTATGCACGAGGTTGGCATTGTCAACGGCATACTCGATACAGTGATTCGCGCGGCGCGTGGGGCGGGGGCCTCGCGCGCCGTTTTGGTAACGCTGCGTATCGGGGATATGACCGAAGTTGTGCGCGAGGCGCTCGACTTTGCGTGGGAGACGTTTCGCGACGATGACCCGCTCACGCGCGGCTGCGAGCTTGCCGTGGAGGAGGTCCATCCACAAAGCGAGTGTCTGGACTGCGGCGAGGTTTTCGACCACGATCGCTTCCACTGTCGCTGTCCCCAGTGTGGTGGTGCCAACGTGCGCCTACTGCACGGCCGCGAGCTCGATATCGCAAGTATCGAAATCGAAACCCCCGACGATTAGCCCGCCAGCCACCTGGGAACGGGGTATAAAGGGGCCAAAGTAAGGAGCGCTAAGTATGGCCGAGAAAACGATTGATATCGCGTCGCCGATTCTGTCGCGCAACGAGCGCCTGGCAGATCAGCTGCGTCAGCGATTTGAGCAGACGAACACCTACGTGATCAATGTGCTGTCGAGCCCCGGCTCGGGTAAGACCACCACGATTCTGGGCACCAACGAGCGCCTGCGTGACAAAGCCGGCCTGCGCTGTGCCGTCATCGAGGGCGATATCGCCTCGGATGTCGACGCCATCACCATGAAGGAAGCCGGCATGCCCGCCATCCAGATCAACACGGGCGGCCTGTGCCACCTCGAGGGCAACATGATCATGGAGGCCGTCGACGCCTTCGACCAGGCCGTCGGTCTGGAGAACATCGACGTCATCTTTATCGAAAACGTGGGTAACCTGGTCTGCCCGGTCGACTTTGACCTGGGCGAGAACCTGTCCATCATGATTCTCTCGGTGCCCGAGGGCGACGACAAGCCCATCAAGTACCCGGGCATCTTCCAACACGCCGGCGCGCAGCTGCTCAACAAGGTCGACGTGGCTCCGGCTTTCGATTTTGACATGGATAGGTATACTAAGACACTCGATGACCTCAATCCGCAAGCGCCGCGGTTTGCCGTGAGCGCGCGCAAGGGCGAGGGCATGGATGCCTGGTGCGATTGGCTCATCGGGCAGATTGAGCAAGCAAGGGCGTAAGTCGGCCGCCATACGGGCGGGCGTAGCCGCAGAGATACGAGATAGGAGCCTCTTTTGAAGCTCATCATCGCCGAGAAAAACGACGCCGCGCGTCAGATCGCCGAGCGTCTGTCCACGGGCAAACCCAAAAAGGACAAGGTGTACAACACCGCCATCTACCGTTTTGAGTGGAAGGGCGAGGAGTGCGTGACCATCGGCCTTGCCGGTCACATCCTGGCGCCCGATTTTTGTGACAGCGTGCTGTTCGATAAAAAGCTGGGCTGGTATTCGGTCACGGAGGACGGCGAAATGCTGCCGGCCGACATGCCCGATGGCTTGGCCCGCCCGCCGTACGACACCAAGCGCAAGCCGTTTCTTGCCGACGGTATCTCCATCAAGGGCTGGAAGCTCGAGAGCCTGCCCTATCTCACCTGGGCGCCCGTCATTAAGCTGCCGGCCGAGAAAGAACTCATTCGTTCGCTCAAGAACCTCGCTAAAAAGTCCGACAGCGTCATCATCGCCACGGACTTCGATCGCGAGGGTGAGCTGATCGGTTCGGACGCTCTCAACAAGGTGCGCGAGGTCGCGCCGGACTTGCCGGTCGCCCGCGCCCAGTATTCTTCGTTTACCAAGGCCGAGATTACGCAGGCCTTCGATAATCTTGTCTCGCTCGACCAGAATCTGGCCGACGCTGGCGAGAGCCGCCAGCACATCGACCTCATTTGGGGTGCGGTGCTCACGCGCTACCTGACGCTCGCCAAGTTTGGCGGCTTTGGCAACGTGCGTTCCGCCGGCCGCGTGCAGACGCCGACGCTCGCCCTGGTGGTCGAGCGCGAGCGCGAGCGCATGGCGTTTGTGCCCGAGGACTATTGGCAGATTCGCGGCATGGGTGCCGCGCAGGGCGCTGCCGAGGACGATCGCTTTAAGATTGCCCACAAGACGGCACGTTTTACCGACAAGGATGCTGCCGAGACGGCGTATGGTCACGTCGACGGCGCCAAGACGGCAACCGTCGCCGCGGTGACCAAGCGTTCGCGTAAGCAACAGCCGCCCACGCCGTTCGCGACGACCTCGCTGCAGGCTGCCGCCGCGGCCGAGGGCATCTCGCCTGCGCGTACGATGCGCATCGCCGAGTCCCTCTACATGGCCGGTCTCATCAGCTACCCGCGTGTCGACAACACCGTGTACCCCGCGACGCTCGATCTGGGCGCCGTGGTGAGCGACCTGGCAAAGATCAACCCGGCGCTGGCGCCCGTGTGCAAAAAGGTGCTCGCCGGTCCCATGAAGCCCACGCGCGGCAAGGTCGAGACTACCGACCACCCGCCTATCTATCCCACGGGCGAGGGTGATCCGTCCACGCTCGACGGCGGCCAGCGCAAGCTTTACGACCTCATCGCCCGCCGCTTCCTGGCGACGCTCATGGGTCCTGCGACCATCGAGAACACCAAGCTCGAGCTCGACGTCAACGGCGAGCCGTTCGTGGCCTCGGGCGACGTGCTCGTGACCCCGGGCTTCCGCGAGGCGTACCCGTACGGCCTTAAGCGCGACGAGCAGATGCCGCCGCTGGAGCAGGGCGATACGGTCGACGTGTTCGACATTAAGCTCGAGGCCAAGCAGACCGAGCCGCCCGCGCGCTACAGCCAGGGCAAGCTCGTGCAGGAGATGGAGAAGCGCGGCCTGGGCACCAAGTCCACGCGCGCGAGCATCATCGAGCGCCTGTATGCCGTGCGCTATCTCAAAAATGATCCCGTTGAGCCGAGCCAGCTGGGCATCGCCATCATCGATGCGCTGTCACAGTTTGCCCCGCGCATCACGAGCCCCGATATGACCAGCGAGCTCGACGGCGACATGACCCGCGTGGAGCGCGGCGAGGACACCGAAGAGCATGTCGTGACGCACTCGCGTGCGCTGCTGGCCGGCGTGCTCGACGAGCTGCTCAAGCATACGCAGGAGCTGGGCGACGCCATCAGCGACGCCGTCACGGCCGATGCGCGCGTGGGCGCCTGCCCCAAGTGCGGCAAGGACCTGGTTATGAAGACGAGCGCCAAGACCCGTGGCAGCTTCATTGGCTGCATGGGTTGGCCCGACTGCGACGTGACCTATCCGGTGCCGAGTGGCGTCAAGGTGAGCCCGCTCGAGGGCGAGGCCGCCGTGTGCCCCGAGTGCGGCGCGCCGCGCATCAAGTGCCAGCCATTCCGCCAGAAGGCCTTCGAGATCTGCGTGAACCCCACGTGCCCCACCAACTACGAGCCCGATCTTAAGGTGGGCGAGTGCAAGGTGTGTGCCGAGGCCGGACGTCACGGCGACCTGATCGCGCACAAGAGCGAGAAGAGCGGCAAGCGCTTTATCCGCTGCACCAACTACGATGACTGCGGCGTGAGCTATCCGCTGCCGGCGCGCGGCAAGCTCGAGGCGACGGGCGAGACCTGCCCCGAGTGCGGCGCCCCCATCGTGGTGGTCAACACGGCGCGCGGTCCGTGGCGTATCTGCGTCAACATGGACTGCCCGACCAAGGAGAAGAAGCCCGCCCGCGGTCGCAAGACCACAACCAAGGCGAGCACGGCAAAGAAGACGACGGCTAAGAAAGCCACTGCCGCCAAAAAGACGACGGCCAAGAAGTCGACTGCCACGAAAGCAGCCGCCGACAAGTAACGGCGCAGTCGAAACATCGCCCAAAACAAAACGAGCGAGGGTCCTATGATCCTCACTCGTTTTTTATCCGGCAGTTAGGGACGTTCCTTTTCTGCCGGCAGTTTAGGAACGTCCCTAACTGCCGGCTCGGGAACGACAAAGCGCTAGTTCACCTCGACAGGCTTGGCGCCGGGATAGCGCTCCTCAAAGTCTAGGCGGTACTTATTGTCATTGGTGCCCGCCACGTTGTCGCGCGACAGCGGCGCCACGATCTCATTCTTGTGGTCCGCAGGCTTGGCGTATTTCAGGCTGATCTCCCAAGCATCACAGATTGCGTCAATGCGGTGATCCAGGTCGTCGTACAGGGCGATGATGTCCTTCCAGGAGCTGTAGTTCTTGGAGCTCGTCGGGACGTCCAGGTCCTCGACGATGTCGTAATACTGCTCGATGGTGTCCTCCGTGCGCTCGGCGACGTCGGCGAGATTTTGACGGGTGGTTCGATCCTCTTCCAGATAGTTGCCGTTGAAGTTCTGTGCGCAGCCACGGACCTGGCTGTCGAGATCTTCGAGCAGGTCGTAGTATTCGCTCAGTCGGCGGTAGAGGTTCTGCTCAGAGAGCGTTGCTTCGCCGCCATCCTCGTCGTCATCGTCATCATCGTCGTACAGGCTGTTGGGATCGCCGAGAGGCTTTAGGTCATCGTCATCGACGTCATGGTGCAGCTTAGCTACCTCGGCAGTCGTCTGCGTGGCGGCGTTGTCGAACGGTCTGATTGCAAAGAAGATGACCAGGGCGATGATGATCGCCACCAGCACAACGATAACGGCGATAAGCGGCCCGGTGCCGCTCTTTTTGGGAGCGGGGGTCTGTGGCGAAGTGGGCACGTATGCGGGAGCCGGCTGCTGTTGGGGCGAGCCGCTCGCGACGAGCATGCGCTGCGTGGTCTCGACGGCCTCGGTCCTTGCGGCGGGGTCGGGGCTATAGGCGAGGGAGTCGTCCGCCTTGGCTTGCGGCGTATCAAGGGAGCCGGTCTGCTCAAAAGCGGGCTGGCTATCGCTCGCGGCTGTTTGCTCAACGGGTGCACCGCACGAGGTGCAGAACTTGGCATCATCTGCAAGAAGCTTGCCGCACGAGGCGCAATACCGAGACATTGCCACTCCTTTCGCCACATTTCAATGCAATACGACGATTATACCCAGTACCCCAAAAAGCCGGCAGTTGAGGACGTTCCTTTTCGGCCGGCAGTTTAGGAACGTCCCTAACTGCCGCCTGAGTAGCCATTGGCTAGGTGGGATTTGGGACGTGCCGAGCACTGGGGTATCATGGCTTGGTTGATATATCTGCATTTACGCGCCTTGTAGGAAGGGGCTGCGCCCATGGCTTTTGAGCCCGCTCAACATAGCTTTATCACGCTCGAGGGCGTCGATGGCGCTGGCAAGTCCACGCAGGCGCGCCTGCTGGCCCGCGCGCTTGACCTTGCCGGTTACCAGGTCGTGGCCCTGCGCGAGCCGGGTGGCACCGCCATCAGCGAGAAGATTCGTGCCCTGCTGCTCGATTCCGCCAACACGGCAATGGGCGATACTTGCGAGCTGTTGCTCTACGAGGCCGCGCGCGCCCAGCTAGTGCACGAGGTTATCGCGCCTGCCCTCGCGGCCGGCAAGGTGGTCCTGTGCGATCGCTTCTACGATTCCACGACCTGCTACCAGGCGTTTGCCGATGGCCTCGACCGCCAGATGGTGCGCGACGCCAACAACCTGGCCGTCGCGGGAACGCACCCGGCACTCACACTCGTCTACCACATCACGCCCGAGCAGGCGGCGCTGCGCATGGCGGCCCGCGGTGCGACCGATCGCATGGAGGCCAAGGGCATGGCCTTCCAGGAGCGTGTCTATCAGGGATTTTGTGCCATTGCCGCCGAGGAGCCAGACCGCGTAAAGCTCATCGACGCCACTGCGACCGTCGAGGAAGTCTTCGAGAAGACGGTCGAGCAGGTTCGCGCGTATGGTCTCGACATTCCGCAGGAAGCCGTTGCCGCCGCGCTTGCCAAGGAGGCCGAGTAGCATGGCCCCTGCTCAGGCAAGCCTGCTGGCCAAGATCGACACCCAAGAGCGCGTGCGCGACTTTTTGACCAATGCCGTCGCTAGCGGTCGCGCATCGCACGCCTACCTGTTTTTGGGCGCGGCCGGCGCGGGCAAGCTCGACGCCGCGTGGGCGCTCGCCCAAGCCTTCCTGTGCGAGCAGGACGGCTGCGGCGCATGCGACAGCTGCGTGCGCGTTGCTCGGCATACGCATCCCGACGTGCACTATTACACGCCCGAGAGCGCCACGGGTTACCTCATTGCCCAGACCCGCGAGCTGCTCGATGACGTGCCGCTGGCGCCCATCCGCGCCAAGGCCAAGGTCTACATCATCGACCGTGCCGAGCAACTGCGTGCCAACACCGCCAACGCACTGCTCAAAACGCTCGAGGAGCCGCCCGAGGGCGTTATGTTTATCTTGCTGGGCACCTCGGCCGACGTGATGCTGCCCACTATCGTGAGTCGTTGCCAGTGCGTGCCGTTTCGGCTGGTATCGCCCGCCGTCGCCGCGCAGTCCGTGAGCCGCGCCACCGGTCAGGAACTTGCGCGTTGCCGCATGGCGGTCGCCGTGGCGGGAAGCCCCACACGCGGCATCGAGTTTCTTAAGAGCGCCGAGCGCCAGGACGCCCGCCGTCAGATGGTCCGTGCCATCGACTCACTCATTGCCGCCGACGAGGCCGACGTGCTCAGTCGCGCCAAGTCGCTCATCGTCGCCGTCAAGGCGCCGCTCGCCGAGGTCAAGTCCACGCAGGAAAAGGTACTCGAGCAAAACGCCGACTACCTGTCGCGTGGAGCATTGAAGCAGCTTGAGGACCGCAACAAGCGCGAACTCAACGCGCGCGAGCGTTCGGGTATCATGGAAGCGCTGGCGAGCGCGCGGACGCTCATGCGCGATGTGCTGCTGACACTTCAGGACGAGGCGGCCGACGTGGTGAACGAAGACGTGCGCGACACGATCGGGCGGCTTGCCGCCGCGACGAATGTTGCGGGTGCCACACGGGCACTCGAGGCGGTCGCGACCGCCGAGCGCAACATCGCCAGAAACGTTACTCCCCAGCTGGCCATCGAGGTCATGCTGTTCGATATCAGGAAGGCACTGAAATGCCGTTAGTCGTACCCGTTAAGTTTACCTACGCCTCGCGCGACCTGTGGTTTGACCCGCAGGACCTGGATATCCTCGAGGCCGATTATGCCATTTGCTCCACCGAGCGCGGAACCGAGATCGGCTTGGTTACGGCCGATCCCTTCGAGGTGCCGCAAGACGAGATCGGTCAGCCGCTCAAGCCCGTGCTGCGCGTGGCGAGCGACATTGACCTGCAGCTTGCCGACGATCTTGCCATCCAGGGCGACGAGGCCATGGTCGATTTCCGCCGTCTGGTCAAAGAACTCGACCTCGAGATGAAGCCGGTCGGCGTCGAGTACCTGTTTGGCGGCGAGAAGGCCGTGTTCTACTTTGCGGCCGAGGAGCGCGTCGATTTTCGTCAGCTCGTCAAGGATCTGTCCTCGACGCTGCACATTCGCGTCGACATGCGCCAGATCGGCGTGCGCGACGAGACTCGCCTGGTGGGCGGCTATGCCCAGTGCGGCCAGGAGCTCTGCTGCACGCGCTTTGGCGGACAGTTTGAGCCCGTCTCGATCCGTATGGCAAAAGAGCAGGACCTGCCGCTCAATTCCTCCAAGATCAGCGGCGTTTGCGGCCGCCTGATGTGCTGCCTGCGCTATGAGTTCGAAGCGTACAAGGACTTTAAGAGCCGTGCGCCCAAAAAGAAGACGCTCATCGATACGCCGCTCGGCAAGGCGCGTATTCAGGAATATGACACGCCGCGTGAGCAGCTGGTGCTGCGCCTGGAGAACGGCAAGGTCTTTAAGGTCAACCTGGCCGATATGACCTGCTCGGAGGGCTGCAAAAAGAAGGCCGCCGAGCAGGGCTGCAACTGCCGCCCCGACTGCGTGACGCGCGACGTGCTCGAGCGCATCGAGTCGCCCGAGATGCGCCTGGCGCTCATGGAGCTCGATCGCGAGAACGGCGTCGACGTGGGCGATGGCCTGTCGAGTGCCGACCGTCTGGCCGGCACGTCGATGCCCAAGCGCCGTCGTCGCGATGCCGATTCCGATGCTCGCGCCGGTCAGGGCCAGGGCGAGGGCCGTGGCCGCGGAAAGGGCCGTGGTAAGGCCGAGGCACCCGAGGCCGAGGAGGCCGCCGGTGGCCGTCGTCGTCGCAAGCGCGTGGGCTCGGGCGATGCTACCGAGGTTGCAGCCGCGGGCAAGAACGCCTCTCGCGAGCGCGAGGTTCAGCAGCCCCAGCAGCAGAATCGCGGCGGTGGCATGAACCCCACACGCCGCCGCCGTCGTCATCTGTCGAGCGAGGAGCGCGAGGACGCCTTCCGCGCCGCAGCTGCTCGCGAGGCTGGTGCCGCTTCCAAGGGCGCCTCGGCCTCCGATACGTCTGCCGACAAGGGCGGCAAGTCGCGTGGCGAGGAGGAGCGCGCGCCGCGTCCGCGCCGTCGCCATTCCTCGGGCGCGCAACAGAAGCCCTCAGTGCCCTCCGTGGCCGATCAGGTCTCGGATGGCGAGGTCAAGGTCACGCGCCGTCGTCCCGGAGATGGCGGGGGAGCGGCTGCTAAGGCTTCGCGTGGCGCCGCTCGCGACGAGCGCGAGCCGCGCGAGGATCGCGGTGGCGAGGGCTCGGCCGACCAGGGTCAAAAGCGCCGTCGCCGTCGCCGTTCCCGCAAGCCGCGCCAGGATGGTGGCGAGGGCTCGACCCCGTCTTCGGCCGCACCACAACCGCCCGCCGGCGAATAACGCCCGCGAGCGGATTTAACCCGCCTTACCCCAATCGCGTCGGGGTACCATAGCGCTGAATCAACAACCCTCCCTGCGACCGAACGTAGGGAGGGTTGTGTCTTGAAGAGCCATCTGAACAAATTGAGCCGTCTGCAGGGTGCCGGCGCCCTGCCGTTTGCGGACGAATTACTACCGTTTGCCGAGCGGGTGGCACGCGAGGCGCTCGAGGCATTGTCGCCAACACGATGTGCCGGCTGCGAGCGCGCCGGTACGCTTATTTGCCAAGACTGCCTGGCTGCGCTCACGCTCATCGACCCACGTCATAGCTGCACCCGATGCGGCGCCCCGTTTGGGGATTTGCTGTGCACTGAGTGTTCGGTCGAGGGCACGTCCTCGGCAATGGCGGAGGCGCTCGACCGCTGCCTGGCGTGCGCCGTCTATGCGCATCCGCTGCCGCGCATCATTAAAGCGTACAAGGATGCGGGCGAGCGACGTCTGGCTCCGTATCTGGCGGAGCTGCTCTACGACACCGCCCTGCATGCCCAGGTCGTAGCGCCCGATCGCTATGGAGGTGTGCTGTCCGGTGCGGATGCGGTGGTGTTTGTGCCTGCGACGGCGGCAGCGTTTCGGCGGCGTGGTTTTGATCATATGGAGGCTATTGCGCGCCCATTTTGCGAGCTGTCGGGTGTTCCCCTGCTCGATGCTCTCGTCAAGTACGGGCATGGCGACCAGCGCGAACTCGGTCGTGAGGAGCGTCGCGAGCGTGCCCAAGGCATGTACGAGACGGTTGAGGACGTGCACGGCCGCCGCCTACTGCTTATCGATGACGTTATCACCACGGGCGCGACCATGGCAGCAGCCTCGGCGGAGCTCAAGCGTGCCGGCGCTGCGGCAGTCGATGGCCTTGCTATCGCACGTGTTTGGTAGGGGTGGTTTTGTGGCAGTGAAGATTGAGCGGCGCAACGAGCCGACAGGCGAACAGCTAGCGGCTTCCGTAATCCTAACAGGCGCTTCAGCGCTGCGCATGATGCGCGCCGAGCGCCGGCAGATGGGCTATATCAGCTGGAAGGACCTCAATCCCGATGATGAGCGCCGTGTGCTGCGCACGTCGTCGCCCTCGACCGAGGATATCTATCTTCCTGACTTGGTGCGAATTGGAGCCAAAAGTGGCGAGGTGCAAGAAGATCTGTGCTTGCTGGTGGGATCTGCGGCGCAGCGCCGCCGCATGCCTAGCGTAGGCTGGTCCGTGTGTTCCGGGTTGCCCGCCGGCTCGATTCTAGAGGTGGAACCGGGGGTGTACAGCTTGTCTCCCGAGGCCCTCTGCCTTGCCGTTGCGCGCGAACTTGGCTGTATCCAGGCATTTGCCCTGGCCCAGGAGCTGTGCTCTAAGATTTCACTGAGCGACCGCGGGAAGTATCTGCCTCCCTACACCTCGCCTGTTACGAATAAACTTGCAAAGGACAAGGACCAGCCAGCAGACGTGGGCTACTTTGAAGTCGAGCCGGCGCTGACGCCCGATCGCCTGGCAGATTACCTTGCGGCATGCAAGGGGAATGTGGCCAAACAGCTGCTGCGTCTGTGTCCCTACCTGTCAGAAAACCTGCTCTCGCCCATGGAGTGCATCATGCTCGCCCTGTTTTCGCTTCCGTTTTCCTATGGCGGGTTTGCCTGCGGACCTTTTAAGACCGACTACAAGATCGAGTTTGATGACCGTGCGCAGGCAATCTCGGGGATGCCCCATGCAGTTTGCGATGCGTATCAAGAGGCAGCCCGGTTTGACCTGGAATACAACGGTGAGCTGGGCCATTCCTCCCGGAGGGGACGTATCCATGATGAAAAACGCAACACGGGCTTGATTACTATGGGAATCGAGGTCGCGACGGTCAACAACGAAATGCTCTGCGACATGGAAGCGATGGAAGCGCTCGCATGGCGCATGCACCAGCGTATGCGAAAGCGGTACCGGAATCGTGTCGATGCCCGCAGGAAGAAGCAAGAGGCGTTGCTTAACACGCTGCGGGCGTGTTTTGGGCTTAAGCCGGTCTAATTCACGTCGAAAATAGGGGGTTAATCATATGCCCTGGCCAAAATATGGCAAATATGAGTACTGTCACTAAATCAATAACAGCAAAATCAAGGAATTTAGGGCTCGGAGGCGTCATAAAGTAAGAAGATAATAAACAAATGTAGAATAACTAAGCATCAGGTTGGCGACACTGGTAGTGCGCACAGATGTGGTGTAAGAGCCGGCGGGGAGCGGGGGCTTGCGCCCGCGACCCGGGGCAGATGGGAGGGACATCGCCTACAATCCGTCGTTGACTCAGATAACGGA
>CABIZD010000013.1 GCA_902363125.1 Coriobacteriaceae bacterium
TCATCCGTTATCTGAGTCAACGACGGATTGTAGGCGATGTCCCTCCCATCTGCCCCGGGTCGCGGGCGCAAGCCCCCGCTCCCCGCCGGCTCTTACACCACATCTGTGCGCACTACCTTTGGAGGGGTTTAAACTTGCGAAAATGTAGGAGGAATGACTGTAAAAGTGTTAGTTAATGGACAATCGTAGATCATTCTGGTGGTCGGAAAGCTCAAAGTAATGTATCCATTTCGGTAACAGTACTCATATTTGACATTTTTTGACCACAGGGGTCAGCGAAGGCTAAAAACAGAGCGTGAATTTGCCAAAACTGCCGACTCGATGTGCTTTGCGCCACAGTTTTTGAGTGAGGCGATGCGTTCTGAGGTCCATGCGAGCGATCTGATGAGCGACTGTGCGCTTGTTTCTGTGTTTGGTTCGGCTGGTGAATCGGTCTCGAGCAGTAGGCGGTCGAGTGGGATCTGTCGTGCGTATTCGCGACCGCGCTTGGTCGCGAGCATGCGTTCGTTGACGGAAAAATAGCAGCCTGCATCGCGCGCGCGGACGAGTTCGTCCGAAGTACCGCTAAACCAGTGGAAGATGATAACGGGGGAGTCGGGGTTTGGGATGAGTAGTCCATGCGATTCGAGGACGTCCAGTACGGCTCCTGCCGAACGAACGGCATGAATTGATATCACGCGTCCGGTAAGAGGATGCTGCACGAGCGTATCGCAGAGCCGGTCAAGTGCCTGTATTTGCAGCGGCTCGCTTCCAGCAAAACGAGTGGAAAAGTCGAGTCCCACCTCGCCGATGTAGCGCCCTTGGGCAGCAACTTCGCAAAGCAGATTGACTTCGGCAGGACCGCAGCGGCCGTCGGCGAGCCACCAGGGATGGAGGCCGACGCCCGCGATAATGTTTGGGTAACGGCTGGCCCGCTTTTTTGCTGCCTCGAAGTCGCATGGGTCGATGCCACAGTCAAAGAGCCCCAGACCCAATGCCGCCGACTCATTGGCCGTAGCATCGGGGCTGAGCATCAAATCAAGGTGACAATGCGTGTCAAAGAATCGCGGTTCCATCGCAGGGCATCCTGCTAGTCCAGGCGCTGGCCATCGGCGCGCACGCGCTCGGTGCCGCGCCCACTGATCTGGCGGATAACCTCGCCGGCAATCATCTGACCCATGATGGGCGGCATAAAGCTGGCGGTTCCCAGCTCGGTACGCTCGTGGATATTGGAAGGGTCGCGGGGCTGTGTCTTAACCGATTCCTCACAGCTAAACAGTACATGCAGGCTCTTGATTCCGCGTTTCTTGCATTCTTTGCGCATAATGCGGCTCATGGGGTCACGCACTGTATCGAAGATGTCGGCAAAGCGGAGGCACTCGGGATGGAGCTTGTTGGCCCCGCCCATGGAGCTAACCAAACGAATGTCGTGGTCCTGAGCATATTTGGCAATGGTGAGCTTGGCCGAGATGGTGTCGATGGCGTCGACGACGTAGTCGAGCTTGCCGTCCGTCTGCTCCAAAACGCTCGCGAAGAAATCATCGATGTTGTCGCTCAGCAAGTATTCAGTTCGCTTGATGACGGCAGCGGCGGGATTGATGTCGTGGATCATGGCTTCCATCACGTCAACCTTGCGCTTTCCGATGGTGCTGTGAAAGGCGATGGCCTGGCGATTGATATTGCTGGGCGCGATGACGTCCTTATCCAGAATGACGAAATGTCCGATGCCGCCGCGGGCGAGTGCCTCGCAGCAGTTGGAGCCCACGCCTCCGCAGCCGAGCACCAGCACCGTAGCATCGGCGAGCTTATCGAGTGCCTCGCGGCCCATGATGATCTCGAGCTTGGTGTCGCGTGTCTCGATGGCGGCTGCGGCAGCGGTTTCGGTCATAAATATCCTCCGATGGGGAAGCAGGTCGTGTTTTAGCTATCGCCATTATAGGTAATCGCCCATAGGTTGCGATGGCGTTTGCTTTGATGTGGTTTGAAGCAATGCGGTTAGATAGTTAGACAAACATCTAAATATTGAGTATAGTGTGCACGTCATGAGAGATGATGAAAGGAGGTCTTATGCCGGGAGAGGGTTTTAAGGCGCTTGCCGATCCAACGCGACGGCGCATTTTGGAGTTGCTGCGCGAGGGCAATTGCACGGCGGGGGAGCTTGCCGAGCATTTCGATATCAGTAAGCCGTCGCTGAGCCATCACTTGGCGACGCTCAAAAACGCCGGGTTGGTGACCGACGAGCGCCATGGCCAAAACATCGTATACAGCTTAAACACCACCGTCATGCAGGACTTGATCGGTTGGTTTATGGGCTTTACAAACACGGAAGGTGATAAGGATGAATAACGAAAACAAGGGCATTCACGCCACGGGGGTATCGCGGCGTGTGTGGATTGTGCTGATCGCTCTGTGCGTCGCCAATGTCGTAGCGCACCTCATGGTGATGCCGAGCTTGCCTGCGCAGATTCCCACGCATTGGGGCGCGAACGGCGCCGTCGACGGTTGGGGTCCTAGCTGGATGGCCTCTGCGCTCGGTGTGCTGCCTCTGGCGCTTCTCGCAATGTTCTGCGTGGTGCCGCGCATCGACCCCAAAGGTGAGGCATATCGAACCTCGGGCAAGTTCTACCAGGGCTTCGTAATCGCCTTCACCTTGTTCATGTGCGCCATAAGCTGGCTGGGAGAGCTTACGGTCTGGGGCGTGGTGCCGGCGGTCGGTTCGGTTAACGTGCTGATTTCCGGTGTTGTCGGTTTGCTATTCATCGGCGTAGGCAACTACTTGCCGCGTGTGAAGCAGAACTATACGCTCGGTATCAAGACGCCTTGGGCGCTTGCCGATCCCGAGAACTGGCGCCGTACTCAGCGTTTTGGCGGCGCCTGCTTTATGGTGCTGGGTATTGGCCTGATTGTGATGGGCGTGGCAGGCAGCGTGCTTTCGAGTGAAGTCGTCGCCGCGGTGATTGCGGTTCTGGCGTTTGGTTCGGTTGGAGCCGTCTACGTCTACTCGTATCTGTTGTGGCGCAAATCGCAGCGAGCCGCTCGTTAAGGTTGCGGAAAACTAGCGTACGCAGTTCATAGTGTGTTAAGGGGGACTTTTCCCAGGTAGTATTAGGGGGTGTGGGCAACCATGCCCCTTTTTCGTTAAGTTTCAGAGCTGGTTTTCTCATTTCGTTTCCACTAAAGCGAAACAAGAATAGGGAAACAGCAGGTAGAAAGGATAAAACAGGCAAATGGCAGAGTTTATCTACCAGATGTATCAGGCTCGTAAAGCCCATGGCGACAAGGTGATCCTTGACGACGTGACCCTGAGCTTCTACCCCGGTGCCAAGATCGGCGTCGTGGGCCCCAACGGTATGGGCAAGTCGACCCTGCTCAAGATCATGGCCGGCATCGAGGAGGTCTCCAACGGCGATGCCAGGCTCACCCCCGGCTACACTGTGGGCATCCTGCAGCAGGAGCCGCCGCTCGACGACGACAAGACCGTCATCGAGAACGTGCGCATGGCGTTTGGCGATATGATCGCCAAGGTCGATCGCTTCAATAAGATCGGCGAGGAGATGTGCGACCCGGATTGCGACATGGACGCCCTCATGGCCGAGATGGGCAAGCTTCAGGACGAGATCGACGCCGCCGACGGCTGGGATATCGATTCCAAGCTCGGCCAGGCCATGGACGCACTGCAGCTGCCCGATTCCGACATGCCAGTCAACGTGCTTTCCGGCGGCGAGCGCCGCCGCGTGGCCCTGTGCAAGCTGCTGCTCGAGGCTCCCGACCTGCTGCTGCTCGACGAGCCCACGAACCACCTGGATGCCGAGTCGATCCTGTGGCTCGAGCACTTCCTGCACAACTACCAGGGCGCGGTGCTTGCCGTCACACACGATCGCTACTTCCTGGATAACGTTGCCGAGTGGATCTGCGAGGTCGACCGCGGTCACCTTTATCCCTACAAGGGCAACTACTCCACGTATCTGGAGACCAAGGCCGCCCGTATCGAGGCGCAGGGCAACCGCGACGCCAAGCTCGCCAAGCGCATGGAGGCCGAGCTCGAGTGGGTACGCAGCTCGCCCAAGGCTCGCCAGGCCAAGAACAAGGCTCGTCTGGCTCGCTACGAGGAGATGGAGGCCGAGGCCCGCGCAAGCCAGAAGCTCGACTGGACCGACATCCGCATCCCTGTGGGCCCGCGTCTGGGCAACAAGGTTCTCGAGGCCCATCACCTGCACAAGGAGTTCGATGGCCGTGTGCTCATCGACGACCTATCGTTCACCCTGCCGCGCAACGGTATCGTGGGTGTCATCGGCCCCAACGGTGTGGGCAAGACCACGCTGTTCAAGACCATCGTGGGCCTGGAGCCGCTGACTTCGGGCGAGCTCGAGGTGGGCGAGACCGTCAAGATCTCCTATGTCGATCAGAACCGTTCCGGCATCGACCCCGATAAGAACCTGTGGGAGGTCGTCTCGGATGGCCTGGACCACATGATGGTCGGTGAGACCGAGGTTCCGAGCCGTGCTTATGTGGCGAGCTTTGGCTTTAAAGGCCAGGACCAGCAGAAGCGCGCCGGCGTACTTTCCGGTGGCGAGCGCAACCGTCTGAACCTGGCGCTTACGCTCAAGCAGGGCGGCAACCTGCTGCTCCTCGACGAGCCCACGAACGACCTCGACGTCGAGACGCTGTCCTCGCTCGAGGCGGCGCTGCTCGAGTTCCCGGGCTGTTCGGTGGTCATTAGCCACGACCGTATGTTCCTGGACCGCGTTGCCACGCACATCCTGGCGTGGGAAGGCACCGACGAGAACCCGGGCAACTGGTATTGGTTTGAGGGCAACTTTGAGGCCTATCAGGCCAATCGTATCGAGCGCCTGGGCGAGGACGCAGCCCAGCCGCATCGTATTCACCGCAAGCTGACGCGCGACTAGCAACAAGAAGAAAGGCCGCCAGCAAGGGCGGCCTTTCTTGTAGCAATTGCATTGCAGCTATGTCAGGGCTGCTGGTTTGATTCATAATCAAAGTCATCTCTTTGGGATTAAAGCTCGTTTTTGCTATGAGTGATTTTCTAATTCCGTTTAAAACGTAAAGACGCATTGGGTTGCAAGGACATAAGCAAATCGAATTGAAATATAACCAGTGCTGTAACGTTACAAAAAAGATTATAGAATAGGAGTATCTTATAAGTCGCTTCTCTAGAAAGAAGAACATATGCTTTCGCGTCGTCGTTTTCTGCAACTTGTCGCGTCTTCAATTGTCGCCTTAGCCGCACGTCCGAAAGAGGTTTTTGCTTCGACGGGCAATATTGATGGTGAGCAGATACAATTTACTTCTGAAATTGCGCAAGAGCTTGCCGATAAATATATAAAGGGACTCCTCGGCTATTCGTATACGCCTTCTGACCCTATTCCTTTTGTAGATGTTGATGGGTCCCCGCTTGGTTACATTGTTCCGGTTGTGACATCCAATAGAGCCGCGGGCTATTTGGTTTTAGATGCTTCAGATGATGAAATACTTACGGGATATCGTTTTGGAGACGGCTTAGTCAGCCCTATGGATCGGGGAGGAGATCTTGGTGTTGAGTCTTATTCTTTCAATAACCCAGTCGTAATGATCAATCCATTCGAATTCGGCGTGCAATCTTTGGACGGTTCAATAACAACAAATTGCGGAAGAACAATCCCGGCTGTTTCCATAGAAGGACGGCCTGTCGTTTTATCGAATAAACCTTCAAGCTGGAACGATGTTGTAATTTACGCAACTCAAATGCAGGATTACACAGTATCTGGATTTCGTTCCATTTCTCAGTTTATGTCATATGATGAAAGCGAGATTAAGAGGCTTACCGCCCACTATGCTTGTATGGTGACAGCTTTTTCGAACGTTGCGGAACTGTATGGCATTGCCAATTTATATAGCGACCCTTCGCAATATATGCAGATATGGAATTACACCAATACCCATGCTCTTTCCGATGAAGAACAGACTGTTCCCGGTGTTGTTTTGGGCGGAACGCCGATTTCAACCTGTGCAACGGGGTTTACAAATTACTGCGCAAGCAGAGGGAGTAATCTTATCGCCCGCACTGTCTCCTCCCCGGCTATCGCGAACATTCAAAATGAGATTAACTCTAATAGACCGAATGTTTTACATGCGAGTTTGTACAACGGATCAGCCCATTCTGTAACAGCGGAGGCTTACGCCACTCTTACTGGTAAGAAAACTGGAGAGACAAGGCAGATGATTGGCATAGCGGACGGCTGGAATTCATCCTTATCCTTCCTGAAGTATGATCAGAGTTATTATGCGTGGACTTATGGAACGACTTTTTCGAAGTAGGACGATTCGTTTAGTCCTGTCTTTGGTGTTGATGGCTTTATTGGTGAGCTGTTCAACAAAAGAAGAGATGCCGCGCGGAGATTCCGGAGAAATGTCTGTGACAAACTCAGATTCATTGGAAATAGCTGGTGGGCATGCCGATGTGATGTTGCAAGGTAAAGGCATGCTTAGGTCGATTGATGCTGAAGACGCTGTCTGCTCAATAGAGGAATTAAAGACAGGTGAAACTGCATCGTACCGTGTTTCAGATAATGCTGCGAATATGATTGAGTCGATACCGATTGGAGCACAAGTTTCTTTTAGGTATTTTGCTCCGCAACTTGAGGAGGAGCTTGCTTCTCTGGTGTCTATATGCGCCGATGACAACTAAAAGGCCTGAATTCAAACGGCCTCGGATGGTCAATTGGCTATCCGAGGCCGTTTTTTACTCGACCGGGGCGTTGACCTTGTCGATGGTCCAGGCGGCTCCGAGGCCGCCGGTGGTGTTGCGGCGGATGCGCACGGTGACTTCGTGGCGCTCGCCTGCCTGCGTGTAACGCAGGGGGAAGCTTGCGCGGTTTCGCGCGGCCTCGATGGTTCCGCGCTCGCGGGCGATCCAGTAGTACTCGCCGACGATGCCGAGCGTGTCGGCGCCGTAGGGGAGATAGGTCGACAACTGGTGCAGAAGCGGGCCGGGGCAGAAGACCTCGGTTGCGAAATCGACGGGGAAGTCCTCGGGGATGGCGGGCGCTACGGGTGCGGGGGCCGGTACCATCGTCGGTGCGAAGGCCTGCTCATTGACGGGCGTCACCTCGATGACGGGCGCGGGTTCGGCGCCGAGTACTGATTCGGTGTCCGCTTTCGGCATCGCCGCGGAATCTGCGGGCTCGACGATGGCGGGTGCGTCTGCGGTCGCGGTGTCGAACTCGACTTGCGGAGCGCTCTGATTCTCGACGCTCGACTTTGCCTCGATGGGCGTGGAGGCCATGGTGGTGATGCCGGCGTTGGCGTTCTCGGGGTCATAGACGACCGTAAGCGAGATGGCAGGCTGCGGTGCCTCGGGCTCCGATGCCACCTCGGTAGCGTCCTGTTCTGCGGGCTCGCAAGGCTGATCGTCCACGGCCTCGTCGCCAAAGACATCGCTGTTTTGGAACGCAGACGTCTCGGGCTGGTCGGCGGCTTCTTCGGTTGTCGACTTGGGAGCTTCGTTGAGCTCCGCAGTGGCTTCCTGCTCGGATATGACTTTGGGATCGGCCGTGGTGGCGATTTCGGTTTCGGCTTCTGCCGTTACCTCAATAGCGACTTCGATCTCGGGCTCGGGCTCGGGCACAGCTTCAACTACGGGCTCGGGACGCTTAACGTGCTTGGGGCGCACGGCCTTCAGGTCCTTCTCGCCGCGCTTCTTCTTTTTGTAGGACTGCTTGGCGCCCTTGGTGGCCTTGGGCTTGTCCTCGCCCTTGGCAAGGGCGGCATCCCAGGTATCGTTGGCGATGACGGTGGCATACAGGCGGCCGCCCTTAAAGACGGTCAGCTTAATGCAGTCGTCGAGTTCCTCGAGCAACTCGCGCGTGGACTCGAAGCCCAGGTCATAAGCAGTCATGTCGCCAGCGGCGAGCGCCTCCTCGACCTGCGTCATAAACGTTTGCTTGCCGCATCCAATCGCATCGCGCAGCAGGCGATACAGATAGATGTGGTTGCCCAGCGATAGCGTGGACCTAACTATTGTCTTGCTCATGGCAAATCTCCTCTTTACACACGTAAAGCATCTTACCATCGCATAGCGTTCGTCATGACGGCACCCAAGGCAAACGGGCGCGAACCGCTATCGATTCGCGCCCGTTGTACAGGTTGCCTATCTGGGGATGCAGCGCCTAGTTGCCCGATGTCGTGCCTTGGCTTGAACTGTCAGATGTCGTGCCCGATGTGGTGCCACTCGAATTGCTGCTGTTGCTGTCTGCTGTGCCCGTTCCCGACGTGGTGTCGCTCGTTTGGCCGCCCGTGTTCGGCTGCGAACCGTCGGTCGTTTGGCTTGAGTCGGTTGTGCCGGACGGCGTGCCACTGTTGGACGTAGAGGAATCGGTGCCCTGCGATTGGTTTTGGGTGTTCGATGACGAGTCGGCAGAGGTAGAACTGTCTTGCGTGCCGTCCGTCTGTGCCTGCTGGCTTTGCGATTGGCCGGAGCTATCCGCGTCGCTCTTGGTCGTGCGCGACGAAAGGATCGGCTCGGGGCGCTCGCCCAGACCCTCGCCGGCGGTGGTGATAAGGATGGCACCGGCGCAGGCGATGACCGCGACGATGGCGATGGCGATCGAGAAGACGATGACCTTCTTTTGCGTCTGGCTGCGCTCTGCCGCCGCCTTGGCGCGCAGGCTGTCGGGAGCGACGCGCGCCGTGGTTGCGCGCCCCGCAATCTGGCGCATCTCCTGCGTAGTCGCGGCGCCGCCCAGGTGCTCCTCGGCATTAAACTCAACGGGCTTATAGGCGCCGGCGGGGTAGTCGACGGCGGCGTGCGTACCTTTGAGGGCTTCGGCGCTGGCAGAGATAAAGTGGCGGTAGACCTGCGAAGACACAACGGTGATGACCGAGCTCACGGCGGCGCCGATTACCGATCCGGCGATACCGATCTTGGAGGCAAGCGCGACGCTCGTGGCGGCAGCTGCGGCGCCGGCGATGATCTGGGGAATTGAAATGTCGTCGAACAGGCCCTTTTTGGGCGCGATGGCCATGGTCTGTCCGATGGAATGGTTTTCGTGAACGCCGTTGTTGAGCGATGCCGGCGTCATGACACGTGTGCGCGGCGCGTCGGTGTACTTGGTTGTCATACGGGGTCCTCCCGGTGTAAATCTGCTTCGTTTCGTGTAGCCCTCAGGGTACCCACCAGATGTGAATCGTGCGTGACGTTTAACAGATACCATCAACTCATCAAGGGGGGCTTGCTGTCTTTGGCGAAATAGCTTGATGCTAAACTGGACTTACGATTGCGAGGTGGTTTACGTGATGTACCCGTATATGACATTCGAAGACGGTACCGAGGTCATTCATTCTGACCTGATTACAGATGTCGATGTCGAAAAGGTTATCGTGCATTTTGAACGACCGACGGCAGAGGGCTTCGACTCCGCTCGTTGTGAGTTGCCTTCCTGTTCGTGGACTGACTGGGAAGGGCATTTTACTCAGAGTGAAAAACGAGCTTTCGAAGAGTGTTTGAGCAAATTATTTAGATTAGTTCGAATAAAGAAGCTGAATGCGATGACCTAAAGCGTATGCATTTTTAGTATTAGATGCGTATGAAATGGAGGATGTGAATGGATGAGCTAATAGACTTTAAAAAACGATTTCTCAAGAATGGCGAGCTGGTTTCAATTCCAAAAAAGGAAAGCTATAAAAGAATCATGCTGCTATGGGCCGTCTCTTTCTTTGAATTAAATACAAGTTATACGGAGCTTCAGGTTAATCGTGTGCTTTCACAGCTTTATCCTGATTATGCCGTGTTGAGGCGGTATTTGGTTGATTATGGATTCCTATTAAGGGATGAACGAGGCCTGAAATACGAGGTTAATCGTGATGTTCACGGTATTGAGAGCTAGCCGTCCGGTTCGGGTCCTATATATTGCTAGAGGGATAAGCGAAATAGGCAATTGGTGTGCGAATATTGCTTTGCCAATGCTGATTTACGAGGTAACTCACGATGTTTCTGCAACTGCTTTGATGGTCTGCTGCAGATTTGCCCCCTCTCTGTTTTCAGTTGCGCTCGCGCAGCTGCCTCAGAAGATGGGTATCGGGACACTGCAGGCCATGAGATTGGCAGACTTAATTCGCGCGGGATTATTCGTTTGCTATATTTTTGTTGATAGTAAATGGAGTATGTTTGCTATTACGTGCGCGGTATCGCTTTGCCGAACGGTTGAAATGCCCTGCTTTTACTCGTTGTTAAGAGCCAATACGAATAGTATCAATCGCGACGTAATTAATAATTCGTTTGGGTTTCTGCAGAATTTGATGATGGTTCTGGGGCCAGTTGCCGGCGGTTTTGTTGTCGCTCAATTTGGGGCGGAGGCTGTTCTTGCATTAGACGCGCTATCTTTTGCCGCGTCGTTCTGGTTGCTGCGAGATGTTCCGTCGGTTATCGAGGTTAATGATAAAGAGGGGATAAGCAAAAATGAAAAATACAGGACTGCATTTAGTGATCTTAGCGCGAAGCACTTGGCAATTGGTTTCCTATTAATCGATATTTCTAGTGGCGTGGCATTCGGCTCTCTGAATTCTCTTTTGCCAGCTATAGCGCAATTGCAATTTGACTCGTCATCGATACAATACGGATTCCTTCAGAGCAGTCTTACAATCGGACTGTTGTTCGGAAATACAATATATGGTCGTTTAATCAGTGGTTCCGATTGCGTTAAATCATATTGTTTTGTGACGTATCTTGCGCTCGGTGCGTATCTGGCGTTTGGCTATCGCTATGCGTCTGGGATATCGTTTATTTTCCTTTTTATCGTCGGTGCCGGAAACGCCATTCAAGATGTGCTTCTCATAACATCGCTGCAGGATTTGGCGAGAGACGGATCTGAATCGATAGGCCTGTTTTCAATTAGGGAGTCTTTGCAATCGGTTGCTGTTGTTATTTCAACACTCCTTGTTTCGCTGTTCACGAGCATCGCGATGTTCTCAATTCTCGTTACAGGACTTGGTGTATTTTCAATTATGATGGTAGTTGTGTTTCAATTGAATTATTTGCGAAAGATGTGACGTTGATATGCCTTAATTTTGAAATACATGCTCTTAGCACAGGTTGGCCTCTCAGTAAACTGGGAGGTTGCTTTGGCTAGTTAGAGATATGTGAACGTCCGTTAGACTGAATCTCAGGGTAGAAGGGGCCTCCAGTGTCCAGATCAACAAAGCAATGCTGCGTTTCGGCTAATAAGAACGATGGCTTTTTGCGTGTGGCGGCGGCGTCGCCGCAGATTCGCGTTGCCGATGTCGAAGGCAATGCCGAGGTTGCGCTGGCGGCTGTTCGCGATGCTGCCGAGCGCGGCGTTCGTGCGTTGGTGCTGCCCGAGCTTAATCTGTGCGGTTATACCGCGGCCGATCTGTTCCATAATCGCACGCTGCTGCATGCCTGTGAGACTGCTCTGGCACATATTCTCGATGAAACCCGCGAGCTGCCGATTGTCTTTACCGTCGGTCTTCCCGTTGCAGTTGCCGAGAATATCTACAACTGCGCCGCCGTGTGCTGCGCGGGCGAGCTATTGGGCCTCACGGCCAAGAAGTATTTGCCCAACTATGGCGAGTTCTATGAGCGCCGTTGGTTTGCTCCGGCGCCTGCGGATCCCGTGTGGGTTGAATTTGCCGGTCAGGGTCCGGTCCCGCTGGGTTCGGGGCTTGTCTACCGTTGCTGTGATGAGGGCGCCGAGGACCTGGTGCTGGGCGTTGAGGTCTGTGAGGATCTGTGGGTGCCGGCACCCCCTTCGACCGAGATGGCGCTTGCCGGCGCGACGGTGATCCTCAACCCGTCGGCCTCGGACGAGATCATCGGCAAGGCGGATTACCGCCGCAGCCTCATCTCCAATCAGAGTGCACGCCTGTACTGCGCCTATGCCTACGCGGACGCGAGCGAGGGTGAGTCCACGACCGACATGGTCTTTGCGGGGGAGAACCTCGTTTACGAAAACGGTTCGAAGCTCGCCGCGACCAAGCTGCTTACCTGCGGCATGGCCATTGCCGACGTTGATCTTGACCGCCTGGTTGCCGAGCGCCGTCGTTCGACGACGTGGACGCGCGCGGACGATGCACCGGAGGCCACGATCGTTGAATTTTCGTTTGAAGGCGTGCTGACAGACGAACCTGTCTTGCGCGATGCACTCGGCATCGACCGAGTCTTCCCCCGTGCGCCCTTTGTGCCGGCCGACCATGGCGACCTGGCCGAGCGTTGCGAGACCATCCTTGACCTGCAGACCGCCGGCCTCAAGACCCGCCTTGCCCATACGGGCACCAAGGCTGCGGTCATCGGTCTTTCGGGCGGCCTGGACTCCACGCTGGCACTGCTTGTGACCGTGCGCGCCTTCGATGCACTGGGGCTGCCGCGCACCGGTATCACGGCGGTTTCCATGCCCGGCTTTGGCACGACGCACCGCACCAAGTCGAATGCCGAGTCGCTCGCTCGTGACTTGGGTGTGAGCTTCCGCGAGGTCTCGATCCATGCTGCCGTGGAACAGCACTTTAAGGATATCGAGCATGATCCGGCCGTGCAGGACGTGACCTACGAGAACAGTCAGGCGCGCGAGCGTACGCAGATTCTGATGGATCTGGCCAACCAGGCTGGCGGTTTTGTCATCGGCACGGGCGACCTGTCGGAGCTGGCGCTCGGCTGGGCTACCTATAACGGCGACCACATGAGCATGTACGCCGTCAACGCGAGCGTGCCTAAGACGCTTGTGCGCCATCTGGTGCGCTATGCGGCCGATGTGTTTGGCGGGCGTATTGCCGAGACGCTGCTCGACATCCTCGATACGCCGGTGTCCCCCGAGCTTCTGCCGCCCACGGGCGACGGCGAGATTGCGCAGAAGACCGAGGATTTGGTGGGCCCGTACGAGTTGCACGACTACTTCCTCTATTACCTTTTGCGTTTTGGCTTTGAGCCGGGCAAGATCTACCGCATGGCGCTCAAGAGCTTCGAGGGCGTCTACGACGCCAAGACCGTCCACACATGGCTACGTACGTTCTACCGTCGCTTCTTTGCCCAGCAGTTTAAGCGCAGCTGCCTGCCCGATGGTCCCAAGGTGGGTTCGGTGACGCTCAGCCCGCGCGGCGATTGGCGTATGCCGAGTGACGCAAGCTCACGTCTGTGGCTCGCGCAGATCGACGCCCTCAATCCAATTGACTAAGGTTGGCTAAATTGAACCAATACGGGGGTTGTAAGCGTTACACTTTTGAAATCTGATGGCCCGTATCGCGCGGCGCTCTTGTCGGAGCGCCGCGTTTTTTATATCGAAAGGTGGCACCATGCAGGCATCGCAGCGTCTCGACCGCTTTGGCGCGGAGGTCTTCGCCTCGCTCAACAACAAGCTTCTCGCGCTGAAGGCTCAGGGCAAGACCATTTACAACATGAGCGTGGGCACGCCCGACTTTAAGCCGTACGACCATGTGGTCGAGGCGCTCACGCAGGCAGCCCAAGATCCCGAGATGTGGAAGTATGCCCTGCGCGACCTGCCCGAACTCAAGCAAGCCGTGTGCGATTACTATGAGCGCCGCTTTGGCGTTTCGGGCATTACGCCGTCCATGGTGCAGTCGTGCAACGGCACGCAGGAGGGCGTGGGTCATTTGGGCCTGGCCCTGCTCGATCCGGGCGACACCATTCTGGTTCCCGATCCGTGCTACCCGGTCTTTGAGGCGGGTGCCAAGATCGCCGATGCCAAGCTCGAGTACTATCCGCTGGTCGCCGAGCATAATTACCTGCCCTATGTGGCGGGCATCGATCCCGAGGTGGCCGATCGCGCCAAGTATATGATCGTGTCGCTGCCCGCTAACCCGGTGGGCTCGGTGGGCACGCCCGAGGTCTATGAGGAGATCATCGCTTTCGCCCGCGAGCACGACCTTCTCATCGTCCATGACAACGCATACTCCGACATCGTGTTTGACGGTGAGCCGGGTGGCAGCTTCTTGCAGTATCCCGGCGCGCTCGAGGTGGGCGTGGAGTTCTTCTCGCTCTCCAAGTCGTTTAACGTCACCGGTGCGCGTATCGGCTTTTTGGTCGGCCGCGAGGACGTGGTCTCTGCCTTTGCCAAGCTGCGCGGCCAGATCGACTTTGGTATGTTCTTCCCGATCCAGAAGGCTGCTATCGCCTGCCTGAACGGTCCGCGCGATGAGGTCGAGGCGCAGCGTCTGAAGTACCAGGAACGCCGCGATGCCCTGTGCGACGGTCTTGAGGGCCTGGGCTGGGAGCGTCCCAACGCGCATGGCTCTATGTTTGTGTGGGCCAAGCTTCCCGGTGGTCGCACCGATTCCATGGCGTTTTGCGAGGAGCTTATGGAGAAGGCCGGCGTTGTGGTGACGCCGGGCGCGAGCTTTGGCCCTTCGGGCGAGGGGCACGTGCGTATGGCACTGGTCTTGCCGCCCGATCAGATCGCTTTGGCTGTCGAGGCCATTCGCGAGGCTGGCCTGTATTAGAAACCTATTTCGACCCGTCAATAGCTCGAAACCGATTTCGTGCAGTTATTTTACGAATTCTGCAAACAATTTCGGTAAACGGTCGATTTTTGGCTGCGAATAGGGGCATAATCAAAGTCCCGATTGGATGTATTGGGATTACGACAAGCCGCTCGGGTCGTTCCCGGGCGGCTTGTTTGTGGAGAGAGATGGGAGTTTCTAATGGTTAACGAGAAGAAGGTCGCTATTGTCGGCTGCGGTTTCGTCGGTTCGTCTTCGGCGTTCGCACTGATGCAGAGTGGTCTGTTCTCCGAGATGGTCCTCATCGACGTGGACAAGAACCGTGCCGAGGGTGAGGCCCTGGATATCGCGCACGGCATGACGTTTGCCGAGCCGATGAAGATCTACGCCGGCGATTATTCCGATGTCGCCGACGCCGCCATGATCGTCGTCACTGCTGGCGCTGCCCAGAAGCCCGGTGAGACCCGCCTGGACCTGGTCAACAAGAACGTCAGCATCTTCAAGTCCATTATTCCCGAGATTAAGAAGTCCGGCTTCGACGGCATTCTGTTAATCGTCTCCAACCCGGTCGATGTTCTGACCTACGCCGCCATCAAGATGTCCGGCCTGCCCGAGGGCCACGTCATCGGTTCCGGTACCGTGCTCGACACCGGCCGCCTGCAGCAGATGCTTGGTGCCCACGTCGAGGTTGACCCGCGCGATGTCCAGGCCTATGTCATGGGCGAGCACGGCGACTCCGAGTTTGTCGCTTGGTCCAGCGCTCAGGTTGCCGGCGTTCCGCTGAACACTTTCTGTGAGCTTCACGGCCACTTGGAGCATGAGGCTGCCGAGAAGCGCATCGCCGAGGACGTCAAGAACTCCGCCTACACCATCATCGAGAAGAAGCACGCCACCTACTATGGCGTCGCCATGGCCGTCAAGCGCATCTGCACCGCCGTCATGCGCGATGAGCAGACCGTTCTGCCCGTCTCTTCGCTCATGGTGGGCGAGTATGGCCTGTCCGATCTTGCCATCTCCATGCCGACCGTCGTTGGCCGCGACGGCGTTGTCTGCCGCGTCCCCGTGCCGCTGAACGACGACGAGCAGCATGAGCTCACCGTCTCCGCCAAGGCCCTCAAGGACATCATCGACAGCGTCGATTTCTCCTGCTAAATCAAGCTCGCTAGAGCGAAAAGCTACAATGAAGGCGTCCGGGCCCACACGGTCCGGGCGCCTTTTTGGTGCAAAGTAACCTGACCCCAATGCACCATCCCAATGCACCATAGTTGATGGGAGGGCCATGTCGGATTCGCCTAATTTTTTGACCTATGCTCAGACGGCGTTTGATCCGTTTGAGGAGCGGCCGTTCTGCGCGGTGGACAGCCTGGTCTTTGCGTGGTTGTCCTATTTGCGTTTGCCGGGTGATATGGCGGAGCTGACGAACTGGCAGGGCCTAGACGTACGCGAGCTGCTGCGTGCCGAGTGCTATCGGGACATGATTGACGACTTGTGGGATCCAGAGGGGAGCAGGGCCTTGTTGGAGGCCGTGGCAGCAAATCCCAGATACCGCGGCGTGCACGTTTGCGGCTATCGTGCCGTGAGCGATGTGGTGGCGACGGAGCAGTTTGCAGCCATGGCGTTCCGGTTTCCGGCGGGGTTTAGCTATCTTTCCTTCCGGGGGACCGACAGCACGATTGTGGGCTGGAAAGAGGATTTTAACATGGCGTTCCGGTGTCCTGTGCCGGCCCAGGAATCCGCGGCGCGTTATGTGGACGAGGCGGCGGATGCGATTGACGGGCCGCTTTTGTGCGGAGGTCATTCCAAGGGCGGAAACCTTGCGGTGTACGGTGCGGCGATGTGCTCCGATGTCGCCCGTGAGCGAATCGAACGGGCGTATTCCCATGATGGTCCGGGCTTCGTCGAGGAGTTTCTGAACGGCAACGCCTTTGCCGATCTTTCCGGTCGAATCGACAAGACGCTACCTCGATCGTCGATCTTTGGCATGATGCTCGAGACACAGGAGGACTATGCCATCGTTGAGAGCACCGAGTTCAGCCTGCTGCAGCACAATCCCTTTAGCTGGGTGGTTGATGGTCACGACTTCGTGTACTGTGAGCGCCTGTCCGCCGGTGCTCGATACGTTGATGGTTCCATTCGCGAGATGCTGCTTGCAGTGTCGCCTAGCGAACGCGAGCGTTTTGTAGATGCGTTGTTCTCCGTGTTTGAGGCTACGGGTGCTGAGCGGTTTGCGGATATCGCTGGGAATCTGCGCGAGAGCCTGCCCGTGATGCTCCAGGCTGCGCAAGGCTTTGACAAGGATACACGACGCTTTGTCTCGCAGACCATCGTGGCAATCCTTAAATGCGCACTGTTGCCCAAACGACCCCAGATCGACGTGCCCGCTGCCGGCAAGAGTTTGGCAGAACAGCTCGAGGCTTGGCAGTCCGAGCTCCTGCGCTAGCCATTGATACAAAGCAACCTGTCCCCGATGCGCCAATCTTCGATGCGCCTGGGGCGGGCTCGACCGCTATACTGATTCGTGCCGAAATCAATCTAGAACGGAATGCCGTATATGAAAATCAATCACGCGATTCTGCATATCCTGGACTTTGACTCTGCCGTCAACGTCATGAGCCAACGCGAGCTCGATATCGAGAGCCGTACCGTGCGCAACTTCGTGACCACGCATCTGCGCCGCGCACGTACCTCGGCCGACAATAAACGCGCCACGTTTGCCGAGAACTCTGCGTTTGGCGGCGAGCTCAAGGGCTATTTCTTTGGCGAGCGCGAGTTCGTGGACCTGTCGCAGCAGATTGCGGAGTTTATCTCTTCCGAACTCACTAAGGCTGAGAAAGCCGAGTCCACCGACGTGCTTGTGGCGGACTTTGACGACGATGAGGATGCCCGCTGGTTTGCCGTGATGCTGCTGGGCTCCAAGCAGGCATTCATGCACGAGGTGGGTCGCGAAGAGGGCGAGGTGCGTAA
The DNA here is from genome assembly GCA_902363125.1 of Coriobacteriaceae bacterium. Taxonomy (GTDB): domain Bacteria; phylum Actinomycetota; class Coriobacteriia; order Coriobacteriales; family Coriobacteriaceae; genus Collinsella. The sequence goes on from CABIZD010000013.1 coordinate 17,404, forward strand.
CGACATCGCGCGCCACTATGCCATTCTGCCGAACCCTTCGCAAAAGGTGCCGAGCTATGCAATCGTGCGTGCAAGCACCATGGAGATCGGCTATGTGGACAAGAAACGCAAGATCGCCGGCGAGGACCGTATGCTTATCCCCGATGGCCTGCTGCAGTGCGACACGGGCGTATCGGGCAAGGAGGTCATCGACACCGTGACGCGTGTGGTCGAGGAAGTCGCCGAGGAGCACGGTGCCAATACGGCCGTAGCGCTCGCCAAGGTTAAGGCTGCTGTTGCCGAGAAGGTCGAGGATGACGAGGAGCTGCCGCCTTGGGATATCGTCGACGAGGTCTTTGAGGACGAACCGGTCATCAAGGAGAGCGTGCGCGCGGCACTGACCGAGGAGAAGGTGCCTGAGCGTGTGCCCGTGGAGCGCAAGCAGGTCGAACGCGCGGCGGTGCGCAATCACAAGATTCGTACCGACACGGGTATCGAGATCAGCTTCCCGGCAGAGATGGGTTCGAATTCCGAGTACATTGAGTTCGTCAATGAGCCCAACGGCCTCATCTCTATCGAGCTCAAGAACATCGGAAGTATTGAGAATCGATAAGCTGCGCTTGGACGTTGCAGAAAAACAAAGGCCGAAGCCCTTCGGGACTTCGGTCTTTTTTGTTTTCGGCTTGGTAGCTGACATTGCGCCGCAGGTTGAGCATAAGTCAGCGAAAACGCGGTTTGTCAAAACCGCGTAACTATTAAAGTTGACGTAAGCCCTCTTCCAGGCCGGTCTTGCTGTCGGTCTTCTCGTCGCGCATCTTGATGACGCGGGCGGGGACACCGGCCACGACGGCGCCGGCGGGGACGTCCTCGACGCACACGGCACCGGCAGCCACGACGGCGCCCTTGCCCACGCGCACGCCCTCCAAGACCACGGCGTTGGCGCCGATCATGACATCGTCTTCGATGATGACGGGCGTGGCGCTGGCGGGCTCCACAACGCCTGCCAGCACGGTGCCGGCGCCGATATGGCAGTTCTTGCCCACGGTGGCGCGGCCGCCCAGCACGGCGCCCATATCGATCATGGAACCCTCACCGATGACGGAGCCGATGTTGATGATGGCGCCCATCATGATGACGGCGCGATCGCCGATCTCGACGCGGTCGCGGATGATCGCGCCCGGCTCGATGCGGGCGTTGATGCCCTTAAGGTCGAGCATGGGCACGGCGGAGTTGCGACAGTCGTTCTCCACATCGTAGTAATCGATGGAATCGGCGTTGGCGTCCAGGATGGCTTTAAGCTCATCCCAGTCGCCAAAGACGGTCTTGCCACGACGACCGCCGTAGACGTGCGCATTGCCCCACTGGACCTTCATGCCCGGCTTCTCGCGCACGTACAGCTTGACGGGCGTCTTTTTTGGCGCGGTGGCGATGTAGTTGATAATCTCCTGTGCATCCATCTCGGCTGCGTTGCTCATTTGCTATCTCTCCTTTGGGTGGATTCGGTTGATACCTGGTTAGGCAAATATGACCTGGTCGAACGTATAGAAGCCGGGTTCGCGGGCGACGAGCTTCTGCGCGGCTGCCAGGGCGCCGTTGACAAAGATCTGACGGCTCGTGGCGCGGTGGGTGAGCGTGACTTCCTCGTCCTGGCCAAAGAAACCCACCTCGTGCACGCCGGCGACGGTGCCGCCGCGCAGCGAGTGCATACCGATTTCCTTGGGGTCGCGCGCGCCGCACATGCCCTCGCGTCCGTAGACGGGGTGGTAGCCTGCCTCGGGCTCGGCCTCGACGACGGCGTCGAGCAACAACTTGGCAGTGCCGCTGGGGGCGTCGACCTTTTGGTTGTGGTGCGTCTCGACGATCTCGCAGTCAAAGCCGGGCAGCTCGCGTGTGGCCTGTGCTACCAGATGACGCAGGGCTGCGATGCCGATAGAGTAGTTGCCCGAGTGCATGACACGGGCATTCTGGCCCAGCTCGCGCAGGCGGTCCATCTGCTCAGGTGAATAGCCCGTGGTTCCGGAAACGAGTGCGGCGCCCGTGCGCTCGACATAGGCGACGACGGCATCGAAGGTCACGACGTTCGAGAAGTCGATGATGACGTCGGCTACCGGGGCGCTCTCGAGCTCGGACAGATCAAAACCGATCTGGGCGACGATATCAAAAACGGGCTGCCCGGCGGCGTCGACAATGCCTTCGGCGGTAGTGCGGATGAGCGAGCCCATGCGGCCCGTTCCCATAATGACGGCCTTAATCAAGCAGACCAGCTCCCTTCAGAGCATCGGTAAGTGCAGAGCGCGTGTCGTCTGCCATGGGGCACAGCGGCATGCGGTAGTTTGCCTCGATCATGCCCATCTGGGCGAGCGCTTCCTTAACGGGGATGGGGTTGACCTCGCTAAAGAGGGCATTGATGAGCGGCTGGCCGGCAATCTGGATATCGCGGGCGCGCGCTACGTCGCCGTCCAGATAAGCGCGGCACATGTCGTGTACAAGCTGCGGCTGCACGTCGGCCCACACGCTGATGGTGCCCGAAGCGCCCAGGCTCATGAGCGGCACTGTGAGTGCATCCTCGCCCGAGTACATGCGGAAGTCGTCTGACAGCAGGTGGGCGATCTTGGCCGCGTAGGCGACGTTGCCCGAGGCCTCCTTGATGCCCATGATGTTGGGGTGCGCGGCTAGGCGCTCTACGTTGCGCTCGCTGATACCGCAGCCGCAGCGGCCGGGGATGTTGTACAGGATGCAGGGGATGTCAACGGCATCGGCGACGGTCTTAAAGTGCTGATAGATACCCTCTTCGTTGGACTTGTTGTAGTAGGGGGTAATGAGCAGCAGGCCGTCGGCTCCCAAGCCCTGGTAAGTAAGCGACTTGGTGAGCATGGTTTGCGTGGAGTTAGAGCCTGAGCCGGCGATGACGGGGACGCGTCCTGCAACATGCTTGACCACGGCGGCGACGACGGAGTTGTCCTCGTCATCGGTCATCGTGGCGCTCTCGCCGGTGGTGCCCAGGGTGAGAATGGCGTCGGTGCCATTTTGCAAGTGGAAATCGATAAGGCGCTCGAGCGCGTCAAAGTCGACACTGCCGTCCTTTTTAAACGGCGTAACCAGGGCGACGATTGAGCCCTCGAGATTGCGGATGTCCATGTTCTTCTCCTTCGCCTCCGCGATCTGGATGCGTTTGTTCCATTGAGCTGCGACTGCCAGGCGCTCGTCTTGGGCGCGACGGCGGGCGCTTTCGGCGCGCGACTTGGCCAGCAGCTCTCGGCCGCACGGCAGCACGTCGAGCGTGGAAAAGTAATCGCCCGGGCGCTCGGCGCGGCGGATGAGGTCGGCCGCGCCATCGGGGCGCAGCAGGACCTCGGCGGAGCGCAGACGTCCGTTGTAGTTGTAGCCCATGGAGTAGCCATGCGCACCGGTATCGTGGATTACAAGCAGGTCACCCATGTCGATATGCGGCAGCTCGCGGTCGATGGCGAACTTATCGTTGTTCTCGCACAGATTGCCCGTGATGTCATAGGTGTTCGTGACGGGCGCCGTGGCCTTGTCGGCGCCGCCCGGCTGACCCATCACCGTAATGTGGTGGTAGGCGCCATACATGGCAGGGCGAATCAAATCGACGGCGCTTGCATCGACACCGATATAGTCCTTGTAGATCTGCTTCTCGTGGATAGCCTTGGTGACCAGACAGCCGTAGGGGCCCATCATAAAGCGGCCCATCTCAGTGCAGATGGCCACATCGCCCATGCCGGCGGGAACCAGGATCTCGTCGTATGCCGCGTGTACTCCCTCGCCGATGGCGCGAATGTCGTTGGCCTGCTGCTCGGGCAGGTAGGGGATGCCGACGCCGCCGGACAGATTGATGAAGGCGACGTGTGCGCCGGTCTCGCGCTCCAGGCGTACGGCAAGCTCAAAGAGGATGCGCGCGAGCTCGGGGTAGTAGTCGTTGGTGACGGTGTTGCTGGCAAGGAATGCGTGGATGCCAAAGTCCTCGGCGCCCTTGGCTTTGAGCATGCGGAAGGCCTCGAAGAGCTGCTCGGTGGTCATGCCATATTTGGAGTCGCCTGGGTTGTCCATGATGCCGTTGGAGAGCTGGAACAGGCCGCCTGGATTAAAGCGGCAGCTGACCGTTTTGGGGATGGGTCCCGCAACACGCTCAAAGAACTCGATGTGGCTGATGTCGTCAAAGTTGACGATGGCACCCAGCTTGTCGGCGAGCTCAAAGTCGGCAGCCGGCGTATCGTTGGACGAGAACATGATGTCGTGTCCCGTGATACCCAGCGAGCGGGCGATCATGAGCTCGGTATAGCTCGAGCAATCGCAGCCGCAGCCGTATTCGTTGAGAATGGAGATGAGCGCCGGGTTGGGGTTGGCCTTGACGGCAAAGTATTCCTTAAAGCCCGGGTTCCATGCAAAGGCGTCGCGCACTTCTTGCATGTTGCGGCGGATGCCCGCCTCGTCGTATAGATGAAACGGCGTGGGGAACTGCTCGACGATATGCTCGAGTGTCTCCTTGTCCACAAACGGCTGCTTGGCCGCATATGCCTCGTTGGGGGTCAATGCCATGTCCCGTAAACCTCGCTATCCAGACGGCGCCATCTGCGCATCGAATCCGCATAGCGTGGACCCAATGTCCGGATAGCGCTCCCGCATTGCTGCAGACAGTCCTGTGGGTGTTTCCCACAGGCCCACCAGGTTATTCGTGCCCGAAAAACCCAGTTCGGCGGGTTTCGCCTCCCCACGGGGTCAAAGCCTGCCGGCTCGCCCGCGGCTCTTCGTGCCCGCGCCTCTATCAAGTGGTAAAGACCCTATCACGTTGCACTTTACCAAACAAGAGTATTCGTATATAACGTTTAAAAAATGCAGGGATATGCTGGAAACATGTGCGCTGCAATCCTGTATCACAATAAGTTGCAACAGATGTGCCTCACGAAGGGATCCTCTATGACCGAGCTCCAAGAACTCCGTCGCTATCGCCGCGATCTCCATCGCATTCCAGAGCTCGATTTCGATCTTCCGCAAACCATTGCCTATATCGAGGGCGTGCTGGCACCGCTCACCTGCGAAGTGACCCATCCGTGCCCCAGCTGCGTCTGTGCTTTCTTCGACGCCGGCGTTGATGCCGCGCATGCCACGGCGATTCGCGCCGATATGGATGCGCTGCCCATCGCGGAGGCGACGGGAGCGGCCTTTGCCTCGACCCATCCCGGCAAGATGCACGCTTGCGGACATGACGGACACATGGCCATGGCGCTTGCCGCCGCGACGTATGTCGACCGTACGATTCGCGAACAGCCGGGCGCCATTAGGCGCAACGTTCTCTTTGTGTTCCAGCCGGCCGAGGAAACGACCGGTGGTGCCAAGACGGTATGCGAGAGTGGTGTGTTCGAGCGCTATGGGGCCGACCGCATTTTTGGCTTCCATGTGTGGCCCGATCTGCCCGCTGGCACGTTGGCGAGCTGTTCCGGTCCGCTGCTGGCGCGTTCGAGTGAGACACACATTTATATTCACGGGACAAGCATCCATATCGCTAAGACCTATGGCGTTCCGGTCGAGGAGTCACACGATGCGGCGTTGGCGGCAGCAAAGTTTTTGGTTGCCGAGCGCGAGCTGATGGACGAGCTGGGCACCGATGAGCCCTGCATTGGCAAGTTCGGCCTGCTTCAGGCAGGCACCGTCTGCAATGCGGTGGCGGGGGAGGCCCATGTTGCCGGCAGCCTACGTGTGTTTACGGACGACATGTTCGACCGTGCGCGCGAGGGCGTACACCGTGTGCTCGACGAGGCGTGCGCCGCAACGGGCTGCGCGTATGATCTTGACTTTGCCGAGGGCTATCCACCGGTCGATAACGACCCTGTGTTGTTTGCCCGAATTGCGCCCGCTCTGCCCGAATTGCAGCTCGTGGACGAGCCGCTGTTAATTGCCGAGGACTTTGCTTTCTATCAGCGCCATCTGCCGGGCGTGTTCTTCTTGCTGGGCACGGGTATGCCAGAGGACCAAGACAACCCGAGTGATTCGGATGGCTGCCCCGCCTATGCCACAAGCGCTCTGCATACCGATAGCATGCTCTTTGACGAGGAAATTCTACTCAAGGGCCTCGATGTCTACAAACGATTGCTTGGCTTGGAGTGACGATGGAACGACGCCGACAGACTGCCGTTTATAGTCCCGGTGGGTGTGGATGTGGCTTGTTGTTGCTTCCGGTTATTGCTGTGAGCATTGGCGTGATGTTTGCGCTTGCTGGGCTGGCTGCGGCGGCACTCGTACTGTTTATCACTGCCATCGGCGTGACGATTTGGCTCTGCCGCAATCGCGAGCGACGCCGTGCCGGCGGTAAAACCAATGTCGGCTGGGTTGTATTCCTGGTCATTGCGTACCCGCTGAGTGTCAGCTACCTGGTGTTCTTTGTCCTGTTGATGGTCAGTGCCTTTACCGGGGAATCCGTCACGGTGGGTTGATGCACTGCCAGCAGACGGTTGCGCAAAGTGCGTTTGCTCGGCGTTTGGATAACTGCATTGGCCGTTTACCGCAGCCTTAGCTCTCAGCTAATGAATTCAAGTTTAATCCTTTCTACGATGTGCTGTGTGCCGGCACGGTAGCCGGATCGTAGGAAGGATGCATGATGAAAAAGCTTGAAAACGAAGTGCTGCTGAGCCGTCGCGCTGCACTGAGCGCATTCGCCACCGTCGCCTTGGGGACTGCCGGTCTTCTTGCCGGTTGTGGTAGCGATAAGGCGACCGTCACCGAGGACGCTGGCGATGGCGACAAGAAGGAAGAGGCGAAGAAGGAAGAGCAGTCTACGACTGACCTGGCGGTTGGTGCGACGGTGACCACGGCTGCCGGTCTTTCCGTCGTTGTCGATTCCGTCCAGCCCGGCCTCACAAATTATGACGGTTCGACCATGACGGGCATTCACGTCACGTACGTCAACAATGGCGATGAGGGCGCAGATTACAATATCTACGACTGGAAGGGCGAGGACGCCAACGGCGCTCAACAGAATCAGGGTTACTACAGCGAGGGCTCCGATGAGCTGCAGTCTGGTACCCTTTCCGCCGGTGGCTCCGTGGCGGGCAATATCTACTTTGATGGCGATATCAAGAAGGCACTGTATTTTGCCAACATGTTTGATAAGTCTGCCACTGCAAGCTGGGTGCTGGCCTAGCATGTCGCTACCGTTGCGCCGTATGGGAGGTGAGGTCGTATGCCCGATAAAAAGTTGACTGACGAGTTACTCAATGAGCTTCTCGACGCGCCAAACATCGATGGCTATATCAAGGAGCACGACTTTGCCACCCCGTCGCTTTCGGACTACCTGAAGCAACTGCTGCAGGAAAAGGGTTTGGAGCGCTCGCGCGTGGTTCGTATGGCCGATCTCAATGAGACCTTTGGCTATCAGATCTTTACCGGTGCGCGTCATCCGAGTCGCAATAAGGTGCTGCAGATTGCCTTCGCCATGGCGCTAACGCTCAAGGAGACCAACCGCGCCTTGACGGCGGCGGGTGCCAACATCCTCAATTGTAAGGACCGTCGCGATGCGATCATCATCTTCTGTATCGATCGCGGGTGCAGCCTCCAAAAGGTCAACGAGGAGCTGTATCGCTTTGGCGAGGAGACGGTGAGTTAGCGGCTGATATCTGAGCCAGTGGAGCTGTCGAACAACGATGCAAACGAACGGGGCGCGGATGCCATGGGGTGTCTGCGCCCTGCGCTATGATGGAGGCTATGGATACTCAGACCCCAACATATTCCAATGACGAGCTGACCGCAGCGCTTGCCGAGCACCTGGCGTCGCTCGATCGCGACGACAGCTATCGCGTGGAGCGTGTACTTAAGCGCTCGTCCGTTGAAACAACCGAGCTCGTGTACTTTGAAGGAACCGGCGGTGGTTCGCTCGGCCCCTTTGTCCGTAAGCGCATCGATGCTTCGGCTCAAATCGGTGGGGCATACGAGCGTCTGTTTGCCGCTCAGCGGGCAGGTAGGCGTTTTGAGCACCTGCCCAGAATCGTCGATTGTCGTCGTGCGGGCGACGAGCTCAACGTGGTTATGGAATACATCGAAGGGGAGACACTCGGGGCGCTGGTGGACCGTCTGGGAGCCACCCCCGATTATGCGCACGAATTGTATCCTGCCTATGCGATGCCGTGGGCGAGCTCCACGCCGGTTTTGCGATGGCGGGGGAGACGTCGGCGCCGGTGATCCATCGCGACCTCAAGCCGTCGAATATCATCGTGACAGGTGCCAACTATACGCCTGATGACGGTCTGACGTTTTCGTCGCTGGTGATTATCGACTTGGGGATCGCGCGCGTATGGCGCGATGGCGCCGATGCCGACACCGTCAAGTTTGGGACACGGCCCTATGCGCCGCCCGAGCAGTATGGGTTTGGGCAGACGAGCGTGCGAAGCGACGTCTACGCACTTGGCGCCCTGTTGTTCTTCTGCTTGACGGGAGTCGACCCTAAACCAGGGCTCGACATGCGCGAGCAATGCGAGGCGCGTGGCATTCCCACCCCACTTGCCGATGTCATCTGCATGTCGATGGCGCTCGACCCGGCCAAGCGTTTTGCGAGCGCGGAAGCGTTGGGACGGGCGACGTGCGCGGCATACGATCTAAGTCGCCCCGTGCGGCCTCCTGCGCCTGCGCCTGTCCGTACTCCGGCCTCGGAGACGGTGTTGACGCCCCAAGGGCTCCAGAACCCCACAGGGCTTCCTAGGCCTGCCGCCTCCGCTGCATGCGGTTTGCTCTCTCGCGTTCCGGAGTCTCTGGGGCGTATTTGGAATACGCTCGTCTGCTTCTCGCTGCTTGTGTTCTTTGCCGGAAGTCACTTTGCCGTCTTTCACCCCACGGGAGCAAACCAAAGCTACCCGACGTGGCTTCTCATAATCGAGTATTTTTTCTTTGTCGATGGCCTTATGGTGCTTATGCATTTTGCGCTGCTCGATAAGCGCCGTCTTCGTCGGCGATTCGCACTGCTCGACAGCTATCGCGGCAAGAAACTCGCGAAACTCTGGCTCAAGGCATTGGGTGTGCTGCTCCTATGCATGATCGTCATAGTCGCGGTTGCCAATGCGACCGGCGTTGTCGATACCTCCGCTACCTAAAAGAAAAGGGCCCCATTGGGGCCCTTTGCAGTTGCACTTAGATGCGGTTCATCTGAGCGGCGACTTTGTTGTACCAGTCCTGCCACGTGGGCGGGCAGTACTTTTTGGCCGCAGCCGGGGTAAGGGTGGAGCCGTAGTTGGCGCCCAGATAGGCAACGTGAGCGGAGATGCCCTCGCTCCAGCTGCCAAAGCTGCGCCAACCGCCGCCACGTGCACTCCAGCCCCAGGCGTTATAAGAATTGGCGCAATAAGCACCCTTGGTGCTCTCGATGCAGGCGATGGCGGGGGACCAACGGGGGTCGACACCGGTATTCCAAGCGGCGACGGCAAAGTTATAGCCCTGGCCTGCCATAGGGGAGCCGGCGAGATAATTGTCGATGCGGCTCGTCCACTCATTAATGAACGAATCGTAATCGGAGCTACCGGTATTGGAGTTGTTCACCGTGGTGTCGATGGTGGTGTTGGTGTTGGTGGCCTGGCTGCTGGAATTGCTGCCGCTTACGCCCTCGCCCGAGAGCTTCTCGGCGGCAGCGGCTTTATCGGCCTCAAGCTTGGCAAGCTCGGCGGCATTTTCCTGCTCGGCTTTTGCCTGTGCCTCGCTGCGGAGCTGCTGGGCCTGTGCCAGCGCATCCTCGGCGTTTTTCTGCTCCGCCTCAAGCTGAGACTTGGCCTGCTGGAGCTCGGCCTTGTTCTGCTCGAGTTCGGTTTGCATGCTATTGAGCTCTTCGATCTCGTCGACGCTCGAGCTCGTGATCTGGTTGGTGTATTTGCAGGTCGTGATGAACTCACCCAGGCTCTGCGCGTTGACCAGGAAGCTCACGATGGGATTGGTGCCCTTCTGATACTTGTACAGATCGCGCATGGCAGAGCTTGCCTTGGCCTGCTGCTCGGGAAGCTTAGCCTCGATTTCCTCGATGCTTGCCTCATTGGAGTCAATCTGCTTTTGCAGGTCATCGAGTTTGGTGCGGGCGTCGTTGTAGGCGCTCGTGGCGGCTTCGATCTTCTGCTGGGCTGCGGAAAGCTGGTCCTGCGTTGCCTGCGAGGCGGCATACGCCGCAACGGGGGAGAGCATCGGCGAGGCCGTCAGCGCAACGGCGAGCGCGGCGCTCGTGATGATACGAGCCGGCTTCGACGCAATGAGCGCTGCGGTGCGATGATTCGAATGCTGCATCCAGTCCCTCTGCAATCAATCGTAGGTTATGGTTCGAACGGTATTCTACTACTGCTTTCGACCTCAACTTGAACCTTAAAGGTTCCAAAGGGTCAAGTTGAACTTGAGGCTTTGGCTTTGACCTGCAGTTATGATGAATTGTTGAGAAACCATAGAGTTCAACTTTAACGTTACGGGGGCCTGTTTAAGAGGAACTTTGGGCTGTAAAAGCTATCTCAACGTGGGGTTTTACAACTACAGCGTGCCCTCCTGGCGAGCCTGCTCAATCTCTTCGAGCGCCTCGGCGGGGGTGAACGAGCAAGTGCCGTCGCCGAGCTTGACCACCTGGATTTCGTCGCCGGTATGGACCTCTCCGCCCTTTAGTACCACGCCGAAAACGCCCTCGTGGGGAAAGATGCAGTCGCCGGCGAGATAGTAGATGGCACAGCGGGTATGGCAGACTTTGCCGATCTGGCTGATTTCGACGAGTACTTCGCTGCCGAGCTTGAGCTGCGTGCCCAAGGGGAGTGAGAGCAGGTTGATACCCTGGGTGGTGAAGTTCTCGCCAAAGTCGCCCTCGTGCACATCGAGCCCGCGCGCCTGCGCCGTCTGGATAGACTCTGCAGCTAAAAAGGAGACCTGACGGTGCCAATGCCCGGCGTGCGCATCGGAGGCGAGGCCAAACTGCTCGACGACGGTGTCGTGCCCGTCGGCGACGGGTGACTTACGCGTGCCTTTGTGCTCCGACGTGTTGATTGAGACGATGCGGACAGGCCCGTTGTAAGCTTCGTTTGCGGTGCGTAGGGGAGCTGCCGTCTGGGCACGATCCGCAAGTTCGCGCTTTGCGGCGTCAATGATGGGGTTGTTGATCGGATGAGCCTGGGGCACGGTGCACCTTTCGACGGGGCGGGCAACATGTTGAATCCTACAACAATGGTAGGTTCATTGCCCGTTGTCATACAACGGTGAGCGCCGTCTTCGTGCTGGCCTTCGTGCTGGACGATTGCGTCGATTGCCATAGATACGGTGGAGCTTTGGGCGCCGGCGGCTCGGCACGCTAGAATAATTCAGTTGCGCAAAGACCGCCCGTTGTGTGGGCAGTTCATGATAGGAAGTTTCCATGGCATTGCAATTTACAGAGCGCGAGTTCATTCCCGTGCTGCTCGGTGGCGACATCAACGCCTATTCGGTGGCGCGCGCCTTCTACGAGGAGTACCAGGTCAAGAGTCTGGTCTTTGGCAAGTATCAGACGGGCCCCGCGTACCGCAGCCAGATTATCGACTACACGCCCAACGTGGATATCGATACCATGCCCGTGATGCTCAAAACCGTCAACGGCATTGCCCAGGCGCATGCCGATAAGACGATTGTCCTTGTGGGCTGTGGCGACAACTATGTTGCCCTCGTGGCTCAGGCCAAGGATGCTCATGAGCTGGCGGATAACATCGTCGCTCCCTACGCGCCCTACAGCATGCTCGAGCAGTGCCAGAAGAAGGAGATCTTCTACGAGTTGTGCGAGAAGTATGGCGTGCCCTATCCGCACACGTTTACCTTTACCAAGGCGATGCTCAATGCCCAGGGTGAGGCGCCTGCCGAAGTGCTCGACCAGATCGATTTTCCCTACCCGATGATTCTGAAGCCTTCTGACGGCATCATGTGGTGGCAGCACGAGTTCGAGGGCCAGAAGAAGGCCTATGAGATTGCCGACCGCGCCGAGCTGGAACAGGTCATTCGCGATTCGTATGCCAGCGGCTACACCGACGATCTGATCTTGCAGGACCGCGTGCCCGGCAACGACGAGTACATGCGCGTGCTCACCAGCTATTCCGACCGCAACGGCAAGGTGCGCATGATGTGCCTGGGCCATGTGCTGCTCGAGGAGCATCAGCCCCACGGTGTCGGCAACCACGCCTGTATCATTACCGAGCCCAACGACGAGCTCATGGGCGGCGTGCGCAAGTTGCTCGAGGACCTTCACTTTGTGGGCTATTCCAACTTTGACGTTAAGTACGACGAGCGCGACGGCTCGTTTAAGTTCTTCGATTTCAACACGCGCCAGGGCCGCAGCAACTACTACGTCACTAACAGTGGCTTTAACGTTGCCAAGTATGTGGTGGACGAGTATGTGTTCAACCGTCCATTTGAGCCGGAGTTTGTGACGGCTCAGGACGAGGCCCTGTGGATGGTCGTCCCCATGGGCGTCGTCGACAAGTACGTCAAGGATCCCGAGCTGCGCGCTAAGGTGCATCGCCTGGACAAGGAAGGCAAGGGCGCCGACCCTTCGTTTATGAAGGGCGACTTTGTCTTTAACCGCTGGCTGCGCATGTGGCACACCAAGCTGCGCCACTTTAAGCTGTTCAAGACGTATTACAAGTAGATGAGCGCGGCGCCCGTCCGGTTTGCATCGGGCGGGCGCGGGTATGATACGTGCAATTGCGCAAGCGTCACCAAGGAGGCGGCGATGGAAAAGCTGGGAGTTATCGGCGGTATGGGCGCCGAGGCCACGTCGTATTACTACGACCAGGTGGTGCGTCATACGGCTGCTGCCTGCGATCAGGAACATATCGACATGGTGGTGCTCTCCAAGTCGACCATGCCCGACCGCACGTTGGCCATTAAGACCGGCGAGCATGCCAAGCTGCTGGCGACCATGAAAGAGTGTGCCCAGGCACTCGAGTCGCTGGGCTGTGCGCACATTGCCATTCCCTGCAACACGTCGCACTACTTCTACGACCAGATCCAGTCGTTTACGAAGGTGCCGATTATCCACATGCCGCGTGAGTCGGTGCGCTATGCTCTGGCCGGTGCGGTGATGGGGGAGTGCGAGTTCGATCCCAACCTGAGTATGCCGGCCGAGCCGGTGCACAAGATTGGCATTATGGGAACCGACGGAACCGTGGGCGCGGGCGTCTACGGCCGCGAATGTAAGGCTGCGGGTGTTGAGGTTGTCTATCCCAGCGAGAAACGTCAGAACGATGTGATGTCGCTTATCTACGATGATGTAAAGGCCGGACGTGAGCCCGATATGGATAAGTTCGACCGCGTGATGTGGGAGTTCGCCCGTAGCGGCTGCGACCGCGTTATTCTGGCCTGCACCGAGCTCTCGGTGCTGCAGAAGTACCGAGAGATGCCCGAGATCACCCTCGACGCCATGGATGTCCTGGTGCGCGAATCCATCATCCGTAGCGGTGCCCCCTACCGCCTCTAGCTTCCGACCTGTCAAAAAGGGACAGGTTAATTTTGGTAGGTTTTATCTGGTGAAACAGTAAGGCCTCGGCTCGTTTGGTGCGAGCCGAGGCCTTTTGCGTTGGGCGGTTGCTGTCAGTGGTGAACTAGAACAGGAAGCCGATGGCGACGAGCGCGATGCTGACGATGAGCACGGCGATGTCTAGGCCCTTGATGGGGTAGCGCTTGTACGAGCTGGCGCGCGTACGCAGATAGAAGCCGCGCTGTTCTGCCGCCAAGGCTGTGGCATCGGTCTTGCCCACGCTCGAGATGAGCAGCGGCACGCACAGTGGCAGCATGAGCTTAAGCTTCTTGATGGGGTTCTTGGTGTCGTACTCGACGCCGCGTGCGGTCTGCGCCTCCATGATGGCGTTCATCTCTTGACCAAACACCGGCACGAAGCGCAGCGCCGTGGTAAAAGTGAAAGCATAGCGATACGGCACGTGCAGCACCTCGACGCAGGCGTTGGCAAGGTCGTTGAGCTTGGTCACCATGAGCATGAGGATGAGTGGTAACGCCACACCCAGCAGGCGCAGGCAGGCCTTCGATCCTGTGATGAGGCCCGTGTCGGTGATAAAACCCCATACCACGTTGCCATCACGCATAAAGGCCAGCTGGAGCACCAGCATGATAAGCGCGAGCGGAATCAGCAACTTGAGCAGCGAGAACAGACGGTCGACGACGCCGGCATAGGCAGCCAGCGCAAGGGTGAGTGCCAAAAAGCCCAGTAGCGCCACGTAGGTGTCGGACAAGAAGATGCCGACGATGATGGCGGCAGCGAGGCCCAGTTTGACGACGGGATTCAGGCGATGCAGCAGCGTATCGCCCGGCATGTAGTCGATGATGTTAACCACGGTGGACCATCTCCTTGGTAATTCGAACGACATCGGTGACCTCGCTCACCTGCGCAAAAGCGGGCGAGACGGAAGATGCCAGACGGCGCGAGAGTTCAATAACCTGAGGAGGCTCCACGTAGGCACGCCGCATGAGATCGATGTTCGAGAATAGCTCGTGCGTGCGGCCGCGGTCGAGGATGCGACCGTCGGCCATTACCACAATGCGCTCGGCAAAGTCGGAGACGACTTCCATATCGTGGCAGACCATGATAACGGCGCAACCGCGCTCGGCCATGGTACGCACCGTTTCCATGACGGTCATGCACTCGCGGTAATCAAGGCCGCTCGTGGGCTCGTCGAGCACGACGATCTTGGGCTCAACCACTACGACGGAGGCAAGCGCCACCATTTGTCGCTGGCCGCGCGAGAGCGAGAAGGGCGCCTCGTCGGCCGGCAAGCCAAAGCGGTCGATGACGAGCTGGGCGCGACGCAGGGCTTCGGCGCGGTCGATGCCGGCAAGTTCTAGACCAAAGGCGACCTCGTCGAGCACGGTGTCTTTGCAGATTTGGCGGTCGGGGTTCTGGAAAAGCGTTGCCACTTCGCGTGCGATGCGGCTCGTGGGAACCGATGCCGTGTCCAAGCCCGTAACGCGTACGCTGCCCGATGCGGGCTTGAGCAAACCCGTGAGCAGTTTGGTGAGCGTGGTTTTGCCGGCTCCGTTTTGGCCGACAATGCCCACGAGCTCGCCGGGGTAGAGCGTCAAGTTGAGGTCGTGAACGGCGGCGCCTCCATGGGGGTAGGAAAATTCGACATGGTCAAAGGTGAGCACCGGCTCGGCGTCTTTCGCATGCGGGCGCAGCGATGGCGCGTGCGGGGAGCCTGCGGGCGCCCGGGTGTCGCTTGTCGCACGGTCGGGGTCGACGATTTCCGTGATTAGGCGTTCTGCCTCGTCGACATCCAGACAGGGCGTGCCGCTTACCAAGCCATCGGTCTCGAGGCTGTTGAAGATGCGCGTGACGCGCGGACAATCGACGCCGATGGTGCGAAGCTCGTCGGTGCGTGCGAAGACCTCGTGTGGCTCGCCCTGCAGCGCGATTTCGCCATGGTTGAGCACGAGCACGCGGTTGCAGTACTCCGAGAGCAGGGCGACCTTTTGCTCAACAACGACGATGGTGATTTCAAGTGCGCGGTTTGCCTCACGCAGCGTCTCGAAGACCAATGTGGAGCTGGCGGGGTCGAGTGCCGCGGTGGGCTCGTCGAGAACCAAGACGCGCGGACGCATGGCGAGGATGGCGGCGATGGCTACCTTTTGCTTCTGTCCGCCCGAGAGGGTGGCGATCTCGCGGTCGCGCAGGTCGCTGATGCCGACGGTCTCGAGCGTTTCGCTCACGCGCTGCTCGATCTGGTCGTGGGGAACGCCAAAGTTCTCGAGGCCAAAGAGCATCTCGTCCTCGACGACCGAGGCGACCATCTGCGTGTCGATATCCTGCAGCACGCTGCCGACGATCTGTGACACGTCGGTCAGCGAGACCTCGCAGGTGTCATGGCCGTCAACCATGACGGACCCAAAGAACGCGCCGGTGTAGTGGTGGGGCACGGCACCTGACAGGCAGGCGGCAAGCGTGGACTTGCCGGCGCCCGAGGGCCCGATGATGCCGATGAAATCTCCCTTGTTCACGCTGAGCGAGATGTGGCTGAGCGCCTGCTCGGTCTGCGTGCCATAGGAGAACGAGACATCGTCGACGTTGATGATCGTTTCCATGGATACCTTTCATAGTCATTGGGGACGTTCTTTAATGACTAGTCGTTTAAGAACGTCCCCAAAAGCTAGTCGTTTGGGACAGTTTTTGGTGGTGAAGCACGGAGACGGCTTTACGAGGGGCCCCAGGTTGGCGCGAGAAAGAGGAGCGAAGCGTACTTGGGTACGCGAGCGACGAATGAACGCCAAGATGGGGTGGCTCGTAAAGCCGAGCGGGTTAGTTGAGTCTAAGAGCCTTCTGGATGGGCAGGTAGAGGGCGCCGACCAGAATGGCGTTAAAGACGGCGGTCATGGCAACGACGGGCAGCATGGCGGCGGCGAGCTCGCCTACCACGCCGAGCATGGCCATCTTGATGACCATGAAGATGACGCCGGAGACAAAGGTGGTCAGGAAGGTTGCAACAATGGCGATGGCGGGCTTGACCTGACCGTTCTTGCCGGCGGCGTTGACGATGCCGGCCATGAGCATGGCGGCGATGCCCTCGGCGGCAAAATCGACGAACGGCGAAGTGGTGGTGATCTGGATCACGGCAGCCGAGATGAGGCCAATGACGAGTGCCTGACCGATGTTGGGGCGAACGACCAGAATGGTGAGGCAGAAGGCCGAGATGATGAACTCGGGGCTGATCATACCGCCCGAAATGCTCGAGACTGCCTTGCCGACGGTGAAGTTGAGGATGAAGCCGGCGGCGAGCAGGATGGCGAGCAGGACGAGGGCACGGACATCGAGTTTGCCGCGGTCGGCGGTCTGGACGGTGCGGGGCTGGGCGGTGGCGGTGGTGTTCTGAGACATGGTGAAAATCCTTTCAAAAAGGGGAGTGTAAGAGAAAAACGGAGGCGCGTGATGCGAATGCGATCGGGCTCGAGATAGAAAAAGGCCCCCGGTCGAAACCGGAGGCCTTCCAATCACCTAGAGCGCAAAAGCAGGCGTGAGGGACTCACTGTCGACCGATCGTATTCGCATCACGCCACCACCAGTTGTTGAGAGACTTCATCGTGTTCTTCATGTCGGTGGCTCCTTTCATGATGCCGTGGCGCGGTCGCACCTTGTTGCTGTTGCGCTGCACTATAGCACAGCAAAGTGTGTGCGGGGAAATCTTTTTTAAAAAGATTTCAGGCGGGTTTCCCGCCGGTCAAAAGAGCGGGCTGAGCGGGCGAGGCTGCCATTGCTGCCTTGTCCGCTCAGCTAAGACGTTACTCCTTATTGCGACGGTAGAGGAAGTAACCGCCCGCGGAGATGACGGCAACGCCAGCGATGGCGAATGCGGCCACCATGCGGCCATCAAAACGATCACCGGTGGTGGGCAGGCCGCCCTTGGTGTTCGTCTTGTTGGTGGTTACCGTGGTCGTGGTGTCCGACTTGCCAGGCTTCTCGGGCTTGGTGGTGGGCTGCTCGGGCTTAGCGGGCTGCTCGGGGGTACCGGGCTGCTCAGGAGTACCAGGCTGATCCGGGGTTACCGGGTCGGTGGCAAGAGCGTCCTTGGCGTAGGTGATGGACACCTTGAGGCCGTTGGTCTCGGTGTTCAGGTCGCTCGGGGTGAAGGGCTGGTCGAAGTTTTCGGCCTTCTGATAGGCGCGCATCTCCTGGAGCAGGGCCTTGCACTTCTTGTAGGTGTTCTCGGTAGCAGCCTTGCCGGCCTTGTTGGCCAGGGCAGTGCGGCCCTCGGTGGTCGTCTCGGCTAGCATGGCGGCGTCAACTTCCTTGTTCTGCTCGATGAGCTCGTTCTGGAGCGCATCGAGGTAGGCACGGACGCTGATACCAAGGGTGTCAGGGTTCTCAAAGCAGAGCGAGCTGATGTCCATGAGGACGTAGTTGATTGAGTTCTCGGGCTCCTCGTTGTACACGACGTCAGTCTGTTTGCAGTGATCGAAGGAGACGGTCTGATCGCTGAAGTACGGGCTGACCTCAGTTATCAGAGCGGAGTACAACGGGATGGCGACGGAGTACGCGGCGCGGGAGAGCATTTCCCACTGGATGGTAGCGACTTCGGGGTCATACCCGCGACGAATCTGGAAGAGGTTGATCTCGGTGTTGCGCTCGCTGCCGATGCAATAAACACCATCAGTGTTCGCGTTGAGGCCAGGGACGTTCTCGCCGCGGTTGCCGAAGGCGCGAATCAACTCGAAAGTGCTCCAACCAGACTTGCCAGGCTTGAAGAACAGGGGCTGGATTTCGCTGACCATGGCTCCCTTTTGGTCAGGTTTTCCTTTCTCCTTTACTGTGATAATGTCGTAATCTGTGCCTTCGGTCAGCTGACTACCAAAATAATCGCGGCCTTGTACATAGCGGGACCACTGGTTTACGCCGGAATCGGCGAGGCTTTCGCCATACGTTTGGGCGACATCGAATTTGCCGTCAGCGGAGTATTTGGCGAAACCCTTTTCTTCGGGCATGGATTGGATCTTTTCAGAGTGGAGGCAATTCTCGGTGTCATTGAGGTCGACATCGTAGTTGAGGCTCCCGATATTAGGGTTGAGCGACGCGACGTCGTCAGCGAGCTTCATGGCGATCCACTGATGGGCGGAAAGTGTGGCGAACAGCCAGGTCTCGTTGTTGTCGGCGATGATGATCTGGTCGTTGGTGCAGACGCCTTGATCATCGATCAGGCTGCCGAGGAGCTCGACGCCCTCGCGGGCCGTGGCGCTCTCGCCCAGGATGATGCTGCCGTAACTGTACTCGCCCAGACCCACTTCCTCATCGATGAGGTCTGCTGCAGCGGCCTCCTCGTTATAGGAGGTGCTTAGCGTGGCGGAGCAGGAGACGCCCTTCTCGTTGATGCCGGCCTCGGAGTAGGCGTCGGTGCGACCCATCCAGTTGGAGGGGTGGTCGCGTACATAGCTGTAGCGATAGGTAGGCTTGTTCGAAGTGTATTCAAAAGCAGATTCAATCGAGCTGTACTTAAAGCCAGGTTCGTGGGCAGGTTCGATGCCGTAGTGCTTAAGATAGCGCTTGCCAAAGTCCTCGGCGCGGCCGTAGTACGTGTTGCCGTCCGCCGTGAGCTTGCCGCCCATGTAGATCTGCGTGCAGGCGAGCGCAGACGTCGGCATGGACATGATGGTTGCAGCTCCAAAGGCGAGGCCTATGCCAAGCTTTTTGAGCGCGTTGACGGGGTGAGTTTTCCTCATTTTCCCTCCCAGCGTGCGAAAGCTCTCCGTTGCCAGAGAGCTTCAGCCAATAAAGACACCCCATTAGCGTAACGAACTGGAAACAATATTCATCTATGAAAGAAACTTACTCGATAAGCGTAATGAAATATGCGATGAGTGGTTAATTATACTCGGTTTGTAGCTTTACTTTAATAAAGACGTCCTGCAATTACATTACCTGAATAAAGCGCCTTGCACGGGCCGCAAAGAAAATCCCCCGCTGTTTGGCAAATGCATAAACAGCAGGGGAGACGATAATTGGATGAATATCATACCAATGTGGAATTACTTCTTCCGGCGGTGGATCACGTTGATCGCATAGCCGACGAGCATGGCCAAAACGATGATGATAAAGCCGAGCAGGGGATTGTCGTTCATAGGGTCCTCCTATTTTCCGAGCGGGGAGAATTCGTCGACGATGAGGTCGAGGCATTGCGGAAGCGCGCGGGCTCCAAAGACGCCCGAATTGCTGGAGATAATCTCGCCATCGAACTGCATGCCCAGCGACGGGGTGCAGGTGATCTTGGCTTCCTTGGTCTGGATGATCTTGAACTGCGGGCGGCCGAGTACCTTGCCGGCGGGGTCGAGTGCGGCGGTGATCACAGTCGGTAGAAGCTGCACAGTTTTTACGGGTTCGATGACCGCAATGTCGACCATGCCATCGTTCATACGGCAGTCGGGGAACAGGTTGATGTCGTTTTGGATGACCGAGGTGTTGCCGGCCATGCAGCAGATGCCGTCGAGCTCCTCGACAATGCCGTCATGCTCAATCGTAAAGTGCGCCACCGTGGGATTGGGCGTGGCGAGCGCGGAGAGGAAGTAAGCGATCTCGCCGATGTCGTTTTTGGTGGGGGCGGCCTTCATCATGATCTCGGCGTCGAAGCCCGAGCCGGCGATGATGATGAAGCCGTGGCGCTTCTCGTTGCCGTTCTCGTCGAGCCAAAAGAGCTCGCCCATGTCGACTTTGACCGTGCGACCGGCACGGCAGGCCTTGGCGAGCGCCGCCGCCTCGGGGGCATTGCCGATGTTGTTGAAGAACAGGCAGGCCGTACCGGAGGGGAAGACGAGCGTGGGGACACCGCATCCGCGCATCTGGTCGAGCACGTTGGAGACAGTGCCGTCGCCGCCCGAAACGACCACGCGGTCAAACTCGCGCACGTCTGCCACGGCGTCCTCGGGTTCCATGCCATCGCCGATAAAGCGCATCACGACCTCGTCGCCGCCCTGTGCAAGGGCGTGCGTGAATGCGAAGATTTCATCTGAGCTGGGGCCCGATGCCGGGTTGTGGATGATAAGGCAGCGCATACTTACGTTCCCGTTCTGTGACTAACCGAGTATAGTTGTAAGGCAATGCCGATATCCTACCCGTGTTTTTCGGGCCTAACCTTATTCGATGGGTTGATATGTACATTTCCACACATCCGGCTCTACTCGACTTTTGCCAGCGCGCCCGTGAGTTCGACGCGATTGCCGTCGATACCGAGTTTTTGCGCGAGCGCACGTTCCATCCGCGTCTATGTTTGGTTCAGATTGCCACCCCTGCTGAGAGCGTCGCGGTCGATCCCCTGGTAATCGACGACCTATCGCCGCTGGCCGAGCTTATGGCCGACGAGAGCGTGACCAAGGTCTTCCACGCGTGCTCGCAGGATATGGAGGTCATGCTCCATACCGTGGGCGTGCTGCCACGACCGATTTTCGATACGCAGGTCGCCGCCGCCTTTTTGGGCGAGCGCCAGCAGATTTCGTATGGCGCGCTTGTTCAGACGTTCTGCGGCGTATCGCTGCCCAAGACCGAGTCACTGACCGACTGGTCGCGCCGCCCGCTGACCGATAAGCAGATTGAGTATGCGATCGATGACGTCAAGTACCTGATCGTCGCCTATACCGAGATGATGAGCCGCCTGCGCGAGCTGGGCCGTGTGGACTGGGTGCTCGACGAGCTGCGCCCGCTGGCTGACGAGTCGCACTATCGCGCCGATCGCCACGAGGCGTTCCGCAAGGTCAAGCGCATCAATTCGTGCAGCCGTCATCAGCTGGGTATCGCGCGCGAGCTCGCCGCCTGGCGCGAGGACCGCGCCGAGCGGCGCAACATCCCACGCAAGTGGGTCATGTCCGACGACACGCTGCTAGCGCTCGTTAAGCGCAATCCCGTGCGCGTTGAGGAGTTCCGTAGCATTCGCGGTACCGATCAATTGGGGGAGCGCGACGTGGACGGTGCGCTCATGGCCATCAAGCGCGGTGCGAGCTGTCCGCACGATCGCCTGCCGCTCTTGGTGCGCGGACATCGTCAGATTTCGCCGGAGCTGGAGAGCGTGACTGACCTTATGTATGCGCTTATCCGCCTGGTTGCCGAGCGCTCAGGCGTTGCGACCTCGGTCATTGCCTCGCGCGATGACCTGGCCGACTACATTGAGCATCCCGAGCAGAGCCGCCTGCGCGAAGGTTGGCGCTTTGAGCTTGTGGGCTCGCGCCTGGACGATCTGCTTTCCGGCAATATGGGGTTGACGGTGAAGGACGGCAAAATCGAGCTCCTGTAGGGAAGCCTAGCCGGTTGAGTGGGTAAAATGCCTCCAACGTGTAACTCGACTCGGAGGAATTCGCATGCCTTATTACTATGGATACGGCTTTGGCATCGACCCGCTGTACCTGCTGGTTGTTCTTGTCTGCACGGTGCTTGGCCTTGCCGCACAGAACTATATCAACTCGACGTACAAAACCTGGTCCAAGGTTCGCTCGGACGGCGATACGGGTGCCACAGTCGCTCGCCGCATGCTCGATGCCAACGGTTGTAGCGCCGTGGGTATCAAGGGTGTCGCTGGCGAGCTCACCGACCATTACAACCCGCAGGACAACAACCTGTATCTGTCGGATGCCAACCGTTCGGGCGGTTCGGTCGCAAGCGTTGCCGTCGCCTGCCACGAGGCGGGCCATGCCGCCCAGCGTCAAAGCGGCTATGCCATGATGAAAGTGCGTACCGCCCTCGTGCCGGTCGTCAACTTTACCCAGAACACCTGGACCATCGTGTTACTCTTGGGCCTGTTTATGAACATTGCCGGGCTCACGACCCTCGCGTTGATCTTCTTCTCGTTTAGTGTGCTGTTCCAACTCGTTACGTTGCCTGTCGAGATTGACGCCAGCCGACGTGCTGTGGCGTACATCGAGCAGTCGGACATGAGCTCCAAGCAGGTCAACGGCGCCAAGAAGGTACTGACGGCAGCCGCGCTTACCTATGTGGCTGCAGCGCTCACTTCGATCATTCAGTTGCTCTACCTTATGGCTCGCTACAACAGAAACTCCAACCGATAACAAATGGGACAGGCAGGCGCCGCGGGGATTCGTGTCCTCGCGGCGCTGTACTATGTGTTGGACTTAATTTCGCACGGGGCCGGAGCCTCTGTGCTCGATAACGAAAGGAGGCTGCGTGGCAGGCTGGAACCTAACCGGTAATGCCGTTTCCGCCGAGTTCGACGGTTCGGACGAGCAAGAGCGCAAGGAGCTCAGCGTGAGCCAGGCGGTGGAGATCGCCGCCGGTGCGCTCGATGCCATTCCGCAGCTGAGCGTCTTGGGCGAGGTCACGGGTTTTCGTGGTCCTAACGCCCGAAGCGGCCACTGCTATTTCCAGATCAAGGACGATTCGGCCGCCGTTGACTGCATCATTTGGAAGGGTGCCTATCTCAAGCGCACGTTCGATCTGCGCGACGGTATGCAGGTGAGCTTTAAGGGCAGCTTCAATCTCTATAAGGCTACGGGCCGCATGAGCTTTGTCGCTCGCTCGTTTTCGCTGGCGGGGGAGGGTCTGCTGCGTCAACAAGTGGCGCAACTGGCCGAAAAGCTACGCCGTGAGGGTCTGATGGACGAAGCGCGCAAGCGCCGCATCCCGGTGTTCTGCTCCCGCGTGGCGGTCGTCACCTCGCTTTCGGGTGCCGTAATCGACGACGTCAAGCGCACATTGCGTCGTCGCAACCCGCTCGTCGAGCTCGTCTGCGTGGGTGCCAAGGTACAAGGCGAGGGTGCGCCGACAGAGCTCATTGAGGGCCTGCGCCGCGCCGCTTCCATTACGCCGGCGCCCGACTGTATTTTGTTGGTGCGCGGCGGCGGCTCCTTTGAGGACCTCATGACCTTTAATGACGAGGAGCTTGCCCGCGCGGTGGCGGCTTGTCCCGTGCCCGTGGTGACCGGCATTGGCCATGAGCCCGATACCTCGATTTGCGACATGGTGAGCGACCGTCGCGCCTCCACGCCTACGGCGGCGGCCGAATCGGTGGCGCCGGCTATGACGGAGTTGGCCGATGTGCTCGAGGCGCGCTATCAACGTCTGGGTGCTGCGATGGCATCGATGATTGGGTCGGCCCAGGTCGACCTGGAGATGCTCGATCAGCGCGGTCGCCGTGCCTGGGATACCTATACGGCTCGCTTGGGCGATGCGCTCGATGCGGCTGCGTGCCGCCCGTGCCTCAACGACCCAACGTTTATGGTTGAGCGTCGCGAGTCTGAGCTTGCCCTGACGGCCGATCGTTTGTCCGGCGCCATAACGCGTTCGGTTGGGGCATTCCGCTCCAACTTTGAGCGTCTGCCCGAGCGCTTGATCGCAAGCACCTCAGGACTCGATGGCAAGCGCCATGCGCTCACGCTCGCAAGCTCCCGCCTGGAGCATCAGGGGCGCACGATGCTCAACAAGCCAGCATCCGACCTGGGCCGTGCGGCAGCCTCGCTCGATGCCCTGTCGCCGCTCAAGGTGCTTGCCCGTGGTTATTCCATCGCGTACAGCGATGATGGGGTGGCCACGAGCGCCAAGACCTTTAAGCCCGGTGACGCCATTCGCGTGCGCATGGCAGACGGCAACGTGGCGGCAACGGTCGATACGGTCGAGTAGGCCGCGTTTCATAGCGATAAACCTTTAGGAAAGGAAACAGATATGGCAGAGAAGACCCCGGTCGAGCAGCTTACGTACAAGCAGGCTTCACAGGAGTTGGAGCTCATCATCCGCAGCTTGGAGTCGGGTGATATGGAGCTCGAGGAGTCGCTTGAGAGCTATACCCGCGGCGTCGAGCTCCTCAAGAGCCTGCGTACCCGCTTGTCCGATGCCGAGCAGAAGGTCTCGGTGCTCCTGAAGGACGTCGACGGCAACGACGTGCTCGCCGACGGCGAAGCCGCCAACACCGACGACAACCTTTCGTTCTAACCATCCCGACCAAATATAATTACCTTGGTCTGTGAGAAAGGAACCAACCATGTGTGATTGCATCTTCTGCAAAATTGCCAACCACGAGATCCCCTCGACCGTCGTCTACGAGGATGACCAGGTCATCGCGTTCGACGACCTCAATCCCCAGGCGCCGGTCCACACGCTCGTGATCCCCAAGAAGCACTACAGTGACATCGCCGATAACGTGCCCGCCGAGACCATGGGCGCCATGGCCCACGCCATCCAGGAGGTCGCCAAGGCCAAGGGTCTGGAGGACGGTTTCCGCGTCATCTCCAACAAGGGCGTCAACGCCGGTCAGACCGTCATGCACTTCCACATGCACGTCCTCGGCGGCAAGAACCTGGGCGAGAACCTCATCTGAGGACGCACGGCCCGTCGCCTTGGCTGCCTTTGGAGTAACCTATGCAGTTTTCTCAACTCGAATACCTTCAAGCGGTAGCGAACTACGGCGGCGTGCGCAAAGCGGCTCGCGCCGTTCACGTGAGCCCACAGGCTGTCTCGTCGGCAATTAAGAAACTGGAGCCTGAGTATCAGATCGTTTTGCTCAATCGATCGGCGGGGGAGGCTGTTTTGTCTCCGGCGGGCAGAGAATTTGCGCGTCGTGCACGCGTGATCCTGGCACAAGTCGACGATCTCAAAAAGTACACCCAATCGGGGAACGGTGGCGTTTCGCCCGACGGCCACTTTCGTCTTTACGTCCCCTGTCTTCACGGGCGGGGGCGTCTTTTTTCCGAAAACTGGTACGACTCGTTTGAAAGCTCGCACCCTC
Source organism: Coriobacteriaceae bacterium (assembly GCA_902363125.1). GTDB lineage: Bacteria > Actinomycetota > Coriobacteriia > Coriobacteriales > Coriobacteriaceae > Collinsella. Next base: position 42,570 of record CABIZD010000013.1, read on the forward strand.
AGATTCACCTTGATGTGTGGCATCAGCCAACGGCTACATGCTTTGAATCACTTGTGCTTGGCATTTCGGATGCGGCCATCTCATTTGAGGAACCAAGGGACAGTGTCCTTTCTTCGAAATACTTGGGTGAAAAGGAGCTCAAGGTTCTTTCGTGCCCAGCGGGTCATCAATCTGTGGGTGCTATGACCGTTCGTGAGTTACTGGGCGGCAGGTTAGCTGTTCCCATTAATTTGTCGCCCTGTCTCAATGCGATCAATCAATGCCCCGAAGCTCAGCTGGTTAATTTCCGCTTCCGCGACGTCGAATACGGAAACAGAGCGCAGGCTGAGTTTCTTCAAGCCGGGGGATTGATATTGGGTTTTTCTGGCTCTTCTCTCGCATCAGATGGGTCGGAAGTGAGCGAGTACTCTATTGAAGGTTCGCATGACGTAGCCTTGCCCATCTACTTTTGCTATCGACAAAATGCCTGGACCGATCGACACCAGACGGTATTTCTTCACCTATTGCGTCATCTTGCTTCGTGAGGCCATTTGGCCTCGTGTCGTCAAGTGAATGTTGACGCCTTGTAACACATGACTGACGGCTTTGCCCTCATGCTTTTCCAAGATTCCGATTTAGATTGTTGACTCTTGGAGGGCGGAGCATGAAAAACCGTACGGTTTTGCTTTATATGACGTTTGTTTTTCTGTCGAACTTCAGCACCATTTTGTATTTTCTGACGGTTTACCTTGAATTCGTCGGATTCTCGATGGTGGCGATTTCTAGCATGATGATTGCATATCAAGTGAGCAAGTTCATCCTTGAAGTTCCCACTGGCTATATTGCCGATAGGTTTGGACGAAAGACAAGTGGTCTCGTTGGCGTCGTGGGGATGCTTGGATACTACGCCGCCCTGCTTCTCGTCCGTTCTCCTCTGCTTTTAATCGGCGCGTTTGCTCTCAAAGGTTTTGCCGCTGCATGTATGAGCGGGTCCATGGAAGCGATTTACATTGACAGCGTCTCTCTGGACCAGCTCGTAAGGCTTAATGTCGTTGAGCGATTTGTTTTCTATGCCTCTTATGCCCTCTCCGCTTGTGTGGGCGGTTTCATTTCGTCCGCTGGCGCGTATCTCATTGGTCTTTTGGCAGATATCATCGCAATGGTGTTGACGTTGGTTGTCGTTGTCTGCATTCCTGAGATGCGAAGAGGGGACACTACAGCGACACCTAAGCGTGGAATTAGCCCGAAGATGATCGGTGCCGCTATTGCGCGTAACGGCATTCTTCGTTCAGCGTTCATCATGGACTGCTCTCAGGCATTTGCTTTTGTCGCCCTGGAAGACTTTTTCTCACTGTTGCTTGCGGGTCGCGGAATGAATGCCGTCGCTTCGGGTGTGATCATTGCGGTCCAGCTTCTTGCCTCGGCCTCCATGGGGCTTATTGTGCCCAGTGTGATTGCTCATGTCGACAAGGGCCGTTTTGCGCGTATTTGCGGCATCGTGCGCCTTTCCCTGGCTGCTCTGTTTTTGATTCCCTTTACTCCGGTCTATTTGCTGCCCGTGTTCTATGTACTGCAGACGGTCGCGTACTCGTTATTTGCTCCAATTAAATACTCAATTTTTCAAAATGCTGTCGATTCTTCGATGCGCTGTTCCCTGATTTCGGTCCAAAGCCAGATGGTGGCGGTGGGTGCCATCCTTTTCTATCTGTTCAATGCTGCGTTGAGCAGCATCGCGGGCATTCGAGTCGTATTGCTTGTTGCGCTCGGGATTTCTTCCCTGGTGTATATCCCCGCGCTATTTCGTCTTACAAGTCAAAGGCCATGAGTATTTAGGCACCGATAACTTATATATCAACGCAATAAACCCGAGCGCGAGGGCGTTTGGGTTTATTATTGAAGCGTATGTAACCTGGCGGCGCCACACCGCCTGTTAGTAGGGAGACACATGAACGTTCTGGTCGTCAACGCGGGATCTTCGACCCTTAAGTATCAGGTCATCGACACCAAGTCCCATAAGGTGTCCGCAAAGGGCTCCTGCGAGCGCGTCTGCTTTACCGGTGGTACCTTCACCCATGCTGCCAATGGCTCCAAGAAGGTGACCGAGAACATCGAGTTCCCCGACCACAAGGTCGCCATCGAGGTCGTCCTGAAGGACCTTGAGGCCAACGGCGTCAAGATCGAGGGCATCGGCCACCGTATCGTTCAGGGCGGTTGGTACTTTGGTGATTCCTCCCTCGTCGACGAGGACGTCCTCGCCAAGATTCGCGAGGTCGCCCCGCTGGCGCCGCTGCACAACAACCCCGAGGCCAACGTTATCGAGTACTGCCTGGAGCAGTATCCCGATCTGCCCAACGTCACGGTCTACGACACCGCTTTCCACTTCAACATGCCCGAGGTCGCCAAGACCTACGCCCTTCCCAAGGATGTTTGCGACAAGCTGCACATCCGTAAGTACGGCGCCCACGGCACCAGCTATCGCTACATCTCCAAGAAGGTCGCCGAGATGACCAACGGCGAGGCCCGCAAGGTCGTCGTGTGCCATATCGGCTCCGGCGCTTCCCTGTGCGCCATCGAGGACGGCAAGTGCATGGACACCACCATGGGCTTGACGCCGCTCGACGGCGTCATGATGGGCACCCGCTGCGGCTCCATCGACCCGGCTACCGTGTGCTACCTGCAGCGCGAGGGTGGCTACACCTTCGACGAGGTCGACGAGATGATGAACAAGAAGTCTGGCCTTTTGGCTGTGACCGGTGGCAAGACCAACGACTGCCGCAACGTTGAGGAGCTCGCCGCTGCTGGTGACCCCGAGGCTCAGCTCGCCTTCGATATGTTCGTCTACAAGATTGCCGCTAAGGCCGCCGAGATGGCCACCTCCATGTGCGGCATGGACACCCTGGTCTTTACCGCCGGCATCGGCGAGCACGCTCCGGCCGTTCGCGCTGGCGTGGCCGATCGTCTGGCCTTTATGGGCGTCAAGATGGATCACGCCCGTAATGCCCTGCGTGGCGACGGCGCTTGGTGCCTGTCCGCCAAGGATTCCAAGGTCAAGATTTTCGTCATCCCTACGGACGAGGAGTTCATGATCGCTTCCGACGTCGAGCGCATCGTCAACGGCAAGTAATTGCAAGAGGGGAGGGGCTGGACGACCGAGCGCCGTTCGGCCCCTCTTTTGCGCTCGTTGGGCGATATGCTGATATCTATTTATCAAGATATGATAACTTCTTATTAAAATGCGGCCGCCTTAAGGGGCCTGCGTCGACCGTATTGCACTGCGAAGGAGTCTCATGAACGTACTTGTTGTCAACGCCGGCAGCTCAAGCCTTAAATATCAGCTTTTGGATACCGATACCCGCAAGGTTTTCGCCAAGGGCAACTGCGAGCGTATCGGATCGGACATGGGCATCTTTGGCCACTCCGAGAACGGTGGCGCTAAGCAGACCGAGGAGGTCCCTTTCCCCGATCATCGCTCTGCTATCGCTCGCGTGCTCGAGGAGCTCGAGAAGACCGACTTTACGATTGATGGCATTGGGCATCGTATCGTTCAGGGCGGCTGGCACTTCGATGATTCCGCGGTTGTCGACGACGAGGTTATGGCCAAGATTCTTGAGGTGGCACCGCTTGCTCCGCTGCACAACTACGGCGAGGCCGCAGCGATTGAGTATTGCCGTGAGAAGTATCCGGAGCTGCCCAACGTGGCGGTCTTCGACACCTCGTTCCACATGACCATGCCCGAGGTTGCCTACACCTACGCGCTGCCCAAGGACGTTTGCGACAAGTACCACGTGCGCAAGTACGGCGCCCACGGCACGAGCCACCGCTATGAGTGGATGATGGCCAAGGAGATCCTGGGTTCGCGCTGCCACCGTCTGCTTTCGTGCCATCTGGGCAACGGTGCTTCGCTCGCTGCTATCGAGGACGGCGTGTGCCGCGACACCACGATGGGTCTCACGCCGCTCGATGGCCTGATGATGGGCACCCGTTGTGGTTCCATCGACCCGGCCACCGTGTGCTACCTGCAGCGCGAGGGCGGCTACAGCTACCAGGAAGTCGATGACATGATGAACAAGCAGTCTGGTCTGCTTGCCATCTCGGGCATCTCCAACGACGCCCGCGACATCCGCACGCGCGCCTCCGAGGGCGACGAGCGCTGCCTGCTCGCCTTCGATATGTTCGCCTATAAGGCCATGCAGCAGGCCGGTTCCATGATCGCTTCCATGGCGGGCGTGGACACCATTACCTTTACCGCCGGCATCGGCGAGAACGACTGGTCGATCCGCAAGGCCTTCTGCGACTGCTTTGAGTGGTTGGGCGTGCGCATCGACAACAACAAGAACCGCGAGGCCGTGGGCAACGGCCCACAGGTCATCAGCGCCGCCGGCTCTTCCGTCACGGTTATGGTCATCCCCACCGACGAGGAATACATGATCGCCCACGACGTCGAGCGCCTGACCAAGAACAACTAACGCGCGCATTTGCAAGTAAACGAAAGGCCTCCAGAGCAACAGTTCCGGAGGCCTTTTTGCTAGCAGGTGGAAATTCCTGTCCCGAGGGGATATGTCCGCTACTCAGCCATCTGAGCCTGGACGGCGGTGATGGCCACGACACCCACGATGTCGTCAGCAGAGCAGCCGCGCGACAGATCGTTGACCGGCTTGGCGATGCCCTGCAGGATGGGGCCGTAGGCGTCGGCGCCGGCGAAGCGCTGGACCAGCTTGTAGCCGATGTTGCCGGCCTCGAGGTCGGGGAACACGAGCACGTTGGCCTTGCCGGCAACGGAGGAGCCGGGAGCCTTGAGCTGGGCGACGGTGGGGACAATAGCGGCATCGAGCTGCAGGTCGCCGTCGATGGCGAGCTCGGGAGCCTTCTCCTTGCAGAACTTCACAGCCTCCTGGACCTTCTTGGCGACCTCGCCGCCAGCGGAGCCCATGGTGGAGTAGGAGAGCATGGCCACGTGCGGCTCAACGTTGCCCATGAAGGTGGACCAGGAGTGAGCGGAGGCGATGGCGATCTCGGAGAGCTCGTCGGAGGACGGGTTGATGTTGAGGCCGCAGTCGGCGAAGATCAGCGTGCCGTCAGTGCCGAACTGCGGGGTGTCGGTGCACATCACGAAGAAGGCCGAGACCAGCTTGGTGCCCGGGGCGGTCTTGAGGATCTGAAGCGCGGGGCGCAGGGTGTCGGCGGTGGAGTGGCAGGCGCCGGAGACCAGGCCGTCGGCATCGCCCATCTTGACCATCATGGTGCCAAAGTAGGTGGCGTCCATCACCTGGGCGCGAGCCTGCTCGATGGTAACGCCCTTCTTGGCGCGGAGCTCGGCAAACTTCTGCGCGTACTCCTCGTGCTTCTCGGCATTGCGCGGGTCGATGACGGTAGCGCCGGGAACGTTGATCTCGTCGGGGTTGCCCAGGATGACGATCTTTGCCAGGCCCTCCTCGATGATTTTGGTGGCCGCGACGATAGTGCGCGGATCCTCGCCCTCGGGCAGGACGATCGTCTTAAGGTCGGCCTTGGCGGCAGACTTCATACGGTTTAGGAAATCGCTCATGTTACTCCTTACAAGCGTTTCGCTAAGCTCCAGGCACCCGGCTGTTCACGAATAAACCCGCTGCTAGCGGGTTTACCTTTCAATTATGTACGCCGCGGTGCTTGAGCTTTCCTTGTGTGGCAAGCTCATTATAGGACGCATTAGCGCTATAATCGCTCTGATAAATATGTCTCGAAGAATGTTCGAGAAAAGCCCAGCTAACGAGCCCGTGGCTTTTGACAAGGAGTATCGATGCAGATTACCTCAGGCCTGCCTGAAGGCTTTAACGCCGGCGCGTACGACATGATTGTCGTCGGTGCTGGATATGCCGGTGCCGTTTGCGCCCGCCGTCTTGCCGAGACCATCGGCTATCGTGTTGCCGTTTTGGAGCGCCGTAGCCACATTGCGGGCAATGCCTATGACTGCACTGACGAGGCCGGAATCCTGATCCACGAGTACGGTCCGCATATCTATCACACTTTTAACGAGCGCGTGCACAATTTCCTGTCGCGCTTTACCAAGTGGACGGATTATCAGCACAAGGTGCTCGCCAACATCAACGGTACCCTTATGCCCGTGCCCTTCAACCATGCGAGTCTCAAGCTCGCCTTTGGTGACGAGCGCGGCGAGGAGCTGTATCAGAAGCTCGTGGAGACCTTTGGCAAGGATGTCAAGGTGCCCATTATGGAGCTGCGTAAGAAGAACGACCCGGATCTTGCCGAGGTCGCCGATTACGTCTACGAGAACGTCTTTTTGCATTACACCATGAAGCAGTGGGGCCAGACGCCCGATCAGATCGATCCCTCGATCACCGGCCGCGTTCCCGTCTTTGTGGGCGATGATGACCGCTACTTCCCGCAAGCTCCCTTCCAGGGCATGCCGCAGGAGGGCTACACGGCGCTCTTTGAGCACATGCTCGACCACGACCTGATCGACGTGTTCTGCGACGTGGACGCCCGTGACCTCTTTGAAATCGACGAGACTACCGTCAAGATCGACGGCAAGGTCTATGGTGGCGAGATCGTCTACACCGGTCCGCTCGATGAGCTGTTCAATCTCGATCTGGGCGCGCTACCGTACCGCACGCTCGACATGAAGTTCGAGACGCTCGATATGGACCAGTTCCAGCCCGTGGGCACCGTCAACTACACCACGAGCGAGGACTACACGCGCATTACCGAGTTCAAGAACATGACCGGTCAGATCCTGCCCGGCAAGACCACCATCATGAAGGAGTACTCCAAGGCCTATACGCCCGGCTCGGGCGAGACGCCGTACTACGCCATTCTTGAGCCCGAGAACCGTGAGCTCTATGAGCGCTATCTTGAGCGCGTCCAGAACCTGACGAACTTCCACCCGGTGGGTCGTCTGGCCGAGTATCGTTACTACGATATGGACGCCGTGACCAATTCCGCCCTCGATCTTTCGGATGAGATTATCGCCTGCCATGCATAAAGTCATAACATTCGGTATTCCCTCGTATAACGCCGCCAAGGACATGGACCATTGCATCACCTCCATCTTGGAGGGGAGCAATTACGCCACCGATATCGAGATTATCGTGGTGGACGACGGCTCCAAGGACGAGACGGCCGATAAGGCCGATGAGTGGGAGGCACGTTATCCCGGTATCATTCGCGCGGTACACCAGGAGAACGGTGGCCACGGTATTGCCGTCCTTTCGGGTCTGCGCGAGGCACAGGGCACCTACTACAAGGTTGTCGACTCGGATGACTGGCTCGACGCTGCGGCTCTTTCGACCATGCTGTCGATTCTGCGTGGCTTTGAAGAGCGCGATCAGCGCGTTGACCTGTTTATCTCGAACTACGTGTACGAGAAGGTTTACGAGGGCACGCATACCGCTATTGGCTACAAATTTGCCCTGCCGCGCAAAAAGATCTTTTCCTGGGATCAGATCGGTCATTTCCGCCTGGACCAGAACCTACTCATGCACAGCCTGTGCTATCGCACGGATGTGCTGCGCGAGTCCAACCTTCCCATGCCGCCGCACACGTTCTATGTGGACAACATCTACGCCTACGTGCCGCTGCCGCGTTGCAAGACCATGTACTACGCCGACATCGACCTCTATCGCTACTTTATCGGTCGCGAGGGCCAGAGTGTCAACGAGGCCACGATGGTCAAGCGTCTGGACCAGCAGTTCCGTGTGACGCGCATCATGATGGAGTCGTACCACCTGTACAGCGATGTTGAGTCGTCGCGTCTGCGCTCGTACATGATGGGCTATTTCACCATGATGATGGCGATCTGCTCGGTGCTCACCAAGCTTTCCGAGGAAGATTGCGCCGACGAGCGCCTAAAGACGCTGTGGAATGATTTGAAGGCCTACGACGAGCGCATGTATCGTCGTGCCCGCTACGGCGTGGTCGGGTTCTTCACCAATCTGCGCGGACGGGCCGGAGACAAAACCACACTCGGCCTATACCGTCTTGCCTCAAAGATCTTCAAATTCAACTAGCTGCCGAGTAATCGCTGCTGATAGGTTGACTGGGCCCCTTGGCCTTTAGTTTGCTACTGCGAACAGTCCTGCTCGCACGGAAAGCACATTAAGTGCTTTCCGGCTCGTGCGGAACTTGTATCAAACTAAAGGCCAAGGGGCCTCTGCTATAAGAATCGATTGTCAGGTTATTTGAATTTGAAGATCTTCGACGCGCGGTACACAGGGGCCTGGGCTGAAAAAATATTAGTTGGTAGTCGGTCGGAGGCGGGCGGGCATTACTTCGCAGCACCTGGGATTCCGTGGGAGGTTTTGGCGGTTTTGGCTCCGTTTGCGATGGCAGTTTCCAGGGCCCTTACTGCGAGCATGCCCAGCAGGTCTAGGGGAACGGCGGCGCTTGCCTGGGCGCCCAGTTTGCCGCTGGCGAGGGTGTAGATGGTGTCGCCGTCGTTGGTGGTGTGTGTGGGGCGGATGGCGTGTGCGTAGGCGTCTGCGGCCATCTGGGAGACCTTGGTGGCTTGTGCCTTAGTGAGTTCCACGTTGGTGACGATGCAGCTGATGGTGGTGTTGGTGCGGTCGAGCGGCATCTGCATGGATCCGGCGGCGGCAAAGGCTGCGAGTTCCATGTCGACGATCTGGTCGCTATCGGCTGCGGCGCGCATGCCGGAGACCCACTCGCCGGTGAAGGGGTCGACAACGTTGCCGCAGGCGTTGACCGAGACCACGGCGCCCACCTTGATGGGGCCGAGTGCCACGGCGGCAGCTCCAAGGCCGGCCTTCATGCAGGTGGCAGGCCCCATGAGCTTACCCACGGTAGCGCCCGTGCCGGCGCCTACGTTGCCCTGTTCGAGCTTGGTGGGGGTGTGGTCGAGTGCTTCGCGCACGGCGGCGATGCCGGCCTCAATGTCGGGGCGCACGGTGGGGTTACCAAAGGCAAGGTCGAAGATACAGCTGGAGCACACGATAGGCACCTGCGTGGGGCCGACGGGAAGGCCGATGCCGCGGCTCTCAAGCTCGCGAGCGACGCCGCTTGCAGCTTCGAGGCCAAAGGCCGATCCGCCCGAAAGGCAGACGGCGTGGACCTTGTCGACGGTGTTCTCGGGTCGTAGCAGGTCGGTCTCGCGCGAAGCGGGAGCGCCACCGCGTACGTCAACGCCGCCGGTGGCGCCCTCGGGTGCCACGATTACGGTGCAACCGGTGCCGGCCTCCTCGTCCGTATAGTTGCCATAGCAAAAGCCATCGACATCGCAGACGTCAATGGCCTCGAGCAGTGTATCCATGTTTAACTCCTATCGGTTTTCCGCCGCGCCTTGTGCCCGGTCGGGATCCGTACGGTACGCCAAAATTGTAGGCGCTGGGGAATACCCAGCGCCAGATGCAATTACGAGAGTTTTTGAATCGCGCGCGCGACGCGGGCGATGGGTAGGCCCACTACGTTATAGAAGTCGCCCGAAATATCGTGCACGAGCATGCGGCCGCCTGTGCCCTGGATGCCGTAGGCGCCTGCCTTATCCATGGGCTCACCCGAGGCAACGTAGTGCTCGATCTGCTCGTCGGTGAGCTCGTAGAACGTCACGTCGGTCACATCGACAAACGACAGGCTCTCGGCGGCATGCGGGGCGGCCGTATCGCCTGCCTTAACGATGCAGACGCCGGTTGCGACCTGGTGCGTGCGGCCCGAAAGCTCACGGAGCATGGTGCGCGCCTCGTCCTCGGTAGCCGGCTTGCCCAAAATCTTGCCGTCGAAGGTGACGATGGTGTCGGCCGCGACGGTCAACTCATTGGGCTCGGCATACTCGGCAGCAACGGCAGCCGCCTTGGCGCGTGCCAAGCGCTCGACAAGCGTGAGCGGGGGCTCGCCATCAAAGGGCGTTTCGTCGATATCCGCGGGAATCACGCGAATGTTGTAGCCTGCCTCGCGCATCAGCTCTATGCGGCGCGGCGATTGGGAAGCCAAAATCATAGTTGGATGCCCTCGGCGACCTTCTCGACGGCCTTGTCGCCGGCGAGCGTGCGCAGCAGCTCCAATGCAAAGGGGAGTGACTGTGCCATGCCGCTGGCAGTGATGATGTTGCCGTCTTGCGTGACCTTCTCGCCAGTATAGGCGCCTTCGGGGAAGCTTTTCTCAAAGCCAGGGAAGCACGTGGCGTGGCGCCCCTCGAGTAGGTCGAGCTCGCCCAGGATAAACGGGGCGGCGCAGATGGCGGCGACGTGCTTGGTCGCGGCGAACTCGCAGACCACGTCGCAGACACGCTGATCGGCGCGCAGGTTGGTGGCACCGGGCAGGCCGCCGGGCAGCACGACGCAGTCGTACTCGTCAAAGTTGATCTCATCAAAGAGCGCATCGCAGGTCACGGGGATCTGCAGCGAGCTTACGACCTCACGCGTGGGCATAATCGAGACGAGCGTGGCACGCACGCCGCCGCGACGCATGACATCGACCATGGTCAAGCATTCAATAGTTTCAAAGCCATCGGCGGCGAGAACGGCAACGCTGGGCATGAGGGTTCCTTTCATAGGCGGCATACAATTAGCCGTCTTATACCCCGAAGACCTCCGCTTGCCACGCTCGATTTCCCAATGATTTTTCTGAGCAATGATTAAGTGGCTAGTTGCGCCTAAGGTGGACGACGGTCTCGCAGTGGAAGGTTTGTGGGAACAGGTCGACTGGCGTGATCTTTACGGGGGAGAAGGTGCCTTCTTCGACAAAGCGTTTGAGATCGCGCGCCAGGGTGGCCGGGTCGCAGCTCACGTAGGCGACATCGTGGGCACTCGTGCTGGCGATAAGGTCGATCGCTTCGGGGGCGAGGCCTGCGCGCGGCGGGTCGACCACCAAGACGTCGGCATCCTGGTCGGGGAACTCGCGCACCGCGTCTCCGCCAATGACGTCGACGTTATCAAGCTTGTTGATCTCCAGGTTACGGCGCAGGTCGCGCACGGCGGGGCCGTAGGCCTCGACGGCGGCGACAAAGTCGCAGCGGCGGGCGAGCGGCAGGGTAAAGGTGCCGGCACCGCAGTACAGGTCCACGGCAAGCTCGTCTTCCTGCGGATCGAGCGTTTCCATGACAAGCTCGATCAAAATCTCGGCACCCTTGGTGTTGACCTGGAAAAAAGACGGGGCAGACAAGCGCATCTGACCCTCGGCGATATTCTCGGTCCATGAGCCCTCTCCGGCGAGCATTTCGACCTTGGAAACACGGCGGGCCTTCTTTTCGCCCTTGCTCATCACGCGTACGACACTTGTGGGGTGCGCGGCGTCTGCCAACACGCGCGAGACTTGCGAGCGCGGGAAAGAGCCCGTAGGCGTCCAGAGCGCCACCTCGAGTGCCTTGGTGCGACGCGAGGCGCGAATGCCCACGCGCTCAAGGCCCAGGTCGTGGCTGCCGCTCAGATAATTGAGCGCGCCGACGACCGATTTGAGTGCCTTGGGGAAGCGTTTGTCGAACAACGGGCACGAATCGACGGTCACGATCTTGCGAGGATCGACACCGTGCATGCCAAGACGCACGCGGCCGTTTACAACGGTCGGCTCGAGTTCGATTTTATTGCGGTAGCCCCAATCATCCTTGGTGTGGCGGATGGGTTGCACCAGTTCATCGACTTGATCGGGGCTGAACTTGCCGATACGCTCGAGCGTGGAGCGCAGATTTTGCTCCTTGGCGGCGAGCTGTGCCGTGCGTGAGAGATTGCCCCACGAGCAGCCGCCGCAGATGCCCACGAAGGGGCAGGGAGACTGAATGCGATCGGGGCTTGGCTCCAGAATCTCGGTGGTGCGGGCACGCATGAACGACTTGCCGTCCTGTACGACCTCGGCCTCGACGGTGTCGCCTGCCACGGCGCCCTGCACAAAGACGGCCTTGCCGTTGTCGGCGTGCGCCAGCCCGTCGGCGCCGTAGGTCATCGATTCTATAGTGAGCTTCATATTCCTGCCTGTCATTCGCGTTGTTGTTCGCACCATGGTAGCAGGGAAAAGCGCCCCGCATCCGAGGCTTTCCTCAAATGCGGGGCGCTTCTACAAACTGCTTCTACAAACGACTATTTCGTCTTGCCGGTAATGAGCGTCTTAAGACCCAGGCCGATCAGACCCAGGCCCATGCGCACGCGGCCGGGGCGATGGCGCTCGATGGCCTTGGTCTTGCCGGCGGGCTTATCGCGACGGGCGCTCGTCTCGGGTGCGGGCTTGATGACCTGCGGATCGGGCTGAGGTGCAGGTGCAGGCTCGGGCTCAATGACGGTCGCCTGGACCTCTTGGACCTTGGGTGTGGCCGGCTGCGGCTCAGGAGCAGGGGCGGGCTTTGCCTCGGCGGCGGGCTCCGGAGTCGCAGTAGCGGGCTCGGGCGCTTTCTCCACGGCGGGCTCTGCGGCAGCCTCGGGCTCATTCACCGGGGGAGCTGCAACCGCTTCCGGTTTGGCAGCTGCCCCGTGTTCAACATCGGCCTGAATGGCCTCCTCGGCCACACGTTCCTTCTCCTGTGCGCGCTGCTGCGCGGCGGCCTCGGCGTTGCGATAGGCACGCTCCAGCAGGGCTTCCTGCGAGTTGAAGGGTTTCTCACCCTCTGCACGCTCCACGGGGACCCAGGTGCCGTCGCTCGTGAGGCTGCGGGCCTTCACGTTGTCGCGCAGCTGCATGCCCATGTACTCGTGCACTAGGGCGCGGCAGGTGGGGTCGAGCACGGGGAAGGCAATCTCCACGCGGTGCTCGGTGTTGCGTGTCATCATGTCTGCCGAGCTCAGGTAAATCATGTCCGAGTCCACGCCAAAAGCGTAAACACGGGCGTGCTCCAAAAAGCGTCCGACGATGGAGCGGACATGCACGTTCTCGGTCTTGCCCGGAACACCGGGCTTGAGGCACGAGATGCCGCGGATGATCATGTCTACGCGCACGCCGGCACACGATGCCTCGGCGATCTTGTCGATAACCTCGCGGTCGGTCAGCGAGTTGAGCTTAAAGAACACGCGGGCGGGCTCGCCGGCAAGGGCGCGCTGGATCTCGCGGTCAAGCCCGCGCATGATGAGCGGTTTCAGTCCGACGGGCGCCACACCCAGGAAGCGGTAGTCGCCGCGCAGGTTGCCCAGCGACAGATTGCGGAAGAACAGGTTGGCGTCCTCGCCGATGCCGGGATGGGCTGTCATGAGCATAAAGTCGCTGTAGAGTTTGGCCGTCTTCTCGTTAAAGTTGCCGGTGCCCAAAAGCGTGAGGCGCGTTAGCGCCATGCCCTCGCGATAGGTGAGCTGGCAGATCTTTGAGTGGCATTTAAAGCCCTCGGAACCATAGATGACGGTGCAGCCGGCCTCTTCCAGGCGCTCGGCCCACTCGATGTTGTTCTGCTCGTCAAAGCGGGCACGAAGTTCCATGAGCACCGTGACCTCTTTGCCGTTCTCGGCAGCATCGATCAGCGACTCGCACAGGCGGCTCTGCTTGGCCACGCGGTAGAGCGTGATGCGCAGCGAGATGCACTCGGGGTCGTAGGCGGCCTCGTGCACCAGATCCAGGAAGGGGTTCATGGCCTCGTAGGGATAAAAGAGCAGCTTGTCGTGCTGCAGCACCTGCTCGCGGATGGAGCGGGTCATGTCGATGGTGGGATTGGGCTGCGGCCTAAACGGCGTAAAGAGCAGCTCGTTGCGCAGGTGCTCGGGAATCTTGCCCTCAATGCCAAAGACGTAGCCCAGGTCGAGCGGGATATCGCAGGTAAAGACAGAGCGGCGCGAAAGCTCGAGCGCCTTGCGGATGGTCTTGAGCGTTGCCTTCTCGAGCGACCCCGAGACCGCGAGCACTACCGGCTGCAGACGCAGGCGCTTCTTGAGGATGCGCTTCATGTGCTGGCGGTAGTCCTCTTCCTCTTCGACGCCCTCGCCGTCCGGATCGATGTCGGCGTTGCGGGTGACGCGGATCAGCGCACGATCCAGCGGCTTATAGGAGCCAAAGCAGCTGTCCAGGCAGGCGAGGATGACGTCCTCGAGCAAGATGTAGGAGTAGGTGCCGGTGGGCGAGGGGATCTCGACCACGCGGTTCATCGAGGCGGGAATCTCGATAAGGCCCAGCAGGCTCTCCTCGTCGGTGGCGCCGTCCAGACCACAGGCCAGATAGAGCGCGCCATTGCGTAGGTTGGGGAAGGGGTGGCGAGGATCGATGACCAGCGGCGAGATGACCGGCGACACGTAGGCCTGGAAGTAGCGGGTTACAAAGGTGCGCTCCTCGGGCGTAAGCGAATCGATGCGGGCGCGGTGAACGCCCAAGGTGTCGAGCTTGCCCTCGATGCTCTTAAAGATGGACTCCCAACGGGTAAGGAGCCCGGGCATTTCGGCCATGACAGCATCGACCTGTTCGGAGGCGGTCATATTGCTCTTGTTGTCGACAGGTTGTTTTTTGAGCTCCGCCAGATCGGACAGGCCGCCCACGCGCACCATGAGAAACTCGTCGAGGTTAGACTCGAAAATCGACACGAACTTTAGACGCTCGAACAGCGGAACGGTCTCATCGAAGGCTTCGTCAAGCACACGGTTGTCAAAGCGTAGCCAGCTGAGCTCTCGGTTCTGCGTGTACGAGAAGTCGCGAGGCGGTTTGCGCAGCTTTGCGGCGGCTTGCTTTTTTTCGATTTTGCTCGGCATATGCATCTGTCCGTTCAGTCCCCGCAGGGGACGGTAGCCTAACCCTATTCACTATTGTCTCAATTTAGTCGACTTGTGGCACGGACGTATTGTGCGAACGGTATCTTTACCTACTTCTTACGCTGACAAGTCATAGGACTGACGCCCTGCTCGTCTGCAAGCGGTCTATATCCTCACTCAACTGGTACGTAAGTGTGAATAAGAATGATGGATAGCTGAATATCATTGAATGCAGGCGGAAACGTAAACAAACATCATTTATATACATAAAACCGATTTAGCTATGCAATTCTGAATCAAAAGTTTAGAGATGCAATTGCAAATAGTTTTTAGGAAAAAAGAGCGTTTACCTTAGAAAAGTTACTTTAGAACGCCGAAGTACATTATGGGGGAATCTCATGCGATATACCGTTCATCGCACTTTGTTGACCGTTCGGGGGCGAGGTGGAATTGCGGGTGGAATTTGGATATAACTAGAGCTGTCAGCAAGCAGCGTCCGCTATGGAAGGGCGCTGAGAGATTCGGCCGAAAGGCCCGAAAGAAAGGTAGGAGGCCATGACGAAAGGTCTGCACGTGCCTTCCGAGATCGGCAAGCTCAGGAAGGTCTGCGTGCACCGTCCCGGCGACGAGCTCCTCAACCT
>CABIZD010000014.1 GCA_902363125.1 Coriobacteriaceae bacterium
GGACCTGGACGAATACATCATCCATTGGAACACGAGAAGGAGGCAGGTTAAACTGAAGGGACTGACCCCGGAGGAATTCCGGAATCAGTCCCTATGTGCGGCGTAGGCCGCTTATTAGCCCGTCCAAGAATTGGGGCGCAGTTCATCGTGCGGCGGGGGTTTCTTGCGTCCTGACGCTCCTATTTGGCAAGGTGTTTTTTAGAATCCATTTTGCGCTCGGCCTCGAACGCCTGCCTGTCCCAATTGAGCGGGAGCCCCGCCTCGACCCACGCCTCGTAGGCCCTCCTTATTGGCTTGAGCTCCCTTTGGCCCCTCTCCAGCATCGAGATGTACTTCTCGCTGGTGCCCAGTATGGACGCCGCCCTCACCTGGCTGACCTTCGCCGCGCGCCTGGCCGCCACGAGCTCCGACGCGTCCGCCGGCCTCCTTATCTCGTGCGGGTGCATCAGCGCCCGGTACGCCTCCCTGGCCACGTAGCGCTTGAGGCACCTCATGACCTCCCTGTCGCTCTTCCCCCGCGCCCTGGCCCTCTCGGCGTACTCGGCGGTCTCGGGGTCGCGCATGACCCTCTGCCTCGCGATCTCGTGCAGCGCGCTGTTCGCCTGCCGGTCGCCGCCCCTGTTGAGCCTGTGCCTCACGGTCTTGCCGCTCGAGGCGGGGATGGGGCAGGCCCCGCATATCGCCGCGAACGACGCCTCGGAGCGCAGCCTGCCCGGGTTGTCCCCGGCCGCGACCGCGAGCTTGGCCGCGCTCACGGGCCCGCACCCGTACATCGCCAGCAGCGCGGGGCAGTTCTCCTCCAGGGACGCCTCGATCGCGCGCTCCATGTCGAGCGCCGCGTCGCGCGCCGCCGCCCACAGGTCCGCCAGCGCTCCGAGCGCGGCGCCCAGCGCGCCCTCGGAGCGCACGGAGGGGAGCTCCTCCATCAGCCTCGGCCCTCCCATGCCGCGGAACCTCGACCTGAGCCCCTCCGGCGCGGTGGTGAGCAGCGACCTCGCGGTGTTGATCGCCGAGGTCCGCGCCTTCACCGCCCCGGAGCGCGCCGCGAGCATGCAGCGCACCCCGTCGACCCACCCGTCCTGGCTCTTGGGGGTCCCGAGCTTCGAGCCGGACATCGCCGCGCGGGCGGCCCTCTCCGCGTCCGACTCGTCGCACTTCCCCTGCCCCGGGCGCCTCCTCTGCGTCCTCGCCGGGGAGAGCGCCTCGCGCACGGGCATCCCCAGCGACGCGAGGTGCCTGGTGAGGCCCGCCCCGTAGGACGACGTCCTCTCCATCGCGACGCAGGCCGGCTCCCCGGCCGCCGCGATCGCCCCGGCGAGCGCCTCGTAGCCCGCCGCGTCGGCGGGGAACCGGCGGGACAGGACCCTGCGGCCCCTCCAGTCCAGGACGCACAGCCAGTGCGAGTCGGCGTGGGTGTCGACCCCGCAGAAGACCGGCCCGCGGGCGCCGGGTGTCGATTCGGTTCTCATGTCTCGCTCCGTTCTTTCCGTGCTCGCCTGGACCGGGCAGACGGCACACTGACGGGGCGCGATAGAATGCGGTTGTTCGGGTCCGCGGTATCGCTCCATGCTCCTATTAGGTCATGCGGCGGTCTCGGCTCGCCGCGGCCCGCGCGGGACATGTCAGGAAACGAGGGCAGCCCTGTGGGCGCCAGCGGAATGTGGGGTCACCGCGCGGTCCGCATCTGATGGTGTCGACGTCAATGGTATACGGGTGCATCATCGACGTCTTCAATACAGAAGATATCAGTGCGGAGTGTTCTGAAAAAGTAACTTCAGGGCGGGCCCTGCGGTAACTCGGCATGGGGAGTGCGATTCCTTGATCGCTTACTTAATCTGATGAGAAATTGAGTGAGGCCGGAGCTTTGGCTCCGGCCTCCTTATATAAGGGCTCGGCAAAGCCGAGCCACCAAATTTACATCAGCCCCCAGAACATGTTTGAGAACTGTGCCTGAAGTATGTATTTGCAGGCCCCGAATCGGTGTTGCCTCCCGGCGCATTCCGCAGGGGGAGCGATATTTTGCAGCACGAAGTGCGCAACAAAATATCGCTCATGCCCGAGGACGCGCCGGGAGGCAACACCGATTCGGGGCCGAACATATAGATCTACCAGCGAATTTACAAATTCGTAAACTTTTTTGAAAAAAGTGCTTGCACAGTTCTCGAATCATAGGTTATTATTTTCCTCGTTGAACGCGCGGGTCGAACAAAACGAACTGCGAACCAACAACATAGCATGTCGGAGTGGCGGAATTGGCAGACGCGCTAGCTTGAGGTGCTAGTGACCGCTTTTTGGTCATGCGGGTTCAAGTCCCGCCTCCGACACCATCGCATTTGAGAAGCCTCTTCGGAGGCTTTTTTGTTACCGATAGACGGTGGGGTCCACGATGGAAACGCCTGAACGCAACGAGTGGGCAGACGTTGCCCAACTAGTCGAGATCACGAGCGATGCTGTCATCATCTGCGAGCTCGACGGAACCATTCTGCATGTGAATAATCGCTTACTTGGTTTGATGTGCGAGGAACGCGCCGACGTCATCGGTGGAGATGTTAAAGACGTCCTGTACTCGTCCGCTTTTGAACGTGCGATGGAACATCGTCTGCCATTTGAAACTGATGGCTCCGAGAACGAACTGATGCTCAAGCTGAGTGACGGCTCTTTTATTCCCGTCTTGGTTCGTGCGGGCTCCGTAACGCCTCCACGCATCTTTGGGCGCCGCACACCACGTGTCCTGGTGGCGCTTCACAGTATCGAGGAACAGTATTCTCACGACCGGCAACTCAAGCGTGCGTTATCGGAGCTTAGAGTGGCGAACAAGCGTCTCTCTGGCACGCTCTCGGTCATTATGAGCACTGTGGGCTCCGATGAGTTACCCAGCCTGCTTGATACCGTTTTGAACCAGCTTGTAGGAACGCTCGATGCTTCGGGTGCCGCTATCTATTTTTCTGAGAGCGGCGGCTTTAAGCTTCGCGGTGTTTCCAAGGAGCTGTACGACAGCTACCTGCCCGAGTTTTTGCCGTATGGCGCTGGCATTCCGACGTATGTTCTTCGCGAGTCGCGTGCCTGTCGCTTGTCGATCCAACAGGACCTTGAGGGCGATAAGGCCGCCTCCGGTATGTTCATGGACCTGGATAATCGTTCAAAGCACCTGTTGCGCATGCAGGATATGCCTCCGTACCGCAGTGAAATCTGTCTTCCCGTTTTTTACGGTACGCAGATCCTCGGCGTGCTGGAAGTTGGTTGGAAACGCCCCCAGGCACCGCTCGCCTATGACGTTAATGTGCTCGAGGTCATTTGCGATTACCTGTCTATCCAGCTGGTCGGCATGGCATCGAGCCTTCGCTCCCGTCGCACGGCCGAGCTTGGTCGTTCCCTCAATGTGCTGCGTGATGAGTTGTTTACCTTTCTAGACGATTCCGCCGCGGCTACCCAGGCGGTATCGTCCGAGATCTGCAATATGCTCAACTGCCATTTTTGCCCTATTGAGTATGACGCCAGTCTGGATTCCTACGTCATAGATTTTGAAGGCGGCAGTCGCGTTGCTTTGCCGGACGATCCCGAGAAGCTTTTCTTTTCCACGACGGCGCCAGCGGCACGTCTGGGGGCTGGCCCTGATGGCTTTGAGGCATCTGTTTTGGGCGGCACGAGTGCCGAGGACCTTAAACACGTCCGTATAACTCGCGTTGACGAATCGATGCCTATGGGAGGCTGGCTTAGGGCGCATGACTTGCCTTGCCAGGGTCTCTACGTCGACGCCGGCATCGAGGCGGGGCGTCCGCGCTCTAAGGGCGATGGCAAGCACAGTAACGACGCGATTGTTCCTGCTTCTGTTGCGAAGGGCCCGACGACGCGCGCGCTGCTGCTTCGTGATGGTAGCCAAGAGCCGATTGATGACCTTGAATATGACTACTTGGTGCACTTGGCTCATGACTTTGAACTGATCTACGAAGGCGAATCTCAAAAGCGTGAGGAGCGCCATATCGCTCAGACCCTCCAGATTGGCATGAGAAATTCACTGGGGGATGTTCCGGGTATCGCAACCGATTCGGTGTACCTGTCGGCCACGAACTCGGCGTTGGTCGGCGGCGATTTCTATACGCTCATCCGTCTTCCCGACGATTGCGCCGTCATGATTCTGGGCGATGTGTCTGGCAAAGGCATCGAGGCTGCATCGATGTCCGCGCTCGTCAAGACGGCCCTGACGGCATATGCCTGGGAGGGCGCTGGACCGGCCCGCATGGCACGCTCCCTTAACAGCATGCTCATGGGCTTTTCGAGGGTCGAGACGTTCGTGACGGCCTTTATCGCCAAGATTGACCTTAAAGCCGGACGCGCAACGTATTGTTCGGCGGGCCATCCTCCGACCATGGTCATCAGGCCAGAGTCGATGCCGCTGGGTGGCGACGAGGCTCGTGGGGGAGAGGTCGAGCTGCTTGGATGCCAATCGGGGGTAATCGGTGCCTTTGAGAGCATGGTGTACGAGACAGGCGTGTTTACGTTCGCTCCTGGTGACATGCTATTTATGTACACCGACGGAACAATCGAAGCACGTGACCGCTCGGGTGCTTTCTTTGGCGAGCAGCGCCTTCGTGACCTTCTGCTCTCTGTCTCGGGTGAGGGCGTATCGGGAATCTGCGGCAAGGTCTTGGGCGAGCTCGACCGATTTACCGAATCGGCGCTGGACGATGACATTGCATTGGTGTCCCTTGAGTTTTTACGGGGTCGTTCATAGACGACGCTGGGCGGGCTGAATCCGTACGGTTGGGGAAACGAATGCATCGAGTGGGCTTTTTTGGGGAACCATGGTCGTATGAATGAGTGGAATGACATAGCGGTTTTGACGCCACCAGGCGATATCGACATCGCCACGGTGCCTGCGCTGCGTCGCCGGTTGGATGCTTTGATTGGCCGCGGCGTGCGTCGTGTCGTCATCAACTGTCAGGCTGTTAGCTTTATCGATTCGACGGGCTTGGCATTCCTGCTTACGCGCGCTCGTGAGCTCATGAGGCGAGAAGGCCTGCTTTCGCTCGTCAATGCATCAGGTGAAGTTGTTCGCTTTTTGGAGATTGCTCGTCTTGTCGATATTCTTCATGTCGCGGGGCCGGCACGGGAGTCTATTCCCGCCATTCCGGTGGGGGAGCTGCCTCGCTGGAGTAAGAGCGTCGAGGTCCGTCAGGGTATCGAGAATCTTCCATACTACCGACATCGCATCGCCGAACTCCTTGAATCGCTTCCGTTGCGCCGTGACGAGCGGTACGATGTCGCATTGGCGTCGGGGGAGGCGCTGGGTAATGCCTATGACCATGCGGGCGGTATCGGGTGCGTCCTGACGGTTCAGGCCTATGGCGATCGCGTTGTGGTTGAGGTGCTTGATCGAGGTGCCGGCTATTCTATCGATGAAACGAGCGAACCGGTCGCATCAGAGGAGCGCGGCCGTGGTATCAAGCTTATGCGTATGCTCGTCGATAACGTGGAGGTTGCTCGTCGTACGGACGGCGCCGGCACGCGCGTGCAGATGGTGAAGCTGTTTAGCGGAGCGCTGGAATCGTGTGCCTAGCCAATAGCTTTAGCGCGTTTAGCTACTAAGAACATGCGGCAGACAAGTTTTTTGAAAAAAGTACTTGCGTCTTTTGGACAACTCGCGTAAATTAATAACCCGCAAGCGGACATGGCTCAGTTGGTAGAGCACAACCTTGCCAAGGTTGGGGTCGCGGGTTCGAGCCCCGTTGTCCGCTCCATTGCATTTCCGGACCGTTTAGGCGGTCCTTTTTCGGCGAAGTGGCCAAGTGGTAAGGCAGAGGCCTGCAAAGCCTTTACCCCCGGTTCGAATCCGGGCTTCGCCTCCAGGCAACATCCGGGCGCTCCGGCGCCCGTTTTGTTTTACATATGCGGACATGGCTCAGTTGGTAGAGCACAACCTTGCCAAGGTTGGGGTCGCGGGTTCGAGCCCCGTTGTCCGCTCCAAGCGTAACAGCCCGACTACTACGGTAGCCGGGCTTTTTCGTACCCGTCGCCTGGGCTCGAACCCGCGAGGGAGCGATCGTTTTGGGGCGTGGCTGTGGCGTTGTTTGTCGCGAATGTCCGCTTTGGGCGTATCATCGTGGGCATCTCGCATAACCTCGTTGCAAGGGAGATACGCCCCATGGCTACAGAAAAGTCTTCTTCGCGCTCATGGATGTCCGATGCCGCGATCTATCAGATCTACCCGCGCTCGTTTAAGGATTCGACTGGTTCGGGTCTGGGCGATATCGCGGGCATTACCCAGCAGATGGACTATCTTGAGCGACTGGGTATCGAGGCCATCTGGCTGAGCCCGTTTTACCCTTCGCCTCTTGTCGATGGTGGCTATGATGTGGCGGACTACTGCGATGTCGACCCACGTCTCGGCTCGCTTGACGACTTCGATGACATGATCGCTGCGGCTCACGCGCGCGGCATCAAGGTCATCGTCGACATCGTGCCCAACCATTCATCCAACCAGCACCCCTGGTTCAAAGCCGCTCTTGCCGCCGGCCCCGGATCGCCCGAACGCGCCCGTTATATCTTCCGCGATGGTCGCGGCGAGCATGGCGAGCTGCCTCCCACCAATTGGAATGCCAACTTTGGCGGCCCCGCATGGACGCGTGTTGCGGACGGTCAGTGGTATCTGCACATGTTTACGCCCGAGCAGCCGGACTTTGACTGGTCATGCCCTGAGGTTCACGCGCTCTTTTGCGACGTCCTGGCGTTTTGGAGCGATCGAGGCGTCGACGGCTTTCGCATTGATGTGGCGCAGGGTCTCGCCAAGGATCTCGACCGCGATGACCTCGACCGGTGGCATCTCGCCGAGGGCGATGACATGGTTGACGACGGCACCCATCCGCTGTGGGACCGCAATGAGGTCCACGAGATCTATCGCGAGTGGCGCCGCGTGTTCGACCGCTATAATCCGCCGCGCAGTGCCGTTGCCGAGGCGTGGGTGCTGCCCGAGCGCCAGTATCTCTACGCGCGTCCCAGCGAGCTTGGCCAGACATTCAACTTTGAGTTTGCCAAGGCCACTTGGACCTATGATGACATGCACACTGCAATCGAGAAGGGCTTGAAGGCAGCCGTCGAATCCGATTCCGCCTCGACCTGGGTACTCTCCAACCACGACGTGCCGCGCGTGGCGACACGCTATGCCCTGCCGCAAATCAAGGCGACGCGCTACCACCAGATTGCGCTCGACTGGCTCTTGCGCGACGGGTCGTCTTATGACGAGGACCGTGAACTCGGCGAGCGCCGCGCGCGGGCGGCCCTTTTGCTTGAGCTGGCGCTTCCGGGCTCGGCATACGTGTATCAGGGTGAGGAGCTCGGCCTTTTTGAGGTGGCTGATATCCCGTGGGCTGCACTCGAAGACCCTACTGCGACCAATACGCACGGACCGAAGCGTGAGAAGGGGCGCGACGGCTGTCGTGTGCCCCTGCCGTGGGTGGCGGCGGACGATCCCGCGCATGGCGGATCGTTTGGGTTTTCGCCGGCAGACGCCGATGCGGCGCCCCATCTGCCGCAGCCTGCATGGTTTTCCGATTATGCTGCCGATAGGGAAGAAGTGGACCCGACATCGATGCTTGCGCTCTATCGTGACGCCCTCTGGCTGCGGCGCAAGCTGCGCGGGTGCGCCAACGATCTTGCGTGGCTCGATCTTGACGGGCGCACCGGTCTTGCGGATGGTGCCGAGGGCGCTGAGGGCGGCGTCATCGCCTATCGCCGCGATAACGGCTGGGCGTTTGTGACGAACTTCGGTGCAGCACCCGTGGAGCTGCCGGCGGGCAGGGTCCTGCTCACCTCATCACCGCTTGCAGACGGCAGGCTCGCGCAGGACAGCTCTGCCTGGATCATGCTCGGTGAGATGTAGGGGCATCTCGCTGTGAGCCTGCGTTTGTTCGCGCCTTTCGTGACGACTGATGCCCTCGCGAGAGCGTCGCAAAACTTTTCAAAAAAAGTTCTTGCATAGGATGCGGGCATCACGTAAGATTAATCCTCGTAAGCGGACATGGCTCAGTTGGTAGAGCACAACCTTGCCAAGGTTGGGGTCGCGGGTTCGAGCCCCGTTGTCCGCTCCATTTGGGCGTTTAGCTCAGGGGGAGAGCGCTTCCCTGACACGGAAGAGGTCAGAAGTTCAAATCTTCTAACGCCCACCAAATGTTCGCAGCTCAGAGGCTATGTCCTCTGAGCTGTTTTGTTTTGCTACCAAGCACGCCGTCAAATATGCCAGCAAATATTGATCCAAGGTCCCCGTAGAGGTGCCGGCAGGTTGCATACGTCCTGGCCGACCGTGACCGCAACATGTTGGTCAAGCATAATCTTTTGGATTCTTTTGGCGTGAGCGGCTTGGTTTTGGTAGGATTTGTCAGCGGCTTGACTAAGGGGGTTTTATAACTGCCATGCAGGTAGCCGTGTTGGTAACGTTTTACCGACTTGCCAAGAACCCCTCATAATTAATGCGTCTGCAAAATGACTAATTGCTTTGACCTGCTGAAACACTATATGTTGTGTTTGACCTAAAAAAAGAATACAGGATATAGATGCCTCTTTGTCGTATGATAGATGGCGGACAGAGAACGAGGACCTTATTCGCCCCATTTGGATGGATCTTCGAGCCCCTTGATTGGCTGCGAGGATTGTCCGCATGAGGGCCTATGGTTTTCGAAAACACAGATTGCGCGACGGCGCCGCAAGACAGGGGCAAGCCCTGCCGGGCATCGTTTGGCTCTGAAGCGCAATACGATTTCGACGCGAAAGAGGCAAGAGGATGAAGATCATCAAGCGCAGCGGCACCGAGGTTGTCTTTGACATCGATAAGATTGTCAATGCCATCCGCGCCGCAAACTTGGAGGTCGAGGAGAGCTCTCGTCTTACCGACCGCCAGGTGGTTTACGCGGCACAAAACGTCGCCGAGGCATGCGAGAACGCGGGCCACACCGTGTCGGTCGAGGAGATTCAGGATCTGGTCGAGGACGAGATTATGCGTCTCGACTGCTACGAGGTCGCTCGCCATTACATCATCTATCGCTATGTTCAGAGCCTGAAGCGCCAGAAGAACACGACCGACGACAAGATTCTGTCGCTGATTGAGTGCAACAACGAAGAGGTCAAGCAGGAGAACTCCAACAAGAACCCGACCGTCAATTCCGTTCAGCGTGACTACATGGCCGGCGAGATCTCCAAGGACCTGACCCAGCGTGTGCTGCTGCCCCAGGAGATTGTGGATGCTCACAATGAGGGTCTGATTCACTTCCATGATTCGGACTACTTTGCCCAGCACATGCATAACTGCGACCTGGTGAACCTGGAGGATATGCTCCAGAACGGTACTGTTATTTCGGGCACGCTGATCGAGAAGCCGCACAGCTTCTCGACTGCCTGCAACATCGCGACGCAGATCATCGCTCAGGTTGCTTCCTCCCAGTACGGTGGCCAGTCGATTTCGCTGACCCATCTTGCCCCGTTCGTCGAGGTGAGCCGTCAAAAGATTCGCGGCGAGGTCGCCCGCGAGCTCGAGGAGCTCGGCGTTTCCGCATCTCCCGAAAAGGTCCGCGAGGTTGTTGAGGACCGCCTGCGTGACGAGATCCGTCGCGGCGTTCAGACGATTCAGTATCAGGTCGTGACCCTTATGACCACGAATGGCCAGGCGCCGTTCGTGACGGTCTTTATGTATCTCAATGAGGCCCGTACGCCCCAGGAGAAGCATGACCTTGCCATGATTGTGGAGGAGACGCTTCGTCAGCGCTATGAGGGCGTTAAGAACGAAGCCGGCGTGTGGATCACCCCGGCGTTCCCCAAGCTCATCTACGTGCTCGAGGACGATAACGTTCACGAGGATTCCCCGTACTTCTACCTGACTCAGCTGGCTGCGAAGTGCACCGCCAAGCGCATGGTGCCCGACTACATCTCCGAGAAGAAGATGCGCGAGCTCAAGCTGTCGAAGGGCGAGACCGCGGGCAACGGCGACTGCTATACCTGCATGGGTTGCCGCAGCTTCCTGACGCCCGACCGCTCCGGTAACGGATTTAACAACGTGGCCAACGCGCTGAACTATGACCCGAACAAGCCCAAGTACTACGGTCGCTTTAACCAGGGCGTTGTGACCATCAACCTGCCCGATGTCGCGCTGAGCTCGCATCAGGACATGGATAAGTTCTGGAAGATCTTCGACGAGCGCCTTGAGCTGTGCCACCGCGCCCTGCTGTGCCGTCATGAGCGTCTGATGGGTACGCTTTCGGATGCCGCACCGATTCTTTGGCAGTACGGTGCCCTCGCCCGCCTGAAGAAGGGCGAGACGATCGACAAGTTGCTCGTGGGCGGTTACTCCACCATTAGTCTGGGTTATGCCGGCCTGTATGAGTGCGTTAAGTACATGACGGGCCACAGCCACACCGAGAAGGAGGGCACGCCCTTTGCCATGGCCGTCATGCAGCGCATGAACGACAAGTGCGCGGAGTGGAAGGCCGAAAGCGATATTGACTTCTCGCTGTACGGTACCCCGCTTGAGTCGACGACCTACAAGTTCGCCAAGTGCCTGCAGCGTCGTTTTGGCATCATCCCGGGCGTGACGGACAAGGGCTACATCACCAACAGCTACCACGTCCACGTGTCCGAGGAGATCGACGCATTCGACAAGCTCAAGTTCGAGGGTATGTTCCAGCAGCTTTCGCCGGGCGGTGCCATCTCCTACGTCGAGGTTCCCAACATGCAGGACAACCTCAAGGCTGTCATTCGCGTGATGCAGTACATCTACGACAACATCATGTACGCCGAGCTCAACACCAAGAGCGACTACTGCCAGGTGTGCGGCTACGACGGTGAGATCAAGATTGTCGAGGATGACGGCAAGCTGGTGTGGGAGTGCCCCAATTGCGGCAATCGTGACCAGGAGAAGATGAATGTCGCCCGTCGCACGTGCGGTTACATCGGTACCCAGTTCTGGAACCAGGGTCGAACCGAGGAGATCCGCGACCGCGTGCTGCATCTCTAATACCGCTCCGGGGCTGAACCGAGAGGGCCGCTTGGGCATTTGCTCGCTATTTCGGACAGTCCTGCGCAAGACGAAGGCCACATTAAGTGGCCTTCTTTGCGTGCGGAACTCATATCGAGCAAATGCCCAAGCGGCCCTCTCGGTTCAGCCAAGTTGACGTAGCTGAGATGCAGCGCGCGGCCTGCTCGCTCCTCGAAGTTCTTAGCGGAAATAATTCGAGCTGCAGCTGCGATTTACTTGCGATAGCGGTTGAGCTGCAACAAAGTTTTTATTGGACCTCGAACCCTATACTCGATGTTCGCTTCGTTCATTGAGTTACCCTTTGCATGAGGCCGGGACATATCGTCCCGCCCGCAGTTTCGCAGGCCGAAGGCCGAGAATGTTTGAGGACGGGATGATATGTCCCGGCCTCCCGGGAGAGTTACCTATGAACTACGCGAACATTAAGTATTTCGACATTGCTGATGGGGAAGGCGTTCGTACTTCTCTGTTTGTGAGCGGGTGCCGTCGCGGGTGCAAGAATTGCTTTAACTCCGTCGCGTGGGACTTTGCTGCGGGCGAGCCGTTCGATCGCGCCGTCGAGGACAAAATTATCGAGAGTCTCGATCATCCCTTTATCGATGGCCTGACGATTCTGGGTGGCGAGCCCATGGAGCCCGAGAATCAGGCGGGGCTTGTTGACTTTATCGAACGCGTGCGTGCGGCCTATCCCGCGGGGTCGGGCAAGACCATTTGGTGCTTTACCGGCGACGTGCTCGAGGAGCTTATGCCGGGTGGTCGTCACCATACCGAGGCGACGGACCGTATCCTTGCCTGCCTCGATATGTTGGTGGATGGCCCGTTTGTTCAGGATCTGTACGATATCTCATTGCGTTTTAGGGGCTCGAGCAATCAGCGCGTGATTGATATGAACGCCACGCGCGCCCGTGCTGTGCGCGAGGGCGTTGCGCTTTGCGACGCTGTGGAGCTTTGGCGGGACGATCCGGTCTATTCGACCCATACTATGTAGCTTGTGGCCGATGCCAAAGGGCGTGGTACCATAGCGCGAACGCAAAATCGGAAAAGTGAGGCCCAGATGGTCGATCAGGAAAAAGTCGAGGCCGCCATTAAGCTGTTGCTTGAGGGCATAGGCGAGGACCCAACTCGTGAGGGCCTGCTGGAGACCCCGGCGCGCGTTGCCCGTATGTATGGTGAGATCGCCGGTGGTATGGACCAGAGTGCCGAGGAGCACCTGTCCAAAACCTTTGCCGTCGCTTCGAACGATTTGGTTATCGAGCGCGACATCACGTTTTACTCGCTGTGCGAGCATCATCTGCTGCCGTTTTACGGCAAGGCTGCCATTGGCTATATCCCCAACGGCCGTGTCGCAGGGCTTTCCAAGCTCGCCCGCACGGTTGAGGTTTATGCCCGCCGTCTACAGCTGCAGGAGCAGCTGTGTGCGCAGGTTGCCGACGCTCTCATGGATTATCTCGCTCCCCGGGGAGCGATTGTGCTCATGGAAGCCGAGCATATGTGTATGACCATGCGCGGCGTGCAAAAGCCTGGCACCAAGACCGTGACGCTCGCTCGCCGCGGCGTCTTTGAGACCGATCCCGCGCTCGAGGAGCGTTTCTTTAGGATGCTGGGACGCTAACTATGAGAGTCGTCAACGACTTTGCATCGAAGACCGATGAGGGGACGTCACGTCGCGGCTTTATGGCTTCGGGCTTGGCTCCCTTTGGTGCCATGCCTCGCATTGATTACATTTGTGCCAACGGGCTGTTCCGGCGGCATCTGGGCAACATTGCGCAGTTGGAATCGGGGCGCATCTTCTGCCGCCACGGTATTGACCATCTGCTCGATGTCTCTCGCATTATGTGGATCAAGAATCTCGAGGAGCAGCTCGAATTTGACCGCGAGGTCATCTACGCCACGGCACTTCTTCACGATATCGGCAAAGATGAACAGTATGAATCGGGTATATCCCATGATGTTGCAAGCGAACGCGTCGCTGATGCGATTCTCGGCGGCATGCCCGATGACGTGGCGTTTGAGCCGGCCGATGCCGCAGCCATTAAGACGGCCATTCTGGGCCATCGAAAGCTGCGCGTGAACAGCCAACCGCTTGAGCGTCTGCTCTATGCAGCCGACAAAGCGTCGCGCGCCTGCTTTGCATGCCCCGCGCGCAATGCTTGCAACTGGAGCGATGATAAAAAGAACCTGTCGATTCGCGTGTAGTTAGTTTGCGCGGTCGGGGTTCTAAACGAAGGAGACGATCGCGATGAGCAACAAGAAACTGCCCGAGAATGCAACCAAGACTGAAGGCGCCGAGCTCGCCCGCCGTGGAAGGGGCGAAATATCCACCGCAACGGCGGTGCCCCACGTGAGCTATGACGACCTTCGCCATGCCGACCGCATCACCGTTGAAGGTCTTGAGGTTTTTGCTAACCATGGCGTGTATCCCGAAGAGAACGCGCTGGGCCAGAAGTTCATCGTGTCCTTGGTACTCTATGCCGACCTGCGTGCAGCGGGGGAGCACGATAACCTGGACGCCTCGATTGACTATGGCTCGGTGTGCCACGATGTCGATGGCTATCTGCGCGAGCATACGTTTAAGCTCATCGAGGCTGCAGCTGAGGGTGTGGCCTCGATGCTGCTGCGTCGTTACCCCTTGCTGCTTGGCGTGCGCGTTAAGCTCGATAAGCCTTGGGCGCCCGTCGGTCTTCCCCTGGCAAGCTGCGGTGTCGAGATCGAGCGCGTGCGCTAACCGGTTCTAATATGTCTCTATGGGTGGCTGCTTGAGCCGCTGGGACAGTGCTCTATTGTTGGGGCAGTACGTGTCGAGCAGGGCGTGAAACCGCTGATTGTGGCTTGGCTCGAGCAAGTGGACGAGCTCGTGGGCGACAACCATGTCAAGGCACTCGACGGGGTAGGCGGCAAGTTCTCGTGCGATGCGAATGGCGCCGGTTTTGGGCGTGCATGATCCCCAGCGCGTTTTCATGCTGCGCACGGAAACGCGGGAAACGGCGACACCCATTGCGATTTCGTATGCGTGCACCATATCCCGCAGCGCCGATGTGACTTCGGACGTATAGAGCTGGTCAATATGGGCTTGGATCTCACTGGGCGTTAAGCCGTCGAGGGGCGCGTTCCACTTGGCCTGCGGACGTTCGTCTGGCTCGTCGGTACCCATAAAGCTTGCGAACGTGGCTTGTTTGGGCCGCGGTGCGGGTGACTTAAAGTTGTGATCGAGCGCATCTTGTACCGTGATGGGCTTGCCCCAAAGTGCAATGATGGACGAGGGGCTGAGCGGCTCTCGCGCCGTCGCCTGACGTTGCTCGCGCTGGGCAAGCCGGCTGATAATCCAGGCGCTGTTGCGCTTCACAAACGCTTCGATACGCTCGCGGCTGGCGCCGAGCGGTGCGCTGGCGTGGACCTCACCGCTCGATGTGACGCGCAGGTTGAAGTTTTTGACGCGCTTTTTGGTAACGACGACGGGGATGGGAGTCCCATCCGGTTGGGGTAGGAAAAGCGTAAATTGCTGCGTCAAAAGTGGTCCTTCAGATTGGGGACGGGCCGGCATGTCGACCGTTCGGCATGCCGGCCCGCTCAGGGGATGTGAAATTAATAACGCTCAAAGAAGGCAAGGGCATTATCGCTGCAGAGCTTCTGCATCACGGTCTTGCCAAAGTGCTTGGAGAGCATGTTCTGGAACTCGGGCATCTTGCTGGCATCGGAGAGGAAGGCGGGCACCGTGGCACCGTCCCAGTCGCCGCCGAGCGCGATGACGTCCTCGCCGCCCAGGTCGAGCCAGTGCTCGATATGTGCCGCCAGCTGGTCGAAGGTGACGTCTGCGGCTGTCTTGTCGGTTGCGTCGTTGGAAAGGAACTCGCTGCAGTAGTTGAGGCCGACGATGCCACCCATGTCGCGAATGGTGCGGAACTGGTCGTCGGTGAGGTTGCGCTTAACGCCGCAAACTGCACGAGAGTTGGAGTGGCTGGCGACGAAGGGACGTGTGGCGTGGGCGACAACCTCGTCAAAGCACTCATCGTTGAGGTGGGAGACGTCAAGCACCATGCCGGCGTGCTCCATCTGCGTAAGTGCCTCGATGCCGGCGGCGGTGAGGCCGGCGTGGGTATCGTGTCCGCTCGCGAGCGGTCCCTGCGCATTCCAGCTGAGCGATGACATGAGTACGCCCAAGCTCTTGAGCACCTCGATCAGCGCGGGGTCCTCGGCAAAGAACGTGGCGTTTTCGATGGTGTGGATGCAGGCGACCTTGCCGTCTTTGAGCGCGGGGCGAATGTCTGCCGCGCTGCGTACGTTGACCATGCGGTCGTGGTTGAGCATTGCCTGGCCGCTCATATGCGCCATGATCTGCGCCTGGAAGCGCGCGGCGTGGGCGGTGGGAATCTCATCGGGGACAAACGTGGCGAAGCACTGTGCCCATGGCGTGTTGCCGATCTTTGCGAGCGAGATGGCGCAGGCGTTGCCCTCGATGAGGTCGAAATCTTGCGGATGCGTTTCGTCGCCGGGGAAATAACCGTCGGTGCCGGCGGTAAAGCGCAGGTCGAGATCGAGCGTGGCCCAGCCGATGCGGTCGGCGGTGTCGCAGTGTAGGTCAAATACGGGATATGCCATGGTTCCTCCGGTTGCAGCGTTTCTTTGCAAACTGTCATTGAATTGTATGACTAGGGTATAGTTAGCGCCATATGTTCACGGCGGCCCGCGTTGTGCGCCGCCCTTATCACGGAGGTTACCATGTCCAACCAGGGCAAGAAGGTCAAGACTCATTATCGCGGCACGCTCGACGACGGCACGCAGTTCGATAGCTCCTACGATCGCGGCGAGCCGCTGGAGTTCACCTGCGGCGCCGGTCAGATGATCAAGGGCTTCGACGCCGCTGTTGTCGACATGCAGGTGGGCGAGAAGAAGACCGTGCACATTCCTGCTGCCGATGCCTACGGCGAGCACAATCCCGAGATGGTTATTACCTTCCCGGCCGAGCAGGTTCCCAACATCGAGCAGATCGAGAAGGGCATGAAGCTCTTCCTGTCCACGCCGAGCGGCATGCCTGTCCCCGCCGTCGTCATCGACGTAACGCCCGAGGCTGTGACGCTCGATGCCAACCACGAGCTTGCCGGCAAGGACCTCAACTTTGATATCGAGCTCGTCGAGGTCGAGGGTTAGAGCATGCCTGAGCGCTTGGTTTCGACGACATGCTTGGGAAATCTCAACGATCCGTCCTATGAACTTCTGCTTCGCCGGAAGCTGGGCGGCGTCTTTGAAGTTGACGAGCTACTGCTCGATTGGGACCAGGCTGATGTATGCGCGTTTGTGGGCGTGACGGAGCTGGGGCGCACGGTCGATGTTCGGCTGGATACTGCCGACGGCGGTCGTTTTGTCGACGGCGACGTGCTCGCCGTCGACCGTTCGGGCGTGGTGCCCGTGGCGGTTGTCGTGCGCCTGCGCAGCGCCGAGGTTTATTTGGTCGAAGTTGACCGCATGGACCCGATTGCGCTCGCGCATGCGTGCTGGGAGATCGGCAATATGCATGCGCCGCTTTTTCGAGGCGATTCGGACGAGTATACCGTGCGCATGTATACGCCGGTGCAGCCTGTTTTGGGCCGCATGCTCCGGGGCGTCGAGGGCGTTCGGCTCTCGACGGTTACCCGTGAACTCGATTCGGACCGGCGCTTTGCGTCGAGTGCGGCGGATGCCGTTGTGAGTATGGCACCAGACTTTACGATCGTAAAGAAGGCGCGCGGTTAACGTGCGTATAAGTAAGGCGGACTTTGAGAGACAACTATTCAAAGTCCGCCTTTCTGTTGATGAGATGCTGTGGGGGAGCATATGGGTCTTGAAGGAATCAAGCTGATTGCATGCGAATTGGACGGCACGTTGCTGCATCCGGGGGAGCGCGAGCCGCGTTCCGAGGCCTTTGAGCTCATCGATGAGCTGCATCGTCGCGGTATCGTGTTTATGCCGGCGAGCGGCCGTCAATATGCGAGCTTGCGCTATCTGTTTGCCCCGGTGGCCGATGAGCTCGCCTATGTATGTGAAAACGGAGCCCTGGTGATGAGCGAGGGACGTGCCGTTGTCAAGCGTTCCATGGAGCGTAGCCTTGCTATGGATATCGCGAATGCCGTGGTTGCGTATCCCCATGCCGACGTGACCCTTTCGTGTGAGGGACACCTCTACACCATGAGCGGCAACGATGCGTTCGTCGATCATTTGCGCTATGAGGTCCACTGCGATGTGGCGGTGGTCGCCCGCCCCGAGGACATCGACGAGGACGTCATTAAGATTGCCTTCCAGACGCCCGAGGTGGATCAGCCGGCGGCCCTGGAGTATTTTGAGCGCCTCTTTAGCGACCGTGTTGACGTGATGACGTCGGGAACCGAATGGACGGACTTTATCGGTTTCGGTTCGGGCAAGGGCTCCGCGCTTGCCGATTACGGTCGTGCCCTGGGTATTTCGCCCGATGAGATGATGGCGTTTGGCGACAATGAGAACGATCGCGACATGCTCAACGTCGTGGGCCATCCCTATCTGATGGAGAGCTGCAACCCCTCTATGCGTGGCATTAACGACCGCGTCCGCTACGTGCGCACGGTCGAAGAAGAGCTGCGTCGTCTACTTGCTGAGTAGACATTTGGGACATGTCTAGGAATCTACTTTTTGCTGCAAAGTGCGGAAAGGTGGATTTTAAGGCATGTTCCAAACATCTACCGGCAGTCGGGGCAGAGACCCTCGAAGATGGTGTAGTGCGACGTGACGTGCCAGCCGATTTGCTCGGACGCTTTGGCGTCGAGCTGGGCATCGAAGGGG
Source organism: Coriobacteriaceae bacterium (assembly GCA_902363125.1). Lineage (GTDB taxonomy): Bacteria > Actinomycetota > Coriobacteriia > Coriobacteriales > Coriobacteriaceae > Collinsella. Next base: position 17,804 of record CABIZD010000014.1, read on the forward strand.
AGCGGTACGTCGATGACGCGGCTGCATGAGGTGCAGATGATATGTGCGTGCGGTTCGATCGTGCGATCGAAGCGGCTGCCGCCCGGCGTCTTGATGGAGAGGATCTCGCCGGCGTCGGCCAAGAGATTGAGGTTGCGGTAGACCGTACCGCGGCTGATTTTGTCATCCTGCGCGCGCACGACGTTGTAGATTTCGTCGGCGGTGGGATGGTTGTAGCTTTGGCGCACGGCGTCAAGAACCAGCTTTCGCTGCTTGGTATTCCTTCTTTGCACCGCCATGCGCCTCGCCTCTTTTCTATCAACGGTCGTAGGTAAATGATACCGTATTTAGCACACAATACTAATAATGAGGACTGAAACCGTCTTCATTGGCAAGTGGGGCTCGGGCCTGGGCATCTACAAGGCGAAAACGCGTTCCCATGCGCTCGTAGGAGGCATGAAGTGCCTCGAGATGAGATAGGATGTCTGCCGGAGCTCCCTGTATCTCCATCTCGACTGAGCCGTCTTCCATGTTACGCACCCAGCCGGTGAGTGCGCGTGCCTGCGCGAGGTTGGTGTTGGTAAAGCGAAAACCAACGCCTTGGACTTGCCCCGCCCAGCGCAGGAAATAACGCAGGGGAGTGTCTTGAGTGGCCTCGTCGCTTGCAAGCACGGTAAGCCTGCGGCGCAGCTCGAGCTCGACGTTTGACGGTTTTTGAGGCTCTCGACTGCCGCCGGTGACGCTGGAGAAGAACGTATCGAAGAGGCCCATCGCTATGCCTGCTTGCCTGCGTCGGCCGGGAAGGTTATGCCGGCCTGCTGACGCACGGCATCCATGATGCGTAGTGAGACGAGCGTGACATCGCGGTAGTGGCCAAGCTCGTGGCGTCCCGCCGGGGTCTCCCAAATCTCTTCCTTGACGTTATCGATGCCGCCGATGGCGGTGATAAAGTCTGTGAGTTCGTATTCCATGGTGTTGCTCGATTTGGGCAGGTCGAGCACGCGGCCGTTGTCGCCCTGTTCGCGCGGCGCCTCGGTCGCCGAGCCGCGTACGACGTCGCCGCGATAGTCGATGCGGACGTTGCGGGGCGTTGACAGATGGTCAATCTGGATAGTGCCACGCTCGCCTTCGATCTGCGAGGGCAGTAGGTCATTCGTAATTTTGGAGTGCGCGAGCTCGACGGAGATGCGGCCTCCGCCATAGCTGGCGAGGATGGAACCGCAGCCGTCGATGGGGCCGTGCGTGAGCTGTCGCGTGGTGGGGTCGAGCAGAGTAGTCATGCTCGTAAGGCCGGAGGGCATGCCGAAAATCTCGACCATGGGCTCGACGGCGTAGACGCCAATGTCCATGAGGGAACCCGATGCCATATTGCAGTCGAAGATATTGGTGGCGCGTCCCGCGAGAATCTCGTTGTAGCGCGAGGAATACTTGCCAAAGCGCAATGAGGCGCGGCGGATGGGGGCGATCTCGCCCAGGGCGTCCTCGATGGCGTGGAAGGCGGGATCGTGGAGGGGACGCATGGCTTCGAGGGCCACGACACCTGCTGCCTCGGCAGCGCGGAAGACTTCCAGCGCCTGCGCTTCGGTGGCGCAGAAGGGTTTCTCGACGATGACGTGCTTGCCACCGGCGATGCAGGCAAGGGCCTGCTCGTAGTGAAGTGCGTTAGGGCTGCCGATATAGACGGCGTCGACGTCGGCGGCTACCGCAAGCTCATCGAGTGACGTAAAGTTTCGCTCACCACCGCGCTCGGCGGTAAAGGCAGTACCGCGATTGGCGTCGCGTGAAAGCGTGCCCACAAACGCGGCTTGGTCGTTGGCGTTGACGACCTGGATAAAGTCGTCGGTAATCATGGATGTGCCGATGGTTGCGATACGCAACATGTGTCCCCCTTGCGTTGTTTGGCTTACAGGACGAGTGTAGCGCGGGAGGACACAAAAGCGTGCGAAAACGCCGTTACAGGTCGCTCTCGTTAAAGCCGGCGTCGATATCGAGGTTGCTGCCGTCGGCCGCCGTGGTGGCAAGCTCGTCGCAGCGCTCATTGAGCTCATGGCCGGCGTGGCCCTTAACCCAGATGAACTCCACTTTGTGTTTGCTCTTTGCGGTGAGCAGGCGCTCCCACAGATCGCGGTTCTTGACAGGCTGCTTGTTGGCGGTCCTCCAGCCTCGTTTTTTCCAGCCGTCAATCCAGTGTTTGTTGAAGGCGTTAACGACGTACTGCGAATCGGAATGGACCTCGACCTCGCAGGGGCGGTTAAGTGCCTCGAGCGCCACGATGACCGCCATGAGCTCCATGCGGTTGTTGGTGGTCTTGGCGTAACCGCGCGAAAGCTCGGAGGTGAAGGTCTTGCCGGCGGGGTTGGTGTATTTGAGCACGGCGCCGTAGCCGCCGCGTCCCGGATTTGATCGGGCCGAGCCGTCGGTATAGATGATGACCTTCACGGGCTTCCTTTCGTTGGGTACGTTTCGTGTGAGTGACCATTGTAGCGCCATGCCCGCCGGGGGCTAGCAATCTACGATTTCTATCCCGTCTTCCGACAGTTAGTTGGCATGGATGATGCGGTTGAGCTCGTCGAGGTATTGCTGCAAGAGGGGAGAGGGCTTGCGCTCGTCGTGCATGATATAGCCTACGTGCATCGTTGGGGCGTCTGCTAACGGGATCGATGCCATACCCCATTGCATTTCATTGGAGAGGACACCGGTCGACAGGGTGTAACCGTTCGACGTGATAAGTAAGTTAGTAAGTGTTCCGCGGTCCGAGATTCGTATGTTGCGGTCGCAAGGGATATAGCTAAAAGGTTCCTCGGCGTAATAGAAGGAGTTTGAGGTTCCCTGCTCAAAGCTGTAGCGCGTATAGGGTGTGAGGTCGGCAAGGGACAGCTGCGGGCGGCGGGCAAGCGGGTGGCGCTCGCTAACGAAGACGTGGACCGTCGCGTCGAATAGGGGATGGAAGCTCGCGCGCGCATCGGCAAAAGCCTTCTGCAGAACACGGGCGTTAAAGTCGTCCAGATACAGGATGCCGATGTCGCTGCGAAACGCGCGGACGTCATCGATGATCTGCGATGTGGTAGTCTCGCGCATGATGAACTCGAACTTGCTGTCGCGGCAGCGCTCGACCACGTTGACAAAGGCCTCGACCGAAAAGGCGTAGTGCTGGGCGGAAATGGCGAGGCGGGCTTGCGGGGTGCCGCCGTCCTCGTAGCGCGCCTCGAGCATATCGGCCTGCTCTACGACCTGGCGCGCATAGCCCAAAAGCTCGGTGCCGTCGTTGGTGAGCGTGACGCCGCGGCTGGAGCGCGTAAAGATCTCCAGGTGGAGCTCCTGTTCCAGGCTTTTGACGGCGTTTGAGATGCTGGACTGAGCGGTATAGAGGCGCTGAGCTGCGGCATTGATTGAGCCGGACTCTGCTACGGCGATCAGGAAACGAAGCTGCTGGAGGGTCATCGGCGCCATCCTTTCGAGTGTTATCTATATAACCGATAACAGGTTAGCGCTTTTAAGTGATTGACCGAGGGAAACAATGCTCGTACTATTCAAAACACACAAAGGCGGTAGGTAATTAAGCCAAACACGGAACCGGGATGTGAAAGGAGGCCCGCATATGAATTGCTTACCAAGACGAATGCCGGGCTCCTGTTTGCGCCCGTCGGCGTGATCAGGAGACAGCGACTTACTTCTCTCTAATTTATTAACTTTTGTTCGATCAAGGAGATCATCATGAGCCAGTTCATCAACAACCCCGAGCACACCTTTGGTTTCGATACCCTGCAGCTTCACGTTGGCCAGGAGAGCGCCGATCCCGCATCCGACTCCCGCGCCGTGCCTATCTACCAGACCACGAGCTATGTGTTCCGCAACTCCCAGCACGCCGCCGATCGCTTTGGTCTTGCCGACGCCGGTAACATCTACGGCCGTCTGACCAACTCCACCCAGGGCGTCTTCGAGGACCGTATCGCCGCACTCGAGGGTGGTGTGGCAGGTCTTGCCGTCGCCTCCGGTGCTGCTGCCATCACCTATACCCTGCAGGCTCTTGCCCAGGCCGGTGACCACGTGGTGGCTCAGAAGACCATCTACGGTGGCTCCTACAACCTGCTGGAGCATACGCTCTCCCAGTTTGGCGTCGAGACCACCTTCGTCGATGCCCACAACCTGGACGAGGTCGAGGGCGCCATCAAGGACAACACCACGGTCATCTACCTCGAGACGCTCGGCAACCCCAATTCTGACATCCCCAATATCGACGCCATCTCCGAGATCGCCAAGAAGCACGGTTTACCGGTTGTCGTCGACAACACCTTCGGCACCCCGTATCTGTTCCGTCCGCTGGAGCATGGTGCCAACATCGTCGTCCACTCCGCAACCAAGTTCATCGGCGGCCACGGCACCTCGCTGGGCGGTGTGATCGTCGACGGCGGTAACTTCGATTGGAAGGCGAGCGGCAAGTATGAGCAGATCGCCGAGCCCAACCCCTCCTACCATGGCGTCTCGTTTGCCGAGGCTGCCGGTCCCGCCGCCTTCGCAACCTATGTCCGCGCCATCCTGCTGCGTGACGAGGGCGCCTGCATCAGCCCGTTCAACGCTTGGATCCTGCTCCAGGGCACCGAGACTCTGTCGCTGCGCGTTGACCGTCATGTCGAGAACACCAAGAAGGTCGTTGAGTTCCTGGCTGGTGATAGCCATGTCGCCAAGGTGAACCACCCGAGCCTGTCTGAGCACCCCGATCACGAGCTCTATCAGAAGTACTTCCCCAACGGCGGTGCCTCGATCTTTACCTTTGAGATTAAGGGTGGCCAGGAGGCAGCTTGGAAGTTCATCGACCATCTGCAGGTCTTCTCGCTGCTCGCCAACGTGGCCGACGTCAAGTCGCTCGTCGTGCACCCGGCTACCACTACGCACTCCCAGCTCTCTGCCGAGGAGCTCGCCGAGCAGAACATCACGCCCTCCACGATCCGTCTTTCCATCGGTACCGAGAACGCCGAGGATATCATTTGGGATCTGAAGCAGGCCTTCGCCGCGCTGGACGAGTAAGGCGACTTGTGCAAGGACCCCTTGCGACTCGATAGGTATAACTGCATAAAATGCCTGCTCAAGGCGCCTGTGCGAACAATGGTTGCACAGGCGCCTTTTTTGCATAGAGCGGGTGCAAAAACAGGGTTTTTGGCATGCTTTATGCAATCGAGATGTGGAAAACTCCTGTTAAGAGGATGTGAGTTTTACGCAATTGACGTGCGCCTTTTGAGTAAAACCGCAGGTCGCGATTTGCTCGGGGTACTATGCAGCGCGATCGAATCACACGCAGCTCAAACGCAGCAAAAACGCACTACGGAGGTTTCTAGCTACATGAGGATCGATTCACGAAAACCGAAAGCCGCCGCCCTTTCCGCCGCTCTGACCGTGGCACTTTTGGCGGGCGCCGGTGCAACCGATGCCCACGCGGCAACACTATCCGATACGGTTGGACCTACGCCGTCCGAGGCGACGCTGGTGCAGCCCGTTGACTATCGCGGCGATGGTTATGGTTCCATGCAGGAGTGGAACGCCTCGATGGAGGCCAAGCGCGATTCCCTTGAGATGCGCGCTCAGATCATTATGAATATGTATGGCGACTATGCTACCGATGACGAGCGTGCTGTGCTGCAGGGTTGCATCGACGGTGCGGGTAGCCTGTTGACGATGGGGGAGGTCGACGCCAAGTCGACCGAGCTCGATGAGCTGCGCGCTGCGCTTGAGGATGCCAAGCGCGAAGCGCTCGAGGCTGCCGCCGAGGCGGAGGCTGCCGAGGCCGCCCAGGCTTCGTACTACAACGCCGGTTACACTCCGTCTTACGCGTCTGCCGCGTCCTACGCGAACGGATCGGGCCTGACGCGCTCTGCGGGTGTCAATAACTACAACGGGCGCCGCGAGACCTATTACAGCAGCAATGTGCTTTATCACTATCGCACGGGCGAATGGACTCAGGATTCTGAGGGCTTCTGGCGCGATTCCGACGGCTATTACGTTGTTGCCGCGGGCGATATGGCCCAGGGCTCGACCTTTACGGGCTCCAAGGGTGATTGCAAGGTCTATGACTCCGGCTGCGCTGCCGGAACCACCGATTACTACACCGGTTGGTAATTTTTCTGCATCACGGATATTTGGCGGACGGGCGTCTTTACCGAGCTTTAGGGCAACGTAAGGACGTCCGTTCTATGTATGCGTTTGAGTTAACAGAGCCCTTACCGTGGCGGTACGCTGGGCGTATGGATGCGGGGCACACTGGTTCTTGAGAAATAAGGTCTTTCTCTTGGAGGAAGTGGTCTTGTGAATGCTCGAGATATTGCCGTTGCCGCCGTCGCGTTGATGCTTGGCTGCCTTGGTCCCACGGCCGCGCTCGTCGCGGACATGCAGGGGACATGCGGGGCTGCTCCTATCGTGGTCGGCGCGCTGATCGCGGCCACGCTGCTGGGAAGCGCAGGCGTGGTTCTTTGCCGCGACGATGAGGACGAGGTGCCGGGGTCGCAACGCTAACTGTTGTGAGATCGGCCGCCGGTCATAGACGAAGATGAAGGCCGCCGCAGGGGAAAGGTTCCCTTGCGGCGGTTTTGCTGTTAAGGCTGTTGAATGCGGCGCGTCGGCGCTACCAGCTTTTCTCGATATCGCGGATGCGCCGATAGAGCCACTCGTTTTGCGGTGCCTGGATATCGTGTTTGGCTGCGAGGCGGCAGATGGTGCCCGCGAACTCATCAACCTCGGTTTTGCGCCTTGCGATGCGGTCTTGAGCCATCGAGGGCATACCGGCGGGGTCGATTCCCTCGATGAGGTGCACCATTTGCGTCAGGTCTGCCTCGGTCAGTTCAACGCCCTCGGCGTTGGCGACCGCAAGCGTTTCGCGCATGGCGGAAACAAAGCAGCGACGCTGCTCGGAGCCCGGCTCCGTGGCGCTTCCGTAGGTCCCGCCGTAGGCCATGCAGGTCTGGTTGATGCCGTCGTTGAGCATGAGTTTGGCCCACATGCGGTGGGCGATGTCGTCCTCGACGGTATGGGCGATGCCGCAGCGCGTATAGAGCTCGTCGATTGCGGTGATGGTTGCGGGGTTCGTGCCGGCCGCCGCGCCAAAGCGGATTTCGCCCGCATTGGTAAAGGTGAGCGCGCCGTTGAGAAACACGGCGTCCATGCCCTGGCAGATACCAAGAACGGTATGCTCCCAGCCAAAGCGTTCGGCAATCTTTTGCTCGCTCGTAATGCCGTTGCACAGCGAGGCGATGAGCGTGTTGGGTCCCACGACGCGCTCCATAGTCTTGAGTGCTTGGTCGAGACCGGTGGTCTTGACTGTCAGGATGACCAGATCGGCGGGCGTCGCCTCGCTGGCACGGACGGACGTGAGATCGCAGGGCTTGCCGTTGACGGTGAGCGCGTCGTTCGCGTGACGCTCAAAACGGGTGTCATCCATAACGTATTCGACGGCGTCATTGCCGAGGGCCTTGGCAATCATGCTGCCGTAGAGCAGGCCGACGCCGCCCTTGCCGATAAAGGCGACCTTGTTGATCTGCATGTGAATCATCTCCCCATGTAAAAGGCGCCCGCGTAAGGGGCGCCTGATGGATTGTATGCTGCCAGGGTGATTGGTGGGTGCGCGGGGCGGCTGTTATGAAAAAGAAACTATTGCGCTGTGCGCTTATGCCGCGGGGCAGACCGCAAAGACGCGGGCGGGGTATCCGACGCCATCGCGGACCTTGGGGAAGGTGCAGAAGATGACGGCGCCTGTGGCGGGAAGCTCGTCCAGATGGTCCATGACTTCGATCTGATGGCGGTCGACCGAGAGGATGTATTGCTCGCCGGGGTAGGGGTAGGCGTCCTCGCACGTGGTGATGCCCGGCTCCTTTCATCGGGCTTTTTGCTGATGTTAAAGCGGTGCCGTGACGGCTCGATTTCTGCTGCGTTACGATACGTTCTCAATTGCGATTCCGATGTGTTTCGATGACGTGACGGGTTTGTTTCGCCTTGTCAGGGCTTCGATGGGAGGGGAGGGGCCGTGCAATACCGCGTTGACCCTAAAAGTGGTAACCGAATATCCGCTCTGGGTCTGGGCTGCATGAGGTTTCCCGGTGCGCCGGGACGTCCGGATGCGAAGACAGCCGATGCCATCATTTCCCGTGCGGTGGAGCAGGGGATTAACTACCTGGACACGGCCTATCTCTATCCCGGCAACGAGGCGTGCGTGGGTGCGTCGCTTGAGCGCCTGGGCTTGCGCGACCAGGTTTTGCTCGCAACCAAGCTGCCGCATGCTTCGTGCAAATGCGCGGAGGATTTCGACCGGTTCTTCGACGAGCAACTGCGCCGCCTACGGACTGACCATATCGACTATTACCTCATGCACAACATTACCTCGCCCGCCCAGTGGGAACGTGTGGTGGCGTTGGGCATCGAGGACTGGATCGCGCAGCAAAAGGCTGCAGGGCGTATTCGTCAGATAGGCTTTTCGTACCACGGCAGCGCGGCGGACTTCCTTACGATGCTCGATGCGTATGAGTGGGACTTTTGCCAGATCCAGTACAACTACGCTGGAGAACGATATCAGGCGGGAACGGCGGGGCTCATGGCCGCCGCCGAGCGAGGTCTCGCGGTGTTTGTGATGGAGCCGCTTTTGGGCGGACGCTTGGCAGGCAAATTGCCTCCGCGGGCGCGCGCTGTTCTCGATGGTGCATGCGATCGGCATTTGCATATGCCTGCCGCTTGGGGGCTCTCGTGGGTGTGGAATCATCCCCAGGTGACCATGTTGCTTTCGGGTATGACCGATACCGCGCAGGTGGACGAGAATTCGTCACTGGCAGACCTCGCGTTGCCGAATTCGATGACGGCCAACCAGCTCGACACGATTGCGCGCGTGTTGATGGAGTTTGAGAAATCGAACCGTGTGCCCTGCACGGGATGCGGCTATTGCATGCCGTGCCCTAAAGGCATCAATATCCCTGGATGTTTTGCCGCCTACAACGCAAGCTATGCGCACAGCTGGTTTACGGGGCTGTCTCAATACTTTACGGCGAGCGCGGTGCGCACAAGCGAGCCCAAGTTGGTGAGCAATTGCGTCAAATGCGGCAAATGCGCGCGGCACTGCCCGCAGCACATCGATATTCCCGAGCGTCTCGACGATGTGCGCCGACGTTTCCAGCCTGGTCCCGTGACGGCGGTGCTTAAGGCCTTCGGCAAAACGCGCTCCTCATGACCCTTTTATAACTTGCGGTGGAATAGTTCCTGTTTGCGGCAGAATAGGGGCCAAACAGGAACTATTTCACCGCAACTGAAGGGGGCTGTCGTGGGTCATCGAGATTCATGTGATGATTTGCGTGAGGTTCGTTGGGGCGTTTTGGGCGCCGGGCACATTTCGCATCGATTTGCATCGTCGCTCAAGGAGGTGGACGGGGCACGGCTTGTGGCTGCGGCCGGCCGCACTCCTGCACATGTCGAGGAATTTTGCCGAGCGTTTTCGATCGATGCTGCGCATGGCCATGCCTCGGTCGACAATAACGGCGACGCGGCTTATGGCGCGCTGATTGCCGACCCCGATGTCGACGCAATCTACTTGGCTCTTCCGCATGGCATGCATACGCGTTGGGCCTGTCGCGCGCTGCGCGCCGGAAAGGCCGTGCTGTGCGAAAAGCCGGCCGTTTTGAGTGAGGAAGAGGCTCTCTCGATTGCCTCCATCTCTCGCGAGCGCGGCGTGCTGTTTATGGAGGCGATGAAGAATCGGTTTTGCCCGATGCGCACTCGCGTGAAGGACTTGCTTGCGTCGGGTGAGCTTGGCCGTATTGTCTCGATTGAAAGCGTGCAAAAGCTCGATTACGGCGAGTCTCCTTCGGGCTATCTGCTTGATCCGTTGCAGGGCGGCTGTCTATATGACATGGGCTGCTATGCGGTTGGTTGGTTTGAGGATTTGCTCGCGGGCGCGTGCGAGGTTTCGTCCCGTGAAGTTCGCTGGCGTGACGTATCGGGCGGTCGCGTCGATTGGGCCGACGAGATCCATATGAGCGTCGGCGGTATACCCATTCATATGGTGTGCGACGGCAAAGCAACATATGAAAGCCGCTTAACGATTGCCTGTGAGCGGGGTTCGTTGGAAATCGAGCGTCTCCATCGCCCCGAGCTCGCCCATGTGAAGTATTCCGACGGTCGAACGCTAGAAATAAATGCCCCGTTTGAGATCGATGATTTCTACGGCGAAATCCAGCATGCGACCCAGCTCATCTGGGCGGGGAAACTCGAGAGTCCCGTCATGCCCCTTGCCGCCACGCAGCGCTGTGCGCACATCATCGATGCGATTCGCTTAAAACTTTAGGGCGCGGGGGCATGGCGCCAGCGCCTGGAATGCCTTGGAGGCCTTTGCCCCTGATGCCCCTTTTATAACTTGCGGTGGAATACGGTCTGTTTGCGCCAAAATAAGGCACCAATAGACCGTATTTTTCCGCAACTGATGAGGGGGAGTTGGAGATGCTGACGATCGGGTGTCATCTTTCGACGACGAAGGGCTATCGGGCGATGGGGGAGACGGCGTTGTCCATTGGCGCCAATACCTTTGCGTTCTTTACGCGCAACCCGCGAGGTGGCAAGGCAAAAGACCTTGACATGGATGACGTGGCGGCCCTGCGCGAGCTTATGGAGCAAAACGACTTTGGCCCGCTCGTGGCTCATGCCCCGTATACCTATAACCCCTGCTCCGCTAAGGAGCGGGCGCGCGAGTTTGCCCTGGAGGCCATGGCCGAGGATCTGCAGCGTATGGAAGCACTGCCCGGCAACTACTACAACTTCCATCCCGGTGCGCATGTGGGGCAGGGCTCCGACGCCGGCATTCAGATGATTGTTGATACGCTGTGCCAGGTGATGTTTGAGGGCCAGCAGACGACGGTGCTGCTCGAGACCATGGCCGGCAAGGGCACCGAGGTGGGCCGCAGCTTTGAGGAGCTGGCGCTAATCATCGAGGGCGTTGCCGACAAGCGCCCCGAGCTGTCGGCCAAGTTGGGCGTTTGCCTAGATACCTGCCATGTGAATGACGCCGGCTATGACATCGTCCGCGATCTTGACGGTGTGCTTGACGAGTTCGATCGCGTGGTGGGTATCGAGCGCCTGCGCGCCGTGCACATCAATGACTCCAAGAATCCCTGCGGCGCCCATAAGGATCGCCACGAGTGCATCGGCAAGGGCTACCTGGGTAGTGAAGAGTTTGGCGGCGGTATGCAGGTTATACAGAATATTGTATCGAATGGCCGCTTGCGCGCATTGCCATTCATCTTGGAGACACCGAACGAACTTGCAGGTTATGCGGCTGAAATCAAACTGTTAAGGTCGTTGCAGCAGTAATGGCTGCCATAAAGTGGAGCGCTCCATTCACGTTATGGGTTTGTTTCAATCAGTTTTCTAATTGCAGATTCTTCCAAGCGGGTGCATAATAACCCTCAGTTTTTGCAGACCTCTGAATCACGTGGGGTCATTGGAAGGAGACTGATTATGAAGCTGAAGAAGCTTGGCGCATTTGCCGCCACGGGTGCTATGGCGCTCGCCCTCGCTCTGACGGGCTGCGGCTCGTCCAACGCCACCTCTGGTTCTGATGCCGGTTCCAGCAGCTCTGACGACGCTAAGGTCGAGAAGGTCGACGGCTCCAAGGAGTACGCGCTCGTCAAGGACGGTACGCTGACCGTCGGCACCTCTGCCGAGTACGCTCCGTTTGAGTACAAGGATGACAACGGCGATTATCAGGGCTTTGACCTTGAGCTCATCAAGGCTATCGGCGACAAGCTGGGCCTGGATGTCGAGTATGTCAACAATGACTTTGACACGCTGGTTCCGGGCGTCGCTTCGGGTGCCAAATATGACGTCTCCATCGCGGCTATCACCGACACGCCCGAGCGTGAGAAGGAAGTCACTTTCTCCGATTCCTACTACATGGACGATCAGGCTATCGTGACCAAGGTCGATAACACCGACATCACGGCCGACAACTACAGCGAGAAGCTCAACAACGCCGATGCTACCATCATCGTCCAGTCTGGCTCGACCGCCGAGTCCTTTGCCCAGGAGAACTTCCCCAAGGCCAAGATTGTCCCCTACAAGGACGCCACCGAGTGCTTCAGCGCCCTGCAGTCCGATAAGGGCGACGCCGTAGTTACCAACCGCTCTGTTGCCAGCCAGCTGACCGCCGAGCAGTTCAACACCTGCCAGACCATTAAGCAGATTAGCACCGGCGAGGAGTACGCCATCGCCATCAACCAGGGCAACACCAAGCTCAAGGACGACATCAACCAGGCCATCAAGGACCTGACCGACGACGGTACCGTTGACGCCCTCATGGCTAAGTACAACATCAAGTAAAATAACTACTTGATTGCGCGCGGGCCCTTTCCGTTTTGCGGAGAGGGCCTTTGCGCTTCTCTTGACGGAGAGCGTTTCCGTCTCGTTTTGCCGGCAACTTCTACGATAGGAGCCACCTTGTCTCGACTGAACAAAGGGGCCGCGGAGCAGCGTTTTCCACTGCCCGCCTTGCTCCAAAAGCTAGTCTGCGTCATGGCCGTGGCGCTCGCGCTGGTGTGCGCGGGGGCATATGCGCCCACGACCGCCCAGGCGCTTGAGACCGCAAAGATTACCGCCCGACCCAACACCGGTTCGGGCAGCGATGTGGTCGGCGGCACCGAGACGCGCATTACCTGGGAAGTTCAGGCCGATGCCGACGAGGAGCTGAGCGGTCTTTCTTTGACGTTTGTCGACGGCACGACATTTGGTACCGATGACACGCGATTGACGATGCTCTCGGGCGAGGACCTCATGGATCGTACGCCCATGAAACCCACGTGCACGGCTGATGGTCAGACGCTCAAGATCGACTTTGGCGAGACGGCGCCTGCCGGCGGCTTTTTCCGTGTCGAGGTTTATGGTGTGACGTTTCCCGTCGAGGGCGGCGATGAGGTCTTTAGCGGCACCTATACGCTCGCTGACGGGTCGACCAAGAAGATCTCCAAGATTCCGTCGGTGGAGATCAAGGGCGTGACGGCCTTCGATAACTTCCTGGCCGATCTTAAGGAGCAGCCGTGGGTCGAGGCCTGGAACTCCAATATGTTCCTGCGCCTGTTCTTGAACCCGGTCATTTTGGTCCAGAGCCTGCCGATCGTCTTCAAGGGCTTCCTCATGTCGCTCTCGATCGTGCTTGTGGCGTTTCCGCTGGCAATTCCCTTCGGTTTCGCCCTATCGCTCATGCGCATTTCCAAGTCGCGCATCCTGCGCTGCCTTGCCGGTATCTACGTGAATATCATTCGCGGTACGCCGGCGTTCCTGCAGATCTATATCGCGTTCTTCGGTCTGCCGTTGGCCGGCGTCAAGGTTGATGACTATGTGCTCGGCGTCATCGTCATGGCCATGAATTCGTCTGCCTATCTGTGTGAGATCTTCCGTGCCGGTATTCAATCGATCCCCAAGGGTCAAAACGAGGCTGCTCGCTCTCTGGGCATGAATGCCTTCCAGACACTGCTCTACGTTATGATTCCGCAGACGTTCCGCAATGTTTTGCCTACGCTGACCAGCGAGTTTATCTTGCTTTACAAGGATACGTCGCTGCTTGCGGCCGTGGGTGTGGTCGAGATCGTCATGAACGCCCGTACCATCGTGGCCACGACGGGCTCCATCACGCCGTATGTGGTTGCCGCCCTGTTCTATCTGGTCATCACCCTGCCGCTCGCTCGCTTGGTGAGCGGTCTTGAGGCGAGGCTTTTGGGCACGGCCGAGACCAAGAAGAAGCGTCCCGCCAAGAGCGCCGGACAGGTTGTCGCGACGCCTGCCGATCACATCGCCGGTCTGTAAGGAGGTCCTATCATGAGCGAAACCAATAACTCGAACGAGGTCGTCGTCAGTATCAAGAACCTCCAGAAGGCCTTTGGCGACAACGTGGTCCTGCGCGATATCGATCTGGATGTTCACAAGGGTGAGGTCGTTGTGGTCTTGGGCCCCTCGGGCTCGGGCAAGTCGACGATGCTTCGCTGCATCAATCGTCTGGAGCATCCCACGAGTGGCTCGATTATCGTTGAGGGCGTGGATGTGTGCGCCAAGGGTGTCGACCTCAACAAGGTGCGTACGCATCTGGGTATGGTGTTCCAGCAGTTCAATTTGTTCCCGCACCTGTCGGTCAAAAAGAACGTCATGCTTGCGCAACAAAAGGTGCTCAAGCGCAGCAAGGAAGAGGCCGAAAAGATCGCCGTCGAGGAGCTGACCAAGGTCGGTCTTGCCGAGCGCATCGATTTTATGCCGAGTCAGCTTTCGGGCGGCCAGCAGCAGCGCGTTGCCATCGCCCGCGCCCTGTCGATGAACCCGCACGTCATGCTCTTTGACGAGGCCACCTCGGCGCTCGACCCTGAGCTCGTGCGCGACGTCCTGGGCGTCATGCGTGACCTGGCGCACGACGGTATGACCATGATCGTCGTGACGCACGAGATGGGCTTTGCCCGCGATGTCGCCGACCGCGTCGTCTTTATGGACGGAGGCGTCATTGTGGAAGAGGGTACGCCGAGCGAGGTCTTCGACCATCCTAAGAGCGAGCGCACCAAGGCGTTCTTGGGCAATATCTCGTAGCCGGTTGATGTAACTGCCGTTACAAAAGAGCGGGGCTGGACTTGAATCCAGCCCCGCTCTTTTGTAGGGATGGGGATGCGCTTTGATGCAGGCTCTCTTGGAGGCCCTGGGTTCGTTACGCGAGCTCGGCTCCGAGGGCCTTGCAAGCGGTCTCGCCCTCGTCGTCGGGCGCGTCGTAGCAGATGGTGGAGTCCACGACGTTGACGCCGGCCTCGTCGGCGTCGGCCTTCCAGTTGTCCATCCACTCGCCCTCGGCCCACGAATAGGAGCCAAAGAGGACGACCCTCTTGTCGCCGAGAGTCTCCTTGACCTCGTCCCACATCGGCTGGAACTCATCGTACTCGAGTTCCTCGGAGCCCATGGCGGGGCAGCCGAAGGCGATGGCGTCATAGCCTTCGGCCTTGTCTGCGGAGAAGTCGGCGCAGGAGATGACCTCTGCCTCGGCACCCGCGGACGTGGCGCCTTCGGCGACGAGATTTGCCATGGCCTCGGTATTGCCCGTGCCGCTCCAATAGACGACGGCGATCTTGCTCATGTTGAGTCCTTTCAGTTGTGCGGCAGGTTGCCGCGGCTTCTATGTTCTATCGGGTTGCCTGGGCAAGTTGCGCCAAGCTGCTGCCCTGCTGATAGACAAAGGTGAGGTATTGAGTGCAAGCGCGGTAGGCGTCAAACATCGCAAGCGCTTGCTCGACATTCGTGTAGACCTTCCAAGCTCCAAAGACCTTGTAGTTCTCGCCGCGCTGGACGATAAACTCGCGCACATCGTCGTAGGGATATCCGAGGAAGTAGCCTATTTCGTGCGGAAACTCGCAGGTGCAGTCGTTGCTGCAGCTAGCTTGCTGGGGTAGTGCGCATCGAGTCTGGCTACAGGCGCATTCCGCGACGTTATTGCTCGCGAGCGTGATGCGTGATGCCAAATGCACAAGGCATGTCGAAAGGTCTCTCGTGTCGTAGCCTTCCGAGGCGAGCGCCGTTTGGGCGCGAGGGTCTGCGAAATAGGTGGTGAGGCTTTTGGCTCGGTACATATACACGAGCGCTCCGCAGGGCCGCCAGACCAAAACACTCAGGTGGATACCGAACGGGTCAAGCTCGCGATTGCACTGGGCGATAACGTTGAGCAGGCGTGCTCGGCGCTCTGCGATGGTTTCGGTTGCGACCGAGCCGTCCCCGTGGGCGTAGGTGCCTGGATAGGTAAAGAGCGATGCCGGCTTGATGCCCGCGAGCGTGGGAGAGCAGTTGCGCACGACTGCCGCCTGAAACGTTGGGATGTCTATGGTTCGAGTCACGGCGCTCCTTACGGATCTAACTGTTAGCCTAGGAAAACTTATACACGAAAGTAAGCCTTGGTCAACAAAAAAGTTTGAAGAGGGAAACTAATTGACCGAACGGACATGATTTTGGGTTAAGATGGGGACACCCCATGGGGGTATCTAGATAGTGCTACTTGAAAGGGGAACGCATGAGCGACTTGCTCAACCCTGCGAATCTCATCGTGCTGGCCGTCATTGCCGTCGGCATGTTTTTTGGACTGCGTCGCATTGCCGCTTCGACACACGGGAAGAGTTGCTGCAGCGATGGTGCGAGCGGCAAGAAGGCCAAAAAGGTTGTTGTGGTGGATACCGATGCATCGCACTATCCCTATAGCGATGAGCTGCTCATCGGCGGCATGAGCTGTGACGGCTGCGCTCAGAACGTGGCCAATGCCCTCAATGCGCTGGACGGCGTGTGGGCAACGGTGACGTATGCGGATCACACGGCACGTGTGCGCTCTAAACAGCCGGTTGATCGTGGTGTTCTCGAGACGGCCGTGAAAGACGCGGGCTACTACGTCATGACGCTGTAAGCGCCGCCCTGGATGCGCTTCCTTGGCTAGGCTCGTCCGCGCAGTTCGATGTCTTGGATGTCGTCGAAGTCGATGGCGATGTCTTTGAGCTTGAGGAGCTTGAAGGCGGGGAGCGCCTCGTCGAGGATGCCGGTGCGGGAGCGATGGCCGTACGTATCGTAATAGGTGACACGAACCAAGTCGCCACGTTTGAGACCCTCGAGCTTTTTAGAAAGTACGAGGGCTTTTTCTTCCGTGAGCTCACGTTTTGGCTCGACGGTGATTTCCTGCTTGCGCACGAGTTCGTAGTATCCCGTGAGGGCGGCAAAGGGCATAAACTGTGCGGCGCGGTTGGCGCGCACGGCACCGTTGGCTGTGAGGTTGGGGTCGGCGGCGCGGCGTCTGCCCTCGGGGTCCGCCAGGCGCTCGAAGGCGGTCGGCGGGCGCACGGGCTGTTGTTTGGGTTTAGGCACGGTGTCCTCCAACTTGGTCGTTGCGTTCGCGCGCGGTGGCGCCGGCGGTAAAGCTTAATCCCTTGACGAGCGCGTTCTTGCCGTACTTGCCTTTCACGGCCAGGACGGCGCGTGCCAGGTCGCGCTCGCGCTCATCGGCCTCGACATCGCTAAACAGATCGATAGTGGCAAATTCCTCGGGCACAAGATTGCCAAAGCCCAGGTTGATGCGCTTGACCGGTCGTTTAGGGTCGACGGTTTGCGCCCAGAGATCATCGAAATAGCCCATGATCTTCTTAAACGAATTGGTGCGCTCGGGTAGCTTTCGCGAGGCGTTGGAGTGCGCAAAGAGTGCGGCATAGCCACCGCGCGGTTTGCCGCCATGCTCTCCCACAAAGATGCCATCGATTGCCTGCGCTTCGCGCACCAGGCGACGCCTTTCGTCATCGCGCTGGACGGGCTTGGGAGCACGGGGCGCGAGCCCGGGGCCGGCGGTTGCGGTGGGTTCGATGCTCAACGTGCTCGAGCGCAGGTGCCCACATCCGTCCACATATTGCGCTGTGCCGCTGGCGTCGAGGCGGCGTATGTCGGCACGCTCGCTCGCATAACCCACAAAGAGCGAGATGCTGTCGCAGACCACGTGCTTATCGACTAAGTCCAACACGGCGTTGTCGACCATCTCGCGTAAGACGGTGTAGGCTTGCTCGTAGGCATAGCCCTTCGAGAGCACCTGTCCTGTGGTGGTTGAGGTTGCCTGCGGGCGATAGGCTTGGATATCGGCGATGGTCGTTGGCTCGCGCCCGAAGGCGTGGTCGATGAGATATTCGGCGTTGACGCCGAGCTCGTCGTAAAGCAGGTTTTCGTCGAGTGCCGCGACGCCCATCAGATCGTAGACGCCGTATTTCTCGAGACGGGCCGCCACGCCGGGGCCGATGCCCCAGATGTCGGTGATGGGGCGATGGGGCCAGATCTCCTTGCGAAAGGTCTCGTCGTCGAGTTTGCCGATGCGACTGGGTACGTGCTTGGCGGTGACGTCGAGCGCCACCTTGGCCTGGAATAGGTTGGGGCCGATGCCGACCGTCGCCGTGATGCCGGTGCGCGCCAAGACCTCGTCGCGCAGCGTGCAGGCGAGCCCTTCCGCATCTGTGTGATAGAGGTCCAGATAGGGCGTCACGTCGATAAAGCACTCATCGATGGAGTAGACGTGCACGTCCTGGGGGCTGACGTATTCCAGATAGATACCGTAGATTTTCGCCGACACCTCCATGTAATGCTGCATGCGCGGTACGGCCGTGATGTAGTCGATGCCATCGGGAATCTCAAATAGGCGGCAGCGGTTGTGAATCCCTAAGTCCTTCATAGCCTGTGTGATGGCGAGGCAGATGGTCGTGCGCCCGCGCGATTCGTCGGCAACGACCAGGTTGGTGGTGAGCGGATCGAGCCCACGGTCGACGCACTCGACACTGGCATAAAACGTCTTGAGGTCGATGCAGATATAGGTGTGCTGCTCGTGCGCCATCCGTGTCCTTTCATCAAAC
Source organism: Coriobacteriaceae bacterium (assembly GCA_902363125.1). Taxonomy (GTDB): domain Bacteria; phylum Actinomycetota; class Coriobacteriia; order Coriobacteriales; family Coriobacteriaceae; genus Collinsella. Next base: position 36,175 of record CABIZD010000014.1, read on the forward strand.
ACATGTTCTTATCGAATATCTGTTCGATAATACCCGCTCGTCCGGACATCGTCAAAACCTGTCAAAAAGGGACTGGTTTGTTTTGGTAGGTATGGTCGTGCGGTTGCATCGGGTATTTAACGCAGCCCTAAAGAGTGTGAAACAGCTCGGAAAACCTCGCTTCGTAGCATGAGCCTAGCGACTGGTGCCACCTACATGCACGGAAGGGTTGTGGAAACGATGGTCAATTATGGGTTTGGTATGCCGACACGCCTTGTTGCGGATGGAGACGTGGCTCGCTGGTGTGGACGACTGGTCGCTCACTACGGCGGCACCAAGGCGCTGGTGGTGCTAGGCGGTGACAAACATACGCGTGATGAGCTCGTCTCGGCGGCACTCAGCTCGCTTGATCGAGCTCTGCTCGAGCGCGTGCTTTTTCGCTGCGGCTCGGTTGAGGGCGACGGGGGAGACGAGCTGATCGACGAAGCCGTGGCCCTGGCGACCGACGAAGGCGTGGACTTTGTCCTGGCGATCGGCGATGCCGATACTGCCGGCTTTGCGCGCGAACTCGCGCGTCGCATGGCGGCGCTCGATGCCGGCGAAGACGGTTTTGTCCCTTATGGATGTATTGTCTCGGAGGGCAAGGTGCCTGCCGTCACGGGAGCCGGCGAGGTTCCCGTTTTTGCCATTATCGCGCCCGAACTGCTGGAGGGCATCGGGTCTCCTTTGCGTGAGTTGCTCGGTAGCGTCTGCGCCGCGGCCTAATATTTGCCATAAAAGGACGGGTTATTTTTGGTTGGTAAAGCGTTTGACCTGCAAAAATAAGCCTGTCCCTTTTTAATCGGTTGCCGTTTGGGGGCCGATTGGCAACGCTCGCTGATTGTAGTCTTGACCTGCGCTAGAATAGTGGCATCTGAATGTCCGGGCGCATGGAGGCGTGCGCCCGTATGCTGAGGAGGACTCTATGGCAACTGTTGCCGCACCTATCGATGCTACGTCGACTGCCGCTTGGAAGGCACTCGAGGCTCATCAGGAGAAGCTTGAGGCCGATGGTATCGACCTCAAGGCCTGGTTCGCCGCCGATGCCGAGCGCGTGAACAAGCTGAGCTTTGACGCCGGTGACCTGCACTTCGACCTATCCAAGAACCTGGTGACCGACGAGACCGTCAAGCTGCTGTGCGATCTTGCCCGCGAGGTGAAACTCGAGGAGCGCCGCGACGCCATGTTCTCCGGCGAGCACATCAACACCACCGAGGACCGCGCCGTCCTGCACACCGCGCTGCGCCGTCCGGCAAGCGAGAAAGGCCAGCTCATCGTCGACGGCCAGGACGTCGTTGCCGACGTGCACGAGGTCCTCGATCGCATGTATGCCTTCGCCGAGCGCGTGCGCTCCGGTGAGTGGAAGGGCGTTACCGGCAAGAAGATCGAGCACCTGGTGTCCATCGGCATCGGCGGCTCCGATCTGGGCCCGGTCATGGCCTACGAGGCTCTGCGTCCCTACGCCGACGCCGGTATCGACTGCCGCTACATCTCCAACATCGACCCCAACGACCAGGCCGAGAAGCTCAAGGGCCTGGATCCCGAGACCACGCTCGTGATTATCGTCTCCAAGACTTTCACCACGCTCGAGACCCTCACTAACGCTCGCGAGGCCAAGACCTGGATGCTCGAGCAGCTCAAGGCTCAGGGCGCCATCGACGGCTCCGATGAGCAGAACGCCGAGGCCGTGGCCAAGCACTTCGTCGCTGTTTCCACCGCACTCGAGAAGGTCGAGGCCTTCGGCATCGACCCCGCTAACGCTTTTGGTTTCTGGAATTGGGTCGGCGGCCGCTACTCCGTCGACTCTGCCGTGGGCCTGTCGCTGATCGTCGTGCTCGGTCCCGAGCGCTTCCAGCAGTTCCTCGAGGGCTTCCACGCCATCGACGAGTACTTCTGCAACACGCCGCTCGAGAACAATGCCGTCGCGCTGATGGGCCTGCTCAACGTCTGGTACGTCAACTTCTTCGGTTCCAAGAGCCATGCCGTGCTTCCGTACTGCCAGTATCTGCACCGTTTCCCGGCCTACCTGCAGCAGCTCACCATGGAGTCCAACGGCAAGCATGTCCGCTGGGACGGCAGCGCTGTGACCTCCGATACCGGTGAGATCTTCTGGGGCGAGCCCGGCACCAACGGTCAGCACGCCTTCTACCAGCTGCTGCACCAGGGCACCGTGGTGGTCCCGGCCGACTTTATCGCTTTCGCCAATACCGCCAACCCTGCGACCGACAGCGGTCAGGACGTGCACGAGCTGTTCCTGGGCAACTTCCTGGCCCAGACCAAGGCGCTTGCCTTTGGTAAGACGGCCGATGAGGTGCGCGCCGAGGGTACGCCCGAGCAGATCGTCCCGGCCCGCTGCTTTGAGGGCAACCGTCCGACGACCTCGATCTTCGGCGACACGCTGACCCCGTTTGCGCTCGGCGAGCTCATCGCCCTGTACGAGCACATCGTATTTGTCGAGGGCACGGTCTGGGGCATCGACTCCTACGACCAGTGGGGCGTCGAGCTGGGCAAGCAGCTTGCCAAGCAGATTACCCCTGCCTTCCACGACGACGCCGCCAAGGCCGAGCAGGACGCTTCGACTCAAGCGCTTATCGAGTTCTATCGCGCGCATCGCAAGTAGTTTTTACGGCCGAGTTGGCTTATGGCTGAAAGGGGCCCGTATCCGTTGGGATGCGGGCCCCTTTGCTTTGCCGTGGTCCCGGGGCGCACGGCCTTTGTGGAACATCGCCGGGGCGCCGCGCGCCGCGAGAACCCTGCGCCTAGATCTCGGCCTCCGCATGGCCTCGCTGCGCCTCGGGCAGCTCCCCGTAGAGTGGATGGTCTTCGAGCCTAAAGCGCTCGACCTGTTCGGGAGTGCGACCGCGCACAAAGAGCCACGAGCGATCGATCGGCGTCGCCATGAGCGTGCTGGGCAGCGCGTCGGCGCGGTCGGAAAACACCCGGGCACTCTCGGGATCCTGGAACGCCAGCACCAGATGCGTGTCGCAGTTGCCCATGATGGAGCGTGCGCGTGCCTCGCCATAGAGCGCATCGAGCTGGTTGGTCGACTGCAGCAGCAGCGTTGCCCAGATGTTGCGGCTTCGGATAATCGAGAGCACGTTGTCGATCTGGGGGATCTGCAGATTTGCGAAGTCATCGAGCATAAAGCGCACGGGCACGGGCAGGCTGCCGTCGGGCTGCCTATCGGCCTCACGAATGAGGCCCATAAACGCCTGCGAAATAAAGAGGCCGGTCAGCGGATCGAGATTGCGGTCAATATCGCTCACGGTTACAAACAGGGCGCAGGGGGTGTGTCCCATGGAAGCGAAGTCCACCTGATGGCACTCACGATAGAGCTGTGCCGCACCGTCGAATCCCAGACACATGACCTTTTCGGCAAGGATGCCGACGATGCTCGCGTGCATGCGCTCGGCATTTTGCGTAATGGCGTAGCGCCGCCATAGCGAGAGGGCATAGCTTTGGGGGTCGGTCGTGATCAGGTCGTCAAACAATCGACCCGTGGCACCGTCCTGCAGGTGCTCGATCAGCTTGATGACCGAGCTGATCGTCTGCTCGTCGGCGGGCAGCTGTTCGGTGACGTAGGCGATAAGACACGACAGCAGGTTTGCCGCCGCATGATCCCAAAAAGGCTGGTTGTTGTCCTCGATGGGGCAGATGGCCTTTGCCACCGAGAGGATGTCCTGCTGGTTGGGCCTGCCGTCCGCCTTGCGGCGAATGTGCCTCAGGGGGTTGTAGCCGCAGCGCTCGATGCCGGGCGCAAGGGCCGGGACGGTGTTGAGGTCGGCGAAGTTGAGACATTGCACGCGGTAACCGTGGGCTGCCAGCACGGGTCCCACTTCGCGACAGAGCGTGCCTTTGGTGTCGAGCACGATGTAGCTTGCGTTCATTTGCAGCAGGTTGGGCTTGAGGACGTTTCGGGTCTTGCCGGCTCCCGAGGGGCCGATCACAAGTGCGTTGTTGTTGAGTCCCGTTTGGCGGGTGTCGCAGGAAAGCGTTCGATCCTTGGCGAGGATGGTGGACGATGCGGACTTAGATGCGGCGAGGCGGCTGGCGAGGTTAGACATGGGCGACCTTCTTGGTGGTCGAGAGGATTTCGTGGGCAAAGCCGAGCTCGACGGCGCGCTCGGCCGAAAGGTAGGTGTCTTTTGCGGTGAGGGACTGGATGCGCTTGGGCGTGAGGCCGCTGCGGTCCGAGAGGATTTGCGTGAGGGTCTTGCGGGTCTGCATGAGACGCCGGCTGGTTTCCTGCAGCGCAAGTGCCGAGCCGCCTGCCCCCTGGGGGATCAGCGGGTCGTGAATCATGAGCTCTGCATGGGGCGCCATACGGCGATCGTCGCCGCCCATAAAGATCACGGCGCCCATGGACGCGGCGAATTCCAGGCAGACGGTGCGGATGGGGCACGATGCGAGGCGCATGGCGTCATAGATCGCAAGGCCCGATCGCACGCTTCCGCCGGCGCTGGCGACAAATATGGTGATGGGGCGGCTGGGGTCGGTGGCATCGAGCAGGCGGATTTGCTGGCATAGGTCGTGGGCCATCGGGGTTTCGATGTTTCCCATGACGGAGAGCTCGCGACGGGCGAGCATCTCATCGTAAATGCTGGTGAGCGTGATGCCTCGGGCGGATTCACGCATGGTGAGGGGGCTGATGATGGGGGAATGATTGGTGTCCATGAGGACTCCTTTCTGTTGGTTGTGTTGTGGAATAGGATTGTTGCCCGCGGAGGGGCTGGCGGGCTACAGGGTTCGTCCGAGCCTGAGATCGAGCTCGGTTGTGGGGCAGGCTGCCTGTTCGTGCGGCTCGCAAGCGCCAAGGGCTCCAAAGCGATAGAGCGTTGCGGCGGGCGTGGTGTAGGCGAGCCGCAGCTGATGCTCGACAGGGGCACATCCGTCATTTTTGTAATGAGCCGCGTAGTACTGCGCGATGCTGGCGTTCATCTCGCTGCCATTGCGATGGCGCTCAAACTGGCGTCTGCAGGTCTCGATGATCTTTGCTACCGACTTGGGTGCCGTCGCGGGAACAAGGGCGAGATAGCCCTCAAATAGCTCGTTGATGCTCAGGAGGCACAGCAGGTCGATCAGCGTCCTTATGGCTGCTCCCTCGGCAGAAAAATGCGCGGTCATACGGTTATATCGGTTGCGGTCGACGATGGCCGCATGGGGTCTTGGAGTTTTCTGCCCTGTGGTCCCGGGCTTTTGCCGCGCCTGTGTATTGAGCTCGACGTTGCAGCGCTTGAGGCCGTCCAACGGAAGGAACAGTGCGGTGCGCAGGGTGTTCCGCTTGCTTTCGAGTTCATGACGCTCGTCGGGTTCCCATTCGAGCTTGAGTTTCGTGTCGAGCGCCGTAAGCATATGGGCTAGGCAGCCTACGGTAAGAACGTACGAATCGTTGTCGCGTTTTGGGGCATAGGGGTCTGTCAGCTTGCGAATGTCGGGGTCGCCCATGATCTTTGTGCAGCGCTTCAGCAGTTGAGGGTGGTCGGCCAAGATCGTCGCGAGCGGTAGCGACGCGTAGTTCTTGATGGTCGCGGCGGCAAAGGCGGCGTCATATTCGTTTGCATATGCTCGCTCAATGCGGGCATCCAGAATGCTTTTCTTATCGCCGTCTTCAGCGTGGTGGTTTGTCATAGCTTCTCCAATCGGTTGATGTTCGTGCTGTTTGTTGATGTGTTGGTTGTCGTGAGTGATGTGCTTGCCGTGGGTGATGTGCTGACGTTGGGGTGCTATGCGGTTTTCAATGAGCCCGTGAGGCAGTTGCTGCAGGGGCGGGATGGAACGGCCCATGCAAGGCGGAAGGCATCGTGCTCAAAATCGAGACAGCAATGCCCTGGGTGCCTCACATGTGGCAGTTACCTCATTAAGTTGTCATTGCGTTTGGGGTTGTACTTTGCCGATCTTCTTTCTCTTACACGCTAAAAACTGAAATTTCATATGCTCGATCTACTTAAAACCGCAACGGCGGTCTTTTATCAACTTATATGTCGGAACGCGTCTTTGCAAGTACTTTTTTGCGTTTGTTTCAAATGGGGTGGTTTTGCAACCGTCACGCGCCACGCTATGCGAACGTGCCCCGGCTCGGATAAGATGGTGCGATCGAGTTCTACCGCGCTCACCGCAAGTAGTCTTTGTTGCTGAGATAGGTCATGGCCGAAAGGGGCCCGTATCCCAACAGATACGGGTCCCTTGCTATTTAAATGGGCATGAGGGTGTATTGAGGGGGGGGGGATGTCTTGCTGTCGGCATCCGCGTGCGGTGCCATTCGCTGTCTGTAAATATACGTTTACAGCTAATTTCATACCACTTGTCGGAATGCGGACGCTGTCCTTGCATGTCGGGCGTACATTGAACGTGGTTTTTCGCGTGAAACCACGAATCGGTTGTCAGTCCTGAACAAGGAGGCCCAGCATGACGCTTGCCAAACCCATCAATAAATACATCGACTATATCGATGCCCCCGAGGACACGTTTGAGCAGTATGTCGAGAAGGCGTTAAAGTACAACTTTCGCTGCGTATTTGCGAACCTTCAGGAGTACGAGACGGGCCGCGCCATGCTCGAGGGCTCTGACATCATCCTTGCCGGCGCCATCGACTTTCCCCAGGGCACTATGACGCTTGAGGAGAAGCTTGCGAGGTTTGAGGAATACGCTGCGTGTGGCTTTACCGAGATTGACTACGTTTTGAATCAGGGGTCGATCGAGAACCGCGATTTTGATGCCATCGAGCGCGAGATGACTACCATTGCTGATTTTTGTCGCGCGCATGGCATCACTGACAAGGTAATCGTCGAGATGTGCAAGCTGGACGGCGACGACGCCGCCAAGCGCCGTGTATGCGAGATCGCGCTGGAGGCCAAGCCGGGATTCCTTAAGACATCGACCGGCAGAAGCTTTGGCGGTGCTAAGCTCGAGGACGTGCGGCTGATGCACGAGGTGCTCGGCGATGCCGTGGCAATCAAGGCGGCGGGCGGTATCCATAATTACGAAGAGGCTTGCGCATTCATCGAGGCCGGCGCCAGCGCGTTAGGTGCATCGGCGGGCATCGCGATCGTCGAGGGCGCACCGACGGATGAGCGTCGCTAGCAGACGTATTTGACCTGAGCGATAAAGCTTCACGACCACACGCCGTTCATGTTCGGGACAATATGACATTTTTCCCGTTGCAAACGGAGTCGCGGTGGCTGTTCTGTATGATGACTCAGACAAGGTTATTCAATGACAGGGAGGCATATATGGCAATCAAAGCCATCGCGATGGATATTGACGGTACGCTCACCAACGACCAGAAAGTGATTAGCCCGCGTACGCGCGAGAAGCTGCTCGCTGCGCAGGAGTCGGGCATTAAGCTCATCTTGGCGTCGGGCCGTCCCGCATGGGGGCTGCACGCCTTGGCGCAGGAGCTCGACCTTCAAAACCATGACGGTCTGCTGGTGGCCTTTAACGGCGCACACGTCGTCGATGCCCAGACCGACGAGGTGCTGTTCGATCAGGCTATGCCTGCCGACGAATTGCATCGCCTGATTGATCACCTGCGTAATTTTGACGTGATCCCTATGATTTCGCTCGGTCGCGATTTGCACGTCGAGGACTCGTACCATTGCATGATTACGCTGCCGGATGGCTCGCAGAAAAACATCGTCAAGTATGAGCGCGACGCGTGCGATCTTAAGATTCGCGAGGTGGAGAGCCTGCATGAGGTCGCTGATGCTTATCCCGTGGACAAGCTGCTGACGGCGGGCGACCCGGCCTATCTGCAAGCGCATTACGAGGAGATGTACGCGCCCTTTACCCAGACGCTTTCGGGTATGTTTACGGCCGACTGGTACTTTGAGTACACGGCGCCCGGTATTGACAAGGCCCGCGCGCTCGAGGGTGCCCTGCCCAAGCTCGGCATCGATGCCAGCGAGGTCGTATCGTTTGGCGACGGCCAGAACGACAAGTCTATGATTGAGTGGGCCGGCACCGGTGTTGCCATGGGCAACGCCGTCGATGAGGTTAAGGCTGTGGCCCAGATGGTGACCGCCAATAACAACGAAGACGGTATTGCGGTGGCGCTGAATAAGCTGCTGGGCTAGAATCGCCGATAGTGCATGGCTCGGGCGTCCGCTTGCGGGCGCCCTTTTGTTAGGGAGGGTGCCGTGTCCGCATTTCCGTTCGACGCCGTTATCTTTGACATGGACGGCGTCATTGTCGATACCGAGTATTACTACCTGGGCGAGACTGCCGCGTTTGCCAAGGAGCTTGGACTTAACCTGACTCAAGAGGAGTTGAACGGGCAGGTTGGTACCTCGCATCAGTTCTTCCTGCGTATGCTGGTCGATTGGTTTGAGCGCGCCGGGAAGGGGCATTTAACTGGCGAGGAAGCGTTGATCCGTTGGGACGAGTGGGCGCATAAGCGTCCGCGCGACTATCAGGCTTTGATTAACCCAGGCGCCGTGGATACGATTCGAGAGCTGCCGCGCCGTGGCGTTCGCGTGGCGCTTGCCAGCTCGTCTCCCATGGATAGCATCGAGGAAGTGCTCAATGCGTGCGGGCTGTCGGATGCCTTTGAGTATGTGGTGAGCGGCGAGCAGTTTAAGGAGAGCAAGCCCGAGCCCGACATCTACCTGCATGCGCTGGACCTGCTGGGGCTGCCCGCGAATCGCTGCTGCTGCGTTGAGGATTCGGTGCCTGGCATCACTGCCGGCAAGCGAGCCGGCCTGACAGTTATTGCCAAGCGCGAGGAGCGCTTTGGCTTTAGCCAGGATGCCGCGGACAAGATTATCGACCAGCTGCCGGAGCTGCTCACGCTTTCTTAGGAGCGCGGTAGTTGCGCGTTTTTCGGGTCAGATGAGTAAATACCCGACATTTTGGTGCGACAGCAAGCATACTTTATGCTAATGCGGGCTTAAGGGCTTGTTGAATGCCCTTAAGCCCGCTTTTGACTTAATTGGGCTGGGAGAGGGTATATGCCACCGACTGAAGGACTAACTGACGGTAAAGCAGCGATACCGCTGTACCAACAGGTTATCGATATCATTAAAAACGAAATCAATTCCGGTGCCTACAAGGCGGGCGCGCGGATACCCAACGAATTCGAATTGGCTGAGAACTATAAAGTTGGCCGCGTTACCGTGCGACGCGCTATTGAGGAGCTCGTCCAGCAGGGCTATCTAACGAAGCGGCAGGGGAAAGGCACGTTTGTCAATGCCCCCAAGCTCAAGCGCAAGATTCGCCAGAAGGATGACGTCCAGAGTTTTTCGGACGCATGCCGCGTTAACGGAATGGAGCCGGGGGCGTGCGTCATTTCGAGAAAGATACTGCCGGCAGATTCTACCGAAGCGCAGTTCTTTGGTGTTCCCGTTGGAACTGATTTGATTTGCGTTGAGCGTGTGCGTACTGCCGATGGCGTCCCTGTCATGCTCGAGAACAACATATACGTTTACGAGGACAACGCCTATCTATCAACGGCACCTCTATCTAACCAATCCATTTTTGAGTTCGTGCGCAACCGGACGGGCCGCACGCCCGCGTTTACCGACCCGTGCACGCTCGAGATCGCGTGCGCGTCGCCCGAGGTCGCTCGACTGTTGGCAGTTCCCGTTGGCGAACCCTTGTTTTATATGGAAGCCTTCTTTTTCGATGAGCGGCGGCGACCGTTTATCATCGGTCGTCAGCGGATCGTTGGGTCTCGCTACGTTTTTGACATCTAGGACATTGCGAATGGAAGCGCCCGGTAGATCATCTCACCGGGCGTTTCCATACCGTTCACGGCGCAAACGCAACCGTTCAACCGCGTTGCGGCAATCAGTTTGAAATTATCTTGATGAAGGAAAAAGCTGCCGGTAATCTATGGGACGTCATAGAACGTTTGCATTGTGCAAACGTTGAAGCGAGATGCGATGCAGTCTCGAGTTCTTTGGAGGTATCTATGTCAGATACGAAGGCGAAGAAGACAAACAGACGTTTTAAGTTCAAATTACCGCATGTCTATACGATCATGTTCTTGCTGATCGTTGTCTTTGCGGTCCTGACTTGGATCGTTCCCTCTGGTCAGTATCAGCGCAAGACGATTTCAACAGCGGCGGGCGAGCGTGAAGTCGCCGTTGCTGGAACCTATGAACAGGTCGATAAGAACTACACCGATTCCGAGACCGGCGAGACCATCAATCTGGGCCAGGATATCTTCGCGGTTCTGCAAGCGCCCACCAAGGGTATCCAAGAGGCTGCCGACGTCGTTGCGTTCGTCTTATTGATTGGCGGATCGTTCGCAATCATCACCAAGACCAACGCTTTGAATGCCGGCATGAGCCGTGTGATTAAAAAGCTTAAGAACAAGGACATCCTCATCATCCCCATCACGATGACATTGCTGTCCATTTGCGGCACTACGTTTGGTATGTCTGAGGAAGCCCTGCCGTTCTATGCCATCTTCATTCCCATCATGATGGGTATCGGTTATGACTCGATGACGGCATTTATCATCTGCTTCCTTGGTCCTAACCTGGGATATTGTGCTTCGACCATCGACCCGTTTAATGTTTTGATCGCCCAAGGCATCATTGGCATCGAGGGTAATCCGCAACTGTGGCTGCGCGCCGTTTCTTGGGTCATCTTCACTGCCGTCGGTATCGCATGGGCCATGCGCTACGCCATGCGCGTCAAGAAAAACCCCGAGTCGTCCATTGTGTACGAGGACGATAAGCTCAAGCGTATTGAGTTTTCCGTGACCGATGCCTCCATCGAGGAAGAGTTCACTATCCGTCAGAAGCTCGTGCTTATCGATTTTGCTTGCGGTATGGGCATTATCGTCTGGGGCCTTGTTACCCAGGGCTGGTACATGAATGAGATTTCCGCCGTGTTCCTTGGCATGGGCTTGCTTGCCGGTATCCTGGGCGGTCTTGACCAGCAGACGATCGCAGAGGAGTTCGTTAAGGGTCTCGCCGACTTTGCGTACGCTGCCATCGTTATCGGTATCGCTCGCGGTATTCTGGTCATCGCCGAGGGCGGCATGATCATCGACACCATCCTCCAGGCGCTCGCTACCGCGCTCGCCGGTGCACCCGCCGCCGTCTACACCACGTTTATGTATATCGTCCTTGGCCTGCTCTCTTTGCTGGTTCCCTCGAGTTCTGGCCTGGCGGCGCTCACCATGCCCGTTATGGGCCCCCTGACCGAGCTCATGGGCCTCAATCCCGAGGCGGCCGTCACCGCGCTCCAGTTTGCCAACCAGACCATCAACACCATCAGCCCCGTAGCGGGCATGACGGTCGCCGGTCTTGCCGTGGCAAAGATCTCGTTTGGTCAATGGTGGAAGACCATTTGGAAGTTCTTCATTTTTATGGTCGTCTTTGGCCTGATCGTAACGGCAATCTCTGGCATGCTTCCGGTGTAGGTGGTTGTGATGTCTGATCGTTTAACGGTCCTGACGTCTAAGAGCGTCTTTACCGGTACGGGGGACCTGCCGTTTGAAGGTTTCGTAGCGGTCCGTGGCAATCGAATTGAGGCGGTTGGCACCAAGTGTGAGGTGGCTTCGTATTTGACCCAGGCGGACGAGGTAGTTGATCTGGGCGACCGCACCGTCATGCCTGGTCTGATCGATGTACATACCTTCTATACAGGCTGGGCGCTGCGGACGTTGGGGTCTGATCTGTCCGGCATCGATGATGCCAAAGAGGCCGTGTCGCTCTTGCGTGCATGGAAAGAAGATCATCCGGATTGCGCGGCGGCTTTTGGCCACAACCTATCCGAAACGTTGGCATCGGATGCCGAGAACGCAAATACGGCAGCTGTGTTTGACGAGTTTTTTGGTGATATCCCTGTCGTCTGCTTTACACCGGGCGCGGAGACCTGCGTTCTCAATGCTGCCGCCAGTGCGCGATACGGTTTTACACCGCAGGCGTGCTATGCCGAGAAGATCTGGCGCATGATGAGCGATTTCCTCGCGTTGCCCGAGGTGCGCGCGGGGTATTCGGACTACATGAGCATGCTTAACGAGCGCGGCGTTACCGCCATCAAGGAGATGGCGTTTGATGACTACTACGGCTTTGCCGACGAAATGGCTCGCCGTGAGGAATCTGGCGAGCTGACGGTTCGCGTCTCTATGATGTCGCAGCCGGTGGGCGCTGGTGCAAATCTGGCATATGCTCGCGAGGCACGAGAGCGCTTCCGGGGACCGTTCGTTCGTTTTTCTGGCTTCAACCGTATGACCGATCGCGGCGTATGGGCGGGGCTTGCCGAGATGATTGACGCCTATGAGGATACGGCCGATGCGGGCGCTGCCGGCAAGACGGTCGTCGAGGAGCCAGAGTGGGATCTGATTGAAAGCGAGCTGCGTGCAATTGATGCTGACGGCTTCCGATATTCCTTGCATTGCCAGGGTGATGGCGCCGTTCGTCGCACCGTGGCGCTCTATGCCTCGCTGCCTCGAGACGAGCATGGACGGATGCTTCGCCGCCATGCGATTACCGATCTCGAGAACTCTGACCCGACCGATCTTGTCGAGTTTGGCAAGTTAGGTGGAATTTGCGAGGTCTATCCGCAGATTCTGACGCTGGACCGGCGCGAGGATTGCCTGTCGATGATGCGTCGACAAATTGGCGAGACGCGACTTTTGCACAGCTGGAATCGCCGCGGCATGGAAGATTCCGGATGCACGGTGTGCTGTGGAACGGATTTGCCGCTGTTGATTCCGAGCCTGGGCGAGTCAATCTACAGCGCGTGCGGCGGATTCTTCGCCGACGGACTGCCCGTGAATGAGGTCAACACGCTGACGCTTGTCGAGCTCTTGCGCGCTTGGACTGCCGGGGGCGCGTACGATCTGATGCGCGAAGATGAGCTGGGTACGCTCGAGGTCGGCAAGCTTGCCGATATCTGCGTGCTCGATCGGGATGTGTTTGACCTCGATTATCGCGACGCACGCGATCTTGCGGTTGATATGACGATGTCGGACGGACAAATCGTGTTCGATCGAAATAAGGAGGCATAAGATGTCTGAATCCAAGCCGACGCTGCGCCGCGAACAGATTGCGGGCATGAATATCCACTACATCATGTGGTCGCTCGATTACTTCCTTGATGTGCAGCAGCGTTTGGGCTTTGAGTCCATTGAGCTGTGGTGCGCAGAGCCGCATGTGACGCTCGACCATACGGGCTACTTTGAGGCTGAGGTCCTGGCGAAAAAGGCTGCAGACCGTGGGCTTAGGTATCGTACTCTGTGCCCCGAGAATGTTGTCTATCCTTGGCAGTACTGCGCACGCAAGCCGCTACATGAACAGCGCAGCCTGGCGTACTTTAAGCACGGCATTGAGCTTGCCGAGGTACTTGGGTGCGACCGTATGTCCGTCAACTCGGGCTGGGGCGACTGGGACGAGGACCGCGAGGAAGCCTGGAAGCGCAGCCGCGAGCACTTGTCCATTCTGGCGGAGTATGCCGGCGAGCACGGTCTGGTGCTTACGATGGAAAGCCTGCGTCCCGAGGAGAGCAACCTTGTGACGACGGTTTCCGATGCGAAGCGCATGATTGACGAGGTCGCGAGCCCGTATTTACAGCCCATGGTTGATACAACCGCGATGGGCGTTGCTGGCGAGACGCTCGAGGACTGGTTTGCCACCTTTGGTGATGGGGCAATTCACGAGATGCACTTTATCGACGGTGACCCGTATGGCCATCTGGTGTGGGGCGATGGCAAGCACGATATGGACGCCTTCGTTGCCACACTCAACGTCCATGGTTTCGACGGCATGCTGGGCCAGGAAATTACGGACGGTCGTTACTACGATGACCCGGCGGCGGCAGATGCCAAGAACATGGCCGCATTCGAGAAATATCTGATTGACTAAAACAACTATCGGCCACGCAGCCAACGTCATTGATTGCGGCCAAACAAGAAAGGAACTGGATATGAACGCACACGATCTGATCAAAGAGGCAATTGCCGAGAAGGGCAAGTTCGACAGCGTCTACTGGATTGCTTGCGGTGGCTCCATGATCGATTTGATCCCGGCCCATGAGCTTCTGCAGCGCGAGGCAACCACCTTCACTTCGTATATCTATACGGCTCGCGAGTTCGATATCATGCGTCCGCGTCGTCTGGGCGAGAAGTCCCTGGTCATCGCTTGTAGCCACAGTGGCAACACCCCTGAGGTCGTCGAGGGCTGCGAGATTGCCCTTGCTGCCGGCGCTACGGTGATCGCCCAGACCGACAACGCTGGATCTAAGATCGACACCGGTAAATGGACCACGTGGGTCTACCCGTGGGGCGAGGGCGTGCCGCAGGCCGAGGTCCCCGCTGGCATTTCGCTGTCGCTTGCGGCAGAGCTGCTCGATCAGCAGGAGGGTTACGCCGATCTTGCCGATATGTATGCCGGTATCGCCGAGATGGATAAGATTCTTCCCCCGGCACGCGAGAAGGTAAATGCCGAGCTGGGCGATCGCTTTGCCAAGCTTTGCCAGGAGCACGAGTTCTTCTATATTCTGGGCAGCGGTCCCAACTTTAGCCAGACCTACGGTTTCGCTATCTGCTCTCTTATGGAGATGCAGTGGCAGCACTGCAGCTACATCCACTCTGCCGAGTACTTCCACGGCCCCTTCGAGGCTACTCAGGATGGCGTTTTTTACTTCCTGCAGATGGGCTCCAGCGAGTGCCGTGCTATGGACGAGCGCGCCCTGGCGTTCCTTAAGACGCATACCGATACGCTGATGGTGCTCGATGCCAAGGAGTACGGTATGGAAGCCGTGCCGGCGAGCGTCCGTGCCTATCTGGACCCGGTGCTGTTCTACGCCATGAACTGCGAGCTGCGTGCCGCACGCGGCAAGGTGTTTGATCACGATCCCGATTTCCGTCGCTATATGGGTGTTGTCGAGTACTAGAAGGAGCAAAGGCCATGGCATTTAACGTTAACGCGCTCGGATTTGGCGACAACGTCGTCGATCGCTACGAGCATATCCACACCATGTATCCCGGCGGCAATGCGGTGAACTTCGCCGTTTATGCCAAGAAATGCGGTGCCGCACGCTCCGCATACATGGGCATTTTTGGCAATGATGCCGCTGCCGAGCATGTCATTGCAAGCCTCGAGGATGAGGGTATCGAGCTTGACAAGTGCGAGCAGATGATTGGCGAGAACGGAGCGGCTCGCGTGACCGTCGTTGACGGTGACCGTGTCTTCCTCGGCTCCAACGAGGGCGGTATCCGTGGCGATGCGCGTTATGTCCTCGATCGCTTTGACCTTTCGTACATGAAGCAGTTCGATGTGGTTCATTCGGGCAACTATTGCTTTACCGAGCGCGAGCTGCCCAAGCTGAAGGCTGCGGGCGTCACGGTCTCTTTTGACTTTTCGGACGACTCCACCGACGAGTACTACGAGCAGATTGCGCCCTACGTCGATTTCGCTTTCTTTAGTGCGGCGGATGCCGCGAGTGAGGACGAGATTCGCGAGCGTCTGGCATGGGTGAAGGGCCTGGGTCCGCGTTTTGTGTCGGCTACGGCGGGCGCCGAGGGCTGCATTGCTTACGACGGCGAGCGTTATTACCGCCAGCTGGCTAAACCGGTAACGGACATGAAGGACACCATGGGGGCGGGCGACTCGTTCCTCACCTCGTTTTTGATGTGCTATCTCGATTCCGCCAAGCGCGGTGAGGATGGTTCTGAGGCTATTGAGCGGGCGCTTGACTTCGCGGCCAGGTTTGCCTCGACCGTATGCGGCATGGAAGGCTCTTGGGGCCACGGGGCGCCGATTTCCGAATAGCCGAGCGGGCTCAGGGAGCTGCATTAGTGCCTCCCTGTGACTCGGTGGTCAAAAAATGCCAAATATGAGTACTGTGACTAATTTAGTCGCAGCATAATTGACCCCTTCAGACGTGATTTAAGCGTTTGGAGGGATCGCGCGCGCGAGCGTGGTGTAAGAAGGCGCATCGCCTGCTGCCGTCGCCAGCCGAATCTTACTCCTTCCTGAGGCCGTAGGTCTCGGTTATCTCCGCGACGATCCGG
>CABIZD010000015.1 GCA_902363125.1 Coriobacteriaceae bacterium
CTACATGTCTCCAGTGGAATACGAGCGGCAATACGCTTGAGGATCCTTAAAAGAAAGTCCAGTTTATCCTTCCCACTCCAGTAGTCGCTATTTATTCAGTCCAAGTTTCGGGGCGCAGTTCAACAGCACCTTCGTGGTGGTTTTGCCGTCTTTATCGCGTTTGCCCAGATAAAGCCTGCCAAAATAAACCTGTCCCTTTTTGGTAGGTTTGGGAGAGAGGGCCGGGATGGACAAGGCTGAGTTGCGGCGGGCGGTGATTGCTCGGCGCGATGCTCTTGATTTGGACTTGCAGGCGGCGAAGTCTGCTGATATCTGTGCGCGGCTGGTTGAGCTGCTGGGCCGCTCGGATGCCGCGGCGCCGCGCACCGTTGCCGTCTACGCCGCGATGGGTTCCGAGGCAGACCCTGCCGCGTTTGCCGCTGCGGCCGCCGTGCGCGGCCGGCGCGTAGCCTATCCGTGCATGCTCTCGGCAATTGATGCCGCAGCTTGTGGCCAGCGCATGTGCATGCGGGCAGTTGCCGCCGACGATGCGTCCGCGGCTCCGTTTATCGCCCACCCCACGCGGGCCTTCGCGGCCACGGACATCGACAGCGACCGCTTCCCCATCGTGCCTGCCAAAGCTCTCGACATGATCGTCGTACCGCTCGTGGCCTTCGACCAAACCGGCGCGCGCCTGGGCTACGGCGGCGGTTGTTACGATCGCTACCTGCCTATGCTCTCGCCCGCATGCCAAATTATCGGCATCGCCTTTGACGAGCAGCGTGTCGACCACGTTCCCACCGACGCCCACGACCTGCCGCTACCCCACATCATCAGCGCCTAACGGCTGGTGCACCTCCCGGCGGCCTAGTGCTCCTCGCCGGCGCGGGCCAGGTCGTAGGGCGTGGTCTGGTAGACGTAGTAGTTGAGCCAGTTGGTGTAGAGCAGCTGAGCCTGGCTGCGCCAGACGTTGCGCGGCTCGGCGGAGGGGTCGTCACCTGGGAAGTAATGCGCCGGCACCTGGGGGTTGAGCCCGCGCTTCACGTCGCGCTCGTACTCCAAGCGCAACGTGTCGGTATCGTACTCGGGATGGCCAAAGACAAAGAAGCGGCGGCTGTCGGTCGACTTGACGATGTACAAGCCCACCTCGTCGGACACGGCCACGACCTCAAGCTGCGGCTCGGCCTCCACGTCCTCGCGGCGCACATCGGTGTTGCGCGAATGCACGGCATAGAAACGGTCGTCGAAGCCGCGGACCAGCGGGCTTTGCGGCTTCACCAGATAATGCTCGAACACACCGCTCGCCTTTGCCGGCAGGTCGTACTTCTGGATACCGTAATGATGGTACAGGCCAGCCTGCGCGCCCCAACAAATGTGCAGCGTAGAGTGCACGTGCGTGGTGGACCAATCCATGATCTGGCAGAGCTCGGGCCAGTAGTCGACCTCTTCGAACGGCATCTGCTCCACCGGCGCGCCCGTGATGATCAGGCCGTCGTAGTGGATGTCGCGGATGTCGTCGAACGTGCGGTAGAACGTCTCCAAGTGGCCGGCGCTCACGTGCGTGGCCTCGTGCGTCTTGGTGCGCAGCAGGTCCACCTCCACCTGCAGCGGCGTGTTGGAGAGCTTGCGCATGATCTGCGTCTCGGTGGCAATCTTGGTGGGCATGAGGTTGAGAATGAGCACGCGCAGTGGACGGATGTCCTGGTGCAGCGCGCGGTACTCGGTCATGACAAAGATGTTCTCGCTCTCGAGCTGCGCGGCGGCAGGGAGGGCGTCGGGGATGCGAATGGGCATGGATGCTCCTTACGAGTCAGTTGCAGCTATGGTACAACGACCGGCCCCATCCGCGCGAGCACATCGCCCAGCGATGCCGTCAGCGGCCCAAATCACTCCAAAAGTAGAGATTAAGGCATGTCCAAAAATCTACGGCGCTTTAGCCTAGCAAAGTGGCAGCAGGACGCTACAATGGTTCGACGCGAAAAACTCGGCCGAAAGGATACGTATATGTACCAGACGCGTAAGATCGGTGTGGTCGGCCAGGGCCACGTAGGAGCACATGTCGCCAACAGCCTGCTCATGCAGGGCATTGCCGATGAGCTGTACCTGTGCGATATCAACGAGGCCAAAGTGACGTCCGAGGTCCAGGACCTGCGCGACTCCCTTTCGTTTGTCCCGTACAACACCAAGATCGTCAACTGCTACGACCACTACGAGGAGCTTGCCTGCTGCGACGTCATCGTCAACGCTGCCGGCAAGGTCGCGCTGGCCGCCGGCAACCGCGACGGCGAGCTGTTCTTTACCACCGACGCCGCCCGCTCCTTTGCCAAGCGCATCGTCGACGCCGGCTTTGACGGCATCTTCGTGAGCATCTCCAACCCCTGCGACGTCGTGTGCACCGAGCTGTGGCACCTGACCGGCTACGATCCCAAGAAGATCATCGGCTCGGGCTGCGGTCTGGACTCCGCCCGCTTGCGCACCGAGATCTCCAAGAAGGTCGGCGTGAGCCCCAAGTCCATCGACGCCTACATGATCGGCGAGCACGGCTTTAGCCAGCTTGCTGCCTTTAAGGCCGCAACCATCGCTGGCAAAAACCTCAACGAGCTTCAGGCCGAGAACCCCGACAAGTACGCCTTCGACCACATGGAGGTCGAGGAGCTTGCACGCAAGGGCGGCTATGTGACCTACCAGGGCAAGCAGTGCACCGAGTACGCCGTTGCCAACTCCGCCGCGCGCGTCTGCGCCGCCGTGCTGCACAACGAGCACGCCGTGCTTTCGGCCTCTACGCTTATGACCGGCCAGTATGGCGAGGAGGGTATCTTTACCTCCCTGCCGTGCGTGATCGGTGCCGAGGGCGTCGAGGAGGTCTACACACTCGACCTTTCCGAGCACGAGCTCGAGGGCTTCCACAAGAGCTGCCAGCACATCCGCGACAACATCGCCCAGCTCGACTGGTGGGATACCGAGGCCTACGACGCCAAGTAAGCCGCTGGCTGCCGCAACCTTGCGAATCTATGCGCGATACTAAGCGGGCCGCGCCGGAAACCCACCGGCGCGGCCCGCTTTTTACGCACGCTGTTCGCTTGCGAATCGAAGGTGAATGCTTTTCCCGTTACCTAGTACTGCTCGATGCCCATGTAGCGACGAATCTCAGGGCTGTGGTCGAACACCTTTCCGCGGGCGGCGCGCAGCTCGCAGCTCATGTTGTAGAAGAATATCGGCTCCAGGTACGAACGCACGCTGGCGGGCACCTCGCCCACGCCGTACTCGAGTGCATCGAGCACCATAACCGTATCGGTGTGCGTGTTGAGGAACGCCAGCGCGCGCTCCTCCATGGGGCGGCACTCGCCCGATCCGAGCTGCACAAAGTAGAACACGCCGGGCTCGGTAGCCTC
Organism: Coriobacteriaceae bacterium; assembly: GCA_902363125.1. GTDB lineage: Bacteria > Actinomycetota > Coriobacteriia > Coriobacteriales > Coriobacteriaceae > Collinsella. The sequence goes on from CABIZD010000015.1 coordinate 3,372, forward strand.
GAAGGGACCGTGGAAATACTCGCCGGAGTGGATGTAGCAGCAGTGCTGCCACTGCATCTCCATAAGCGAGCAAATCGCCATGGCGTAGGTCTGGCTAAAGTTGGGGCCGGAACCCAGGATATAGAAGAACTTATGCTGCTGGCAGAGCTCGGCAAAGCGATCGCCCAGCTCGGCGTTGACCTTCTCACGGGCAGCGGGCAACAGCGCATCCATCTGCTTAAGGCCGGCGTACATGTCGGCGAGTGCCTCGTAACCCTCCTGCTGGTCGAGCAGCTCGGCAGCCATCAGGACGCCGATGCCTTGCGGAACCTCGGCCTGCGGCACGCCTTCGCCCCACGGATAGACCCAGGTGGTCCACTTGCCGTTATCAATCTTGGAGCCCTCGCAGTCGGTCATGGCCACGACCTCGGCGCCGGCTGCCAGCGCCATCTCGCAACCGTCGACGACCTCCTGCGTATTGCCGCTGTGGCTGCAGGCGATGACGAGTGATTTCTCGCCAAGACTCTTGGGAGCCATCAGGCAAAACTCGCGCGCCGTGTAGACCGTCGAGGCAAACGTGGTGGCCTCGCGCTTGAGCAGCTCGTTGGCCGGCATCAGGTCGATCATCGAACCGCCGCAGGCGATCCAAAAGACGTTCTCAATCTTGCCCTTGCGCTCGATAATTTCCTGAACCAGATCGCGTGCGTTCACGGTGATGCTCCTCCTTGTGTGGCGGTTTTGAACGACGACAGCTCGTACCTGCGGTCGTTCTATGTTGTCCTATTTATAGCACGCACGACGACGCTCGTGAAGTCATTTCACCAAACTTATTCTATGTTGTTCTATCTATGGACGTTAGATGTCGAACACGTAGCGCGAGCCCACGATCTTTTGGCGTCCGAGCAGCAAGGGCCGCTCGTCCGCATCGGTAAAGTACGCCTCCATATAGAAGAGCGGCTCGCCGACCGGCACCTCCAACAGCGGGGCCGCCTGAGCATCGGCAAGCGCAATCTCCACGGTGCAAGGGTCGGACTTGAGCGGCGCGCGGCCCGAATGCTCGGCAACGAGCGCAAAGATCGAGTTATCGGTGAGGTCCTTATCGGCAAGTGTCTGCAGATAGGGATGGTCAGCCAGCACAAAGGCGTTGTTCTCGAGCATGACGGGGATGCCGTCGGCCGTGCGCACGCGCTCGACCACGATAAGCTCGCAGCCGGGCTCTACGCCAAAGAACGCCGCGTCCTCGCGCGTCGCCGCAACCACCGTGCGCGATACCAGGCGCGCACCCGGCACCATGTCGTTGGCAGCGCAACCCTCGGAAAAGCTCTGAACATCACCCTTCTGGACAATCTTGCGCTTGAGCTTGGGCGCGCACACGAACGTGCCCCTCCCCTGCTGGCGGTTGAGATACCCCGCGCGCGACAGCTCCTCGATGGCGCGGCGCACGGTGATGCGTCCCACGCCGTAGTACTTCGCGAGCTCCATCTCGGAAGGAATGCGCGAGCCGGATGCGTACACGCCACGCGCGATCTCGCCCTTTAGGTCGTCCATAACCTGCTGGTACAGCGGCACAGCGGACACCTCAGTGCGCTCGGTTTTATCATCGGATGCCATCGTTATGCTCCATTCCGTGCATGCTCGGACTCAAACTCTTCAATCGCCGCCATAAACTGCTCGCCAAAGGCGTCGGCCTTTTTCTCGCCGATGCCGTTGACCTGGATAAGCTCGTCGCGCGTCTGTGGGCGTAGGCGGCACAGGCCGCGCAGGGCCTTGTCGGAAAAGACCATGTACGGCGCCATCTCCAGCTCCGTCGAGATCTCCTTGCGGAGGGCACGCAGGCGCTCGAACAGCTCGGCATCGTCGCCAACACGCGGGCGCTGATCCAGCTCGGCCTCCTCGCGCAGCAGATCGACGGCGCGGCGGGCGCGGGCCGAGGCCTTGCGCTTGGACGCACGACGCTTAACGGTAAAGGCGAACGCCTCATCCTCGACCTCGACGGCACGCGGACCCAGCCCCACGACCGGGTACTGCCCCTGCGAGGTGGCCAGATAACCGCGGCCGCACAGCTGGCCGATGATGTCCTTGATGCGCCCGACCGATTCGCTCGACAGCTCACCGTAGCCGCGGTCCTCGTCCAGATGCATCTGGCGAATGCGCTCGGTGTTGCCGCCGTGGAGCACATCGGCGATGAGCGACTTGCCAAAGCGCATGGGACGCGTGGCCACGTAGCGCACGGCGGCGCGGGCCATATCGGTGACGTCCTCGACCTCGAACTGCGTGAGGCAGTTGCTGCAGTTGCCGCAGCTCTCGACGTCGTCCGTGGCGGTGCCGCCCGTACTGGCCGCGGCATGCTCGGCCGCGGCCTCGTCGCCAAAGTAGCGCAGCATGTATTCGCGCAGGCAGCCGGTGGTATTGCAGTAGCCCTCCATCTGGCTGAGCAGACGATATCGATTCTGGAGCGCCCACGCGCGCTGCTCGTCGTCGAGCGCCTCATCGGCAGCATCGCCGCGGTCGATCAGAAAGCGGCGCATGCGAAAATCGTTGCCGTTCCACAGCAAGTAGCAGCTGGCCGGGTCGCCATCGCGGCCGGCGCGGCCCGCCTCCTGGTAGTAGGCTTCGATGCTCTCGGGCACGTTGTTGTGGATCACGTAGCGCACGTTGGGCTTGTCGATGCCCATGCCAAAGGCGTTGGTGGCAGCCATCACCTGGATATCGTCGTCGATAAAGGCGCGCTGGCTTTGGCGACGGGCGTCGTTGCCCATGCCGGCATGGTAGCGGCCAACGCGAATGCCGCTGGGGCCCAGCGCCTCGGCAAGCTCGCCCGCCAGCGCATCGACCGTCTTGCGGGTCGAGCAATACACGATACCGCTCTCGCTCGAATGCGCGATCACATAGTCGCGCACCCAGGCAGTCTTGGCCTTGTCGCCCATCTCCTCGCAACCAAAGTAGAGATTCTTGCGATCGAAGCCCGTCACCACCGTCGCAGGGTTTTGCAGGCCGAGCATCTGCTGAATATCCGCACGCACGCGTTCGGTCGCCGTGGCGGTAAACGCCGCCACGATGGGGCGCTGCGGCAGGGAATCGATGAACTCACGAATCTGCAGATAGGCGGGGCGGAAATCCTGACCCCATTGGCTTACGCAGTGGGCCTCGTCAATGGCCACGAGCGGCACGCCAATGCCGGCGGAACCCGCAGCCTCCTGCGCAAAGGCCAAAAAACGCGGCTCGAGCAAGCGCTCGGGCGCCACGTACATAAGCTGGTAGCGGCCCTCGCGCGCCCGCTTGAGCACGGTGTTTTGCTGGGCCGGAGTAAGGCTGGAGTTGAGATAGCTGGGTCGCGCACCCGCCGCGAGCAACGCACGGGTCTGGTCCTCCATAAGCGACAGCAGCGGACTCACCACAAAGGTGATGCCGGGCAGCATGAGCGCGGGCACCTGGTAGCAAATGGACTTGCCGGCACCCGTGGGCATAACACCCAGCGCATCGCGACCGGCAAGGATCGCATCGACCATGCGGTCCTGTCCCGGGCGAAACGAGGTGTAGCCAAAATAGGCGCCGAGCGTGTCGAGCGCCATCTGCTGCATGCTATCGGTCATGGTTTCCTAACGTCCAAGTCATCTGCCGCCGATTATACGCCGCCACGCGGACAGCAGCACACGGCCGCCGCCCAGACTAGTCGTTTAAGAGCGTCCCCAATGACTAAGGAGTGTCCCCAGGTGCCGACAGAAAAGGAACGTCCCCAAGTGCCGGCCCGGCAACGTCGATGTTCTGGCAATGTCAGCGAAAGCCCGCCAGAGCGAGCAAGGTGCCTTGAAACAAGGCGGCATTGACCTTCTGGTCATGCCGCCGAAGTTGAAAGGCAGATTGCCGCTTAGGGGCGTTTGCAGCGTCGACCGGTCCGCCGTTCGTTAGAACGGCGGAACCAAAGGCGCAGCGTCGAGCCGTTACGCGGTTTGGTAAAACCGCGTAACTTACATGACCATAACGTAGCGCGATCCCACGTAGTACTGCTTACCCATCAAAACCGGCTCGTCATCGGGACCGGTAAAGCCGGCACGCAGGTTGAGCAGCGGATCGTGCGGAGCAATGCCCAGCTCGGCCGCCTGCTCGGCGTTAGCTCGAACGGCCTCGACCGTACGGTAGCCAACCGAGACAATCGGCGTTCCGCCAACACGCTCGACCTCGGCAAAAATCGACTTGTCCTCAAGATCGGCCGTCAAAAGCTCACGGTAGGCGTCAAACGGCACAAAGATGTTCTCCTCAAAGATTGGCTCGCCGTCGGCCGTACGCACGCGCTTGATATGCAGCAGCAGCGCATCCTTCTGCAGGCCAAAGAACTCCATCTCGTTTTGACGCGCCGGCACAATCTGGCGATCGACCACATGTGCACCGGCCTTCATGCCGTTGTTGGCACACAGCGCGGTAAACGTCTGCAGCGTCGAGGCGTGGAACTGGCGATTGATGTGCGGCGTGGAAACAAAGGTGCCGCGGCCCTGCTGCTTAACCAGGTAGCCATCGGAGCACAGCTCCTCGACGGCGCGGCGCACCGTGATGCGGCTCACCTCGTACTGCTCGGCTAGCTCAAGCTCGGACGGAATACGCTCCTTGGGTGCATAAACACCTTTCTCGATCGCATCCTTGATTTCGTCGTAAATCTGCTGGTAAAGCGGTGCATTTTTGGGCGTAGGCATATCTAATCACTCTTATCGAAATATTGAAATAACTAATACGTATATAACGTCTAGTTTCATGTTACCTCATATTGATAAAACGATACACCCTCCCTACCAAAAAGCGACAGCTTCATTTTGGTAGGTTTTATCTGGGCAAACGAGAGCCTCCCGAAAGCAGCGAGGCTTTCGGGAGGCTCAAGCGAACAGGATTGCGCCAGGCCGGCAAAATGCCAAAACCCTACTTGCCGTCGTCCTGCTGCAGGCTGTCCTGCTCGCTGAGGCGCGCCTGTCTGCTGGCCATGCGTGCGGGCTTGTCGGGATCGGGAACGGCCGTGGGCATGGGCTCGTCGACATGACCGCCCCACCAGCCGCCCACAAAGTTGAGCGTGTGGAACACATTGATCACAGCGCCGGGATCAATGTCGCACACCAGCTTGATAATGTCCTGACTCTCGTAGGTCGAAACAACGGCGTGCAGCAGATACATCTTCTCGCGGCTGTATCCGCCAATGACCTCGGCGCAGCTAATGCCATGCTGAAAATGGTCAACATAGGCGGTCATGACCTCGTCCGCCTTGCGCGTCGTGATCTGCAGCGTCACGCGGTCGTAGCGACGATAGAAGCTGTCGATGGTCTTGGTCGAAATAAACTGGAACACGATGGAGTACGCCGCCTTGTCCCAGCCAAACATAAAGCCAAAGATCGCCAGGATAAAGCAGTTGAAACCAAAGATGACGCCCCAGATGGTCTTGCCCGTGTGGTTGGAAACCCACAGCGCGATAAAGTCGGTACCGCCAGTGGATGCGCCGGACTTAAGCGCGATGGCAGCGCCCAGACCCGAGACCACGCCGCCAAAAATGATGAGCATGATCTTGTCGCCTAAAAACGGCGCGAAGTGAAAGACGTTGAGGAACAGCGACGAGAGCACGACCTGCATCATCGAGAAGATGACGAAGCGCTTGCTAATGCCGCTCCAGCATAGGAGCGCCACGGGGATGTTGAGCGCGAGCATACCGAGCGAGATATCGATGTGAACACCGCCGAGCGAGGTAACGCGATCGAGCAGGACCGCGACGCCGGTAAGACCGCTCGGAAGCAGGTCGGCGGGCTGAATGAACGCCTGGATCAGAAATGTCTGGAGAACGGCGGAAATGGTGACCGCCACGGCGGTAATAGCGCGGCGGACGATGGTGAGACGGCCGAGCACGAGCACTCGGTCCGTGAGCTGATCGATGGCGTTCGCCACGTAGGCTCCCTTCGAAGGCAGATGTGGTTGTGGGGCATGCCCGCGATTGTAGCATGGAGCGTGCGGGGGCGCTTCAATTCACCCTCCCTCGACAACCAAAACGGGACCAGCAACCCCCACGACCAAAGGCCCAAATTACAAGTGAGTAGACTTTTTACGATCTGCCAAGCACACCCAAAACAGACACCTCTGTGACCTGCGGTTTTACAAAGGAAGATATGCATTGTGCTCGGCCTGCGCCAAAAAGTCTACTCACTTAGTCCGAATCGAAGCCAAACGGATCAAAATCGAAACCAAATTGAGCCAGTCCACCGCAAAAACGTTTGAACTCGTGCTTCTCGCGGTGGATTGACGTTACAGAGCGGCCAAAATGTCGGACAGGTTGTCGATGACGACGTCGGCGGCGGACTGGTCCAGGTTGACGCCCTCGTGCGGACGCAGCGCCAGGACTCGAGCGCCGGAGCGCTTGCCGGCCTCGATGCCTAAAGGCGAATCCTCGATAACCAGGCACTCGGCAGGCTCCACCCCCAGCGCTTCCATGGCGCGCAGGTAGATCTCGGGGTCGGGCTTAAACGCACTGCACTCGTGGCCGCTGATGGTGTAATCCAGCACGTCGGCAATGCCAGCGATCTCCACCAGCTCGTCAATCAACTCACGATAGGACGAGCTCGCAATGGCACACTTCACGCCGTGCTCGTGCAGCTCGCGCATCACCGGCTCCGTCTGCTCGTTGAGCAGCTCGGCATACGGAACGGGGTGATCCGGGCTATAGACCTGCTTGTACTCCACGCGCAGACGCTCGCGCAGCTCAACATCGTCGGGCACCAGCGACTTCCAAATGGCAGGCTCGTTAGACCCCGAAAGATCGGGAATCTCGTCAAAATGGAACCCCTTCTCTTCCATAAACGCCACGCGACGACGGTTGTAGAACCACTCGGTATCGACCAGCACGCCGTCCATGTCAAACAGCACTGCCTTGATCATACGCATCTCCTCCCACCTGCCAAAAAGGGACAGGTTTATTTTGGTAGGTTTTATCTGGGATTTGCGACGCAACAGACACGCCCTCCCCAGAGCAAAAAAGGGGACGGGGCGCAAACCCCATCCCCTCTCAATCAACCCGTAAGGTCTACTTACTTGTGATTAGTAGGAAAGCTTCCACATGTAGCGACGCATGGTCAGCGGGTGCTGACGGGCCTCGGCGATCTGGTTGCCGTACTCGCGCATAACGGCGAGGTGCAGCAGCGGGTTGAAGTAGGTGACGACGCTCGCGGGCACGGCGTCAGCCAGGCCGTAGTCCTTGGAGTCGATCAGAGCGACCTTGGCGCCCATGCGCTCAAGGAAGGTGAGGGCGCGGGCGTCCATCGGACGGGTAGCGCCATCGGACATGAAGAAGACGTAAGGCTTGCCCTCGGTGGAAACCTCGAACGGGCCGTGGAAGTACTCGCCGGTGTTGTAGGCGGCGGCGTCGATCCACTGCATCTCGGTGAACAGGAAGGCGGCGTGAGAATAAGCCATCTTCTCGGAGGCACCGGAAGCCATGAAGTAGATCATCTTGTCGTCCTTGAAGTCCTCGGCGAACTTCTTGGCGAGCTTCTTGCAGTGCTGAGCGGCGTTCTCGCAGAGATCGAAGATGTTGGTGAGGCCGGTGATCATGTCCTCGTAGTGGTCATAGCCCTCGGTCTGCTGAAGGATCTCGAGAGCAAGAGCGATGGCGTAGCCGGGCTTCTCGCACTTGGCAGCGTAGTTGGCGTGGAAGCCGTGAACGATGACGTGGTCGGCGTCGACGGTCAGAGCGGAGCCGGCCTTGTTGGTGAGGGAGACGACCGGGCAGTTGTGCTTCTTGGCGGTCTTGTTGGCCTCGACGGTCTCGGGCGTGGAGCCACCGAGGGAGCAGGTGATCACGAAGGTGTGCTCGTTGACCCAGGAAGGCGTGTCGTAGTTGAACTCGTTAGCGGTGAAGATCTGAACGTTCAGCTTGTCCGTGTTGTTGGCCAGGAAGTACTTGGCGGGGTACAGGTCGGACATGGAAGCACCGCAGCCGACGAAAGCGACGCTGTGGATCTCGTGGTTGGACAGGACGTCAGCGACGATCTGCTTAGGGAGGTTAAGGTCGATCTCGTACATCTGACACATTCCTTTCGATTTTTGCGGCGCCACATTGCCGGGCGCCCGCAGGGTTACCGTGGTTTGGACCGAGTCGCCGGCCCGTTGAGGATGTGACAAAGAGACTGCCCTTTGTCACGTATAGGGATGGAAGCCTGCCTGGGGTATGGGATGCCAGGCAGGCCCCCGGGGGAAAGCGGTTAGACGCTTGGTCGCGACTAGGCCAGGATGCCGGCCGCGGAGAGGGCGATGCCGCCCACAATGGCGATCACGAGAAGCCAACCGGTGTTGACGTTCTTCTTGATGAGCCAGTACATAAGGCCGGTGAGGCCAAGGGAGATCATCTGGGGCATCATGCCGTCCAGGATGTCCTGGATAACGACGGTGCCCTCAGCGAACTGCAGCGGGGTGGTGGCGCCGATCAGCGTAGCAATCATGCCACCCACGGACATAAGACCCACGATGCCGCAGACATACATGAGCTTCTCCATGAGGTCGCCGCCCTGAAGCTTGCTCAGGTACTCGTGGCCGCCCTGATAGCCCATCTTGGCTGCGAACCAAGTGATCAGCACAGAGGGGACGATGGAGATGAGCATGGCCAGGATCGGGCCCATGATGGAGCCCTGCTGAGCCAGCTGAACGCCCAGGCCAAAGGCGATAACGCGGATGGTGCCCTGGAAGAAGGAGTCACCGATGCCGGAAAGCGGACCCATGAGGGAGGTCTTGACCGCGTTAATCGAATCGGGATCGAAGTTCTCGGGATCCTTGGCGTACTCCTCCTCCATGGAGGCGGAGAGGCCCAGGATGAAAGCGCTCGTCTGCGGGGTGCAGTTGTAGAACGCCATGTGACGGTGGTAAGCCTCTTTCTTAGCAGCGAGCTGCTTGGGGTCGGACTCATCCGGATAGAGGCGATCGAGCGTGGGAACCATGCCGTAGAGGAAGCCCATGTTCATCTGACGCTCGTAGTTCCAAGAGGCCTGGATGGCCCAGGAGCGCCAGAAGAACTGGCTGACCTTCTTGTTCAGGGACACGTCCTTGGTTGCGGTTGCCATAGTGTGTTCCTCCTTAGTCTTCGTCGTCTTCGAGCGGATCGTAGTCGGAATCGACACCGGCGGCTGCATGGGAACCGTTGAACTTGAAGCCCATGAAGACGACAGCCAGGCACACACCGATCAGAGCGACCGCGATGACGGACAGGTTGAGGTAAGCGGCGAGCAGGAAACCGATGAACAGGAACGGAGTCATACCCTTCTTGATCATCATGGTGAGCAGCAGGGCCAAGCCGTAGGCGGTCATGATCTTGGTCGAAACGTTAAGACCAGTGGACAGCCACTCGGGAACCATGTTGACGATGGCCTGGACCAGGTCGGTGCCAACAAAGACGGCGAGGAAGATCGGCAGGAAGTACATGACGGCGTACAGACCGGAGCCGGCGCAGATGTGCATACGGTAGGCGGTCTTGAACTTTCCGTTATCGATCGCGCTATCTGCCACATGGGTGAGGGCGGCGATGATGGAACGGAACACGATGCCGAGGAGCTGACCCAGGACGGCGACCGGGATGGCGATCGTCATGGCGGTCTCGGCGGAAGCATCGGTCAGGCACGCAAAGGCAGCGGCCACGATGCCGCCCAGGACCATATCGGGCGGAACGGCGGCGCCGACCTGCACCAGGCCCATGGACACGAGCTCGACGGCGGCACCGACGGCAAGGCCGGTGGGCACATCGCCCAGCAGCAGACCGACGAGCGTAGCGCCAACGAGGGGCTGCTCGAAGTTAAGACGACCGAGCAGGCGGGAGTCCCACATGCAGAACACGCCGACGAGGCCGACGAGCACCGCACTGATGAACGTATTCATACCCTTCTCCTTTCAGTCAGGCAAAAGCCTGGTTGATTACAGCTTGGCGTCGATGTCGACGCTCTGATACGTAGGGGTCTGCTGGACATAGAGCTTGATGCCCATGTCGAGCAGCTGGTTGACGTCGGCCTTCTGGGTGGCGTCGAGGAAGACGGAGCTGTCCTTGCCGCCGACCTGATCGGCACCGTCGTGGTTGGCGGTGGCGCCCAGGTTGATGGCGTCGAGCTTGTAGCCCTGGCAGAACTGCAGCATCTCGGCAGTGTTGCCAAAGACGAACATGACGCGCTCGCCGAGGGTGTTGAGCTTGTCCATCTTGGCGAGGGCACGCTCGACGGTGAAGACGTTCAGGCGCACGCCCTGGGGCTTAGCCAGCTTAAGAGCGCCCTTCTTGATGTCATCGTTGGCGGCAGCGTTGTCAACGACGATGATGCGCTCGGCCTGAACCTTGGTGGTCCAGGTAAAGACGACCTGGCCGTGCAGCAGACGGTAGTCAAGACGTGCGAGGACGATCTTGGCGGGACCGGAGCTGTGACGGGACGCCTTGGCCTTCTTGGCGGGAGCCGCGGCGGCCTCGACCGGTGCGTTGGGGTTGGTCAGACCGGTGCGGGCCTCGTTGATGAGGGCCGCGAGCTCGGCGCCCTTGACGGGGACGGGGCTCATAGCGAGCGTGAGCGCCAGCGGAATGTTGAAACCGCTGACAACCGTGAACTTCGTGCCGTTCTTGGAAAGCTCGACCATGTTGTTGTTGACCGAGCTGCCGAGCATATCGGTCAGCACATAGACGGTGTCGTCCGCGTTGAACGTGGCGATCATGGCGTCCACCTTATTGGTGATGGGCTCCTTGTCGTCACGAGCAAGCGACACGACGTGGACGTTCGACACGTCGCCGAGAACCATCTCGAGCGTGTCTTTGGCGCCTGCGGCCAGGCCGCCATGAGATGCGAGAATGATCTGATTCATCTTGCCTCCTCCTTTTCGTTATGGTCATTATAACGTCTTATACGTTGCTTATATTGCTAATTAGTATAAAGACCGTTCGCGGGTGAAAATCGACCGTTGACGGGTTTAACGTACTTGAAACGTTGGGCCGGGTAGGCCGGCGCTGGCTGGATAACCCCAGGTCAGACCCTGCGCGCAATCCCCTATCGCACGAAGTACCAGGGGCTTTCCTGCACGGTGGGCTCCAGCGCGATGCCCGTGCGCTCGCGGAACAGATCCATATCCTGAGATTTTTCGGTCCACCACGCGTTGGGCTTAAAGGTCATGCTCTCGACAATACGTTTGGCAATGACGCTGTTGCGCAGCTTGGAGAAGTCGGTATTCATAATCAGGATGGACGCGAGCACCAGCACGATGCCCAGGACCTTGATCGCGCCGGCGGGCTCGGCGTAGATGCCAATACCGACCAGAACGGTCGCCACGGTTTCGAACGAAGCCACGACCGGCACCTTCGACGTCTCAAGATCCATCGAAAGGCCCTGCATATAGAAGATGTACGCAAGAGCCGTCGGAATAAAGCCAAAGCCTGCGAACAGCAGAATGAGCTGCGGAGACATTGCCGCGGCCACATCGGACCACGGAGCCGAAAGCACCGCCATAAAGCATCCGCCAAAGACAAAACCCCAAAACGTTACGGCCAGTGGATGGAGCGTCTTGGTAGCCATACGGCTAAACACAGCCAGCAGCGCACCGCAAAGTCCGGCGATCACACCCGACGCAACGCCCCAAGTCGAGAAATGGAAACCGGACAGGTCGCCGCTCGTCACCGCGAGCACACAACCCACAATGTTAAAGACGATGGCGACGAGCTTGTTGGGGGTCACGTCCTCGCGATAAAGCACGCGGCCGAGCATGACGCCAAACACCGGCGAGGTGTAGAGCAGCACCGAGGCCGTGGACATGCCCACCTCGCCCATGCACTCGTAATAGCAGGTGTTGGCGACGGCTAAACCGACGATACCGACAAGCGCGCAGGGAACAAGCTCTTTAGGACTTGCCTTGAACAATGCCATGGGACCCGAGGCTTTTCCCTCACGAGCACCTCCCTGGCAACCCATAAATGCCAAGACCGGAGCCATTAAGACGGCACCCGACAACAGGCGAAAGGCCGCCATGCTCTGAGACGAAACACCCAGGGCCGATATTCCGTTAACAAAGATTCCGATGGCGCCCCACATAAGCGCGGCGATCAGCACCAGCACATAGCCCAGATTGCTTTTCTTCAACGCAGCCTCCTCGGTATCGTTTCCAATATGTTTCGTACTACGTTATAGTCGTTATATACATTTTTCAAGACACAAATCGCCGAACGGAAAAATCTGCTTCCCCACATACTCATTGGGGACGTTCCCAAATGACTAGTCATTTAAGAACATCCCCAACGTCTAAGGCACCGCTGGTTGAGCATAAGTCAGCGAGCGGGCCGCATTTGAGGCAAGGTGGCGTGAAACGAAAGGGCGCTGACCTTCTGGTCGCGCCCTTGAAGTTGAACGTCAGATTGTCCAAATGCGGTCCGCGCAGCGTCGAGCCGTTACGCGGTTTGGTAAAACCGCGTAACTCTTAGTAGTCCAGCTTCCACATGTAGCGGCGCGTCATGTAGTCCTTGTGGGTGACGGCAGAGAGCGCACGCATGTACACGTTGTTGAGGATCGGGGCAAAGATCAGGTGGTTGAAGTACTCGCTCACGCTGTCCTTGATGTCGTTGAGGCCGAGCTCCTTGGCGTCGAGCTGATAGACGCGCTCGCCACCGTACTGGTTGACGAAGCGGATACCGCGCTCGTCGTTGCAGCGGCTGCGGCCGACGCTGATGAGCTGGAACAGCGAGGTGCGCTTGTCCAGGATCTCGAAGGGGCCGTGGAAGAAGTCGCAGGTGTTGATGGTGCAGGAGTCGATCTGCAGCATCTCCTGCACGTTGCAGATGCTAAAGACGTAGGCGGCACCAAAGAGCGGACCCTGAGCCATCACGTTGATGCAGGGCTTGTCGGCGTTTTGCTCGGCCCACTTGGCGGCGAGCGGACGGGTGTACTCGACGGCCTTGCGATAGATGGGGTCGACCAAGTCGAACGCGGCCATAGCGGTCTCGTACTCGGCATAGCCCTCGGTCTGTTGCGTAAGCTCCATGGCAATCATGGTCACGACGGCGGAGTTGGTACGGCCCATGCAGGACTCGTCGACGGCCAGGCTGTCGTACTGGATCTTGTAGTCGCAGACCTCGGTGAGGCCGGACTCGTCAACATAGATGGCGATGGTGCTGGCGCCGTGGTCCTTGGCGACCTGGGCGGCGACGATGGTCTCCTTGGTGCCGCGCATGGACACGACGACGGCCAGGGTGTTCTCGTTGACGTAGGCCGGGGTGGCATGCACGAACTCGTTGCTGGTGTAGCTGGAGCTCACGACCTGCGTGGCCTCGTGCTCCATAAAGTACTGGGCAGGATAGTTGCCGCCGTTGGATCCGCCGGCGCCAATCCACACGACGCGCTTGATGCCGCCCTTGTCTGCCTTGTCAGCCAAAACCTGGGAGACGACATCCTTAACCTGTTCCTGAGTAGTCATCGTGCATCAGCCTTTCTTCTCGTTTGATGCTCTCGATGGCATACAAGTTACATACATGTTTTGGCTATGTCGACTAGTTGTATGCTATATTTGTCTTAGAAAATTTGCTGATGCGGTTTTTGATAACTAGCTACCAGCGGTTTTGTTGTTGTATTGAATACATGCTTGATTAGACTCGCATACAGGTTAGATACAGGTTGATCGCATGAACGCTTCGTCTAAAAAGAAACTGGCCCAATACGAGCGCTTGGCGGGCATGCTGCGCGACCGCATCGCCTCCGGCACCTACGCGCGCGGAGACAAGCTGCCGTCCGAGATGGAACTCATGGACGAATCGGGGCTGTCGCGCAGCACCGTACGCCACGCCCTTAAGGTGCTCGTTGATGAGGGCCTGGTGCGCACCGAGCGCGGGCGTGGCGCCTTTGTGGCCGACACGCCGGCGCTCCACGAGAACAACCTGGTGTTTTCGAGCTACACGACACAGGTCCAGGGTCAGGGTATGAAGCCCACCACGCGCACGGTGGACTCGGGCTTTGCCAAGGCCGCGGGCAATGCGGCCAAGTTCTTCGATGTCGCCGTGGGCAGCAAGCTCGTCAAACTTGTCCGTCTGCGTTATCTGGACGATGCGCCGCTGTGCCTGGAGACCACCTATCTGCCACCAAGCTTCGAGGCACTCATCAACCGCGATATCAACGGTTCGCTCTACGCCACGCTGCGCCAAGAATTCCATCGCGCGCCGGCACAGGGGCACAAGACCTTTGAGGTGTGCTATGCCTCGCAAAACGAGGCGTTTTTGCTCAACGTTGAGCGTGGGCAGGCGCTGATCCTGATCACCGACTACGTCTACGACACCGACGGCCGCCCGCTCCATGTCTCCAAGCGCATCCAACGCACCGACCGCGCCAAATACACCGAGCCCATCGGCTAACCTGTCCCTAAATGGTAGGTTTGGAGAGGTCGGGGAACCAGGTTGGTTTGGGTTGGTTGGGAACGCGCTCGGCTAGGACCAACTCCATCCAACACATATCGTACCAGCGACCGAACTTTTGGGCGCAGCGATCGAAGGCGCCCACCAGGCGATATCCCATATGGGCATGGAAATCCTGGCTGTTGTGCGTCAGGTACTCATCGTCCTTGTCGTGCGGCACGGCAATGAGCGCGCACATGTTGGTGATGCCCATCGCGATCAGGCACTGCTTGAGCGCATCGTGCAGCTTGCGGCCCAGCCCGCCGTGGCGCACGTCGCGCGCCAGGTAGATCGACGTCTCGACCGACCAGTCATAGGCCTCGCGGCTGTTAAGCGGACTCACATAGGCATAACCTACCGGACACCCGTCCAGCTCCATCACCAGATACGGATAGCGCTTGAGCGTGCGCTCGATGCGCCCGGCGAACTCCTCAACGCTCGGCACCTCGTATTCGCAGGTAATCGCCGTCTGGCGCACATACGGCTCATAGATGGCAAGCAACGCCGGCGCATCATCGGGCGTCGCCAGGCGAATCGTCGGCTCGGACATCTCGGTCATACAACCCTTCTCTCTCAAAAGCAAAGGCCGCCCTGCGCCAAACCAAGCGCAAGGCGGCCCCTCGTCATTACATCAGGCTACAGGACAGCCGCCAACGCGTCGATGTCCTCCTGCGTCGTGGCCCAGCTGGTGCAAAAGCGCACCACCGTGTGGGTCTCATCGTACTTTTCCCAGTACTCGACCGAGGCATGCTCGCGAATGCGGGCCATGTCCTCGTTGGGCAGAATCACAAACTGCTGGTTTGTGGGCGTCTCCAAGAAGAACCGGTAGCCGTGCTCGTGCAGCACGCGACGAAGCGCCTGCGCGGTTTCGATCGCCTGGCGACCAATCTCAAAATACAGGCCGTCGGTAAAGAGCGCCTCAAACTGCACGCCCGTGAGGCGGCCCTTGGCCAACAGCGCGCCGTGCTGCTTAATACGCGGAATGGGATGCGCCGGGGCGTGCATGCCGCAAAACACCACGGCCTCGCCGCACAGAGCGCCGCACTTGGTGCCGCCGATGTAGAACACGTCGCATAGCTGCGCCAGCTCGGGCAGGGTAATGTCGCACTCATCGGCCGCCAGCGCATAGGCCAGGCGGGCGCCATCCACAAACAGCGGAATCTCGCGCTTCTGGCACACTGCGTGAATCGCCGCGAGCTCGGCCTTGGAGTACAGCGTGCCGTACTCGGTCGATAGACTCACGTACACGGCACCCGGAAACACCGTGTGCTCGTAGCTCTCGTTTTCGTAGAACACCTGGATATAGTTCTCGAGGTCCTCGGCGTGCATCTTGCCCTCGTAGCCGGGGATGGTGAGTACCTTGTGGCCGCCAAACTCGATGGCACCCGCCTCGTGGCAGGCGACGTGGCCGGTCTCGGCAGCAACGACGCCCTCGTACGGTGCGAGCAGCATGTCGATCACCGTCGCGTTGGCCTGCGTGCCGCCCACCAGAAAAAACACGTCGGCATCGGGGGCCTGACAGGCCTCGCGGATAAGCTGCTTGGCACGCTCGGTGTGCGCATCGGTACCGTAGCCGGGCTGCGGCTCCATATTGGTGTCGACGAGCGCCTGCAGCACTGCCGGGTGTGCGCCGTGGGAATAGTCGTTGTTGAACGCGAGCATGGCAATCCTCTCTTACCGGGTATCGGCCAGATGACTCAAACGGAGCTATTGTACGCCGTTGGGATAGGCAATGCGCGCGGCAAGGCACTCAAGTGCCAGTACCAGGGCAAAGCCGCAGCTCACATCAGTCAAAAAGTGCGCTCCAATCACGATGCGCCCAAAGGCGACGAGCGCCGCGACCACAACCGCCGTCCAAAAGACCACGCGGCGGCGCGACGGTTTTTCCTTAAAGGCCGCCGCGGGAAGCCCGGCGAGCATAAGGCCGATCGCCGCATGCGCGGTGTGTCCACTCGCGAACGACTTGAACCCGTCCTTGATCACGCCGGCGGCGATATAAGTCCACTTGTCGGGGTTGCCGATCACCCACCACGGCTGAAACTCGAGCCCCTGCGTCACCTCAATCACGCGCATGCGCGGACGCGACCACAGCGGTTTGACGATCACGTTGAGGATGATGGCCTGAACGACCCACACGGCAAGCACCATCAACGCCCAGCGCGTGAGCTCATCGGGCTCGGTCGTGCGCGTGAGGCGATAGACGATAAGGTTGGCGACGATGGCCAGCACAAACGTCAGCACCAACTGAGCCGCGATGAGTTTGCCGCCAACCCTCAGGGACGAAACGATCTCGTAGCCGGTCAGGCCAACGTTGACGAGGATGCCGAGCACGGCGAGCCATTTGCTCCCCCTGGAGTCGGGACGCACCGCGCGCACGAGCATAACGCCCGCGATGCTCGCCGTCAGCTCGAACGGCAGCTCACCGGCCGCCTCGACAAAGCGACCGTACATGCTGCCGATATTGAACAGCGCGCTCGAGATCTGATAATCGAAGAAACTGCCCACGCCCAGACAAAGACACAGGACAACCGCGATAATGGCGACATCTTTCTTATAGATGTATCCGAACATGCTTTCCTTTCGATGGAGCCAGAGTGCCCAAATGGGGTGTTTGCAGCGTCGACTCGCTAGTCATCATCACTAGCGCCCAGCTGTTGCAGCAGCATGAGCGCCGCGGCCACCGGGCCGGTGCCGTCGTTGGCGTCGAGACCGCGACCCAGGCCGCTGCCCGCACCGGCGCCTGCCTTGTAGGGTACCGACAGCTTGCGGCTCTTGGGGAAGTTCACCGCGCCATAGCGGGTCTTAAGCTCAAAAGCCACCTTCTTGGGCACGTCGACGCCCAAAAACGTGATGCGACCGCCACTGAGCGTGACGCTCTCGAGCCCCAGGCGCTCGCCGCGAATGCGGATTCGTGCGCGATTGAACAGGTTGAGTCCCGCCAGCGGCAGCTCGCCATGCGCAGCCTCGGTCTCCTCCTGCACCTCATCGATGCTCTCCAGGTCCTCGGCCGCTGCAAGCTTACGGTACACGAGCACGCGCTGATCCACCGCCGGCAGGTACTCCTCGGACAAGAAGTAGTCGGCCGGCAGGTTAATACCCACGCTCGCCGCCTCCACGCCGGCATCGTCATCGCCGCGCGCCTCGGCCACGGCCTGTCCCAGCATCTGCGTAAACAGGTCAAAGCCCACGCTCGACAGGTTGCCGTGCTGCTCGGCGCCCATAAGCGAGCCGGCACCACGGATCTCCAGGTCGCGCATGGCGATGCGCATGCCGCTGCCCAGGTCCTGGAACTCGGAAAGTGCGGTCAGGCGCGCCGTCGCCTCCTCGGTGAGAGGCAGCTCGCCCGGGAACATAAAGTACGCGTAGGCCTGCGTGGCAGAGCGACCCACACGGCCCTTGAGCTGGTAGAGCTGCGCCAGACCCAGGCGCTGCGAATCCTCGATGATCAGCGTGTTGGCGGTCGCGTTGTCGATGCCGCTCTCCACGATGGTCGTGGCGATGAGCACGTCGATCTTTTTGGTCGCAAACTCGATCATCACGTCCTCGACCTCGCGCGGGCTCATCTTGCCGTGCGCCACGCCCACGCGCGCCTCGGGCGCGGCCTCGTGCACGCGCGCCACGGCGTCGTCGATGGTCTTGACGCGGTTGGACACGTAGTACACCTGGCCGCCGCGACCCACCTCCAAGCGAATCGCCGCGCTCACCACGTCGGGATCGTACTCTCCCACGTGCACGATCACGGGGCGGCGCCCGGTCGGCGGCGTGGTGATCAGGCTCATGTCGCGCACGCCGCTCGTGGCCATCTGCATGGTTCGCGGAATCGGCGTTGCCGAAAGCGTGAGCACGTCAATCTGCTCGCGCAGGTTCTTGAGCTGCTCCTTGTGCTGCACACCAAAGCGCTGCTCTTCGTCGATGATCACCATGCCCAGGTTCTTGGGGTTCACGTCGGCAGAAAGCAAGCGGTGCGTGCCGATGAGCACATCAATCGTGCCCTCGGCAAACGCCTTAAGCGCACGCTTTTGCTGCGCCGGGGTGCGGAAGCGGCTGAGCACTTCGACCTCGAGGCCAAACGGGGCAAAGCGCTCAAAGAACGTCTCGTAGTGCTGCTGGGCCAGAATGGTCGTGGGGCAGAGCACCATGACTTGGCGGCCGGAGTCCACGCATTTAAAGGCTGCGCGCAGGGCGACCTCAGTCTTGCCGAAACCCACGTCGCCGCACAGCAGGCGGTCCATGGGCTTGGGCGCCTCCATGTCTGCCTTGATGTCGGCGATAGCCTCCAGCTGGTCGCGCGTCTCGTCGTAGGGAAAGCTCTCCTCCATCTCGATCTGCTCGGGCGTATCGGGCGGACAGGCGATACCAGTAATCGACGAGCGGCGCGTATATAAATCGACTAGGTCAAACGCCAGCTTTTTGGCGTTTTTGCGTGCCTTGTTGGTGGCACGCGTCCAGTCGGCAGTGTTAAGCCTGGTCAGGCGTGGCTTATCGCCGTCGGGGCCAACATAGCGCGTGATGCGGTCGACCTGCTCGAGCGGCACGTAGAGTTTGTCGCCGTCGGCATATTCCAGCAAAAAGTAGTCGCGCTCCTTGCCGCCCACTTCCTGGCGCGCGATCTCGCTAAAGAGCGCGATGCCGTGAGTAGCGTGCACCACGTAGTCGCCCGGCTTAAACGGGAACGTGATCTGCGTAATGTCCACCTTGCGGCGGCTGCGCGCGCGGTTGGCGTCCATGCGGGCGTTGAGGTCGGCGATCGAGAACACGGCCAGGTTGGCATCGGGCACCACCACACCCTGCGGCAAGGCGGCATCGACAAAGGTCACGCGTCCGCGCGAGATGGTGGGCACGGCGGCACCGGCGGCAGCCCGGGCGGCACCCGCCTCGAGCGAGCGGGCGTTGAGCGCATCGGCCTTGCGCTCGCGAATTGCAGCATGGGCATCCTGGCGGGCAGCACGGTCGGCAGAATCCGCCGCCGCCACGCGCACGCGCTCACCAATGACACCGGCATTTTCGGGCGCGGCCGTCAGCGACTCCTCAAAGGTAATGCCCTCGTCGCCAAAGGTGAGCTCCATCGACTCGCGCGCACCGCGGTCGGGAATGGCAAACACGCAGGCGTAGCGCTTGCCCACGACTTCCTGAATGCGCGTCATAAAGCGATTGTCCGAGCCCGCAATGGCCGGCTGCTCAATCTTGAGCTCTGCCGTAACCGCACCGCCCGCGCGAATCAGGCTCACATAGTTCAGGCGCTGCTGAGCACCAAAATCGAGCTGTTGAGCGCGCACGTACAGACCGTCCAGGCGGTCAATCCCCGCCTCGCCGGCACGAGCCTCGATATCCTCGTAGGCGCGCAGGCAGTCGTCGAACAGCGAGCGCGGCTCAGACAAAACCACGAGCGCTTTGCCGCTCACGTGCGCCAACGGGCTCACGGTCTGGCCGTACATCACCGGCAAAAAGCGGTCGAGCTCGGGCGTGACGATGCGCGCATCCACCATCTCGAGCAGCGCTGCTAGCTTGCTATCGTCCTGGCTGGCGCGGTAGAGCGCCACATGCATGTTGTGGACCGCCTCGTCGGTGAGCGCCAGCTCGCGGCACGGGAAGATCTCGATACTATCCTCGTTGCCGATGGTCTGCCCCGTGGAACTCACCATGCGGCGGATGCGGTCAATCTCATCGCCAAAAAACTCGATGCGCACGGGCGCTTTTTCCTGCGCGGGAAACACCTCGACGGTGTCGCCGTGCACGCGGAACAGGCCGGGCGCGTCGGCGGCGCCGGCATTGGTGTAGCCCATGCCCACCAGACGCTGCGGCACCTCGTCAAAAGGAATCTCCTCGCCCACCGCAAAGGTCGTGGACTCCCAGTAGCGGCTCTCGACTGGCGGCACGCAGCGCAGCAACGCGCGAGCCGAGGCAACCATGATGCAGTTGTCCCCGCGCACGATGCGTCCCAGGGCCTCGCAGCGCTGCGCCACCACGGCGTCGTCGGGCACCTGCTCGCGCCACGGATAATCCTTGCGCTCAGGAAAACGGCATACATGCGCCAGGCCCACGTAGGCGGCAAGGCTACGAGCGGCGCGATCAGCCGCATCCTCGCCACTCACAACGTAGACCGTGGGGCGCGGGCGGCGCGCAAACTGAGCGGCCGCCATAAGCGTGCGACCCGACTGCGACACGGCCAGCGTCACGTCCTCGCCGGCATCGAGTCCGGCCTCGACGGTCTGCAGCGCCTCGGCAGTGTAGAGCTGCGCGGCTATACGGTGAATGAGCATGCTGTTCCTCCGGCATCGCAACGCCAAAAGCCCGCCGGGGCAAGCTCGGCGGGTCGTACGTCAAATACATTGTCTGTCATGGTAGCGCATGGAGAGGACTCCGGCTCAAGGGCAAACCCAGCCCCGCAAAAAACGCCAGACGAAGATGCGTTCCGCCCTACCCCGCTACGCGCACGCTGGGGCACAAATCTGCCAGCGGACACTCGTCACACTTGGGTTTGCGGGCATCGCAGATCTCGCGACCAAAGGTGATCCACTGATGGTTGACCGACTCCCAATACTCGTGCGGCAAAATCTTGAGCAGATCCTGCTCGGTCTTGAGCGGCTCCTTGGCATGCGTCTTGGGACTCAGCATCAGGCGATGCGCAATGCGGTTGACGTGCGTGTCCACCGCAATGCCCTCCACGATGCCATACCCCACGTTGAGCACGATGTTCGCCGTCTTGCGTCCCACGCCCGGCAGCTTCACGAGTTCCTTCATGTCGGCCGGCACCTCGCCGCCATAGTCGGCGACGATCATCTGCGCGGCCTCGACGGCATGCTTGGCTTTGCTCTTGTAGAAGCCGAGTGACTTGATAGTGTCTGCCACGTCAGCCACGCTCGCCCCGGCCATGGCCTCGGGCGTGGGCCACTGGGCAAACAGCCGCGGCGTCACCTTGTTGACCTGCGCATCGGTCGTTTGCGCCGAGAGCAGCACCGCGATCAGCAGGCGGAAGGGATTCTCGTGGTCCAAAAAGCACTCGACCGGGCCATAGCGACGGTTGAGGCGCTCACACACCTCGATGGCGCGCTCGCGCTTGGCGGCATTGGTCTCGCGTGGCATAACGACTCCTCGGCTCAACGGCACAATAAACTTATGGGCACAATTGTCCCACGTCCGAGACGCTTACGCCTCCAAGAATGCGCCGGTCTGACGGCTCCACAGGCTCGCGTACTCGCCACCCGCCTCGACAAGCTGCGCATGCGTGCCGTCCTCGACAATCTCGCCATCGGCCAGCACCACAATGCGGTCGAGCGACGCCACGGTGGACAGGCGGTGCGCCACCACAATGGAGGTACGTCCACGCATCAGGTTCTCGAGCGCCTCCTGCACCAACGCCTCGGACTCGCTGTCGAGGGCAGAGGTCGCCTCGTCGAGCACTAGAATCGGCGCGTCGGTTAGGATGGCGCGGGCGATAGCCACGCGCTGACGCTGGCCGCCCGAGAGCTTGACGCCGCGCTCACCCACCATGGTGTCAAAGCCACGGGGCAAGCGGTCGATAAACTCGGTCGCATTAGCCAAGCGAGCCGCCTCGCGGATCTGCTCGTCGGTGGCGTCGGGGCGGCCGTAGGCGATATTCTCGCGAATGGAGCGATGGAACAGTAGCGCCTCCTGCGGCACGTAGGCAACCTGGCGGCGCAGGCTCTGCTGCGTGCAGCGCGAGACATCCTGACCGTCCACGAGCACGCGGCCGCCCTGAACATCGTCCAGGCGCAGCAGCAGCTTGGTGAGCGTCGTCTTACCCGAGCCCGATTTGCCCACCAGGCCCACGCGCTGGCCCGCCGCCACATGAAGCGTCAGGTCATCGAACACGCTCTCGCCCGCCACAGCGTCACGGTACGCAAAGCTCAGGTGCTCAAAATCAATCGCGCCCTCGGTCACTTTGAGCTCAGGGGCGTCCGGGTCGTCTGCCACCAAACATGGCTCGTCCAGCACGCGCGTCATCTCGGCCGCATCGCCCAAAGCGCGGTTGATGCGCTGCATCATGGAGCTTACGTAGTTCAGGCGCATGGTGAGGTTATAGGTGTAGGTAAAGATCATGACGAGCGAGCCGGCCGAGATGCCAAACCACGCGTTGCCGCCCGCCACGAACACACTCACCACGGCCATGGTGATGACGATAAGACCCGAGGTCGTAAAGTTGCGCTGCATCATGGCGTGCATCGAGACCGTCTCGGCATCGCGCGCGGCACGATCGGCGGCGTCGAACAGATCGCGTTCAAAGTCCTCGCGCCCGCAAGTCTTGACGGCCAAGATGTTCGTGACCGCGTCGGAGAGTACGCCCGAGAGCTTGTTCTGCGCGGCGGACGTCGCGGCCGAAAGCGGCATGATGCGCTTGTACATAAGCCAGACAAACGCGATGTAGACGACCATGATGCACACCAGGATCACGGTAAACGTCGGCACCACCGGGGCGAGTGCGGCCACGGTGCAGATGACCGAGGTGATGGTGGGGATGAGCGAATACACCGTCACGTCCACCAGCCCCGTGTAGCCGCTCATAAAACGACTCGTCTGGCTCACGAGCGATCCGCCAAAGCGGCTGGTATGGAATGTCATGGATTGGTTGGAGAGCGTGTCGAAGCATAGACGCGCCAGGTGATAGTTGCCTGCAATCTCGAGCTTGTAGACGGTGTAGTCCTGTAACTTGGAGAGGATCTGACCCACCAGGTTAACGAGTACAAGCGCCAGGATATAGGGGCCGAAGACCTCAAACACCTGGTCACCCGCCACGGGACCGGCTTGAACGCGGTCGACAATGAGGGCCATCACGTAGGTGTTGGCAAACGTCAGCAAAAAGATGTAGCCCGCCGACGAGAACACCGAGAGAAAGACGATCAGCGGCTGCGTGCGCGTGACACCCCAAAACCGCTGCAGCGTGCGGCGCACGGTGGAGCGGCTGAGCGGGCTGGTGCTTCTCTGAGACATGGGCTTCCTTTCGCATCTGATAGGGCGAAACGCCATTGTTGCACATTGAAGCGCACTTCAGGCAAGCGCGATGCGAAAAGCAGCGGGGCACCCGCGTTTACGCCGGCGCCCCGCCGTCTTGTTGCAATTAGCCCTCGTCTTCTTGGTCTGTGGGAAGGCCCGCAGGCGTGAGTCCCAAGATCTCATCGGCTTGGTCGGCGTCTTCCAGCGCGTCGATGTCCCTGAGCTTGCGCTCCATAACGTTGGTGCGCGTGGTGATGATACCCTCGACCGTTTTGCCCGCGGTCTCGATCTGCTGCTGGGCGCGGCGCAGCGCCTTTTGATAGCGCGGCAGCTCGGCCTTGACGGCGGAGAGCACGCGCAGCACGTCGTCGGTGCGTTTTTGCAGCTTAAACGTTTGGTAACTCATCTGCAGGCTGTTGAGGATGGCCGCCATGGTGCTGGGACCGGCAACGTTGACGTGATAGTCGCGGCCCAGGGTCTCGATAAGCCCGGGGCGGCTGACGACCTCGGCGTACAGTCCCTCAAACGGCACGAACATGATGCCAAAGTTGGTCGTTGCCGGCACACTCAGGTACTTTTCGCAGATGTCCTTGGCCTCGCGCTTGACCATGGTGTCGAGCGTCTTGCGCGCAGCCGCCACGGTCTCCGCATCGCCCGACTCCTGCGCGTCGAGCAAGTGCTCGTACGCGTCGCCCGGAAACTTGGAGTCAATCGGCAGCAGCACGGGGTCGCCCTCGTCCACCGGCAGCTTGACGGCAAACTCAACGCGCTCCGAGGCGCCGGGCTTGGTGGCGACGTTTTCCAGATACTGGTCGGGTGTAAGGATGTCCGCCAGAATTGCACCCAGCTGTACCTCGCCCAAAATGCCACGCGCCTTCACGTTGCCCAGCACGCGCTTAAGGTCGCCCACGCCGGTGGCGATGGACTGCATGTCGCCCAGACCCTTGTACACGGCCTCGAGCTGGTCGCTCACCTGCTTAAACGATGCAGACAGGCGGTCGTTGAGCGTGCGGGAGAGTTTCTCGTCCACCGTCGCGCGCATCTGATCGAGTTGCACGTTGTTGTCCTTGCGGATGGCGCCCAGCTGGGCATCGACCGTCTCGCGCACCTTGTCCAGGCGATGCTCGATGCCCTCGCGGTTGGCGCCGAGCTGTTGGGCCGTCTCGCGGCGCAGGTCATCCATCCGGTCACCAGCTTGCGAAAACTCGCGTGCGATGGTCAGGTAACGTTGCTGCTCCACGGCCGCATCGGTCGTCTGCTGCTGCGCGATGGCATTGGCCGTGCGGCGAGTTTCGGCCAGCGCGACGTTCAGGGCATCGAGCGCGTTGTTGGCCTGCTCGAGTGCTGCCAGCGTTTCCGCGCTACTGTCGCCACGCCCCCGCAACTCGGCACGCAGGCTCTTGAGCTGGAGGGCGCAAGCCACAGCAACCCCCACCGTCACCAAGGCGATCACAACAAGCACAATATCAATAGCAGACATAAACTCCGCCCAACAAACCCAATCGAGCACCAATCAAAACCGCGATCAATCTTACCCCGCCATACGCACCGGGCGCCCGGCCCCTTCTTGGGCGCCCCTCTCCTCCGCATATTCCATAATGCGGCGCGCCGTCTCCCTGCTCACCTTTGAGTCATCACCGGCTAAATATGCGTACACGTTTCCCTTATTCAGATTCAAATCGCGGCAGAGACCGTAGCGCGTTACGCCCGATTCCTCTAGCGCTCCCAACGTTCTTTTTCGCATCAGGGCGTTGATCCTTCTGTCCGCCACTGGCTTTTCCTTCACCGCTCTATACGCACGCCAAACGTTGGCATAACGATTAGGAAGTTTGTCCTCGGCGCACAGAGATGCCAGGCTACCCGTTTGGGCGTACAAGGACAAAACGCCTCGGTAACCCTCTTCCATCCACGAACCCTCGGATAAGCCCAGAACGTATTCGGCTTTACCCTGTGCCAAAGCGAGCAAAAACAGGGGCTCCGCCACGCGCGGCGCATCCGTCGTCGCCCACTCAACCAATTTTCTAAAACTCAGCGACTGCTGTCCGGATAGCTCTCGGCAATAGCCTTTTAAGAATCCCTCAAAGGTCAGATTCAACCGAGCACCTCCTTTTTGTATTGCCTGTATGCACAGACCATCTCTTGATAACTCCGCTCCGAAGGCGACGACGCCAGCGCCTCTCCCTCGTCGAATATAAGCCGTTCGAGCAACCCCCAATCAAGTCGGTCGACGAATGCCTGACTATGAAGATCAACGATGTCGTTCGGGCGGTAGGCATAGAGCTTCATTACCGCCAGGTCCTCCAAGGATGGCGTAAAGTACCTGATAAAACGCGCCCCAATATCCAAGGGGATCAAACGATCTTCGTAATTGAATGGCATCTGATTACAATATGCCACCGCCATACCATTCACCTCGGATATCGAGCTATGATCTCGCGGAGGCACCTGTCTGCCTCAAACACATCGATGTCATGTGTAACCGAACGATTCGTCACATCGTTAAGCATGAAGGCGCTTCCTCCCACCAATACAACGCTCGGCCTGTCGTCTCTTGGACCTATTTCCAGCTCTGCCTCTTCGTCAATGCCCAAAAGAGTCTGTTCTAAATCCTGCTTATACATAACAAATAATATTATTATTTATCTTCAATAATACTATTCAGTCGCACGACAGGACCCACAGGATGCAAGAATTCTGCTCGTGGCGATAATTCGTACACCCTGGAAGTCCTAATGTGACAAACGCTAACTCTCCCAGCCGGCGCGGATGGTTGTTGCGACATCGCCTAGGCGCTGGCCCAGGGCCGCTAGATGCTGGAGCACCTCATTGGGCGAGGCACCGTTGAGGATGCAGGTGAGCGCATACGAGACCAAGAAAATCGCCGCAAGTCCTAGCGGAATGAGCACGATCATCGCCAATGTGCGCAGGCGCTGGCCCACGCGGCGACGACGCGCACGACGCTTGTCGAACGCGAGCTCCTGCGCATATGAATCTTGCTGTACGGAATAGGCCTCTGGTGCCGATTCGCACCCGGGCACAGCTGCAGGTACAGCAGCGGGCACGACATTTTGCGCAAAGGGCTGGACTGCCGCCCCTTGCATTTGCATCTCTATGAGTCGTTGCTGCTGACGCAGCATGCGCTCAGCTTGTTGCTGCGGAGTCTCAAGAAACAGGTCCATGTTGGCCTCCAAAGTCGGAGCATTCGACGCTTACGACCAGCATCCCGCACCGCCATGACCGCGACAACGCAATCGCCGGCAATAGCCACAAAGTTTCTTTTGCTCAAAAGCTGTCGAAAAGCTCAACAACTCCCCTACCAGCACTTTCTCTGAGCTTTTTTCGCCAGCAATCTTTTGGCCTTCCACCCTTACGCCAACTGACCAAAATCTAACCAAAAGCTTGACGGAAATTGTGGAGACAGGGACCCCACACAAAAAGTGCCGCCCCAAAGGGGCGGCACACAAACTTATTATCAGCTTTTCTGTAACGAGCATGCGACGACTCAACGCCGGAGCGCAGGGCGGGGAAACCTTTGCCTCGCGCGACCCTGCGAAGCCGTGAGCGAGAGGCAAAGGTTTCCCCGCCCTGCGCTCCGTGGTCGGTGAGGACAGACTACATGCCTGCGAGACCTCGGGCGGCGGTGGCGCACATAAATGCCAAGACGAGAATCACGAGCGACCCGGCGATGTCTGCCAGCACGCCCATTGCACGGCGTTCAAACAACCAGCTCTCAAAGTGTGGGGCGACGTTGCGCCAAACACGCCACAGCAAGATGCCCATACCGATGACGCCCGGGATATTGAGCAGTAGGATCTCGGAACACAAAAGACCGATCAAGTTGCCGGCGGCAAAGCCTGCATTACCCTCGCAGTATTTGCGGTAGACCATATACAGCATGTACGCCACAAACGGCTGCAAGCACGCAGAAATAAACGTGACCACCATCGAGGGCTCCTGCGAAAAGACCTCGGTGAGTTTATCGACACTTGTGGCGTCCTTCGAAGCCAAGAACAAACCGATAACCACAAGGGGTACCACGCCCAAAACTACCTCGACCAGAGTAAACAACTTGGCAGTCAAATCCTCACTAGCCGAATTCAAATGAGGCGCCCACTCGGGATGAGCATGCGCGCCGACCTTCTTGTCCTTCTCGGCACGATCGGCCTTTTTGCCCTCGGCAACCCGACGACCAGGATCCTTGCGAGTTCCCACAGCAGCAACCCGAGCCCGAGACTTCTTACCCATAACCAACACCTCACAAGAGGAAACGAATAGCCAACGCTACCCAGTGTACCCTCTAAGCAACGTCACCGCCCCAACCGGCCCCCACAAAAACGTGCCGCCCCATAAGGGGCGGCACACAAACTTCTTATCAGCTTTTCTGTAACGAGCACGCGATGACCCAACGCCGGAGCGCAGGGCGGGAGGCCGGATTGCCTTCCCTCAACGCGACCCTGCGGAGCCGTGAGCGGGGAGGGAAGGCAATCCGGCCTCCCGCCCTGCGCTCCGCAGCAGCCAGCGCCACGCGCTAGTAGTTCACCACCTGCTCCTCAAAGTACGCCTTCGGGTGGTTACACACCGGGCACACCTCAGGCGCCTCGGCACCAACGTGCAGGTGCCCGCAGTTCAGGCACTTCCACACCTTCACGCCCTCACGCTCAAACACCTCGCCCGACTCGATGCGCTCGACGAGTTTGTTGTAGCGCTCCTCGTGGGCCTTCTCGACGGCGGCGACACCACGGAACTTCTCGGCGATCTCGGCAAAGCCCTCCTCCTCGGCGGTCTTGGCGAACTCGTCGTACATCGTGGTCCACTCGTAGTTCTCGCCCGCGGCGGCGTCGCGCAGGTTGTCCAGAGTGCCCGGAACGGCGCCGTCGTGCAGATACTTAAACCACAGCTTGGCGTGCTCGGACTCGTTGCCCGCCGTCTCGGCAAAGATATTCGAAATCTGAACGTAGCCATCCTTCTTGGCCTTAGATGCGTAGTAGCGATACTTGGTGTGTGCCTGGGACTCACCGGCAAAAGCGGTCTCGAGGTTCTTCTTGGTTTGGGAATTCTCAAAATCCATAGGTGTACTTCCCTTCAACACGTGCCGCCCATAGGCTTTGAGCGACCTTGTCTTTAGGATGCCCTCAAGCCGCGAATTTAAACCTTACAATCCCGTTCTTCAGATTTGAGCGGGCTACACACTCAACCAACGATCGTCCTCGGCTCGGCAAAAGCCCTCGCGCTCCAGGTCAGCTAGAATGCCCGCGATCAAGTCGCACTCGACCGGCCCGCGACCGGCTGCCGCTTCCATCTCGTTAACGCCCACCACGGCATCAGCAAGCGTAATCCCCGCCGGCTGGCCATCGCGCGCTGCCAGCAACATACGCACGATATGCGCGCGCTTTTGGCGACGCGAGCCCTCAAACTTGGACTGACGACTATAGCCCGCCGAGCGCCTGGACGGATTGGGCAACGTCTTTTTTAGATATGCACCGTAATCTAGCAACGCGTAATACCACGCGCGTGGCGTGTCGGCATCGTCTTGAGGCGTGGCAAAGGGCGCAATCTCGTCCGCCGACGCACCGGGAGCCGCCGGACAAGCAGCCTGGATCAGCGGCACCAGCTCGCGATCGGGAACAGCCGGTACATCGGGAAAGAAATGATGCAAAAAGACCGTGCGCACGTTGGTCTCCAGATACACACCTGGAAGATCAAACGCAAACGACCGGATACCCTGCGCCGTTGCCGGGCCAATACCAGGCAGGGCGACCAGGTCACGCGTCTCGCGCGGAAACTCCCCGCCCCAATCCTCTACGACCCGTTGAGCGGCCCCATGAAGCGCCAGAGCGCGTCGGTTGTAGCCCATGCCCTGCCAAGCGTCCAAAACATCGGAAGGCGCGGCCTGGGCAAGCGCCTGCACAGTCGGAAAACGATCGAGCCACACCGGCATGCGCGCCTCCACACGCGGCACCTGCGTTTGCTGCAGCATGACCTCAGAAAGCCAAATGATGTACGGATCGCGTGTGCGGCGCCACGGAAGGTCGCGATAACGCAGGACCCCTTCCGAACGAATCATCGAACGAAAGGGGTCCTGAATCATGGCTATGCTCCTTATGCGGCGCTATTCCTCCCGGTAAGCACACGCGCAGGTGGCGTACTCGGGAAACGCTTCGCGGTCGGCGAACTTGGGATCGACGGCCGGGAACTGGCGATGAGCGACGATGTCGCCGAGCGAAACGGAATCGAGGTAGTCGCGCATCAACGCCTGAGCTCCGGCCCACAGGGGATGATAGCAGCACGCGCCCATGCGCGCACAGTCACCATCGGGCGCGGTGCAATCGTTCATAACCATAGGACCCTGAACGGCCTCGACGACCTGGCGGATAGTGACGTCGTCCGGACTAACCTTGAGACGCATGCCACCGTGGACGCCACGCAGGCTCTCCACAATACCGGCCTGGACCAAACCGTGCTGAATCGAGCGGGCAAACGAATACGGGACATTGACCTCTTCGGCAGCGGTGCGAACAGAAAGCAAACACTCCGGATCCTCGGCAAGCATCGCCAGCATACGAAGGGCGTAATCAGTCTTCCTCGATATGTCCATTTTTCCCCTTTCAAGGAATACGAACAGCTCGAACGAGCTCCGGGGCCGAGCTTGTGTCGAGACGCTAAATGACCGCCAGGACATCCAAATGGTAAATCGGATATCCACTGAGTGCCGCGCTTGGAGCGAAATGCATCAGATGCGGCGCACAGTGCAATTTAGTATAACCTAACCCCCCTGTCTCGTAGAACAGGTGTTGCGCAACAAAGCTGTTGTTCAGACAGATATACTTATTAGATTTTACTCGCGTTCCCGAAGGCGCGGGGATTCTGGGCGAAGATGCACTAGGGCGATCGTTCTATCGAAACAAAGTGCATCAAACGCAAAAAGCCACGTCCGAAGACGTGGCTTTAATTGCGTTGGCGGGAAGTACGGGGCTCGAACCCGCGACCTCCGACGTGACAGGCCGGCGCTCTAACCAAACTGAGCTAACTCCCCAGGCAGACGTTCGCGTTTGTTTCCGCTCGCGTGCGCTGCGGGGATTAGTATACACAGAAGTCTGTCCGGCGCGCAACAACTTTTTTGAAAAATTTTTTGGGGCCATCCGGGAGGGCTTCCGGGGCTGAGGGCGGGGGTTAAGTTTGCTGCTCTACAGTCCTGCGCAAGACGGAAAGCACATTAAGTGCTTTCCTTTGCGTGCGGAACTCGCGACAAACTTAACCCCCGCCCTCAGCCCCGGAAGCCCTCCCTGCCGTCACATTATTCAACCAGTTTTGCGGGCGTGCGCCGCTGCGCGGCTAGCCCGCGTGCTCCTCGGCGGGGTTGGTCTGATTGTTTTTGTTGAAGCTCTGCCTTTGGCTCAAATGGAAACGGGGGACGCATTTGCATCCCCCGTTTTTGTTGTGGTTACTCTAGATCAATAAATTTGGTGCTTATGATCTTGCCGTCTTTTACTAGCATTCTGGCCATGGTGGGGCCTCGGGTGCCTCTGGGGTAGCTGGCGCTGCCCGGGTTGAGGACTAAGCAACGGCCCACTTGGGCTTCTTTGGTTACGTGGGTGTGGCCGTTGATGGCTACGTCTACGGATCCCACCGGAAGGTCTTCGCGGTAGTGGGCTACGGCGAATTTGAGGCCTTCGTAGGTAAAGAGCGCAAGACGGTCTACATCGGGACCGTAGTCGCGGTAGTAATCGTTGTTGCCCAGTACGGCCCGCACGGGGGCGATGGTGCATAGGTGCTCGTAGTCCATCTCTGACGTGAGGTCGCCGGCGTGGATAATCAGATCCGCGCCCTCAAGCTCGTCCAGGAGCGCAGGCGATAAATAGCCGTGGGTGTCCGAGATGATGTCGATGCGCTTGGCGCTTGCACTGTTCATGGGATCCCTTCCGCAAAAAAACGATTCGGCAGATACATACAAAAAGGCCCCACGGCTCCGCAGACGATGGGTCTACAGGGCTGCGGGGCCAGTGTGCTAGAGACTCAGAGCCTTCTTGAGCGGCACGACGCGGCGGCGCGAAACCGGCACGCGTTCGTCGACGCCCGTAATGCCCAGCTGGATGGCACCCGAGGGCACCGTCTCGACGTCCGTGACGCACGCCAAGTTGACGATATAGCGACGGTGAACACGGAAGAAGCCAAAGTCGCAGAGCTTGGCCTCAAACTGCGCCAGCGAGGTCGTCGACAAAAAGCGATCATCGACGGTATAGATGCAGGAGTAATCGTCCTTAGCCATGATAAAGCGAATGTCGTCCACGGGAATGAGCACCTTGCGGCCGCCCTTTTCCACCGGGATACGCTCGATGGTCACCTTGCTGTCCGTAACCGGCTTGGCGCGTTGCATGACCTTCTCGATCGCGCGATCCAAGCGAGCTTCTTCGACCGGCTTCATCAGATAATCGACGGCATCCACGTCGAATGCCTCGACCGCATGGTCACTATACGCAGTCACAAACACGATCGCCGGCGGATTTTTGAGCTTATGCAGCGCCTCGGCAAGTTGCAGGCCCGAGGCACCGGGCATCGAGATATCGAGAAACACGACATCCACGCGACTTTCCATAAGCATCTCGATGGCGGAGCGGACGCTCGACGCCTCCGTGATCGTGCCGATCTTGCCCGTTTGCTCGAGCAGGAAGCGAAGCTCCGAGCGAGCCGGCGCCTCATCATCCACAATCATCGCACGCAGCATAGGGATAAAACCTTTCGTCAACTAACTACGCCGGGCATCCGTCGCATGACGTTGAGCCCGTAGCCTTTTATTTTACTCTTGAATGTCAAAGATGCTCTCTGACAAATCAAGATGAAGGAGCACTTTGGTGCCCTTGCCCGGCGCCGATTCGACACGCGTATAGGAGTGCGGCCCATAAAAGCGATGGATGCGCTCCGAAATATTGTGCATGGCCACACCGGCGCCGCCACCCTGGGGAGAGCTGGCGTCGGGACGGGCAGAGCGCTCGTCAAACAGTCTGGCGGCGGTACCCTCATCCATGCCCACGCCATTATCGGCCACGGCAATCAAGATTGCATCCTCGCCGTCTTGGTGAACGGTCACGTCGATCCTCAGGGCGTCGTCATCGCCCATACCATGACGTACGGCGTTCTCGACAATCGGCTGGATCACGAACGCCGGCACCAGCGTATCTTCCACGTCCTCGGACACATCGAACGTCGCAAGCACGCGGTCCTCGCCAAAGCGGGCCTTCTCAAAGGTAAGGTAGCGCTTGGTCTGTGCAACCTCGCGCGAGACCGGAATAAGCGATCCCGAGTTGTCGAGCGTGGCACGATAGAACGATGAGAACTCACGAAGCAGTTCGCGGGCCCGCAGCGGGTCGGTGCGCGTAAACGATGCAATGGTGTTCAGCGTGTTGAACAGGAAGTGCGGGTTAATCTGCGCTTGCAGCGCACGCACCTCGGCGCGCGCCGTGAGTTCCTTTTGCACCTCGAGCTCGTGGATGGCGAGCTGCGTGGACAAGATCTCGGCAAAGCCCGAGGCAAGCGCGTACTGGGTACGGTCGACGGCGCGCGGGGTCTTGTAGTAGAACTTGAGCGTGCCGACGGTACGATCGCCCACCTTGATGGGGGCGATAATGCCGGCGGGGACTTGGTTGTGCGAGCCATCCGAGCCCACGACATCCACCATACGGTTGAACGACTGCACGATGCCATGTTCGATAACGTAGCGTGTGGCAAGCGTGTGGATGGGAGAATCTGGCAGTAGTTTTTCCTCAAACTCGCCTGCGCAGGCCAACACGTTGCCCTCGTCGGTGATGGCCACCGTCATGGCGCGCGTCTCGGGCAAAATGCGCCGGCACACCAAACGCGCCGACTCCTGCGTCAGACCGCCCTTAATGTCCTCAAGCATGGCCGAGGCCACCGAGAGCGTCTCCTCGGTGTACTGGGAGCGCACCGAATCGGGATTGAGCGTCAAAAAGATAAAGATGCACAGAAAGATGCACAGCAGCGCGCAGGCAATCACCGTGGCGATCGGCTCGATACCGGTCACCAAGGCAAAAATAAAGTACACCAGCACGCAAATGGCGCAGGCAACGGCAATGATGCGAAAGATTGATATTGAACTATCGCGCTGGGCGCGGCGGTCGATCATTCGGCCCCCTCCAGGATACTGATCAGTTGTGCGTCACGCCAAAGCCCGTCCATGATCTTGGGCCAAAAGCTCTGGAAACGCAGGTAGCTTGCAGCGTTTTGGCGCGCATAGGCCTTTGCCTCGTCGATACCATGGCGCCAGATGCGCAGGTAGCCCTCATGCTCGCGGGTAAACACGCTGCGGACCATAGCGGTCTTGCGCACGCGGTCGTCGAGCTCGCGCGAAATCCACGGGCCCGGGTAGGGCATGAGCGATGCCGCCGTAACGGGAATGAGCTCCTTTTGATGCGCGGCGAATGTCAACTTTGCCCTTTCGTAGTACCAACGGTATACATCCTGCATAAAGCGCGGTGAGCGCTTTTCGGACTCCGGAGGCAGATGACGCACGGTCCACTCGTTATCGAACCACACGTCGTAGCCAAACATGCGCATGTTAAAGAGGTAATCCAAGTCCTCGCCGCGGGTGATAAACGGGTCAAAGGCTACACGCGTAAAGGCGCGGGCGTGCAGGGCCATCAGGCCGCCGCACACGTAGTTGGAGCGCGAGATGCGGGTGCCCGAGAGCGCCTTTTTCATCCAACGGTTGAACTCGATGCGCTTGGTCCACCAACGATGGCAGATGCCCGCCTTGTCCGTGGGAGCCAGCGGCGAGCCGTCGCGATCGTAGAAATAGCCGCTCTTGACCAAGATCGGCAAGCCCTGACGTGTCTGCTGCCCCAACGCATAGGTCGCGCGCTTCATAAAGTCGGCGTCGATGACAGTCTCATCGTCATCCAAAAAGATAACCGCGTCATGCCCCAGCACAGCGGCACAGGCTAGCCCCATGTTGCGGATGGCACCGTAGCCTCGCAGGCTCACGCACTCGCCCGAACCCTTGGGCGCGATCTGAGCAACCCGGTCTGCAATGCGCGAGGCCTGGGTGTTGGTGACAACGGTGACCTTGAGCGTGGGATGCGCGTCGACAATCTCGTGCACGCGCAGCGACACATCGGCTGTGGCAGAAACGGGACAGACCACCAAAAGGATGATGCGCGGGATGTCACGTACCTGCTCAAGCGAGGCCAGGCAGCGGTCGAGTTCGGGATTGTCGGCGTTGAGTCGCGTCGAATGGTCATAGGTGCCAGGGGCGTTTGCGCAAGCGTCATCGCCCGCCCAATACGTTGGAATCACGACTGTGGCGTTCATGCCTTACCCTCCCTGCAACACAAAAACGGGACGCCGACAAACACAGGCGACGCCCCGCGACCTAGCTGATTCCATCATACCCACTTGGGCAAATCATTGCTCGCAAGTCGCAATGTTTATTGCGGATAACCCCAAAAGAGTACCGTGGACAGGCACAATAGCCGCTCGCTCCTATGCGGCATGCTCTGCCGCCCGAGTCATGCGGGACAGGCGGACCAGCAGCATAAAGCCAACGATCAGCAGCACGCCAATGGAAAGGACGCCCAGCGACGGGTTGCCGGTCAGCGAGGTGACGACCGACACTAGGAAAGTGCCCATGACGCTTGCATAGCGACCGAAGATGTCAAAGAAGCCGTAGTACTCGTTGGACTTTTCCTTGGGGATAATGCGACCAAAGTAGCTACGGCTAAGCGCCTGCACGCCGCCCTGGAACAGGCCGACCATAATGGCAAGCACCCAGAATTCAAAGGCGGTCTTTAGGAAGAACGCGGCGAACAGCACAATGCCCATGTAGGCGGCGACTGCCACCAGGATCATGTTGAGCGTGCCCACGCGTCCGGCGAGCTTGCCGTAGATGATGGCGGACGGAAAGGCCACGAACTGCGTGACGAGCAGCGCCAGGACCAACTGGGTCGAATCGATGCCCAAAGCCGAGCCGTAGCTGGTAGCCATGGAAATGACCGTGTGCACACCGTCGATATAGAAGAAGAACGCAATCATGTAGACCAGCACGGTCTTGTTGTGGGCGATCTCGCGCATGGTGTGTCCGACCTCGGAGAACACACCGCCCACGATGTGGCCGATGGTGTCCTCGGGACCGCGCTCGCGACCGTACTTTTGCTTATAGGTGCGAATGAGCGGCAGGGTAAAGATGAGCCACCAGGCACCAGTGATGATAAACGACAGACGCGTTGCCAGCATGGTAGGGACGCCAAGAGCGGGGCCACCCATGATGAGCGCCAGGCAGATGACGAACGGCACGGTGGAACCGATGTAGCCCCAGGCATAGCCCGAGCTGGACACGGCGTCCATGCGCTCGTCGGTGGTAATGTCGGGCAGCATGGCGTCGTAGAACGTCATAGAAGAGTTAAGGCCGATGGTGCACAGCACGTACACGGTCAAAAATGCCATGGCGGACATTGGGATAGCCTGCGCCAAGCAAAGCACCAGGCCCGTGAGGAAGAAGCCCAAGAAGAACTTGATCTTGTTGCCGGCGTAGTCGGCAAGCGCGCCCAGAATGGGCATGAGCATGGCGATGACCAGCGAGGCAATCGTCTGCGCATTGCCCCAGGCGACCACCAGGTCGGCCGAAGAAGCGCCGGTATTGATGGCGTTAAAGTAAATGGGCACCACCGAGGTATTGAGCAGCACGAGGGCCGAATTGCCCACATCATACATAACCCAGTTACGCTCGAGCTTGGTGTATTTCATGGACAGGGACCCTTCGTATTCGCCCGATATGCAGTTAGTTCATCGTACCCCAATTGTCCAGAACCGCCGGTAAGGATTCGGCAAAGGGGCACGCACGGGCCCTATTCCTCGCGGTCGAACTCCTCATCGGCATTGAGCACGCGACCGCTGTAGTTGACGTGACTGGTCACGGCATCCATGTCACCGGTCTCGATAAAACGTGCGACCGTGCACTCGTAATCGACCAGCGCGCGATCAAAGACCTCGGGGAAACTCTCGTTCGAGACCTCGTCGGTAAAGGGATTCTTCCATGTCAGATGGCCCAGGTTACCGGTGCGCTCGGGCAGCTCCGTCGTCACGCGATGGGCAAGGCCATCGAGCAGCGAGTAGTCGTGCACCAAGCCCTCAACCAGCGAGATCGCGCGCGTCTTTGCGGAGCCGGCCGGCTCAATCGCGCGGTAAAGTCGCTGCATATTGGCAACGGCAGCACCGTACTCCCCCGCCGGAATGTCAATGCCGTACACGCGTCCGGCAACATAGCTCATCAGCACGCCGGCCACGCGATTGATGCGATCGGTGGTGACGATCTCGCCCGCCGGCGGGTAATCGTCGACCGTAGCGCCGGCGCGTTTAAGCTGCAGCATCAGTACATCCAGGTCGCTCTCGATCACGGCATGAACCTGACTGCTCGAATCCTCAAGCTCTGAATCGGACTCCACGATGCCAAACTGCTGCTCATAGACAAAAGGATGGGCGTTGCGGTCGAGCACGTAATGAGACAGCAGGCCCAGCGCAAAGGCGCGACCCAAGCTGGCGTCGCGCGGCAGCAGATGCGACACGCCGTCGCGCAGGCACGCGAACTGGCGAGACATGCGCGACCGATGCATGACCTGCGCCAGCAGCGTGCAGTCGGAAACACGCGGTGTCAGAATGTGAAAGAAAAACGGGTCGGGGCCTTGGTTGCCCAAGATAAAGGCAATGCGCTCTTCATCGGACGTGATGACGCCCTGCGGAAGACGGTCGATGCTTTCCTCGCCAAACAGATGATGGGTGATAAGCGCGGGCATAATGATCCTTTCGATTTCATTCGATGCCACCCATTATGCCCACCGCGCGCCCATGCCAAACCTGCGATGGTAAACGACGGCACGCAGACCGTCTACGCAAGCCCCAAGTGTGCTTTAACCTCGGCAGCGCGACGGCGGGACACGGGCACCGTCGAGGTTACGCGATCGAGCCTGAGTTCCATAAGACCCGTGGAACCGATCTCGACATTGTGCACGTCCTCCAAATTGACCAGATAGCTGCGGTGGACACGGATAAAGCCCTCGGGGGCCAGGCGCCGCTCGAGCGAGGAAATCGACTCATTGATCAGGTATGTTCCCTCGGCGCAGACGGCGTTGCAAAAATCGGCACGCGCCTCAAAGTAGCAGACGTCTGCGGCGGGAATGAACACCTTTTTGCCCCCGCGGTCCACCGTCAGACGCAAAGGCTGGCGCGGAGCGTGGATAACACGACGGACACCCAAGGCTGCCTCGATCTTGTCGAGTGCCTTTGACAGGCGTGCGTCCTCGACCGGCTTGACGACATAATCGACGGCATCGAGGTTATAGGCATCGGCCGCATACTCGGCAAACGCCGTCACAAACACAACCACCGGCGGCGTCTTTAGGTTCTGCAGCGTCTCGGCAAGCTCAATTCCCGAGCGACCGGGCATGGTAATGTCTAAAAATAGCACGTCGGGCTTGTTCGACAGAATCGACTCCACGGCTTCGGTGACATTGCCCGCCTCGGCAATCTGGCCCACACGCGTATCCTTTTCCAACAGATAGCGTAGCTCGGCCCTAATGGGAGGTTCGTCATCAACCACCAAGATGTTCCAGCCTTCGGACATATGTGCTTCCCCTCTTTTTCTCTCAATCCAACCGCGTGCTACGCCGTCAACGGCGCCGGCTCATGCGGCTCGCCGTTCAGCTCGACGATGACCTGCGTGCCAACGCCCTCCTGGGACTTCACGCGCATGCCAGAATCTTCTCCGTAAAAGAAATGGATGCGCTGAAGCACGTTGAAGAGCGCCAAGCCGCAGCCTCGTTTGATGGAGCCGTCGGCGGTAATGCTCTCGGGCTCCTCCAGGCGATGCTGCTCAAACAGATGCGCGCAGACCTCTTCGCTCATACCGATGCCATCGTCCTCGACGATGATCTCCAAACCGTCATCGGTCTCGAAAGCCCTAACACGAATAGAAAGCGGCTCGGTCTCGCGCTGCGCGTGTTTGATGCAGTTTTCGAGCAACGGCTGCAAGATAAACGGCGGCACCATGCAATCGCGCACCTCAAAGTCGATATCGACCGAGACGCGCAAACGGCCGTCGCCATACCGGGCCTGCATAAGATTGATATAACGAGTACCCTGTTCCACCTCGTGCTCGAGCGTGGTGAGCGTATCGGAATCAGAAAGCGTCTGACGATAGTAATTGGAGAAGTCGATCAGCAGCGATCGCGCCTTGTCGGGCTCGGTTCGAACGAGCGACACGATGGTGCTGATGGTGTTAAACAGAAAATGAGGATCGACCTGCGATTGCAAGGCGCGCAGCTCCACGCGGGCCGTAAGCTCGTCCTGGCGCTCGAGCTCAAAGCTCGCAAGCTGCGTGGAAATGAGGTCGGCAAAGCCCGAGGCAAGCGCCGTCTGGCGCATATCGATGCTGCTCAGACGGGGATAATACAGCTCGAGCGTGCCCACGCAATGCCCGCGCACGGTAAGCGGTGCGACAATACCGGCGCGCAGGCGCGGAAAGTAGCCACCTGTCTCGGTCGAGGCATCGCGCGAGAACACGCTTTGCTCACCGCTGTTGATCACGTTGAGCGTAGTCCGCAGCACCACCGGGGTGCCCGCGGGGCATTTTGCCGAGTCCTCGCCCCAGCTTGCCAACACCTGCTTGCCGTCGGTAAAGCAGATGGCAGAGGCGATAGTTTCGGACAGGATGATCTTAGAGGCGCCTAGGGCAGCTTCGGGCGTAAGGCCGCGCGACGTGTAGGCGAATATTTTTGAAGCGATGGCGAGCGTGCGGTCGGTTGCGCTCGATGTGAGGTCGTCGGGAACGACAAAGACGTACGAGAAGAAGAAGCACAGCATGACCAAGCCGGCAATGACGACAACGGCCGGAACGGGATTGGGATTATCGGTTAGATCCCAGATGAGCAGCAGGATAAGCAGCGGAACGACAATACCGAGCAAGATGGCTTGAACCACATGCTGAGCGGTACGAAAGACCTTGGTAGAGTTGTAGCTCTTGCCCAGAATCAGCCTATTGAGATCCACCGTCATCTCCTTCTTACCGACGCACCCCATAGCAATAAAGAGGGCCGCAAGCGACCCTCTCCATTGCATTATGCAATCAAATACTGTGTTTTACATCAAGCCATCGATGAACGGTAGCTTAGGCGCTGTACTTGTTTGCCTCGCCGAAGGTGCCGCCCTCGACAATCCAGCCGTCCTTCATGATGACGTCCATGTTGTCGGTGTTGAGCACGTGGATGTCGGCGGCGACGTCACCGTTGACGACCAGCAGGTCGGCGCACTTGCCGGCCTCGATGGACCCGGTCTCGTCCTCGATGTGGCACATCTTGGCACCGTTGAGGGTGGCACAGGTGATGGTCTCGACCGGGGTGAAGCCGATCTTGTCGACGAACTCGTACATCTCCTCGATGGAGCAGGTGCCGTACGGGGTGACGAAGGAGAAGGAATCGGAGCCGATCGTCATGACGACGCCGCGCTTCTTGGCCTCGCGCAGGCAGTCGTAGTTGCGCTGCAGCTCCTTCTCGACCAGGGTGCCCTCGTACTTGTCGTGCAGCTCGGGGACGTAGACGGGCGGATAGGTGGCGTACCAGGTGGGCAGGAAGGCGATCGTCGGGGTGAAGAAGGTGCCCTGCTCGGCCATGAGGTCCATGGTGCGCTCATCGATATCGAAGCCGTGGATCAGCTGCTCGCAGCCAAAGCGGACGGAATCGTAGGCAGCGGCGTGGTTGTTGTAGCAGTGGCTCCACACGGGGATGCCGACCATCTTGGCCTCTTCGACCACAGCCTGAATCTCCTCGGAGCAGTAGTGCTGGTCGCGGCCGGAGTCCCAGCGCCAGATGCCGCCACCGGTAGCCCAGATCTTGATGGCATCGGGGTTCTCGCGCAGGCGACGACGGACGGCCTTGCGCAGATCCCAAGGACCGTCGACCTGATCGCCCCAGGGGTGCGATTCCTTGTTGAGCTCCTGGCTGCAGTGGTGGGAGTCGCCGTGGCCGGCAACGCGGCAGAAGCCAAGGCCGGTGGCCAGAACGCGCGGGCCCTTGAAGACGCCCTTGTCGATGCAGTCACGGATCTGGATACCAAAGCGGCCGATCTCGCAGACGGTGGTGAGGCCGTGGGTGAGGCAGTCGTAGGCCTGCTTGACGGCGACGGCCTGCTTCTCGAGAAGCGGCTGCATGACCCAGTCGGTGTCATCGTCGGTCAAGTTGCCCGAGAAGTGCAGGTGGGTGTCGATCAGGCCGGGAAGGACGGTCTTGCCGGCGGCGTCGATGACCTCAACGCCCTCGGGAAGGTCCTGCATGGCGCCGGCGTACTCGATCTTGCCGTTGTCGTCGACGAGAACGAGGGAGTTCTCGACCGGCTCGGCACCGGTACCGTCGATGAGCTTGCCGCCAACGATTGCATACTTAGTGGACATGGTTCCTCCTTATGGATCCATATAGTGGGCGAGGCCGTGTTGGGTTAAGGCCTCACAAAGCTACCCAAGTGGCGCCGGGTTCGGCGCGCGGAAGAGAGGGTCCCGCGCACCTGATCCGCCCCGGCTCGGCGTTACTTTTTGCGGGAATTGGTGAAAGCCATGAGGGCCAGGCCAATAGCCAACCAGCCGATCACGATGCTCCACTCCACCATGTTGAGGGAGGCGGGAGAGAACGGAATCACAAGCAGGCCGATGATGATGGCGCAGGCAGCGATAGCGAGGGAGATGCCAAACTTGCCACCGGGCACCTCGTAGGGACGAGGCAGGTCGGGCTCGGTGAAGCGCATGCGCAGGCAGGCGAGGGCGACCATGCCGCAGGAGAAGATGAAGGCGAGAGCCGACACGTTGGTCAGAGGGATAAGCATGTTCTTGCCCAGGAACGGACCGACGACGGTGATGACGCCCAGAACGACGCAGGCGAGCTTGGGAGCGCCGGACTTGGGGTCGACCTCGGCGAACTTCTCGGGCAGCTGGCCCTTGCGGCCCATGGCGAGCATGATGCGGCTCGTTGCGCCGTAGAAGGAGTTCATCGGGCCCATGGGTCCAAGCGTGGCGATGACGAGCATGGCCAGGTACAGGAGCATGTTGATGCCCTTGAGACAGGCGAGCGCGGGAACCGGGCTCTTAACGAACTCATGCCAGTCGAGGATGGTGCCGAACGAGTAGATGCAGACCATGTAGAAGCCGCCGGCGGCCAGCAGGGCCAGGGAGATGATCTTGCCGAACTTGTTCCAGTTGAGGCCCTCGGCTGCTTCCTCAGCCTGCTGAGGAATGGTGTCGAAGCCGGCGTAGAAGAACGGGGTCAGAACCAGGACCGACACGATGCCGGCAAACAGGCTGGTGCTCTCGGTAGCGGCCTTGCCGCCGCCAGCGCCGGTGACCTGGGAGAACACGGGCATGGCGTTGTCCGGCGAGCCGGTGAACAGCGAGACGCCCATGGCGAGCAGCATGCCGCAGAGCAGGGCCTTGGTCAGGAAGGCCTGGAGCTTGGCGGCCGAGCTGGCGCCGCGGAAGTTGAGGAAGATGACGTAGACTGCAAAGCCGAGCGCGATCAGCGTCGGGAACAGGTAGACGTCGGCCCCCAGGATGGTGTAGAGCTTGACGGCGCGCAGCCACTCAAGACCGGGTAGGCTGCCGAACATCTCGGACACGAGGGTCGAAATGGCGATGGCCTCCCACGGGCACAGGATGCCGTTGCCCAGGGCCAAAAGCCATCCGGTGATGTAGCTCAGTGTACGGCCAAAGCTACGATCGACATACTCGACGATGCCGCCCGAGATGGGGATAGCAGCCGTGAGCTCACCGAAAACAGCTCCGACGGGCACGAGGAAGATTGCACCCAAGAGGAATGCGATCATAGCGGGAACGGGACCGCCGCCCACGACCATCCAGTCGCCGACCTGCAGAACCCAACCGGTACCGATAATGGCACCAAAGCCGATGGTGAAGAAGTTCCAGAGCGAGAGCGTTTTCTTCATGCCGCCGTTATCCTCGACTGCAACTTCTGCGTTCTTGTCCGCCATTGTTCCCCTCCTTTCCTTTTTGACGCCCTTGGCGTCACCCCTTGCGCGGTCCGTTTTGCCGCGCGCTTTTATTCCATGGCTTTAAGATACGGCCTTGGCGCAGCAGCGCCGCTCGCAGCTCGACCGAAGGCAGAACTGCAAAACGAGCGGCACCGTTTTTGGGACGAACGGCGGGAGACGTCATTCGTCTTGGACGCTTTCATCTTGTCTGCTTTTGAAGACCTGTTGCCGTGACGCTTGGCGCGCGGCGCGGCAACGTTCATACCATTTGTCAGGCTTTTGGCGCACATACCCATGTGTCGTGCATCTTTTTATGTAGGATAGACAAGTTACACATGAGGCAAGGTGATTCGAATGGCATACGGATACAATGACGGCGACCAACGGCCACAAAGCGTGCGCCTTGCCGGCCGCACCACGCCAACGCCCAGAAGCACCTCCGACAACGACAACCCGCAGCGCCCCCAAGAGCAGCCCGGGGCTTCTTCGCGGCAGCAAAGCCGTACCGTGCAGCAGTCAGACCGCGTGAGTACGAGCACACGCCAACGTCAGACCGACACATCGCAGCCACGCCGCTACGATCGCCGTAAGACCGACTACTACGTCAAGCGTTCCTTTTCGCGACCTCAACGCGATCGCGGCAATCCCCCCCCTCACCCCGCGTCGCACACCACAAGCCACGCGCTTCCGGCCCGCCGCCTACGCCTTGCGCTTTGCTCCATCGCCGCCTGCCTCGTCTTTGTGTTTTTGGGATCCTGTATCTCCCACGGATCAGCCGGTCTTGAGCCCACTGCCGAGGACAAGCTGCTTAAAGCTCCCGTCGCGCCCGGTTACTCCTTTGCGTTCTCGACCCCACGCTCGCAATGGCAGGCCGGCACCATGCCCCACATCTACCAAATTGACCCCGCATGGTCGGAGCTGCCCTATGCCGGTGGCACTATTCGCGAAAACGCTTGCGGTCCTACCTGCCTCACCATGGTCTATATCTTTAAGACCGGCCATACCGATAAGACGCCGGTCGATATATGCGCGCTGGCCGAAGCCGGCAACTACGCCCCCACTGGTGCCACCGAGTGGTCGTTTATGACAGGCGGTGCGTGGCAGCTGGGGCTCAACGGAACACAGCTCTATAACGATCGCGAATCGATTACTCAAGCACTTCGCTCGGGTGCGCCCGTCATCGCCGCAGTGCGCCCCGGTACGTTTACCAACGTAGGCCACTACATCGTGCTCTACGGCATCGACGATGCCGACCAGATTGGCGTCTACGACCCCAACTCGGCCAGCCGCAGCGCCCGTCGCTGGGGCGTCGTAGAGGTCCTCAACGAAGTCGAAGCCATGTGGGCCTACTACTAGTCATTGGGGACAGACTTAAATGAGTGGTCATTGGGGACGCTCTTGTTTGACTAGTCATTTAAGAACGTCCCCAATGACTAGGTGAATAGCAAAAGCCCCGCAGTCGGAGCGGACTGCGGGGCTCATGAAGAGAGGCTAGTTTGTGGGCGCTTTGCCTGGCGCCCACGAGAGAGGCAACAGAGTAGAGACTACTCGTGGATGCGAGTACCGGAGAGGCCGGCCATGGTCTCGGCAGCCTTGTCCAGGGCGCCGATGATGCAGGTGCGGCCCTTGCGGGAACGAGCGAACTTGATGGCAGCGCGGACCTTGGGCTCCATGGAACCCTTGCCGAACTGGCCCTCGTCGGCCAGGCGCTCGGCCTCGTCGGCGGTGATGTCCTCGAGCTCCTCCTGGTTGGGCTTGCCAAAGTTGATGGCGACATGCTCAACGGCGGTCAGCAGGAACAGAACGTCGGCGTCGCAGTCCTCGGCCAGCAGCTCGCCGCCCAGGTCCTTGTCGATGACGGCGGGAACGCCCTTGTAGCAGCCCTTGTTCTCGTAGTCGCGGACGACGGGGATGCCGCCGCCACCGCAGGCGATGACGATGAACTCGTTGTCGAGCAGGTTGAGGATGGAGTCAGCCTCGACGATCTTCTTGGGATCGGGGGAAGCGACGACGCGACGCCAGCCGCGGCCGGAATCCTCGACGAAGACCTTGGAGGGATCCTCGGCCATGAACTCCTTGGCCTGCTCCTCGGTGTAGAAGGGTCCGATCGGCTTGGTCGGGTTCTTGAACGCGGGATCATCCGGATCGCACTCGATCTGGGTGACGACGGTGGCGGCGTGCCAACGCTTATAGCGCTTGTGCATCTCGCGGCCGATGCCCTGCTGCAGGTGATAACCAATGTAGCCCTGGGACATGGCGCCGCACTCGGGCAGCGGCATCTCGGGGGTACCGATGGCATCGTGGGCAGCGGCGAAGGCGTTCTGGATCATGCCGACCTGCGGGCCGTTGCCGTGGGTGATGATGATCTCATTGCCCTGCTCGATGAGACCGAGGAGAGCGTGGGCGGTGTTGCTCACGGCCTCGATCTGCTCGA
This sequence comes from Coriobacteriaceae bacterium, assembly GCA_902363125.1. GTDB lineage: Bacteria > Actinomycetota > Coriobacteriia > Coriobacteriales > Coriobacteriaceae > Collinsella. The sequence goes on from CABIZD010000015.1 coordinate 48,167, forward strand.
CGGGGTTGTTGCCGAGGGCGTTGCCGCCAAGGGCGACGACAATACGATCGGGCTTGCCAAGAGGCTTAGACATTGCTGGAATCCTTTCTGTAAAAGGCCTACAACCCATTAATAACCCGCGTCCGTGCGATACGCGAGTTTATTAAGGTTTATATTCTCTTTATCGCTCATTTTATTCATTTTGAAAATAGCGGAACGGTGAACGGTCGTTTTTGTCCGCTCAGCGTACAGAACTCCAGCTCAGACATATCTACGTAATTTACGTGCGACTTTATTTAAATGAAGCGAGGATTATGTCGGATTATGCAAACTACATCTCTGCTAAACACAAAACAGACAGCGCAATATCTTACTCGCACTATACGAGATTCTATGCACATATAAGTCGAGTATGCACCCCTGCAAAAACAAGGGGCTTTTCATCCAGCATAAGGAATAAAGAAGAGCTCCGAAAAGGCGGCAACAGCCAAGTCCCCCATCCATCCCCAAAGTGGCGCGAGGTTTCGCGGCAAAGCCGCGAAACAGCGAATGGGACGGAATACCCGCCAACTACGTCCTTCATCCGCCCACACAATCCGAGGACGTAGTCGTAGCAGGATCTGAGGGCTGACCTTCGCGGACACTCCGCAGGACGAAAGAACCCCCGCCGCACGTAGTGTGAACTGCCTCCCATTTCTTGGACACAAGAAATGGGAGGCCTTTTTATGGCTGGAAACGCTTTGTACGACGTCGGAATGAGACTGCGAGCGGCAGAGCTGCACGACGAG
>CABIZD010000016.1 GCA_902363125.1 Coriobacteriaceae bacterium
CGCCGCCCACCGGTCAGCGGCCAGAGCATGGGGGGCACGCCCGGTCCCGTTCCGAACCCGGAAGCTAAGCCCCATCGCGCCGAGAGTACTGCGGGGTCAGCCCGTGGGAGGCCAGGGCGCCGCTGACCGGTGGACGGCACCGAGCCGTACGCTTGAACTTGGAAGGGGGAGGCCTCGCGGCCTCCCCCTTTTTTGGGTTATATACACGTTGTACTTTGGGACCTAGCTCCCCCGTATACGCTCTTACTGTTTGGCTGTATTTTGAGTCCATCTAGTGTATTTGAGCGATAATTACTCGCATTGGCGTTAGGGAGGGCTTGATGTTTACCGTATTTGTCTTGGGCAATATTGCTTCGGGTAAGTCGACTGCCTGCCGCTATTTCGAATCTCGTGGCGCTATGCTTATCGATCTGGATGAGCTTGCAAAATCGCTGTATGTGCCGGGCTCTGATATCGTCAATACACTCGCGGATGAATTCGGTTGGGACATTTTGGATGAGGAAGGCGGCATTCGCCGCGGCATCCTCGCTTCTCGAGCTTTTGCTTCTCCTGATTCGGTCGCACGGCTCAATGGCATTGTGCATCCTGTCCTCATTGAACAGCTTTCGCTTAGGATTCTCGATCCGGTTTGTTGTACGGTTTCATCTCCTCGTTATCGCTTTGCGGTGGTCGAGGTTTCTGCTCCGACTGGTTTTGAGGATGCATTTGGCTTGGCTGATGAAATTTTGGTCATCAGCGCCCCTTTGTCAGTTCGTCGCGAGCGCGCTATTCAACGTGGCATGGAGCCATCTGATTTCGATGCCCGTTCTGCTTGTCAGCCCGATGAGTCTGCGCTGTGCAATCTCGCTACAACGGTGATTGATAATGCCTCAGGTGATAATTCGCTCTTTGAGCAGCTTGACTCATGGCTTGCATGCCATGGGTTTATAGACACTGCGGATAAGGAGGATGCCGATGCCTAAGACACGTTTCTTTGCGTGGTATCGCCTTATGCCGCTGGCTGCCGTTTTTGTCTTCGGCCTTATCTCATTCGTTTACTCGTGTGCTCCTGCCGCTTTCTTTAAGCCGTTGTATCCGATTGACTACGAGGCGTATGTAAAGCAATCCAGTATTTCGCATAATCTGGATCCGTATCTGGTGTGCGCTGTCATTAAGTCGGAATCGAATTGGGATCCCGAGGCCGAGTCGAATCAAGGTGCTCAGGGATTGATGCAGCTGATGCCCGAGACTGCCCAGGATATGATCGCCAAGGGCCTTGTCGACGGTGGCGAGTATTCGGCCGACAACCTTAACGATCCGGCTACGAATATCGAGTTTGGCTGTGCGTATCTTTCGTATCTTCTAGCGTATTTTAACGGGTCGACTGACAGTGCCATTGCTGCCTATAACGCCGGCATGGGCAATGTCGACGGATGGGCGCAGCAGGGTACGTCGCTTCATAATGCAATTACCTTTCCCGAGACGCAGGCGTATCTGATTCGTGTCAATAATGCCTGGGCTCGCTACAAGACCATCTATCCCGATCGGTTCGTATAGGACTATGCCTGCCGCCTGCGTATACTGCAGATGTATGAGTTAGGAGTATCCATGGCGGAATTTGAAGTAGAACGCGTTGGTGGTGAACTTAAGCGCTTTGGCGTTGAAGGCTCTGACGTGCCGTTTAAGGTAGTGTCTCCCTATGAGCCTGCCGGTTCCCAGCCTAAGGCCATTGAGTCGCTTGTGCAGGGCGTGAGGGACGGAGACCGCTATCAGGTTTTGCTGGGCGTGACTGGTTCGGGCAAGACCTTCACGATGGCAAAGACTATTGAGGCCCTGGGAAAGCCGACGCTGGTCATGGCTCCGAATAAAACGCTCGCCGCTCAGCTTGCGAGCGAGCTCAAAGAGTTCTTTCCCAACAACGCTGTGGTCTACTTCGTCTCGTACTACGACTACTATCAGCCCGAGGCGTATGTGCCGCAAAGCGATACATATATCGAGAAAGACTCCTCGATTAACGAAGAGGTCGAGATGCTGCGCCATCAGGCGACCGCATCGCTGCTCTCTCGACGCGATGTGATCGTTGTCGCATCGGTCTCGTGTATCTATGGCATTGGCTCTCCTGAGGACTATGCGGGTCTGGCTCCAAACGTCGACAAGAAGGTGCCGCTCGAGCGCGATGACTTTATCCATGCACTTATCGACATTCAATATGATCGCAATGACTATGACCTGGCACGCGGCACGTTCCGCGTGCGCGGCGATGTTGTCGACGTGTATCCGCCTTATGCCGAGCATCCGTTGCGGTTTGAGTTCTTTGGCGACGAGGTCGAGCTGATTGCCGAGATCGATGAGGTCACCGGTGAGATGCTTCGTGAGTACGAGGCCATCCCCGTATGGCCGGCATCGCACTACGTGACCGAGAAGCCGAAGGTCAAGGCGGCTCTGAAATCGATCAGCGAAGAGTGCGAGAAGCGCGTGGCGGAGCTCAAGGCGACCGACAAGTTGCTCGAGGCGCAGCGTCTGCAGCAGCGCACCGATTATGATCTTGAGATGCTCGAGACGATGGGCTTTTGCAATGGCATCGAGAACTACTCGCGTCATCTGGACGGTCGCAAGCCGGGTGAGCCGCCGTTTACCCTAATCGATTACTTTCCCAAGGATATGCTCTGCATCATCGATGAGAGCCATGTGACGGTGCCGCAGATTCGCGGCATGCACGAAGGTGACCGCTCGCGTAAGGTGACGCTGGTGGAACACGGTTTTCGCCTGCCCTCGGCGCTCGATAACCGCCCGCTTCGTTTCGATGAGTTTGAGGCAAGGATACCCCAGTTTATCTATGTTTCGGCCACGCCGGGCGATTACGAGTTGCGGGTTAGCCAGAACGACGTTGAGCAGATTATTCGTCCGACCGGTCTGCTCGATCCCAAGATCGATGTGCGTCCGGTTCGCGGTCAGATTGACGATCTTGAGGACGAGATTCGCGAGCGCGTTGCACGCAAAGAGCGCGTGCTGGTGACCACGTTGACCAAACGCATGGCCGAGGACCTGACCGACCATCTGCTCGACGCGGGCATTAAGGTCAATTACATGCACTCCGATACAGCGACGATGGACCGTGTCGAGATCCTGCGAACGCTGCGCGAGGGAAAGATCGATGTTCTCGTTGGCATCAACCTGCTCCGCGAGGGCTTGGATCTTCCCGAGGTCTCACTGGTGGCAATTCTCGACGCCGATAAGGAAGGCTTCTTGCGCAACCGCCGTTCGCTGATTCAGACGATTGGCCGCGCGGCCCGTAACGCCGATGGCGAAGTCATCATGTATGCGGACGTTGTGACCGATTCGATGAAAGAGGCCATCGAGGAGACGCAGCGCCGTCGCGAGATTCAGATGGCATATAACGAAGAGCATGGCATTGTGCCCAAGACGGTGCGCAAAGCCATCAACGACATCTCAAGTTTTATTGCCGAAGCCGAAAAAACCGTGGGTTCCAAGGGGCGCTCGAAGGGCGACTCCCTTGGCCATGGCGCATTCTATACGCCCGATGAGTCGGGCGAGGGCGGCGTGCCGGAAACGGTGGCACCCGAGCAGACACTTGCGGAGCAGTTGGAAGAACTGCCGCATGACGAGCTTGTGCGGATCGTCGAAACTATGGAAGAGGATATGCGCAACGCTTCTGCCGCCATGGACTTTGAGGAGGCGGCGCGCCTGCGCGATGCCGTCGTTCAGATTCGGGCGATGCTCGAGGGTGCGTCTGAGGACGAGACGATCGAGCGCTTACGTTCGCAGGCCCGCAAGGGTTCCACGTTCGCATCGGGCAGAAAACGCCAGGGTGCACGGTTTAAGAAATAGCGAACAGGCCCCGAGTTCCCTGTGGGGCTCGGGGCCTGTGTCTTTTGCGCGCTGGAATTCGTGCGTTAGAGGTCTGCGATCAGGGCTTCGGCACAACGGATGCCGTCGGTGGCCGCGCTCATGATGCCGCCGGCATATCCAGCTCCCTCACCACAAGGGTAGAGGCCCGGGGTCGACACGGCATGGCACGTTCGGTCTCGGGTGACAGTGATCGGTGAGCTCGAACGAGTCTCCACGCCGGTAAGAACGGCATCGGGGCGGTCGTAGCCTCGTAGCTTTTTTCCGAGTAGGGGAAGCCCCAGGCGGAGCGACTCGACGATATGCTGCGGCAGGGCTTCGTCAATTGCCGTCCAGGTCACACCGAGCGGATAGGTGGGCTTTACCTTTCCGGGTGCCTTGCTGGCGCGTCCTGCGAGGAAATCTCCGACGAGTTGTGCCGGTGCGTTCCAGTTGGAACCGCCCAGGCGATAGGCGGCCGCCTCGCAGGCGCGCTGGAGCTCGATGCCGGCGAGCGGGTCATCGTTGGGAAGGTCCTCAGGCGTGACGTTAACGAGCAGGGCGGCATTTGCGTTGCGTCCGTCGCGGGCATTGAGGCTGGCCCCGTTGACGCACAGATGGCACGGTTCTGAAGAGGCGGCGACAACCTGCCCGCCGGGGCACATGCAAAACGAGAACACGCTGCGGCCGTTGGGAAGATGGGCGACGAGCTTGTAGGGGGCTGCTCCGAGGGCAGGATGTCCCGCCAAGGCTCCATATTGGGCTCGGTCGATGTCGCGCTGCGGATGCTCGATGCGAACGCCCATGGCAAAGGTCTTTTGTGCGAGGGCCACGTTGTGGTCCTTAAGGAGCTCAAAAATATCGCGAGCAGAATGCCCGCAGGCGAGGATGAGGTGCTTTGTCTCGATTGGCTCGCAAGCGGCGTCTTCGGACGATTGGACATCGATACCGGTGATGGCGCCAGACGCGTCGATGCGAATGTCGACGAGCTTTGTTCGATAACGGACGACACCTCCGAGCTGCTCGATGCGCTGGGATATAGCGGTGACAACCGTGGGAAGGATGTCGGAGCCAATGTGCGGCTTGGCATCCCACAGAATATCGCGGGGCGCGCCCGCCTCGACGAAGGTTTCGAGGATAAGGCGATGGGCGGGATTTTTGGTTCCCGTATTGAGCTTGCCGTCCGAGAAGGTCCCCGCGCCGCCCAGGCCAAACTGGATATTGCTCTCGGGGTCGAGGATGCGCTCCTTTAGAAAGAGATCGATCGCATGCGAGCGGCGAAATGCTGGGTCGCCGCGCTCGATGAGCAAGGGCTTAAGACCCGCTTCGGCAAGGGTGAGTGCAGCGAAAAGGCCAGCGCATCCGGCGCCGACAACGACAGGGCGTTCTTGAGGTGCGTCGGAGACGGGGGAGGGGAATGAGGGCCCATCGTCCTCTATCGCGCGTACGCGCGAGCGGTCACGCTCGGCGACGCTGTCGACCGCTTCTCGCTCGAGGTGGGGACTAGTCAGCTCAACACGAAAACTCAGGATAAAATGGACGTCTCGTTTTTTGCGAGCGTCGATTGACTTGCGGTGGAGCTCGATGGACTTGATCTCGGAGTCCTTGCAACGTAGGACGCGCTTGGCGACTCGCTTGCCAACAATGAGGCAGGCATTTTCATCGCCGGCTTCATCGAGCGACGCGTTGACTTGGGTGATTTCGATCATCGAGGTCTCCTTAGAGACAAGAAAGAGGCCGTCCGGTATCCCAGACGGCCCGAATGCGTTTTTGATTATAGACTGCGCGGCTACAGGCTGCTTGCGGCGCGAATGCCCGAGAGCCAGGCCCACGCAAGGTTAAAGCCTCCGCAATCGGCGTCGATGTCGAGCGCTTCGCCACAGATGTAAAGCGGGGCGTCGACAGCGCTGCGCGCGCGTAGACTGGGTATTGAGATGCTCTCGACAGATACGCCACCACGCGTGACCTGCGCCGAGCGCTCCTCGGCTGTTCCCTCGACGAGCAACTTAAAGTGTTTGAGGATTGAGACCAGGTGGATGACATCGTTGGAGCCTGGATGGCACTGCTCGAACGTCGTGCAGACGACGCGGGAGAGTTGCGGGGCGAGCATGCCGTCGAGCCAACGGGGATCGCGGGGCGAAAAGCCGCCGAGCAGCTCAACGCGCCGGTTGAGCATATCGAGCAGCTCGACTTTGGAGAGGTCGGGGAAAACGTCGAGCAGGATCGTATCGCCGCGCTGGATACGACGGGAGAGGTTGAAGGCAACGACGCCCGAGATACCGAAGGTTCGAAACAGGACTTCACCGTCTTCGTGCCAGAGCTCATTATGATTGCGGGCGAGCGTCAAGCGGGCGCGGACGCGCAGGCCATCCAACGTCTTGAGTGCCGCCCGATCGCCGACGACCGTTGCCGATACGGGGCAGAGGATGGGGCGCAGCGAAGTGAGGGGGAGGCGAAACGTATCGGCGATACCGGTGGGGTTGCCGCCCGTGGCGATAATTACGGCATGTGCCTGCAGGGCCTCGTTCTTGCGAGGGACATTGGCGAGCGCTTTCCGAAGCGAGCGGAGCTCCGATTTTCGGTCGTCGTGCTTCTTTGCCTTGAGTGCCCGCGCTGGACGGTCTATTTGGAGTGTCCAACCTTCGGAAGCTTTGTGCGCCGAGGCAACGTTGGCTTCGCAGATTAAGGTGATACCTAGGCGGTCGCAAACGTTGAGAAGCGCGTCGCGCACCGATTCGGCGCGAAGGGAGCGCGGGTACAGCCGGCCTTCCTCGGAGGTTGTCATGATGCCCAGCGAGGAGAAGAAACCCATAAGCTCTTGTTCGGGCCGGGGGCCCATAACGGATTCAACGAATGCGGGGTGGTTATACCGCTGTGGATCAATCGATTCGTTGGAGAGGTTGCAGCGGCCGTTGCCGGTCGCAAGGAGCTTAAGGCCGCAGGCGACATCGCGCTCAACGATGCAGACGCTTTTGCCAGCGCGTGCGGCCGTAATGGCGGCGGCGAGGCCTGAAGCCCCGCCGCCGATTACCAGGACGTCATAGAAGGCGCTCGTGTTCACTTAGGCCTCGTCGGTCTCGTGCGGGGTAATGGCCTCGACGGCAGAGACTGCCTTAGGCAACATGCCATCGGGCAGCGCGGTCTCGACCTCGCCCTTATCGCAGGCCTCGGCGAGTGCCGGATTAATGGGAAGCTGGCCCAAGATGTCGAGGTTATAGCGCTCTGCGACCTCGGGGAGCTTGCTCTTGCCAAAGACCTCGATCTTCTTGCCGCAGTCGGGGCACTCAATATAGCTCATGTTCTCGACAATGCCCAGAATGGGGACGTTCATCTTCTCGGCCATGTTGACCGCCTTGGCGACGATCATCGAGACCAGATCCTGCGGGCTCGTGACGATGACGATGCCGTCGACGGGCAGTGACTGGAAGACGGTGAGAGCGACGTCGCCTGTTCCCGGAGGCATGTCGACCAGCAGGTAGTCGATGGGGCCCCACGAGGTCTCGCTCCAGAACTGCCTAATGGCGCCTGCGATGACCGGACCGCGCCAAAGGACGGGGTCGGTCTCGTTTTGGAGCAGCAGGTTGGAGCTCATGACCTTGACGCCGTGCTCGGAGATTTCGGGCAGCATAAGGTTGCCAAGGGCATGGACGTGGCGTCCGCTCATACCGAACATCTTGGGGATAGAGGGACCGGTGATGTCGGCATCGAGGACGCCGACCTTGTGGCCGTGACGGGCAAGCTCGGTGGCGATGGCACCGGTGACAAACGACTTGCCGACACCGCCCTTGCCGGAAAGCACGGCGATGACGCGTTTGACCTCGGACAGCGTGTTCTCCTCAAATTGCGACGGCGACGTTTGTCCGCCGGCGGCCTGTGCATGCTCGCAACCCATGTATGACTCCTTTGTATATGTTGGGGCCGGGGCCCCGTGATGTGACACGAGCGTCATTGTACCCTCGTTTGTGAGCGGGAGTCATTTGCGATGCATTTGGGCCGAGCGTGCTTGCAATACGATGGGTCCAAGCGAATGGGCGGGCTTACTGAACTTTGCTGGCGAACTCGAGGTATTGCATGCGCTGCAGCTTGTCGATCGTCGAGGCGTATGGGCTGTCTTCAGATTCCAAGTCGTAGCGCAGCCCGTCGGCACCAAGGTAGCCGGCGACATTGATGGTGGGCACATCTGACCTTGTTGCAAGCAGAGCCTTTTGATAGTCGGTGAGCGGGGCGCCGATCTTATTAAGGGTAATGGCTGCAATCTCGTTTGCCCCGACGGTGTCGTAGACGTTGAGCTCGGTATTGCCGGCGATTTCATAGTTAGCCCAGACAAGATATGTCGACTGATAGATACGGAAAGCGTGGCTTGCCGTATCTTCCTGAGGGTACAGCTCGTCGTTGAGGGTCGTTGCGGCGCTCGGCTGATGGTCGCCAAAAAAGACAAGGACAACCGGTCTGCCGATATTGCGGAGTTCGTTGATAAAGTACTCGAGGTCCCGGTCGGATGCGTTGATGCAGGTAAGATAGGTGTTGAGCGCGCTATTGGCGCCCTCGCTGGCTCCCTCGACCCAATAGTTTGTCAGCTCCTCGGCGGGAACGGTGCCATAGTCGTAGCCGCCGTGATTTTGCATCGTGACGTCAAAGATGAACTGCGGGGCTTCGTCGGTTCTAAGCAGGTCGAGTATCTTGTCGTAGGTGGCGTAGTCGCATACGCCGGCATGGTAACAGGGCGCACCTTCGAAATCGCCGATTGAAAGAAAGTCTCCAAAGCCCAGCTGCTGATAGATTTTATCTCGATGGTAGTTGACGGGGTTTTGCGGGTGCATAGCGGTAGCGGTATACCCAAGCTCCTTAAGGTCCTTTGCCAGGCTGTTGACGCCATTCATCTGATATAGCTGATAGGGGATTTTGCCTAATCCGACAAAGGCCGTTGTCGCTCCGGTCAAAAATTCGAATTCGGAGTTCGCCGTTCCGCCACCGGCGACCGAAGCGAGCATGGTGCCGCGAACAAGTGTGTCGGGAAGCGAGTTGTAGAATGCGGGGCCGGTGTACCCGGCCGCCTGGAGCTGCTCAAAGCACGAAAGGTCGCTAAAACTCTCATTCATGACGGCAACAATCGTCGGCTTGATTTCATTGAACTGGGCAACGGCCGCCGCGCGCTGCTCGCTCGAGCCATACGTGCTGTCGTAGGTGGCGGCGAGCTCCTGCTCGATGCTCTGCGCCTCATCGGGCGTATAGTCTTCGGGCTTCTTAATGGGCAACTCGTTGACCATTTCGGTGAACGAAGTGATAAAACCCTGAGACGCATACGTGGTGATGGGCTGCCAACGGTCAAATCCAAAATTCAGCGCCTGCTCCAAGTCGATGCTGGAAAAGCCCGAGAGCCCCACAACGGTCACTAGCAGAAAAGCGCAGAGGTTAGCGGCGATTGCGGGGAAGACATGGGTGGGCGTACGGAGCTTTCTCGGTCGGATAAGCGAAAGAAGCCCTAGGGAAATCTCCAGCAGGGCTAGAGAGGTTACGATTCCGGCGGTAAAGGTAAACTCGTATCCCTCGCTCACTTCCATTGCGGTGCCAAGGGCCAAGATATCGCTTGGCAGGATGGCCTCGCCTTTAAACGTTATGACGAAGTGCTCGGCAATGCCAAGGATGCAACAGGCGACGGGCACGAGGGCCATGACGCCTCCATGACGCTGTCCCAGCAAATAAAGGGAGAGCAGAACCGTCGCGAGCAGCCCGACGGAAAACCCGAATGAGTTGGCGGGAATGCGATAGAACGTTTCGTTACAGGCAATTTCGAGTGAAACGAACGAGAGCGCTGAAACAGCGGCGATGACAAGGATGTCACGGCAAATACAGGCAACCGTTCCCGTCGCAAGATCGGTTTGGTCGATAAGTCCCGAAACCAAGGGTTCGACAAGAAGTATGACGGCGGCAGCACCGAGCGCCGAATAAGAAAGGACCCATAGGGAATTGTCCTCATTTACGAGCAATTGATTCGTAATCCATGCAGCTACCATGCCGAGCGGGATGAGGAGCGTCGCGCACCAAAAGACGCGGGCAATGGGCGGCTTTTCATTGTGTTTGATTGAAAAATATACGCGCACGACGACGGTGGCCACGATAAGGACGGCGATGAATATGGGCAGATTGGCCATGTCGCTCGAAGTGATTTCAAGGGGGATATCTTCGGTCATGGACGTTCCTCTGTTACGGCAAATTAAGTTCAGTATTAGATTACTGCAACCTTTCCACGGCATTTCGAGAAACAAAGCGCCCGATACGCAAAGCTAAAGGTCTGCGAATCTTGTATTACGAACATCTGTGCGCGTCGAGTGCGCTAAACTCATCGACAGTATGATTCGATGCAATAGGAGGCAAGGAGCTTCCATGTCTGATTCTTCTATCGTTATTCGCGGCGCTCGTGAGCACAACCTCCGTGATATCGATGTTTCCATTCCGCGTGACCAACTCGTGGTCATTACCGGTCTTTCTGGCTCGGGCAAGAGTTCGCTGGCATTTGACACTATCTATGCCGAGGGCCAGCGTCGATACGTCGAGAGTCTTTCGAGCTATGCGCGCCAGTTCTTGGGCCAGATGGACAAACCCGACTTGGATTCAATCGACGGCCTTTCGCCGGCGGTGTCGATCGACCAAAAGACGACGTCTAAAAACCCTCGCTCGACGGTTGGCACCGTAACCGAGATTTATGACTATCTGCGCCTGCTGTTCGCCCGTGTGGGCACCCCGCACTGTCCCGAATGCGGCCGCGTCATTGAGCGCCAGACGACCGACCAGGTTGCCGACAAGGTCTTGGCGACGGGGGAGGGCCGCCGCGCGTTTGTGCTGGCACCGGTGGTGCGCGGGCGAAAAGGCGAGTACACCAAACTGTTTGAGGACCTTCGCGCTGAGGGCTTTAGCCGCGTGCGTGTCGACGGTGAAGTGCGCTCGCTCGACGATCCGATCGATCTGGATAAGAAATTCAAGCACGATATCGAGGTCGTGGTCGATCGCATCGTGATCCGTGAGAATTCTCTGGGCCGTATCGCCGAGTCTGTTGAGCAGGCGACCGCGCTGGCTCACGGCAATGTAAACGTGTACATGCTGCCCGATCGTGATGCTCCCGAGGGGACCGAGGGCGAGCTGCTGGAGTATTCGTTGGCCTTGGCGTGCCCGGAGCATGGACACTCCATTGACGATCTTCAGCCGCGTGATTTTTCGTTTAACGCTCCCTATGGCGCATGTCCTGAGTGCGACGGCCTGGGCTTTAAGAAAACCGTTGATGCCGAGGCGCTGATCGAGGACCCCTCGAAGTCCATTGCCGACGGAGTCTTTGGTAGCCTGTTTGGCAATTCGAACTACTATCCGCAGATTTTTGCTGCGGTCTGCAAACACTTTAAGGTGAGCGCTGATACGCCGTGGGAGGACTTGCCCCCTCGCGTGCGTCGTGCATTCTTGGATGGCCTGGGCGATACGAAGATCTCGGTCGACTACCAAAAGCTCGACGGACGTCGCAGCCAGTGGGATACCAAGTTTTCGGGCGTTCGCAACATCCTGTACGAACGCTATACCGAGACGACGAACGAGAACACCAAGGCGCGCCTGGAGAAGTACATTCGCGAGGAGCCGTGCTCGACCTGCCACGGCGCTCGTTTGCGCTCCGAGATGCTCGCCGTCACCGTGGGCGGTAAGTCCATTTACGAGGTTTGTTGCCTGTCGTGCCGTGAATCGCTCGAGTTTTTTGAGGGCCTGGAACTCACCGAGCGCCAACAGTTTATCGGCGGCCGTATCGTCAAGGAAATTCTGGAGCGCCTGCGTTTTCTGGTCGATGTTGGACTCGACTATCTGACACTCGATCGCGCCTCGGCGACGCTTTCCGGTGGCGAGGCACAGCGTATTCGCTTGGCAACGCAGATCGGCGCGGGTCTCATGGGCGTGCTCTATATTCTGGACGAGCCCTCGATCGGTCTTCATCAGCGTGACAACGAGCGCCTGATCAAGACGCTCGAGCGCCTGCGCGATATCGGCAATACCGTTATCGTTGTCGAACACGACGAGGATACAATCCGTGCCGCCGACTACGTGATCGACATGGGGCCCGGCGCCGGTGTCAACGGCGGACACGTAGTCGCGGCGGGAACGCCTGCTGATATCATGGCGTGTCCTGAGTCGATGACGGGCGCTTATCTGACCGGCAAACGAATGATTCGGGTGCCTGATGAACGGCGCAAGCCCGGTCGCGGCTGCCTTAAAATTACGGGCGCTCGAGCCAACAACCTCAAAAACGTTACCGCCAAGATCGAGTTTGGTACGCTTACGGTTGTTACCGGCGTGTCGGGATCGGGCAAGAGCTCCCTGGTTACCGACACCATTGCGCCTGCCCTTACGAATGCTATTCACCGTTCGACGCGCCCTGTGGGTCCGTATAAAAAAATCGAGGGCATCGAGTGTATCGATAAGGTTATCGATATCGACCAGTCGCCGATTGGCCGCACGCCGCGTTCCAACCCTGCTACCTATATCGGCCTGTGGGATGATCTTCGCGCGCTGTTTGCGAGTACGCCGGAGTCGAAGGCGCGCGGCTACTCGCCGGGTCGTTTCTCCTTTAATGTGAGTGGCGGGCGCTGCGAGGCGTGCAAGGGCGACGGGCAGATCAAGATCGAGATGCACTTCCTTCCCGATATCTACGTTCCCTGCGAAGTTTGCGGCGGTAAACGCTACAACCGCGAGACACTCGAGGTCACCTACCGTGGCAAGACCATCTCGGACGTGCTCGACATGAGCGTCACCGAGGCGCTGGCCTTCTTTGGGAATATCCCGCAGATTAAGCGCAAGCTCCAGACGCTGTACGATGTAGGCTTAGGCTACGTGAGCCTGGGCCAGCCCGCCACGACGCTCTCGGGCGGCGAGGCGCAGCGTGTGAAGCTCGCCAAGGAGCTTCATCGACGCCAGACGGGCAAGACGTTCTATATTTTGGACGAGCCGACGACCGGTCTTCATTTTGAGGACGTCCGCCAGCTGCTCGATGTGCTGCAGCGCTTGGTCGATGCGGGCAACACGGTGCTGGTGATTGAGCACAACCTTGATGTCATCAAGGTTGCCGACCGCCTGATCGATATGGGTCCCGAGGGCGGTAACGGCGGCGGAACCGTCGTGGTTTCGGGCACACCGGAGCAGGTTGCGGACTGTCCGCAGAGTTATACGGGCAAGTTTTTGGCGCCGTTGCTCAGGCGTGACCGGGAGCGTCAGGCTCAACTTGATGCTCAATAAATAGGCGATTCAGTTTATGGGCGCCATCGACTCCTTGTGATTCGATGGCGCTTGCTGTGCCGAAGTGACGTATGCAGCCGAATTGGACATATACTTAATCCTTGCGTCCGAATGCGAGAGAAAGGATATGTCATGGCAAAGGCTGTAAAGACGCCAAAAACCAATGCGATGCGCGAGCTGGAAAGTGCCGGCATTTCCTATGTTCTACATACGTACGAAGACGATGGTGATGAGTCGGTGGGCCTGGGGGTCGCGATTTCGGAGCAGCTTGGCGAGGAGCCCGGTCAAGGATTTAAGACTTTGGTCTGCGTGACGCCGTCCAACGACTATGTCGTGTGCTGTATCCCTGTTGCCGACGAGCTCGATCTAAAGTCCGCCGCGCGTGCCGCGGGGGAGAAGTCCTTGGCCATGATGCATGTGAAGGATTTGCTTGCGGCGACTGGCTACGTTCGCGGCGGCTGCAGCCCGGTCGGTATGAAAAAACGCTACCGGACGCTCATTGATGAGACATGTGTCCTTTGGGATACCATTTTTATTTCGGGAGGCAAGCGTGGTTATCAGCTCGAGCTTGCACCCGATGATTTAATTGCATTTTGCGGGGCGACGGTTGCCGCGATTACGAGAGAGGACTGAGCGATGCCGCAGGAAGAATTGAAGCGCGGAGCTCATTTTGCAAAAGAATCTGCGCCTCAGACACCCTCATCCGAAGCTTCTTCGTCGCGAGATGACACTGACGACATGGGCTCGTCGGACTACTCCACGGTTGGTCGTTCCGCCGGGCTTATGACCATCCTGACCATTGTGTCTCGCGTCACCGGTTTTATCCGCACGTGGGCAATGGCGGCCGCTATCGGCATGTCGCTACTCTCGTCCTCCTATCAGGTCGCCAACAACCTGCCCAATATGCTCTACGAACTCGTGATGGGCGGCATGCTCGTGACGGCGTTTTTGCCCGTGTACATGGGCGTGAGGCGTGAGCAGGGTCGCGAGGCCTCGAACGAGTACGTGGGCAACCTGCTCGGCATTCTGCTTTTGGTGCTGGGTGGCATTTCGTTGCTGGGGACCGTGTTCGCCCCGGGCTTTATCTGGACGCAATCGTTCCTTTCGGGTGACGGCGGCAGCATGGATACCGCTGCGTTCATGTTCCGTTTCTTTGCCATCCAGATTCTGTTTTATGGTTTGGGCTCGGTGTTCTCGGGCGTTCTCAACGCACACCGCGACTACTTCTGGTCGACGTTTGCCCCGGTCCTCAACAATGTGATCGTCATTGCGAGCTTTATGGGTTTTGCGCCCGTGTCCGCACAGTTTGGCGAACGTGCCGGCATCATCTTGATTGCGGCCGGTACGACCCTCGGTGTCTTTGTTCAGATGGCATGTCAGATTCCCGCGCTTAGCAAGCACGGCGTGCATCCCCATATCCATATCGACTTTAAGGACCCCGCGCTGCGCCAGACGATTGCGCTCGGTATCCCGACGCTGCTCGCCACGGTGTGCATGTTTGTCTCGACTTCTATCACCAACGCTGCCGCGCTGGTGGTCCAGCCCGAGACTGGTCCTTCCGTCATCGCCTATGCGCGCCTGTGGTACACGCTGCCCTACGCGCTGATTGCCGCCTCGCTTTCGACGGCGCTCTATACCGAGCTCTCTCACGACGCACAGGAGAAGGATTACGACAGCGTACGCACGGGCATTTCGCGTGGCGTCGCCCAGATGCTGTTCTTCCTGATTCCGTTCGCACTGTACCTGATTGTCTTCGCACGTCCGCTCAACATGATCTACTGTGCTGGCAAGTTCGATGAATCCGGAGTGGCGCTGGTGTCCGAGTACCTTGTCTACCTGGCGCTCTCGCTGCCGCTCTACGGCGTGGTCGTGTTGATGCAGAAGAGCTTCTCTGCCTTGCTCGACATGAAGCCCTATAGCCGCTATTGCCTGTATTCTGCCATCGGCCAGGCCGGCTCGGTTCTGCTGTTTGGCGTTGTGCTGGGCTTCGGTATGCCGGCAATCGCGCTTTCGTATGTTGTCGACTACGTGATCTTGGTCGGCTGTTCGCTGTGGTGGCTGCGTCGTCGCCTGCGTGGCCTTCAGGTCAAATCTATCCTGCATGGCGGTTTCTTTGGCCTTTTGCTCGGTGGCCTAGGTGCTGCCGCAGGCGCCGGCGTCATGTGGGTGCTTGAACACTTTGTCGGGGCACTTGGCGGCTCGATTCTGATTACTCTTGGCTACGTTTGCGTTGCGGGTGTCGTCTCGCTTGCTGTTACCTTTGGCCTTGCCGTCGTCCTTAAGATGCCTGAGGTCTCGGCGCTGCTTCGTCGCAAGTAGGTGCGTGTGGCCGGTCACGACAACATTCCAACGCTTGCCGAGCAGGTTTCGCGCGTTCCCACACAGCCCGGATGCTACCTTTGGAAGGATGCCAAGGGCGATGTCATCTACGTGGGCAAGGCAAAAAACTTGCGTTCCCGTATGCGCCAGTACGTGACACTGCAGGATGAGCGTCAAAAGATCCCGCTGATGATGCAGCTGGTGGCGAGCTTTGACTATATCGTGGTGGAGACCGAGCACGAGGCGTTGGTGCTCGAGCGCAATTTGATTGGTCAGTACCATCCGTACTTTAACGTCGACCTCAAGGATGACAAGAGCTACCCCTTTATCGCCATTACAAAGGGCGACCTGTATCCCGCTATCAAATATACGCGCGAGCGTCATAAGCCGGGAACGCGTTATTTTGGTCCCTATACCGATAGCCGTGCGGCACGTGAGACGATAGATACGCTGCGCAAGGTTATCCCCATCTGCTCCGCATCCTGTGCGGAGTGGCGTCGTTGTCGTCGTATCGTCGAGTCCCACAGGGGCGAGGAAGACATCGTCAATATGATTTGCGCGCAAAACGGGCGTCCCTGCTTTGACTACCATGTCGGGCGCGGCCCGGGTGCGTGTGTCGGCGCGATTTCTCCTACGGACTATGCCAAGAACGTCAAACGTGTCGAACGTTTTTTGTCGGGCCATCGCAAGGATGTCGTCGATGAGCTGACCTCCGAGATGACGGATGCCGCCGAGGCGCTCGACTTTGAGCGCGCGGCACGCGTCAAACGTCGTTTGGAGGTCATCAGGGGTCTGGACGACCGTCAGCAAGTCGTTTTTCCCTCCAGTGTCGATATCGATGTCATCGGTTTCTATCGCGAGGAGACCATCTCCGCCGCTTGCGTCTTTGTCGTGCGTGAGGGTCGAACGGTTCGAACCTGCGAGTTTATTCTCGATAAGGGTTTGGATGTCGACGAAGAGGAGCTTCAATCGGGCTTTCTTAAGCGCTATTACGACGAGACGGCTGATATTCCAGCTGAGATAAACCTCTCTGTCGAGCTTGAGGATGCGGAGGCGCTGGGGGAGTGGCTTGCAGGCAAGCGCGAGCGTTCCTGCCATCTCCATAGGCCGCAGCGTGGCGAAAAGCACCGTTTGCTCGATATGGCATCCAAAAATGCGCGCCATGCCCTCATGCGCTACATGATGCGAACGGGGTACGCTGACGACCGCACCAATCAAGCGCTCCTGGAGCTCGAAAGCGCGCTGGCGCTGCCGGCGCCGCCGATGCGTATCGAGTGCTTCGATATCTCGACGCTGCATGGAACCTTTACCGTCGCCTCGATGGTGGTGTTTACCAACGGACGCGCCGACAAGAGCCAGTACCGTCGTTTTAAAATTCAGGCCGAATTGGACGAGGCAAACGACTTCGTGTCGATGTCCGAGGTTTTGGGACGACGCTATGCTCCCGAGCGCATGGCCGACGAGCGTTTTGGCTCGCGCCCCGATTTGCTCGTTGTCGATGGCGGTAAGCCGCAATTGACCGCTGCGATCAAGCAACTTGAGGCTCTTGGGCTCGATATACCAGTTTGTGGCTTGGCAAAGGCCGATGAGGAAGTTTTTGTGCCTTGGGACGAGACTCCCGTCGTGCTGCCGACCGGGTCTGCTTCGCTCTATCTAATTAAACAGGTGCGCGATGAATCGCACCGTTTTGCAATCACATTCCATCGTGAGTTGCGCGATAAAGCCATGACAGTTTCGGTACTCGATGACGTTCCAGGCGTGGGACCCACCAGAAAACGTGCCCTTATGCGCCATTTTGGTTCGATGAAGCGTTTGCGCGCGGCGAGCGAGCAAGAGATCGCGGAAGTTCGCGGCATACCTGCCGATGTTGCCAAGGCGGTCCACGAGGCGCTCGTTGCGTGGAATGCCGAGCGCGCCGAGGCGGCGGCTGGCCATTCCGATAGCTAAACACGAGCCTAAACTACTGATATACATGATTGGCCGATTTTCAATCATTTATTTCGCGGCGATTACCTGTCGATTTCGGGTTTTATTAACGCTAAAACGTTTGACTAGCCATGGTGAACAACCCTGCTATCCTGCGGGTTGACGATGACTGATATCTCACCTCGTCGATACATACTGTCTGGCGAATCGTTTGTCAATGAATTCGGTGAACGGTAGTAAATACCGTTCAAGCGTATGTATGTATCGGTCGCCGAGCGCGGCACCTCAGTTGGGTTCGTCGGTAGGTAAGGTATATATCGTCCGCAAGTTGCGCGGGGGCAAGTCTAGGTGCTCCCGGGTAAGATTCTCTATTGATAGGAGAAGACATGGCCATCATCAACAAGGGTATGTCCAGGCGTTCGTTCCTCGGCCTCACCGGCAGCGTCGCTGCTGTCGCAGGGCTTGGTCTCACCGGCTGCGGTGGCAGCTCCAACGACGAGGGTTCCGCTTCCGGTTCCGCCGATTCCGCCAACCGTGGCGGCGGTGTGATTACCGCTGGTTCCGCTTACGCTCCGTCCAGCTTCGATCCCGCCAGCACCGGCTCCGCTGTGGGCCTGGGTGCTAACTGGCACGTCGTCGAGGGTCTCTACGGCATCGATTACCACGACTACAGCACCTTCAACGAGCTCGCCACCGACGATCCCAAGTCCGTGGACGACACTACCTTCGAGGTCACCATCCGCAAGGGCGCCAAGTTCTCCGATGGTACCGAGGTCACTGCTGACGACGTCGTCGCTTCCTACACCGCTTGCGCTGCTTCCGCTACCTATGCTCCGTTCTTCCAGCCCTTCGAGTCCATCGAGGCCAAGGATGCCAGCACTGTAACGGTCAAGACCAAGGTCCCCAACTTCTCCCTGCTCAAGGATCGTCTGGCCATCATCCGTGTTACCCCGGCTACTCAGTCCGAGGAGGATCGCGCCAAGCAGCCGATCGGTTCCGGCCCCTGGATGTACGACTCTATCTCCGATACCGAGATCACCCTGGTTCCCAACCCCGAGTACAACGGTGAGTATGCTGCCGAGGATAAGAAGATCCAGTACAGCATCCTGACCGACCCCACCGCTCGCGTTACCGCCCAGCAGGAAGGCTCCACGCTCGTTATGGAGCTCGTCACCGCTGACGCCGTCGACCAGCTCGAGAGCGCTGGCTGCAAGATCGACAACGTCCAGGGCTTCGGCACCCGCTTCATCATGTTCAACGTCGCCAAGGAGCCTTGGAACAACGTCAAGGTCCGTCAGGCCGTCATGTACGCGCTCGACACCGAGAAGATGATCACCAACACCTTCGCCGGCCTTGCCACCGCTGCCAGCTGCTACCTGCCCAAGAGCTTCACCAACTATCATGAGGCTTCCACGGTGTACAAGACCGACGCCAAGAAGGCCAAGAAGCTCATCGAGGAGTCCGGCATCACCCCGGGTGCCATCACCCTGCGTACCACCGACAACGAGCAGATTAAGGGCATGGCCGCCCAGGTCAAGAACGACCTCGACGCTCTCGGCTTCGAGGTGACCATCCAGACCGATACCTCGCCGGCCACCTACGCTGCCATCGACGGCGGCGAGGCCTACGATATCCTCCTTGCCCCTGGCGATCCTTCCTGCTTCGGCGCCGACCCCGACCTGCTGCTCAACTGGTGGTACGGCGACAACGTCTGGATGCAGACCCGTTGCCCGTGGAAGGAGTCCGCTGAGTGGCAGAAGCTCCACAGTCTCATGGACGAGGCTCTTGCCGCCGAGGGCGACGAGCAGCAGAAGAAGTGGAACGAGTGCTTCGACATCATTGCCGACAACGCCGTTCTGTACCCCGTTGTCCACGTCAAGACCGTCTCCGCTTCCTGGGACGATCCGTCCACCGCGCCCAACGGCGAGGCCCTCGATGGCTTCAAGGGCATCGGCACGACGAGCATGTCCTTCAGGGGCGTCGCGACCGTCAAGGCCTAAGACTCGCTTGAGTCATATGTAGGGCGTCGGTCGTAAGGCAACGTCCTCATAGTTGAAACAAAGACCCGGGCGGCAACGATGTCGCTCGGGTCTTGTAATGAGTATCCGTACTCATATACCAGTTGGTCCTACCGACAAAAGAAAGGGGAGAGAACGTGAACAACTTGCTACGTTTGATTGGAAGGCGTCTTGTGGCGCTGCCGATCATGGCATTGGGCGTCACCGTCCTGGTGTTCTTCCTTATGTCGTTCTCCAAGACCGACCCCGCCTACACGGCGTTGGGTGACGGTGCCTCGCCCGAGGCGGTTGCCGAGTACCATGAGAAGTATGGTCTGGACGACCCCTGGCCCGTGCGCTACGTGCGCTATATGGGCGATTTGATTCATGGCGACATGGGCACCTATGGTGCTGCTCGCAACTCCGTTGCCAAGCGCATCTCCACGGCCCTGCCCGTCACGATGCAGCTGACCTTCATCGGTCTTGCCATCGGCGCGGTCGTTTCGTTTTTACTCGGCGTCATCGCGGCACTGTATCGCGATAAATGGCCGGACCAAGTGATCCGCGTCTTCTCCATCGCCGGCTTGGCAACCCCGTCGTTCTGGCTTGCCGTTCTGTTGATTCTGCTGTTCTCTTCCTACCTTAAGGTGCTTCCGGCGTCCGGTGCTCTGCCTCACTTCACCACCAACCCGGCTGGCTATCTGGGACGTATGATCATGCCCGCCATTGCTCTTGCCTTCCCGCTGACAGGTCAGATGACTCGTATCGTGCGTACGGCCATGGTCGAGGAGCTCGACAAGGACTATGTCCGTATGGCTCGCGGCGCCGGCGTTCCCGAGAAGGTCGTCGTCGGCATCAACGTACTTCGCAATGCGCTGATCACCCCGGTCACCACCCTCGGTCTTAAGATCGGTTACCTCATGGGCGGCGCCGTCGTCATCGAGGTTATCTTCAACCTCCCCGGCATGGGCACCGCGATCCTGCAGGGCGTTCAGGGCAACGAGGCGAACCTGGTTCAGGGCGTCGTCATCGTCGTTGCTCTTGCCTTCATCATCATCAACATCGTGGTTGACATGCTCTACCTGCTCATCAACCCGCGCATCAGGACGGTGTAGATTATGGTAAAGATTCGAGAGAAACAAACCGAGCAGCTCGAGAAGGCTGCCTCCAAGGGGCTCAAGCTCGGTGGCTGGAAGAAGATGACGCTGTCTTCTAAGATTGCCGCCGTCGTGTTGGTGCTGGTCGCCCTGACTGCGATTCTGGCACCCCTTCTTGCCCCCTATAGCCCGGTCGAGATCTTTACGGCTCGCCAGGCTCCCGGCAACGGATTTATCTTCGGTACCGACGATAAGGGCCGCGATATTCTGTCGCGTATGCTCTACGGTGGTCGTTACTCGCTGATTATCGGCTTTGGCGCCACTGCGATGGCTCTGGTCTGCGGCTCGGTCGTGGGCGCCCTTGCAGCGGTTTCGCGCAAGGCCGTCTCCGAGACGATCATGCGTATCCTGGACATCATCATGTCCATCCCGGGCATCGCCCTCGCGGCCGTCTTCGTCTCCATCCTGGGCAACTCCGTGCCGTCGATCATCTTCGCCATCGGCTTTATGTACACTCCGCAGATTGCCCGTATCGTGCGCGCCAACATCGTGTCCGAGTACGGCGAGGACTATGTCCGCGCGGTCATCGTTTCCGGCGCCAAGGCTCCGTGGATTTTGATCAAGCATGTTCTGCGTAACTGCATCGCCCCGATCATGGTCTTCACCGTTACCCTGGTCGCCGACGCCATCATCTTCGAGGCCTCGCTGACCTTCATCGGCGCTGGTATCCAGGAGCCCACCGCTACCTGGGGCAACATCCTCGCCGACGCCCGCGGCGGTGTGCTCGCCGGCCGTTGGTGGCAGGCGCTGTTCCCGGGCCTGGCCATCATGATCACCTGCCTGGCGCTCAACATCCTCTCCGAGGGCATTACCGACGCCATGGCCGCTGCTCCCTCCGCCGCCCTGGATCCGACCGATTCCTCCAAGCGTCGCGAGGCCGACCTGCTGGTCTCCGACCCCGTTCGCGCCTACAAGGAGCAGGCCCAGTCCCTCTCCGCTCGCCTTGGCGCCCTGCGCGATGTCGAGCTCAAGCGTGACGATCGCCATGTGCCCGACGAGTCTGTCGAACCGATTCTCTCGGTCCGTGACTTCTGCATTCAGTTTGAGCATCACGGTGATATCAACGTCGTCGACCATGTCAACTTTGACGTCCGCCCTGGTCAGACTATGGGCCTGGTGGGCGAGTCCGGTTGCGGTAAGTCCATCACCACGCTGGCCATCATGGGCCTGACCGACGATGACGAGCACCTTTCCGGCGAGGTCCTCTGGGAGGGCCGTGACCTGCTCAAGATGAGCAAGAAGGAGTGGTTCGGCCTCCGCGGTACCGATATCGCTATGGTCTATCAGGACGCCCTGTCCTCGCTCAACCCCTCCATGCTCATCTCTGCCCAGATGAAGCAGCTCACCAAGCGCGGCGGTACCCGCAGCGCCGAGGAACTCCTGGAGCTCGTGGGCCTCGACCCCAAGCGTACGCTCGAGAGCTACCCGCACGAGCTTTCCGGTGGCCAGCGTCAGCGTGTTCTGATCGCTATGGCCCTTACCCGCGACCCCAAGCTGGTCATCTGCGACGAGCCCACGACCGCTCTGGACGTTACCGTCCAGAAGCAGGTCATCAAGCTGCTCAACGACCTTCAGGCCAAGCTCGGCTTTGCCATGATCTTCGTCTCGCATGACCTGGCGCTGGTCGCCGAGGTCGCCCATAACATCACGGTGATGTACGCCGGTCAGGTTATCGAGCAGGCGCCCACCAAGGAGCTGCTCACCAACCCGATCCACGAGTACACCCGCGGTCTTCTGGGTTCCGTTCTGTCCATCGAGAGCGGTTCGGGCCGCCTGCACCAGGTGCCCGGCGCCGTTCCGAGCCCGCGCGATTTCCCCAAGGGCGATCGCTTCGCGCCCCGCTCGAGCCATCCGCGTATTGGCCTGGACACCCGTCCGGTCTTCAAGCGCGTGCCCGGCACCGAGCACTTCTATTCCGAGCTCCCCGACGAGGTGCTCAAGGCAAATGGTTTGACCCCTCACGCGGAGGTGATGTAGATGAGCGAGACCGCAGTCAACGGCGTCGAGCCGATCATCTTCCTTGATGACGTCCACGTCACCTTTAGGACCCGTACCGGCTCGATTCTGCACCCCAACCTGGTTCACGCCGTCCAGGGTGTAACGATTAGGCTCATGCCCGGTCAGACGATCGGCATCGTCGGCGAGTCCGGTTGCGGTAAGTCCACCACCGCCAACGTCATGTGCGGCCTGCAGGCCCCCACGAGCGGCAAGGTCTACTTTAAGGGCAAGGACGTAACCAAGCGTACCGCCGAGGACCGTCGCCACATGGGCCGTGTCATCTCGGTCGTGTTCCAGAATCCGGCTACGGCGCTCAATCCCCGCATGGTCGTTCGCGAGCAGCTGCTCGACCCCATGCGCGTCCACAACCTGGGTACCGAGGCCGAGCAGGAGAAGCGCGTCAAGGAGCTCCTGGAGCTCACCGGTCTGCCCAGCTCCGCCGCCGAGGTTCTTCCCGGCCAGCTTTCGGGCGGCCAGCGCCAGCGCGTCGCAATTGCCCGTGCCCTGTCGTTGAACCCCGATGCCATCATCGCCGACGAGCCCACCTCGGCTCTGGACGTTTCGGTCCGCGCGCAGATTCTGAACCTGCTGACCGACCTTAAGAAGGAGCTCGGCCTGGCCATGGTGTTCATCAGCCATGACATCCAGACGGTCCGCTATATCTCTGACGACATCATCGTTATGAATGGCGGCAAGATCGTCGAGCAGGGCGAGGCCAAGCAGGTCTTCCAGCACCCTCAGGACCCCTACACCAAGATGCTGCTCGGTGCTGCGCCGTCGCTGCTGCATCCCAAGCTCGGCGAGTAGCCTCGCTTTCCCTCCCGTGCGCCCGGTTCCCTTGCCGGGCGCACCTCCGTTGCGATTTCGAAAGGTTGGGTTCACGAGCCATGCCAAGTGCTCAGGAGCTACAACAGCAATTTGGTGGGTATCGGGGCGCCATGCCCCGTCCATCAGATTTCGATCTCTTTTGGAAGGACCGCATGGCCGAGGCCGACGCCGTCGGGCTTGACTATGCGATCGAGACGGCATCGGTCACCGATGCCGTGACCTGTCAGCTTTTCGACCTCTGGTATACCGGCATGTGTGGCGCTCGCCTGCATGCCAAGTACCTTAAACCCGTCTCGGACGAGCCCGTGCCATTGGTACTTCAGTTCCATGGGTATCCGGGTGCAAGCCGCAGCTGGTTTGAGCAGGCGTCGTTTGCGGGCATGGGCATGGCACTCATCGCCCTCGACTGCCCCGGCCAAGGAGGTCCCTCCGAGGACATTGGTGGATTTGAGGGCACAACGGTCGCGGGCCATATCGTCGCCGGTATCGATGGCGATCCGGCCAACCTCTACTATGTCCGCTTGCACCAAGATATTCGCATCCTGTGCCGCATCGTTCGCGAGCTCGAGGGCATCGATCTTGCCCGTGTGTTTGTGAACGGCGCGTCGCAGGGCGGCGGTTTGGGCATTGCGACCTGTGCACTTAACAGCGAGCTTATCAATCGCGCCGCCATCCTCTATCCCTTCCTGTCGGATTTCCGCCTGGTCTGGGATTTGGATGCCGACGACATTGCCTACGAGGGCCTGCGCTATTGGTCTCGCTGGTTTGACGAGGACTCGACTCGTATCGACGAAGCCTATGCCAAGCTGGCGTACTTCGATTCCAAGAACTTTGCCCCTATGGTCAAATGCCCCGTGCTGTTTGGCACCGGCACAGCCGATACCGTCTGTCCGCCAGCGACGCAGTTTGCGGTCTATAACAACCTGACCTGTGAAAAGCGTCATGAGTTCTTTGAAGGCTTTGGCCACGAGGAGATTCAGGATTTTGACGATCTGATCATTCCGTTTTTCTGCAAGGGAGGGGAGGCTCATGTCTAAGTGCGAGAGCAATGTCAATGAGCTGATTGTCTCCGACCTTGTGGGGATTCCCGGAACGGTCTCGTCAAGGCTCGCTGATTTCCGGGATTGGCGCGGTGATGCTTCTGCGGATGTTTCCGAATTAGAGATAGCCGCTTCGGACCTTGAGGTTTGCGGGCCGAGTATTACGGCGATCGATTTCGCCAATCCGTATGCCCGCTACTCCGAGGTTTCCTTTGAGCTTGGTGGCGATGTGGTCCACGCACGTTTGATCGAGCCTGCCGGTCGCGCCCGAGCATCCGAGCTTGTGCCGCTATGTCTGATGTTTCACGACATCGACCGACCCGTGCGGGGATGGCATCACATGACGAGGTTTGCGGCCATGGGATATGCCGTGCTTGCGCTGGACGATGAGGCGATTGGATCCAGCGAGCTGCAGCAGGGGATTGCCTCTCCTGCTTTTGTCAAGCGCGTCCGTTGGGGTTGCGCGATGGCGAAGGTGGCGCGCAATCTTGATGGCGTGGACCCCGACCGCATCTTTGCATGGGGCGAGGGCCTTGGCGGCGGAGTCGCGCTGGCGGTTTCTGCTCTGGACGAGCGGGGCCTCGCCTGCACGGCGGTTGCCAATCCAATTCCCGGTGGCCTCGAGGCGTTGTCGTCTCGGGTGCGTGGATCGGTGCTCATGGGCACATCGCTCATGGATGCCGTGAGTGATCCCAAGGGCCAGTTTGCCGTATTCAACGGTCTTGAGTGTGACCGGAGGCATATCATCTATGCCAAATACGCTCATGAGCGCATCAACGCGTTCGAAAACGAAGTCATCGACTTTTTTAACCAAACGTTCTACCCGTGTTCTTTGGCCTAGACGGCCTGGACACTGCCAACAAGAGTGGGTGGCATAGGGCCGCCCGCCAGACAACTAAGGAGATTCTTGTGGCAACTCAGAAATTCACCGGCGTTATCCCTCCCGTCGTTGTTCCCGATACCGAAGACCACCAGCTCGACGTTGCCTCCTTTGAGCGCAGCATCAACCGCATGATCGATGCCGGCGTCGATGGCCTGTTCTTCCTGGGCTCTTCGGGCGAGGTCGTTTTCTCCACCGATGAGCGTCGTCGCCAGATCATCGCCGAGGCCGTTCGTATCGTCGACCACCGCGTGCCCGTCCTGGTCGGCATCATCGATACCGAGACCGAGCGCATGATCGAGCACGGTAAGGTCGCTCAGGAGCTGGGCGCCGATGCGCTTGTCGCCACCTGCCCGTTCTATGCCCTGCAGGGCATGACCGAGGTCGAGGAGCACTTCCGCATCCTGCACGAGGAGCTCGACCTGCCCATCTTTGCCTATGACATTCCCGTCTGCGTTCACACCAAGCTCCCCTGGAAGCTCCTTGCCAAGCTCGGCGCCGAGGGCGTCCTTGCTGGCGTCAAGGATTCCTCGGGTGATGACATCTCGTTCCGCTATCTCGTTCAGGAGAACGAGAAGAACGGTCATCCGATGAGCATCCTCACCGGTCACGAGGTTGTTGTCGACGGCGCTTACCTCGGTGGCGCCGACGGTTCTGTCCCGGGCCTTGCCAACGTTGAGCCCGAGGGCTACGTGCGCCAGTGGAAGGCCGCTCAGGCCGGCGACTGGGCTACCGTCAAGGCCGAGCAGGATCGCCTCAATGAGATTTCGCACATCTGGGACGTCACCTCGGGCGTCCAGGGCTATGCCGGTGGCGTCGGCGCCTTCAAGACCGCTATGAACCTCATGGGCATCTTCGACAGCCCGACCATGCCGCGCCCGGTGAAGGCCATGACCGGCGAGAACGTCGAGGCGATTAGGAAGGTCCTTCAGGACAACGGTCTCCTGTAAAGCTTCCCAGGCACCCGACCTCGCCGTTCAACCGTGTGGCCATGACCCATTAGGTCAATGGCCACACGGTTTCTCGGCGATCTCGGACACCTGGAAAACCTTTACTGCGCTGTGACGGCTAGCCTGACGGCGCATTTCCTGTAGTTGTTTTTATCTCCGAAGGAGAGCGACATGGAGAACAAGTACGTCTGCTCTGTCGATATCGGCGGAACTAAAATTGCGACTGCCATCATGGAGTACCCGGCTGACGGTAGTGTGCCCCATCCCGTTTTTGAGGCCGAGATTCCTACCGAGGCCCAGGAGGGCGGCGAGGCCGTCTTCCAGCGTATCGAGGCGTCTATCAAGGCCGCTCTTGAGGCGAATCCCGATGTCGAGGTTCTCGGTGTCGGTATCGGTGCCGCAGGCGTTGTCGATCCCAAGACGGGCGCCATTGCTTATGCCAATGAGATCATGCCCGGCTGGTCCGGCGTTCAGTTGGGGCCGCGTCTGCGCGAGGACCTTGGTCTTCCCGTTGCCGTTGTGGGCGACGTGCAGGCTCATGCTCTGGGCGAGGCCCACTGGGGCGTCGGCAAGGGCAAGTTCTCCGTCTTGTGCCTGGGAATCGGTACGGGCATCGGTGGCGCATATGTCGAGAACGGCCGCGTGATGCAGGGCTTCCATGGTGCTGCTGGCCATATGGGCCACATCGAGTGCTCGGCTGCCGCCGGCATTCCCTGCGCCTGCGGGCGTTCCGGCCATCTGGAGTCGGTTGCTTCGGGCACTTCCATTGGTCGTATGTACGATGAGCGCTTTGGCCGCGTCGACCCCAGCCGTCCTTCGGTCGGTCGCGATGTGAACGACCTGTGCCGTGCAGGCGACGCAAAGGCGACCGAGGTCATCCATGACGCCGGCTTTGCACTGGGCGCCAGCTTAGGCTCGCTCGCCAACATCTTGGACCCCGAGGTCATCGTGCTTTCGGGCGGCGTGATTCACCAGGGTCCCGATTGGCGTTCGCAGACGTGGAAGGATTCGGTGCACGAGGGCTATGCCAGCCAGGCGCTCGATCCGCTTCAGGACACGCCGATCCTCATCGGTTCTCTGGAGGGCGATGCTCCGCTCATCGGTGCCGCTGAGCATCTTCTTGCCTCGTTGGAGTAAACGTATCTGCTGTAGGAGCCTCCCGAGACAGCACGCCTCGGGAGGCTGTTCTGAGAAAGGTTGCAGCCTTATGACCGTCGATCCTTTGATTCAATCCCTGAAGGGTAAGCTCGTCGTGAGCGTTCAGGCGTATATGGGCGAGCCGCTTCGTACACCCGAGACCATGGCTCAAATGTCTCGCGCTTGCGAGCTTGGCGGCGCCGCCGCCATTCGCTGTCAGGGCCTTGCCGACATTGCCGCCATTAAGGGTCGCTGTGAGGTTCCTGTTATCGGCCTGTGGAAGGATGGGCACGAGGGCGTTTACATCACGCCGACGCTGCGTCACGCTCGCGCCTGCGTTGCCGCGGGTGCCGATATCGTGGCGATCGATGCCACCGATCGTCCGCGTCCCGATGGCAAGACCGTCGAGGACACCTTCCGTCCGCTGCACGAGGAGGGTGTGCTCCTGATGGCGGATTGTGCCACCATCGAGGACATTCGCCGTGCGGTTGATATGGGCTTCGACCTTGTATCCACCACGCTTTCTCATGGTGTTGCCGCTATCGATTGCACCATGGCCGACGGTCCCGATCTGCCGCTCCTGCGTCAGGCGACCGAGGAATTCCCCGGTCTTCCCATCATCTGCGAGGGCCGCGTGCACACGCCCGAGGAGGCTCGCGCCGCGATCGATGCTGGAGCCTGGGCCGTTGTCGTCGGCACCGCCATCACGCACCCCACGAGTATTACGAGTTGGTTCAAGGCTGCGCTTGAGGCGTAAGACAGGCCTCGTATCCGCTTGGGGCGGTATACTCAATATAGGCAATTGACCGCGCGGGATCCGGGTTGCTGGGTCCCGCGCTTGTTTTTGGGAGGCAGCACATGCAAAAGGGAGATGCCATGGATGCGGCGGAGCGCTCGGAGCGCATCCCCGATATCGTCATCATCACCGGAATGTCCGGATCGGGCCGCACACAGGCCATGCACGTGTTCGAGGACATGGGCTATTTTTGCATTGATAACCTGCCTCCGCGCCTCATCGCCCAGCTTGCCGAGCTCGTCGGCATCAATACGGGCGTGGGCAGGCATCTCGCCGTCACCTGCGATTTGCGTAGCCAGGGACTGTTTGACGAGTTGCTCGATGCGGTCGCCGCGCTCGAAGAACGCGAGATGAGCTGCGACATCGTGTTCCTGGAGGCTTCTGACGAGGTGCTGATTCGTCGCTACAGCGAAAATCGCCGCCGTCATCCCATTGCCAAGCCGGGGGAGACTACGGCCGATGCCATTCAGCGCGAGCGCCTTCAGCTGCAGGGCGTGCGCGATCGAGCCGATATGATTATCGACACGAGCCGTCTGCGCACCTCTGCGCTGCGCAACAAGCTACGTATGGCATTTTCCGAACTGTCCGACCAACAGCTCATGGACGTCCATGTGTTCTCGTTTGGCTTTAAGCACGGCATGCCCGTCGAGGCGGACATTATGATCGACGTCCGCTTCCTGCCTAATCCGTTCTACGATCCCGAGATGCGCACGATGACCGGTCTCGATAAAAAGGTCTCCGATTTTGTTCTGGACCATCCCAAGACGCAGGAGTTTTGGAAGGCTTGGACACAGCTGCTCGATACGGTGATGCCGGGCTATATCGCGGAGGGTAAGCCGCAGCTTTCTATCGCCATCGGCTGCACGGGCGGCCAGCACCGCAGCGTTGCCATTGCCGAGGCCACGGCCCGTTATTTGGAAGGCGCTCAGTATCATGTGAGCATCTCCCACCGCGACCTGTCGCGCGCCAACACGAAGGCATAGGCCTGCATGTCGTTTACCGCTGAGGTGCGCGACGAGCTTGCGCGCTGCGAACCCGAATGTGAATACTGCGACTTGTCGACGCTTGCCGCCCTCACGCGTGTGAGTGGTACGCTCTCGCTTACCGGCTCTGGGCGGTATCGTTTGACGGTTGCGACTGAGACGGGAGCCGTCGCGCGCACGATGATCACGCTGACGCATCGTATCCTTAAGCTCAAAACGGAGTTCACCGTCCGCAAATCTGTCTTGCATAAGGTTCGAAACTACCTCATCACCTTGCCTGATCAGCCCGATTTGGATAAGGCTCTGGTGCTGCTGGGCATTCTCGACCGTAGGGGAGGGCTCGTCGCAGGTGTGCCGCGTCACATTGTCGCCCGTCCTTGCTGTAGACTTGCCTATATCCGCGGCGCGCTCATCGCGGGCGGCTTCGTGGCCGATCCACGCGGCGATTTTCATTTGGAGATCGCTGTGCAGGGCGAGCAATATGCCAAGGGACTTTGCGATCTGTTGGAGCAGATTGGGGTCCATGCTCGTGTTAATGCACGGCGGGGGTCATATGCCGTGTACATTAAGAGCGCCGAGGAAATCGAGCATCTATTAAAGCTGATTGGTGCCAAGCGCAGCGTTGCCGAGATTGAGGAGGCGCGCGCGGTCAAGTTGGTTAAGAACGATGTGAACCGTCGCGTGAATGCCGAGCTCGCCAACCAGACCAGAAGCGCCGGTGCTGCCCAACATCAGCTTGCGCTTATCGATGAGCTCGAGCAGCGTGGCCTTCGCGATGCGCTTCCGGATGCCTTGGCGGTCTTTTGCGACCTGCGCGAGCGCTATCCCGATCTGTCGTTGCGTGATTTGGGGGAGATGGCTGACCCTCCCTTGTCGAAGTCTGCCCTGTACCATCGCGTTTTGAGGCTTGAAAAGCTCATTGAAGCAAACAGGTAGTTTGAAGTATCGACTTATATACGGATTTAGCTGCTATTTTAGTCTTTAAAACGTTTTAACGTAAATTTGATTTTCAATTTCGAGCATTCTCGTGAAATTCAAGTCAAAAAAAAGGTATATTAGGCGAGTGGTTAGTTTGTGGGCCTCAACGGCGGGCGCTGTAGCTCGCGGGGGCCTTACGAAAGGAGACACAATGGCAGTAAAGGTTGCTATTAACGGCTTCGGTCGCATCGGTCGTCTGGCTTTCCGTCAGATGTTCGGTCATGAGGGCTCCGAGATCGTCGCTATCAACGACCTCACCTCTCCCGATATGCTCGCTTACCTGCTGAAGTACGACTCCACGCAGGGCAACTACGCTCGCGATCACGAGGTCGTTGCTGGCGAGGATTCCATCACCGTTGACGGCAAGGAGATCAAGATCTACAAGGAGGCCGACGCCAACAACCTGCCTTGGGGCGACCTTGACGTCGACGTCGTTCTCGAGTGCACCGGCTTCTACACCAGCAAGGCTAAGGCTCAGGCCCACATCAACGCTGGCGCCAAGAAGGTCGTCATCTCCGCTCCGGCCGGCAGCGATCTGCCCACCATCGTGTACAACGTCAACCATGAGACGCTGACCGCTGAGGACAACATCATCTCCGCTGCTTCCTGCACCACCAACTGCCTCGCCCCGATGGCCAAGGGTCTGAACGACTTCGCTCCCATCGTGTCCGGCATCATGACCACCATCCACGCCTTCACCGGCGACCAGATGCCGCTCGACGGCCCGCAGCGCAAGGGCAACTTCCGTCGCTCCCGCGCCTGCTCCGAGAACATCGTCCCGAACACCACGGGCGCTGCCAAGGCCATCGGCCTGGTTCTCCCCGAGCTCAACGGCAAGCTCATCGGTGCCGCCCAGCGCGTCCCGACGCCGACCGGCTCGCTGACCAACCTCTACGCCGTCGTTGACAAGAAGGTCACCGTCGACGAGGTCAACGCTGCCATGAAGGCCTACGCCGAGACCATTCCCGAGACCTTCGCCTACAACGAGGACCAGATCGTCTCCCGCGACATCGTCGGCGAGACCCACGGCTCCATCTTCGACGCCACTCAGACCATGTGCTCTGACCTCGGCAACGGCCAGACCCTCGTTCAGGTCACCTCTTGGTACGACAACGAGAACTCCTACACCTCTCAGATGGTCCGCACCATCAAGTACTTCGAGAAGTTCGTTGCTTAATTTAGCTTTTAGCGAATAGCTCGTTGAGCGTCTAAAGAAGGGCGCGGCCTTATAGGGCTTACACCCTAGGGTCGCGCCCTTTTTATAAGAAATCGTCTGCCGTAATGGGAGGCAGACACGTACGAAAGGTAGAAGCAAACATGGCCTTTACCAAGAAGACCGTCCGCGACATCGATGTCGACGGAAAGCGCGTTCTCGTCCGCGTTGACTTTAACGTGCCTATCAAGGATGGCGTCGTTGGCGACACCACCCGTATCAAGGCTGCCCTGCCCACCATCAACTACCTCGTTGAGCACAACGCTCGCGTCATCCTCATGAGCCACCTCGGCCGTCCCGAGGGCACCGGCTTCCAGCCCGAGCTGTCCCTCGAGCCCGTCGCCAAGAAGCTCGCTGAGCTCTCTGGTCTCGACGTTGCCTTTGTCGCTGACACCTACGGCGAGAAGGCTGCTGAGGCTGTCGCCGCCGTCGAGCCGGGTAAGGTCCTCGTTCTCGAGAACGTCCGTTTTGACAAGCGTGAGAAGAAGAACGATCCCGAGATCGCCAAGAAGCTCGCTTCCTATGGTGACGTCTTCGTTCTCGATGCCTTCGGCACCGCTCACCGCGCCCAGGGTTCCGTCGTGGGCCCCGCCGCTTACCTGCCTGCCGTCGCCGGCTTCTTGCTCGAGAAGGAGGTCGACACGCTGACCGGCATCTTCGCCGAGCCCGAGCGCCCCTTCGTCGCCATCGTCGGCGGTTCCAAGGTTTCCTCCAAGATCGGCGTTCTCGATCACCTCATCGACTCCGCTGACACCCTGATCATCGGTGGCGGCATGGCCTACACCTTCTTCCTGGCTCAGGGCCTGTCCGTTGGTCAGTCCCTCAAGGAAGAGGACTGGGTCGAGCGCGCCGGCGAGATGCTCAAGAAGGCCGAGGAGAAGGGTGTCAAGATCCTACTCCCCATCGACAACCGTGTTGCCGATCACTTTGGCGAGGACGCTGTCCCCGAGGTTGTTGCTTCCGACGCTATCCCCGACGATCGTGAGGGTATGGACATCGGTCCCAAGACCGAGGAGCTCTATGCCGAGGCTGTCAAGGGCGCCAAGACCGTGTTCTGGAACGGCCCCATGGGCGTCTTCGAGTTTGACAACTTTGCTCACGGCACCCAGGCTATCGCCGAGGCTCTCGCCGAGGCTGACTGCACCTCGATCATCGGCGGTGGTGACTCTGTCGCAGCTGTCAACAAGTTCAACCTGGCCGACAAGATGAGCTGGATCTCCACCGGTGGTGGCGCTTCCATGGAGCTCGTCGAGGGTAAGGCCCTGCCCGGAGTGGAGGCGCTTCTCGATGCCTAATCGCACCCTTCTTATCGCTGGTAACTGGAAGATGAACAACGACGTCGCCGTGGCCGCCAAGCTCGCCGACGAGCTGGCTCAGGCTCTGCCCGAGGTTCCGGCTGGCGTCGAGGTGCTCGTCTGCCCTCCGACCATCGACATCACCACGGTTCATGACCGCATTCAGGCTGCCCCCATCGCCCTCGGTGCACAGAACGTGTACTGGGAGGCCAAGGGTGCCTTCACCGGTGAGTCTTCTTGCGACATGCTCAAGTCCGCTGGCTGCACCTACTGCATCATCGGTCACTCCGAGCGTCGCGACTACTTCCACGAGACCGACGAGGATCAGAACAAGAAGGCTAAGGCTCTCGTTTCCGCCGGTCTTGTTCCCGTCTTCTGCTGCGGCGAGTCCCTCGAGGTCCGCGAGGCTGGCACCTATGTCGAGCACGTCGTGAACCAGGTCAAGGCTGGCCTTGCTGGCCTTGAGATCACCTGCCCCAAGCAGGTCGTCGTCGCCTACGAGCCCATCTGGGCCATCGGCACAGGCAAGACCGCTACCGCCGAGGACGCTCAGGAGGTCTGCGGCGCTATCCGTGAGACCCTCAAGGAGATGTTCGGCGAGGAGCTCGCCAACGGCATCCGCGTGCTGTATGGCGGTTCCGCCAAGCCCGGCAACATCGCCGAGCTCGTCGCCAAGCCCGACGTTGACGGCGCCCTCGTGGGCGGCGCTTCGCTCAAGGCTGCCGACTTCGCCTCTATGGTCGTCAAGGCAGGCGAGTAGGACATATGGCACAACGTCATCTTCCTGCACTCCTGATCATCATGGATGGTTGCGGCCTTGCTCCGGCCGATGGCGAGAACGCCGTCGCCGCTGCCAAGACGCCCTTCCTTGATAGCCTGTACGAGAAGTACCCCCACACCACGCTCGGCGCTTCGGGCGAGGACGTGGGCCTTCCCGACGGCCAGATGGGCAACTCCGAGGTGGGTCACCTCAACATCGGTGCCGGCCGCATCGTGTTCCAGGAGCTTTCGCGCATCAACAATGCCATCAAGGACGGCTCCATCGCCAAGAACGAGGTTTTTGTCAAGGCTATGGACGATGTCAAGGCTGACGGCAAGACTCTCCACCTCATGGGCCTTATGAGCCCTGGCGGTGTTCATTCTCATATGAACCACGTTGAGGCTCTGGTCAAGATGGCTGCCGAGCATGGCGTCAAGACCGTTCGTGTCCACGCCTTCATGGATGGCCGCGACGTCGACCCGCAGTCCGGTGCTGGCTACATGAGCGAGTTCTGCGCCTTCCTGGCCAAGATTTCCGAGGAGACCGGTTGCGACGCTCGCGTTGCCACCGTCTCGGGTCGTTATTGGGCAATGGACCGCGACAACCGTTGGGAGCGCATCCAGCGCGCCTACGACGTCATGGTCAACGCGTCCGATGCCGATGTCGACCCCGTTGCCGGTATCAAGGCCTACTACGAGAAGGACCCGCGCGGCGACGAGTTCGTCGAGCCCTTCGCTGCCCACAACGAGGGCATTCACGAGGGCGACGCGGCCATCTTCTTCAACTTCCGTCCCGACCGCGCTCGTCAGATGACCCGCGTGTTCACGGACAAGGAGTTCGACGGCTTTGAGCGCGAGCAGATCAAGCTTTCGCACTTTGTGACGATGACCGAGTACGATCCGACGTTTGACGTCGAGGTCGCCTTCCCCAAGACGTTCCCCGAGAACGTCCTGGCCGACGTTATCGCCGCCAATGGCCTGAAGCAGCTGCACACTGCCGAGACCGAGAAGTACGCCCACGTGACGTTCTTCCTCAACGGTGGCATCGAGGAGCCCAAGGAGGGCGAGGAGCGCGTGCTCGTCGCTTCCCCCAAGGTTGCTACCTACGATCTGCAGCCCGAGATGAGCGCTCCCGAGGTTACCGAGAAGCTCGTCGCCGCCATCAACGAGGATCGCGCTGATTTCTACATCGTGAACTTCGCGAACTGCGACATGGTTGGTCACACCGGTGTCTTCGACGCTGCCGTTAAGGCTGTCGAGGCTGTTGACGATGCCCTGTCCAAGGTTGTCCCGGCGATTCTCGCCAAGGGCGGCTTTGCACTGATTACCGCCGACCACGGCAACGCCGATCACATGTTTGACGTTGCTTCCGACGGTTCCAAGCATCCGTTTACGGCTCACACCACCAACCGCGTGCCGTTCATCATCGTTGATGAGAAGGCACAGCTCACCGGTATCGAGGACGGCCGTCTTTCCGATATCGCTCCGACCATGCTCACCATGGCTGGTATTGAGCCTTCCGCCGAGATGACGGGCCGCGTGCTCGCCACCGAGGCCTAAGAGAAAACAAATACCGTTTTCTAGTAAGGGGGTTGTCCACAACCGGACAACCCCCTTTTTGGTATTTCTGCCATTTCCACCCCGTCCTTGAGTGGCAGGTAGGGGAGAGCGGGGGATTGTGGTACAGTACTGGAGTTTGAACTGTTCTATTAAGGAGCTTATCTATGGGTCCGTTCCAGATTCTTCTGTTTGTCGTTTGGGCTGTCTCTGCCGTGGCGCTGACGATTCTCGTCCTGATGCATTCCGGTAAGGGCACCGGCGTTTCGGATATGATCGCTAGCTCGCTGTATAACTCCAGCTCTGCCACGGGCGTCATGGAGCAGAACCTCGATCGCCTGACGGTAATTATGGCCGTTGTTTTTGCCGTGTGCGTCGTCCTGTGCATGTTCTTCTTCCCGCAGGGCATCGTCGGCTACTAAGCATCGGCGTATATACGTTTGCAATGGGTCTCGCAGGTGCGGGACCCTTTTTGTTTACATATTTGTAACAGAGTCAAAATATCCCCACATACTTCGCCCAACTAAAGAAATTCTCGACCGTTAACCGGAATTAGCCCCAAATCGTGCATAAAATGCGCTACTGTATTGCAAAACGTTGGTCCGTTGTGCATAACCAGCCATAGCAGCGGGCGGCGTTTTGATGGTTCGGATCGGATTGTCTCGACATATGTCCGACTGAACATTTCTTTGTCCTATCTCATAAGGAGGATGGCATGGCTGATTCTATGTTCCACCAGCCCGTTATGGGTCGTCGCGCCTTTGTTGGCGGCACCCTCGCTGCGAGCTCCATGGCTTTTCTTGCCGCATGCGGCAAGAAGGGCGGCGACGCTTCCGGTTCTGAGTCCGGTTCGACGCTGAACTTCTACATCAACAACCCGGTCTGCATCGACCCCTACAATGTCCAGGAGGATCAGGGCACTCAGGTCGAGTACCAGCTCTTTGACGCTCTGACCTCTTATGACGCCGAGAAGGGCGAGATCGTTCCGCTGGCTTGCGAGTCCTTTGAGGCCAACGACGACGCCACCGAGTTTACCTTCAAGATCAAGAAGGCCAAGTTCCACAACGGTGACGACGTTACCTCCAAGTCCTTCAAGCTCGGTTGGGAGCGTCTGGTCAACACCAAGTCGGCCATCGCTACCGAGTATGGCCCTTCCGAGGTCTCCTATCACCTTTCCATGGTCGAGGGCTATGACGATCTGCTTGCCGGTAACGCTACTGAACTCAGCGGTGTTACCTGCCCCGACGATGAGACCCTCGTCGTCAAGCTGTCTTCCGCTTACGCCGACTTCCCCTTCGTCGCCTCTCACCCGGCTCTGGCCCCGGTTCCCGAGTGCGCCGAGTCCGATGCCAAGAGCTTCTACCTTGCACCGGTCGGTAACGGCCCGTTCATGATGGACGGCAAGTGGGAGGATGGTCAGGAGATCAACCTCAAGAAGTTCGACGATTACTATGGCGACAAGGCCAAGATCGATGGCATCCACTTCCAGGTCATCAAGGACATGGAGACCGCTTACAAGGAGTTCCAGGCCGGTAACCTCGATGTCTGCGACGTTCCCGTTGCTCAGATCGACGCCGCCAAGAAGGATCGCGGCGTGTCCAAGGACGGCTACACCATGGGTGACGGCGAGCGCATGCTGCTCGGCTCCGAGCCTTCCACCTACTACCTGACCTGCAACAACACGGCCGAGCCGTTCAACAACGCCGACCTGCGCAGGGGTATCTCCCTGGCCATCAACCGTGAGGCCATCTGCAAGACTATCTTCAAGGGTACCCGTACCCCTGCCGACGGCATTGTTCCTCCGGGAATCGCCGGCTACAAGGAGGGCGCATGGGAGTTCTGCGAGTACAACGTTGATAAGGCCAACGAGTACCTCGACAAGGTTGCTCCTGCCGGCGCCAACGGCGACCGCGGCATCAACGTGACCCTGTCCTACAACCAGGATGGTGGCCACAAGGAGATCATGGAGTCCATCATCGGCGACCTCGCCAAGGTGGGCGTTACCGCTACTTCCGATACCCCTGAGTGGTCTGCCCTGCTCGAGCAGTATCAGAACTTCAACTATCAGTTTGGTCGTCTGGGCTGGATCGCCGACTACCCGATCATGGACAACTTCCTGTACCCGCTGTTCCACTCCGACTCCCTCGGCGGCGACAACCGTTCCGGTTACAACAACCCCGAGTTCGACGCTAAGGTCGACGAGGCTCGTACCACGGTTGACGACGAAGAGCGTATCGCTAAGATGCAGGAGGCCGACGCTATGGTCGCTGCCGACTGCCCGGTCATCCCGGTGATGTTCTACACGCACACCATCGCCGGCTCCGATCGCATCAAGCACCTCTATGTCGATCCGCAGAAGCACGCCGATCTGGGTACCGCTGAGCTCGCCTAAGAGTTTTGCAGCTTCCGTGAGGGTCAAGTATTTACGTAGACCTCATGGGAAACATACAGTTCCCCCTAACCTGGGGTAAACTGGCTGATGGTAATTTTGGGATGCCGGTCTGGCGATCGGCATCCCATTTAGGTTAATCCCTAGATAGGGGAGTGGTATGGGTAAGTACATCGTTAAACGTGTGCTTCAGTTCATCCCGGTATTTTTGGGCGTTACGCTGATTCTGTTCGCCCTCCAGAATATCGTGCCGGGAGATCCGATCAAGCTGATCGGTGGAGACAAGGCTCTGTCCCCCGAGGTGGAGCTTCAGCTTCGCGTTCGCTACCATCTGGTCCAGACGGACGAGGATGGCAACGCGATCCTTGACGAGAACGGTGATCCCGTTCAGACGTCGCTTGTAGACCGTTATCTGTATTACATGAACGGTCTGCTTCATGGCGATCTGGGTAATTCGTACCAGCGCAAGCTGCCGGTTACGGAGATCTTTGCCCAGAAGTATCCGTATACGGTCAAACTTGCCGCGTGCGCCATCGTGCTCGAGGCAATCATGGGTATCGGTGCGGGTATCATTTCGGCGGTAAAGCGTTATTCCTTCTGGGATATTTTGGTTACGCTCACCACGTCGATCCTCGTTGCCGTCCCGGCCTTCTGGCTCGGTATGTTGCTGCAGCTGTTCTTTGGCGTCATCCTCAAGGATGCCACCGGCGGCGCATTCTCCATGCCGATCTCGGGTGCCGGCGGTTCCAGCTCTCAGTATCAGGATTGGATGCACTATGTGCTTCCGACCATTACGCTGGCTTCGGTTTCGACCGCCTATGCTGCCCGCATCATGCGCTCGCAGCTGCTTGACGTCATGAACCAGGATTACATCCGTACGGCAAAGGCCAAGGGTCTCTCCAGTCGCGCGATCATTATCAAGCATGCGCTTAAGAATGCACTCATCCCCGTCGTTACCTATATCGGTGTCGACTTTGGTGGCATGCTTTCGGGCGCCATCCTGACCGAGACGGTCTTTAACTGGCCCGGTATCGGCTATGAGGTCTATCGCGCCATTAGCATGCGTGACTGGCCTATCGTTATGGGCGGCGTTACGCTCATCGTGGTCGTCGTCATGGTGATCAACCTGCTCGTCGACATTAGCTATGCATTCCTCGACCCGCGCATCCGCCTTGGCGGTCCGTCGGATAAGGCCTAAGGGAGGTACGTCTCATGCAGGAAACTGATTCTCAGTCTCAGGAGCAGGCTACCGCCACCAAGGCCGCATCTGCTCCCGCCAAGTCCCGCACGCTGTGGGGCGACGCTTTTAAGCGTCTTCGTAAAAACAAGCTCGCCGTTATCGGTGTCTGCTGGATCATCATCGTCGTTTTGGTTGCCCTGACCGCCGATCTTTGGGCTAAGCCCTGGCTCGGTTCGCCGACGGCTTCCGATTCGACCACCATGGCCGAGACGTCGCTGCTGGCCCCGTGTGCCGAGCACCCGTTTGGCACCGACTCCCTTGGTCGTGACATTCTCGTCCGCGTTATCTACGGTGCACGCGTTTCGCTTTCCGTCGGTATTATGGCCACTGCCATCTCCACGGTGATCGGTCTGGTCATGGGCGCCCTAGCCGGTTTCTATGGTGGCATCTGGGATACGATCATCATGCGCTGCGCGGACATCTTCCTGGCGTTCCCGTACGTACTGTTCGTCGTCGCCATGATCGCCGTTATCGGCCGTGGTCTTCAGAATGTCTTTATCGCCATCGGTATTCTCGGCTGGCCTTCGATTGCGCGCGTCTTTAGATCCGCAATCCTGACGGTCAAGGAAAACGACTATGTTGACGCTGCGCGCGCGATGGGTGCATCCGATGCTCGTATCGTCGTGCGTCACATCTTCCCGAACTCTGTCGCCTCCATCGTGGTCTACGCGACCATGAACATTGGTGGTGCCATTTTGACCGAGTCCGCTCTGTCCTTCCTCGGCATGGGCGTTATCCCGCCTACGCCTTCGTGGGGCTCCATGATTCAGGACGGTCAGCAGTATCTGCTGACTGCTCCCTGGATGATGATCATGCCCGGTCTGGCAATTCTCTCGACGGTGCTCGCCTTCACCCTGCTGGGTGACGGTCTGCGCGACGCCCTCGACGTCAAGATGAAGGACGCATAAGGATGAAGAAGAACAAGAACTATGTGGACCTGAAGGACCAGCCGGTTCCCGAGGGCCAGCATCTGCTCGAGGTCGACGACCTTAAGATGTATTTCCACACCGAGGATGGCGTGGTTCGCGCTGTCGACGGTGTGTCCTACACGCTCGATCGCGGCGAGACCCTGGGTGTCGTCGGCGAGTCCGGCTCCGGTAAGTCCGTGACCGCCATGACCATCATGGGCCTTATCTCGATGCCTCCGGGAAAGATTGAGGGCGGCGACGTTCGCTATCGCGGCCGTTCTATCCTCGAGATGACCGAGGAAGAGATGCAGCACATTCGCGGTAACGATATCGCGATGATCTTCCAGGATCCTATGACCTCCTTGAACCCGGTCTATAAGATCGGCAAGCAGGTGGGCGAGGGCCTTCGTCTGCACCGTGGCTACTCCAAGCAGGAGGCGCTCAAGCGCGCCACCGAGCTTTTGGACCTCGTGGGTATCCCCGAGCCCGAGAAGCGTGTCAATGAGTATCCGCACCAGTTCTCCGGCGGTATGCGTCAGCGTGTCATGATCGCTATGGCTCTTGCCTGCGATCCCGATATCCTGATTGCCGACGAGCCCACGACGGCTCTGGACGTTACCATTCAGGCTCAGATTATCGAGCTCATGCAGGAGATGCAGCAGAAGAACGGCAACGCCATTATCATGATTACCCATGACTTGGGCGTCGTCGCCGATATGGCTGATAAGATCATGGTTATGTACGCCGGCCGTCCTGTCGAGTTCGGTACTGCTGAGGAAATCTTCTACGAGAGCCGCCACCCCTACACCTGGGGTCTTATCCGCTCCATCCCGGAGCAGGCCATCGAAGAGAAGAAGCCTCTTACGCCGATTCACGGCAACCCGCCTTCGCTCATGAACTTGCCTGAGGGCTGCGTCTTCTCTCCTCGTTGCCCCTATGCGACGGACAAGTGCCGCAAGCAGCGCCCCGAGCGCGTTGTCACCGAGTCTGGTCATTACTCTGCGTGCCACTACTCCGGTGACCCCGAGTTCCTCAAGAACGCTCCTGAGACGTCCCGTACGCGCAAGGATTCCAAGAAGGGAGGCGAGGCGTAATGGCAGATACCAACGAACGTACTCCGCTGTTGAAGGTCGAGCACCTCTCTAAGGAGTTCCCCGCAGAGTCCGGCATGTTCGCCAAGCGCTTCTCCAAGCGTGTCGTCTCTGCTGTGAATGATATTTCGTTCGAGATTTATCCGGGCGAGACCTTTGGCCTGGTCGGCGAGTCTGGTTGCGGTAAGTCCACCACGGGCCGCACCATCATGCGCCTGACCAAGCCGACGGCAGGCAAAGTGTTCTTCCAGGGCAAAGACGTTGCCGAGATGAGCAAGCACGAGATCAAGGATATGCGTCGCGAGATGCAGTTCATCTTCCAGGATCCTTATGCTTCGCTCAATCCTCGTATGACTATCGGTGAGATCGTCTCCGAGCCCATGACCATTCACGGCGTGGGCACCAAGGAGGAGCGCATTGAGCGTGTCCGCGAGCTTCTCGACGTTGTCGGACTGAACCCCGAGCACATTAACCGCTATCCTCATGAGTTCTCCGGCGGTCAGCGTCAGCGTGTCGGCATTGCCCGTGCATTTGCGCTGAAGCCCAAGCTGATTATCTGCGACGAGCCGGTTTCCGCTCTGGATGTGTCCATTCAGGCCCAGGTTCTGAACCTGCTCAAGGAACTCCAGGACAAGTTCGGTACTGCATATTTGTTTATCGCCCACGACCTGTCTGTCGTGCAGCATATCTCCGATCGCGTTGCCGTTATGTATCTGGGCAAGATGGTCGAGGTTTCGGACTGGAAGACGCTCTACAGTGAGCCTCACCATCCGTACACGCAGTCGCTGCTGTCTGCTGTGCCGGTGCCCGATCCTGATATCCAGAAGACGCGCAAGCGCATCATCCTCGCTGGCGATCCGCCGTCACCGCTGGATCCGCCGACCGGTTGCCGTTTTCACACTCGCTGCCCGATCGCGCAGGGCATCTGCTCTGAGAAGCTTCCCGAGTTTAAGGAAGTCGCACCGGGTCACTGCTGCGCCTGCCACTTCGCGGAGCCGTTCCCGATCAAGGAATCGCACATCGACCTGTAGTCGGTTGTTATTGTCCGGGCCCGCCCTGAAGTTACTTTTCAGAACGTCCTCGGACATGCAAGAAACCCCCGCTGCGCACTTCGTGAACTGCCTCCCATTTCTTGGACACAAGAAATGGGAGGCCTTTTTATGGCTGGAAACGCTTTGTACGACGTCGGAATGAGACTGCGAGCGGCAGAGCTGCACGACGAGGG
>CABIZD010000017.1 GCA_902363125.1 Coriobacteriaceae bacterium
TCGGCCGCCGCCCTGGTCAGAGCCCGTCCCGCTCGACCAGGGCGCGCAATTTTTTTAGGTAGGCGACCTCGGCCTCGAGCCTGCGGCAGCGCTCCTCGAGCTCCTGCTCGTGGGTGCGGGCCCGGGGCTTCGACCTCGACCCCCTCGGCCTGCCCTTCGGTCCGGGCCGCAGCGCCTCGGCGCCGCCCTCGCGGTAGAGCCTGCACCAGCGCTCCAGCGGGGACTTCGACCTGATCCCGAACTCGGCCATGGCGTCGGTCTTCGCCATCCCGCCGTCGACCACGGCCGACGCCGCGGCGACCCTCTGCTCGAATGTGTACCTGGATTGTTTCCCGCCCATGGACAGCAGCGCCTCGCTTCCGAACGCCCGGTATACCCACTGCCATTCTCTCACGGTCTCGCGGGGGACGGACAGGGCCTCGGCCGCCGGCTTGCAGCCGACGCCGGCGTCGAAGAGCTCGACGGCCCGCCTCCTGGACTCCAGGTCGTGCTTCACCCTGAGGTCTATACTCATGGAAAACCTCCCATTTCCCGATGTCCAAGAAATGGGAGGCAGTTCACTGTCCCCTTTGTGGTGGTTTATGGCAGGTCGGTTAGTTGGCGGGCTGGAAGAAGGCTACGGCTACGGCGCCGGGGCCCACGTGGGTGCCGATGGTGGCGCCAATGGTGTGGATGGACAGCTCGCCCTCGGTGTGACCGGCCCACAGTGCCGCGCTGTCCTCGATATATTTCTTGAGCACGGCGTCCGAAAGGCCTGTATAGCCCAGCGCCAGCGGCATGGAAAAGTCGACGCCGCCCGCCTTTTCTACCTTCTGGTTGAGCAGGTTACGACCGTTCTTGGAACCGCGCGCCTTGCCCAG
Organism: Coriobacteriaceae bacterium; assembly: GCA_902363125.1. GTDB lineage: Bacteria > Actinomycetota > Coriobacteriia > Coriobacteriales > Coriobacteriaceae > Collinsella. Next base: position 861 of record CABIZD010000017.1, read on the forward strand.
CTGCACGATCAGGCCGTCCTCGGCGGCCACAACGGGCTTTACGTTGAGCAACGTGCCCACAGCGCCGGCCGCAGCAGACAGGCGACCGCCGCGCACCAAGTACTCCAGCGTCTCAAGCAGACCGATAACCACCACGCGGTCACGGACTGCCTCGACGGCCGCCGCGATCTGGGCCGCACTACGGCCCTCGTCCACCAAGCGCAACGCATACTCGACCAGGACACGCTCGCCCAGGGTGACGTTATTGCTGTCCACCACGAACACGTCGCCGCCCGGCGCCTCGGCAAGTGCGGTACGGGCACTCTGATTGGTGCCCGAAAGCTTGGCGCCCACGGTAATAATCACTGCCTCGTCGCCGGCCTCACGTGCCTCGGCAATCGCCTGCGAAAACGCGTACGGGTTGACCTGGCCGGTCTTGGGCAGCTCATCGCGCTCCACGAGCATCTCGTAAAAGCGCTGATGATCGATGTCGACGCCATCCATATACACATCGGTGCCAAAGGTGACGGACAGCGGCAAAACACGCAGAGCGGGGTGCTCCGCCGGCGACATATCGCTTGCGGAATCGGTAATAATACGAATGGACATAACAAATCCTTTCTTGCGCGGAGCTCGCGCGGGGAATTTTGACAGCAATGCCCCGGCACGGTATACGCGCTCAAACGGGACTATGCAGTTGTTAATGGGAAGCAAATGCCTTGGCGGCCTTAGATCTCGCGCAGGGTGTCGAGAATCGTACGCAGCGATGCATACATCTGCTCGCGCTGCTCCACACCCATAGCCTTACCGGTGGTATCGAGCACCTCGCGAATGATGCGGTCCGCCTCGCTCATGCTCTCGCCGCCCAGAGCGGTCAGGCGAACCGGAGCACGATACTTAACGGCGGCATCGCCCGAATCATCGACTTCGACGTAGCCGCCCTCCTCCAGATGCGCGAGCGTACGCGAGACGGCGGCGCGGGTCACGCCTGCCATGCGAGCCAGGTCGGCACCAGTCAGGCCGTCCTTGCTGCGCTCAAGATAGTACAGGCACATAACGTCGGAGCCCTTGAGGCCCAGCCTTGCGCCCTCAGACGTCTTAATGCGCTGGATCTCCTTGTAGAGACCGCTGATCAGTCCGACAAAGTCCTCGAAACGTGTCTCGTCGCTCTGCTGCATGGGAGACGACCGCCTTTCGCTTGCATAATGCTAACGGGTAAACATCTTAGTCGCATAAGGCGACACCCGTACCCAAATACCCCATTTGTTAACCCATCAACATAAAAACCACCACAAAGGGGACAGGCACCTTTGTGGTGGTTTGGGGCATCAATAGGTTCTAGGCGCCGCTACAGCTCCACGCAAGGATTGTCGCGGGTCACAAGCGTCTTAATGACAACCGTCGCTCCCAGATAGCGCTCAAGCAGCTCGGCTAAGCGATCGATCGCAGCCTGGCAATCCCCCATCCGCTCGGGCTCCACGCACTCAATCGCCAGGAACGCATCGGCCGAATCATCGGACAGCGCCGTGCGAACGCCGTCGCGCCAGTTCCAGCAGCGGCACACAGCGCCCGCATCGTCGATGTAGGCGAGCTCGCCGGGCAGCGTCGGATCGTCCGCCTCCTCGCCAAGCGGCAAGAACGCATCGCCACCGTCGGTCACCTTCAGGCGAAGGTCCCCCTCGATCGCATGCAGATCCTCGCCTCCCACGGGCAGCGCGTAGGTCAGCGACACCGTGTTGTAAATATCCACCGCGGGCGTAATGTGGCCCACCGGCTTGCCTTTGAGCACGCGTTTGAGCAAGTTCTCGATCGAGCAGCGCGCGCCTTTCTTGGTCTTGAACAGACGATAGGCCTCGCGCCATGCCTTGACCGGTGCGTTCTCGCTGATAGTGTCGCTGGTCAGATGACGCTCCGCATCGATATTGGCGCGGTCGAGCAACGCCGCAATCGCATCCACGTCCTCTTGAGGAATCTGAGCCGTGGGCTTCATGCCCTCCACGACCACAACACCGACCGCTGCCTGCGGAAACAGCTCCCAGAATGAATCCTCGGCAATAAAGCTCTTCATACGCTCTCCCTTCATTGTGCGCGCCCGAGTGAGGGCGCCTAAACAAAAAGCGCCCTTACAACGGCCACCTTCAAAGTCCTACGGTGCCGTCACAAGAACGCTTGCGCTGTCCCCATCCGGAGAAGGGGACGATATGTCAGGCGTATTGTAACCCGAGTCATCCACGCGAGCAAAACCACCACAAAGGTGCCTGTCCCCTTTGTGGTGGATATGGACTCACGGCGAAGCTAGTGGCGGAGTCCCAGCAGGCCGCGGCCGCGATGACGGGCGTCGGCGTGTACTTGAGCGTGCGGACCGGCGGCTTTGACGGACTCGGGCAGGTGCGAGTACTTCTTCTCGAAGTTCTCCTCGAACATCACCGCCAGGTTGTGCGCGGCCTCGTCATAGCGCGCGGTGCTCTGCCAGTATTGGCGCGGCACCAGGATGCCATCGGGCACGCCGTGGCACGTCGTGGGAATGTCGACGTTAAAGATGTCGTCGTGCACGAACTCGCTGTCCTCGATGGTGCCGTCGAGGGCGCGCGCGACCAGCGAGCGCGTGTAGGCCAGCTCGATGCGATGGCCCACGCCGTAGCCGCCGCCAATCCAGCCGGTGTTGACCAGGTACACGCGCGTGCGGCCGTCGGCAATGCGCTCGCCAAGCATCTTGGCGTAAACCATGGGGTCGAGCGGCATAAACGGCTCGCCGAACAGCGAAGAGAACGTGGGCGTGGGCTCGGTGACGCCGACCTCGGTGCCGGGAATCTTAGCCGTAAAGCCCGTCACAAAGTGGTACATGGCGGCATCGGCCGTCAGGCGTGAGATGGGCGGCAGCACGCCAAAAGCGTCGCAAGTCAGGAACAGCACGACACTCGGAGTGGTGCCCATGCCCTTAGTCCACGCGTTAGGAATGTGCTCCACGGGATAGGCCACGCGCGTGTTGTGCGTGATCGAGATGTCGTCATAGTTGGGCTTGCGGTTCTCGTCGAGCACCACGTTTTCGCAAATGGCGCCAAAACGGACGGCGTTGAAGATCTCGGGCTCGTGGAAGGCGTCCAGGCCCTCGCATTTTGCGTAGCAGCCACCCTCAATGTTGAAGATACCCATGTCGGACCAACCGTGCTCGTCGTCGCCGATCAGCAGGCGCATGGGATTGGCCGAAAGCGTGGTCTTGCCGGTGCCGGACAGGCCAAAGAACACGGCGGTCTCGTGCGTGACGGGATCCATGCTGGCCGAGCAGTGCATGGGCAGCACGTCGTCCTCGACGGGCAGCAGGTAATTCATAACGCTGAAGATGGACTTTTTGATCTCGCCGGAGTAGCCGGTACCCGCGACCAAAATCACGCGCTCCTGGAAGTTGATGACCACGGCGGCGCTGGAGTTGAGGCCCTTGATGGCAGGGTCGCATTGGTAGCCCGGCGCGGCGAGCACGCAGAAGTCCGGCTCGCCGGTGCGCGCGATTTCGCGGGCGAGCGGGCGGGCGAGCATCTGCTTAATGAAGAGCGCCTGGCTGGCACGCTCGCAGGCGACGAGCAGGCGGCGCGTGTGGTTGCGGTCGGCGCCGGCCATGCCGCGGGTGACGAACACATCGCGCTCGTTGAGATAGTCGACGATGCCGGCTTTGATGACCTCGTAGCTTTCGACGGACAGCGGGCGGTTGACGGCGCCCCAGGCAATCTTGTCGTGGACATCGGGGGTGTCAACGATAAAGCGGTCGTTGGGCGAACGTCCGGTACGCTCCCCCGTCTCGATCACCAGCGCGCCGTTGGATGCCATGCGGCCTTCGTTGCGGCGGATGGCATGCTCGACGAGCTCGGCTGCCGGCAGGTCAACCAGCAGGCGGGGCTGGTTCTCAGCGGGGTCTTCGACCAGCGTAATGCCAAAATTGGACAGAACTTCTGCAGGGGTAACACCAGGCATGGGGCCTCCTTTAAAAACGCGGCACGTGGACGCGGCGCGCACTTTACTCACGTAAAGCCCGTTGTACCCGATATGCAAAAACGTTTTTGCGGCAAGGGCGGCAAGCCCGCCCAACGGTCAAAAATCGCAGGCAAGCGGCCCAGTCATTGGAGACGTTCTTAAACGACTAGTCATTGGGGACACTCTTGAACAGGCAACATTCAAGGAGCGTCCCCGGATGCCGGCACTTAGGGACGTTCCCAAAGTGCCGGCACATAAGGAACGTCCCTAAGTGCCGACTACTGAATGGCGCCGCCGAAATTATTGAACAACCTGTTCAAAAACACGAATGGATACCACCGCGACTATACTAGAGCGCAGCAATAGAAAGGACCCCGCTTTGAGCATCACGCCCCTCGATAGCATTCGCCGCGCCATCGCCCGCCGCAACGGCACCTCCAACCCCGCTGCATCGAAGAACGGCGCCGCGAAGGCCCAGGGCGGCCGCATCGAGAACGGCCTCTTCCCTGCCTCGCACACTGCCGAGGAACTCGCACGCATCCAAGAGCTGAGTCAGCGCAACGCCGGCGGGCCCGATAGCAGCCAAGCCACACGTCGCCGGCGCGAACGCGATCGGGAGCCCGGCCCCGTCCGCCGCATGGTCAACGCTTGGTGGAACCGTCTGCTCGGCGCCGTCTACGGCGGCGGGTTCTCCATGCAGGAAGCGGAATACGAGGAGCACGCCACCCGCCGCGATTACCTTTGGAACGCTCTCGGCACCGCCGTGTGGGGCTTGGCGTTTCCGCTGCTCACCATCGTGTCCACACAGCTCGTGGGCGCCGAAGAAGCCGGCAAGTTCTCCATCGCCTTTGTCACCGGCACGCTCATCATGATCGCGTGCAACTACGGCGTGCGCAATTTCCAGGTCTCGGACATCGACGAAAAGACGTCCTTCGCCTCCTACCAGCTCAATCGTTGGATCTGCGGAGCGCTCGCCCTAGGCTGCGGCCTCATGTATAGCAGCGCCCGCGGCTATGACGCGCAGATGGCGACGATCGGCCTGGGCGTCTACCTGTATAAGGTCATCGACGGCGTCGCCGACGTGTACGAAGGCCGCCTGCAGCAGGCCGACAAACTCTACTTGGCTGGAATGAGCCAAACGCTACGCTCCGTCGGCGTCATCGCGGTCTTCAGCGTGGCGCTGTTCCTCACGCGCAGCATGCCCATCGCGGCCATGGACATGGGTGTCACCGCGATCGCCTCGCTCGTGCTGGTCACCGCGCCGCTCGCCCTGCTCGAGACCGAAAAATCGCGCCGCGTGAGCCTGCGCGAGGTCGGCCACCTGTTTGTCCAGTGCGCCCCGCTCTTTGGTGCACTGTTCCTGTTCAACCTTATCGAGAGCATGCCCAAGTTTGTGATGGAAGGCACGCTGGCATACAAATATCAGCTGTACTTTAATGCCCTGTTCTTTCCTGCGCAGGCTATTTTGCTGAGCATTGGATTTATCTATAAACCGCAGCTCCTGCGCTTGTCGAACATTTGGGCTAATCCTCGCAAGCGTCGTCGCTTTGACCTGATTATTGTTGCCGTTATGGCGCTGATCGTGGTCATCACCGGCATGTGCGCCGCATTTATGGCAGGTCCCGGTATTCCCCTCATGAGCTTTATGTACGGCCTCAGCTTTGAGCGCTACCGTACGCTGGCGCTGCTGATGGTCGTCGCCGGCGGCGTCACCGCGGCCATCGACTTTATCTACGCCATCATCACGGTGCTACGCCACGCTAGAGACGTCACCAAGATCTACCTGATCTGCTTCGCCGTAAGCGTGGTGCTGCCGGTGATCCTGATTAAGCTGCTGGGTCTGATGGGCGCTGTAGTGAGCTACCTAGCCATCATGGCCCTACTCCTGGTGCTGCTGATAATCGAGTACCGCCGCATCCGCCAACGCATCGAACGCGACCGCAACCCATACGGCGCCTAATTAGCTGCCCGGTCACCGGAATTTGCGATGGAATCACCCCGTCTGGGGTCTCGTTGCGGACAATATTCATCACGCAAAACTAAGTGAGTAGACTTTTACCGAATCCCCGACCACACCAACAGAGCACAAGTCTGTGACCTGCGGTTTTATTGAGGCAAATATGTTGGGTGCTCGGCATTTCCAAAAAAGTCTACTCACTTAGCAAGCGGGCAGCCAAAAAAGAACCGCCGCGACGTCGTTTGACTCCGTTGCGACGGTTTTTCGAGCATTTTCGCGCTGTCGAGGACGCAGACGCTCCTCATTTCTAGCGCTTACCGAGCAAGAAGGCGCTACTCTCCGAAAGTAGTCAAAAAAGCCCCGTCCCAAATTAGCTACGGTAGATCGGCGGAACAAGGTTATCCGCCCGGGTTGATGTTCGCGTAGAACTCGGCCCCGTCGTCCAGGCGCAGGATGCCCACGCGGCCGAACTCGGAGCCGGTGGCGGCGGCGCAGTCGATGTCGATGCGATCGGGCACACCAGCAGTGTCCTCGCCGCCCAAGCGCACGATCTGCCCGCGTCCCGATTCCTCATCGAGCCCCGCCAGACCACCGACCTCGCAATAGCGCCCAAGCGATACCGTGGGCGTGTGACCGCTCACCACGACCGGGCCCTTGCCCTCGGCAGAAAGCAGCCCGGTCGACGCATCCCAATAGCCATGACGAATCCACAGCAGGTCATCGGACGACTGCACCGCGAGCATCTGCTGCAGCAGCTCGCGATCGGCACCCACCGCTCCAACGCCATCGGCACAATCGACGCCATGCTCAAGCAAAAACGCGCGCGCCGCCTTCATCTCGATTCCAGCATGTACCAGCAGATACGGGCGCTCCTCGGTCTCGACCACTGCGTAGAGCGGCAGCGCGGCCATCCATCGCACGAGCTCCTCGTATGCCTCAAATTCCATGTCGTTGAGCTGCTCGCGCGTCGTCCAACCACCGTTGATATCCCAGGTCTCGGCATCGAGCGGATCCTGGCCAATGATGGCATCGAGCATGATCTGCTCGTGATTACCCTTGAGCACGTGGGCGTTGGGCAGCGAGCGCACGAGCTTAATAACGCCGACCGGATCGGGCCCGCGATCGATCATGTCGCCCAGCACGTACAGCGTGTCGTCGGACGTCAACGAGATCTTAGACAGGGCTTCGTCAAGCGCACGCACGTGCCCGTGAGCATCAGATGTCACATAGATCGCCATGGTACGCCTCTCCTTGCATTGCGGCCGAAGCCCGGCGCCGCAACTAAAACTTCAAGTTGAACTTAAACGTTACCCATTGTACTCCGTTGCAATAAAGCTGGAAAGGGTTTCCGAGCAGAGGCAAAGACGGCAGCCGTCTATGACGATATCGCGCACGCCCGCAATCCAACCCCATAAACCCACCATCTTTGGGTACAAATAACCGCAGGCAACTGACCGTGCCACGCCAACCAACCAGGAGCGGACACCATCCATGAACCAGATCCTTCTCTTTATCGGCCTCGTCATCATTCTGTGTCTGACCATCAAACCCGTCGGCAAAAAGCTCCCCTTCCCCACCCTGCTCATCTTTATCGCGCTCGGCATGCTGTTGGGCGTCAACGGCCCGGCGCATATCGACTTTAGCGACTATGCGCTCACCGAAACCGTCTGCAGCACGGCGCTGCTGTTCATCATGTTCTACGGCGGCTTTAACACCAATATCGACCGTGCCAAACCCGTCGCTGTGCCGGCGGTGCTGCTGAGCACGCTCGGCGTCGTCATCACTGCCGGCATCACCGGCGTGTTCGCCCACTTCGCGCTGGGGTTCGACTGGATCGACGGCCTGCTGTTGGGATCGGTCGTGGCGTCCACCGACGCGGCCAGCGTCTTTAGCGTTCTGCGCGAGCACAGCCTGTCGCTGAGGGGCGGCACCGACTCGCTGCTCGAGGTCGAATCGGGCTCCAACGATCCCGTCGCCTATATGCTCACCGCCGTGCTCGCCACACTCGCGGCCGGCGGCGACATCAACATTCCCGCACTGCTGGCCAAGCAGATTATCTTGGGCGTGGGCCTGGGCCTCGCCATCGGCTGGGCGGCGGGCCGCCTGATTGAACGCGCGCACGCAACGGCCGAGGGCGCGCAGACCATCTTTTTGTTCGCCGTGGCCATCGTCGCCTACGCGCTGCCGAGCTACCTGGGCGGCAACGGATTTTTGGCCGTGTACCTGGCCGGCATTGTGCTGGGTGCGAGCGACATCACCGGCAAGGTCGAGATGGCGCACTTCTTCGATACCCTCACCGAGATGGCCGAGATGACGATCTTCTTCTTGCTCGGCCTGCTCGTAACGCCCGCACGCCTGCCGCAGATGCTGCTGCCGAGCCTGGCACTCATGGCGTTTATGCTCTTTGTGAGCCGCCCCATCGCCGTCGGCGTGCTCCTAGCGCCCTTTAAGACGAACCCTCGCCAGGTTGCGCTCGTAAGCTGGGCGGGTCTGCGCGGAGTAGCTTCGGTCGTCTTTGGTCTCTTTGCCGTGGTTGCCGGCGTTCCTGGCGGACACGACCTATTTGACCTGGTGTTTGTGATTGCCGTGTCGAGCATTGTGGTGCAAGGCTCGCTGCTGCCGGCGGTGGCGAAGAAGCTCGATATGATCGATGAGACCGGCGACGTGCGCCGCACCTTTAACGACTACCGCGACGAGGACGGCATGTCGTTTGTAAAGCTCAAGGTGGGCGCTGGACATCCGTTTGCCGGACGCTCGCTCGCGGACATTGGCAGCGCTACAGATATGCTCGTGGTCCTGGTACTGCGCGACGGGGCGCACCCGGTGCTGCCCAACGGCGATACCGTGATCCAGGAAGGCGATCTACTGGTGATGGCCGCCCCAACATTCGAAGAGCGTGCCGAGGTTACACTGCGCGAGGTCACCGTGACCCCCCACGGTCGCCTGGCCGGTCAGCGCCTGCGCGACGTGCCGCAAGGCAAGCATCCGTTTATTGTGGTGATGCTCAAGCGCGAAGGCCAGACGATCATCCCCGATGGCGACACCCTCATATACGCCGGCGACGAAGCCGTCATCGCCACACTGGCGTCGTAGTGACCAGGAGGTAGCTAATTTGCGGCGAAGAGATCAAGCGCCTAGAGAACCTCATGCCTTCGCTCGCAGATTCGGATTTGCCCGAGGAGTAAAGCACCCCTCCCCCATGTAACCATCCTGTAAATCATAGCAGCGCACTCGAGTTTTACCGTGATGCGGTCGCACCTGGCGCTCCACTGTGCTAAAGTATCCCGAACGTTCAAACGACTACGAGGGGGACTAGAAGATGGCACGTGTGCACAACTTCTCAGCTGGCCCGGCCGCACTGCCTACAAGCGTGCTCGCCGAGATCGCCGACGAGATGATGGACTACCGCGGTTGCGGCATGTCCGTGCTCGAGATGAGCCATCGATCTAGCATGTACCAGCAGATCATCGACGACGCCGAGGCAACCCTGCGTCGCCTGCTGAGCATCCCCGACAATTACCGCGTCCTGTTTTTGCAGGGCGGCGCCACGCTGCAGTTTGCGGGCATCCCCATGAACCTCATGCGCCGCGGCCGCGCCGGCTACATCGTGACCGGCAACTTTGCCAACAAGGCATACAAAGAAGCCGCCAAGTACGGCGAGGCCGTGCTGCTCGCGAGCTCCGAGGACACCAACTTCGACCGCATTCCCAACATGGCCGACATCAACGCGCGCATTGCCGACGAGGCTGCGGGCGACGGGCTCGACTACGTCTACATCTGCCAGAACAACACCATCTTTGGCACCATGTACCACGAGCTGCCCAACTGCGGCGACGTGCCGCTGGTCGCCGATGTCTCGAGCTGTTTTCTGTCGCAGCCGCTCGACGTCGAGCGCTACGGCCTCATCTACGCCGGCGCGCAGAAAAACGCTGGTGCCGCGGGCGTGACCGTGGTCATCGTGCGCGACGACCTCATCGCCGACGGCCCCGCCTTTGCGCAGACGCCGCAGTACATGGACCTTAAGACCCAGGCCGCCAAGGGCTCCATGCTCAACACGCCTAACACCTTTGGCATCTACGTGTGCGGCAAGGTGTTCCATTGGGTCGAGGAGACCGGCGGACTTGCCGCCATGGCCGAGCGCAACTGGGCCAAGGCCAACCTGCTCTATGAGCTGCTCGAGCACAGCGAGCTGTTCCATAGCACTACGCAGGCCGACAGCCGCTCCATCGCCAACGTCACCTTCCGCACCGGCGACGCCGAACTCGACGCGGCCTTTGTCGCAGGCGCGGCCAAGCACCAGATTCAAAACGTCAAGGGCCATCGCCTGGTGGGCGGTATGCGCGCCAGCGTCTACAACGCCGTAACCATGGAAGACGTGCAGGCACTGGCCTCGTACATGAAGGACTTCGAAGCGCAGCATAGTTTGAGTCCGCGATCTAACTAGCCCGCAACGCGCGGGCCGACCAGCCACTTCAAACCACCTGTTTAAACCAAACCTGCTAAGGAGTTTTTCCATGCGTAAGATTAAGACCATCGACGACATCACCAAGGACGGCAAAGTCGAGTTTGGCGAGGGCTACGAATTTGTGAGCACCGCCGAAGAGGCCGACGCCATCCTGATGCGCTCGACCGACCTGCACGGCTACGAGCTGCCCGAGGGCATCCGCGCCATCGCCCGCTGCGGCGCCGGCGTCAACAACATCCCCGTCGAGGAGTACGCCAAGAAGGGCGTCGTCGTCTTTAACTCCCCCGGCGCTAACAGCAACGCCGTTAAGGAGCTCGTCCTAGGCATGCTGGTGCTCTCGAGCCGCGGCGTGGTGCAATCGATGAACTGGGTGCGCGACAACGCCGACGACCCCGAGATTCAGGTCGATGCCGAAAAGGCCAAGAAGGCCTTTGTGGGCCGCGAGCTTAAAGGCAAGCGCATCGGCGTCATCGGCCTGGGCAACGTAGGTTCCAAGGTCGCCAACGCCTGCGTCGACCTGGGCATGGACGTTTACGGCTACGACCCGTTCATTTCCGTCGAGCACGCGTGGGTGCTGAGCCGCGAGGTGCAGCGCGTGGGCACGCTCGAAGATCTCTGCCGCGGCTGTGATTACCTCACGGTGCACGTGCCCAGCAAGGCCGACACCATCGGCATGATCAGCACCGAGCAGATCAACCTGCTGGCCCCGGACGCCGTGCTGATCAACTACGCACGCGAGACCATCATTGACGAGGACGCCGTCGACGCCGCCCTGCGTGCAGGCAAGCTCAGCTGGTTTAGCTGCGACTTTGCCACGCCCAAAACCGTCAAGATGCCCAATACGTTTATCACCACGCACTCGGGCGCAGGCACCGGCGAGGCCGAGGCCAACTGCGCCGACATGGCCATCAGCGAGCTCAAGGATTACCTGGAGAACGGCAACATCGCACACAGCGTCAACTACCCCGCCTGCAGCATGGGCAAGGCGCGCGCCGCAAGCCGCATCGCCTGCCTGCACGCCAACGTGCCCAACATGATCGGCCAGATCACGGCAATCCTTGCCAAGGACAACGCCAACGTGCAGCGCATGACCAACGAGTCCGCCGGCGAGAACGCCTACACCATGTTCGACACCGACGAGCACCTTGACACCAGTACCATCGAAGCACTCAAGCAGATTCCCTCGATGTATCGCGTGCGCGTGATCAAATAGCGCCGGCTGATCTGACGGGCAGTTCCCCATGTGGCCCGCCCGTCGCTGACATTGAATGCCCGCGGGGGCGCCTTTCGCACGAGAGGCGCCCCCATTTTGTGAGCGCTCCATTAAATGCACCGAGCCGCTTCTTGGCATACAATCTGTATGTTGACCTAACTATCTGTGAGGTGCCTATGGTTGATACAGATTGTGCTTGGCGGCTTACGCAAGGGCTCGTGCGGATCGACAGTTCCGACCCAGGTGCGTATGAGGGCGAGATTGAACGCTATATCAAAGCGTTGGTTGAGGAACGGTTGGCGCAGCTGAGCCATCCGGTACTCGATGCCGTGCAGATTGCAGAGCTCGAAGTACTCCCTGGGCGCCGCGATCTTATGGTCACCGTGCCCGGTTTGAACGACGAGCCACGGCTGGTCTATATCTGCCATATGGACACCGTCACCTTGGGTGATGGCTGGGACGCGGACATTGCGCCGCTCGGGGCGGTCGTGCGCGACGGCAAGCTCTACGGCCGCGGTGCCTGCGATATGAAGAGTGGCCTGGCCTGCGCCATTGCCGCACTGGTCCATACGCTCGAGCGCGTGGCGGCGGATGGCGCGCTGCCCCGCCGCGGCTTTTCACTCATCTGCTCGGTCGACGAGGAAGACTTTATGCGAGGCTCCGAGGCAGCCATCGATGCCGGCTGGGTCGGTTCGCGCGAATGGGTGCTGGACACCGAGCCCACCGACGGACAGATCCAGGTGGCGCACAAGGGGCGTACGTGGTTCGAGATTGAAATGGCTGGCGTGACGGCGCATGCGAGCCAGCCGTGGAAGGGCGCGGATGCCGTCGCCGCCATGGCCGAGGTCGTGTGTTCGCTCCGTCGCGCGTTTGTGGCGCTGCCCGCGCACGATGAGCTGGGGTCTTCGACCATCACGTTTGGCCAAATCGAGGGCGGATATCGCCCCTATGTCGTGCCCGACCGCGCCAAGGTCTGGGTCGATATGCGCCTGACTCCGCCGACTGATACGGCCGTCGCGAAGCGCATGGTAGAGCAGGCCATCGCCAGCGCCGAAGCCGCCGTTCCCGGTTGCCACGGCAGCTACGTCGTGACGGGCGACCGCCCCGCCATCGAGCGCGACCCAAACTCTCCCCTTCTAGCAGTGCTCAAGCGTGCCGCCGATGACGTGACGGGCGCGGACACGACCGTCGGCTTCTTTACCGGCTACACCGACACCGCCGTCATTGCCGGCAAGACAGGTAACCGCAATTGCATGAGCTACGGTCCCGGGTCGCTCGCGCTCGCGCACAAGCCCAACGAATATGTGCCCCACGCCGATATCGTTCGTTGTCAGCAGGTGCTAATCGCGCTCGCCGATAACGTGCTCTGGGACGAGAGCTGCCAAGTTGGGGCATAATAAGCCGCGAACAAACCGAATCGTGCGTTAGGACCGCCCATGAAAGCACTTCCCTTTCCCTGCATCCGCCCGGCTCAGGACCGCGTGCTCGAGGCGCTGCCTGCAATGGGCAGCATCCTGAGCGGCAACGATGCTCTGCGCGGAGCCATTGCCGATGGCCTGATGCTCAAGGACCCGGGTGCGGCGTATTACGTGTACGAATGCTCGGGGGAGCCGGGGCGCGTGACGGGCGTTGTGGCGATCTGCCCGGTTGGTGCGCTGGCGGGCGGCGACGCGGTTGCCGCCGATACGGCCGCCGCTGCGCGCGCATTCGCCGACCTCAAGGTACAGCCCCGTCCCGTAACGCTCGCCTACGAGGCGTCGCCCGTCATGGACATCATCCTGGGCGCTGCCAAAGAGGGCGCCTCGCTCTACGCCGTCACCGACCCCGCGGGCATTACGCACCGCGTGTGGGAGGTCAAGCGCGAGGACGCCGTCGGCGCCATCCGTGCCATGCTCGACCAGGCGCCGGAGCCGGCACTGGCCGACGACCCTGCCTACGCTGCCGCACTAGTCGAGGCATCACAGCTCCTGGCCGACGATGCCCATGCTGCCGGCACCTACACGGGCAAAGAGCCGTTCAACTTTGCTGTAGCCGCACTGTTCCCCGCCGCGCAGATCGCCGGCGCCGCGCCGCAGGTTCCGACGGGTCTGCTCACGCACCAAGTCGCGCGGTTCTAGCAAGACCAGACCGCGCAGCACAAAAATCGGCAGCTCAACAAACAGGGGGCGGAGATGCAGCAGGTACATGCATCTCCGCCCCTTTTGCGTCGAGAAGTTATGCCGGCGACCCGAGCCGACACGCTCGCGTTATCCGCGCTGCGGACCTGCAGTAGCCACAAGCGGTTCAAGGCCCAGCTCGCGTGCGTAATCCTCCTGCGTAAAAATCTCAATCAGCTCAAACGTGTCGGATTCGTCGTCAAACGCAAAGTGCAGCACCGAGCAGTTGCCCGGCACACGGTCGCGCTCGTCTGCCGCCGCGCCCTTCACGTGGTCCATGAACTCCTTGATGGCCGATCCGTGGCTTACCGCAAGCACGCACGTATGGTCCGGACGCTGCATAAGCTCGGTCAGCGTCGTCACCATGCGGTCGCGCACCTGCATCTGGCCCTCGCCGCCAAACTGACGATAGAAATCGCGCCACGGGCGCTCGGGCATAAGCATCACGCGCTCGGCCTCAAAGTCGCCAAAGAACCATTCGCGCAGGCCGTCCAGGCGCTCGTACGCCAAGCCCGGCCACAAGTTGGCGATAGTCTGCTCGGTGCGATGAAGTGTGGAGGTGTAGGCATGATCGGGCTCAATGCCGCGCGCACGTAAAAACATGCCGGCACGCGCCGCCTGGTCGCATCCCAACTGCGTAAGCGGCGAGTCACTCCAGCCCTGAATAATGCGCTTGAGATTAAATATCGTCTGTCCATGACGAACCAGATACAGGTCTTTATTCATAGGGGGTCCTTTCGTTTGTTACCAACCCAAGAGCGAAAACGCCCCGTCGCAATAGCCAAAATGAAGCACGGCACCGTTGTCGGGTAGCTCTCCCCTGCCAGTCACATACTCAAGAAACTCCTGGCAGGCTGAGCCGTGGGAAACCGCCAGCACGCAGTCGTGCTGCGACCTGGCCATGATGCGGGACAGCGCCGCGACCATGCGCGCTCGGAGCTGCACTTCCGACTCGCCGCCAAAGGCCACCGGATAATCGTCCCAGGGCTGCGGCGGCATCTCGCGATTTGATGTACCCTCCAGCGTGCCCAAATGCCACTCGCGCAGGTCATCGACCAGCTCTATCGAGCGGCCCTCACCAGCAATTAGCTCTGCCGTACACCGCGCCCGCCCCAACGGAGACGAATACACATGGTCAAAGGTCACGCCGCGGTCCTCGAACGCCGCGCGCGTCGCCAGTGCCTGCTCGCGCCCGCGCGCCGTAAGCGGCGAATCGTGCCAGCCCTGCAAAATGTTCTGCACATTGAACTCAGTCTGCCCATGCCGCACCAAATACAGATCGGCCACATGTCCTCCCCTCGTACCACCACAAAGGGGACAGGCACCTTTGTGGTGGTTCACCGCCGGATCACACCGCGGCGACGCTCAGCTACACCAGTACGTCAGCAAGCGGGCGCTTGGGTACGTGGTGCACCTGTGCCTCGTCGCGCCAGTAATTAATTGAGCCGTCGGGGTTGGAATCGATCGCATCGATCACCTGCGTCTCGGCCGGAACGCCAAACGCCATGATCAGCTTGAGCTCATACTTGTCGTTATCGAGCCCCATGGCATCGATCGCGTGGGGCGTAAAGGCCTTGAACATGCAGGCTGCCACCTCGGGCGTGGCGCTGCGGGCGGCGAGCATCATCGTCTGCGCGGCAATGCCCGTGTCGGCCTCGGTAATGGGAGCGGCGGGCTTACCCGGAACGGCGCGCTCGGCCAAAATCGCGATGTAGCCGGTCGGGCGCTCGCCCTCGGCAGGACCCGGCCAATCCTTAAGCGCACCGGCCCACGCGAGCTCATCAAATACGCGCGCGCAATCCTCGGCACCGCTCACCACATGAAAACGAAGACGCTGAGCATTGGCACCACAGGGAGTCAGGTGCGCCAGCTCCGCCAGCTCAAGCAAAAGCTCACGCGGCACGCGCATGGACTCGTCAAAGCGACGGCACGTACGGGCGCGGCGAACCAACGCATCAAATGCGTTCAAGCCGAGCTTTTCGCAACCCTGCTTTGCCATCGACTCGGCGCTTACCGGCGCCGCGGGAACTGCTTCGTTCATAGGGACCCCCAATACAAGCCAATTGTCCTTAGGAGAATCTAACCTAAAACGTAGGCAATAACGAACAGGGCTGCAATGTTCTACACCTGTTGAATAGAAAATCGCGACGTGGGGAACAACGGAAACAATTCGGGACCTTTGGGTTACGTTTCGCCCTCCCCGACCCATACGCCAGCGCCTTTAAGCGATACTGGTTGTAACGATCAAGGCTTACGCCGCACGGAAAGGAGACATTATGGGCATCTTTAAGAACGATGACCAAAAATCGAGCCAGTTTGGATTTGACGAGAAAAGCATGGCGGGCAAAGCCGTCAAGGCCGTACGCTGGATCTACGCCATCACGGGCGTCTTAGCACTCATTGCTG
Source organism: Coriobacteriaceae bacterium (assembly GCA_902363125.1). Lineage (GTDB taxonomy): Bacteria > Actinomycetota > Coriobacteriia > Coriobacteriales > Coriobacteriaceae > Collinsella. Next base: position 17,003 of record CABIZD010000017.1, read on the forward strand.
GTATCGCGCTGCTTTTTGCACCCGCCAAGTCCCTCGTCTTTTTGACGACCGTCCTGGGTTTTTACTTTGTAATCACTGCTGCCATCAGGCTGTTCACTGCCATTTTTGAGCCGCTGCTGCCCACCGGCTGGCGCGTGACGAGCATCATCTCCAACCTACTCATTATTCTGGGCGGCGTCATAATCCTGCGCAACCAGGCCTTCTCGACCGCGACGCTCACCACGATGGTGGTTATCGTGGCCGGCTTTGGCTGGATTGTCGAAGGTGTCATGTCCATTCTGGAGTCCGAGCTTTCGTCCAACCGTGCCCTCGCCATCCTGAGCGGCGCACTCTCCATCATCGCCGGCATGTTCGTGTTTATTTATCCGCTGTGGTCGGCCAAGATGCTCGTCATCTTTAGCGGCGCCGCGCTGCTGGTGTTTGGCGTAACGCTGATTGTTCGCGCTATTCAATTTGGCAAACTGGTGCACTAGATGCCGCGAACGCTCTTTATTGATGCCGACGCCTGCCCGGTCACGCGCGAGTCGATTGACTGCGCGCGGCGGGCGGGCGTCGCCGTTGTTATCGCCGGCAACAGCACGCAAAACTTGGAACGGCACATTCGCCGCGACGACCCGCGCGATGCCGAGCACGCGCGACGCGGCTTTTGGGTCACGACGCTCGATGTGAGCGTGGGCGCCGACAGCGCCGACTTTGCCATTGTCGAACGCCTGCAGGCGGGCGACGTAGTCGTGACGCAGGACATTGGCTTGGCGAGCATGGTGCTCGGCCGCGATGCCGCCGCAATCGGTGTGCGCGGGCGCGTCTACGACAAGGCGGCCATCGACATGCAACTGTTTATTCGCCACGAGGAAAAGAAGGTGCGCCGCGCCGGCGGACGCACTCGCGGACCGGCGGCATTTACCAGCGAAGACCGCGCTCGCTTTAAGCGCAACCTCACCGAGCTGCTGCGCTAACCAAGGTAGATTTTTGGGACATGTCCGGAAATCTGCTTTTTTGCTTTGGCGATTGACACGCATCCAACGCCCAGGTCATGGCGGTAGATTTTACGGCATGCCCCAGTTTTTACGGCATGCCCCAAGCATCTACTTAGAGGCCAAAGGCAGAAAGGATAAGACCCCAGCCCGCACCGATGACGTACATCATGATCAGGAACAGGACGTTTTCGCGGGCGCTGCGGTTGGTGCGGAACAGCACCAGGTAGCCCACACCGGCAGAGATGAGCGTGCCGGCGAGCATCGGGGCCAGCTGCAGCGCGCCTTCCAGGTACAGTTGCGTGATGACGACGCTGGCCGAGCAGTTGGGAATCAGGCCGACGAGCGCCGAGCCCAGGACCGCAAGCGTCTCGTTGCCGCGCAGGAACTGCTCGATTGCGGACTCGCCGAACGACTCGAGCACGGCGACCAGAATCAGCGTCACCAGAAAAATGAATACCGAGACCTGCACGGTGTGCGAAATCGCGCTGCGTATGATCGACAGGACAGGCGTCCCTTCGTGGGAGTGGGAGTGACCGTGGCCATCATGGTGTTCATGCTCGCCCTCATGACCGTGATCGTGGCCATGTCCGTGGTCGTGCTCGTCCTCGTCTTCATCACAACCGCAATGGTCGCGCTCGCACAGCTCGTGGATGTGGTCGGCGCTCACGCCCGCCTCGGCCACCTCGTCGATGATGTCACCGCCAGTGTGGTCGTCGTGCGCGCAGTTCACGTGGGCCGGGTTGGCCGCGGTTCCCAGCACGGTGCGGCGAATCGCCGCATGCGCGCGAGCGTTACGACGCAGGCCGCGAATGGCGGCGTCCACGATAAAGCCCGTGACCAGCGCGATCAGTGCCTTCGAAGCCAAAAGCATCGCCATGGTCTGCACGGGCACCTGCTCGGCGAGCAACAGCGGCAGCATCTCATCGGAGGTCGAAAGGAACACCGCCACCAACGTACCCAAGGTCACGACACGACCGGCATACAGCGTGGCCGCCATTGCCGAAAAGCCGCACTGCGGCACCATGCCCAGCAACGAGCCAACCACGGGGCCCGCGGCTCCGGCACGCTTGATGGCGCCGTTAACGCGGTTGCCCGCAACATGTTCGAGCGTCTCGAGGGCCAGATACGTCACCAACAAAAACGGCACCAGCGAGAGCGTGTCCTTGCCGGCGTCGAGCAGAATATCAATCAACAAACCCATGACGGATGGAACCTTTCGTGTCTTTCGGCAGCATTGTAAAAGTCCTAGCGGTCAACTAGGGTATTGTAGTTATCCTAGGCGCGATGCCAATAGTTGCCCATGGTAAACTATCATCTCGCCACATCTTAATGACTCAAAGCCGCACGACGCGGCCCATCCAAGGAGCAGTTATATGAACGTTTCACAAGCACTCGAATACGAGCGCCAGCCGTTTATTCCCATGTTTATCTATGGCGATCATGGCGCCATGGAGTCCGAGCGCCAGAAGGGCGAAGAGGCCCTTAAGGTGCTCGAAACCGAGTACTTTACCGCCGAGGGCGACCCCAGCTTCGACTTTGCCACCGTGCGCGACCTGGCTGACCGCAACCGCGACCTGTGCGACCAGATTGGCGAGGCGCGCCTGCGCAACGTGACGCCCGCGACGCTTTCGCGCGGTCTGTCCGACGCCGACACCTGCGCCGCCATCGGCAAGATGCAAAAGCGCACCGCCGCGTCCGTCATGCGCGAGATCCGCGGCGACCGCGACGCGCTCGGCGTGGCGTACGCCCGCAAGCCTATCCAAGGCACAGTGCTCGGCATCGACATCGAGACCACCGGCCGTGCACCCGAGCGCGGCTACATCATCAACGTGGGCTGGGAGATCATGGAGCTCACCAGCGACGCCGTCCCGCACGACGCCGAGGCACACTACTGCGGCCTGCCCGATATCTACCGCGGCGAGGATGTGCCGCTGTCGAATATCCACCACATCACCTGGGACGACATCGACGGCAAAACGCCCTTCCGCGAGAACAAAGAGCTGCAAAAGCAGCTGCTCAAGCTTATGAAGAAGTACCCGTACATGGCACACAACGCCGCCTTTGAGGACAGCTGGTTCAAGATCCACCTGGACGGCTACGCCGAGGCACGCCGCGCCGGCAAGATCATCGTCATCGATTCGCGCCAGATCTGCCGCAGCTTGGACGCCGACGTGCGCTCGCTCCCCCGCGAGTCCGCGCCCGCCGCGCTCGAGAACTGGGCGCGCCGCCGTGGCACCCTCGCCGCCGACGCCAACGAGCAGCACCTGGGCCTCGACGACACCGACCTCATGCTCCGCACCGTCCAAGCCGAGTTCAACCTCAAGAACCTGTTTGACAAGTAGAAACGTCTACGACAAACTCCGGCGTAGATCACGGGCGGCCTCGCAGCGGGAAACCCCGCAGCGGGGCCGCCCTACGTTCCACAAATAAACCTGCCATCACAAATTCTGAACACTCATTGCGAACGATTTCGGCCAATTCCCGACACGTAATTCGTTGTCGGATGGTGATGCATCACTATCAAATGTGCAGCAATTGAGTATTTCTATGCTATAGCCGAGCTGCGAAAACGTTTATTTAGGGCATACCAACTCATAATTGCGTCAAGCTTTTGGACAGCATTTGGTTAGACCTCTAAAACGGCTTTTCCACTCAGCGCCGTCAACACGGCATTAGCTGACACGATATATACCATGAGTATCGTATTGTCACATACCACTGCAAAAGCGGTCTACCAGGCCGCGCATTCGGTGTCTGCGAAAGGCATCGAGTCCTGTAACCCTACCGCGATTTACGAATCATGTCCCACCGTAACGCTCCTTGACGCAGCCGCAGAATGGCTCACCAAACATGATGTTTCCCTCGATGCAAATGATTGCCTCGAGGTGATGGTGTTTCATCGCAGGAATGCGCGCTATGCAATGAACTGTCAATGCCACGTGTCTTCAAAACGATTCTCGAACTCACGCTTTATAGAGCTCAAAGATGGCATCTTCATTGTTGGCGTTGAGCTTTGCGCACTTCAGGCCGCCACCTATCTTTCTTTTCGCGAACTAGTGGAGTACTACTTTGAACTGTGCGGCGCTTATTCCCTTGGAACCGACTCTTCCACCTCCTATACCGAGCGTTTCGCGCTCACCTCGACCGAGAGGTTAAAGCAGTTCTTTAATTCCATTACCAGATGCGACGGTCTGGCCCTTGCCCGAAAGGCGATCCAATGTGTACGCGACGGATGCCGGTCTCCCATGGAAACGGCATTTGTCATGATGCTAACGCTGCCCAAAAGCGAAGGAGGGCTTGGTATTAAGGGAATTGAGACCGATTACGAGGTGCAGGTCACCACTGCCGCAAAGAATCTCACGAGACGCAAAAAGTTCTTTATGGATGCGTATCTAAAGAAATCTCGCACAGACATTGAATACAACGGTTTTTTATCATGACGCGGAAGAAGACCGCGTCATCGATGAGGAGCGCAAGAATGCACTTGCGTCCATGGGGTACGGAATCATCACCGTCAGCCGTTATTCCTTTATGCATGCCAGCTCTTTTGTTAGGGTCATGGAAGCAATCCAGCGGAAAGAGGGCGTACGCCCCTCGCGTCTGCCAAAAGACTTTCAAATCATGCAAGAGGACCTGAGACAGTTTGTGCTCAGAAGGTTTATAGAAGAGAAAAAGCAAATTCAGAAGCAGCTTCGCCAGGATTCCGAAGAGCGTCAACGAATCGACCTCGAAAAAGCAACGCTCGAAGGCATCACGCTGGATGACCCGACAATTAATGAAGTTACAGCAATCGATGACATGCAGACAGTCGAATCCGACAGCCCATCATTTGCCCAAACAAGCAGCCTCGCGCCCGAGGGCAGGATCTTCGGGGCCGGAAGCTAGACCGGCTAACAAGGTGGGCACCTTAGCGACGTGCAAAATTGCGAGTATTCAGCAGAGCCGGGTGTCTATCACCCTCGAGTGGATCCAAATGTGAAGCGAAATCACTCTTGCGTGAGGGCGTTAGGCAACATTTGAGGAAGAACTCATCGGATTAACACCCTAAGATAACTCTTGAACTGCATTATATGGCCTGCAATAAATTAACGGACCCCCTATCGTTACAGAATACTCCAATTTTTGCACGGCTCAGGGGCACCCACCCCGGCATCGGCTATCAAAACCGCTCACTCCGGGATCTCGTCCACTATTCCCCATCATTTTGTGCAACGAATTACCTGAACGTCATTGACATATGAACATACACTCATATAATTGGAAGCAAGTTATATGAGCGCATGTTCATATGAAAGGATATTGCAATGAGCATCCGCGTTGATGAAACGAAACCCGACATCGAGGCCACCGAACCCGCGATCCCCACCACCTGCTCGCCCGAGGACCTTCCCGACGAGGAGCTTCTCTACGACCTCGCCGACCTGTTCAAGGTCTTCAGCGACACCACGCGCATCAAGATCCTCTATGCCCTCATGGGCCGCGAGCTCTGCGTGGCAGACATCGCCGAAGCGACCGAAACCTCGCAGTCGGCAGTATCGCACCAGCTGCGCACGCTTAAGCAGTCGCACCTGGTCAAGTTCCGCCGCGACGGCCGCAACATCCTCTACTCGCTTGCCGACGATCACGTCTACACCATGCTCAACCAGGGCATGAGTCATATCTGCGAATAGCAACCAACCACGGTACCAGCGCGGGCTGCACCCAAGCCGCAAATACAGAGAAAGGAACCCACCATGAAAAAGCAGTTTAAGCTCGACGAGATCGACTGCGCCAACTGTGCGCGCGAGCTTCAGGACGAGCTGGCCAAGCTCGAGGGCGTCAAATCCGTGTCCGTCAACTTTATGACCCAGAAGTTGACGCTCGAGGCCGATGACGCCGAGTTCGACGAGGTGCTCAACCGCGTTGTAGAGTTTACGGCCGACGCCGAGCCGGACTGCGAGATCATTCTCTAGCCCAGGTTTACGCCAACCTGCAAGGCCGCGCTTGCCGCGGCCTTTGCTCGCGAAATTGTATGAGCGAGTGTTCATACATTCAAATGGGAGGATACGAGTCATGGCCACCGCCGACCCCAAAAAGAAAAAGAAGAAGCGCAAGAAAAAAGAATCACTCGAGCATAAGCGCAACCGCATCCTGGTAGCACTGGGCATTTTTGCGGTGGTGTATGCCCTCGACGAACTCGGTGCCCTTACCGCCGCATTCGGTACCCCGGGTGACATCTACGCCAGCTTCGTGCTGTTCCTGGTGCCGTTCCTAATTGCCGGCTACGACGTGCTCCAGAAGGCGTTCAACAACATCCGCCGCGGCAAAGCCTTCGACGAGAGCTTCCTCATGGCAGTCGCGACCATCGGCGCGTTTGCCATGGTGCTCTTCCCCGATACCGACCCGCACATGGCCGAAGGCGCCGCCGTCATGCTGTTCTACCAGGTCGGCGAGCTGTTCCAGGCATACGCCGTGGGCAAGAGCCGCAAGTCGATCAGCGCCATGATGGACATCGCGCCCGACTACGCTAACGTCGAGCAACCCGATGGCACACTCGAGCAGGTCTTCCCCGATGACATCGCCGTCGGCACCGTGATCGTGGTCAAGCCCGGCGAGCGCGTGCCTATCGACGGCGTCATCGTCGAAGGCGAAACCCAGCTCGACACCGCCGCACTCACGGGCGAGTCAGTTCCCCGTCCCGCCAAGTCCGGCGACGATATCATCAGTGGCTGCATCAACATGACGGGGCTCATCCACGTGCGCACCACCAAGCCATTTGGCGAGTCCACCGTCGCGCGCGTCCTGGAGCTCGTGGAGAATGCCAGCGAAAAGAAGGCGCGCACCGAGAACTTCATCACGCGCTTCGCCCGCGTCTACACGCCCGCCGTCACCGGCGCTGCCGCGGTGCTCGCGCTTGGCGGCGGCTTGGTCACCGGCGCCTGGTCCGACTGGATCCTGCGCGGCCTGACCTTCCTGGTCGTCAGCTGCCCGTGCGCATTGGTGATCAGCGTGCCGCTCAGTTTCTTTGGCGGCATCGGCGGCGCCTCCAAGCTGGGCGTTCTCATCAAGGGTTCTAACTATCTCGAGACGCTCGCCGATGTGGACACCGTCGTCTTTGACAAGACAGGCACCCTCACCAACGGCACGTTCTCGGTGGTCGCGGTACACCCCGAGGCTGGCTACACCGAGCAGTCGTTGCTTGAAGTCGCAGCCCTTGCGGAGTCGTTCTCCGATCACCCCATCGCGCAGTCCGTGCGTGTCGCCTACCAGAGCGAGGTCGACCCCAAGCGCGTTAGCAACTCCACCAACGACGCGGGCCACGGCGTGACGGCAACCATCGACGGCAAGCACGTCGTCGTTGGCAATGCCAAGATGCTTGCTGCGGCCGGTATCGACGCTCCCAATTGCGAGGTTGTCGGCACGATCCTCCATGTGCTCGTTGACGGCGTTTACGCCGGCCACATCGTGATTGCAGACACCGTTAAGGCCGACGCCGAGCAGACGATCCGCGACCTGCACGCCGCCGGCGTCAAGCGCACCGTCATGCTCACGGGCGACCGCGAGGAGGTTGCGGCGTCTGTGGCTAAGCAGCTGGGGCTCGACGAGTTCCACGCGCAGCTGCTGCCGGGCGACAAGGTCGAGCGCGTCGAGGCATTGCTCGCGGGCGAAAGCGGCAAGGGCAAGCTCGCTTTTGTCGGCGACGGTATCAACGACGCACCCGTGCTTACCCGCGCAGACGTTGGCATCGCCATGGGCGCTATGGGCTCGGACGCCGCAATTGAGGCGGCGGACGTCGTGCTCATGGATGACAAGCCGTCCAACATCTCCCGCGCGATCCGCGTGGCGCGCAAGACCATGTCGATTGTTTGGCAGAACATCATCTTTGCGCTGGGCATTAAGTTGCTGATTCTGGTGCTTGCGGCACTGGGCATCGCCAACATGTGGCTTGCTGTGTTCGGCGACGTGGGCGTGGCGATCATCGCCATCCTGAACGCCATGCGCGCGATGGGTGTCAAGAACTTGTAGCATACGTGGCTGTCCGGCCGGGGCCGGGCTTGGTTTTGAAAACGTCCTCGCGCATGAGGCCCGTCTTTCCTGCTCCTGCGGAGCAACGGAAAGGCGGGCCTCGCGCTGCGAAGTGTTTTCAAAACCAAGCCCGGTCCCGGCCTGCGATGACGTTGCTGGCGGTTCTTGGGCATCGCTTGCTGGCGGGGTTCCTTGTCTGAGTTGGACTTAGTTGGTGGGACCACTCGTCTCGGTCGCTGTCCCGCACCGTTCCGGCGCGGGAGGCGCGCCGCTGCGGGAGTGCTAGTCGGTCATTATTGGCGCCGAAGCACCGTCCCGTCCCAGCATCGCCCGTAGCTTCTCAAAGCTCTCCTCGCTCAGGCAGTGCTCCATGTGGCAGCCCTCTTGCGACGCCACCTCGGCCGATACGCCTGCATCCTCCAAAAGCCCCACGAAAAAGCAGTGGCGCTCCCACATTTGGCGCGCGACCTCCAGACCGCGCTCTGTCAGATGAACATCTCGTTTGCCCATTTCGACATAGCCGTTGCTTTCCAGCGTCGTCATGGCCTTGGAAACGCTCGCCTTGGTTACGCCGAGGTACTCCGCAACGTCGATCGAGCGCACGATGCCCTGACGTTCCGACAGAACGTAGATCGATTCGAGATAGTCTTCTCCGGATTCACGTAGGGCCATGGGCCGCCTTTCGCAATGATTGCTAGTTAGCCTTTGGATACTTTTCACAGCTTACTTTACCGCAAAAGTTGCCCATGTCTTACTACTTTGCCTAAAAGTTAGCCGTGTTTCACAAAACGTGCGGGACGAAAACAAAATGGGGACGCCCCGCAAGGGGTGTCCCCAGGTGCCGGCAGATAAGGAACGTCCCCAAGTGCCGAGCCGCAGCTATAACAGTCCAAAGTACTTCGCGGCGTTGTAGATGCCGTCGTCGTCCACGGCAGTCGTCACATAGGTCGCCGCGGCCTTCACGGTATCCTGCGCGTTGCCCATGGCCACACTTGTGCCCACGGCCGAGAACATCGACAGGTCGTTCTCGCCGTCGCCAAAGGCAATCGCTTCACTCGCGTCGATGCCCAGGCGCTCCAGCGTCGCCGCCACACCCAGGTCCTTGCCGCCGTTGGCCGGAATAATGTCGCAGAACAGGTCGCACCAGCGCGTGGTGAGCGAATGCGACACGGCATCGGTCACGATGTGCTCGTCAACTGGGTCAACAAAGGCACAGAACTGATAGACCGGCGCGTCAAAGGCATGCTCAAACGGCTCCTCGTGGTAGACGATTCCCGCGTTGCTGCCAGCCGTCACCACGCGCTCGGACAGGCGGTTCACAAACGAGTTCTCGCCCTGCATGCACAGTGAGTCGTAGCGCCCCTGCGCCACCTGGTCCACAATCACCGCAACGTCGTCCGGATCGATCGGGCAGCTGCGGTAAACCCCCTCGGAATCAAAACAGTGCTGGCCCGAAAGCGTAATGTACGCATCCCAACCCAAGTCGAACAGCCAATCCGGCATCTGGTAGGTCGGGCGACCCGTGGCGATTACGCACGCAATCCCCTGTTCGTGAAAGCTATCGAGCACCCGCTGCGCCGACGCCGGAATCCGATGGGTCTTAAAGCTCAGCAACGTGCCGTCGATATCGAAAAACGCAGCCTTAATCATCCTCGCCTACTCCTCGCCCTCGAGCTTCTCGCTCGCCTCGAGCCACGCCATCTCCAACTCGTCCATGGCGGCGTGGGCCTCGTCGATCTTTGCCTGCTGCTCGCCCAGCGCCGTGTAATTGGTGGGGTCGACCTGGGTCATCGCGGCCTCGGCCTCCTCCACGCGTGCGCGCTGCGTCTCCATTTTGCGCTCGAGCGAGCTCACCTCGCGGCGGAGCTTCTGGCGTTCGGCGTTGGAAAGGCCGTTGGGCTGACCGCTCGACTTGGGCTTTTCGGCCGCAGCCGCCGCGGCACCGGTGTCAAACGTGCCGGTCTTGGCACTCGGCGCACCCACGGGCTCGCCCTCGGCGGTGGCGTTGCACAGGCGCAGGTACTGGTCGACGCCGCCGGGCATATGCGTCAGGTGACCGTCGATCAGCGCCCACTGCTGGTCGGTCACGCGCTCCATCAAGAAGCGGTCGTGTGTCACCAGGATCAACGTGCCGGGCCAGCCGTCGAGCAGGTCCTCGACAATCGCGAGCATGTCGGTATCCAGGTCGTTGCCGGGCTCGTCCAGGATGAGCACGTTGGGCTCGTCCAGGATCGTCAGCAGCAGCGACAGGCGACGGCGCTGGCCGCCCGAAAGATCGCCGATGCGGCTCCAGAGCTGCTGCGTCGTAAATCCCAGGCGCTCGCAGAGCTTCTCGGGCGAAGTCTCCTTGCCGTCGATGACGTAGTACTTCTTATAGTTGCTGAGCACCTCGCGGATCGTGTCGCCCATGTAGGGCTCGAGCTCCTCGAGCTGCTGCGACAGCACGCCAAAGCGTACCGTCTGGCCAATCTTCACGCGGCCGCGCGTGGGCGCAATTTTGCCCTGGATCACATCAAGCAGCGTCGACTTGCCAGCGCCATTCTCACCCAAAAGACCATAGCGGTCGCCCGCACCAATGAGCCAGGTCACATCGGTGAGCACCTGCTTGGGCACGCCATCGGTATCCGCATAGCCGGCATCCACGTCGACCACATCGATAACCTGCTTGCCCAAGCGGCTCACGGCGAGGCGTTTGAGCTCCAGCTCGTCACGCACGGGCGGCACGTCGGCGATCAGCTCGCGGGCGGCATCCACGCGAAACTTGGGCTTGGTGGAACGAGCCTGGGCACCGCGGCTCAGCCACGCGAGCTCCTTACGTGCCATGTTGCGACGGCGCTCCTCGGTAACCGCGGCCATGCGGTCGCGTTCCACGCGCTGCAGGATGTAGGCCGAGTAACCGCCCTCGAAGGGGTCGACCTGGCCGTCGTGGACCTCCCACATGCTGGTGCAGACCTCGTCCAAGAACCAACGGTCATGCGTGACCACGAGCATGGCGCCCTGGCCACGCTGCCAGCGGGCCTTTAAGTGACGCGCGAGCCAGTTGATGGTGCGCATGTCCAGGTGGTTGGTGGGCTCGTCGAGCATGAGCACGTCGTAGTCGCCGATCAGCAGGCGCGCGAGGTCCACGCGACGGCGCTGGCCACCCGAAAGCTCGCCCACCGTGCCCTCCCAGGGCACATCGCTAATAAGGCCGGCCAGAATCTGGCGTGTGCGGGGGCTCGACGCCCACTCGTACTCGGGCGTGTCGCCCACGACGGCATGATGCACGGTGTCGGTATCGACCAGGTTGTCCTTTTGGCCGAGCAGACCGATCGTGGTGCCGCGACGGTGCGTCACGCGCCCGTCATCGGGCTCCAGCGTACCGGCGAGCACGCTCAGCAGCGTCGACTTGCCGTCGCCGTTTTTGCCGACAATACCAATGCGGTCGCCCTCGCCCACGCCGAGCGTCACGCTATCGAAAATATGCTTGGTGGGAAACTCTAGGCTGACGGAATCGCATCCCAAAAGAATCGCCATATGCCCTGCTCCTTCGTAGAAATTCAACGTTGTCCATGATAGCAGCCAGCCCCACCCCAAACCACCACGAAGGCGCCTGTCCCCTTTGTGGCGGTCGTTTCGGTCGCAGAGCAAAAAGGCGGGCCATCTCCCAAAAGAGATGACCCGCCTCTCCAATCAGTCCCGCGGCAACCGTGGCCGCCGCGGGCCTCAAGCATGTCCCGGACTAGGAGAACATGCCGGTGAGGTAATCATTCAGCCGCTTATCCTTGGGCCGTTGGAAAATCTCGTCAGTCTCGTCGTACTCGACCATATCGCCCATGTAGAAGAACGCCGTGCGGTTGGACACGCGCGACGCCTGCTCCATGTTGTGCGTCACGATGACAATGGCGCGGTCGGCCACGATCGACGACATAAGGTCCTCGATCGCCAACGTCGAGATGGGGTCGAGCGCCGAGCAGGGCTCGTCAAACAGGATCACGTCGGGGTTGAGCGCCAGCGTGCGCGCAATGCACAGACGCTGCTGCTGGCCGCCCGAAAGCGCGTAGGCGCTCTTGTCGAGCTTGTCCTTGACCTCGTCCCAAAGCGCCGCGCCGCGCAGGCTTTCCTCGACCATGCGGTCGAGCTCGTCGCGGTCGGTGATGCCGTGGCGCTTAGGCGCAAACGTGATGTTGTCGCGAATGGACTTGCGGAACGGGTTGGGCTGCTGGAACACCATGCCAATGGAACGGCGCAGCTCGTAGGTGTTTTCGGTCTTGGTGTTTACATTGCGCCCGCGATAGTTGATCTCGCCCTCCACGCGGCAGCCGCGAATCTCGCGATTCATCAGGTTGAGGCTGCGTAAGAAGGTCGACTTACCGCAGCCCGAAGGCCCGATGAGCGCCGTGATCTCGCCCTTGTGGAAGTCGAGCGACGTATTGTGCAGTGCATTGTGGTCGCCATAGTACACGTTGACGTCCTTGGTGGAGAGCACAACCTCGTCGCTCACGGCCTTGCCGCTCACGCGCACGCGCTTCTCGCTCTCCCCCACGCTCGACAGGAAGTCCCGGGTGTCGGACGATGCCGCTTCGGTTGCGGGCGTTACATTCATCTCGCTCATTCGGCCGTCATCTTCCTTGCCAGTTGCTTGCCCACAATGCGGGCGATTACGTTAAACAGCAGCACGCAAATCATCAGCAGTGCAGCGGTGCCCCAGACGATCTGCTGGGCCTCGGGGCTGCCCTCGCCATAGATCTTGTAGATGTGCACGGCGAGCGACTCGCCGGGACGGAACACGTTCCAAGCGCAGGTGGGGCTCGACAGGTTAAAGCTCAAGAAGTTCAGGCGAACCGGCGAGCTCATACCCGAGGTAAAAAGCAGTGCTGCGGCCTCGCCAAACACGCGACCGGCCGAAAGCACGATGCCCGTCACGATGGCAGGCATGGCCTCGGGGATCAGGATGTGCAGCGTGGCCTCCCAGCGAGTGAGGCCCATGGCCAGGCACGCATCGCGCTGGGCCTGCGGCACGTCCTCGAGCGCCTGCTGGATCACGCGCACCAGGATGGGGATGTTGAACATGGTGAGCGCGACGGCGCCGGAGATGATGGAGTACTTCCAGCCCAGCTGCACCGAGAACACCAGAAAACCGAACATGCCGACGACGATGGAAGGCAGCGAGGACAACGTCTCGATGGCGGTGGAGGCGATGTCGCGGATGGGTCCGTCCGGCGCGTACTCAACCAAAAAGACCGCGCCACCCAGGCTGATGGGCACCGAGATGATCAGGGTGATCAGCAGCAGGTAGAACGAGTCGAACAGCTGGTAGAGCACGCCGCCCTGCGTTCCGTTGGCGCGCGACGGCTCCGTGAGAAAGCCCGGCTGGAACAGCGTCGAGATGCCCTCGAACAGGATATAGGCCACCATGGAGACGACGATGAGCATGACGATGGCGACGATCGCCGTCAACACGCCCGTGGCGAAGCGGTCCTGCTTTTGGACACGCCCGAGCCTCGCCTCGTCGATGTGGATACGCGTGCTAGCCACGAGCCTTCGCCCCCTTGCGGCCGATAAGGTGGATGATCAGGATGAAGATGAGACTCATGCCCATCAGCAGCAGGCCGAGCGCCCACAGAACATCGTCTTGGGCCGAGCCCTCGGCATAGACTGCCATGGACGTGGTGAGCGTGGTGGTGATGGTGGACGCCGGCGACAGCAGCGACGTCGGCATGGCCTCGATGCCGCCGATGACCATGCGCACGGCGAGCGTCTCGCCAAAGGCGCGGGTCATGCCCAAGATAACCGCGGTCATGAGCGACGGCATGGCGGACTTGAGCACCACGTGCCAGATGGTCTGCCAGCGGGTGTAGCCCAGCGCGAGCGAGCCCTGGCGGTAGCCGTCGGGCACGGCGCGCAGGCCATCGACCGAAAGCGTGGTCATCGTCGGCAGAATCATGACCGCCAGCACGATGGCGCCGGGCAAGATGCCCAGGCCCGTGCTCACGTGGAAAACGCTCTTCATAAGACCGACGACCACGTGAAAACCGATCAAGCCAAAAACGACCGAGGGAATACCGGTCAAAAGCTCAATAAGCGGCTGAAAGATCTTGGAGCCAAATTTTGGTTGGATCTCGACCGCAAAGATGGCAGAGCCGATGGCGATGGGCAACGCGATGAGCGTGGAGAGCACCATGACCGCAAACGAGGTGACGATCAGGGGCAGGGCGCCGGTGTAGGGCAGGCCGTTTTCGGCCGTGTTGGCCAGGTCCCACTTGGTGCCGGTGAAAAACTCGACGACCGAGACGCCGTCTTTGACAAAAGCCGAGAGGCCCTTTTGGGCGACCATAAAGATGAGCGCGGCAACGACAAGCGTCACGAGCGCTACGCACGCGCCCGTGACGCCCAGGCCCACGTTCTCAAGGTCGCGCTTTGGCAGCTGTTTTGCCATTGCAAACCTTTCCGGGGCGATTACTTATTTAGCGGAGACCTTGCCGCTGGCGTCCTTGACGACCTTCATGGCAGAGACGGGGATAAAGCCCTGCTCCTCGACGAGCTTGCCCTGCACGTCGTCGGAAAGCATGAACTCCAGGAAGGCCTTGGTGGCGTCGTCGGCGTCCTTTGCGCAGTACATGTGCTCGGTAGCCCAGATCTTGAAGGAGTCGTCGGTGACGTTTGCACTCTTGGGCTCCACGCCCTCGACCTTAATGGCGTTGAACTTGGAGTCATCGAAGTGCGAGAAATCGAGGTAGGAGATGGCGTTGTCGGTGCTGCCCATCTGAGTCTGGACGTCGCCGGACTTGTCGAGCTCGGCATCGCCCTTAAAGTCGACGGTCTCGTCGCCAAAGACGGCGGCCTCGAAGGTGGCGCGGGTACCGGAGCCGGCCTTGCGGTTGAGGACGACGATGGTGGCGTCGCCGCCGCCGACCTCCTTCCAGTTGGTAATCTGACCGGAGAAGATACCCTTGAGCTGCTCGAGGGACAGGTCGTCGACCTTGACGTTCTTGGAGACAACAGGACCCATGCCCACGACAGCAACCTCGTGGTCGACGAGGTTCTTGACCTGGTCGGCCTCGAGCTTGGTCTCGGCGAAGACGTCGGAGTTACCGATGGTAACGGTGCCGGCGGCGACAGCGGTCAGGCCCTTGCCCGAACCGTTGCCCGAGCCGGAGACGGAGACGTCCGGGTTGGCATCCATGAACTTCTCGGCAGCGGCCTCGACGAGAGCCTGGAACGAAGAGGCACCGTCGTAGGTCACCTCGCCGGAGACGGACTCGGCAGCAGCGGCGCTACCCTTGTCGGCGGCGTCGGATGCGCCGGAGCCGCCGCAGCCAACGAGACCGAGACCGACGATGCTGACAAGACCACCAGCGAGGCCGAGGAACTGACGACGAGAATAAGCCTGATCGAGCATGATCTTCCTTTCATACATGCGACTCGCGGGCACCCTGCCCGCTTTGCTGTTTGGAAAGATACGACCCCGACCGGGCAGCGCCCGCGCCAACTGCGGTTTTTTACGGGCATCTGATAGACCCTTACCGCAAGCTCTGTCCAGCCTTTACAAACGGATAACAATCCAGCGCCGAACATGGCGCACCTTTTACACCAATAAAAACAAAGTTGCGGTGAAATAGTTCCTGCTTGGCCATCAAATGGCCCATTCTAGGAACTATTCCACCGCAACTTAGATTGGGAAACCGCGAGACCTTAAAGCTCTAATTCATTCAAACGGAGGATCGCAACAATATAGATCTTGAGCGCCTGTTTAAGCTGTTCCTCGTTGGCGCACTCATTGGGGCCGTGCATCTGGCCGCCCCACGCGGGCAGCTCCAGGCCGGTCTCTTCGGGGCCAAACGAGACGGCGCGGGCAAAGTTGCGCGCGTACGTGCCGCCGCCCATGGCAAAGGGCTCAGCATGCTTGCCGGTGAACTCGTTATAGGTATCGATAAGCGCCTTCACGGCCGGATCGTCGGCAGACACCGAGAACGGCACCTTCGCGCGACCCAGCTGGCACGTCACGCCAAAACGGCCCACGAGCGGGTCGAGCTGCTCGCGGATGGTATCGGCACTCGTACTGTCGGGGAAGCGCACGTCGATGACCTGCTCAATATGGCCATCCGCCACGCGGATGACTCCAGCGTTGCAGGTAAGCGGGCCAAACGCCGGACTCGTCGCATCGATACCTAGGCCGCGGCCATAGGCATCCGCATACACAAAGGCCAGGAACTTGACGAACTCATGCTCGGCAGGCGTCAGCAGGCGCTCGTCGCGTGCACCAAACGCGTCCTCGGCCTCGCGCAGATACGACACGATCAGGCCGACGGCATTGATCGTTCCCTCGGGCATCGAAGCATGGCCACCGATACCGTGGGCGAAAATCTGCGCATGGCCATTATCAAGCGCCGTGATCTCCAGACGATCGGCGTTCTCGACCGGCGCCGGCAACTCATCGGCGGCAATCGCAAGCTCGCAGATGGACTGCGACGGAATGGCATTGCTCGCCTCGGAGCCGCTCCACGACACGATGCGCCCGCCGTCGATCTTGGGGCTCACGAACGTCGCCCCAAACTGGCCCTTCTCGGCATTGCAGACCGGGAACTCGGCATCGGGCGTAAACAAAAAGTCGGGGTCTGCGTGATTTTCCAGATAATGGTGAACGTCGGACATGCCCACTTCCTCATCGCAGCCCAGCAGCGCGCGGAAGGTATAGCGCGGCACAATGCCGTGCTTGAGCAGGTAGGCACCGGCGTAGAGCGACAACACCGCCGGACCCTTGTCATCAATCACGCCACGGCCGAGCAGCCAGCCCTCGCGACGCTCCATCGCAAACGGGTCGGTGTTCCAGCCGGGGCCGGCGGGCACCACGTCCACGTGGCAGATGGTCGCGAGCTGCTTGTCGCCGCGACCCGGGATATCGGCAATGCCCACATAGCCCTCGTCGTCGCTCGTCTGGTAGCCGAGCTTTTGCGCAATGCCGAGCGCGCAATCGAGCGCATCACGAACCGGGCGGCCAAACGGCGCGCTAGGCTCCGCATCGGCAGCAACGGCTACGGACGGATAACTCACCAGCTGCTCGATATCGGCGACGACATCCTCCCAGACCTCGTCGACATACTCAGCGACGCTCTGCTCCACCTGATTCATGGACTGCCTCCTTACCAATGAGCGACGGGTACGCCCGCCCCTCACATCAAGTACTTATATAGCGAAAAGTTTAGCAAGCTCGGCCACCGAGTGCACCACTGCATCGGCACCCGCCGCCTCGTGCTCGCCCGGCGCCGCCGCGCCCGAATAGATACCGATGCACGGTACGCCCATTGCGTGCGCGCCCTCCACATCGTTGAAGCGATCGCCGATCATCACGGCATCGCCCGCCGTCATACCGAGCTCTGCCAGGGCATCGCGGACCGAATCGGCCTTGGTCTCGCGCCCCTGCAGCGGATTCATGCCAGCCACCGCCTCAAACTGAGAAAGACCCAGCTCATGCACCATGTCGATACACTTCGCCTCCACGCGCGACGTCGCCACGGCCAAACGCTTACCCTGAGCGGCCAACCCATCCAGCAGCTCGGGGATCCCATCGAACACGGGGTACTCTTCCGGTCCCAGCTCATCAAAAAAGGCGCGGTACTCGTCGGCCACCACAAGCGACTCCTCGCGCGAGAAGCCGTAAAAGTCGTGAAAGCTCTTCCACAGGGGCGGCCCGATCATACGGCGCAGGTCACCCATCTGCGCTTCCGAAAACCCGCGTGCGGCCAGCGTCTTGCGCGTCGAGGTCATCACCGCCCGACCCGTATCGGCCACCGTGCCATCAAAATCAAACAGCACGACCGGCCGCCTGCTTATCTCCAGTGCCTCCATCGGCATCCCTCTTCCCCAGTTGACGATTTCCACACCGACACTTCAAACTGTTGACTATTCAACAATTTAACCTAGCAATGTAGAGCAACTCCACTATACTTGTCGCACTTTGCTCTCAGAAGGCGGCGCCGTCGCGCCCCAACGAAAGGTGCAATTATGTCTTTTGCCATCATAACCGACTCCACGTCGGACATCTCCCCCACCCGCGCCCAAGAGCTCGGCATTTACGTGATTCCGCTGCATGTGATTATCGAAGGCGAGGACCTGCTCGACCAGGTGCAGATCACCGCCGAGGAGTACGTCGCCCGCATGGCAGGCTCCGAGCAGCTACCGCACACCTCGCAGCCGAGCGCCGGTGAGTTCAAGGAGCTCTTCGATCGCGTGCGCGCCGACGGCCACGACAGCGCCATCTTTATCTCGCTGTGCAGTGAGTGGTCTGCCTGCTACGCCAACGCGTGCCAGGTTGCCGATACCCACGAGCTCGACGTGCGCTGCATCGATTCGCGCACCGGCTCGGGCGCCGAGGGCCTGCTGGTGGAGTACGCGCTCGCCATGCGCGAGGACGGCCGCAGCCTGGACGAGACCGAGGCGCAGATCCGCACGACGCTGTCCGACGCCCACCTGCTGCTGATTCCCCGCACGCTCGAAAACCTCGTTAAGAACGGCCGCGCACCTAAACTCGCCGGCCAGCTCACGCAAATGCTCAACATTCGTCTGGCCGTTTCGCCTGAGTGGCAGTCAGGCGAGATCAAGGCCATCAAGAAGGGCCGCGGCGCCAAGCGCATCGTCGCGAACACCATGGCCGACTGCCTCGCATTTTTGGCTGAACACCCGGGTTCAAGTGTACGCGTGCTCACGACCGGCGCCGCCGAGGAGCAAGAGCTCGTCAACCAGGCGCTCGCGGGCCAGGACTACGTAGACGCCGGCACCGGCCCCATCGGCTGCACCATCGCGACCCACGTAGGCGTCGACGCCATCGCCATCAGCTACTGCCCCCGCTACCAGCCCATTCACTAGGGGCACCTTTACCACTTGCGGTGGAATAGGGACTGTTTTTGGCTTATCAGCCGCAAATCAATCCCTATTCCACCGCAACTTAGAAGCAGTTCATTTGGGACGGGGCTAAAAAGACTGATATCAAACGTTTCAGACCAGTCTTTTTAGCCCCGTCCCATTTTAGCTACTCTACATCAGCCCGCTCAGGGCGATGTCGACGGCCTCGTTGAGGTCGTCGGTGATGTGCACCAGCTCCGGATCGAGCGGGCTAATCATACCGGCGTCCATCACCGGACCGTTAAGCCAGTCGAATAGGCCCTGCCAGTACTCGCTGCCTACCAGCACAAGCGGCATGCGCTTGACCTTGTGCGTTTGCACCAGCGTGAGCACCTCAAACATCTCGTCGAGCGTGCCAAACCCGCCGGGAAACACAATAGCGCCCGAGCTGTATTTGACGAACATGGTCTTGCGCACAAAGAAGTAGCGGAAGTCCATACCGAGGTTCACGTATTTGTTGAGCCCCTGCTCGTGCGGCAGCTCAATGCCCAAACCAACTGACTTGCCGTTGACGCTCGCCGCTCCCTTGTTGGCCGCTTCCATGATGCCGGGGCCGCCACCGGTGATAACCGCCACGCCGCGCTGGGCAATCTTACGCCCGACGGTGCGCGCCGCCTTGTAGAGCGTATCGGTCTTGGGCGTGCGGGCGCTACCGAAGATGGTCACCGCAGGTCCGAGCTCGGCAAGCGCGCCAAAGCCGTCGACAAACTCGGCCTGGATGCGCAGTACGCGCCACGGATCGGCATGCAACCAGTCGGTCGACTCCTCGGGCGCCAGCAGGTTAGCGTACGTATTGTCCTTAGGAATCATCGGGCCGCGCATGACCACGGGGCCGCGGCGGTACGTCTCGTCGTAGGAAGGCTCGCCCTCGACATTCTCGTTCTTAATCATGGGTACTCCTATCGAGAAAAAGAAAAACGGGCGGGGTCGACGCCATGCGCCAAACACCCGCCCGAACATCAACTATTCGGTATGGTACCCACGATGTATCAAGTGCTTGCAAGCTATCGGTTAGCGGTCGCGCAACCGACGCCGGCGAATGCGATGCCCGGCGACGGCTGCGCGCGGTCGATTGGCACGCGGTCTCGACATCGCGCGAGTGCCTGCAAGCGCCCGCGCCGCCCTTAGTAATCCACCGCGGCAGGGCTATTCATCCAATCGCTCACGAATGCACCATAGCGACCCTCGATAATGGCCTGGCGAGCACGCTGCATAAGGTTGAGCAGGTAGTAGATGTTGTGCATCGAAAGCAGGATGCCGCCGAGCATCTCCTTCTGCGTGACCATGTGGCGAATGAGCGCGCGGCTGTAGCCGCCCGTGCACACCGGGCAGGTGCAGGTGGGGTCGATGGGGCCGTCGTCGTGCGCAAAACGCGCGTTGCGGAAGTTAAGGCGACCTTCACTGGAGAATGCCGTGCCCATGCGGCCGGTGCGCGTCGGCAGCACGCAGTCGAACATATCGATGCCCACGCCCACGCCGCGCACGAGCGTCGTCGGGTTGCCGACGCCCATCAGGTAGCGCGGCTTGTGCTTGGGCATGTACTCGCTCACAAGCGGCGCCAGGGTCTCGAACATGGTCTCGTGGTCCTCGCCCACCGAGTAGCCGCCGATGCCGTAACCGGGGAAGTCGCCGCACTCCTCCAGATGGCGCAGAGAGCGCAGGCGCAGATCCAGATGCATGCCGCCCTGGACGATGCCAAAGAGCGCCTGGTCATCGCGGGTGTGAGCCTTGTAGCAGCGCTCGGCCCACATGCTCGACAGCTCCACCGCGCGCTCAACGTAGGCGCGCGTGGCGGGATAGCCCGGGCACTGGTCCAGCTGCATGCAGATGTCGGAGCCGAGCTTCATGGCGATTTCCATGTTGTCCTCGGGCGTCCAGAACACGTGGCGGCCGTCGTAGTCGTTGACGATAAAGCGCACGCCCTCGTCGGTGAGCTTGACGGCGTCGTTGTGGCTGAACACCTGGAAACCGCCCGAGTCGGTGAGGATAGGACCGTGCCAGTTCATAAACTTGTGCAGGCCGCCCAGCTCGGCGATAGTGTCCTCGCCGGGACGCATGGACAGATGATAGGTGTTGGCAAGCACGATCTGGGCGCCGAGCTGTTTGACGGTCTCGGTGGGGATGCCCTTGACGTTTGCCTTGGTGCCCACGGGCATAAAGATCGGCGTCTCGATGTCGCCGTGCGGGGTGTGCAGCACGCCGGCACGCGCATGCGTCGCCGGATCCTCGGCGATCAGGTCGAATTTAAAAAGGCTCTGGTCCATAAACTGGAACTCCTTGGTTGCGGTTCATACGCAAACCATTATACGGGCAACCCGCAAGAAGCACCGACTCGACAGAAACTAGTGCATTAGGATCAGGTTCCCGAGCTAGTCGTTGGGGACGTTCTTAAACGACTGGTCGTTGGGGACGGTCTTCAGCGCCACCTTGCAAAGGAGTGTCCCAATCTGCCGGCACTTAGGGACTGTCCCCAAGTGCCGGCAAGAGTGTCCCTTTCAACTAGTCATTTAAGAACGTCCCCAACGACTACATCCAACAGCCAAGGGAACGCCGATGCTTTGTCAACGACAGACACTATGACCCAATCCGAGGGCACTAAAAAGATAGGAGCCCCCGCTCGTGACCGCGGGTCGGGGCTGCGACAATGATGTTGAAGTGCCATAGGCGCAGCCGCG
>CABIZD010000018.1 GCA_902363125.1 Coriobacteriaceae bacterium
GCTCAAGGCCGTCGCGAGGAAGCGGCTCAGGGCGATATACGCCGTGATGCGCGACCGGGTGCCCTACCGGGAGTAGCCCCGACGGTTGACAAAACTATAGGAACACCCAACGACTACATGAAAGCGCCCCCAAGCAGATGTGCTTGAGGGCGCTTCTTGCTTGCGAGGTTAAGACTCAATATAGTCTTTCAGCTTGCTCGAGCGGCTCGGGTGGCGAAGCTTGGCCAGGGTCTTGGACTCAATCTGGCGGATGCGCTCGCGCGTGACGCCAAACTCGCGACCGACTTCCTCGAGCGTACGGGGATGTCCGTCGACAAGGCCAAAGCGCAGCTCGATAACCTTGCGCTCACGATCGGCAAGCGAGTCGAGCACCTGGGTGAGCTGCTCTTGCAGCATGGAGAAGCTGGCGGCATCAGGCGGAACGATAGCCTGGGAGTCCTCGATGAAGTCGCCCAGCTGGGAATCCTCTTCTTCGCCGATGGGGGTCTCGAGCGACACGGGCTCCTGCGAAATCTTCTGGATCTCGCGGACGCGGTCGGCGCTCATGTCCATCTCGGCACCGATCTCCTCGGGGGTCGGGTCGCGACCAAGGTCCTGAAGGAGCTGGCGCTGCACGCGGACGAGTTTGTTGATGGTCTCAACCATGTGCACGGGAATACGGATGGTACGGGCCTGGTCGGCGATAGCGCGCGTAATGGCCTGACGGATCCACCACGTGGCGTACGTGGAGAACTTGAAGCCCTTCTGGTAGTCGAACTTCTCGACGGCGCGAATCAGACCGAGGTTGCCCTCCTGAATCAGGTCAAGGAACAGCATGCCGCGGCCGACATAGCGCTTGGCGATGGAGACGACCAGACGCAGGTTTGCGCTGATGAGTGCCTGCTTGGCTTCGAGGCCCACGTTCTCAATGCGCGTAAGACGACGCATCTCGGAACGCGTGAGCTCGAGCTCGCCTGCCTCGGCAGCCTCGAGCTTCTCGGTAGCCTCGAGACCGGCCTCGATCTTCATAGCCAGATCGACCTCTTCGGAGGCGGTCAACAGGTCGACCTTGCCGATCTCCTTGAGGTACATACGGACCGGGTCGCCGGTCAGCATCACCGTGGAGGCATCGATGCCACGCACGCGGGAGCGTGAACGGGACGTGCGCACGGTGCGCTTCTTCTTGTTCTTGGAAGAACCCATCTCAGCGTCGGCCTGACGGGCCATCTTGAGCTCGTGATCGTCGAGCGAGCCGGAATCGTGCTCGTCGTCGTCATCGAAATCGTCGGTATCGGTATCGGTATCGGTATCGTCATCGTCGACACCCATGGGGGCGTCGTCGTTACCGCTCGCGGAGATAATCTGGATGCCGCTGTTGCGCAGCGCGGAATACACCGCGGTGAGCTGCTCGTCAGAAACATCGATATCCTTCAGGGCGACCTGAATCTCGTCCTCGGTTACCGAAGTCCTGTTTGAGCCGTTGCCCATGAGCTTTGCAACGTAGGATTCCAGCCCAGTACCCGTGCTCTCAGTCTTTTTTGGCACAGATTCTCCCTTCATAGTCCACAGGACTCAATACTTTAGCACACACATTGACGTCTATACCCAAAAAGAAGACTGGATATAGGCGAGAATACGCTGGTTGACCACAACATCTAGGCTTGTTCGGTGCCCGCGGCCTCCAGGCCGATCAAACGGAACGGGTCCGCCACGCCGCCGATCGACTTTTGCAGTTCGCGTTGACGTTGCGAATCCTGCGCGGCCTGCACGGTCAGCGCGCGACGGGCCTCATCATCGAGTGAACGGTCCTGGCGCAGCTTGGCCTGTGCGGCACGCATGCGACGCTTGATGGTGTAGAGCTCAAGCGTATCAAGCATAAACACGATGTTCGTCTCGGTGGGGTGCTTGCTCGTCGCGGAGATGCGCCCGGCACTCACAAGCGTTGCCGCATCGGGACACACTGAGCGCGCCGCATCCATGCAGGCTGCAGGATCGGTTCCCGGCGGCGTTGCCAGAACGGCCCATGCAATGGACTCGTGACGCGGGTCAACCCACTCGATGGAGCAGATGCGGTCGGCATACGTGCGGAACAGGTCGGGGTAGCTCGTGAGCATCGTCAACAGCTCGCGCTCCCCTGCCAAGGACTTGCGTTCAAGATCGGTAAGAACCATCGGCGCCGCCGCAGCCGGTGCGCCCGAACCGTCAGCCACAGGCACAGCGCCCATACCATCAGGCACATCGATCGGCGGCAGGTCGTCGACGACCTCCACGGGCGCGGCGCCGTAGGCATCGAGCGGGACGTAGTCGTACGGCTCTTCTTCGACCGGCGCGGACACCGGCGGCGTCGCGCCCGATGCCCAAGCACCGCGACCGGCATCGCGAGAACCCGACGCCCGACCGCCCGCGCTACCGGACCGCTCAGTCTGTGCCCGCTGGCGCTCATAGTTCTGCTCACGACGTCGTTCCGCATCCTCGCGCTTGGCGACATCGCGAAACACACGACCCGAGCTCGCGCGCACCGTCTCCAGATCCAAACCCAGCAGATCGGCAATCTGGATAAAGTACGTGTCGATCATATAGCTGTTGCGCAACGGATAGATAAGCGTCAGCGCATCTTCCAGCGCCTTAGCGCGACCGCCCGGCGTGGTGATGTCACTCGACTCCTGCAGCGAACGGTAAACAAAGTCCATAAGCGGCTCGGCAGCGTCGATGCGCGTCTGCAGTGCCTCGCCACCATGTGCGGTGATGAACTCCATGGGGTCGTTGCCGTCGGGGAGCACCACGCAGCGCAGGTCCATGGAATCCTGCTCGATAAACTGAATCGCGCGACGGGCGGCCTTCTGGCCCGCTGCATCGCCGTCGAACATATACACGATGCGCTTGGCAAAGCGAGTGAGCGTCTTGACGTGATGCTCCGTGAGGGCGGTGCCCAGCGTGGCGACAACGTTTTTAATCCCCGCCTCCCAGCAGGCGATGCAATCGGTATAGCCCTCTACCACGATGGCGGTATCCTGCGCGACGATAAACTCCTTGGCCCAATTAAAGCCGTAGAGGTTTCGCTTTTTATGAAACACGCTCGTCTCGGCGGTGTTGAGATACTTAGGCTGGCCGTCGCCCATAATGCGACCGCCAAAGGCAATGTTGTGACCCTGCTCGTCAAAGATGGGGAACATTACGCGGTCGTAGAAGCGGTCGGCAAGCTGCCCGCGCCCGCGGCTCACGGCAACGTTGGCGTCGATCATCTCCTGCGGGGTAAAACCCGCCTGGGACAGGTGCGACACCAGCGCGTTACGGCCCGGTGCAAAGCCCAGGCAGTAGCGGCGGCAGACGTCGCCACCCATACCGCGGCTGGCAAAGTACTCGCGCGGACGGCCGTCCTTACCGCGCATAAGCATGGTGTGGTAGAACTGGGCGGTCTCGGCGCACAGATCGTAGATGCGGGCACGCTTGGTACCGCGCTCGCGGCGATCTCCGGTATCGTGCAGCTCAATACCCGCGCGATCGGCTAAATAACGGATTGACTCGGGAAAGCTCAGGTTCTCGCGCTTCATGATATAGGTGAAGACATCGCCACCCTCACCGCAGCCAAAGCAATGCCACACCTGCGTGGCGGGGATAATGTGAAAAGACGGCGTCTTTTCGCCATGAAAGGGGCAGCAGCCCCAAAACTCATGGCCGCGGGGCTTGAGCTCAACCGTTTCCTGCACGATGGCGACTAGGTCGGACGCAGCGCGTACCTGGTCTTTTTCCTCATCGCTAATCACGGATGCTCACCCCCTGCTCACCCAAGTTGTGACGAATGTCCTCGATATTACCCTCGACGGTCGCGATCAACTCATCCAGCGAATCGAACACGTGCGAGGGACGCAGCCAACGCGTAAACGCCAGCGAAACAGAAGAGCCGTACAGGTCGCCCGTATAACCAATTAAATTAGCCTCGAGATGCGCCGAAGCGACATCGTCGGCATACGTCGGCGGCAGTCCGACGTTCACGGCAGCGGGCCACGCGGTGTCATCGACCAGCACCAGACCCTCATACACGCCATCGGCAGGCACCTGAATACCGTCGGGAACCTGCAGGTTTGCCGTGGGAAAGCCCATGCCAGAGCCCTCGTGACGGCCGCGAATAACACCGCCACGCACCATATACGGACGGCCGAGTAACTCAGCAGCAAGCTCCACATGGCCCTGTCCCAGCTCATGACGAATGCGGGTGGCGCAAATGGCCTCACCGCCCTCGCAAAGCAAGTCGTGCCCGTATACGTCAACGCCGCGCTCGGCACCCCAGGCGCGCATCTCGTCAACACCAGAAGCACCGCCACGACCCAGCCTAAAGTCGCTGCCAACGCGAATCGATCGAATGTCGACCAGACGCGACACCAGCGAGAGAAAAGCAACATGGTCAAGCGCCGCAACCTCAGGCGTAAAGGGAACGGCCACCACCGCATCGACCCCAGTTTGAGCCAGAGCATGCAGACGGTCGGCCGTCGTCATCAATTTTTGAGCGGGCGAAGGGCTCACCACGACGTCCGGGTCGGGATCGAAGGTAACTACGACCGCCTTGCAGCCATGGGCACGGGCATCACGGACAAGCGCCGCAATGAGCTCCTGGTGTCCACGGTGCACGCCATCGAACACGCCGATGGCAATCGATGCGGCACCCAGGTGCTCACACTTATCAAACACATCGGCAGTAACGATGCGAGCCTCTTCCGACTCGCCCGCGAAAAAGATACGCGCGAGCTCGCGAGCGGACAACATCATCGAACACCGCCGATTGCCTGCGGAAACACGTGCTCCATGACAAAGCGGCCACCCTCAATGCGGGCGAGCGCCTTGAGTCCCCCATCGAGCACCAGCGCAAACGGCGCCTTCGAGGCATCGAAATCGGCAAGCGCACGCTCAACGGGAATGCGTCGGCCGCAGAGCAGGTCGTCGGCAAGATTGCCCGGCAAGTCAACACGCGTGGCGCCCAAGGCCGCAATGGGATCCAGGGCAAAGCCAGCGGCGGACTCGTGAGAAAGCTCCTCGACCGCATGACAAGCGCCAATGGAAACAACACCAGAGGCCGTGCGGCGCAGCGCGGAAATGTGCGCGGCGCTCTCACAGGCGCGGCCCAAGTCGCGAGCGAGCGCACGGATATAGGTGCCCTTGCTCACCGAGAACGCCACGGTCCACACACATGTATCACCCTCGCCGCCCACGGCGATCAGGTCGGCGGCATAGACCTCGACGGGGCGCGGAGGTAGGTCCACCGCATTACCCGCGCGAGCAGACTTATAGGCGCGAACGCCATTGACCGAGATAGCCGAAAACGCCGGCGGCACCTGCATCTGCGGACCCAGCATGGCGGCCAAGCGCTCACGCGCATAGGCAGGATCGCGGAGCTCGTCGGCAACAGCCACCGTGCGGACCGCCTCGCCCTCCGCATCATCGGTATTGGTCTCGGAGCCAAACGAAATGTCGGCGACGTAGTTTTTCGTATCGAGCGTGAGCATGCCCAGCAAACGGGTGGCCTGACCCACGCCCACAACCATGACACCCGATGCCATGGGGTCGAGCGTACCGGCATGGCCGACGCGCCGCTCATGGAGAGCGCGTCGGCATTGCGAGACCACGTCATGGGACGTGCAGCCCACCGGCTTATCGACGGCGAGCAGCATATTCAATTGAGAAGGCGTTCGACGAGCCATGTACCATCCAATAAGTTAGAGCTCGACGGTCACCGAAGCGGGATCCTCCCCCACCAGCTCGGCCAGCATGGGAAGTGCCACGGCGAGCGTCTCGCGAATTGTTCCGTTGTTGGAAAAGCCGGCGGCGGCATGATGCCCGCCACCGCCAAAGTTGGCAGCAATCTCGGACACATCGAGGTCGCCCTTGGAGCGCAGGTTGCCACGCACCTTGGTATCGCCCTCAATGCCCTTTAAGAACATGCAAACCTCGACGCCCATCACCGAACGCACCACATCGACCAGGCCGTCGCACTCGTCCGAGGTGACACCGCAGGCCTCAAGGTCGCTCTGGTACGCATAGCTATACGCAACGCGCCCGTGGGCCACCGTCTTGATGCGGCCCATAACGATGGACTTGAGGTGCAAAAACTCAACGCGCATGCTCTGGTATACCTCGAGTGCCACACGCGCCGGATCGGCGCCGTGGGCAACCAGTCGCGAGGCCGCATGGAACGCGGCGGCATCGGCGTTTTGGTACTGAAAACGGCCGGTATCGGTAACCAAGCCGCACAGCAGGCAAGTCGCAACGCCATCACGTGCGACAATGCCACAATTGTCCAAGAAGCGGTCGATAATCATGGCGCAGGCTGCAGCTTCGACGCGCCTCAGACTGAGCTCGGCAAATTCCTCGCGCGCCGGATGGTGGTCGAAACACACCACATGCTTGGAGCGACGAAGCACCTCGGCGGAATTATTGAGACGCTCGACGACCGGTACGTCCACCGAAATGAACAGGTCCGGATTGCCAGTGTACGCAGATGCCGGCACCAGGCGATCGGAGCCTTCCATAAAGCGGTAGATGCGCGGAACCGGGTCATCGTCTGCCAGCAGCAGCGCAATGTCCTTGTTGGGGAAAAACTTCATGAGAGAAAGGCCCAGACCCAGCACAGAGCCCAGGGCGTCGCCGTCGGGAGAAGTGTGTCCCGAAATCGCAATGGAGGACGCATCCTCGATGAGCTCGAGGATGCGTCGCTGAATATCTGCAGACTCGCACGAGGCGAGGTCGGCGGAATTAGTCATCTAAAGCTGCCTCCTGGGCGACATCCGCTATCGGATAGCCGTCCTCGTCCTTTTCGATCGCAAGCGTGGCGGGAACGTTTTCCAGCGCACGCGTGATGCGCTCGGCCTCATCGGTCGAGCGATCGATGCGAAAATCGAGCTCGGGCGTGACACGCCAATCGAGCGAGCGAGCCAACAGGCTGCGAATACGGCCCTTAGCGCTTGCGAGCGCCTCCATGACCTCGTCGTAGCGGCTCGCATCGCACGACACGTACACGCGCGCGAACGAACGGTCCACCGCGACCTCGACCGCAGTCAAAGTAACCAGGTCGAGACGCGGATCGGAAACCTCAAAGAGCAGGATATAACCGAGCTTCTCGCGAAGCTGCTCGCCCAGACGGCGGGTTGCCTGCGTTTGCTTCATAGCGCTACCCCCTACTCGGTACGGGCAACCTGGTCGATGCGGTAACCCTCGATCTGGTCGCCGGGCTTGATGTCCTGGAAGTTCTCCAGGCCAATGCCGCCCTCGGAACCACTCTTGAGGCTCTTGGCCTCGTCCTTGTAGTGGCGCATCGAGGCGATCTTGCCGTTGAAGACCACGATGCCGTCGCGCACCAGACGCACGGAATCAGTCGCGGCGATCTCGCCCTCTTCGACGCGGACACCGGCGGCGATACCGACTTTGGGCACCTTGAAGGTGTCCAGGACGGTCGCGGTACCCGTGGCGACCTCGACCTCGGTGGGCTTGAGCATGCCGATACGGGCGGCGTCGAGCTCCTCGAGGCACTTATAGATGACGTCGTAGCAACGGATCTCGACGCCCTCGCGCTCGGCGGCGGAGCGGGCCTTACCATCAGGACGGACGCCAAAGCCGATGATGATGGCGTTGGAGGCGTCGGCCAGGACGACGTCGGTCTCGTTGATGGCGCCAACAGCGGAGTGGATCGTGTTGATGCGAACCTCGGACTGATCCATCTTGTCGAGCGAGTCCTGAAGGGCCTCGATGGAACCTTGGACGTCGGCCTTGATGATCAGGTTGAGCTCCTTGACCTCGGCGTCGGCGATAGTCTCGAAGAGGTTCTCGAGCGTGACGTGCTTGACGCGGCTCTGCTCCTCGATACGAGCCTTGAGCGAACGCTCGTCGGCAAGGGCGCGAGCCTCGCGCTCGTCCTCGAACACGCGGAACTCGTCGCCGGCGTTGGGCACGGACTGCAGGCCCAAAATCTCGACGGCGTCGGAGGGACCGGCCTCGGTGACGGCGCGACCCTTGGGGTCGAGCATGGCGCGGACGCGGCCATAGGTAAGGCCGGCGACCAGCGTATCGCCCACGTGCAGGGTACCGCGGGTCACGAGCACGGTAGCGACCGAGCCGCGGCCCTTGTCGAGCTTGGCCTCGAGGACGTTGCCGGAGGCAAAGGTGTCCGGGTTGGCCTTGAGCTCGAGCACGTCTGCCTGGAGCAGCACGGTCTCCAGAAGGTCGTCGATACCGATCTTCTGCTTGGCCGAGATGTTGACGAACATGTTCTGTCCGCCCCACTCCTCGGGGATGACGCCATACTCGGTGAGCTCCTGACGCACACGGTCGGGGTTGGCGCCCGGCTTATCGATCTTGTTGACGGCGACGACGATGGGTACGCCGGCGGCCTTGGCGTGGTTGATCGACTCGACGGTCTGGGGCATGACACCGTCGTCGGCAGCCACGATCAGAATGACGATGTCGGTCACCTTGGCACCACGGGCACGCATAGCCGTAAAGGTGGCGTGACCCGGGGTATCGATGAAGGTGATCTTGCGGTCGTTGATCATGACCTGCGAAGCGCCGATGGCCTGCGTAATGCCGCCCGCCTCGCCGGCAGCAACGCCGGTGTGACGGATGGCGTCGAGCAGCGACGTCTTGCCGTGGTCGACATGGCCCATGACGGTGACGACCGGGGCGCGCGGCTTGAGGTCGGCGGGATCGTCGTAGAACGAGAAGGTGTTCTCCTCCTCGGGGGTGATGATCTTGATCTGACGGCCCAGGTCGTCGGCGACGAGCTCGACGAGGTCGTCGGACATGGACTGCGTCATGGTGAGCGGCGTACCCAGCAGGAACAGGCGCTTGATGATGTCGTTGGCCGGAACGTCGAGCGCCTCGGCAAGCTCCTGGACGGTAACGCCCTGGGAGACCTTGATGGCGTCGAGGTCCTCGGGGTTCACGCCCTGGGCCAGCGCCTCCTCTATCTTGCGCTCCTCCTGAGCCTTGGCAGCCTCGCGCTCGCGCTTCTCCTTGCGCTTCTTGCGGCGACCGGTGGACTCGCGAGAGGCCTCCTCGACGGCGGCACGAGCCTCCTCGAGCACCTTCTCGCGGCTGTACTCCTCGGCCTCGCGAGCCATGCGGCTGTAGTGGTCCTCTTCGTTGTTGTGACCACCCTTGCGCTTCTTGCCCTTGCCCTGCTTGTCGGGGTTGGGGAAGTCCATGCCGGCAGCGACGTTGTTGCTGGCGTTGGTGCGATGGCTGTGTGGACGGCTCTCGGAGGCGTTGCGCTCGGAGTTGTTGTCGGAAGCGTTGCGATCGTTACGACGGCCACCGCGGCGGTCGTTGTTGCCGCCACGACGGTTACCGCGCTCGGCAGCACGCTCGGCCTTGGCCTTGTCCTCGGCGTCCTTCTTCCCCTTGAGCACGGTCTCCTGTGCGGCGATCTGGTCGAGCAGCGAACGGAAGCGCGAACCGGAGTCGGAAGCGGGAACGGCGCGGCGCTGGGCCTCGCGGGCAGCCTCCTCCTTCTCGCGGGCAAGGCGCTCCTGCTCGGCCTTCTTCTTGGCCTCGGCCTCGGCGCGGGCAGCCTCCTCGGCAGCCTGGGCTGCGGCAAACTGGCGGCGCTCCTCCTCACGCGCCTTCTCGGCAGCGATGCGCTCGCGCTCGGCCTCGGCGGCGCGTGCGGCCTCCTCGGCGGCAGCCGCCTGCTCCTCGGCCTGCTTGGCGGCCTCGACTTCCTGAGCGCGGGCCTCGATCACCGAGGCGAGCTGCTTGCGGACCATGGCGACATAAGCGTCCTCCAAGGTGGAGGAAGCGGACTTAGCAGGAATCTTCATATCGGCGAGATGACCCATCAATTCCTTGGAGGTCATGCCGAACTCTTTGGCCAGGGTGGACACACGGACTTTTGCCATATGACTTCACCTACCCTTTCTGGCACCTTGGGTGCCTAGAGACTGAACGAGCGTGGGAGACGCGCCGGGACCCGCCCGGCGCGACCGCGCGCTAGATCAGGTCCTCCGCATCATCGAAGGCGTCGGTGTCGTGGACACCGCAGAAACGGGAGCCGGGACGAGCCTGGTTGCGGCACTGGATGCCGTCCTCGGACACATACTCGCAGCGGCGGACGTCCTCGTCCACCTCGTCACCGATCAGGTCGGCGGCGGGCTCTTCGTGAACGGGAACGTTCTTGAGGATGTCGGCGGCAAGCGTCTCGGACTTGATGTCGATGTGCCAGCCGGTCAGGCGCGCGGCGAGGCGGGCGTTCTGGCCCTCCTTGCCGATGGCGAGGGACAGCTGGTCGTCGGGCACGATGACGCCGGCGTAGGCCTTCTCCTCGTCGATGAGGACGCGGGTGACCTTGGCGGGCGACAGGGCGTTGGCGACGTAGACAGCAGGATCGGCATCCCACAGGATGACGTCGACGCGCTCGCCACGGAGCTCGCCCACGACAGCGCGAACACGGCTGCCTTTGGGGCCGACGCAAGCGCCCACGGGATCCAGACGGTCGTCGAGCGAGTGGACGGCGACCTTGGAGCGCTGGCCGGGCTCGCGGGCGATCGACTTGATCTGGACGGTGCCCTCATAGATCTCGGGCACCTCCTGCTCAAACAGACGACGCATGAGCTCGGGGTGGGTACGGGAGATGACAATCGGCGGACGGCTGTGCTCGCCACGAACCGGCTGCAGGTTGGAGTTGGGGTCGCGAACGTCGATGATCACGGCCTTAATGTGCTGGTTGTGCAGGTAGCGCTCGCCCATCGGACGCTCGTTGCGCTCGTTCTCGTAACGGCGCTGATCGAAGTGCGGCAGCTCGGCCTCGACGCCCTCACGGATCTTGACGATCGTGAAGTCGGGCGTGGACTGCAGCACGGTACCGCTGATGACGTCACCGATGCGGCCGGAGAACTCCTCGTAGATCTGCTCGCGGGCGGAGTTACGCACGATGGCGTTGATCTCGGCCTTGGCGTGCTGGGCGGCGATGCGGCTCGTGTTCTTGGGGGTGACGTCGATCTCCTCGAACTCGGTGAAGTTGCCCTCCTCGTCCATGGAATCGTCGATCGGCTCCAGGCGGTAAACGTAGATCTTGCCGGTGGTGCGGTCGATGGTCACCTTGGCGCCCCACTCAAGATGCAGGATCTCGGCATAGCTCTTGGCGAGCGACTGCTCCAGGCGGTCGATCAGGTAGAGCTGGTCGATGTGCTTCTCCTGGCAAAGCTCCATCAGGGCGGACATCATGTCGGATGCTGCCATCTTACTTTCCTTCCTTCGCGGGCTTGAAGTCGTAGGTGGGCTTCAACTTGCACTTTTTAACATCAGAGAAATCGAGGGTGACGAACTCGCCGTCCTCGAGCTCGAGGGTCACGTTCGTCTCGGTGGCGGCGGCAATCTTGCCGGCGTACTTGCGACGACCCTCGGTGGCGGTGGAGGTGAGCTCGCAGTTCTCGCCCACAAAGCGGGCAAAGTCGCACGGGCGGCGCAGCGGGCGCGCCATGCCCGGGCTCGACACCTCAAGCGTGTAGCTCGAAGAGATGGGGTCGAGCTCCTCAATCACATCGCCGACCCACTTGGTGTTGGCCGTGACGTCGTTGAGCGACAGGCTCTGGCCCTCGGCACCCTCGATACGTACGCGCACGCAGGGGGCCTTGGTGGCACCCACGAGCTCGACGTCGACGATGTCGACATCGTGCTGGGGAGCGACGGCCTCGAGCGCGTCGATGATCGCCTGCTCGGTCTTGGTCTTGACCATTGCGGCACCTCCATCCATACAAAAAAGAAGCGGGGCCGAAACCCCACTTCTTTCAATTACAACTTCATTTGCAAGCAAACTATACCAATAGCTGCGGAAACGTGCAAGCACAGTACGAATCTGCAGGTCAGCGTGCGCACAGCTTCTCCACAAGAATAGGACAATTGGCCGAAGGCAACTAGGCAGATACATGCAAAACGAGGGACGACCCAACCGGATCGCCCCTCGTTTGTTGCATGTCAGCTATGCGCGCAGCGCTTACTTGACCACCAGGTTGACCAGCTTGCCGGGCACGCAGATGGCCTTGACGACAGTCTTGCCCTCGGTCCACTTAGCGACAGCGGCCTCGGCGGCAGCCTGCATTTCCTCGTTGGAGGCATCGCGGGCCACGTCGACGCGGCCGCGGACCTTGCCGAGCACCTGGACCACGATCTGCACCGTGTCCTCAACGGACTCGGCCAGGTCGAACTCGGGCCAGGCGGCGGTGTAGGCGTTGCCCTCGCAGCCGAGCGCCTCGTGCCACAGCTCGTCGGCCCAGAACGGGCAGATGGGGGCAAGGACGCTCACGATATCCTTGGCCACGCCGTAGCACAGCGCCTTGTCGCGGGCGGTACCCTCGGTGGCGTTGAGGTAGGCGCTCGCCGCGTTGACGAGCTCCATGACGGCCGAGATGGCGGTGTTGAACTGGCCGCGATCGAAGTCCTCGGTGCACTTGGCGATGGTGCGGTGACGCTCGCGATAGAGCTTCATCGCGACCTCGTCGAGCGCGGACTTGTCGAAGGCCACGTTGGCGTCGCCGGACTGGACGAGCTGCCAAACGATACGCCAGGCGCGCTTGATAAAGCGGTTAGCGCCCTCAACAGCCTTGGGATCCCAGTCGAAGTCCTTCTCGGGCGGGGCGATAAACAGGATCGCCAAACGCATGGTGTCGGCGCCGTAGGGCTCGATGACCGAGCTCGGGGGCACGACATTGCCCTTGGACTTGGACATGGTGTCGCCGTTCTCGTCCTTGACCATGCCCTGGCACAGCAGGTTGGTGAAGGGCTCGTCCACACTCAGCAGGCCCAGGTCGCGCAGTGCCTTGGTAAAGAAGCGGCTGTAGAGCAGGTGCAGAATGGCGTGCTCGATGCCGCCGATGTAGTTATCGACGGGCATCCAACGGTCGGCGGCCTCACGGGAGAAGGGCAGCTCGGTGTTGTGCGGATCGGTATAGCGCAGGTAGTACCAGCTGGAGCAGGTAAAGGTGTCCATGGTATCGGTCTCGCGCTTGGCCGGACGGCCGCAGACCGGGCAGGTGGTCTCGTAGAACTCCTTGCACTCGGCGAGGGTTTCGCCGGCGCCCAGGTCCAGGTTCTCGGGCAGCGTCACCGGCAGCTGATCCTCGGGCACGGGCACGATGCCGCAGTGCTCGCAGTGGATGGCCGGGATGGGGTTGCCCCAATAGCGCTGGCGGCTGATGAGCCAGTCGCGCAGACGGAACTCGACCTTGCGACGACCGCAGCCCATGGCCTCGAGGTCGGCCACGATCGCAGCCTCGCCCTCGGAGTGCTTACCGCCGCGCATGCCGGTGTACTTGCCGGACTGGACGAGCGTGCCCTCGGCAGCGTGAGCGCAATCCCAGTCGACGGTCTCGGCATGGAAGGTATCGATGGTCTCGCCGCTGGCCTCGACGGCAGCGCGATCGTCATCGTCCAGGATGATCGGCACGATCGGCAGGTCGTACTTGCGGGCAAACTCAAAGTCGCGCTGGTCGCCACAGGGAACGGCCATGACGGCACCGGTACCGTAGTCGGCAACGACATAGTCGGCAACCCACACGGGGACCTTCTCGCCGTTAACGGGGTTTACCACATAGCGGCCCGTGAAGGCACCGTGCTTCTCGAGGGTGCCCTGGGCACGCTCGACGGCAGAGATATGCTTGGAGTCCTCGACGATCTTGGTGACGGCCTCCTCGTACTCCGTGCCCTCGACGAGCTCGTGCAGGCCGGCGTACTCGGGAGCCAGGACAAAGAAGGAGACGCCAAAAAGGGTATCGGCTCGGGTGGTGAAGACGGTGATCTTGCCCTCGTCGCCCTCGATGGGCTCGCCATCCTGGTCGCACAGGGTAAAGTCGACCTCGGCGCCCTCGGAGCGACCGATCCAGTTGGCCTGCATCTGCTTGACGCGCTCGGGCCAGCCGGGGAGCTTCTCCAAGTCGTCGAGCAGCTCCTGAGAGTACTCGGTAATCTTGTAGTACCACTGCTCAAGGTCGCGCTTCTCGGGCTCGGTGCCGCAGCGCCAGCATTTGCCCTCGGTAACCTGCTCGTTGGCCAGAACGGTCTTGCAGGTGGGGCACCAGTTGACCGGGTTCTTCTTACGGTAGACCAGGCCCTTTTCCCACATCTTCTCAAAGATCCACTGGCCCCAGCGGTAGTAGTCGGGGCTGCAGGTCTTGACCATGCGATCCAGATCGTAGGAGAAGCCCATGCGCTTCATCGTGGCGAGCGCCTGGTCCATGTTCTTATACGTCCAGGCGGCAGCCTGCGTGTTGTGCTTGATGGCGGCGTTCTCGGCGGGCAGGCCAAAAGCGTCAAAGCCAATGGGATGCAGCACGTCAAAGCCGCGCATGCGGGCCTGACGGGCCATGGCATCGCCGATGGTATAGTTGCGCGCGTGGCCCATGTGCAGGTCGCCCGACGGATACGGGAACATCTCGAGCACATACTTCTTGGGCTTGCTGTCGTCGGTGTCGACGGCAAAGAGGTTGGAATCCTCCCAGGCCTTCATCCACCGGGACTCAATGGCCTGCGCGTCGTAGACAGGGATCTCGTCCTTATGATCTGTGCAATCGCACATATCAGCTCCTTTAATCTTAGCTGGGGTCGGTCGGCTTGGCTTTGTTCGCTACTGCGGACAGTCCTGCGCAAGACGAAGAGCACATTAAGTGCTCTTCTTTGCGTGCGGAACTTGTAGCGAACAAAGCCAAGCCGACCGACCCTAAGGTTAACTTGACTGATGATAGCAAATACGACAAGCGAGATGCCTGCGACTTGCAGGCATCTCGCTTTATCTAAAAAGAGTATGTACAGGGAAAGCACGCTTCATTGGTTATGAGCAATCAAAGCCTCATGAAATGAACGATATACCCATCTGAGTTCGATCAAACAAAACCTAGTTCTCAAGCTCAGCCTGTTCGGCCTTGTTAGGGTCAAAGAAGAACCAAGTGAGCAGACCGGAAACCGCAATGCCAACACCATGGATGATAAAGTAGTTGATGATGGCCTGCTGGCTGTACAGGTAGGTAACGATTCCCGGAATAGCAGCAACGCCCATACCGGTGCTGGCAGCATGAAGCATTGCGCCACACCAACCAGCGCAGGCACCGCCGCAAAGAGCGAACAGGAACGGCTTGCCAAACTTGAGGTTCACGCCAAAGATTGCCGGCTCGGTAATGCCCAGGAATGCGGGCAGCGATGCAGCCATATAGAAGCCACGCTTTTTAGGGTTCTTTACCTTAAGACCGGTAACCAAGGCGGCGGTAGCCTGGGCCATAATGCCACCGGAAATCATGGCATTGAAGGGGTTGAAACCGGTGGTAGCAAGATAGTCAGTTTCGAGCGCAAGGAAGATGTGATGCATACCGGTAACCACAATCGCCTGCTGCGTTCCGCCAAGAATTAGTCCGCCCAGACCGAACGGCAACGCGATAACGAACTTCGCGGCAGCCAAAACAGCGTGTTCCACGGTCTGACAAACGGGGCCAATAACAAGCATGCCAAGCAAGCCGGCAACGAGGATCGTAGTAAACGGAGTGATGATAAGATCCAGAACATCCGGAACAACGTTCTTAAGAGTCTTCTCGGTCTTTGCAGCGATATACGCAACGACAAGAGCGGGAAGCACCGAGCCCTGATAACCTACAACATTCCACTCAAGACCAAACGGATGGAAAGTGATTGCCTCAACCGTGCCCTTAACCACATCATTCGGGTTAGGAAGAAGCGGGTTCACCAGCATGAGACCAAGGACGATGCCGATGACGGGGCTACCACCAAACTGTTTCATGCCCGACCATGCAATTAGCACGGGCAGAAACGTAAAAGCAGTTTTCATCAGAATGGTCGCGATCGTCAAAACGTTGGGGTCCATCTGAACGCCAAACGAGTTGATGCAGTTAATGAAGCCGCTAAAAAGGCCTGTTGCCACCAGGACGGGAATAACGGGAATAAAGATATCGCCCAAAATACGAGAGAGCTTCTTGGGAAGCGACATGCCGGCATACAGGTCGGCCTTAATATCGGTGTTAACACCGCGCTGATTCTCGCCCGCGACAATGTTGTAAACACGGTTAACAAGACCGGTGCCCAAAATCACCTGATACTGTTCACCGGCGAAGAATTGTCCCTTAACGCCCTCGATATCTTCGATTGTTTTCTCATCGACCTTGGTCTTATCATGAAGCGTCAAACGCAGCCTGGTCGAACAATGACCCACGGCCCTGATATTGTCTACGCCTCCAACTGCATCAACAATGCCGTCGGCAATGGCCTTATCGTCAGTTTTCATGGTCTATCCCCTTTCAAGGAACTCAAAAACAAATAACTCCGGGTCGCATTACGGTCGAACAGCGGAACCATCCGGAAGTCTGCAAAGAAGCCAACTCAAATCCTTATCGACGGGAGGAAACTCTGCTGCGAGATTCTCATCGATATCCACACCGATACCGGGCTGATCGTTCAGATACACATAGCCGTTCTCAACGACTGGCATGCCCGGGAACACACGATACGTGTTCTCCTTAATGCTGCAGCTCCACTCTTGGATACCGAAGTTCGGTGAGGAAATGGAAAGGTGCGTGTTGACCGCATGCCCAATACCGGACATATCGCCAGGACCATGCCAAGCTGTGCGAACACCATTAACGTCAGCGAAAGCAATGATCTTGCGAACGGGCGTGATTCCACCTGCCTGGCTGATGTGGAGGCGAAGATAGTCAACGCTTCGATTCTGAACAAGCTGCATCCACTCATGCGGGTTATTGATGAGCTCGCCCATGGCAAGCGGGCAAGTCGTATGAGCGCGCACCTGATCGAACCATGCAATTTGCTCGGGAGCGAGCACGTCCTCAAGGAACAGCAGGTCGAATTGGTCCATTTGCTGCGCGAAGCGGATTGCCTCGGAAGGCGTCAAACGCTCATGGACATCATGGCACAGCTCAATGTCGTCACCGAACTCACGACGTAAGGCAGTAAAGCCCTCAATAGCCGTGCGCATATACACTTTGGGATCATAGTATGCACCGGGTAGCGCATCTTTAGGCTTATTCTCAACAGGAACGTTTCCGCCATAGCCACCGATTTGAACTCGGATTCGATTCCAGCCCGCATCGACGCGCTGCTGGACCAAATCGAGTGCGCCCTCTATCGTCTGTGCATCGGCATGAATATACGCCGGAACAGCATCGCGGCATTTACCACCAAAAAGGTCATAGAGCGGCATGCCGGCCATCTTGCCCTTAATGTCCCAAAGTGCCATGTCAATGCCGGAAAGCGCATTGTTCCAGATCGGCCCGTTTCGCCAATATCCAGAAACATATGCAGTCTGCCAGATATCCTGAATTCGCGCAGGATCTTTACCTAGCAAAAAGGGCTTCAGATAGCGGTCAACCGCATGGGCAACCGCCTCATAACGCTGCGTAAACGTAGCGCAGCCAACACCGTAGATGGACGGGTCATTCGTCTCCACCTTCACCACAACAAGGTTAATACCCTCGGGAGCAGTGCAGATGGGACGGACGTCCGTGATCTTCAAGGAATCCATTTCGTCCCTTCCCGATTCACCGAGACTCGCATTCGTTCGCGGTCTCGTTTAACGAGGCCAAGTGTAGGAGGCGAATGTCCAAGAAAGACCTGAGAAAGACGATATAGGTACATCGTCCGTGGTTGGGACGAATTCCCACCAGCTGGGAAATTTCCACAGCTCGTTTACCTGCGGAAACCTATCGATGCGATCGTTTATATTCGGAATACTTCAAGAACAAGATGCTGACGAGAAGAAAATAGGCGTCGAGCACTTCGTAACTATGTCCGCTACCAATCGGTAGGCTCTCAGTACCAACCAAGATGCTCTCATCAGCAAGATGAGCAATATCGTTATCCAGATAACTCGTCACCGCAATAAAAGGAACGTTTCTGGCTTTGAGATTTCGCGCAAGCGTAGTTGCATTATCGGATTGGCCTTTTAGAGAAAAAACAAAGAGAAGATCGTCTTGAGTCAAAGCGCCCGTAAGAGCCGCGGTCTCATCAACGCCTTCCACGACGTAGAAATATTCGTCACCAGCCAGAAACACGCGACGCATCTCTTGAGCAACCGCACGTTGGAGCGTTCCCGTGCCGTAAAGAAACACCTTTGAGCTCTGCTCGATAAGCCTGAATACAGGCGTGAAATCACGCGAGAGAAAGTCTTTGAGCGATTTTAAGACAATGGCGGTGTAACGATCGAGAACCGCAGCGTCGACTATATCACGAGCATCAGCTTCTACTTCAGCCTTGAGGGCGTATTTGAACTCAGAGAATCCACGAAACCCTAGGCGCTGAGCAAAACGTAGAACGGCAGATTTTGATGCGTTGCACTTGGCTGCTAGATAAACAAGCGTCGAATTAGCAGCCTCATAGCGATGCATGGAGATATAGCGCCAAATGTCACGATCTATGTCGCCCAAATCGACGTAATGGTCACGAACCAGCTCGTCAATTTTCATCTCTTATCTCCCCTATAAAAGGCATTGCAACGCAAATAATAAAACGATAGCCGATTTATTCGAACTAGAAAAGAAAAAGTGCCGTCCGCAAATGTAGCGGGCGGCACCAATCGGCGAAAGATCGATTGTGAGTGCAGGCTTATCGATAAGACACAGACTGCTGGGAGTCTTTCACGACTACGTCGTGGGCGCCGCCTTCGACGATGGAGGTAGAGCTGACCAGGGTCAGGCGTGCCTTTTCCTGGAGCTCGGGGATCGAGAGGGCACCGCAGTTGCACATCGTGGACTTGACCTTGTAAAGCGTGCCGCCCACGCCGTCCTTGAGGGAGCCGGCGTACGGGACGTAGGAGTCGACGCCCTCGACGAAGCTGAGCTTCGCGGCACCGCCCAGGTCGTAGCGCTGCCAGTTGCGGGCACGCGCAGAACCCTCGCCCCAGTACTCCTTCATGTACTGGCCGTTCACGTTGACGCGCTCGGTCGGGCTCTCGTCGAAGCGAGCGAAGTAGCGGCCCAGCATCATGAAGTCGGCACCCATGGCAAGGGCGAGCGTCATGTGGTAGTCGTAGACGATGCCGCCGTCGGAGCACACGGGCACGTAGACACCGGTCTCCTCGTAGTACTCGTCGCGAGCGCGGCAGACGTCGATCAGCGCGGTGGCCTGGCCACGGCCGATACCCTTGGTCTCACGGGTAATGCAGATGGAACCGCCGCCGATACCGACCTTGATGAAGTCGGCACCGCAGTCGGCCAGGAAGCGGAAGCCCTCGGCGTCGACGACGTTACCGGCACCGACTTTGACGTCCTCGCCGTAGTTGGCGCGAATCCACTCAATGGTTCGCTTCTGCCACTCGCTGAAGCCCTCGGAGGAGTCGATGCACAGAACGTCGGCACCGGCCTCGATGAGCAGCGGCACGCGCTCGGCATAGTCGCGGGTGTTGATACCGGCGCCGACCATGTAGCGCTTGTCGCCATCGAGCAGCTCGTTGGGGTTGGTCTTGTGGCTGTCGTAGTCCTTGCGGAAGACAATACCCATCAGGTGATCGTTGTCGTCGACGATCGGCAGGGCGTTGAGCTTGTTGTCCCAGATGACGTCGTTGGCAACCTTGAGGCTGATGTTCTTGTCGCCCACGATGAGCTGCTCACGCGGGGTCATGAACTCGGAGACCTTCGTCTGGTGGTCATCGCGGCTGGGGCGATAGTCACGGCTGGTGACGATGCCCAGGAGCTTACCCTTGGGGGTGCCGTCGTCGGTAACCGGCATAGTAGAGTGACCGGTCTTCTCCTTGAGCTCAATGACCTGCTCCATGGTCATGTCAGGGGTCAGCGTGGAATCGGACTGAACGAAACCAGCCTTGTGATCCTTGACGGCCTTGACCATGGCGGCCTCGGACTCGGCGCTCTGGGAACCGTAAATGAAGGACAGGCCGCCCTCAGTAGCGAGCGCGACACCCATGTCGACGCCCGAGACGGACTGCATGATGGCGGAAACCATGGGGATGTTCAGGGTGATTGCCGGCTTCTCACCGCGCTTAAAGCGGGTCAGCGGCGTCTTAAGAGAGACGTTGTTGGGGATGCACTGCGAGGACGAGTAACCAGGGACCAGCAGATACTCCGAAAACGTGTGGGACTCACCGGGAAAGAACGTAGCCATGTTTCTCCTTTTTCCATGCGACCGGTCGGCTGCAGGCCTCGTAGGACCCAGCCCAACCTTGGGCGCCCAATACTGGGGAAGTATCTTAACGCACTTTGACTGCTACAATGCATGATTTAAGAAGAGCACACGAGGGTTTGACGCAGGCTTTGCGTTTGCCCAGCAAACACTTTAGCGTGGAGACGTGGAGCGTATGGAGTACAAGACGACGGCAAAGTTGGTCATTCAAGCGTGCGACAAGGATTTGCCGGGCGTGTTCGGCCACGGCTGCGTCTTGCTGCTGCAAGGTATCGCCCGCGAACACTCGCTCAACCGAGCCGCTAAAAGCATGGGCATGGCGTATTCCAAGGCCTGGCGCATTGTGAACGAGGCCGAAGGGCAGCTGGGATGCAAACTCATCGAGCGCGACGGAGCCCGCGGATCCACCCTCACCCCCGCCGGCGAGCGAGCCATAGCGGTCTACGAGGAGCTACAGGCCGACATCAACAACGTCATTGCCACCAAAGCAAACGACCTCATCGCCAGCATCACTAAAAAGTAGCTACTTGCGGAGGGCGTTATCTAGGGTGGCGGCCACGATCAAGGGGTCGTCGGTGCCGGCGAAGAGGCGGACGGTGCTCCCCTGCTTGCCGCGTGGAGCCGAAAGGCGCGTCGTTGCGCCGCCGGCGGGCGATGTGCGAAACTCCCCGGACAAAGCATCGAACAGCTCGCCCGCACTACGCTCGATAAGATCAAATTCAACTGCCGGGCCAAAGCCGTGCTCGAGGATTCCCGTTGCAACAGCATGGTCGGGATGCGAGCTCAGCCCGGGATAGCGTACGTTGCGCACCATCTCGTTGGCGGCCAGATACTCGGCCAGCGCACGGGCGCGATCGAAATGCGCCTGCATGCGGACATCGAGCGAGTCCAGCCCGCGTTCCAGCACACCGGCCTCGTCAGCAGGCATATCAAGCTTGGCCAAGCCACAGCCCTCAAGCAGGGCATGCGCGCACTCGGCAGCAGCATCCACACGATGGCGCTTGAGCTGCGAGCGCGCGACCGATACGGCAACCAACTTGCGCGGAGCCTTGCCAGCGCACACGCGGTCGAGCGCCTCGAGCGACAGCACGGCACCCAGCCGCAGCGGATCGCAGCCAAAAGCCGACGCCACGGTGTTGTCAACAACCAGCAGCGCATGGGCCTCACGCGCCGCCCGACCCAGCGCACGCAGATCGGGCACACGCAGACCAAACCCGCCGATGGAGTTGACGAACCACCACAGGTGCGGCCCCTCGGCATCAAACGAAGCATCAAAGCCCTCGGACGCAGCGACAAACGCCTCGGCGGACGGCGAGCCCACCAGCACAACATCACAGCCATCAAAGCTGCGCGCAAACGCATCGGCAAAGTCATCGGCAAACGCAACCAGGCGCTCACCGGGGCGCACAATCCCCAACAGCGACAACGCCGCCGGCACATGCGAGGCCGCAAGCAACAACGCCTCACGGGCGCCGGCCCTCAAAGCCCAGGCCTCTTCTAGCTGCTGTACGCCCATACGACACCGTCCCTTCATAAGCAAAAACCCACGATGCGGGTGTTCCCCGCATCGTGGGCAACGGCTGCAGTATAGCGCCGATATGCGACGAATCGCCTAGATGTTGAGCGTGTGATAGTTCACGCTCGCACCCGGAGCGTCAACGGTCACGCCATAGGCCTCGGGATAGATGCGCGTCGAAAACACGAGCGCGCCATCATTCACAAACACCTCGACCGACGAGACATCGCCAACAATGCGCACGTTACGAACCTCGTCGACGGGCTCCCAGCGCACGGTACGACCGCAACCGGCAGAAGCGCGACCCTCATCGGTAAATCGCATCTCAAAGCGCGCAGGCAGCTCGCCATTGGCGGGCACAAACGCCAGCTTCAGCTCATCATCAACGATCGCGGTAAGCGCGCCGTCGACACCGTCAACAACAACGTCAAAGCAGGTATCGCCGGCAACCTCCAACGAGCCCTCTCCCACACGCACCGAGGCATAATGGCGCTCAATCTCGCGCGCCGGCTGCTGCAGCACCACGCCGCCGTCACCGGCCGTAAGCTCGCGCGGCACTGTCATGCAGTGCTGCCAGCCGCACGCCACGGTGGGCGCATTGTCATAGGTCGGCTCATCGGGCATGCCCATCCAGCCGATCAGAATGTGGCGACCATCCTCGGACGTAAACTCCTGCGGAGCATAGAAGTCAAAACCGGCGTCCCACAGGCGGAACTCGCCCAGCTCATAAGCGTCCTTGCCACCAGTAATGTCGCCCGATACAGGCATGTAGCCAGCGGCATACACATTGCCGCGGTCCCAACGACCGCCCTCGAGCCCCTGGGGCGAAAACGACAGCCACTTCGCCGGCACACCGCCATCGTCCTCAAGCTCAA
The DNA here is from genome assembly GCA_902363125.1 of Coriobacteriaceae bacterium. Taxonomy (GTDB): domain Bacteria; phylum Actinomycetota; class Coriobacteriia; order Coriobacteriales; family Coriobacteriaceae; genus Collinsella. The sequence continues at coordinate 22,495 of CABIZD010000018.1, forward strand.
GGTATCCCGGGCACTCCCACATAAAGCCAAAACGCTCGGGCGTAGACACACGGCTCTCGAGCTCCCAGCTCATCATGTCCGCCGAACCATACACCAGGATCTCGCCTACATCGCGCCCGGCACCCTCGCCGTGCATGGCGCAAAATCGACTATGGACATGCGGCCCGTCCACGCGACGACGCGCGCCCAGCACCATGTGGTAACGTCCATCATCATCGCGCCACACCTTGGGGTCACGCACGTGGCAGGTCAAATCCTCGGGATAATCCTCGGACGCCAGCACCACGCGCTTTTGGCTGAACTCCCGACCGGCAAGGCCATCAACGCTCTCGACATAGACGGTATCGGCGCGGCGTCCGGTATTGACGTAGTCGTACGTACCGTCCGCATCGGAAAGCTTAACGTTGCCTGTGTACAGTACGCGTATGTGGCCGTCCTCGGCAAGCGCGGAGCCCGAATACACACCGTGACAATCGAACGGCTCGTCGGGCAGCAGCGGAGCGCCAACGTAGTCCCACGTCATAAGGTCGCGGCTCGTCGCATGACCCCAGGCCTTAACGCCGCCCTCGACATCAAACGGCGCATATTGAAAATAAGCGTGGAACACGCCGCCTGCTTGGCAAAGACCGTTGGGGTCGTTGAGCCAACCCGCCGGCGGCATAATATGGAAGTGCTGGCCATACGCGCCATGACCGCACTCAGAGGCGGCAGCGTCAACAGCGGCAACCAGCTTTGCAAGGTCGCGACCAAGTGCATTAGACATATCAAAGTCCTAACGGATCGAAAGTAACAAGGCGCCAGAGGTCGGCACCAGATACGGGAAACGCCCGCGAGCATACAACCCGCGGGCACCCCTCAATCAAAAGCTCTTAGGCCTGCTCGGAAGCCTTGGGCTCGTCCTTGTACAAGACAAACGAGACGGCAAAGGAAACCAGCGCGGCGACCGCAAACATGATCGCGTACTGCACGGGTTGGGCCAGGCACAGCAGGATACCGAAGATACCGGTAACGCCCGTGCCGGAGGCAGCCAGCGAAGTGAGCGCGCAGACCAGGGCACCGCAACCGCCGCCGATGCAGCCGGCGATGAAGGGCTTAAAGAAGCGCAGGTTCACACCAAAGATGGCCGGCTCGGTAATGCCCATGAAGGCGGACAGAGCCGAAGGAAGCGCCAAGCCCTTAATCTTGGCATCGCGGGTCTTAAAGGCAACGGCGAGTGCGGCGCCACCCTGAGCGATGTTGGCAGCACTGGCGATGGGCAGCCAGTAGGTCACGCCATACTGAGCGAGCTGGCCCAGGTCGATGGCGGTGTACATCTGGTGGATACCGGTAACGACCGTGGGGGCATAGAACAGGCCGACGATAAAGGAACCGATGCCGAAGGGCAGGGTCAGCAGGGCCTGAATCAGACCGAGGATGGCGTTCTCGGCCCAGACAAAGACGGGGCCGACGGCAACGAGCGTCACGAGCACGGTCACGAACACCGAGACGAGCGGAGTCACAAAGAGATCGAACATCTCGGGAACGATCTTGTGCAGGCGCTTCTCGAGGAAGGCGAGAATGGCACAGGCGATGACGATGGGGATCACATGACCCTGATAGCCGACCCACTCAAAGCTGTAGACGCCGGGGATGACGGTAACCATGGTCTGCACGCCCTCGGAGGCAACCGTATAGGCGCTCTGCAGCGAGGAGTTGATGAATGCACCACCGACGACGGCGCCCAGATACGGGTTGGCGCCAAAGGCCTTAGCGGCGGAGTAACCGATCAGGATCTGCAGAATGCCAAAGGACGTGCCCGAGACCAGATCGGCGATCTTATAAATAAAGTTATTGGTGTCGAGCGCGATAAAGCCGTTGGAGGCCATAAAGTTGAGGGCGCTCATAATGCCCAGCAGCAGGCCCGAAGCCACGATGGCGGGGATGATTGGGACAAAGACGTCGCCGAGCACCTTAATGGCACGCATAAAGATGTTCTGCTGCTGCGCCGCGGCCTCCTTGACCTCGGCCTTGGTGGCAGCCTCGACGCCACTGAGCGCGATGAACTCTTCGTAGACCTTGTTGACGGTGCCGGTACCAAAAATAATCTGGAGCTGGCCCTGGGCCTCAAAGACGCCCTTGGCGCCGTCGATATTCTCGAGGGCCTCCTTGTCGACCTTGGCGTTATCTGCAATCACCAGGCGCAGACGCGTGGCGCAGTGTGCGGCCGAAATAACGTTGTCGGCGCCACCGATGTTGTCGAGCACCTCTTGGGCTGATTTGCGGTAGTCCATGACTTCCCTTTCCTCCAACGGGAGCATCTGCACCCGGCCATCTTTGACACTTACACTGTAATCGTTTTCAGTTTCATATGTCTGTAATCGTTTTCACAGTAGGGTGAACGGTAGGAAAAAGCCGGCGAAAGGTAGTTTTACGGCAAAAACAGGCGACTCAGAGGCAGGCAGACGTACCCAAAATCTAGACATTCATAAGCTGATGGCCGAGCTTGAGCGTCTTTAGACCGCTCTCCCCCTCCACACCATCGAGCGTGTTGAGCAACATATTGGTCGCCTCGACGCCGCTGGTCAGGTAGCCGTAATGCACGGTGGGAATGCCGCCCGTCAGCGCGCGCAAAAACGCGTTGTCGCCAAAACCGCTCACGCGGTGTATACCCTCGCCCACGCCGCGAACCTCATCGATGGCACGCAGTGCGCCCGCCGCCATGGTGTCGGTTGCGCATGCGATAAACGAAACATCGGGAGCGACGGAAAGCAGCTCACGCGCCGCACCATAACCCGAGTCGAGCGTAAACGAGCCGAGGCGAATCAAGGCGGCATCGAGCGGGTTACCCGCGGCGCGCAATCCGGCCTCAAAACCGCGACGGCGGTCATAACCGGCCGCGCGGTCCTCTTCGGTAACTCCAATGTAGGCGATCTTGCCGTCCACGCGGCCTGCAAGCGCATGGCCCAGCTCAAAAGCGGCCTCGTAATCGTCGTGATAGACGCACGCCACGCCCTCAACATTCTGGCCGATCAGCACGATGGGCACGCGGCACGACTCAATCGCCCGGCGATGCTCGTCGGTAATCATAGTTGCCACCAGCACAATGCCATCGACCGGGTGGTTTTGGAATAAATCGAGGTACTCGAGCTCGCGATCGGCCGCGTTGTCGGTATTGGCAAGCAGCATCTGGTAGCCACGGCGACCGAGCACCTGGCCAATACCGGCGGTAATGCGGCTTACGGATTCCGAGTTAATCTTGGGTACGATGACGCCGATGAGCTTAGTGGAACCGGTGCGCAGCGCGCGAGCCTGGCTGGACCGCACGTATCCTGTCAGCTCAATCGCCTTCTTAATGCGATCGGCCTTATCCGCCGATATGTAGCCACCATTGAGGTAGCGCGAGACGGCGGCGCTCGAAACGCCGGCCAGCTCGGCCACATCTTTCATCTTTACCACGAGAACCCCTGTCGTTGAAATCGCTTTCACCATAATACCTGTTCGTTCCGGCGTTCTGACGAACGCCGGACTACTCGACGCTGCGCGGGTATCTGCCGGACGATCTGCCGCTCAAACCGTCGCTCGCGTACATGAAGTACGCGTCGCTCCTCTTTCGCGGCACCTCGCCACGGCAGCTGCCCGCTCGCTGACGTATGCTCGACCAGGAGCGCCCCTCTTTGTGCAATCTGCTCGCTAGGGTTCTACCCGTGATATTCGCCGTTGTATTGGATCAACGTCAGGTCCTCCACGCCATCGAGCGCGCGAATGGCGTCGGCATACGGCATATCAACGCCATCCGAGAACAGCTCGACGGCCATCTCGACTTTGTCGCCGCGCATCGTCTTGGACTTGACGGTGAACTTGGTGCGCCCAAATGCACGCACGATATCGTCGCCAGTGGTCTGGCCCGTGTAGTGGATGACCATCATGTACACGCGCGCCTTGTCCTGGTGGCTCGCAAAACCGGCGATCATCACCACGATCACCACTGCCGTGAGCCCCACGAGCGCGTACATGCCGGCACCTGCCGTAATGCCCGTGGTAATGGCCCAAAACAGATACAGCAGGTCGAGCGGGTCCTTGACCGCCGTACGATAGCGGACGATAGACAGAGCACCGACCATACCGAGCGAGATAACCACGTTGGTCGAGATCGCGAGCGTGACCATGCAGGTGAGCACGCACATGCCCACGAGCGTCACGGCAAAGCTACGCGAATACACCACGCCGGTAAAAAAGCGCTTGTACACGTAATAGATCAGGATGCCCATGGCGAGCGCCACGAGCAGCGACAGGCCGATCTTGGCAGGGTCGACCTGGCCAAACGCCTCCAAGACGGAGTTCTTAAAAAAGTCCCTGGTGCTCATGGTCTAAATATCCCCTCGGTTCTCAAAATCCGATTCCCAGTAATTAAATCCGCGCAAGTAGGCGGTCTTTTCGTAACACAGGCAGTACTTGGAGACCGCCGTGAGCTCGGCCGCGCCCGGCGGCACCATATCGCGCACCAGCTGCGGGCAAAACTCCGTAAACTTGACCTCCATCACCAGCTTGCCGGGCTCCAGAACCGGCAGCGCGGGCAGCGTCGCGTCAAAGATGTCAAAGCTACCCACCGCGGCACGCACGTTCATGTCAAACGTGATGCGCACGGTGCCCTCATCCATCACCCACGGCTCGCGCTCATAGTCCACGATGGTCCGCGGGCGCATCACGTTGCAGATGCACTCGATGTAGAACTCGCGGCAGAGCGGATAGGGGCTCCTCAGCAAAAAGTCGTAGTCGCCAGCCAAAATCTGCTCAAACTCGCCACGCGTGAGCGGTGCGTCCTCCTTGTAGATCCAGCTACCGTACTTCTTTTTGCGCTCGAGCTTAATCACTTTGTCGCCGCCGTTATAGATGCGCACGCGATACTTTTTGCGCATGAGAATACCGGCGTCTTTTTCCTCGTAGGCCGAGTTGCAGTAGTCGTCAAAGTACAGGCTGCGAATGGTGTAACCGCCCGCCTGCGCATGCTTGTCCAGCTTAAACACCGGCGCCATGCGACAGGCAAGCGCAGTGTGCTCACCCTCGTTAATGAGATATTTGAGCTCGTGGCGGTAACGCTCCTGCGTGGTACGCGCAGGAGGTGCCGCCAGGCGCTCAAGCAGCGCGCTAGCCCTCCTCATACGTATCCTCCACGACCTTACCGCCGTCCTGCACGTAAAAACACTTCATGCCGTACTGCTTGCCGTCGTCGGTAACGTAATAGTCAAACGCATCTTGCGTATAGCCGTCGGAGTTAGTGGCACGCACGCGCACAAAGTACTGGCCGGAATCGGGCGCATCGCAGGTCACCTCGGGAAGCAGCACGTCCTCTGCCTTAAAAAGCACGTCGCTTATGGCATAGTCGCGCGCAAGCTCAACGGTGTAGCGAATGTCGCGCGCCTCAAAATCGTAGGACGCATCCCAGTTAATGCGCAGCTTGCCGTTATCGATCTGCGGCACGCCGATGTAGAACGGCATGGGCTTTTTAAAACTCTCGCGAAAGCTCTTGTAGTTCTCCTCGATCTCGGAGGGAATCGCCGCGGCGATCTGCTCATATTGGTCCTTGGTGACAGGCAGATTGTCGATATCGGGCGAAGCAAAGACCAGGGATTCAGTCACCTCGCGGTAGTGCTTGATCATCTTGGTCAGGCGAGTCTCGGTCAAATACGAGCGCAAGTCCTTGACGGCACGGTCGAGTTCGCTGCGGAACGACTTGCTGCGCAACGCGCGGTTAAACAGCACGTTGCCCCAGTAGTTGCTTGCGCCGCGCTCCCAGCTCGCGTAGTCCGAAAACCCGGTAAGAGAAAGCTCCAGCTTACGCAGCATACCGTCGTTATCCCAATCCAAAAAGTACCAGGTATTTGAGTTGAGAGGGCTGTACAGATAGCAGTTGCGGTTCTGCGTATCGCAGTTGCCCGTCAGGATCTGAAACGCCAACCAATAGACCAGGTTCTCGATATCAAAGTAGGTGTCGAGCACGTCATCGATCTTTTGCGATTCGTCGTTGAGCGCATCGAGCATCTCGATGAGCTTGGTGTGGTCCGTATCGCCCTTAATCTCAAGCATGCCTTCAAAGCTTGCCTGGTTGTAGTCGGGATCATCGGCAAGCTTAATGGTGTCCTCGTAGCGATGGAAATCAAAGCTGTTCACCTTGTACAGGTGCCCGCTCTTATCCAGGCCATGTGCCTTAAGCGCCGTCTTGTTGAGCTGCTCCACCTGCGTAAACAGGCCGTAGTCCTCAAAGGTATCGTTGGACTTTTCGGTCTGATCGCACACCCACAGATGCACAAACTGCGTGCGCAGGCCCATCATCTGGGGAATCCCGCGGATAAGGTCATAGGCCATCTTGTTGCGAAAACGCATACCCTCGCCCATGTGCTTGTTGAGCGCAATCGCACGCTGCTGGCGCCAGGTACCTTTTCCTTTTTTGAGCTCCACCTTGTAATTCTTCTGCGTATAACCGCTCGACGTCTGGCCACGCACCTGCACGGTAGCATTGGGCGCTTCCTCGCCATAGCCAACCTCGCCGGCCACCGGGCCGTCTTCGTCGCCCGCCTGCAAAAGCCCCATTACCTGATAGCGCGTCACGCCCATGTCGGCGTAGTCATACACCGAGTACGTATTGATCTCGGCCCAGCTATGATCGGTGTTCTCGGAGCTGTTACCGCGCGAGACCGTCAGGTACATGGTCACAATGCCCGAGTCGTCGTAAACCTCGTACAGCTCGTCCTTATCGCGCAGGTGCTTGGACTGGTCGGAGGCCTCGGCCTTTTTAATCTTGTCCTGCTTTTTTACCTTATTTGTCGAGGATTCGTCCTGAGATGAGCAGCCCGAAAGCAGCAGCGCGCCGGCAGCCGCCTCGATCAGACAGCGGCGAGACATCAACTTATCGATCATCAGAACCTCCCCAATGGTTGCGATACACGCGAACTACTGCGCGCTGAAACGCGCCGTGCGGCACACCCTTATGGCGACCTTCCTCATAGCGCTGTTCGACACGGTCGAGCATGCGACCCAGCTGTGTAAAGCGACCCGTTTTGTCGGTCGCCACAATGGGCTGCTGGCTCAGGATACGATACGGCAAATTGGCGGTATAGGTATCGAGCCGCAGCAGCGCCACGATAAAAAACACCGCCGCACCCAACAAAAAGCCAAAGCCGTAAAATTGCTGCGGCAAAAGCAACGACACGGCAGTCGCCAGCCCGGCCACGCCGGCAAACAGGCCCGAAGCCAGCACGGCCCCCTTGTAGTCGGTAAAGTACAGCAAGATGAGCAACACCGTATTGCCCACGGCATACAGGCCGTAGCCCACGCACAACGTGCGAAAATACCCGTGCATCAGGTTATTAAAGCCCAACGGTAGGGCCGACAGCACCGTGGTCTCGAGCGAGATGACCGCCGCCGTCACAAACAGCTGCTTGAGCGCACAAAACCGCAGTTCTCGGTTGAGCGTGGCAAGCATTTCCTCCTCGGCCACCACAATGTCGCCCACCACGCCACCGTCGTTGAACAGGCTGTAGTAGTCGCGGTAGCGCGGATAGAAATTGACCTCGACTGAGACCACAAAGTTGACGGACGTGACCAGGATCGTCAAAAACGCGATGAGCGCCGGCACATCGTGGTAGGGCGCACCATAAAACAAGCCCTTGACCTGCACGCCAATGGGACCGGCCCAAATTATCACCAGGTGCGCAAAGAGGCCTAGGTTGGTAAACAAGCCCGTGAGCGCCAACGGCATAAACTGATCAAGCCACCGTAAAAAGAGCCAGGGGCTGCGGTCGCTCTGCGGAAAATACCGGTACAGCAGCACCACGTCCCAGGCGAGCATGACGCCGTAGCCCAGAGCAATTGACGCCAACAGGCTCTCGACCGGCGGCAGCCCCAGCACCAGCGCGGCCAGGGCGCACAGGCACGCCACGCCAATGGCAGCCGCAAAGCTGCATAGGATACCGCGGTAATCCTTGATGGCCGTGAGGTAACTCATGCCGTTCCAGTTGACGATCATAATGTTGAACAGCCACAGGCACAGCAGCCCCTGCAGCAGCGTGGCGCCCGAGAACAGCAGAAAGACGCCGTAGAGCACCGTGCCCACAACGAGCATGATGGCATTAGATCCCCAAAACGAAGGCAGGATCTCATCCTCGCGCTCGGCAAAAAGCATATCGGCCAAAAAGCGCGTGACCGGCATAGAGAAATAGCTTGTGAGCGTGAGCGACGCCAGCAGCGTATAGGTCACCATGCACACCAGCAGGTCTTGGTTGGCGCGTCCCACGCCCCACAGACCGCACAGCACCAAGATGCCCACCTGGAGCAGCACGCCCAACAGCATGGGGCCCGTGCACACAATGCCAGCGTAGCCATAGGCGCGCATCGTGGCAAACAGACCCTTGCGCCTAAACAGGCGCTTGAGCTCAAAACCGATTCCGGCCACCGGCTACTCCCCCTCTCTGGACAGGTCAAACGCACGCGCCGTCTCATCGTATAGCGCGCGATAGTTGGCGAGCATCTGCTCGTGCAAGAAGTACGTGGCAACGCGACGCTGCCCGCGCTCCCCCATCTCAATGCGACGAGCGCGGCTTGTGCACATGCGTTCCATGGCATCGGCCAAGCCCTTGCGATACATAGGCGGCGTCACAAAACCCGCCACGCCAAAGTCGTCGCCCGGGGCGCCTTCGAGAAGCTCGCGACAGCAGCCCACCTCGGTCGTCACGCAGGGACGGCGCGCTGCAAGCGACTCCAGCACGCTGAGCGGCTGGCCCTCGGAGATGCTCGTCAAAATGGTAAAGTCGAGCTTTTCCATGTACTCGACAACGTTGACGCGGCCGGTAAAGATCAGGTCGCGCACGCCCAGGGTTTCGACCAGCGCGTGGCACTCGGCGCCGTACTCCTCGTCGTCAACGCCGCCCATGATGTGCAGGCGCACCTTGGGCAGGCGCTCGTGCAGCTCAAAGAAGGCATAAATCATGGTCTTGACATCCTTGATGGGCGCCAGGCGCACCACCGCGCCAATGTCCACCCAGCCGTCATCGGTCTTTAAGGGAATATCCTTAAAGCGATCGAACTGGATGCCGTTGGGGATGACCAGGCATTTGTCCGCATCGCAGCCCATATCAATCTGCGTCCTGCGGGCGTTATGGAACAAACTCGTCACGCGGAAGGCGCGGCGGTAGATCTCCTCCGAAAGCAGGTAGAAAAAGCGAATCCAGCGGTCCTTAAACGACGGCACCACCCAATCGGCGCGAATGATCTCTTCCTCGCGCTCGCGGGTATAGATGCCATGCTCGGTCAGCAGCACCGGCGCATGGTGAACGCTTGAGCCCAAGCAGGCGAGCAGGCCACCGTAGCCGGTCGAGATGGCATGGTACACATCGGCCACCGGCACCTCGCTGCCCAACAGGTAGAGCACGGGCAGCAACATGGAGCGCATGGTGTGGAATGCATCGGCAAAGGGCGTGTAGGGATACTCGGCCAAGCATACGTCGCGAAAGATATCCATAAACGTGCGGCTCTGCAAAAACGAGAGCGGATGCACGCGACGGCGGTGGAAGATATCGAATAACACGTCCCAGTCCGGATTGGAGAGCGACACCAGACGGCGTAGCGCCTCGCGCTCACGGTCGTTAAAACTGGCTTCATGTTGCTCGCCCGAAAGCCGCAGGGCATCGTCCAGGAACACCTCGTGCACCTCGACCACGTTGCCGGGCAGCTCGTAGACAAACTTGCCACGGTCGGCAGCATGCGCGCCGATCACCCACAGCACAAACTCGTGCTCGGGCATGGCCGTAATGTAGCCATGCATCCAGGTAGATACGCCGCCGTGCACATAGGGGTAGCAACCCTCGAGTACCAAGCAGATCCTCATTTGTCGCTACCCTCCTTGCGCTCGATCGTCACGGTCTTATCATTTGCCTTGAGCAGATACAGATTGCCCGTAAGGTGCGTCAGTTCGCCACCCGTGACTGAACCAGGCTCGCCGTTGTTGGCGCGGAACATGAGCCATGCCTCGTCGTGGAAATTGCCCAGGCTGAGCGTCCAGGCATCCGCACTGGTATCCACGCTCACCGTAACCGACGAAAAGCGCTGGATGGCACCGGAGCACTCCGACGCCGTCTGGTGCCGCAGGTCGGGCGCGGATTTGGTAAGCCACTCCAGGTAGTCGACCAGGCCGCCCTTGTAGACCTCCCAGCCCTCCTTGGCTCCGCGATCGGGGTCCAAAAGGTCGTCCGGGTGCATAAAGTGCGTGCTCACGTAGTGCATGTTGAGCTCGGACACGGCTGCCAGGCGCATATAGGAATCGTCGACCATGCCGCCCGAGACAATACGTGGCTGCTCCACAATGCCATCGCTCGCCACGCCAAACTCCTGCACGTACGGCAGGTCGGTGCCATCCTCAAAATACGTGCTGGCAATGGTCTTAATGCGCGGAACATCGGTACCGATAAGCTTGCGCGCGCGGGCCGAAAGGATATTCGACGGCGGCACGTAAACCGAGCCATGAGCATTGGGCAGGACCTCGTCTTGAAACGCGATAAGTTCGTTGAGCGAAGCGACGAGCGTCTCTTTGTTCTTCCAGGTCTTGTAGACGTACAACGTACCATAGTCGGTGTCCCAGAGCGCGAGCGGTTGATGGTTGTAGCCGTGAAAGCCCAGCTCTCCGCCCATCTGCAGCAGCATGCCGCCAAAATAGCGGAACTGCGTGGTATCGGGTTGGCGCGTGGGCTCGGTCTGGTTGACCGCGTCCTCGTAGTTTTCGATCATCACGCCGGTATAGCGAATGCCGTATTTTTGCGCGAGCTTTTGCAGATCGGGCCACCAGACCTTGGTGTAAAAATCCGCAATGGAAAGGCCGTAGTCACGCTTGATATAAGTACCATCGCCCGAGGGCACGGGGCTAGGAAAGTCGTCCAAATAGAACACGGCGCTGTTGATGACCGGATAGGCAGTGGCATCACCCAGCAAGCTTATGGCCGAAGCATAGAACCCACGCATGACCTTGTCGTAAATGCCAATGTTGCACACCACGGTGTGACCACTGCCGCAATCGTTAGACCAAATGAGCGGCGTGCCCGCGTCACCGGTCCTTGCCCAGACGTGCGCCGTTTCGCGCAATGAAACCGAAAGCGAAGAATCGAAGGGGTCTGAGAACTCGTAGCGCTCTCCTCCGCCCAGCATAAAGTCCTCGCTCGGAACGATACTTTCGGCTGTCGCATAGTCATATCCGGCCGATTCGATCCCAAGCTTGGAGGCAATCACTTGCAGATAGCTCGAGTTATCCGGCGGCATCGCGAGCATAAGCGAACCGCCGGCACTCGTCCAACTCATAATGTCGCTCAGGTGCGTACCGAGCCCATCGAGCGACGGCATGAGCAAAATCACGCGATCGAAGGACGTCAGCGAGGGAATGGCATCCGCGCCGTCCAGGGCAAGATCCACGTCGCGGTGCGCGATCTTCATGTCAAGCAGGATCTGGTCGAACTGCTCCTTTACGTCCTCGACGCCAGCTTGATCGGAATCGGAAATGACCAGGCACGTGGGCTTTTGACCAAACATCGCCGAGGAGGCCGGCACCGCATCGTTGGCGGCAAGCATCCCCAGCTTATGCTGGCCCGCACCGTACTGCACGCCGGCACGCTCCACCAGCAGCACGGCGGCCATGACAATAAAGACCGCCCACACCACGAGGAGTCCCATCCAACGAAAGCGCCCTGCACGGTCGCGGATATGTTGCGCCACGCTCATCTGGCCTCCTCCCCGTCGCGCCAAAACGCCAACTTTTCGCGGTTGTCGGCGCTCAAATATACATGTTGCTTGTCAATCGCATCGATCACACGGTGGACCTCGTCACCATCGCGGCGCATCACGGCCAGGCGCAGGCAAAGCATCCAAACCTCCTGCTCCTCGGGCACGTCGAGCACCAGCTGGTCGATCACGGCCTGCGCCTCGTCAATCTGTCCGACATCGGCCAGCGCCGTCGCATATCGAATGCGCAGCTCAAAGGTGTCCTCGCGCTCGCAGCGACGCGCAAGCAGGCGCGCGTACTGTTGGCGCTGAATCTGAGCCACGCGCCCCTCGGCCAAGCCCGAGCCCAAGTATTCACCAAGAAAATCGCAGTATTCGTTGAGGTTTTGCGAGCTCGGGTCCGTCTTAAAGGCGCGCTCCAGCTGCTGCAGTTTAAGGTCGGACTCCTTGGAGATCTGCGCCACCGCCGTCGCGGCATAGTGCGCCACCTCAACGTCGTCGTTAAGCTTAGCCGCCTGCAGCTGCGCCAGGTACGCGTCGGGCTCCTCGGTGAGCATGGAGAGCATTAGGCGGCGCCGGCATGCCGGATCGTTGACGATGAGCGCCTCCTCGAGCGGCACTACGCCTGCATCGGCGTCACGGTCGTGCACCAGGATGCTGCGATGTAGGTCGTCGTTGAAGCGCAGCGACTCCAGCGCAGACTCTTTCAGCCCCTCGCCAAACACCGCGCTGCGGGCCGATAGCAGAACCACCAGCAACGGGCCCCACAGCGGCACCAGCACTATCACAGCCAACATGTGCCCGCGCACCGGCAGCAGGCCCAGCTTCATGAGCGTCCACAGCATCAGGCAAACCAGCGCATGAATCAGCAGCAAGACGGCAGCAACGACAAGCGAGATCAAGCGGCACCCCCCTCACCGTCACCGGTGTAAGAGATGTGCTGCAACAGCGCCACGATGTCCTCGCCATCGACGGGCTCCACCGCAATCTGCTTTGCGCTCAGGCGCTCGCGGATAATGGGCAGATCGCACGCCTTTGCCTGGCGCATAAGCAGGTAGAGCACGTCGCCGTCGACCAAGCCCGCCGCGTCGCTCTCGCGGATTGCCGACCCGATTGCGCCCACCAGCTCGCCGACAGGCTCCATGCCCGGTACCACGCGCAGGAGCAAAAAACTCCCCATCTTGCTATCTGCCAGCGCCTGCTCCGCCGCGAGCTCTTGGCCAAAGGCCACCTGCTTGAGCACGCAAGTGCCGTCAACGCAGCGTTTATCCTGCGCCACCGCCTCATAATCAAAGGCACGGCCCAGCGCGCTTTCGACCAGCCCGCACAAGATGCGAAACAGGTTTTGATAATAGAGGGTCATTTGGTTTTCGGCCGCACGACGCACAAAGATCAACACGGCGGGTGCCCCGTCGCGCTCGATCGTGTATCCAAACATGGGAAGCCCCGGCGTCAGCTCGCGGTTCACCCACAGGTTCGAACGACCCCCGTCACCCAAAAGAGGTGCAAGCTGCTCAAGCGTGAGTGAGCGTGCGGCATCTTCGGCAATCGCAGGACTTGCTGCCACCAGGCGTGCAAATGCCCCGCCCGAAACATGGTAGATCGCCACCGAATCGTTCTCGAGGATCTCGCCCAGAAGCTCGCAGCACTTGCGATAGATGTCGCGAGGGTTGAGTACGTCGAGCTCCTGCGTCACGGCAAAGATCTTGCCAAAGCTGTCGTGGCGACCCACGATCTGGCGCCTGTACGCGCGCTTGTCCTCGATCGCGTCGTGGTAGAGCTGCGTAAGGAACGTATTGCGGTTGCGCACGAGCTCGTTTTGATCGCGCTCCGCCCTAATGGCTTCGCTGTTGCGCAGCTGCACATAGCCGCACACGGCACCCACCACAAAGTACGCAATAAACGGTAGCCAGTTGGACGGCTCGTAGAACAGACCCTGGAAGGTATAGCCGTACTGAGTAAAGTAGCTGGCTGCCAAACCCACCGACGCCAGCAGCGCCGCAACCAGGCCAAAGTCCAAGCCATACAGCGTGCCGATCAGCACCACGTAGAGGAGGCGATAATCGAGCACGTTGAGCTGGACCGATTGTGAGAACAGATGCTCCAGTACCTCGAACAGAACCCAGGCAACGCCCGTCTCTAGGCATTTAATAGGCAGCGTGCGCATCTGGATGCGGTCGATGGCGGCGCGCAAGGGGTTGACCTTCTTTGCGCGGCCAGCATCCCAACGCGCTTGAATGGTCGAGAGATCGCGCAGCAAGTCATAGCGCTGAAACCAGCCATAGCGCACGCGAGCGACGTCGCTGGCGGGCAGGGCGTAGCCGGCAGAATCGCCATAGGCAACGGCAAGGCCGGGGAACAGCGCCTTGAGGGCGTCGCCCACCTCACCCGCCGTGTGATGGAAGGTATCGGCTACGTCGAGCGTCTCAAAGTTACCATCCCAGCTATCGAAGATACGGCGTACCAGCACCGCAAGCTCCTCGGCACACAGCAGGGGAAACGCCGCATCCTGCGCGCCCTGCAGAGCGACCGATCCGGTTGAGCACGCGTCGAACAACGGCACCAAAAACGGGTCCTCCAGCGCGGCAGACGCGGTATACAGGAACGGCACGCGCAGAATCTTGGTCTGAACGCCCTCGCGAGCAGCGTAGTAGCGGCACAGGTCGTTGGCTGCGTGCGCGATAATGCCCTTGCCCGTTCGCCCCGCGGCATCGGCGGCGCCCTCGGCACCCGCGGGCCCCGCTACATACAGCAGTTGGACCCGGCGACCCATGCACGCGCGAAAGACCGAACGCAGCAGCTCGATATCGCCCACGGTATCGGTATGCGGGGTAAGGTAATTGGATAGGTAGACCACGCGGTCGAACTCGTAGGCCTGATCCAGGTGTTGCAGAAGCTCTTTCCACGAGGCATGGGGCGATGACTCGTCGCGGCGCGCTTCCGCGGCAGCGACGACCTGGACATGGTCCCCGGGGAACGCCTTGGCACAAAAGTCATCGTCAACATATGCGGTGTTGCCAACAACCAGCACCTCCATGGCGCACTCCCCCCCTAAAATCCACTTTAGACATAGTCAAACATGCGTATTTTACGCTGTCAACGCGAGCTGAAACGTCTTTAAGGCTGTTTTAAGAACTTTTTTAGGGAATGTGGGGACATCGAGGGTGCTAAATGCGCACCCAATCGGGGGTACGGGGTAGTGCGCACAGATGTGGTGTAAGAGCCGGCGGGGAGCGGGGGCTTGCGCCCGCGACCCGGGGCAGATGGGAGGGACATCGCCTACAATCCGTCGTTGACTCAGATAACGGA
>CABIZD010000019.1 GCA_902363125.1 Coriobacteriaceae bacterium
CGGTCGGCCAGGGCGGTCATCTTCTTGCCGGCCTCGTAGACGTTCCTGCCGTCCTCGAGGTAGCCCTCCTGGTCGAAGTGCATGATCTCGATCTTCTCGGTCTCCTTCATTCCCGCTCCTTTCACGAGCAGTTTGAATTGTCGCACGGAATGGACAGGCTTGCCGCCCCGTCTCGCCGCTTAACCTTGTGGACATCTTGGCCCCAAGCTCAACAATTCAAAGGTTCTTAATACCAGTGAACGATTACAGGTTAGCCGTTTTTAATACCGATTTTTTGATTTCATCCTCCCCTCTCGGTAGACGGTCAGTTTTTGCCGTTCATCGGTCATGCGACACATGTCCGTAAAAAAATGAGCACCCCGCCGTGCACGAGGATGCTCTAGACGCTAATAGTTGTAGGTATATCCGCCGGCATCACCGCGGTTAAAAGACTTGGCATGCTCGATCGCCTGCCCACTCGAGTCATAGGTCATGCATTCCAGTACGAGCGCCAGGTCGCCCGGCTCAAGATTGAGCAAACTCGCATCGCGTGCGCGCAGCGCTTCAATATCGAGTTTCTCAATCGACTTGTCCGGTTTGCGCCCCAACATGTCGTAGGTCTCGAACAGGCTGAAGACCGAAATGTCCACGTCTTCGATGCCCGGAAACAGCAGACACGGAATCAGCGTCATCTCAATCGACACGGGCTCCCCATCAATGCAGTTGAGACGGCGCACCGAGTAAAGCAGATCGTCCTCGGCGATGCCAAACAGGTCGGCGTAATACGGGCCGGCGTAGCGTTTGGAGCGCGCCAGAATGCGCACCGACGGCGTCGCGCCCGACGCCAGAACCGACTGACGGAAGCCGCCCTTGCGTTCGTGCTCGTCAAACCACTTGTGTCCCACAAAGGCGCCCTTGCCCTGCACGCGACGAATCTGGCCACTTTTGACCAGCTCGTCCATGGCACTTCGGATTGTCAGGCGCGTCGTGCCAAACTCCTCGGCCAGCTCGTTTTCGGACGGAATCATCGAGCCCGTCGGGTAGTCGCCGCGCTCGATTCGCTCCGCAATGCAGCGGCGAATTTGTTTGTAAACCGGCAAGTCTTCTACTGCATCAGCCATTCGACACCTACCTTCGTCGCAACGCCGTCTGCCTCGCCGTTATCGGCAAAACGATACTTGGTCGGCAGAATCACGGACTTGCAATACTCGACAAAGCCATCGTTCTCGTCACGCTCGTGCGAAGCCTTGTAAAACACCGGCGTGCCCTCCTGAGCACCCAGCAACTTGGCCTCGTCGGCGTTCAGACGGCTGATGGAAATATGCTCCTTGCCGTGCGTCACATGGACATTCCCTTCTTTGAGCAAAACGTCGTAGAGGCTTTCCTGCTCAAAATCGTGATCGGGAAGCGAGGGGCACAAAGACAGATTGACGTGGGCCGTCTCAATCGACGCCGGGGAACCATTAACCACGCGCACACGTCGAATGCAGAAAAGCGGCATGCCCAGGTCGATCTGGGCCTTTTGGGCCAGATCGATATCGGCGTACACGACCTTGGACCAAACCAGGCGTGCGGTCGACTTTGAGCCAACCCTCTCCACCGCCTGCGTATAGTTCCATGTTTCCTGAAAGATGTTCAGCGGTTTGGGAGGACACACATAGGTGCCCGAACCGCGGCGGCTTTCCAAAGTTCCGCACGAAATAAGGCGCGCGATCGCAGCACGCAACGCCGTGCGCGACACGCCCAGCTCTTCACAGAGCACACGCTCGGCGGGCAGCCGGTCGCCACCCTGCAGGTCATAATGATTGATATACCAAAGAATGCCCTCAAAGGCGCAATCTTTGGGCGGAATCGCATATGGTTCACTCGGCATGGGCACGGCTCCTCAACCGCTTGATGCTGCAGACATCATTGCTCCGGACGCCCCATGGCGTCGAAGGCTTCTTTGATCTGCTCCGCAACGTTCCGATACGACCGATATAGGCCGGAGTCTCGCTTGACTTCGCCCGCGGTCACCGGAATCTCAAGCTTCGAAATCTCATCCTCGCCGGTTTGCACGGCAACGATGACACCCATACCAAGGCACATATTACGCTTGGCAGCGTTGTTTTTAGTAGCCTGAGCTGGATTAATCAAAATCTGCTGAGCTAGTTCGCGCTTGCTAACCTCCGGCACATCCTCGGGATTTCCGGTCTCGACAATCTCGCACTGCAGCACGTCCGCATAGTCAAAAATCTTCGGCTCACCGCCGCGCTGATGTACAGCCCACTTGCGATGCGTGGCATCCTGGTAGATAGCCGGCAAAAACGTAAACCGCGGCGGGTCCAAAATCGTATCCGTGATGGTAAACACATCGGGATCAAAGGCATCCTGCGGGTTTTTCTTCTTGAACAGCCCCATATCAGCCTCCCGTACTAGCATTAAACAACTCAAGCTGAATATAGCACCAATTTCAAGCCGCCACTTTACCGTATCGGTACGCGGCGTCTATGGCTCGCCCAGCGGAAGAGTTTACGGACGAGAACCGGGGTGCCTGCCTTGTTTTGAGAAGTGGGCTCCGCGAACTTCTCAAAACAAGGCAGGCACCCCGGCCCCGCCGGTAAATAGCGGACACTCCGCATGCAATCTATGCAAACAAACAAGTACGCTTAGCTACATTCGGTAAGATCGAGCACGCTGCCCTTCACGATAAGCGCCGGCTCCAGAACGACTTCTTCGGCACGTCTACCGCCCCTACCGGCAAGACGCTTGGACATGCAGCCAAAAGCATGCTCCGCGAGGATACCTGGATCCTGCTCAATCGCAGTCAGCGCCGGCTCAAAGAGAACGTCGGCGGCCGAGTTGTCGTAACTCACCACCGAGATGTCGCCCGGGATGCTCTTCCCCATCTCGTGCAAGCGCTTGAGCAGACCGAGGGCGATGTTATCCGAGCTTGCGAACACAGCGGTAGCATCAGTTGCGAGCACCGACTCCGAGGCCTCGTAGGCACTCGGAATGTAGTACTCGCTCTCAAACTCTAAACGTGCGTCGATAGGCAAGCCAACCTCGCGCAGTGCGCGCTCATAGCCGGCAAGTCGTTTGCGACCCGTATTGGAGCGGCGTGCGTTAACCAGACAGGCAATACGGCGGTGGCCTTGCTCGATCAGATAGCGGGTGGCCATGTAGCCGCCCATCTCGTGGTCGAACATCACCTTGTCGCACTCGAGCCCCTCAATGGCACGGTCGACCATCACGGCCGGGATGGGCAGGTGGCTGACTTCTTCGCGCAGGGCACGGTCGTCGGAGAACTCGTCGCCCACGACCAGGAAGACGCCATCAACGCCGCGCGTCACCAGCTGGCGCAGCAGCTCCAGATCGTCATCGGCGCTTCCACCCGAGCTGGTAATGAAGAGCGCATAGCCATCCTCGCGGCAGCGCTTTTCCAGGCTACCGGCGAGCGAGGCAAAAAAGCGGCTCTCGATGTTAGGGACGATAAGGCCCAGCGTGCGCGACTCGCGCATGACCAAACTACGCGCAATCTGGTTAGGAACATAGTGGTTGCGCGCCGCGACCTCCTTGATGAGTTTGCGGTTTTCTTCCGAGATGCGACAGGGCCGATTATTGAGCACAAGCGAGACCGACGAGGGGGAAAGCCCCACCTCCTGGGCGATCTGCTTGAGGGTGACTTTGTTGGCCATCTCGCTCCTTCCGGGTTTACGCGCAATCTCTTGAAAGTATAGCGACTACCCCTCTACCTCGGTGATAAACACTTTACCAATCCGGTAGACGGCTGTTTTATCGCCGCCAGCGCACCAAATCCGTCCGGGTGGGGTATATTGCAATCGATTGATGACAACGACCACCAAAAGGCGGATATTCGTATGCACGAGAACGACTTTTTTAACGAGGACCTGCTGTGCGCGCTTGCTGGCGTTGCCGGCGAGGACAACGTGCTGATGAGCGAGCCCATGCGCGAGCACACCACGTTTAGGATCGGCGGCCCGGCCGACGTCTTTGTCACGCCCGATACCGAGCAGGGCCTCGTCGCCACGCTCGACACCTGTTATCGCTGCGACCTACCGCTCACCATCGTGGGCAACGGCTCCGACCTGCTCGTCGGCGACAAGGGCATCCGCGGCGTCGTCGTGGCGCTGGGCGAAGGCCTCTCCGACATTACGATCGACGGCACGCACGTCACGGCGGCAGCCGGCGCGCTGCTTTCCGATGTCGCAGCCGCGGCAGCCGAGGCCGGTCTCACCGGCATGGAGCCCATCTCGGGCATCCCCGGATCGGTCGGCGGCGCCTGCTACATGAACGCCGGTGCCTACGGTGCCTGCATGGCCGATGTGCTGGAGTCCGTGCGCGTCTACAAACCCGCTCGCCAGCTCGACGACGGCACCCGCGGCAGCGGCAATATCATCGAGTTCGATGTCGACGAGCTCAACCTGGGTTATCGAAAGAGCCGCATCGCCGATGACGGCTTTATCGTGCTTTCGGCCACCTTCAATCTCGCCCCGGGCAACGCCGCGATGATCAAGGCCGACATGGACGACTACCGCCAGCGCCGCGAGGACAAGCAGCCGCTCGACATGCCGAGCGCCGGCTCCACTTTCAAGCGCCCCGAGGGTTACTTTGCCGGCAAACTCATCATGGATGCCGGCCTGCGAGGACACGCCGTTGGCGGCGCGCAGGTAAGCGAAAAGCACTGCGGTTTTATCGTCAACGCCAACCACGCCACCGCCGCCGACGTTGACGAACTCATCCGCGACATCCAAGCCAAAGTCAAAGAGCAGTTCGACGTAGACCTAGAACCCGAAGTCCACCGAGTAGGCGAATTCCTTTAACAAAGAAGGCCCCGAAAGGGGCCTTCACCATATTTATTCAGATAACCCAGTCCGGCGTGTGGCGTATTGGATCCGAGAGGTCCGTGGCTGCCCGAAAGGCATTAGGTTGATCGCGAGTTCCGCACGAGCCGGAGAGCACTTAATGTGCTCTCCGTGCGAGCAGGACTGTCCGAGCAGGCAACCTAATGCCTTTCGGGCAGCCACGGACCAACTTACTTCAAACCACCGTTACGACAGCGCAATACCGCCGAGCCAGCCCCAACGCACGCCAGAGCCAGTGCCATAGAAGCTAATAAACGAATCGAGCGACTTAGACGTAATGGCGCCCTCGTTGCTCATAACGATGCCGCCGCCAACGTAGATACCCACATGACCGTAGATAAGGCCCGGAGCACCCGTGCCGCTGTGCGAGGAATCGGCCACGATCATGCCCACCTGCAATGCCGAGCGGTCGGAGCTATAGCACCATGCGTTAAACATATCGCACGCGTTGCCGCCAAAGTAGCCAACGCCAGCGTTACGGAAGACATTGGTAACCCACGCCGCGCACCAGTTCTGACCCGGCGAAGGCGTAGAGTAGCACGCGTTGATGACGGCCTGCTGTTTGCCCGAGCCGGCATTCTGTTGCGGGGTTCCGGGCGCATACGATCCGCCACCCGAGCTTGAACCACCCGAGTAGGAATTGTTCTTGTTCGCGGCGGCGGCAGCAGCGGCGGCCTTCCTGGCAGCCTCCTCAGCCTGGGCGGCAGCGAGGATCTCGGAATCGCGCTGAGCCATGAGCTCCTTGACGTCGTCGGAAAGACCGTTCAGCACGGTCTGGACTTCTTGCTGCTTGGCCTGCATATCCTGCATCTGAGCCGTCTGCTGGTCCTTGAGCTTCTCTAAGTCGGCTTTCTGCGACTCAAGCTCGGTCTTTTGCGCATCGAGCTCTTCCTGGATGGTCTGGATATCCTCGATGGCATCGCGGTCGCTCTTGTTGATCTTCTCAACGTAATGCGCGTTGGCGACGAGTTCCTCAAACGAGCCAGAGGCCAGCAGCAGCGACAGGATGTTCGTGCCGCCGGACTTGTAGCTGGCGGCCACGCGATCGGAAAGGTCATTGCGCTTCTTCTTGAGCTCGGCCTTCTTTTCATCGATCTGGGCTTGCGTGTCGTCAATCTTGCCCTGGACATTCTCGATGTCGTTGAGGGTCTGGGCATTCTTGTTGGCCAGCGCCGCATACTCATTTGCGATGCTGTCGAGCTGGGCCTGAACCTCGTCGAGCTGGGCCTGGGCGGCATTCAGTTTATCGGTGGTTTCTTTGGAAGCCTCCGCCGCATGGGCGCGAGCGGGCAGGCCAAAAAGAACTGCCGCAGAAGCGGCGCCGAACAGGGCCTTGAGGGCAGTGCGGCGCGAGAGCTCCTGGGAAAGGATGGAATCGCTGTTTGGTGACATATGTACTCCGTTACATGCTTATTTATATGTCGCTCAACTCATACATATTAGCGTACATATGGCGCGTCCCAACGATTTCCACGAACGGCAGGAAACTGCAAGGTCAGCGGCTCGTAAGCAAATGCCAAAGATCAGGTTATGCGTACGCAAGCTCTTCTATGAGTACGTTAGCACAATCCTCTGCTTTTCCTACAGCGCACGATTTGGGCGTCCCTGCCTGCGCTATACTCCCCTGAAGAAGTGTTCCTGATTCGATAGGAGACTACATGTCCAAAGCACTCGACCCCAAAGACACCTGCGTCCTCGTTACCGGTGGCGCCGGTTTTATCGGCTCGCACACCGTCGTTCAGCTGCTCGAGGGTGGCTACCAGGTCGTCATCGTCGATGATCTCTCCAACTCCAGCGCCGTCGCCGTCGACCGCGTCAAGACCATCGTGGGCGACGAGGCCGCCAAGAACCTCACCTTCTACGAGGCCAACGTGCTCGACCGCGATGCGATGAACAAGATCTTCGATACCCATCAGATCGACCGCGTCATCCACTTCGCCGGCTTTAAGGCCGTCGGCGAGTCGGTGAGCAAGCCCGTCGAGTACTACCACAACAACATCGAGAACACCCTGGTGCTCGTCGACGTCATGCGCAACCATGGCTGCAAGTCCATCATCTTCTCAAGCTCCTCGACCGTCTACGGCGACCCGGACAACCCGCCCGTCACCGAGGAGGATCCTAAGAAGCCCGCGACCAACCCCTATGGTTGGACCAAGTGGATGATCGAGCAGATCCTTATGGACGTCCACACCGCCGACCCCGAGTGGGACGTCGTGCTGCTCCGTTACTTCAACCCCATCGGCGCTCATCCGTCGGGCCTGATCGGCGAGGACCCCAAGGGCATCCCCAACAACCTGGTGCCCTATGTCGCCCAGGTCGCCGTGGGCAAGCTCGAGGCCGTTCAGGTCTTTGGCAACGACTACCCCACCCCCGACGGCACCGGCGTGCGCGACTACATCCACGTGTGCGATCTGGCCTCTGGTCACGTTGCCGCCCTTAACTGGATGAACGGCAAGACCGGCGTCGAGATCTTTAACCTGGGCACCGGCACCGGCACCTCGGTACTCGAGGTCGTCGCCGCCTTCTCCAAGGCTTGTGGCAAGGAGCTGCCCTACGTGATCCGCGAGCGCCGCGCCGGCGACATCGCTGCCAACTGGTGCGATGCCTCCAAGGCCGAGCGCATGATGGGCTGGAAGGCCCAGTACGACATCGCGGACATGTGCCGCGATAGCTGGAACTGGCAGAGCCACAACCCCAACGGCTTCGCCGACGCCGAGTAGCAAAAACCTACATACCGCTCTTGCCCCGATCTCACGTTGTGAGGTCGGGGCTTTTTCATGGCATGCAACCATTCGCCGAAAATCGACCAACTTTTTTATCTTGCCTGTACATGTTTAAACAACATGTTTTACAATAGGCGTATCAGATCAGAACATCGGAGGCGGACTGCACATCCATCGGCAGGCCGACCCCACAACAAGAAGGTTGGTGAGCGCATTCATGGAGCGTGCAAGCGGCGTCCTCATGCCCGTCTCATCTCTGCCCGGACCATACGGAATCGGCGGCTTTGGCTGGAATGCCTACGACTTCGTCGATTTTCTCGCCTCGTGCAAACAACATTACTGGCAGATTCTGCCCCTTACGACGACCAGCTATGGCGATTCGCCCTATCAGTCGTTCTCGGCCCGCGCTGGCAACCCCAACTTTATCGACTTTGCCGAGCTTATCGAGGCAGGGTATCTGGAGCAGCGCGATATCGATGGCGTGTATCTGGGATCCGACCCCAGCAATGTCGACTACGGTGCTATCTTTGGCGGCCGCCGTCAGATTCTCGACCGCGCCGCTGAGCGCTTTGCCGCCGACAAGCCAGCCGATTTCGATGGCTTTATCCAAGCCAACGAGGACTGGCTCATCCCCTACTGTGAGTTCATGACCGTCAAAGAGGAGTGCGGTCTCAAGGCGTTTTGGGAGTGGCCCGCGGAGCTCCGCACCCGCGGCGAGGCTTCCGCCAAGGTCTGCGCCGACCATCCGGCGCGTATGCTCTACCACCAGATGACGCAGTACTTCTTCGATCGCCAGTGGAGCCGCCTCAAGGCCTATGCCAACGAGCGCGACATTCTCATCATCGGCGACCTGCCCATCTATGTCTCGCGTGACTCCGTCGAGATGTGGGCGACACCTGAGCTCTTTAAGATCGACGCCGCCGGCAATCCCGTGAGCGTCGCCGGCACGCCGCCCGACCAGTTCTCGGCCACCGGCCAGTACTGGGGCAACCCCATCTACGACTGGGACGCCATGGAGTCCGACGGCTTCTCCTGGTGGGAGGGCCGCATTCGCGCCGCCCTCGACATGTACGACGTCATCCGCCTGGATCACTTCCGCGGCTTCGAGGCCTATTGGGAGGTGCCGTTCTCCTCGCCCGATTCGTCCTACGGTTCGTGGACGCAGGGTCCCGGCCTCAAGTTCTTCAAGACGCTCGAGGAAAAGCTCGGCACGCTGCCCATCATCGCCGAGGACCTGGGCTTCCTCACCCCCGGCGTCATCGACATGCGCGACAACTCGGGCTTCCCCGGCATGAAGATCCTGCAGTTTGCCTTTGAGGGCACCAACTCGTACTACCTGCCGCATAACTACATCGCCAACACCGTCGCCTACGTGGGCACCCACGACAACGAGACGGCGCGCGGCTGGTTTGAGGGAACGGCCACCCCGCGTCAGCGCGAGCAGGCAGCCCTGTACACCCATCAGCAGGCCGGCGAGCCTATCACCGACGCACTCAACCGAACCATCGCAGCCAGCGTGAGCGACACGTGCATCTACACCATGCAGGACCTGCTCAACTTGGGCAACGAGGCGCGCATCAACACCCCTGCCACACTGGGCGGCAACTGGACCTGGCGCATGCTCGACGGCGCCATCACCCGCGAGCTCGAGCACAAACTCACCGACTGGACCGAGACCTACTTCCGCATCCCGTCGGAAGCCGAAATCGAGCTTCCTCAATAGGAGCTACCGCGCCTGACCCCTCCCCACCGTGCGGACGCGCTTGCTTTTCCCGCGCGAGGCCACCCCAATCCCCTCGCGCGGGCTTCTTATGAATTGCAGACATGAAACAACCCATCACAGGAGAAAACATGCCCCAAATTAACCTCATGGAACTCGCCGAGCAGTCTTTTGGCACCTCGCTCGAGCAGCTCGACGACCGTCGCATTTACAAGCTGCTGGTCAAACTCGTGCAGGAGCGCTCCGCCGCCCGCCCGCTCAACAACGGCAAGAAAAAGCTCTATTACATTTCCGCCGAATTTTTGATCGGTAAGCTGCTCATCAACAACATGATCGACCTCGGCATCTACGACGAGGTTAAGGACCAGCTCACCGCCGCAGGCCACGACCTCAACAAGATCGAGGAATTCGAGGTCGAGCCGTCACTCGGCAACGGCGGCCTGGGCCGCTTGGCCGCATGTTTCCTGGATTCCATCGCCACGCTGGGCTTGACCGGCGATGGCGTGGGCCTCAACTATCACTACGGTCTGTTCCGTCAGCGCTTTGTCGACAACCAGCAGAAGGCCGTCCCCGACGAGTGGCTCGGTGAGCAGGACATCCTAGACGACGATGACCGCTCCTACACCGTCGAATTCGGCGATTTTGCCGTTACCTCCAAGCTCGTCAACATCGATGTGCCCGGTTACGGCCAGCCCACCAAGAACCGCCTGCGCCTTTTCGACCTGGCGAGCGTCGACGACGGCCTGGTCCCCGGCAGCTCCATCGACTTCGACAAGACCGAGATCGCCAAGAACCTCACCTTGTTCCTCTACCCCGACGATTCCGACGAGCAGGGCCGCCTACTTCGCATCTATCAGGAGTACTTCATGGTGAGCAACGCCGCCCAGCTCTTGATCGACGAGGCCGTCGAGCGCGGCAGCAACCTGCACGATCTGGCCGATTACGCCGTTGTCCAGATCAACGACACGCACCCCACCATGGTCATCCCCGAGCTCATTCGCCTGCTCACCACCGAGCACGACATCGAGTTTGACGAGGCCGTTACCATCGTACGCTCCATGGTCGCCTACACTAACCACACGATTCTTGCCGAGGCGCTCGAGAAGTGGCCGCTCACCAGCCTGCAGAAGGTCTCCCCTGCCATCGCCGACATTATCGTCAAGCTCGATGAGATCGCGAAGGCCGAGCACGATGACCCGCGCGTCGCCATCATCGACGAGCACGACACCGTCCACATGGCCCACATGGACATCCACTTTGGCTTCTCCATCAACGGCGTAGCCGCCCTCCACACCAAGATCCTGGAGGACACCGAGCTTCATCCGTTCTACGAGATCTATCCCGAGAAGTTCTCCAACAAGACCAACGGCATCACCTTCCGCCGCTGGATTCATGGGGCCAACCCCGCGCTCGCCAGCCTGCTCGACGATGTGATCGGCACCGACTGGCGCAGCACCGGCGATCTGAGCAAACTCGCCAAGTTCGCCGACGACAAGGACGTTCTTGAGCGCCTGGCCGCCACCAAGGTCGAGGCCAAGGCCATCATGCGCCAGTTCATGGCGCTCGAGCAGGGCGTGACCATTCCCTCCAACGCCATCATCGACGTCCAGGTCAAGCGCATCCACGAGTACAAGCGCCAGCAGATGCTCGCGCTCTACATCATCTGGAAGTACCTCGATATCAAGAACGGCAACAGACCTAAGCACCCCGTCACCATCATCTTTGGCGGCAAGGCGGCGCCTGCCTACACTATCGCGCAGGACATCATCCATCTGATCTTGACGCTGTCGCAGTGGATAGCAAACGACCCCGACGTGGCTCCCTACCTGCAGGTTGTCATGATCGAGAACTACAACGTCACCGCCGCCGAGCGCGTGATCCCCGCCGCTGATATCTCCGAGCAGATCAGCCTGGCCTCCAAGGAAGCGAGCGGCACCTCCAACATGAAGTTCATGCTCAACGGCGCCCTAACCCTGTGCACGCTCGACGGTGCCAACGTGGAGATTGCCGAGCTCGTGGGCGACGAGAACATTTATACCTTTGGTGCCTCGTCCAAACAGGTCGAGCAGCTCTATGCCAACGGCACCTATGACGCCGGTGTGCTCTACCGCAAGCCCGGCATTAAACTGCTGGTGGACTTCATCACCAACCCGGCCTTTATGACGACCGGCAATGCCGAGCGCCTGCAGCGCCTGCACGACGACATTAAGGGCAAGGACTGGTTTATGGCCCTGCTCGACATTGAGGAGTACATCCAGACCAAGGAGCGCGTGCTGGCCGACTACGAGGACCAGGACGCCTGGATGCGCAAGGCGCTCATCAATATTGCCAACGCCGGCACCTTCTCGTCCGACCGCACCATCTCCCAGTACAACGACGAGATCTGGCACCTGAACTAATTTCGCTTCCCTTACCCATCCTCTTGAGAAACGGAGTCGTGGCGACACGGCTCCGTTTTTTGTGCCCGCACGTTACCCTGTGACCCGACTCGGCCAAACAATCTCGATCTGTAACAACTACTCAACCAAAACGATCCCAGCTGTTACAGATCGAGACATACCAGCCCCACCCTTTGGGTTTATCTCGATCTGTAACATCTAGCAGCTGAAATTCGCCTTTGGTGTTACAGATTTAGATGAAATGGTTAGCTCGGCGGAACCGTCTCGATCTGTAACATCTAACGTCCGAAATCGGCCCTACCTGTTACAGATCGAGACAAACGACCGGCCAGACAACCCCAACACAAAGAAAGGCTCCCCTCTCGCCCAGTGGACGGGAGGGGAGCCTTATATGTGACCGCGGCAAAAGGATGGCAATACCGCAGTCGCCCAAAGGGAGGGCCTGGATGCACCGGGCCTAGATAAGGTTCTTGCCAGAGACCTTATCGAAGAGGTGGGTCGCGTTCTTCTCGAACTTGAACCAGATGGTGTCGCCAGCCTTGAGCGCGCCCTTGGCCTCGAGGTCGACGACGGGGATAATCAGAACAAACTGGCCGTCGGGAGCGGTCACGTGGACATGCTCGGTCGAGCCCATGAGCTCGGTCACCTCGACGGTACCCTGGAGCGCGCCCTCCTCGCCCTTGTCGGCAAGCAGGATCTGCTCGGGACGCACGCCGGCCGTAATCTCCTTCACGTCGCCGCCGTCCCAGTTGAGGGCAAGCTGAGCGCAAGTCTCGGGGGCGAGCGCCACGTTCATATCCTCGGTCTTGACGGTAAAGCCGTTGCCCGAGCGCACCAGCTGGGCATCGAAGAAATTCATCTGCGGCACGCCGATGAAGCCGGCGACGAAGATGTTCGCGGGATGGTTGAAGACCTCCTGCGGCGTGGCGATCTGCTGGACAACGCCGTCCTTCATGACCACGATGCGGTCGCCAAGGGTCATGGCCTCGGTCTGGTCGTGAGTAACGTAGATGAAGGTGCCCTTAATCTCGTGACGCAGCTTAATGAGCTCGGCACGCATCTGGTTACGCAGCTTGGCGTCCAGGTTGGACAGCGGCTCGTCCATCAGGAAGACCTTGGGGTCACGCACGATGGCGCGGCCGATAGCGACACGCTGGCGTTGGCCGCCGGAGAGCGCCTTGGGCTTACGGTCGAGGTACTCGGTAATGCCCAGAATCTCGGCAGCGGAGCGAACCTTGCGGTCGATCTCGTCCTTGGGGACCTTCTTGAGCTCAAGCGTAAACGCCATGTTCTCGTACACCGTCATATTGGGGTACAGAGCATAGCTCTGGAACACCATGGCGATGTCGCGGTCCTTGGGTGCCACGTCGTTGACGCGCTTGCCATCGATGAGCACATCGCCCGAGGTGATGTCCTCCAGGCCGGCGACCATGCGCATCGTCGTGGACTTGCCGCAGCCAGAGGGGCCAACGAGGACGACGAACTCCTGGTCGTGAACGGTGAGGTTGAAGTCCTCTACAGCGAGCACACCGTCCTCGGTAACCTTGAGGTTGTGTTTCTTCTCCTCGGTCTTCTTCTTTTTGCCAAAGAAGCCCTTCTTTTTTGACTCGTTGTTGGGATACACCTTCTGAACATGTTTGAGAACGATCTCGGCCATGTCTCTACCTTTCGATACGCGGCGCCGCGCTGAGGGGCGCCGCAGAAACTTGCAAAACAGTTACGGCATCAGCCCTTGACGGCACCTGCCACCACGCCGTCGATGATGTACTTCTGACAGAGGATGTACATGATGACGATGGGGATAACGACCATCATGATGCAGGCCATCATGGGGCCGAGCTCGACGTGGCCGTAGCCGCCGCGGAAGTACTGGATCAAGATAGGAATGGTCTTGTACTTGGTGGAGTCGAGCGTAAGGTAGGGCAGCAGATAGTCGTTCCAGACCCACATGGTCTCGAGGATGCCGACCGAAAGATAGGTGGGCTTCATGATGGGAAGGACGATCTTAAAGAACACCTGGACCGGGTTGCAGCCATCAATCATGGCCGCCTCCTCGATCTCGAGCGGGATGTTCTTTACAAAACCGGCGAACATAAAGACCGCCAGGCCCGCGCCAAAGCCGAGGTAGATAAAGCAGATGTTGAACGGCGTGTTGAAGCCGATGCGGTCCGCCAAATTGGACAGCGTGAACATGAGCATCTGGAAGGGCACGACCATCGAGAACACGAACAGGTAATAGAAGAAGTTCGAGATCTTGTTGTTGACACGAACCACGTACCAAGCGCACATGGAGCAGCACACCAAGATCAGCACGACCGACGTGACCGTGATGATGAGCGAGTACATAAATGCCGAGGCAAAGCCCTGCTCGTTAAGGGCGTGCATGTAGTTTGCGAGGCCGTTGAACGTCTCGGGCGTGAGCAGATCGAACGCCGTGGTGGTGCTGATTGCGGTCGCTTTCTTAAAGGAATTGAGCGCAATCATGAACACGGGGTAGATCCACGCGAGCGACAGAATCGTAAAGAAAATCGAGAGCGCGCGGTTGATAACCTTATCGCGTTTCATTACTGCTGCACCTCCTTGGACCTCGTGGCCTTAAGCTGAATCATGGAGATGGCTACGACCAGGATGCAGAAGATAACCGCCTTGGCCTGACCGATGCCCTGCCATGCGATACCGGCACGCGAATAGAACGTGTTGTAGATGTTCAGGGCGAGCATCTCGGTGGAGTGCGCGGGAGCGCCGCCGGTAAGGGCGAGGTTCTGGTCGAACAGCTTAAAGCCGTTGGTGATGGACAGGAACAGGCAGATGGTGATGGTCGGCATCAGGTTAGGGATCTTAACCTTCCAAAACGTCTGCCATGCCGTGGCACCGTCGACCTTGGCGGCCTCGATGTAGTCGGACGGAATGGACTGCAGACCAGCGATGTAGATGATCATCATGTAGCCGACCTGCTGCCACAGGGTCAGGATGATAAGGCCCCAGAAGCCAGCAGCAGAGTTAAGGGCGATGAGCTGGGCGCCCACGTTGGAGAGCAGGCAGTTGATCAGAATCTGCCAGATGTAGCCCAGCACGATGCCGCCGATCAGGTTAGGCATAAAGAAGATCGTACGGAAGATGTTGGTGCCCTTGAGCGCTTTGCGGGTGAGCGCCTGCGCGATGGCGAGGGCGATCACGTTGATGAGCACCGTCGACAGGAAGGCAAACGCCACGGTAAAGAAGAACGACGTGGCAAACTGCGGATCGGACAGTGCGCGCACGTAGTTCTCAATACCGACAAAATGCGCGTTGTTAATGGTAATAAACTGGCAGAACGAGAGATAGAAGCCCTGGATAAAGGGAATCACGAACCCGATCATAAACGCCAGGCACGTGGGCAGCATAAAGAGCGGCCACCAGCGCTTGAGTGCTTTGCCCATAGAAGGGTCCTTTCAATATGCAGGGGGCGGGCAAACCAACGTCTGCCCGCCCCCTGTCGCTAATCAGATAGCTTGGGCAGCAACTACTTACTCGGAAGCAGCCTTCTCGGTCTTCCAGCCATCGACGAAGGCGTTCTTGACGCCGTCCCACTTGCTGTTATCGGCAGCGTAGGCAATCAGAGCCTGCTTGAGGTTCTTCTTCCACTCCTCGGAGGGGATGTAGACGAAGTCCCAAGCGACGGTCTTCTTGCCGTCCTTGGCCATGGCAACGGCCTGCTGCGAGAAGACGTTGGTGGTTTCCTTGGCGCTCTTGAACGGAGCGGTCAGACCCATCTTGTCGGCGATGATGCTGGTCGGGGTGTCAGCGGTGACGCACCAGTACATGAAGTCCTCGGTGGCCTTCTGGGCATCCTCGGAAGCCTGGGAGCTGACGCACCAGTAGTTCTCGCCGCCGGAGCACAGGCCCTGGTTCTCCTCGCCGTCGACGCCGATGTAGATCGGCAGCATGCCGAGCTGGTCGTCGGTCATACCGGCCTTGGTGAGGTCAGCGTATGCCCAAGAGCCGTTCTGATAGAAGACGGCCTTGCCGGTTGCGAACTCGTTGGTGGCGTCGTCGCCGGTCTTGGAGGCAAGCTGCGAAGGATCGCAGGTGGAGTCGGTGATGTACAGGTCGAAAATCTGCTTGAAGTTGTCGAGATACTCGCCCTTGATCTCGTCGTCCTCCTGGTTGTGCTCCTTCTCGAACTCGTAGTAGAGCGGGAGGTTGGCGAGGTGGGTGGTGTAGCGCCAGCTGGAGGAGTCATCCATGCCGGCAGAAGTGAAGGCACCCTCAACGCCAAGCTCGTCCTTGCGGGCCTGGATGTCGTCGGCACAAGCCTTCAGCTTGTCGAAGGAGTTGATGTCCTCGGCCTTGTAGCCAGCCTTCTCGAGCAGCTGCTTGTTGTAAATGATGCCGTAGCTCTCCTGGACCCAGTCGATGCCCAGATCCTTGCCATCGGACTGCAGAGCCAGGGAGTCGTCAATGAGCTCACCGCGGAGCTTGGTATCGGACAGGTCGGCGCAGTAATCCTTCCAGTTCTTAAGACCGGTGGGGCCGTTGACCTGGAACAGGGTCGGAGCGGAGCTCTTGGACATCTCGGACTTGAGCTTCTCCTCGTAGGTGTTGGAGGCAGCGGTCACGATCTTGACCTCGACGCCCTTCTCCTTCTTATAGGCCTTGGCGATCTCCTTCCACTCCTTGTCGACCTCGGGCTTGAATTGGAGGAAGTAGACCTCGGCAGCGTCACCAGAAGCAGAGGAGCCGGAGCCGGCGGAGCCACCGCAGCCCACGAGACCCAGACCAAGAACCGCAGCCGCGGAACCAGCAAAGCCCAGGAACTGCCTTCTGCTCATTTCGTTCTTCATTACAATCCACCCTTTCACACCGTGGCGGCACCCTTTGCCGCCGCCTTCGGAGATTGGCTCGGGGACTTTGCCCCTTTTGCTGATTTGTACAATACGCTATTTGGCTAGTTGTTTGAACAAGTATTACTAGAGCGGTAGAAAAACTTCGGTGAACGGTAATATTCAACTTGATACTTGACAAGTTTTGTATAAACAATTATTTGTTATCGAATGCAGAGAAAACGCCCGGTCAAGCCGATGCATCGTCGGTTTGACCGGGCGTTTTCGCTTTGAGGGCATAAGTCTCGTCAGGCTGCGAGCTAGCCGGCTATCGCTTGGAGTTGACGCGGTAGTGGAAGATCTCGGGATGCGTGCGGGCATGCGTGACCTCAAACAAGATGCCGTCCGAGGTGTACGACTGGCTCTCCATGACGGCGACACAGTTGTACTTACCAAGGTCAAGATAGCTGCAGTCCTCATCGTTGGCGAGCTCGACACTCACCGTACGACGGCTCGCCATCACCTTGACGCCGCGTTTGTGCTCCAGATAGTCGTAAATTGACTTTGCGGCGATCTCGGGCGTCAGACCCTTGGCGATCGACTCCAAAAAGTAACCATGGTCTACTTGGCGCGCATTGCCGTTAAGGCTTCGGACACGCACCACGCGAATCAGCTCCTCGCCCACCTTAAAGCCCAGGCGACGAGAGAGTTGCTCAGTGCAAATCAAATGTTCAAAAGACTTGACCTCGGTCGATGCGACGGCATTGTTGCGTTTTGCGAACTCGCCAAACGACTCAACCTCTTCGAGTGCGCCCAACATGTCGGTTTCGCCCTTAAGCCAAATAACGCGCACGCCCTTGCCGTGTATGGGCTGCACAAACATCCCGTCGGCCAGCATACCCAAGGCGCGACGGACGGTATTGCGCGTGCATCCGAACTCCGCGGTCAGCTCGGCTTCGGTTGGCAGCATCTCCTGAAACGCATAGGTCCCGTTAATGATGCGCGAACGGATCTCACGGTAGATTCCTTCGTAAATCGCTTTTGGCATGACTTCACCTCTACATTGTTCATTTCCGGCTAGGCACGATAGCATTTCTTAAAGTTGTTTAAACCGAATATCGGTAAAGCGACAGGATTTAACCGTTGACGGTTTCTGTCATGCCCAAATCGGTTTCGCTCAAAACTGCCGGTACGACAATCGTCTGGTCCTCTACAATGAATCCATTGTTTAAACGTTTCCCCACGCGCAACGCGCCTCGATATTCGGAAGGCAGAACATGCTGCAAAAAATCCAACGCTTTGGCGGGGCAATGTTCGCGCCCGCCATGCTGTTTTCTATATCAGGCCTCATGGTCAGCGTCTCCGCTCTCGCAACGACTGCGGACATCGTCGGCGATCTCGCCGTATACGGAACCCCTTGGTACGCTTTTTGGACCATCATCCAGCGCGGCTCGTGGACGGTCTTTAAACGCCTCCCGCTCCTTTTTGCCGTAGCGCTGCCCATCGGTCTTGCCCAAAAACAACCGGCTCGTTGCTGCCTCGAGGCTCTCGTCGCCTATTTTGCCTACTGCTTCTTTTTGAGCGAGATCATTAAGCTGAGCGGAGACAATCTTGGACTTAAGTACCCGTCGTCTTTGACCTCCGCTAGCGGCATCACCATCATCGACGGCATCAAGACGCTCGACACCGGCATTATCGGCCCGCTGGCGGTATCGGCAACCGTCGTCGCCATCCATGACCGCTTCTACGATGCCAAGGTTCCCGATTGGCTCGGCACCTTCTCGGGCTCCTCGCTGGTCTACCTCATCAGCTTTTTTGCCGTGTTTGCCCTTGCCGCTATCTCGGCCGCCATCGTGCCCTCCGTATACGCAATGACCGAAACGCTGCGCCATGCACTTACGAGCGTCGGCCCCTTTGGCGTGGGCATCTTTGTGCTTTTGGAGCGAGCGCTCGAGCCCATGGGGCTGCACCACCTGCTCTACATGCCGATCTACTACGACAACCTGGTCATTAACGACGGCATCTACGCCACGTGGAGCAGCTTGCTCCCCATCCTCTCCCATAGCACGCGCCCCCTTAATGAGCTTGCGCCGTGGGCCGGTTTTACCGCCACTGGCTGGGTCAAGCTCTTTGGCCTTCCTGCCATCGCAGCCGCGTTCTACTCCACCGCAAAACCCGAGCGCCGCGCCGGCCTCAGGGTCATCCTTGTTCCCGCCATCATCGCCTCGGTGGTTTGCGGCGTTACCGAGCCACTCGAGTTTCTCTTTATGTTCACCCACCCCGGGCTCTTTTTTCTCTACGCCGTCTTATCGTCTTGCCTTGCCACAACCATGAATCTCTTTGGCATCGTCGGCATCTTCTCGGGCGGCCTCATGGAGATGGCAGCCTTCAACTTTATTCCGCTCATGCGCACGCATGCCGGTGCCTATCTTTTGGCGCTCGGTATCGGCCTTGCCTTTAGCCTCATCTTTTTTGTTAGTTTTCGAGCACTCATCTTGGCCTATGACCTTAAGACGCCGGGCCGCGAGGATCATGTCGCCAATCGCGCGGCAATCGATCGTTTAACGGAAAGCGGCTTTGCCAAAGAGCAATCTCCCAATGACGAGGTCAATAGTCGATCCGATCAAGATCACGTCCTCGCTGAGCGGGTAATTCAGCTTTTAGGTGGCGTTGGCAATATCGTGGGCGCAACCAACTGCGCCACGCGCCTGCGCGTCGAGGTCGCAGACCCTTCCATCGTTGCAGATAACGCGTCGTTTGTCGCGGTGGGCGCCAAGGGCCTCATCATTACGGGCAAGACCGCCCAGGTGATTATCGGCATCTCCGTTCCCCGCGTTAAAGAGCATTTTGACCAGATCATGGGCCTCGAGCCGGGATTTGTGCCCACCACCTCGGCCTCCCCTGCCGCCAGCGCAGCCCATAAGCGCGGCGATATTTGCTTCTTCGATATCGACGGAACGCTCGCCTGGCAAGACCCCAGGCTCGCCCAAGACCTTCCCGAAGACGAGCGGGACCTCTCCCCCTATCCCAACGAGGCGGTTTCGCAGGCAATCCGCGATTTCGTTGCAAACGGCAACATGGCCTTTATCTGCACAGGGCGCACCCTCAGTTGCATCCACCCCAAACTTCTTGAGCTGCCCTGGACCGGCATCGTCTGTCTTGCGGGCGGTTACGCCGAGATCAACGGACACGCAGTTCGCGATCTGTCGATGACGCCCAGTATGCTGCAGCGTCTTGCCCCCTACCTTGAGCAATCGGGCGAGGTCATCCGCTTTGAGGGTCTCAACGGCGTCGTGCGCATGAGTGCCGATGCCCCCGATGCTCCCGGATACGCGCGCACCCTGGGCGACGCAGTCACGCAGCTGCAACATTACAGTGCCTACAAGATCTTGATGTCTACATCGCTCGCCAACCACATCGCTCAAGATAAGGCACTTGAGCCGTTGTTGTGCTTTAACGAGCTCGAACTCGAGGTAACCGAAATCTCGCCCCGCGAATGCACGAAGCGCGGGGGCATCCAGTCTGTACTCGACGCCCTTGATCCCCACCATGGAACCGTATACGGCATCGGCGACGCCAGCAATGACGTCTCGCTGATGAACGCCGTCGATGTCGGCATCGCCATGGGCAATGCGCCGGACTATCTCAAAAAGCGCGCCGACTACATCACCGACTCGGTCGACAAAGATGGCGTCGTCAAGGCGCTCGAGCACTTTAGGCTTATATAAGCAGCCGGCACGCGCACGCGTCCCGTTTCCCCAAATCGACAAAACAGACGCGCCAGCAACTCCAATGTGGCAATATGGTATCTGCACACCGCAACGATGCAACCTAAGAAAGAATGCGAGAACCCGTGTCCAGTCCGTTTACCAGCTTTTTAGCCCAGCACTTTGGCCAGATCAACGACTATCTGGCCACGTTCTTTGACGGACAGGCGACCTCTGCCGATATCGAGCGCTACCTGTATACCCCGCTCTCGACATTTACGGCCAATGCCGGCAAGCGCCACCGCCCGCTCATCTGCATGCTCGCCGCCACCGCGGTAGGTGGCAGCTTCGAGAGCGCCCGCAGCGCCGCGGCAGCCATCGAGCATTTCCAGTCGGGCGCGCTGATCCACGACGACATCGCCGACAACGGACAACTTCGTCGAGGCAAGCCCTGCATGCACCTTACCGAGGGCACGGGCCTTGCCATCAATTGTGGCGACCTGGCGCTCACCATGGTCACCAAGACGGTTCTCGACGACCCTACGCTTGAGTCCGACGTGAAGCTGCGCGTGCTCCACGAGCTTACCGAGATGATCGTCCGCACCATCGAGGGTCAAGCACTCGACCTGGGTTGGGTCCGTGACGGGCGCTTTGATATCTCGGTTGATGACTACCTGGACATGGCGACGCACAAGACCGCGTTTTACAGCGGAGCCACGCCGCTTGCCGCCGGAGCCATTATCGGCGGCGGCAGCGATAAGCAAATCGAAGCGCTGCGCGCCTTTGGCCTGCACACGGGCCTTGCCTTTCAGATTCAGGACGATCTGCTCAACTTGATCGGCACCAAAGAGGCCGCCAACAAGGACTTCCGCACCGATATCACCGAGGGCAAACGCACCCTCGTCGCCGTGCACGCCCTGTCAGACGAGCGTTATCACGACGAGGTCGAGGCAATCCTTTCCTCGGGCACCGAGGACCCCGCGCAACTTGCACGCGCCGTGGAGATCTTCCAGGAGACCGGCTCCATCGATTACGCCCACACTTACGCGCTCGACCTGACCGCCAAGGCGAAAGCGGCCATCGAGAACGTTGAGCTTGATCCGCACGCACGCGAGCTGTTCCTCTCCATGGCAGATTTCTTTGTGGAGCGCCTTAACTAGCGGGGGTAATAAAACCTGTCAGCAGCGTATTTGGGTACAACTTGCTACACTGTTGAGTGCATGTTTATGCATCCCTTTGCGTTGTCTATCCGACAGACGCTCAAATAGTACGAATGGTACGCCGAAAGGGGTTCGTTCATGGAACCTATTACAACGGGCATGCAAGGAGCAGCCGTCGAGGACGTGCAGTCTCGTCTCCTGCAGCTCGGCTACACGATTGATGCCGCCGAAGTCACCGACAAGTACTTTGGAGCCACCACTGAGCAGGCCGTCAGCACCTTCAGGCTCGACAGCGGCCTTGCTGCCGGTCATGCCGTCGATATCCCCTGCTGGAGCGCCCTTGTAGACGCTTCGTATAAGCTGGGCGATCGCACTCTCTATCTGCGCATGCCCAATTTCCATGGCGCCGATGTGCAGGCCCTGCAGCGCGCTCTCAACGTTTTGGGCTTTGCCTGTGGTGAAGACGACGGCTACTTTGGTCCGCATACCGAGGCCGCCCTGCAGCAGTTCCAGGAAAATGTCGGCCTGTTTGCCGACGGCATGGCCTTCCAGGACACCTACGCCTACATCAACCGCCTGCACCATGTGTGGGAGGGCAAGCCCTCGGTCACCGAAGCCGAGTCCCGCATCGGTTTTGCTCGCGCCGCCAACGTGCTCGAGCGCTTCCAGATTGCCGTTATCGGCGAGGACCCCATCGCACGCAGTGTTGCGTCGCGCATGTGGAATATCGCCACGGCAACGACCGACAACAGCGGCATGATGCTCTGCGACTCCGAGGTCCCAACCGACGTTGACCTGGTGCTCGAGATTGCAAGCGACGAGCTGCCCGCCGACGCCGCACCGCGCGCCACGATTGCCCTCGCCGAGTGCCACAACCTGGCCCAGCGCATCCGCACTGCCAATGTCGCCGCGCAGCAGAAGCCGGCACGCATTCGCATTGAGCTAACGGGCATGACGCGCTACAACGGCACCTTCACGGCCAGCGACGCGCAGACACTCGCCGTACGCCTGCTCGATGGCGTTTGCGATGCCCTCGCAGATTAGGTAAACTAAACGAGTTGCTTTTGGGCAACACCACACATTGGGACGTAGTTCAACGGTAGAACTCCGGTTTTTGGTGCCGGCTGTTGGGGGTTCGAATCCCTCCGTCCCAGCCATTAAAATTGAGCGCCCTGAGTCCATAACGGCCCAGGGCGCTTTCTTGTGGGCAAGCGGAGGGATTCGAACCCGCAAGGAATCTACCTATATAAGACAGACGCCCCAGGCCCATAACGACCAAGAGCGCCTTGCATCTAGAATTATCAGCCCTGTTCCGAAAAGCGAGCCGCATGCGACAACCAAGTAGCCGCAGGCCCCGGGAGAGCGGGGACACCGGCTTAGGTTTATCGCGAGTTCCGCACGAACAGGAGGCCACTTAATGTGGCCTCCGTCGTGAGCAGGACTGTAGAGCAGGAAACCTAAGCCGGTGTCCCCGCTCTCCCGGGGCCGAACGCCCTAGTTGTTGAGCATGCGGTCGAAGCTTCCCGAGTCGCCATCCCGATAGTCTGCGGTCATCAGAATCTCCTGCGGAATGCGCCCGCCCTCGCGCAGCACGTTGCGGAACTGCACGCGCGTGACCATGGGCAGATCCTTGATCGTCGCTGCCAGGTTCTGCGGCACACCCTGGTTGGCAGCCGCGGGCTCGCACTCTCCGCCGGCCTTCACGCGACGCTTATGCTCGGCGAGCATGGCGCGGTACATGCCGGCATGCAGGCGAATCTCAACCACATTGGCATTGCGAGTCTGCTCGACAATGCGCGCGCCCTCGCGATCGATATCGCCTACGTAGTAGACGTAGTTAAAGCGATAGCCAATCTCGGCCAGATAATCGTCCAGGGCATGCGAGACGCTCGCCTTGCAGCCGCCGCCAAAAATCACGCCGCCCACCTTGGTACCAAAGAGCTTGGCATGTTTGCGTCCGCGCAGGAGCTTGACGATCTCGTCATAGGTATCCAGGTTCTCGACCATAATGAACGGCTTGTCGGCACCCAGCGTAAAGAAGCCCGTAAAGTGCACGGGGCGATTGGGGGCGACCTTGATCGCCTGCATGCTGATGCCCTTTTCGGTCATACGTCTGATCAGGCGCTCACCGTGCTTGCCGTCAAAAGCCTTCTCGTCGTTAAAGATCTGGTAGGCACGCTGGCGGCGCGAGGCAACCGGCGTATCGGCACCTCGGTTCTGCTCGATCCAAGCCTGGATGATTGCGATTTCCTCGGCAATCTTGCGGTTGGACATCTCGTTGTGCTGAGTGCGCTGCGGAGCCTTTTTGCCGTCCTTGCCCTCGACCTTTACGATCTGTGTCTGCTGCTCCTTGATCTTGGAGAGCGCCGTAGGCGTAGGGACAACTTTGAGCAGCTGCCTGCCTAAAACGCGGGCAAGGGCAAACGCCGAGACCTCGCCGTGGACTGCCGACTTGGGCTGCTGGGCAGCGGTATCTGCTGCGGTAGACTCCGGCTTCTTCTGAGACTTGCGCTTAGAATCGCCTTGGGAATTGCGCTCGCGCTTCGGCATAGGCGCCTGCTTCTGCGGACGATCGGACTTGCTCTCCTTCGCCGGCTGGCGCTTAGGCTGCCCCGAAGAAACCTCGACCTTCGCATCCTCGTCCTGCGGCGTGGTCTTCTCGGCTGCAGTCTCGGCATGGGAACTGCGGCCCCCACGATGGCGACGGCGGCGAGGCTTGCTCGACGCGCCCTGCTCCGCCTGCTCATCAGTAGGTTGCTGGCCCTTGGCCTCGGCATCAACCTCAAGCTGCGGCTCAGCAGGCTTCTGTTCGCGAGCCGCCGGCTCAACGACCTTCTCGGCCTTCTCGTCCTGAGTGGTCGAAGCCGGCTCGCTCTTCTCCTGATGCCTTACGGGATACGCGCGCCCCGCAAAACCACGTCCGGGACGGCATGAACCCGGAGCCTTCTTGACCGGTTCATCGGACGCGTCAGCAGCCTCGACGGAATCCTGGACCTCGCATGCAATACCTCGCTGCTCGGCCTTAAAGTGGGCACCGCGGCGACGCTTGGGCTCCTGGATCTCAGCATGCTCTTGAGTGCGAGTCGGCTCCTGCGTCCCGACGGACTTTTCCTCGACGGCCTCAGCATCCGTCTCACCCTTTTGAGCAACGGCGCGACGGAAGCGTTCCTGCTGGGCGCGGCGCTGCGCATCGCGCTTGCCACCCCCGCCAAAACCGCCGCGTCCTGCCTTGGCCGTAAAGGCACGCACGACGTTCTCATCGAGCAACTCATCGGTATCGACATGCTCACGCGGAGCAGTTTCTTCCACAGCAGGCACGTCAGCGGAATCCTCGACGACAAAATCTTCGACGGACTCGGCAGGCTGCTCCTGGGCATCGAGGATCTCGGCATTGATGGTATAGAACGCCGGGCGCCCGTTAATGCCGCTACCCTCGATCTTGGTCACGATATTTGCCGCGATAAGCTCATCGCGCATCGCCTTGGTGTCACATTCCTTATCGACGGAACGGAAAATCTGCGCCAGCGCACTCGACTTAATCTTAAGCGCCTTGCGGCAGAGCAGGTCGTAGGCAACCAGCTTGGCACGCTCGGCAGAAAGCGACGTCTGGCTGCTCAGACGCTCAGCCAGGGCATCGACATTATTTTGGTTATCGGAATATACCGTCTTGGCCACGGGGCCCCTTTCATATGTACACATATACGTCTATATGGTACAACGCGCGCCCTTATCCACGCAAAACATCTGCGAGAACACTCGAGCATCACCCGCTTTTGCATGAAAAAAGACCGAGCCCGCGAAGTCGCGGACCCGGTCTTTCCGAGTCATATAGATGTGACGTCCAACTCGTCAGGCCGACTAAGCCTTGGCGGCCTCGGCGTCGGCAGGAGCCTCAGCGGCAGCGGCGCGGCCGTACTCGGCCTTGCCCATATCGGACCACTCGGGCTCCTCGTCGGGCATGGAACCGGCCTCCTTGCCGAAGAACTCCTTGAGGCAGTTAACGGCAACGATGAGGCCCAGGACCATCAGCAGGACGGCAAAGACGAGCTGCAGGCCCTTGGTGGCGGCGACGGAGACGGCGGCCGTGGTGGCGGTAGCCGGGATGGTGCCGAAGAAACCGTAGGCCTGGACGGCGGTCATGCAGCCCATGGCGCTCTGGACCAGCGAGGTGAAGGTGCAGCAGAGCAGGAAGACGACGGGCACGTAGAGCATCCAGCCCTTGCGGCCGGTGCACTTGCAGAACACGGCGAGGGTGATCATGGTCATACCGCCGAGCAGCTGGTTGGAAGCACCAAAGAGCGGCCAGATGTTGGCATAGCCACCAAAAGCGAGGGCGAGACCGGGAAGCAGGGTGACGACCGTGGCGAACCAGGGGTTGCCGAGGACCTTCATGTAGCCGGCCTTGGACTCGATGGCCAGGGCGTCGTTGGTCTGGGCAAAGAACTCGGAGAACGAGGTGCGGGCGATGCGGGCGACTGCGTCGAGCGAGGTCAGGGCCAGAGCGGAGACGTTCATGGTCATGAAGACGGTAGCGAGCGTGCCGTCAACACCGAAGGCCTGCATACCGCGGGAGATGCCGGCGGCGAAGATCTGGAACGGGGTGGAAGCGACACCAGCGTTGAGAGCGCCAGTACCGGCGGTGTTCATATCGGAGAACATGATGCCGGCGACGATGATGGCAAGGATGCCAACGAAGGACTCGACGATCATGGCGCCGTAACCGACCTTGACGGCGTCCTGCTCCTTCTCGACCTGCTTAGAAGAGGTGCCGGAAGAAACGAGGCTGTGGAAACCGGAGAGAGCACCGCAAGCGACGGAGACGAACAGGACCGGGAACATCATGCCGGAGGCAGTGGAGAAGCCGGTGAAGACCGGAGCGGTGATAGTGGCCTGACCGTTGACACCCAGGACGACGATGCCGAGGACAGCGCAGACGATCATGACGATCATCATGATGGAAGTGAGGTAGTCACGCGGGGTCTTGAGCATCTGGATGGGCATAGCGCCAGCGAAGACCAGGTAGACCATGACGACGGCGAACCACTGGAACTTATCCAGGTAGACCGGGAACTGCATACCGACGGCGAACATGAGAACCATGAGGATAACGCCGGTGACGAACTCGGCAGCGCCGGTGAGGTTGAACTTCTTCTGGGCCCAACCAAAGGCGATAGCGACGAAGGTGAACAGGATGGAGATGGTACCAGCGCAGCCGGCGGCATAGGACTTGGTGAAGTCGATGGCACCGGTAGCAGCACCAGAAGCGTCAACGGCCGGGGTGAACATGAACGTCTTGCAGACCATGTCGGTGAAGGCGGCGATGACGATGATGCAGAACAGCCAGCAGAACAGCAGGAACAGGCGACGGCCGGTCTTGCCGATGTACTTCTCGATGAGCTGAGCGAGCGACTTGCCGTTGTTCTTCATCGAAGCGTACAGGGCACCAAAGTCGTGGACGGCGCCAAAGAAGATGCCGCCGACGAG
The DNA here is from genome assembly GCA_902363125.1 of Coriobacteriaceae bacterium. GTDB lineage: Bacteria > Actinomycetota > Coriobacteriia > Coriobacteriales > Coriobacteriaceae > Collinsella. Next base: position 26,840 of record CABIZD010000019.1, read on the forward strand.
GACCCAGAGCACGACGGGCAGCCAGCCAAAGGCCATGGCGACGATCGTACCCGTAACAGGGCCAGCACCGCAGATCGAGCTGAACTGGTGCGAGAACGCGGTGAAAGCGGAGACGGGCGAGAAGCTCTTGCCGTCCTTCATGCGCTTGGCCGGCGTGAGGGCCTCTTTGTCAACGCCCCACTTGTTGGCCAGCCATCGGCCATAGCCCAGATAGCCGCAGGCGAGCACCGCCGCGGCCACAACCATGAGCAAAACTCCGTTCATTACATTTCCTCCTCTAAAAAGAACTTCCTAGACATAAAAAATGAGGGCCGTCGGTTGCGCTCGACGGCCCTCATCTTCATCAGCCGCCCGTTATCGTACGGGCTAGCTGTATGTGCTAACCCGCATCAGATAATTACTACGCTGATAATGTTTAGCTGATGCGTGAACATGTCTAAGAAATCCTCTTCAATCATGATGTGAACGATCCGTGCGTGTTCACATCCCCCAGTGGTTGAAAAGGAGTATGAAACTTTAGTTACCTAAAGTCAACGCAAATTTGTAATGAATTTTCAACTTTTTTGGATTTCTCGGTATAAAACGCCACTGACCTCGGACTTTACCGAACGACAGTTTTTGCTTGAGAGATGCTCCTCGGGGGCGGGGCGGGCGCCTGCCGCCATATATGAACTTTCCTGCTCGGACAGTCCTGCTCACGACGGAGGCCACATTAAGTGGCCTCCTGTTCGTGCGGAACTCGCGATAAAGTTCATATATGGCGGCAGGCGCCCGCCCCGCCCCCGAGGAGCTCCCATCCCAAATGTGCGGAGCAAAGCTCCGCACACCAACTTATTCTTTCAGCCAAAGCACGCCGGAAATTCGACGCTGGCTTGTTAACCTTGCTGGACGTTGTCGACGCCAAACCAGCACAGAAGCTATATCGATACAGAAAGGCCCCCGGACGGAGGGGCCGGATATAAGGTTTATCGCGAGTTCCGCACGCAAAGAAGGCCACTTAATGTGGCCTTCGTCTTGCGCAGGACTGTAGAGCAGGAAACCTTATATCCGGCCCCTCCGTCCGGGGACCGCGCCGTACCAGCTACAGCGTCATGTTTGGATCGGCGTCGACGTCGAACGGCGAGATTTCACCTCGGTCGAATTTACGGCGAGCGACCTCCGCAATCATGGCTGCGTTATCGGTACAGGCAGACAAGGGCGGCACCGTTACGCGGATCCCCTGGCGCCCGAGTTTCTTGATCATCATCTCGCGCAGATGCGGATTGGCCGAGACGCCGCCGCCGATGCAGTACTCCTTGCACCCAGTGGCATGCAGGGCGTTTTTGGCCTTCTTGTACTGCACGTCAAAGACAGCTGCCTCAAACGAAGCTGCCAGATCGGGCAGGTGAATCGTGCGCCCGGCCTTGGTCTCCTGTTCAATGTAGAGCGTCACAGCGGTTTTAAGGCCCGAAAGCGAGAAGCGATAGTCTCCTCTGCTGTTAAGCGCACGGGGGAAATCGATCGCCTTGGGGTTGCCCGTCTCGGCCAGCTTGGAAATGATGGGGCCACCGGGATAGCCCAGACCCAACGCCTTGGCTACCTTGTCGAAGGCCTCGCCCACAGCGTCGTCGAGCGTCTCACCGAGCACCTCGTAGTCGCCCCACGCCTTCACGTGCACGAGCATGGTGTGCCCACCCGAGACAAGCGTGAAGATAAACGGCGGTTTGAGGTCGGGTTGCGCCAGCAGGTTGGCAAACAGGTGCCCCTCCAGATGGTTGACGCACACGAGCGGCTTGCCGGCAGCGTAGGCAAAGCCCTTGGCGAAGGCGACGCCAACCACGAGCGCGCCCACCAGGCCCGGGCCCTGTGTCACGCCCACGGCGGCAAGCTCGCTGGGGGCAATGGCTCCATCCTCAAGACCAAGCGATGCTGCGGCATCCTCGAGCGCCGCATCCACGACACTCACAATCACCTCGACGTGTTTGCGCGAGGCGATCTCGGGCACCACGCCGCCAAAGCGGGCGTGAAAATCAATCTGCGTCGACACCTGGTTGGCCAGCATATTGCCATCCGCATCGATAATCGCCACGGCCGTCTCGTCGCAGGAGCTCTCGATAGCGAGCACTAGGCGGCGGCGCTCAATTTCGGCACGCTCCCCCTCGGAGCGCCCAGGCGCAGGCAGCGGCCACACGCGCTGCTCTGCCGCCGTCGGCTCGGGCGAAGCATTGTCGACCGGAAGTACCAGGGGCAGCGGGGCCGTCATGACGATGGCGTCCTTGCCGGCACCATAGTAGCCGCGGCGCCGTCCTGCCTCGGTAAAGCCCAGAGCGTTATAGAGCGCAATCGCTCCCTCGTTGCCGTCCTCGACCTCGAGCGAAGCCGTGGTGCAGCCGAGCATCTGGGCATCATAGCTCACGTGCGACAGCAGCTTGCGGGCAATGCCCTCACGGCGATGTGCCGGGTCGACGGCGACATCCAGAATCTGCACATCACCGTCCACGACCATACCGCCGGCAAGGCCCAGTAGCTTGCCGTCGTCGTGTGCCACCCACCAACTACGCGGCGCAGCGACGTCCTCGCCCAGTTCGGACAGGAACATGCCCGGCGTCCACGCCTCGTGTCCGGCACCTTCAAAGCAGGCAGCTTCCAACGCGCTCGCGCCCTCGGCATCCGCCGCGCCCATGGGACGGAACTGCAGATGACGACCGGCGAGCTCATCGGCAACGCCCGTAATTCCGCTCTGCGCACTCTCGGCAAGACCAAGACGCTTGCGCTCGTTTTCCTCGGCATCCGAAAGGCGCGTGTAAATCGGCAGGACGCGGGCCGGATCGCCGTCACCCGCAGCGTGCGCGAGCAGCAAGCCCTCGCCCGAAGGCCACCACAGGTCGCGCTCCACGCAGCGGGCGGTCTCGTCCTCACCCAGCAGCTTGCCATAGCGCACGAGACCGTCACCGGTCAGCTGAACCTGGTCCCAGTCCGCTGCTCGGCGCCACTCATCGAGCGCCACGGCGGCCTTGACCACGTGTTCGCGCTCAAATTGACGCTCGGGACCCTCATCGACCAGCATATACAGCGCCGGATATACCTCACCGCGCATAGCATCGGCCAAGATACCAAGCTTGCCGCGCACGCCAGCCTTCCACGCCGTCCAAGCGCAAGCGTCAAGCGTCGACACGCCCAGCAGCGGAACATTGGCACCGCGCGCGAGGCCCTTGGCAGTGGAGATGTCGATGCGCACACCCGTAAAGGACCCCGGGCCGCGACCGACCACGTAGCAACCAACATCGCTGCGATCCAGACCGGCTTGAGCCAGCACGCCATCAACGGTATTCACGAGCTCAACGTTGGCGTGACGGCGACACATGTGGTCGCCACTCGCGAGCTTCGTCTCGCCCGTCTGCCCATCAATCCAACTTGCCGCGCAGGCAAGCATGTCGGTCGAGGTATCGAGCGCCACCACCAGCGCGTTGTCGTTATGCAAGCTCATCTTGTACAGCCTTATCAATCAAATGGGAAAGCTCCATTGCACGGTCACCGTGCGCCTCAAGCGTTATCGTTCGCACATCGCTGTCGCCCTCATCACGCTTGAGCGTCACCGAAAGATACTCATCCGTCAGCTCGTCCTGGAATTGTTCGCCCCATTCCAGCAGGCAAGCACCCTCGTAGCCCAGCACATCGAAAATGCCCGTATCCTCGAGCTCGTAGGCATGCTCCAGGCGGTATAGATCAAAGTGAAACAGCGGAATACGACCTTGATCGTGAACGGCCATGAGCGCAAACGTAGGACTCGTAACCATATGCCCATCGCCCAGCCCGCGCGAGACGCCCTTGGTAAAGTGAGTTTTGCCCACTCCCAGGCCACCGGTCAGGATGAGCACATCGCCGTCCTCAAGGCACGGTGCAATTAGCTCGCCAAAGTACTCCGTATCGGCAGCGCAAGTCGTTTTGTAAGTACCTACCCCCAGGCGCTCCAGGGACATATATGCTCCTTATTATTCCGAGGCGTCCTCTGGTGCGGGATGTCGCTCCAGATAATCGCCCAGCATCTTAAAGTCTTCCTCCAGCAGCTCCTGCCACGCCGGATTGCGCAGCGCTGCTGCCGGATGAAAAGTAGGCATTACTACAAAATGCCCCATCTGGTGGAACCTACCGCGCAGCTTAGTAATGCCAATCTCGGTCTTAAGCACAAAGTGCGTCGCGGGGTTGCCGAGCGTCACGATAATATCGGGCCAGATGCTTCGAATCTGCTCACGCAAAAACGGCGAGCAAGCCAGCACTTCCTCGGGACGCGGATTGCGGTTTCCCGGCGGGCGGCACTTAAGCACATTGGCAATGTAGACGTCTTCGCGTTTGAGCCCCGCCAGCGACAAAATGCCGTTGAGGTCTTCTCCCGCCGCCCCCACAAACGGTTCGCCCTGCAAATCCTCGTTGCGACCCGGCGCCTCACCGATAAACATGACGCGGGCGCGGGGGTTTCCCACGCCAAACACGATATTGTGACGCGACTGGTAGAGCTGGCAGAGGTGACAATCGCCCAGAACGGCCTCAATTTCCTCGAGTGCGACCTCACGTGGTGCCTGATGGGTATGGCCGGGGATGTGCATGACGCCCATGGCGACTCCTACACGTAGACCTTGTCGAGGCGCATGCCAAAGCCGCAGGCGACCTCGTAGTTAATCGTTCCGCGCAGTCGGGCCATCTCGTCCATAGTGATCTCGGCATCGCCATCGCGGCCGACAATAATCATCTCGTCACCATACTCGGCCTCGGGAATCTCGTGTGCCGGGTTGGACTGAATGGCGACCATAAACTGGTCCATGCAGATATTGCCAACCTGATGCACGCGCTCGCCGCGATACAGCACATCCATACGATTGGAAAGCGTACGCGATAGGCCGTCGGCATAACCGATCGGCAGCGTGCAGATCTGAACGCGCGTGCGCGGTACGCGGTAGGTAAAACCGTAGCCCACGCCCTCACCCATCGCAGGGTGTGCCACACGCGTCACGCGCGCATGGACGCTCATAACGGGATCAAGCTGCATCACGCGGCCACTCAGCTCGCACGGCTGCATGCCATACAAGCCAACGCCGGCGCGAATCATATCAAAATGCATCGAGGGGTCGAGCATCGAGGACGGCGTGTTGGCGCAGTGCACGATACCGCACTCAAAGCCCGCATCCTTAATGGCCTGAACGGCCTCGGTAAAGCGCTGACACTGCAGTTTGTAGTCCCAGCCCGAAGGTTCATCGGCCGTGGCGAAGTGCGTAAATACGCCGTCGCACTGAATACCGCGATGGAAATTAATACCGCGCACAAAGTCGAGCACCTGCGTGTAGTGTACGCCGATACGATTCATACCTGTCTCGATGGCGAGATGATACTTGCCCACCTTGCCCGCCGCGACGGCACATTCGCCATACGCAAGAGCAAAGTCAGACGTATAGACCGAGGGCATGATATCAAACTCGAGCAACGTCGGAATGGCCTCGATAGGCGGCTCGCTTAGGATGAGGATGGGCTTCGTAATCCCGCCCTGTCGGAGCTCAATGCCCTCGTTAACCGTCGCCACGGCAAACATGTCGGCACCGGCCGAATACATGATCTTGGCGCACTCAACAGCTCCATGACCATAAGCATCGGCCTTGACCACGCAGCACAGGCGCTGACGTGGATTCAGCAAGTTCTTATAGGCCCTCGTGTTGCGACGGAGCGCCCCACGGTCGATCTCGACCCAGGACCAGCGCGTCAAATCGGCTTTATTCATGATTAGTCATCCGACCCTTCGTCCATGATTCCCAGATCTTCGAGCGCATCCTTTGCCGCCAGCTCCATGGCAGGACCAATCAAGTCGATAAGATCGGTCGCGATAACGCTCTTCTCACCATACTCCGTCGCCGCGGCAAAACCGGCGTAGCTGTGAAGTGCGACGGCGTACGAATACAGCAACTCCCAACGATCCATCTCGTCGCGCATGGTGGCAAGCGTGCCGGCCAAAATACCCGCGAGAACATCACCCGAACCGGCAGTTGCCAGAGAAGCCGGACCCGAAAGTGGCAGCAGCACACGCTCAACGCCACAGATAGCCGTCGTCGGCCCCTTGGCAATGACCACCAGATTGTCGGAGCCTGCAGCCCAGACAACCTTCTGCGCGGCTGCAATCGCGGTACCAAGGTCGTTCACCTCGTCACCGGCAACCAGACGCGAAAGCTCACGATAGTGCGGCGTCATAACCAACGGCTGCTCGCGACGATACATCTCGGGATTACTATCAATACCGTCAATGGCAATCTTAGCAAGGCAGTTGAGTGCATCGGCGTCCAAAATAAGCGGCACATCAAGCTCGAGCAAGCCCGAAACCACCTGCATAGCGCCGGCAGATGTCGTCATACCGGGACCGCACAGTACACAGCTGTACTTCTTTGCAATCTCGCACACCGTCATGCGCGCAGCGGCGCCAAAGGAGCCGCGGGAATCAGACGGAATAGCAAAGACGGGAATCGAAGGAAGTGCCATGCGAATAAGATTGGCGCAGGCGTCAGGAGCCGCGACTGCCACGTAACCAGCACCCGCGCGAGCTGCAGACTTGGCCGCCATAATGGCAGCACCAGGATATTGCGCAGATCCGGCGACAATAAGCACAGAGCCACGGGAATACTTATCGATATTCGTAGGTAGTGGAGCAAAGTAATCAACTAAGTCACCGGGCTCGACAATCTCGGCGGCGTGGTCGACATCATCGATGACCTCGTCAAGACGGTCGTAAAGATTGCCGCAGATCAAATCGCCAGCATACTCAGGGCCATCAGCGCTATACAGACCAATCTTGGGCGCAATCATCGTCACCGTATGCTCGGCACGAATGCAGTCGTCATCAACAACGCCCGTCTCGGCATTCAGGCCCGAGGGGACATCAATGGATACGACACAATCGGCGCATTCATTGACCGTAGGAATCCAGATGGAGAACGGCGCACGCAGATTCCCGTGGAAACCGGTACCAAAAATGGCATCGACAACAACATCGGCCTTATCGATCAAAACCTCGAGTTCGTCACGCGAGGGGCCGACGCAAACGTGCACATCGCGGCCGGCAGTACGACGAGCAACATGACGTGCCAGAGCAGCAGGAATCTCATCCGGCTCAACCGGAGAAACGATATCGACGTCCACACCCTTATGGCTCAGAATATCGGCGGCAACCCAACCGTCGCCGCCATTATTACCAAAACCGACCAGAACGAGAACCCGATCGGGATTGAGCTTCAAGACCTCGTTGGCGGCAAACTCACCCGCTAGCTCCATAAGCTCGGCCTTCGAAGTCCCTTCGCGTTCGATGATATCCTCGAGACGAACGACTTCTTCGGTACTCAAAACCGGTTTCATCTATGCTCCTAGCGTATCTTGCGAAGCATCGCCCAGATGCTCCGTCAATGCTGAATTCTGCAGCTGCTCAAGCTCATCTAAAACAGAGCGAGCCTCTTTAAATGTCTGCGCAACGCGTTCCTTGGTGCTCACCTTTTCTTCCTTAGGCTTAGGTCGAGCATCTTCGGTAATCGCGATGGCATTCGCAACGGCTAAGTCCCCTGTAAGCGTAATGGAAAGAGCGACCTCAACAACACCCAGCTCTTGAGCGATCTCGAGTGCACGGCCCGAAAGCAGCGCCTTCGGTTTGCCGAGTTTATCACGCGTTACCGAAACATCCTTGCGACCCACGCCTTGACTAAAACCCGTGCCAAGAGCTTTAAGCACCGCCTCGCGCGAAGCAAAGCGGCTCGCATAGTGAGCAGCGGGACGCGATGATGCATCGCAATAAGCACGCTCTTCTTCGGTAAACACACGCCGAGCAAACGACGGCGTCTTTTCAAGAATTGATTTCATGCGGGAAATCTCGACGATATCAACGCCGATACCAGCTTCAGCCATGTTCACCTCCATATCGCACAGACTAAGTTATTGTAGCCCGTTCACAGAAGATGCGACAAACGAGGGTTATAAAACACAGCTACTATGTGAGACACAATCCCGTAAACGCAAAAAAGGGGGAGGCCGCGAGGCCTCCCCCTTCCAAGTTCGATGACGGCTCGGTGCCGTCCACCGGTCAGCGGCGCCCTGGCCTCCCACGGGCTGACCCCGCAGT
>CABIZD010000020.1 GCA_902363125.1 Coriobacteriaceae bacterium
TTAGTTTGAGAAGAAGTCGACAGTACATTTGGAAGCACCTACATTTCCCAAAGCATCGTTAGATTAATAATGACAGACCGGATGAAGATACGTGCGACGGGGGCGAGGCGAATGGCTGAACGGTATCGATATGCGGGTTTAACGGCATATCGACCACATAGATTATTAACTTGCTTGACTTGTAAACCTAATCGTCCTGTCATCATATTCAACTTCGAAAAAAGGGGAATGAGTGCATCCAGATATATCGAGTATTACTGGAACCTCGGCGATGCGCGGAATGATATGTGACGAATAGTCATGCCCATCAAGAAGGCTCGACGCTTCGGATAGCTCGTCAATCGATATATCAATTCTTGGAGACCTGTATTCCTACCATTTTTAATGAAACAACGGCGGTAATTGCTATCGCGATTGCACCAATAATACCGAGCGCTATCTGAATGGGATATAACCCCAACACATGTCCAAATATGGAGAAAAACATTGCGGAAAAGAGAGCCCTTACCAGAGACGCGACGGAAAGGATCGTCGCGCGGAGATTGTCCGCTATCGCGTCTTGGATTAAGTTTTCCGAAGTGATGTACACCACTTCTGGGAGAAAACAAAGCGCCATGCTAAGGCCAAACAAACACAGCGGATTTGAAGCGAACCACGGAAGAATCATGAAAAGGCCGGCCTCGATTAGCATCGAGCCGAGCATGGTATTTCTTTTCCCGAAACGCGATGAGAAGAAATCTGCTGCAATGTAGGCCGTCGCATTTACTGCATAGGATGCACCGAAAAAGATTCCTATTATGGAGACGGGAGCATCAAATGCGTCGAATACCAACTGATTCAAGTTGTAATAACTCCCATAGAATCCATCGAGCATGCTTGTGCCGATTAGAAGAAGCAACACCGCAAAAGCGGATTCTCCAATGCACCAGGTTTCGCGTCTGAAGACCTTGGCTACGTCAAACCTTTCCTCCCCAGAGTTTTTGGAATGGGTCGTTTCCATCCTCTCAATGGGATACAGAAGGAAAAGCTGCAGGAGATAGAAAACGGAAACGCATACGTAGAGGGCACTCCAAGATACTTGGGCAATGAATGATCCAAGTACGATTGCCACTCCCGTCGCGATTGATTGCGCGGCAAGCAGCCGAGCGTTGATGGTGAGGAAGCGCTCTCCTTGACCGGCATTCCGGGCAATTTCATATAAAAGCGCTTGTTCGGATCCCGATTGAAGGGAGTAGGCGAGTGCCTCAACAAGGGAAAGCGCGACGAGAAAGGGGCCTGAGAGCAACAGCATGCCAGCCGTATGGAAGAAAAGCAGCAGCACGCCCACCTGAATCGAGAACTTCTTTCCAAAGAAATCGCCTAACAGCCCTGTTGGCAGCTCGAGGACGACCGTTGCAATGTTAAACAGGGCTTGATAAAGCGCGATTTCCGTGACAGACATTCCTTTCTCCGCAAGGAAAAGTAGAAACACTCCCCGATTTAAAACAAATCCCGCGAGAACGAAAAAGGCGGAATAGATGCGCAGTTGCGTAGTGGCATTCTTATTCATTTGACACTCCTAACGACTATTTTTGTCGGGGTGCTCGCCACTGATTCGAAGCCTGAAATGTTCATGGTCTCAATGAAGAGCTGATAAAGCTTTTGAACAGGATATCGATAGGATAGGACATCCTGCGCTCTTTCTTCTCGACGAACTATTGCCAGCCGGTCGATTTCGAAACAAGAAATCGCATAATACACCCCAGCTTGATCTAGAGTTGCCGTATAGCTCTCTGCAACGGCAAATGCATCACGATCGCGATGCATTTCAAAAATATCTTCAATGCTTCTACCATCTCGATGAATCATAAGGTAGGTTACGAATTTAAGATGGTCTATCAAATCAAAATACGTATCGGCACGCGCGAACACGTCAAGAATGTCGTAATTTTCGTTCCTGACTGTGTATAGATGATTGAAATGAAGAGGTGACAGGCTGTTCGGGTCAATTCCGGCAGCAAGTAAATCTAAATAATACTGAGATTGCCGCAGTACGACGCGCGCCTGTCGTGGCTTGACTCGTCATGTTTAATCTGTTTCGTTAACTGAAATGCGTAAATCTGGTTAATTAAAAAAGCAAAATCTGGTTAAATGAAAACGGTAAATTTAGTTAAACGCGCTGGTAATCAATGGTGAAAAACATGCCAAAAAAGTACTACACTCGAATTATCGAAAATGAGCTCGACCAGATGCTAGGGATATTCGGTGCCGTTCTCATCGAAGGACCGAAATGGTGTGGAAAGACGACCACAGCCGGGACCCGTGCGGCGTCCAGGCTCCTTCTCATGGACCCGTCGCGCAACTTCGAGAATCGCTTGCGTGCCGAGACGGACCCGGCGCTTGCCGTTTCCGGCGAGGTGCCGCGGCTGATCGATGAATGGCAGGAGGTTCCGAAACTTTGGGACGCGGCGCGGTTTGAGTGCGACAACCGCGGCGGCGAGCCTGGCCAGTTCATATTTACGGGGTCGGCGACGCCGCGAGACAATGAGCGGCCGATGCACAGTGGCGCTGGAAGGTTCGCTAAATTGCGCATGGATACCATGACGCTTTTCGAACTTGGGAAATCTAGCGGCGCGGTTAAGCTGTCGGGCATTATTTCTGGCGAAAAGTTCAATGGCGCTTTCGGATCGTTGGATTCTGCCTCGATTGCCGAGTACGTTGTCCGTGGTGGATGGCCCGCGGCGGTCGGTCGCGATGCGCTGGCTGCGTCGGCGATGGCGAAACGTTACATCGGCATAGTCGCCGAAGAAGATTTGTCTCGTGTTGATGGCTCTCGACGCGATCCCGAAAAGGTCAAGGCTGTCATCGAATCGCTTGCGCGTAATGAATCCACTTTGGCGACACTCAAGACGCTCGTAGCTGATCTTGGTGGAGAGGTATCGAGACAAACGGCGGCATCGTATATATCTCTTCTCGCTCGGGTCAGCTTCGTTCGCGATATTCCCGCGTGGAATCCAGCAATGAGATCTCCTGTGCACTTAAGAGAATCAAAGAAGCACCACCTCGCCGACCCGTCACTGGCGGCCGCTGCGCTCGGGGCGACCCCGGAGACCTTGCTGCTAGATTTCAAGACGCTCGGACTGCTTTTTGAATCGTTGGCACTCCATGATTTGTGGGTCTATGCGCGAGCAAACGGAATGGGCCTCTACCACTATCACGATTCTCGCGATCTAGAGGTCGATGCAGTCATTGCGGCTCCCGGCGGAACGTGGATCCCGGTCGAAGTTAAGCTCAGCTCCGCTCAAATCGAAGAGGCATCTGACAATCTTGTTGCTGTCGAGAAGCGCATGGTTGCCGCCGGAAACAACCCGCCGGTTTCGAAAGTTGCAATCATTGGATTTGGTTCACAAGCCTATGTTACCGACCGCGGCGTCCAAGTTGTTCCGTTGGATGTGCTCGCGCCGTAATGCTGTTGGCGGAGTGGAATGTGGGCGCGCAAGGAGATGCGGAATCGATGAGAGCCTCAAAAAAAATTACTGCAGTGTTATCATCTTTCATCCTCTCTATTCTTCCATTTCTGATTCTATGGGCGGCTTGGTCAGTCCTCCCTGATACAATTCCCGCTCATTGGAGTGGGGGTGTGGTTGATCGATGGGGTAATAAGCTTGAATTGCTGGTTGTTCCGCTGTTTTCTCTGATTGGTTCTATTGCAATTTCTGTGTACCTTATTGTTTCCACGCGGCGAAGAGAGTTCGCGGATTTCTCTGTTCGAATGCGACGGGACTTTGTTGCGTGCTATATTTCCAGTCTTCTTTTATCGACAACCTGCTCAGTGATAATTGCCGTTTGGGTTCAGTTGATTCTTACGCAAAGCACTGCGGTTGATGGGGGGCTTGGACTATCGATCCTGTATTCCCTTCCCGGGCTATATGTGGTCTTGTGCGCTTTGCCGCCTTTTTATGCGAGCGGCGAGAGCAAAAAGGCAGAGCGCCTGATAACAGTTCTTATTGGCGGCGCGGAGATTGTTCTTTGTGGAATAGTGCTTGAAGGTTCGGCTGCCTCTTATGCGATGATTGGACTGATGATTCTGTTCTGTGCGTTTGAGATTGTGTCACAGGTAAGGGATAGCCGGTCCTTATGAGTTGAATTACGCGCGTGCGGATATAAAGGTTGGCATGTTAAGCTGGTCGTTTTCTCGTTCTGGGACATTTGCAGTAGGATGAGTGGGACTAGGCGCGCTGCGGTGTGACGGTGGCGGTTGAGACTTGTATCGCTGCAAATCCGCTGATGCACATTTTGCTATTGGGCTTGAAGGTGGGACCGACAGGCCTTTGTTTGGGATGTTCTGGTCGTCCAACGCGTGTTGCACGGCTTTATATTGTTACGCTCGTTCGGCGCTCCGTTGGAGCATTTCCGGGTTTGTCGGCATCATGACTTGGACAAGTGACACGCTTGCCGGGACGGTTGTAACGCCGCGCCGGTTCCGTGTGCTCCTTCGTTGTTGGCCTGTCCAGCCGGGGGCGGATTCGGCCTCATGTTGTGGCGCACGGCCTTCAGGGGCTTCCCCTGGCGAGTTATGTTCGTCCGTATGGGTAAGGGTCGGGTTGAGCTGACAATCCCGTGTTGGAAGGGGCTTGCACCACGCGCGCGATGACAGAGATTGAGTGGCTGGGCGGCCGTGTGACGAAGGTGCCGGAGCTCGCCATGGGCGATGCGCTCGGCGAGAGCGTCCAGGCGGAGCTCGATTTCGGGTTCGACGACGTGTTGGAGGGCCTTTGGGTTGAGGTGCGCCATCATGAGCAGGATAAGGGCGCACTACGGGCGCCCGGGATTTTGCGGCGCAACTCGGCGTGCCGAGTTCGTTTCCGCTGGTAGCATAGCCGGTTAAACCGGAAGGCGGTCACGGCCCGCCGTCATACGCGCCTCGCGCGCCGTATGACGGCGGGCCGTTTTCGCAGGCAGGCCCGTATGACGCATCAGAACCCGTCGGGCGCGGCGGATACCTTGCGCTTCCTGCCGCCGGACGGCGACCCCTTGGGCTTTTTCGGCTTCTCCGGGATGCGCCACACCGGTGCCGGGGAGGTGTTGCGGGCCTCCCCCTCGAGCGCCCGCGCGAGCAGCGCGCCCTCGGCCTCCGGCGACGTCAGACCCAGCAGCGGCCCCAGGAACGTCTCGGTGATGTCGCGACTGGCGAGCGCCATCGGTCCCCCCGCGTCGATAACGAGCGCGCCGTTCTCGCGCGCGCTCCAGGCCATGAGCTCCGACGTGGTGATCAGCGGGCGGCGCGCCACGGAGAACGACTTGCCGGACGAGGAGCTCTGCGTCCCCTTGGTGGAGCTCTGCCCGGTCGTCTTGACGCTGTAGTCGCCGAGGCGCTTGCTGATCTCCTCCGCCTCGCCGACGGACTCCACCGAGAGGACGACCTGGGTGCCGAGCAGCGCCAGCAGCGCGTCCGACTCCGCCCTGGAGTAGCCGCATCGCGCCTCGAGCAGATGGGTGTTCTGGAGCACGAAGACGACGTGCAGCCCGATGCTGCGGACCTCCGCGAGGTCGCCGAGGAGGCGGGGGATCTTGGGGATCCCGGACCCCTCGTCGATGGCGAGCAGGGTCTCCGCCGGCAGCCTGCCGCCGGACAGGCGCGCGGTCTCGCGCAGTGCCGACAGCGCCTGGGAGAAGATGCATGAGACGAGCGCGCCGCGGTCGCCGCGGTCCGTCGCGCTGGCGATGTAGAGGATGGTGGGCTTGCGCCCGACCGATGCGAGGTCGACCTCGCCGTCCCAGAGCATGCGGCTGACGTCGTCGTCGCAGAAGGACATGAGGTAGTTGCGCGCGGTGGAGACGAGGGCCTCGCCCCCGCCGCCGTTCGACGAGGCGACGAGGAGGAACTGGCGCGCCGGGTTTCCCGTCGGCAGGTCCGCGGCGAGCTCCTCCAGCGACTTCACGGCGCTCTTCCCGTCACGGGGCTCCAGGAGCGCGAGCACGGTCGAGAGGTTCCGCGCGCCGTCGGGGATCCGCCCGTCCGCTATCGCGAGCAGGCAGAGGCCGGTCAGCAGGTTGCGGCTGGCGTCCGTGAAGAACCTCTGGCCGGAGGAGAAGGCGTCGGGCACGATGGCGGACGACAGCTCGCGGAGCTCGGCCACGGCGCCGGCGGTGCCCTCGGTCCCGAGCGCCGCGATGGCGCGGTCGAGGGGGTTGAACCTCGCCGACTTGACGGGCTCGTCGAGCCGGATGGCGACGACCTCCATCCCGGCCCTCCTGGCGAGCGGCTCGGTCCATGCGCGGATCTCGGACTTCGGGTCGTGGACGATGACGGACGTCGGGATCCCGTGGGCGTTGCGGTCGATCGCGGCGGCCACGCTGATCGCGAGGGACCTTCTCGTCTTGCCTGCGCCGCTGCCGGCCCTAATCAGGCAGTGGACGGCGGGGACCATCGCGATCCCGCCGCCGATGCAGCCGGCCGCCACGAGCCCCTTCGCGGCGGCCTTCCCGTCCCAGGGAGGGCAGCGCCTCGCGACCCTGGAGGGCCTCGACTCGAGCCAGGCGTCCCCGTGCGTGCGCGTGGGCGCGCGGTCGCCGGCGAACGTCCCGTCGTGGAGTCTCGCCCATGAGCGGCCCCAAGAAACGAATCCGAGCGCGAGGACGGAGGCCGCGACGAGGGCGAGCGCCGCGAGCAGCTCGCCCGCCTGGCCCGACGCCGCCGCGTCGGCGGCCGCCTCGAGGGGGCCGCGGAAGACGTAGGCGGGCTCGGGGCCCGGGTCGGCCGTGGGCAGCCGCAGCAGGACGGAGAGGCCCGAGATGAGGGATAGGGTCCACCACCTGGCGTAGTCCCAGGCGCCGGCGGTCGCGGCGCAGGCTATGACGGCGGCGACGCCGTGGGCCGCGAGCGTGCCGGCGAGTTCCTTTTTCATGTCGCGGTTGAAGGATTTCGGTTTCATCTCGTGATCGTCCTCTCTATCCTGTTCGCTATCTTCACTGCGGGGACGCTCGACGGCCCGGTGCCGCCGGAGGCGAGGACCCTCAGGGTCGCGGCGATGAGTCTCAGCGCCCTCTCGCCGGCCTCGTCTCCCATGTCGCGTCCTCTGGCGTCCCGCGTGGTCTCCCTGGCGACCAGGGTCGCCATCGCGGCGGCGCGCCCTAGGGCGGTGCCTGCCGACGGGGCGCGCCTGAATGCCCGGTCCGCCGTGGGACACCCCCTGAGGTCTGCCGGCTCGAGGGCCCGGCCGCGCGCGGCCTTTCGTGCGATCCTTTCGAGGCGCGCCTTCGGGATGCAGGAGCGGGCCTCGGTGGCGAGTCCGGCTTCCCGCCGCCTCTCCGTCGCGGGGCCGGTTTGGGGCGCGGCGCGTCGTGTCGGCACCTCCTCGCGAGCCGGCGTCCTGTCTGGGGCTATGACCCGCAGCGCCGCGTTCTCGCACCGGAGGCCGAGGTCGGCGGCTGCCTTGCGGGCGTAGACATCCCGCGCCTCACCGGTCAGGCACTTGAGGTCGGCGCACCTCTCGACCGCCTTCTTGTGGCGCTCCAGTGCGCCGGCGAGTGCGGGGGAGTCGGACGCCGCCTGGCCGAGGGCCTCCCTCAGCGCGGCGGAGGCCTCCGGGTGGAAACGCCTGAGGTGGGCGGCCTCGATCCTTCCGTTCGGCGGCAGGCCGATGTCGAGCTTTCCGCGGTCGATTCGTGCAACTGCTTCCAGGGCCGCCTTCCTCGCGAGGTCGCGCTCGATGTACGCTTCCCGCAGCAGCGGTGCCATGGCCTTCGAGGAGATCTCGAGTCTGGCCGCCTCCATCTTCCCCTTTGGCAGCAGGGAGTCCCAGTCGCCCGAGCGGTCGACCGTGAGGATGTGGACGTGGTGGCTCGTGCCGTTGATGTGCATCGCCGCGTAGAACTCCACGCGGCTCTCGGGCACGCCGGTCATCTCGGAGAAGAGCCTCGGCCACTCGGACCGCACCAGGGCCTGCCAGGCGTCCAGGCGGTCGAGGCCGGCATCTGGGGCGATGTCGTTCGGGACCGTGACGACGGTGGTGAGCACCGCGCCGCCGTTTTGGGCGATGGCGCGCCTCGCCTCGGCGACGGCGACCGGGCCGTCCGCGCCCCAGAGGCCGCCGGTCGAGCCGGTCCTGTTCGCGGCGTAGGTGGCCAGGCCGTCGACGCCGAGCCTCCTGCCGTCGGCCTCGCTGACCTCGATGACGACGCCGCGGCGGGTGCCGGCGTATGCCGCCAGTCCCGCGGCGGACGCCCTCGCGGACGCCCCCGCGCGGACGACGGAGTGGTTGACGATGACGGGCGGGCTAGCCATCGGCGCGCTCGCGCGCGTGGAGCTTCACCTCGTCGATTCGGCCGAGGCCGGCGCGGCTGAGCTCGCCGGCTTGCGCGAGGTAGTTCTTCCAGATGTCCGCGACGGGGACGTCGTCGAGCGAGGCGTAGGAGGCCTTGAGGACGTCGGCCGACATGAGGCCGGCCATGATGGCGGCGGTCATGGGGCGCGAGAGGACCGCGGCGATGCGGTCCTCGGTGGCGTCGAGCTTGCGCTCGATGTCGAGTGCGGCGACGTCCAATCGCGCGTCGACGACGCCGCGTATGAAGCCCGCGACCTCGTTGCCGTAGAGGTCGAGCCCCTCCGCGGCGAGCGCCGAGCGCAGGAGCGAGCGGATCTCGTCGCTGACGTTGGAGTCGTTGAGCTCTGCCCGCGTCTTGAGGGCGGTGTAGAGCTTTGAGTCGAGCTTCACGCTGACGTTCTTTGTTGCTGCTGTCATTCGGTCCTCTCTTCGATGTGCGGTGATCATCGGCCCGAAAGCAGGGGCGGACCGACCGTTGTCGATCCGCCCCGCTTGAGCCCTACTCGTCTTCGAGAAGGACGTTGGGATAGCCCTCGGGCGCCTGGTCTGCCGGGAGGGGAGGATAGGCGACAAGCTTGTTCACGACTCCCGTCGCATCGAGGTCCAGGATGCTATCGATACCGCGGAGGACGCTGTCCGGGGTGTAAGAGCGATCGCCGCTGCGGGCGACCCCGACGATGACCCTGGCGAGCTCGCGGGGGTCGATGCCGGGCCAGCGCCTGGCGATTTCCGCGACGATGGCGGGCGCGACGTAAGGGATGTTGGGGACGGAGGAGTGGGACGCGATGACGAAGGCGCCGGGGATGCCCTCGATCTTCTCTGCGGGCTCGATAACGATGGGCTGGACGCCGTAGGTGCTCCAGCCGTCGAGCAGGCATTCGGCGTCCGAGGGGATGCGGAAGGAGTGGCCGTTGAGGGTGAGGGGCTTGTGGTTCTTATCGGCACTTTTCTTGGGCATGGTTTTCCTTTCGATGTGAGAGGGCCGCCGCCCGCTCGGGCGGCGGCGTACGATGGGCTAGTCGTCGATGTCCTCGACGGTGAAGAGGGGCAAGGGGGCGCGATCGGCGAGTCCAATGGGGACCGCGCCGAAGACACCGAGTTCCTGGGTGATGTCCTCGAGTCGAGCCGCGAAGCGTTTGACAAACGCGTCGTGCGCCGCGCCGGTGCCGTTGACGACATAGGCGCGAGCTGCGATCTTGACAAGCTCGTAGTCGGGGATGCCATAGCACTCGTCGATGGCAGCGAGACAATCCATCGCGTCGACGGCCTCGTCAGTGGGGCTAAACGCCATGAAAGTGCGGGGAACGTTCGGAATCGCCTGCTTGAACTGCGGGATCCAGACGCTCTGGGCGTCTTCGGTGTGCTCGGGGTTGAGGACGGGGGTGTCCTGGCTGCCATGGTAGACATAGCGCTTCTTGGCGGTGTCGAAGACAAGGGCCGGACCGCTGTCCGTCTGGACTACGACAGTCTGATGCCGCATAAGTACCTCCTAAATGTTGAGACGTATAGAAAAGCTGCTAATGGCGAATACCGCTGTAGGGCGGAGCTCGCGCCCTCGTGCTGGTCACGACTGCCTCCCTTCGCGCACCCCGGCGCTAATCAGCTTGATGAGCTCGTGTATGCGTTCGGGGTTTCCTCCGGCTGCCCCAAGCGCTCGGCCGACGCTTTTTCCGGTGAACGTTGATGCGAACAAGGTTGCGCGTTTGTGGCGTCGACGGTCGCCGAGCAGCTCGAGGAGCGCGTCAGTCTCCTCGCGCATACGGCTGGCCCCGACGTCTGCGATGACGAGTACGGGAGGGTCGCGATAGGGGTCGACGGCGTGCGATTTTGAGTTCGGGCCAAAGAGCTCGCCGCCGTTCCAGGCTTTGGCGAGCTCCGGCGCGCTTGTGAAAGAGGTGCGCTCGCATGAGGACATCGCGATGGCAACGGCTTCCGCAGCCGCAGCGTTATCGTCGTCGCGGGCAATCCAAATCCACGCGCCGGCGGAGAGGCGCGCAGACTCTTCTTCTTTTGCGGTTGCGGTCTTGGCGGCAAAGATGACGGCGGCGCGCTCGGCAATGAGCTCGGGGGTGTTCGGGGGGATGCGATGGGCGTTGCGACGGGGGCCGCGCAGCGCCTGCCAGGCCTTGGGTGTAATGACGGTGCCGAGGGTGTCGTAATAGTTTTTGGTCGCGGGCAGA
Organism: Coriobacteriaceae bacterium; assembly: GCA_902363125.1. Classification (GTDB taxonomy): domain Bacteria; phylum Actinomycetota; class Coriobacteriia; order Coriobacteriales; family Coriobacteriaceae; genus Collinsella. Next base: position 10,487 of record CABIZD010000020.1, read on the forward strand.
CCCTCGTAGTCAATCACGCTACTCACCGCCCTTGCCGCGCAGGGCGCTGAGAAAGGCGTTGAGATCGCGCTCATAAATATATGTGCGACGGCAAAGGTAGATGCCCATGCCGGTGCGAGCGATGAGCTGGCCGGCGGTGTCGGGGGTGAGATGCAGCTTGTCGGCGACCTCATCACGGGTGAGAATCGGGCCGTTCTGGATGTCGGGCGTTTCGTTGTCGTCCATGTGAATGCCTCCTTCGGTATGTGTGGTACGGGACGGGAACTGCTCCGTGACTACACAATGCCGCCAGTGGGCATAAACCGGGGTATTACATCACCTATTACGGGGGTTTACCTGCGATGATGCTTATCAATATTTTTAAAAACAAGATTGAATCGCTGCTGACCGACGTCAAGAGTGACGAATCGGACTCAAGGACTATCGACGTTGTGGAGGAGGGAGAGTCGTCTTTGCCGCCTGAAGATGAATGGCGAGATTGGCCGATTATGCCGCTTGATCCCGCGACCGGTCAGGTTCAGGTCGGTTATAAGACGAGGGACGGGCTTGAATTTCACGAGAACGGTCGTCTCGTTCCGGACGTTGCGGGCGAGAGTGCTGGCGATCACATGAGCTTCACCTATCGCGAAGAGTCAATCGGTATGCCGAACAGGCCGTCGAGTGTGGAAATAGACGCGCCGGGGGCGGACAAGGACCTTGCTTTCGGCCTGATTCGCTCCGTGGTTCTTGACGGTCTTCCGGAAGGCGTTCTGCCGTCTTGTAAATTGGAAGATTACGGAAGCGTTGGTGCAATGCTGCTCGCCCTGTCAGAAGTGCCGGCACCGGTTTGCCGCGTCGACGACGCGCCGCATCCCGGTGACAAGGCTTCCAACATCGACCCTTGGGAGAGATTCGCTGCCGCGGCGCGCGTAACCGGTCCTTTGCTTGGCTTTGTGGGGAGAGTCGGTCCCTATGAAATCGACGAACCGCTTGATGCCTGGCTTTCGGTCGTCGGGGCAATGAAGATTTCCTCCCTGGCTTCGTCGGTCGAGATGGGTTCGCCGTCTTCGCTGGGGGTTTTGGATCCCTATTGGCGCGTGTATTGCTTTGGCAACATTGAGGCAAATAAAACCGCGTACGTGGTTCTCACCAACCTGCAAATCCCTAGCGACCATGAGTTTAGGGATGGTTTCGTGGGCGGACTTAAGCGCGGTGGCGAGTGGACGGTGATCAATGAAAGGATTGAGCCCGGAACTGCCATGGTCGAGCGTTCGTATGTCAGGTGGTGCAAGAACGATACATTGTCCTTTATGGAGACGGTTGGGGAAACTGACTTTCCAGGTCCGTCTTTTGTTGCAAGGGTGCCTGGTGATGCTCTCAGGGGGCTCGACGAGTCTTCCGAGCGCGTTCTCAAGACCGAGGAATCCCTGGCCTCGCATCTGGTGCAGGACATGACGGAGTGGTTCTCGCGCTGCGCGGGTTATAGGTGGAGGAGAATCCTCGAGCCCAAGCGGCAGAGTCCGACGCAGATGGCTAATGGCATCATCGATTATGGTCGCGGCTCCTCTTTCGACCTTTGCGTGCCCGATGCTGCTACACGCCTTTGGGTTGCGCTTGCAAAGAGCTATTCGGTTGATGTCGTCAAAATATGCGAGCACTGTGGCCGGCCGTTCGCCGACACCGCAAACGGCAAATCGCGATGCTGTTCAGAGGAATGCACGAGAGCAAAGAACGCCAGGAATAGCAGGAAGAGGGCGAACGCGAGGCGAAACGCATCGAACGCGAAGGGCTGATTTAATTTGAAAGTAAGTTGCCGATGGTGTTTGCGGCGGCCTGGTCCTTGGCGGCAATTGCGTGTGCATAGGTGTCTAGCGTGAGCTTGACGGTGCTGTGCCCGAGGCGGCTGCTGACGGTTTTGATGTCGACGTTCTCTCCGATCAGCAACGTTGCCTGCGTGTGCCTGAGCATGTGTGGGGTCAGGCCGGAGTACTTTGTACCTCGAGCGTACGTCTTTCCGTCTCGCTCAATGTAGTGCGTAATTTCTCTGAACTGCCCAAAGCCATAGTCCGAGCACCATTCGCGGAACCATCGCGAAAAGCAGTTTGGGTCCATGTGCGCGATGGCGACTGGCCCCCTCTTTCCTTTTTTGTCATCTTTAGTTTTAGCCCTCGTGTTTCTTTGGGGATCGACTAATGTGTGCACAATCGGGGTGCCAGAAGCCTGTTCGAGGTCGACTTCGGCGAGAAGCGTGCGCTGAAGCTCGCGCCAGGCGGCGAGCCTCTCGAGTGCAAGCGGGCTCAAAGAGACGGACCTTTTTCCCGTTGAGCTCTTTGGGTCTCTGACCAGCTTGTCGGCGGCATACTGTCCGTCGATGCGGACATAGCCGTCGCCAAAATGGACGTCGCCCCATCTGAGTCCGAGCATCTCTCCGCGGCGCATGCCGGTATCGAGCAACAGGAGAGTGCCTATTCTGTGGGAGTCCATCTCCTGTGAAAGGAGGAGGGAGAGAAGCCTCCGGGCTTCATCGAGGGAAAGAGCCTGCCTCTCTTTTCCTTTGGGCCGCGGGATGACGGTGCCGGCGCAGGGGTTCTTGACAATCAAGTCGTCAAGCATGGCGGCCTTCATAATCTGATTCAGTTTTACACTGATTTTATGCAGCTCAGATTCGGAGAATCTTCCACTTTTGCGGGCTTCAGCATAACCGGCGTTTATTATGTGGGGCCTCAGGTCCTTTACGGGATAATTGCCGAAAAGCTCCTGAATTTCCTTAATTTCAAGCTCTTCGCGGTCAAGGGCAAGCGGGCTGATGGTCTCGGCGTCCACGCGATCGTCGTGGAACTCTTTGGTGTACTGATAAACGGTCTTATCGGGGTCTTTGATGGTGAGCCCGCTATTGAGCTCAGCCTTATATGCTTCGAGCTCGGCTCTCAATTCCGACTTGTTCTTCGCATAGACCTTTCGGCGAGGTGAGTACCTATATTTGCCGGTAACGGGGTCTTTGCCCATGTTGTGCCTGATATAGTAGACGTTTTTCTGCGTCTTGCTTTTAAGGGCGCTTCCCTTACCAACGACAAGAGGCCTGCTCATGTGCCGATCCTTTGGTCAAATGAATACGAGTGTGACTCCATGGCTGCGTGGCATACGCTCGGAGCAGCACGCCCGTGCGGCCCGTGAAGCGGGCGCTTCGGGTGCGCTGCTCCGAGCGTATGCCACGCAGTGGCGGAAGTCAAGTTTTCAGTGGTCGAATTTTGGTCGAAATTGAACAGAACCGATATTTGGGGTTTTTGGAAGAAATGCATATCTACCTGCTTATATAACGGTGTCAAGCGGTATCAAAGAGTGTCAAATAGTTTGGAAACTACGGGCTCATAACCCGGAGGTCGTAGGTTCAAATCCTGCCCCCGCGACCAAGAACTTGCAGCTCGTCGGCCTAGCCGGCGAGCTTTTTTGTTATCGCGGGACTGTGTTTTCGGTCCAATTCTCGGCCTCTCAAACAAAATCTCAATCTGTAACATCTAGACCCGATTTGGGCGGATAGGTGTTACAGATCTAGATATTCCGGTGGGTTGGGCCCCGTTTGTCTAAATCTGTAACACGAGGAACGGATTTTGCCGAGTTGTTGTTACAGATTGAGATCTTTCGGCAGGCCAGATTGGTTTGTCTCGATCTGTAACAGTAAGACCCGGTTTTGCCGAGTAACTGTTACAGATCGAGACAAACCGACGGGCCGCCCCGTTCCATCCACCTGCCGCCACCTGATATTCGCCGATTTTCGTTGTGCCGCCGTGCCCCCATGCCATATCCTCTAGACAACTACGCGGCATCATCGCCGCCGCGCCTACAAGAGAGGAATGTCCATGACCGCACCTGCATCCAAGCTGCTCCAGCCCATTACGGTTGGCCCCCTTGAGCTCAAGAACCGCATTATGTTCCCGCCGCTGACCACCGGCTACGAGGAGCGCGACGGTTCCATTGGCGAGCGCAGCCTGGCTTTTTACGAGCGCCTGGCCCGTGGCGGCGTGAGCTACATCGTCATCGGCGACGTCGCTCCCGTCATGACCGCAAGCCCCACGCCCAAGCTGGCGACCGACGCCCAGATCCCCACGTTTAAGGCCCTGGCCGACACCGTTCACAAGCACGGTGCCAAGGTCGCGCTGCAGCTGTTCCACCCCGAGTACGACGTGCCCGGCGTCGGCCGCATGGTCATGGGATCCATGGCCGCTGCCAAGGCCGCGCAGGAGGCCAAGGCCGCCGGCGACGAGGAGACCTTTGCCGCCAAGATGGCCGAGTCCAACGAGATCCGCAATCAGGCCTACGCCAAGCTGCACCACGACATGCAGCACTTTGTGAACGAGGCCAGTGTGGAGCAGCTCACCCAGATCAAGGAGGCCATCGCTGCCTCGGCCGCCCGCGCGCAGCAGGCCGGCATCGACGCCATCGAGGTCCACGGCGACCGCCTGGTGGGTTCGCTGTGCTCGGCCATCCTCAACCAGCGCACCGACGAGTACGGTGGCTCGTTCGAGAACCGCGTTCGCTATGCGCTGGAGGTCGTCGCTGCCATTAAGGAGGCCGCGCCGCAGCTGATGGTGGAGTACAAGCTCCCCGTGATCATGGAGAACCCCGACGGCACGCCGCGCGGCAAGGGCGGCCTGCAGCCCGACGAGGCCTGCAAGTTTGCCAAGCTGCTCGAGGGCGCGGGCATCGATATGATCCAGGTCGCGCAGGCAAACCACACCGGCAACATGGGCGACACCATTCCGCCCATGGGCGCCATGCCCTATAACTGGACGCTGCCCGTGGCCGAGCGCGTCAAGGCCCTGGTCTCCGTGCCGGTGGCAACCGTGGGCCGTGTTGTCTCGGTCGAGGCCGGCGAGAAGATTCTGGAAGACGGCGCTGCCGACATCATCGCCTATGGCCGCTCGCTCATGTGCGACCCCGACATTGCGCTGAAGGCCGCGACCGGCGAGCCCATTCGCGAGTGCCTCAACTGCAACAAGGGCTGCGTCGACGCGATTCAAAACCGCAAGTACATCTCGTGCGTGCTCAATGCCGAGAACGGCGACGAGGCGACCATCGCCATCAAGCCGGGCGAGGGCGACAAGAAGATCGCCGTGGTAGGCGGCGGTATTGCCGGCCTGGAGGCCGCGCGCGTGGCGGCCAAGCGCGGCTACGATGTGACCGTCTACGAGGCGAGCGATCATCTGGGCGGCCAGATCGTGCTGGCGGCCGCGCCTCCGCGCAAGGACGAGATCATGCGCTCGGTCGAGTACTACGAGAAGATTCTGCCTGGCCTGGGCGTGAAGGTTGAGCTCAACCATGCCGCTACTGCTGAGGACCTCAACGCCGCCGATGCCGCGATTGTGGCCGTGGGCGCGCACGACGTGGTCATCCCCGTTCCGGGTGCCGATTCGGACAAGGTCGTCTCGAGCTGGGACGTGCTGGCCGGCAAGGTGGAGCTTACGGGCCGCGTCGCCGTCATTGGCGGCGGCCTGGTGGGCACCGAGACTGCCGAGTACCTGCTGCAGCACGGCTGCGAGGTGGCGATCGTGGAGATGCTCGACAAGATTGCCGCGGGCGAGTCCGAGACCATTCTGCCGCTGATTATGAGCGACTTCGCCGAGCACAACGTGGAGCAGCACGTGAAGACCCGCCTGACCGCCATTACCGACGAGGGCGTGGAGGCCATTCGCACCACCGAGGACGGCGCCGAGGAGCCGGTGAAGATCGCCTGCGATTACGTGGTGATGGCCGTGGGCTCCAAGGCCAACGCGTTTGACCTGGATGGCGTGACGGTGCCCGTGACCTGCGTGGGCGACTGCTCGGGCGAGCGCACCGCCGATATCGCGAGCGCCATTCGCACGGCATATCACGCGGCCAACGAGCTGTAGTTAACTTCGCGGCCAGGCGGGGCGGTAGCACGGATCCGTTTCGCCCGGCTGTGTCCCGTCGGGTGTCAATCGGTGCGGGGCCTGCAAGCGCAGCAGGTCCCGCCCTTTTGTTTTGCTCCGGTGGATGGCAATGCGCGGTAATCATGAGGAGTGAGGACGTCTACTGCCTTGCAGATCACTCAAAATTATTGGGGGAGGGGTTAATAACTATATCCTCTATACCAAAGGACATAAAGAGATGCCAATTTTGTTGACAAGCGAATGACGATTAGCTGCGAGTCAGCTACCAGCGTAAATAATCGATAAAGAAATGTCGTAATTTGGTGCCAAATGCCCAGATAACGCCGCGTCTATTTTAATTAACTGCTTTGAGCAAACAGTAAAATGCTACTATCTAACTTGCACGTAAGAAAGCAGATTAACGGCTAAGGCTAAGAAGTGGCAGGTATGTCGGAAGCAACTAGGACTCGCACGCATGCGCCCGAGGTTAGACAGCGCGCCGTCGAGATCCTCCAAGAGGGGGTCGGTCATCGCGCTCTCGCCGCGGAGCTTGGCATTCCCCAGGCCACGGCTCGTCAGTGGGCCCGCGCGTATGCCGTGGGCGGTGCCGACGCCGTTCTCAATGCCGGTTCGCATCATCACACCTATTCGTACGACGTAAAGCTCGCTGTGGTTAAGGACCGTCTGGAAAACGGCTTGACGGTTCGCGAGGCCATGATCAAGCACAAGATTCCCAGCGAGTCTTCGGTCAAGGCTTGGTGCCGTCAGTACCGCGAGAGCGGTGAGTCCGCACTGGTCGATAAGCCGCGCGGTCGCAAGCCGCGCGTTAAAAAGGCGGAATAGCAAACGGGATGGTGCGCCCACAGGGGCGCATTTTTCTTGCCGCCCCTCTACTCCAATGCGGACAGGCTCCTTGCCTCGTACGCCTAAAACTCCCCAGTTGACCGAAAACCTGTCGCCGCTACTCCTCAATTGAGCTATAACGTAAACAATTGCAGCGTTTTTGCACGGGGGAGTGATGGTATGACGCTACTGTATTTCCTTACCCTGTTTCCGCTGGTACCGGCGCTGGGCATGCTGCTCGCGCGCGGTGACCGCGCCCGCGATGCGGTGGGGCTTGTAGGCTCCGGCATTATTATGGCGGTGACAGTTGTAGTCGCCGTCATGTTTTTTGGCACGGGTCCGCAGAGCTTTGAGGTTGCCCCCGGCACCTCGCATGTGCTCTCGATCATCAGCTCCGTCATCGACGTCATCCTGTGCGCCGTAATCCTGTACAACGCGTACAAATATAGGAACGCGCTCACCACGGTGCTCGGCATAGTCCAGCTGGTGGGCTCGCTCGCCTTTGCAGCCATGACGTTGCCCGCGGCCGAAGCCGTCACGGCAACGCCGCTCTACCTGGACTACATGAGCGTGATCATGGTGCTCGCCGTCGGCATCGTCGGCAGCCTAATCTGCGTGTATGCCTTGGGTTATATGAAGGACTTCCAGGCCCATGACGAGCACGAGGCCGCGCTGCGCGGGCAGACCGCGCCCGACCGTCGCCCGCAGTTCCTGGCGCTCATGTTCCTGTTCCTCTCGGCCATGTTCGTTATCGTGACGAGCGACAACCTTGAGTGGCTGTTCTGCGGCTGGGAAATCACCACCGTGTGCTCGTTCCTTATGATTGGCTACACGCGCACGCCCGAGGCCATTAAAAACGCCTTTACCCAGATCATCCTCAACATGCTGGGCGGCATCGCGTTTTTGGCCGGACTCATGTACCTGCACGTGAACGGCATGCCGCTGACCATCTCGGGCATGATTGAGCTTTCCGGCGCCGGAACCGCGCAGTCCGCGCTGCTGGTCATGCCGGTCATCCTGTTGTCGCTCGCCGCGCTCACCAAGGCCGCACAGATGCCGTTCCACACTTGGCTGTTGGGTGCCATGGTTGCCCCCACGCCCACGAGCGCCCTGCTGCACTCGTCAACCATGGTCAAAGCCGGCGTGTTCCTGATGGTCAAGCTGAGCCCGCTCTATGCCATCTATCCCGTGACCGGCTTTATGGTCACGAGCGTGGGCGCCATCACGTTTTTGCTCGCTGCCCTTATGGCCATCTCGCAGAGCAATGCCAAGCGCGTGCTCGCGTACTCCACCATTTCCAACTTGGGCCTCATCAGTGCTTGCTTGGGTGTCGGCGCGCCCGAGGCCGTATGGGCGGCCATCTTCCTGATCCTGTTCCACACGGTGGCAAAGTCGCTGCTGTTCCTGTGCGTGGGCACGGCCGAGCATCATATCGGCAGCCGCAATATCGAGGACATGGACGGTATGTTCAGCCGCATGCCGCACCTGACGCGCCTGATGATGCTGGGCATCATGGGCATGTTTGTGGCGCCGTTTGGCATGCTCGTGTCCAAGTGGGGCGCTCTGGTGGCGTTCGCGCAGACCGGCAACGTGCTCATGATCATGGTGCTTGCCTTTGGCTCGGCCGCGACGTTCTTCTTCTGGGGCAAGTGGCTTGCCAAGCTTTCGGGCGTCGACCCCACGGCTCAAAACGTTGAGGTCAATGTCCATAAGACCGAATGGATGGCCCTCAACACCATCGCCGCGCTGCTGATTCTGTGCTGCGTGGCGTTCCCGGTTATCTCGAGCGGTCTGGTGTCGCCTTACTTGGCCATGGTGTTTGGCCGCATGCCGTACGTTATTGGCAAGGACGCCATGTACCTGATGGTGGTTATCGTGGCGTTTATCGCCGTGGTGCTGCTGACTTCATTCCGAGTGAGCAACAAACCGCATGTAAACGTATATCTTTCGGGCGTGGGAACCGACAAATATCGCCATTTCCGCGGCTCGATGGGGCACGAGGTGAAGGCCGAAAAGCGCAATTGGTACTCGGAGGATGCCCTTGGCGAGAAGCGTATTGGCCCCGCGGGTAGCGTCGTGTGCTGCAGCATCATCTTGTTTGCGCTGCTGTGTTGCGCGTGGATTGGGCCCGAGAGACTTGCCATGAGCGCGCCCTCGGTGCTGCGCGGCAAGTATTTTGAAGGCTCGGGTGTCGTGGGCATATTTATTGGCACCGTGGCGTTTGCCCTGCTGGCGCCGCTTGTGGGTGGCATGATCGACGGCATCGACCGCAAGCTGTCCGCCCGCATGCAGGGCCGCGTGGGCCCGCGCCTGCTGCAGCCCTTCTACGACGTTGCCAAGTTGCTGCGCAAGGCCCCCGCCAGCGTAAACACCATGGACGATACCTATATGGCGTGCGCGCTCATCTTTACCGTGGTGGGCGGCGGCATCTTTGTGTCGGGCTCCAACACGCTTCTGTGCGCGTTTATGGTTACCCTCGCCGCGATCTTTGTGGTGTTGGCGTCCGCCTCGACGCAAAGCCCGTTTGCCCAGGTCGGCGCCGACCGTGAGTTGCTGCAGGTTATGAGTTACGAGCCCGCCGTTCTGCTGATGAGCGTGGGCCTGTACCTTGCCACCGACAGCTTCGATTCCATCGCCGTGACGGGGCAGTCGGCCCCCATCATCGTGTACAGCGCGCCCATTTTCCTCGCGCTGCTCGCGGTGCTTACCATCAAGCTGCGCAAGTCGCCGTTTGACCTTTCGTACTCGCATCACGCGCATCAGGAGATCGTCCAGGGCGTCGCTACCGAGATGAGCGGCGGCACGCTGGCCAAGATGACCCTTATGCACTGGTGCGAGACCGTGCTGTTTTTGATGTGGGTGGGCATGTTCTTTGTTTGGGACAACCCGGTGAGCTGGGTGGTTGCCCTGGTCGTGATGGCCGCGACGTATTTTGTCGAGGTCCTGATCGACAACACCTTCGCACGCAGCACCTGGCGCAGCTGCTTTAGGCTCGGATGGGGCGTGGCGCTGGTGTTTGGCCTGCTCAACCTTATGCCCATCCTCGTCGACGTGTTTATTTAGGAGGCGGCATCCATGGATCATAAAATGTCGCGCTCGCCGTGGGTCATTCATTACGACGGCTCGAGCTGCAACGGATGCGATATCGAGGTGCTGGCCTCGCTCACGCCGCTGTTCGATGCGGAGCGCTTTGGCGTGGTCAACACCGGCAACCCCAAGCATGCGGATATCTTTTTGGTGACGGGGTCGGTCAATGCCCAGAACCTGCCCGTCGTGCGCCAGATCTACAGCCAGATGCTCGAGCCCAAGTGCGTGGTGGCGTGCGGCATTTGCGCGTGTTCGGGCGGCGTATTCCGCGATGCCTATAACGTGATCGGCGGCGTGGACCGCGCGATTCCCGTGGACGTGTATGCGCCCGGGTGCGCCATTCGTCCCGAGACCGTGATCGATGCCATCGTGGAGGCATGCGGCATCCTGGACCAGAAGGAGGCCGTGATGCGCGCCGGCGGCGATCCGCTTACCGTGGGCGGTGCCGCTACTTGGGACGGTGGCGTTGAGCTGGGCGAGGACGGGTTTGTGGCTGCGGTGGCCGGGACTGATGATGCCGGTGACGTGCCTGCCGGGGAGCCCGCCGCTGGCGACGCGCCTGCTGAGAAGCCCACCTCTGCAAAGGAGGCCGAGTAATGCAAAAGGCTATCTATACTACCGTCGGGATCGACGAGCTCCTGTCGCATGTCCAGGCGCTCAAGGGCGTCGGCGCGCGCTTTGTGCAAATGCACGCCGAGCGCAACGTCGACGACGGCTCGTATCGCCTGGTCTATACGTTTATCAACGTTCGTGCTGCTCAGGAGCATATTGCGCGGGACGGCAGCTATGCGATTGAGAACCTGGTAGTCGAGGGCATCGACCAGTACCAGGAGATTCCGTCCATCAGCTCGTACTATCCGGCGGTATTCCCGTTTGAGAACGAGGCGCACGACCTGTTTGGTCTTGTCATCACCGATATGCAGATTGACTTTAAGGGCTTTTTCTACCAGGTCTCGACTGCCGAGCCCATGAGCGTTATCACGCCCGAGGTGAAGGCCGCGCGCGAGAAAGCCATGAAGGTCCGTGCCGCTGCCGAGGCCAAGGCGCGCAAGGCCGCGGCCGAGAAGGCTGCTACTGCCACGGCCTCTGCGGGGGAGGGCACTGCGGGCGCTGGCGACGCCGCGGGCGCCGCTGCTCAGCCCGCTGCGGCTGCCGGCTCCGATGCTCAGCACGATGAGGCCGCTGCGAAGGCCGCGCTCAAGGCTGCCGAGATGGAGGCAAAGCTCGCCGCCATGGATCCCGAGAAAGCGGCCAAGGTCCGCGCGGCGCTTGCCGCTAAGGCCGCCCGCGACAAGCAGAAAAAGGAGGCGTAAGGTCCATGGCACATCGCTCCGTTATTCCGTTTGGCCCGCAGCACCCGGTGCTGCCCGAGCCGCTTCATCTGGACCTGGTGATCGAGGACGACCGCGTCATCGAGGCAATTCCGCAGATCGGCTTTGTGCACCGCGGACTCGAGAAGCTCACCGAAAAGCGTGATATGCACCAGTTTGGCTACATCGCCGAGCGCATCTGCGGCATTTGCGCCGTGGGTCACAGCTATGGCTATGCCAGCGCCTGCGAGCGCATGCTCGACATCGAGGTGCCCGGCCGCGTGCAGTATATCCGCACCATTTTGCACGAGCTTTCGCGCATTCACTCGCACCTGCTGTGGCTGGGCCTGCTTGCCGACGCCTTTGGTTTCGAGGCGTTGTTCTATCGTTCGTGGACCCTGCGCGAGCAGATTCTCAAGATCTTCGAGAGCACTTGCGGCGGTCGCGTGATTCTGTCGATTAACGAGATCGGCGGCCTGAAGCACGATATCGAGGACTCCGAGCTGGCCGGAATTGTCCAGACGCTCGATGCCATGCGTCCCGACTACGAGGCCCTGGTGCATACGTTTTTGGACGATGACAGCTGCGGCGAGCGCTTGCATGGCGTGGGTGTGATCAGCAAGAAAGATGCGCTGGAGCTTTCGATGGTCGGTCCGTTTGGGCGCGCATCGGGCGTGGATTACGACGTGCGCATGTTTGACGACGGTGCCTATGCGGATCTGGCTGCGTTTGAGCCCATCGTTGCTACCGATGGCGATTGCTATGCCCGCTGTCAGGTACGCTGTGCCGAGGTCACGCAGGCCATGGACATCATTAAGGAGCTTGTGGGCAAGATTCCGCACGACGGGATCGGCGGGCGCACCAAGCTCACGCCGGCCGACGGCGCACGCGGCGAGGTTGTGATTGAGCAGCCGCGCGGCGAGGCGTATTACTATGTGCGCGGTAACGGCACCAAGAACCTGGACCGCTTCCGCGTGCGCACGCCGACGTCGCAGAACCTGGCGGGTCTGACACATGCGCTGCAGGGCGTGCTCCTTGCCAACGTGCCCATGATTATCCTGACCATCGACCCCTGCATTAGCTGCACGGAAAGGTAGGCGCGGCATGAGTTTACTGACATTTGCCAAGACGGCCTTAGGTTCTATGGTCAAGCAGCCGGTCACGGTGCGCTATCCGCAGGAGAAGCTGACGGCACCCGAGCGCTTGCGCGGGCATATCGTCAACGACATGGACGTGTGCATCTGCTGCGGCATGTGCGCGCGCCGCTGCCCGGCGGGCGCGCTCGCGGTCGATCGCAAGGGCGGTACCTGGTCGATCGACCCGTACGCCTGCGTGGTGTGTGGCGAGTGCATCGAGAGCTGCCCCAAGCACTGCCTGACTATGGACACCGCCCGTACTCCAGTTGCGGCGGATAAGACTCCCACGGTAGAAACCAAGCCGGAGTAACGCCGGAATAGAGCTGGGATAGGGGCCGGTGGGGCAAAAATGCCCCACCGGCCCCGCGCTTAAACGCGCGGTTGTGCCGTCGCGAACAAAACTATGCCGGATTACTACGATAAATCGCCCACCTCCAACCACACCGCATTTGGCAAAATCAAAACCGCAGGTAGACGGCTTGTAGTTTTGCGAAAAAATCACGCGTGGTCGGGAATCTCGTTTTTATCGTAGTAAACCGGCATAGTTTTGAAATGACACCATATTCGTAACATCACTTGATCTCCCGTGGACAGAGGGAAACGGATCATTTTGGCCTCGCGAGGACATCCGTGTGGCCCGTTCGCCATGAAATGGGCCTATCTACTACGTTTGGGCGGTGGCCCTCAACCACGGCAAAAAATGCGAAAAGAAAACCGCAGGTAGAACGCCTGCGATTTTCTGGAAAACGGGGGTATGGTCAAGGGTATCGAGTCAAACGTAGTAGATGGGCAGGTTTCGTGGCGAGCGGTTCCGGGTGATTCCTTGGGGACGGAGGAAAACGGATCATTTTGGTCCCGCGAGGCTTGCGGAGGCGCTCGTGCAGAGCCGCTCGGACAAAACTATGCCGGTTTACGGGGCTAAGTCACGCGCTCCCAACCATGCCGATATCCGTGAAAATAAAACCGCAGGTAGACAAGCCGTCATTTTACGGAAAACGCGGGTATGGATGGGGGCCCTGAGCTTAGCCCCGTAAACCGGCATAGTTTTGAAATGGCATTAAATCGATAACAGCTATTTTGCTCTGTCGGAGCGGTTGGCCGTTGGGTAATTACCCTCGCAGGTAGGCGATGGCGATCTGCGTGCGGTTGCGTAGGCCCATTTTGGCAAGGATCGAGCTGATGTGGTTGCGTACGGTGCCTTCGCCCATATAGGCGGTGGCGGCAATCTCCTTGTTATCGAGGCCGCGGGCGATGAGCTCGGCGACTTCGAACTCGCGGTCGGTCAGACCGGCAAAGGCGGCGGGCCGGCGGGTCGCGCCGGCCTCGACGTCCGCCCCATCAAAGTTGATATCTTCGATCGCCTTGCCCTCGAGCACGCGTTTGCCGTCCATGACCTGCGCCAACGCCGGCGGAATGGCAGCGACATCGGTCTTGATCAGGTAGCCGCGGGCGCCCAGCTTGAGCGCCGACACAATGTACTCGTCATCCGAGAACGTCGTCAGAAACACCACGCGCGCCGCAGGGTCGTGCTCAAGGATCTCGCGCGCGGCCGAAAGGCCGTCGCGTCCCGGCATCTGGATGTCGAGCAGCGCAATATCGGGTGCGTGCTCGGCGTAGAGCGCCACCGCATCGTTGCCGTTGGCACCGGTGCCCACCACTTCGATCTGCGGCTGGGCGCCCAAGATAATCTTGAGCGAATCGACCACCAAGCGGTCGTCGTCGACAACGATGAGCCTCATCGGCCCTCATCTCCTTGCTGTTTGGGAACGGTGGCAAACACACGCCAGCCGCCGGCGCCGGCACGCGGGCCGGCGGTGAAGGTGCCGCCAAGCGCCTCGATGCGCTCGCGCATGGAGGCGAGCCCCATGCCCTCCGCGGTGCCGCGGCCGCTTGCTTGGACCTCACCCACGCCATCGTCGGTAACAATGAGCTGGTAAAACGACGGATGCTCCATGCACCGTACGGTGACGGTCTGGGCGCAAGCGTGGCGCATGGTATTGGAGAGCGCTTCGCGCAGGACCGCTGCAAAGCAGTTGGCGACGTTTGCGGGCGCATGTTCGGCCATAACTTCAAGCTCAATCTGCGGGCCGCCGTCCGAGCGTGTGCCTTCGACAATGCGTTCGAGCTGCACGGAAAGGTCGACGGCGTTGTCGTTGAGCGCGTGGACGCTGGTGCGCACAAGCTGGAGCGCCTCGTCAACCGTGCGTTTAACGTCGGCGAAATCGGCGGCGACGCCAGGCTCGTCGGCGTGGACCACGCGTAGGGCTTCGGCCTGCAGTGAGGCGCGCGTGAGCTGGTGCCCGACGTTATCGTGGATCTCGCGCGCGATGCGGGCGCGTTCGGCGAGCGTCGCGAGCTCGACTTCGTAGTCCTGGCGATCGGCAAGATCGCGGTTGCGCGCCTCGAGCGCGAGGGCTCGTTCCTGCAGCTCGTCGCGGGTGCGGCGCATGCGCCGCTGCTCGCGCTCCAACTGGGCGGTGCGTAGCGATAGCAAGGTGGCGGCAACCGAAAGGATGGCGGTTAACAGCAGCGTTCGGGTGGTGAGCACGCCACCACGAAGGTCCGCGACAAGCGCGCAGACAAACACGGCGCCAATCGCCAGCGCGGGCCAGATTCGTTCACGGCGAACGCGTCGCGCGATGTCATAGAGAGCGAGAGGCGCAAACGGCACAAACGGCGGCACGAAGACAGCCGCGATGATGCAGGCGTAGCTCGCGGCCTCGCTCACACGGCGGGCGCGGTTTCCCTGTACGACCTCGGCCAGCGAGGTGGCAATAACGCCAAGGCAAAACGCCGCGACCAGGCGAGCGTCCACAGCAAGACCCATGGCGGCCGCAATACAGCACGCCAGCACGATCGATTTGTCGAAAAGCCTGTTCATACGGGTATTGTACGCGAAGCCGCGCGTGGTGGAGGGACCGCCTGCGCAACCGTGACATTCCTCCCACGCGGCAAAGCGGGGACGTCGGCAGGCCGCACGGCCAAGCTCCGCACTCGTGACAAAGCTCACTGGTGCGCGCCGCTCGCTCCTGCGATGATGCAATCGTACCGGGCCGCAATCAACAGAAGGGCCGCCTCATGACAGACATCGTCCACGTCGAAAACCTCGTCAAGCGCTACGACGACCTTATCGCGCTCGACCACTTTAGCCTGAGCATCGCCCCCGGCGAGATCTTTGGCCTGCTGGGCCCCAACGGCTCGGGCAAGACCACGTCCATCAACTGCATTCTGCAGCTGCTCGCCTACGACAAAGGCACCATCGAGCTGTTCGGCGAGCCCATGACGCCCGCCCGCTACGACCTCAAGCGCCGCATCGGTGTGGTGCCGCAGCAGGTGGCGGTGTTTGACGAGCTTACGGTGCGCGAGAACATCGACTATTTCTGCAGCCTTTACGTCAACGACCGCAAGCGCCGCCGCGCGCTCGTGGACGAGGCGATCGACTTTGTCGGGCTGGGCGACTTTGCTAAGTTCCGCCCTGGCAAGCTCTCGGGCGGCCTGGCGCGTCGCCTCAACATCGCCTGCGGCATCGCGCACAAGCCTGAGCTCATCTTCTTTGACGAGCCCACCGTGGCGGTCGACCCGCAGAGCCGCAACGCCATCCTGGAGGGCATCTGCCGCCTGCGCGACGAGGGCGCCACGGTGGTGTATACCAGCCATTACATGGAGGAAGTCGAGCAAATCTGCAGCCGCATTATGATCATGGACGGTGGCCGCGTGCTGGCGCAGGGCACCAATGACGAGCTCAAGCGCATGATTCAGATGGGTGAGCGCGTGACCGTCGAGGTCGGCGCCGTCGAGCCCGCCACAGTCGAGCGGCTGCGCGCCCTCGAGCATGTGCTTTCGGTTGAGCTTTCCGGCGGCGAGCTCATCTGCACCTGTGAGGCGAGCCCGCACAATTTGGTCGACATCCTCGACACGCTGCGCGCTGCCGACGTTGCGCTCGGCCGCGTGTGGAGCGAGCCGCCGACCCTCAACGACGTGTTCCTCGAGATCACCGGCCGCGAGCTGCGCGACTAGGGGGCAGCTATGTTCAACACCATTATCATTACGGTCAAGACGCTGCTGCGCCGGCCGAGCACGTGGGTTTGGGGCGCGGTCTTTCCCATAGCGCTTTCCACGATGTTCATGTTTATGTTTGCGAATCTGAGCTCCGACGGCACAGTCGACCCGGTGCCGGTGGCCGTCGTAGTGGATGAGGCCTGGGACGCCTCGACCTTTAAGGACGTGGCGACGTCGCTTGCCAAGGAAGGCGACGACCAGCTGCTCGAGATTCACGAGTGCGACGACGCAGCCGATGCGAACCGTGCGCTCAAGGCCGGCGAAGTCGCGGGCATCTACACGGTCGATGCCGCGGGCACGCCCAAGCTCACGCTGCTTTCGAGCTACGACAGCTCGCGCGCGTCGACGGTGCTCACCGACCGCAGCATTCTGGAGACGGTGGCAAGCTCGTATACACAAAATGCCGAGCTCATGTCCCAGGTTGCCCAAGACAACCCGGCGGCGCTCGCCGACCCGGAGGCGGTTGCGCGCGCCCTGTCGCTCGAGGGCGGCATCCACTGCGTGAGCCTGACGCGTGCCACGCCCGATGGCACGGTCATCTACTACTACGCGCTCTTTGGCCTGGTCGCGATGATGTCTGCCGAGTTTGCCGCCTTGAGCGTCGTCGATTTGCAACCCAATCTGTCGGGCCTTGGCGCACGTCGCTGCGTGGGCGGTCTTTCCAAGACGGCGTCACTGGCCGGTATCTTTGTGGGCTCGTGGCTGGTCTCCTTTGCCTCGATGACGATCGCGATTGGCTACGTGCGCCTGGTCGTGGGCGTCGACTTTGGCGGGCGCGAGGGACTGTGTTTGGTGGGCGGCGCCGTGTCCGCGCTTGCCGCGACGGGCCTGGGCCTTTTTGTGGGCACGTTTCCCGTTAAGGGCGGCAAGGCGTCCAAGTCCGGCATCCTCACGGGCTTTGCTACCACGTGCGCCCTGTTCGCCGGCCTCTACGGCGAGCCGGCGATGGCGCTTGCCGACGACGTCGCCCGCGCCTGCCCGGCCGAGTGCTGGCTCAATCCCGTCAAGCTTATCTGCGACATGTTCAACCGCCTGTATTTCTTTGAGGACCTGGGACCTTTTGCCGTTCGCGCCGGCGCGCTGGTCCTTATGGCGCTGCTGTTCGTTGCCGCCGCCACGCTGATCTTTGGAAGGAGCCGCTATGAGCACCTTTAAGACCGCGCTTCGCATGGCGCTGGCGCACCCGTTCTACCTGCTCATCTACACGGTGTTCATCTCGCTCATGGGCGTATTCATCGCGGCCTCGGTGAGCTGGAACTCGTCGCAGCTCACCGAGTACAAGCCCTACGACACCAACGTGATCGTGATCGATCGCGACGACAGCGATCTTTCGCGTGCGCTTACCAAACATCTGGGTTCGCGCTTTGAGCTGGTCACGGGCGTCGGCGACGACACCTACGACCTCGCGGATGCGCTCTCCAAGAGCAATAGTGCCAAGGGCAGCGCCGACTGCGTGTTCTTTATCCCGGAGGGGTTCGAGGACGACCTGGTCGCGGCTGCCCGCGCGAGGGAGGCCCTGCCCAAGCTCGACGTGACCTACGGTTCCGGCACCATGGCGGCGGCGCTTTCGTCTGCCGAGGCCTCGCGCTGGATCTCGCTCGCGGGCGCTGCGGCGGCGCTTGAGCCCGCTGCTTCTAACGGCGACGTTGCCAAGGCCGCCGAGCATGCCGCTGCAAAGCGCGCGGAGGTCCAGATCGAGCAGGTCAAGGTCGACTCGACGGCTGCCGCCACGCTCGAGTCGTATTTCAACTTTGGCGCGTACGCGATCATCTCGTCGGTCATCGTGTCGGTGGGACTGGTGTTCTCGGGCATGAACGAGCCCGAGCGTGTGCGCCGCATGGAGGCCGGCCCGGTCTCCGAGCGCCAGCGCTCGCTTGCTGTGTTTGCGGCCGCCGCCGTGCTCACCGTCTGCATCTGGTTTGTGTCGAGCATGATGGGCGTTGTGGGCTTTGCCGGCGCGGTCGCCGAGGTCGGCGTGGGCCGTGTGTGCCTGGCGCTGGCAGCGACGTTTGCCCTGGCGTGCACGCCGCTGGCCGTTGGCTTTGCCCTTTCGAGCCTGGGTGCGCGTGAGGAGCTGCTCAACGGTGTGGGCAACCTGCTTGGCATGCTCATGACGTTTTTGGGCGGCGCTTGGATGCCGCTGTCGCTGATGGGTTCGGCCGTGCAGACGGTGGCGCACTTTGTGCCGACGTATTGGGTGAACGACGCGATCGGCAAGGCGCTCGCTTCGGACCTGACGTCCACCGTGTTGGGCGACATCGCCTGCGACCTGGGCGTCACCGTGCTCTTCGCCGCCGCCATTGCCGCCGTAGGTCTGGCTCTCGCACGCGCCAAATCCCGCGCCTAGCCACCTAGTCATCGGGTACTCATTGGGGACAGACTTAAACGACCAAGAGTGGTCATTGGGGACAGACTTAAACGACTAGTCATTGGGGACAGTCTTTGCCGAACCGCCGGCTTGCTAAGGACTGTCCCCAGCTGCCGGCAGAAAGGGAACGTCCCTAACTGCCGGGTGGCGAAAGAGTGTCCCCAACAGCTAGTCATTTAAGAACGTCCATTACAGTCGAAATTGTCAGCCCGGGACCGTCTCGGGCTACGATTGAGGCGCGCCCAGAACGGGCCGCCGACCGGGCGCCCGCGCACGGCCGAACGTCCCTGCCCC
>CABIZD010000021.1 GCA_902363125.1 Coriobacteriaceae bacterium
GGGCCGCCCGGATCGTCGCGGAGATAACCGAGACCTACGGCCTCAGGAAGGAGTAAGATTCGGCTGGCGACGGCAGCAGGCGATGCGCCTTCTTACACCACGCTCGCGCGCGCGATCGCAGGGACCGGCGCTAAAAGAAAAGCGCGGGGCCGCATGGCGACTCCGCGCTTTATTGTTCAGCTTTTGCAGCCTTGCCCTTACGCTACGAAGAAGTAGACGAGGAAGGCAAGGGCCGCGATCCACCCGTCCCGTGCGAAAAAGTGTTTACGAGCGCTTGCGGCTCACCACGGCGCCCGCGGCGATGGCGGCTGTTCCCGCAAGGGCGGCTGCCACGATGGCTGCGCTCGAGGCGTCGCCGGTTGCTGCGAGTTTGCCGGCGATCTTGGCTCCCGTGGCTGCAACTGCAACGGTCTTGGTCGTCTTCGTGCCCTCGGACTTGGAACCCTCGGGCTTGGTCTCGCCTGGCTTCTCCTCGGGTTTGATCTCCTCGGGAGGCGCGATGACCGTGCTCTTGGCGACAGCTTCGTTATAGGGGGAGTCGATCACAGCGTCGCCCGTGCCGATGGTTTGACCCACCACGTAGAAGATGCCGTCATCGAGTTCTTCCTTGTTGCGATAGCCAATGATCTTGCCGCCTGTGGGCGTCTGTATGGGAGCGCCTTCGATCTCGATGGTGCCGATTGTCTCGCCGTCCGCGCTCACGGCAAGGGCGAAGATTGCCGCCGTGTCTCCCTCAGCTGTGACCTTACTGCGGACAATCGAGATGGTCGCGGGCGTGATGCCCTCCTTGGTCCGGGCAAAGATGCCGATGTTCATGCCCCTATGCTCGGGAATGACCGCGCCACTTTGGTCGTTGCTGTAGTGATCGGGGCCGTCGCTACCGGACTCGACATAGCGGGCTATAGCCTTGACAACGGAGTCACTAATGTAGATGTGACCACCCGCTTCGTTGGGGTAGTAGTTTCTGGTGAAGATTGCGGTCGAGAACTGGCCTTCTGCGAACGCATCCACGATCGAGCCGTTCTTGATGACGATGTCGTCCTCGTCGGTGAAGAGGGCGCTGGCTTCATCGTTCCCTGCACTTGCACGGACCGTTACGGTTGCGCCATCGAACGTGATGCCCTTGTAGACATAGATGCCATACCCAACGCCACTTGCGTTGAGGGAAGCGTTCGTGACCGTGAGGCTGTTTTTACCGTCGATGGTGGCGTCTTCCTCGGAGCTTGCCTTGACCTGGCTGCCACCCGAGATCTCGATACTGCCGTCGGCCCAAATCGCATTGTCCTCGATAGAGCTTGCCTCTACCTTGCCGCCGCCCTTTATGATGAGGTTCTCGTTAGCATCGATACCCTGATCCTCGGTGGCCTTGGCGGTGACGGTTCCGCTGTTGTCGATCGTGATGTTGCCGTCGGCCCTGATGCCATCCGAATCGCCCGTGGCGTTAACGTTTCCCGAGCCCTTGATGGTGACATCGCCCCCGGCATCGATGGCATCGTGCTCGGTGCTCGTGGCGTTGACAGTGCCAGCGCCGTCGATGTTGATGTTGCCGACGGAAGTGATGGCGTCACGAGAAGATGTCACGTTGAGCGTGCTGGACGCGTCGCCCTGAATATTAAGCTCGGCGTTCTCGTTCGCGCCATCCTTAACCTTGATGCCGCGGCCGTCGTCGTTAGTGACGGTGTTGTTGCCCTCGTAGCTCACGTTGAGCTTGCCCGCTGCCTCGATCGCGCCGCCGTTATAGCCGTTGAGCTTCATGTCATCGGCGCCATCCCATGACCAGGTACCGGCGGCGTCTCCCGTGGGGCCCGCGGCCGCTTCGTGGCGGACGCCGCCAACGTCCACCCACTCGGCTGCGAGCGAGATGCTCGGCATGAGCAGCGAGCTTATCGTAAGCGCGCATACGGCACCTACAACGATGTGGCGCGTCACGCGGCGCCAGCTGCCGTGTGCGAGCAGCGTGCGACGGCGCACGTCGGGCTCGACAAAATGGGCTCCAGAGGTTTTGTCATTGCGCTTGGGGGTCGTGAACAAGGCGGCCATGGTTACTCCCATCCTCATAGGGCCTATGCGATTACGCCCAGCATATCTGCAGGATGTAGCCGGCGGTAGTGCCGTTTGGAGGGCAAAATGTCCAAAACTTGGGAAGCAATACATCGCGCGTCCGTGCGTTGCCTGGCTTTAAAAGCAAAGCGCGGAGCCGCTCGATGCGACTCTGCGCTTTGCTGTTTGGTATTGCGAATCTTGCGCCTACGCTACAAAGAAGTAGACGAGGAAGGCGAGGGCTGCGATCCACATGAGCGGCTTGATCTTGGATGCCTCGCCCTTAAAGAGCGCGACGACCACGTAGGCGATAAAGCCCAGACCAATGCCGGCAGAGATGGAGTAGGTGAAGGGCACGCCGGCGACAATCATGAACGCCGGGAAACCCTGCGACACGTCGGACCAGTCGATCTCGGAGGCCTCGCTCATCATGAGGTAGCCGACGTAGACCAGAGCACCGCAGGTGGCGGCGCTGGAAACGATGGTGACGATGGGGGAGAAGAACGCGGCGAGAATGAACAGCACGCCGGTGGTGACGGAGGTGAGGCCCGTGCGGCCACCGTCGGCAGCGCCAGAGGTGGACTCGACGAAGGTGGTGATGGAGGAGACGCCCATAAAGCCACCGGCAGCAGCGGCCACGGAGTCGACGACCAGGATGGGACGGATGTCCTCGACATTGCCGTCCTCGGTCAAGAACTCGCCCTGCTTGGCGACGGCCATCGCGGTGCCCATGGTGTCGAAGAAGTCGCTCATGAGCAGCGAGAAGGCAACGACGAGCAGCATCGGGTCGGTCAGGACCTTCACGATGGCAAGGTTGCCGTCGGCAGTGCTGGCAAACGGGGCGCCGAAGGTCGAGAAGTCGAGCGGTGCGATGAGGCCCTCGGGCGCATGGGTGACGCCCAGCGGGATTCCGGCGATAACGGCGACGATGATGCCGATGAGCAGCGAGCCCGGCACGTTGCGGGAAGCCAGGGCAACCGTCACGACGATGGAGATGATGCCGACGATAAAGGTGGGGGAGGCGATGTCGCCCAGGCCGACGAGCGTACCGGCGCCAGCGGTGATGATGCCGGCGTCGCACAGGCCGATCATGGCGATAAACAGGCCCAGACCCACCGAGATGGCGTGGCGCAGGACCACGGGGATGGCGTCCATGATGGCCTCGCGCAGGCCGCACAGGACGAGCAGCAAGATGACGATACCCTCGAGGAAGATAACGCTCATGGCCACGTGCCAGTCGCCGCCGCACATGGTGGTGGCGATGCCCGCGATCATGGCGTTGATGCCCAGACCCGACGCGCAGGCGAGCGGGCGGTTGGCGAAGATGCCCATGCAGATGGTCATGATGCCGGCGCCCAGGCAGGTGGCGCAGGCGAGCGCTCCCGCATCGATGCCAGCGCCCGAGAGCACTGCGGGGTTGACGGCGATGATGTAGGCCATCGCCAGGAATGTTGTCAGTCCAGCGCGAAGTTCGGTCCCGATTGTGGACTTGCGCTCACTGACGTGAAAAAGTTCGTCCATGCATACCCTTTCCTTGTTCGGCCCCGAGTTTAGGCCGATTGACACGAACTCACTTACTATATCGTCTTTACAACCTTGCTGTTCCTCGCATGTTGATGTTCGGCGCTTTGTAACAGACGGACGGTATTTATCGCATGAAAATGTGTGGGTACCGTATACTTAAGCGGTTACAACGACCCCTATGGAGGAACGTATGATTAAAGAGCTTTGCCACGACGAGGCTATCCTGTCCCAGCGTTGCGAGGTTGCGACCGTCGAGGACGAGTCGGTTGCTCAGGACCTGATCGATACCATCAAGTCGCTCGACGATGCCGGCTGCCTTGCCGCTAACCAGATTGGCGTTACCAAGAAGGTCTGCGTCTACCTGGACGACGCCGGCGAGCCCCACGTGCTCTACAACCCCCGTCTGGTGTTTGGCCTGGGCGCCAGCAAGATGGAGGAGAGCTGCCTGACGCACGAGGAGGTCACCAAGTCCACGCGCTATATCAAGTGCAAGGTTGCCTTTGACCAGATCGTCGATGGCAAGATGCGCGAGCGCAAGCAGGACTTTGTCGGCTTTGAGGCGCAGATGGTCCAGCATATGATCGACCACTGTCTTGGAAAGTTGGTCTAAGGGGACCAAAGCACCGCACTTCGTCTCTTTTGGTCCGGGCGTGACATTGTTGTCATGTCCGGGCTTTTGTGTTTAGCGCCTTTTTGTTTGGTGACAATAACCTTAGCAGGAACGTAAAGCTAGGAGGCGCTATGTGCACGAGCATTCGATTTACCGATAATTCTGGCCACATGTATCTGGGCCGCAACCTCGACTGGAGCTTTGACTACGGCCAACAGGTTCGCGTGATGCCGCGCGGGTTCCACATTCCGTATTCGTTTATCGACGATGCGTCGGCGGCACACGCGGTAATCGGCATGTGCATCGATTACAAGAACTACCCTATGTTCTTCGACTGCGGCAACGATGCGGGCCTCGCCGTGGCGGGTCTCAATTTCCCGGGTTATGCCGAGTATGCCGAGGACCCTGTCGACGGCAAGACCAATATCGCGGCCTATGAGTTTCCCCTGTGGGTGGCAGCGACGTTCTCGACGGTCGATGAGGTCGAGACCGCGCTGCGCGACACGGTGATTGTCGCCAAATCTGCCGGAGAGGGGCTGGGCGTGTCGCTGCTCCATTGGATTATCGGCGACAGCCAGCGCAGCATCGTGGTCGAGATGATGGCTGACGGCCTGCATGTATACGACGATCCGGTCGACACCCTTGCCAACCAGCCGACCTTCCCGTGGCACATGGAAAACCTGCGCACCTATATCACCGCCACAAGCGATTTTCCGCAGACGGCGACATGGCGTGGCGCCGAGCTCAAGCCCTATGGCGCGGGTGCCGGCATGCGCGGTATTCCGGGCGATTGCTATTCGCCGAGCCGTTTTGTAAAGGCGGCGTACCTCAATGCCAATTACCCGCAAAAGGAGAGCGAGACCGAAAACGTCGTACGCATGTTCCGTTCACTCGAGGGCGTGGTGATGATTGAGGGGGCGTCCAGGATGGGCGACGGCAAGTTCGAGAAGACTATCTATACCGGATGCTTTAGCGCGCGCACGGGCAATTATTACTACGCGATGTATGGGGATCCGTCGATTCGCTACGTGAGCCTGATGGATGCCGAGGGCGCGAGCCCCGATAGGCTCGTGGTTCCCGAGCCGCGTCGTTCGTAGGTGAGAAGTCCGTCGCGATACAAAGCGGCCCTGCATCTCTCGTGAGGTGCAGGGCCGCTGTCGTCGATTCGCGGCGTCGCTAGAAGTTGGCGTCGTTGAGTTGTTCACTCTCGAGGCCGTCGAGCTGTTGCTGCTCGGGCGTATCGGCGACGCTCTCGAGCAGCTCAGTGGGATCGACGTTCATGTCCTTACCGGCCTCGTTGCCGTTGACCAGGTCGTCCGAGAAGATGTCGACTTCCATTTCCTCGGCTTCCTCGATCTGAACTTCGAGTGGCACCTGGGTGCGTACAAGCTTGACTGCCGGACGCATGCGGGCAAAGAGGGGCACGTACTCGATGATGATGGCCGAGTTCTCTAGGCCGTACCAACGTGCCGGGCTTCCGCAGGCGCGGCGGACGGCGTACTTGATGGCCATCACGCGGTGGTCGTTGCGGTTGATGTCCGTTTCGGGGGCAAGCATCTTGCGCAGCATGCAAAAACGGAAGTCGCCCACGTTGCCGCGGGTCTCGTAGATGGAGTAGGTGTGATGCTGCGGCGGCAGCTCACCCGATGCCATCAAGTCGCCAACGATCTGGCGCAGGTAGGCGTTAACGCGCTGGTTGACCTTAAAGCCCAGGTCCAAGCGCACGCGGAACAAGAAGTCCGTGCCAAAGGTCTCAACGGAATACTCATGCGTATAGGGCTCATCGGTAACGTGCACGTTGATGAACCAGTATGCCTTGGCGCGCTTGGGATGCTTATCCAAGATGGAATAGAGCACGTCGCGGTCGAGCGTGAGCGGGTCGGGGCTGTTGGTAAGGAACACCAGATTGTCGGCGAGCACGGGGTAGGTCTCGTCGTTGCGCAGGCGGTTGAGCTGGTCGATGTACTTGGAGACGGGCAGCAAAATCGTCTGCGTGCGCTCGATGGCGGTGCCGCGGCGCCACACGTACATAAGGCCAAACAGCAGTGCGGCCAGGAAGATCATGACGTAGCCGCCGTCAAAGAACATGGTGAGGCACGAGGCGAAGAAGCACAGCTCAATGGCACCAAAGAGCAGGGCGAAGACGCAGGCACCCAGCCTGTGCTTGAGGATGCCGGCGATGTAGCTCGTCAAAAGCGTCGTGGTCATGAGCATGGTCACGGTAATGGCGAGGCCGTAGGCGCTCTCCATGCGCTCGGAGTTTTGGAACAGCAGCACGATGAAGATGCAGCCGACCCACATGATGTTATTGACGAGCGGAATATAGAGCTGGCCCTTGGTGTCGCTGGGGTAGTGGATGCGCAGATGCGGCATAAGGTTGAGACGCGTTGCCTCGGATACCAGCGAGAACGAGCCGGTGATGAGCGCCTGCGAGGCAATGATGGCCGCCACGGCCGAAAGCACGATGGCAAAGGGGCGCAGGGGCTCGGGGAGCATCATATAGAACGGGTTGACGATATCCATCGCGAGCAACTGGGGATTGGAATTGTTGGCGAGCAGCCAAGCGCCCTGACCCAGGTAGTTAAGGATAAGCGCCGCTTTAACAAACGGCCAGGATGCGTAGATGTTGGCCTTGCCCACGTGGCCCATGTCTGAATAGAGCGCCTCGGCGCCGGTCGTCGACAGGAAGACGAAGCCGAGCACCATGATACCCGAGTGGTTGATGGGCGAGAACAGGAACATGACGCCGCGGATGGGGTTAAGCGCGCGCAAGATGGACAGGTTGCCGAGCATGTTGAATAGACCGGCGCCTGCCAGGAACAGGAACCACAGCGTCATGAGCGGACCGAACAGCTTGCCGATTGACGAGGTGCCAGCGCGCTGCATGGCAAACAGGCCACAGATAATGATGATGGTAATAATGATGACGTTAGTTTGCCCGTCACCCAACAGCGCGTGGCCCCACTCGATGGTGCGCAGACCCTCGATGGCCGTGGTAACCGTGACGGCGGGGGTGAGGATGCCGTCGGCGAGCAGTGCCGCACCGCCGATCATGGCGGGGAGAATCAGCCACGGTGCCACCTTGCGTACCAGGCTAAACAGGGCGAAGATGCCGCCTTCGTTGTGGTTGTCGGCCTTCATGGCGATTACCACGTACTTGACCGTGGTCACGAGCGTCATGGTCCAGATGACGAGCGAAAGCGCGCCCAGGATCATGTCCTCGCTGACGGTACCGATGCCGCCGTTGTTGGCGACGATTGATTTCATGGTGTACATGGGGCTCGTGCCGATGTCGCCATAGACGACGCCGAGCGTTACGAGCAGCATGCCAGCGGAGAGGGGGATGGCTCCGTGCCCGCCTTGACCACGCTGGTCTTGGGGGTTTGCCTCCAGTTTGTTGTGTGCCACGTGGACTCCCTTAGACATCCGGTTGTCTGTCTAGGACAGATAATCTTTATGCCGTCTTTATACATACAAGAGCAGTTTGGCACATCAGGTTATTTTAGACAATAATCCCCAGCTGGGGATTATTTATGTACGTAGGTAGCATTTCAAAACAGGGGCTTTTAAGCACGTGCTGTCTGGGCTATGCCAGCCTTGGCGCTTGCGCGTTTGCCGGCGAGTTCGCAAAAAATCGCGCCGCCGATGATAAGCGCGGCACCCATCAGACGGACCGGTGTTATGGCTTCGCCCAAAAGGACGGCGGAGAACACGACCGCCGAAAGCGGCTCGAGGTAGCCGACAACGGCGACGGTCTGCACAGGCAGTTTGGCGACGGCGCTAAAGTAGAGCAGGCAACCAATGCCGGTGT
The DNA here is from genome assembly GCA_902363125.1 of Coriobacteriaceae bacterium. Lineage (GTDB taxonomy): Bacteria > Actinomycetota > Coriobacteriia > Coriobacteriales > Coriobacteriaceae > Collinsella. The sequence goes on from CABIZD010000021.1 coordinate 7,986, forward strand.
TGACGACGCCGAGCATGACGACGGCGCGCCAATCGATGCCTGCGGCGACGCCGGCGGACAGGAATGAGGGTGCACCCTGCGTGATGAGCGTGAGGACCAGCGCGGTCACAAAGGCGGCACTCACCTGGAGCGTGGAGTTCTCGAGGCCTTCGATGTGTGGCGCGCCCTTGCTAGCGATGACCATCAGCGCATAGCAAAATGCCGAGGCGATGCCGCAGGCGATACCTGCAATGGGCATATTGCCGCCTAGACCTTGCGCTGCAATGAGAAAAGCACCGCAAGCAACGGCGATAAAGCCGGCGATTTTGCCGCCGGTCAGCTTTTCGCCAAAGATGAGCGGGGAGAGTGCCATGACAATGATGGGGCCGCAGTAGTACAGCAGCGAGGATACGCCGACGCCGATCGTCTGGTAGGCGCGGAACAGAAAAATCCAGCTGGCGCCCAGCGCAGCTCCCGAGAGGAGGAGGGCTGCGGCTTCGCGGGGGCGAGATGGCGCCTGCAACTTATGGCGTTGGGTGATGGCGAGAATGGTGACAAGCGAGAGTGCGCCCAAAAACGTGCGTAGTAGCACGATATCCGAGCTCGGCAGCGCGATGGCGGCGGCGATGATGCCGTTGGAGCCAAACAATAGCAATGCTGCTAAGTACGTAAACAGTCCGTTGTTCATGCGCTTCCGTCCCTTCTATATCCGAGCATGTTCACTATGGGTGAACTGGCTTTAGAAGAAAAGCGAATATAATGCATGGATAACATGACAAAAACTCATGCAAAGGTGGAGGGGTGTCGTGGAAACGAATATTCAAAAGATGCAGGTGCTGCTCGAGACCGTGCGCGCCGGCAGTTTTACGCGCGCCGCCGAGCGCCTGAGCTATTCGCAGTCGGGCGTGAGCCGCATGGTGGCCGATCTTGAGGCCGATTGGGGCTTTAAGGTGCTCGACCGCAGTCGCGAGGGCGTAGTACTTTCTGCCGATGGACGGCAAGTTATGCCTGCGGTTGAGGCGTTATGCGAGGAGTTTGGCCGCCTGCAGCGACGCGTGGATGAGATGCGTGGGCTCATGCGCGGCAAAATCTGCATCGGTACGTTTTCGAGTGTGGCGACCCACATGCTGCCGCCAGTGATTGCGCGCTTTCGCGCCGATCACCCGGACGTCGATTATGAGTTGCTGATGGGCGATTACTCAGAGATTGAACAATGGGTGGCTGAGGGTCGTTGCGACCTGGGCTTTATCCCGCGTGAGCCACGAGAAAACGGCATGGCATCGCGGTCTTTGGTGCGCGACGAGTTGATGGCGGTAGTGCCGGCAGATTCTTTGCTTGCCACGGCGGGGGTCGTCTCTCTTGCCGATTTGGCCAACGAGCAGTTTATTCTGCTAGAACGAGGTACCGATGACGAGATTACGCCGCTGTTCCGTCGGGCGGGGCTGACGGTGCGCTCCAAGCTGTCGACCTGGGATGACTATGCGATTATGGCCATGGTTGAGGACGGCCTGGGCGTGAGCATTCTTCCCGCGCTCATCTTGCGCCGCTGTCAGTTCGATGTTGCCGTGCGCCCACTCGAGGGACATCCTCATCGGCAGATCAACGCCATATATCGAACGGCCGACGTTTCGCTTGCCACTGCTCGATTCCTTGAATACCTCTAAACGCGTGCATGTCATTGTCCGCTTTGGGCAAATCTCGGAGTTCGGTACGTTTTCTTATGAAATTGAACTTTCGAATGAGGCGCGGCGCTATACTGCTTGCTAAATTGAACCCCGGTTCAATTCGTGTTCTATAAATTGAACTTTGCCAGCAAGGAGGTTCCTGTGGCCCAAGAGACGTTTAGCGATCGCCTGCGACAGGCTATGTCCGATTGCGGCGTTCGCCAGTCGAACGTGATCCGCGCATCGGAGATGCTCGGCAAAAAACTCGGCAAGAGTCAGATGAGCCAATATGTGAGCGGCAAGACGATCCCGCGACGCGATGTGGCCGAGCTGCTCGCCCGTATTTTGGAGGTCGATGTTACCTGGCTGCTTGCCGGCGACGCCGATCAAAGCGAGGCATCATCACCCCGCAACGATTCCAAGCCCGAACCCCATCCCTCAGCTCAAATTGCAAGGAGCACCACCATGCGTACTTTTTCTAAATCCACCAAGCTCGATAACGTCCTGTATGACGTGCGCGGTCCCGTCGTCGACGAGGCTGCCCGTATGGAGGACGAGGGCGAGCGCATCCTCAAGCTCAATATCGGCAACCCGGCGCCCTTCGGTTTCCGCACGCCCGATGAGGTCATCAAGGACATGCGCCAGCAGCTGCCCGACTGCGAAGGCTATTCCAACTCGCGTGGCCTGTTCTCCGCGCGCAAGGCGATCATGCAGTATTCGCAGATCAAGGGCCTGCCCAACGTTCAGATGGAGCATATCTACACGGGCAACGGCGTGTCCGAGCTCATTCAGCTTTCGATGAACGCGTTGCTCGACAATGGCGACGAGATTCTGATCCCCAGCCCCGACTATCCGCTCTGGACGGCGTGCGCAACCCTTGCTGGTGGTCATCCCGTACATTATCTGTGTGATGAGCAGGCGGATTGGTATCCCGACCTGGAGGATATGGAGTCCAAGATCACGAGCGCGACCAAAGCCCTCGTCATCATCAACCCTAACAACCCCACGGGTTCCGTCTATCCGCGTGAGGTGCTCGAGGGCATCGTTGAGGTTGCGCGCAGGCACCAGCTCATGATTTTTGCAGACGAGATTTACGACCGCCTGTGCATGGACGGCTATGAGCACGTCTCGATTGCCTCGCTCGCTCCCGATCTGCCCTGTGTCACCTTTAGCGGCCTTTCCAAGTCGCACATGATTGCGGGCTATCGTATTGGCTGGATGGTGCTTTCGGGCAACCAGCGCTGCATGAGCGACTTCATCATGGGTATCAACATGCTCTCCAACATGCGCCTGTGCTCCAACGTGCCGGCTCAGTCGATCGTTCAGACGGCACTCGGTGGTCATCAGTCCGTTAACGACTACATCCGTCCTGGCGGCCGTGTCTACGAGCAGCGCAACTTTGTGTATGAGGCGCTCAACAAGATTGACGGCATCTCGGTGGTTAAGCCGCGCGCGGCGTTCTACATCTTCCCCAAGATGGATGTGAAGAAGTTCAACATCACCGATGACGAGCAGTTCGCCCTTGACCTGCTGCACGAGAAGAAGATTCTGATCACGCGCGGCGGCGGCTTTAACTGGGCCGAGCCCGATCACTTCCGCATCGTGTACCTGCCGCGCATGGAAGTACTCAAAGAGTCCCTTGAAGACCTCGCCGACTTCTTTGACCATTACCGTCAATCATAACGACAGAGATGGTCTGTCATTTAACGGGCGGCCCGTAACAGATTCGGGTCGCCCGTTTTCTGTTAAAGCTCGCGTTGTCAGCGTCTCGATCGTTTGGGCGAGTGGGAATCGCGTGTGAACGGAAAACTATATTCCAAAATGGAATACAGTGTGCTTCAACTGGAATTGATGTCCGTGTGTCCGCTTTTTTAGAATGTTCTCGACAAGATGAAAGGCGGTCCCCACCAATGATTATCGATGCAAATTCCTACTGGTTTGACGAGCGCATCTTCCATGACGAGACACTCTGTGAACAGTTTTTGGCCGAGGTGCCCCGCGCTTACGACACCGAGGGCTACCTGACCGTAAGCCCCACGGGCAAGCGACAGATTGTGATCGAAAAGCCCGCTGGCTTCCCAGGCCTCAACTATATCGAGGGAGACTACACCCTTGAGAAGCGTCTGGCAGACATGGACGAGGCGGGGGTCGATAAAGCGATTCTCAAGCTCCCCGGCTGCCATGAGTGGATGTCGCTCGAGATGTGCCGGCGTTTCAACGACGGTATGGCTGCTGACGCGAAGGCGTCAAGTGGCCGTCTGATTCCGCTTGTCGCCGTGCCGCCCTTTGGCACCAAAGCGAATTTGGAGGAGCTCGACCGCAGGCTCGACGATGGTTTTGCGGGTGTGCAGCTCTGCGCTCACTACGGCAAGCGCTATCTCGACGACCAGGTCTTCTCGAGCTTTTTCGAGCACCTGAACGAACGCCATGTCACCGTTTACGTGCACCATGTTCCCGTGCCGGTCGAGAACGAATCGCTTCTCGCGTACGACAACCTTCGCCGCTCTTATGGCCGCTGCGTCGACCAAACTACGGCGATCGGCCGAGAGATCTTTGGCGATTTCTTTGAACGCTACCCCAATATCAAGATGGTCCACTCCATGCTCGGCGGCGCATACTTTGCGTTTAAGGAGATGCTGCTGCCTCATGGTCCCAAGCGCCCTGATGCTTCTGGCCGTTTTCAGGTCGATACCGAGACCGTTTCCAGGCGCCTCGAGAACAACATCTATTTCGACATGTCCCATGCTCAGCCTTGGGGCAAGACACTCCTTGCCTGCGCGGTTGACGTGCTGGGTGCAGACCATATTGTTTTTGGCACGAGCTATCCCGTTAAACGCGAGTGGCTCACCGAGGGTGTCGCCTGCGTTCGCGCTGCAAATCTGAGCGATACAGACAGCGACCTTGTGCTTGGCGGTACGGCGCAGCAACTGTACGGTGTCGAGTGAGCGGCAATCAGAGGGGAGTATCTGCCATGGACGAAGGAGAGATGAGGGCTGGGGCCGCTCGTGTGGCCATCGATCTTGGGGACGTGTTGCCGTTCGACGGTTTCGACGAACTCCGTCATGAGGTCTTCGCCCGTGCCCTTATCATCGAGGGGACGGGGCGACGCGCCTGCGTCCTTTCGCTTGAGGTCACCTCGATCGCTCCGGCTCTACTCGCCGATCTGCGTGAGGTTGTTGAGGATGCCGCCAATTGCAGCGGTGCTTATTCTTGGGTGGTTCCTACCCACACGTTTTCCATGCCTCACGTCCGCACTCCCGGGCATCTTGCCGACGATGCTACCCGCAATCGCAACGAGCGCTATCGCGCAGCGCTCGTCGCTGCCGCCCGCACGGCTGTCGAGCGCGCTGTTGCGGGCATTCGCTCTGCCACGCTCGCCGCTGTGGAGGGCGAATGCCCCGTGAACGTTAATCGCGACATTGAGACGCCTGCCGGCTGGTGGTTGGGCTCGAATCCCAGGGGGTTTGCCGACCACACGATGCCCGTACTCGCCATAAGGGATGCCGGGGGCGAGTATGTTGCCGTGCTCGCGACGGCGGACGTTCAGTCCTCTGTGCTCGACGGGTCGCGCGACTCCGAGGGGAGGCGCATGGCGAGCGGAGACCTCTTTGGTTTTGCCGCCATGTCACTCGAGCGCGAGCTGGGCGGCGTTGCCCTGTTGCTGCCAGGCGCCGCGGGCGACCAAGGTCCGGCGGAGCGCGCCATGAACGTCATGTTCGATGCGGCCGGCGTTAAGCAGACGGTCGATGCCCATGAGGACGGATACCGCATGCTGCACCAGCAGGGGCAGGCCTTGGGCGATGCTTTGATCGAGGCCGCTCGCATGGCGCGTAAGGATGACGCTACCGGCATCGGTGCCCGCACGGTCGACGTTCTCCTGCCCGCTCAGACACGCGCCGATTTTCACTCTTTGGCTCCGCACCGAACGTATGAGTTTCATGCCGCTGGCGAGCAGCGCACGAGGGTCTATCTACTCCGGCTGGGAAACGTCGAGCTTGTCGGCGTACAACCCGAGGTCTCGAGTGCATTCGGCGCCACTGTGCGCGCCGCTCGGTCCGGCTCTGTGTTCTTTGCCACGCTCGTCAACGGCGGACAGAAGTACCTGCCGGCCCCCGATGCGTACGAGAAAATCACCTATGAGGCCATGAACTCCGGCTTTGCCGCCGGCTCCCATGAGCGCCTCCTCCAAACCATCCTTGCCGCTTTGAACGCGGCGCGACAAAAAGGAGAACTTGCATGAATATCGGACATGCACGCCGCAAGATTACCCCGCAAGGCGACATCTATCTAATCGGATACCGTAACCTCCCCAACCGTCTGGAGCCTGCGACAGGCGTCCATGACGACGTCTTCGCCAACGCGATTCTTTTCCAACAGGACGACCGCGAAGTTTTTCTCTTCAACGCCGATGTTCTCGAGTTTGAGGAGAGCATGGCCGAGGAGGTTAAGACGATGCTCGCCGAGCGCTACGGAATCGACCGTGACTGCATTCTGCTCTCCGCGACGCACGACCACACTTCGATCGTCGCCTACCATCGCAGCTGGTGGACGGGAAAATTCAACGAGGACTACTATCGCTGGTTCCTCGATACCATCTGTCAATGCTTCGAAGAGTGCCGCGCCAACGCGCGACCTGCGACCTGTCGCATGGGCAAAAAAGTCATCACCGGTTTCTACGACAACCGCATCATTCCCGGTGAGCTTGCCGACAATGAGGTTATCGTGGTGTCGTTCTTCGATACCGAAGGCAAGCCATTTGCGGGCTTTGTGAACTGGGCGGTGCATTCCGCTTGCGTCGGACCCGACTGCACAGAGCTCACGAGCGAACTCGCCGGTCTTACCGGCAAAAAGCTCGCTCAGAGTCTTGGTTACTATCCGGCCATGGTCGTCGGTGCTGCTGGCGACTGTAGCGACCGCAATTTTCGCCAGGGACGCGGCATTCCCGAGGTTGAGCGTGTTTCGACCGGTCTTGCCGAGGCGATTTCCCAGATCAAGCTCGATTGCGAGGTCGTTCTTGATCGCATCGAGCCTCAGACGTTCTATCACACCGTTGCCCGTGACGACTTTTCACTCACGCTTAAGTGTGCCGTCATCAGTCTGGGCGGCTTGCATCTCTTTGTGTTCCCGAGTGAACTCGGCAGCGACCTGGGCATTCGCATGAAGCGCGAATGTCCGGTCGAGGGAATAGTCTGCGGTTACACCAACGGCTATTTTGAGTATTTCCTTCCGGCACGTGAGTACGGCCTCTCCTTTGAGACCGAGCGTACTCAGATTCCCCAGGGCGAACCGGAACGTCTGTGTGACAAGTTCTGCCAGACGACGAGACTTCTCGGCGCAGCAGATTCGCGTCTGTAGGCCTGATTGCGTGATATGGGCCAATGAGGCTCATTGCCATGTGATCGGCATCTTTCATCTTCTCTGCCGTTCCCCATCCCGGGCGTACGTGCGTCCGCGGATTTCAAAGGGGGAAGCGGGTTCCTTGCCCTCCCACGTCGACTACGGAGGCATGAAATCGATGCTATACCCCGCTCAGAAAAAGGAGAATTCCATGAAATACCAGAAGCTTTGCGATGAAATCATCACAAAGGTCGGTGGTCGAGACAATGTGTTAGACGTGAGCCACTGCATTACGCGTCTCCGCTTCCACCTCAAGGATGAATCACTTGTCCAGACCAATGAGCTTAAGGCGACGAAGGGCGTCGTTGACGTCATCCAGGCCGGCGGACAGTACCAGGTCGTGATCGGCGCCACCGTCGAGGCCGTCTACAACGACCTTGTTCAGATTGGCGGGTTCGACGCCAAGCCTGCGCTTGATATCGATGAGGGCGACAATGTCAAGAAGGGCGATCCGTTCTCGCGCCTGCTCGCCATCATTTCCGAGATTCTGCAGCCGGTTCTTGGTGTGCTTATGGCCGGTGGCTTCATCAAGTCGATGCTTGCGCTCTGCACGGTTGCCGGTTGGCTTGCCAAGGACAGCAATACGTATGTGACGCTCTCGGCAATCGGAGATTCGGTCTTCTATTTCTTTCCGCTAATCATTGGCTGGACGTCGGCCAAGAAGTTCGGACTTAAGCCCGTTATGGGAATGGCGCTCGGCGGTATCCTCGTCTACCCGACGCTCGTTGCCCTTATGGGCGGAGATCCGCTCTACACGCTCGGCGCCGGTACGGTCTTCGAGTCCAATGTCTACGGTGATATTTTTGGCATCCCGCTGATCATGCAGAATTACTCATCGACGATTCTGCCTGCGATCTTTATCGTCTGGATTGCCTCCAAGGTGCACAAGGCCCTTTCTAACGCGCTGCCCGCGCTTGTGAGCTCGTTCTTCTCCAACATCCTGACGCTCCTCATTTGCGGCATCCTTGGCCTGCTTGTGGTCGGTCCGGTCATGACGGTCCTCTCCAACATCGTTGCCCAGATCATTCTGATGCTCATCAACTTCCAACCCGCCATCGCCGGCTTCGTCATCGGCACGTTCTGGAGCCTGCTCGTCATGTTCGGCCTGCACTGGGGTATCATCCCGCTGTGGTTCCTCGATGTCGCAACCTACGGCTATGACCTCATTAACCCGCTCGTGTATGCAGGCGGTTGTGCCATCGCCGGCGCTGTGCTTGGCATGATCATCCGAACCAAGGACTCCGAGGAAAATGCTGCCGTCAACATTCCCGCCCTTGTCTCTTCGATTTTCGGTGTCAACGAGCCTGCGCTTTACGCCATCTTGCTGCCGCGTAAGCGCCTTATGTGGGCAACCTTTATTTCCGCTGGTGTAGGCGGCGCCATTGCCGGCCTCATGGGTGCCAAGCTCTATGCCTTCGGTGCCTCCGGCCCGCTCGGTTTCCCGAGCTTTATTAACCCTGCCGGCATCGACACGGGCTTTATCGGCCTTGTCATCTCCGGTGTGGTCGCTTTCGTTCTGGCTCTTGTCGCCGCTATGGTGATCGGTACCAAGAAGGACGAGGGCGGTAAGGCACTCAACATCTCGGTGGACTAGTCTTTCTGCGCACTTTAACTAAATATGCCTCGGACGGCGACGTGCCGCCCGAGGCATATTTGTGTTTTGTGCCGCTGTCATCGTGTTTGCGGACACAAGTCTGCGGTTGTGGAGCAGCGGGGATTATGACGGTCGTGCCGCGTTAGAAGACGTACGGTCGCCCTGCAGGAGCTGACGGTAGGGGAGGAAGCCGATGAACGAGACGACCGCCTGCGAGTGCGCGGCGTTCCGCTTGAGGTAGAGCCTGACCTCGGAGGTCGTCGCGGGCTCAAGCGGCACCAGGGCTACCTTTCCGCTGGCGAGCGATTCCGCCGGCTTGCGCATGAGGAATGAGACGCCGGCGCCGCGCGCGACAAGGGAGATGATGTTCTCGGCTCGTTTGCCGGTGAACGTAACGCGTGGGCCAAATCCAGCTTCGCGACAAAGGGAAAGGACGAGCTCGCTTACGAACGAGCCTTGGGGAAGCATGAGGAAATTCTCGTCGATAAGGTCGTCTATCTCGACGGTGTCACGTTCGGCGAGCGGATGGTCGAGCGGAAGGACGGCCACGAGCCGGTCGGTCGTAAAGGGAATCTTTTTGAACTCCGGCTCGATGGCGCCACTGTCACGGATGAAGGCCAGGTCAATGTCCTCGTGCAGGAGCATGCGCTTGAGTGTGTCGCCCTCGCCCTCGATGAGCTCGACAGAATATGAGGGGTTCGCCTGCTGAAAATCGATGACGGCGTCCGTGATCCCATAAGGGGCCATAATGGGGATAGAACCTACGGTGAGGTGCTCGAGCGGCTCACCTGCGCCTATTTGAATGGCGGCAAGATAGCGGTGCTGAAGCGTCGCAATTTTTTGCGCATAGGGGAGGAGCGCTTCACCTTGCGCGGTGAGTGTTACGTGGCGCTGGCTTCGATCGATGAGCTTGCAGCCGAGTTCGTGCTCCATTGCCATGATGTGCTTGGAGAGGGTTGATTGCGACATGAAAAGCAGTTCCGCCGCATCAAGAAACGTGCGTGACTGCGCTAAGATGGCGAATTCGCCAAAGCGGCTGATATCCATAGGGAGGCCTCCGGTACCCTCATTTTGGCAGGTGGCCTAAACCACGACGCCATTGCAGTGGTCGATTTCGTGCTGGATGATTTCGGCGGTGTAGCTCGAGAAGTTTTTGATGCGGTGGACGAAGTTCTCGTCTAAATACTCAACCTTAATGCGGCGATAGCGGGTACAGGGACGCTCGCCGATCAGCGAGAGGCATCCTTCGCTCGTCTGATAGGCATTGACCTGCTCAAGAATTTGAGGGTTGTACATCAGGAGTGTCCTGTTGCCGTCCTTTACGCAGATGATGCGCTTGCGCACACCGATCATGTTGGCGGCGAGCCCCACGCACTCGTGCTCATGCTCGTGGAGTGTATCCAGGAGGTCCTGCCCGGTCGCGGCATCGTCGGGTCCCGCGTCTTCGGAAGGCAGGCGCAAAAAGAACTCGGATTTCATGATGGGCTTAATCATGGCGGGCTCCTCATGTCTTATGCTTTCGTGGACTTTTAATAATAGCGCGGAAGGAAAGCTGTGCGTCCGCGTTACAATCTTTCGACGTTGGACCATGTTGCCAGATTCGTCGTGTACGGCGTTTGGCGTAAGTCTAGGGCTCATTTTTCGCCCTGGACTGTTCCTCTGGGGCGATGCGACTGTCGTTCCAAGAGGAAGGAAATGCATGGGGAGCAAATCTCAGCAACAAGTTCAAGCAACGCCATTGGCTACTGCGGCGATTCTCGTCGTAATGTATATTGCAGCCTTTGTTGCCGCGTTTAACGAGAACATCATTAACGTGGCGTTGCACGACATTATGGCGGCCTTTTCGGCGAGTGCTACCACGGCGCAGTGGCTCGTCTCGGGCTACATGATCGTGACGTCGATCTTTACGGCCATCATGGCCTTCCTGTCCGGCCGTTTCTCAACGCGCAAGCTGTTATTTTTCGCATGCGGATGTATGGTCGCCGGCGAAGTCCTGTGTCTGATCGCTCCGTCGTTTAGCGTTTTGCTGCCAAGTCGTATTTTGCAGGCTGCGGGATCGGGCATCTTGTTTCCGCTCATGATGAACGTGGTGCTGTCTTGCGCCCCGCGCGAGAAGCTCGGTCTGTATCTGAGCCTGGGCGGTGCCTGCATTACGCTAGGGCCGGCGTTTGGACCCGTAATCAGCGGTCTTATGTGCACGTTGTTCGGCTGGAGGGCGGTGTTCGTAGTGCCGCTGGTGGGCGGTATTGTGGTCGCTGCGGCGGGCGTTAAGCTTGTTCAAAATGTCGGAGAGCGCTCGAACACCACGCTTGATATTCTGTCGGTTGTTTTGCTCGCCGCCGGCATTACGGCATTTGTGTATTCCGTAGGCGAGTTCTCGACCAATCTGATTGCCGGCATCGTGACGCTTATCGCCGCCATTGTGCTGCTCGGCCTGTTTGCGGCCCGCCAGCTCAAACTCGAGCATCCGGTGCTTAACGTGCGTCCCATGGCGAGCGTTCGTTTTTGGCCTGCGTGCCTGCTTGTGGTGGTGTCGATGATGACGACGTTCTCGATGAGCGTTTTGTTGCCGCTCTATTTTGAGGGCGCATACGGCATGACCGCACTTGTTGCGGGCTTGCTCATTTTGCCGGCGATTGCCTGTAACGCCGTGACCTCGATTGTGGGCGGACGCGTGATGGACGCCCGTGGCGCATGGCCGCTGCTGCCGGTCGGCTTTGCCCTGATTGCCGTGGGGCAGACTGCCATCTCGATGACTGCGGCGAGTATGAACATCGGCGTCGTTGTGGCGCTGACCGTTGTGGTGTATGCCGGAGTCGGTTTGGTGCTGAGCCCCTCGCAAACGGCCGGCTTGGAGACGCTGCCTGCCGCTGAGCATCCCCACGGAACGGCATTGCTTAACACGTGGAACATGATTGCCGCATCGTTTGGCCCATCGCTGTTTATCGGTCTGCTCTCGAGTTCTGCTGCGACCGCCGGCGCAGCTGGCGCTGCGACCGACGTTGCCCAGGCGATTGGATTTGCAGCTGCCGTGCGTGTGGCGGCTGTGATTGCCGTGGTCGGGTTCGCGACGTCGCTGGTGTACGCTCATCGCGAGTCGCACATGTCGCATTAATGTGTGCACATAGATTCTGCAGCTAGATTGGATGGCGACACCATAAACTAATGGACGTTTTGCCGAGAGGCATGAATGTTTAAAGCGCAAAGAGTGCGCGACGGGCCCCGCGAATGGGGCGATGATGCCCGAGAGGGCCAAGAAGGAGTCTCATGTCCGAGAACGAAGAGATCATGAACGAGACCGAGAACGAGACCATGGCTGCCGAGGTCGAGGCAGTCGAGACCGTGGAGACCGAAGCTGCCGAGGTTGAGGCTGCTGACGAGGTTTCCGCCGAGGAGGAGGCCGAGGTTGTCGAGGCCGCCGTTGATTACGATGACGAAGAGCTGATGGACAAGATGCAGAAGGCCGCCCGCCTGCTGCGTAGCCGTCGCTTTGCTATTTCTAAGGAGGAGGAGGCCAAGGCCGAGCGCATGGCGAACATCGAGCGCGCCATCAAGCTTCTTGACCTCAAGCCCAAGATGGAGCAGAAGGAAATGTCCGACCTGCTGGGCATGCGCCTCCGTGAGCTCGATGGCCTGATGGCCGAGGCCGAGGCTGCCGATCTGGTCGGCCGCATCGACGACGCCGAGGGCGATATGCGCAAGATCGTCGTCTTCGCTGCCGAGGATGCCGCTGAGGGCCTGGTCGAGCTTGCCAACAAGAAGGAGAAGCTCCTGCCCGAGCTTTCTTACGAGGAGGCCACCGAGCTGATGGCCGCTCTCGATAAGGTCATCGCTCCGCTTGTCGCCATGGGCCTGGACGAGGACCGCGGTCCTCGCGGCGGTCGTGACGACCGTGGCGGTCGCGGTGGCGATCGAGGCGGCCGTGGCGGCTTTGGTGACCGCGGTGGCCGTGGCGGCGACCGTGGCGGTCGCGGTGGCGATCGCGGCGGCCGTGGCGGCTTTGGTGACCGTGGCGGCGACCGTGGCGGTCGCGGCGGCTTTGGCGGCAACCGTGGTGGCTATGGCGATCGCGGTGGCAACCGTGGCGGCTTCGGCGGCAACCGCGGTAACGACCGCGGCGGTCGCGGTGGCGATCGTGGCGGCCGCAACGGCGGCGGCTTCCGCGGCAACCGTTTTTAGTTACGGCGTTTTACCAAACGCCGTAACGGCTCGGCGCTGCAAACCCGCCAGAGCGGCAATCTGCCTTTCAACTTCGGCGGCATGACCAGAAGGTCAATGCCGCCTTGTTTCAAGGCACCTTGCTCGCTCTGGCGGGCTTTCGCTCATATGACCCAATCCGCTGTCAAGAGCCACAATGGCCCCGCCGACCGCTTGCAATCGGTCGGCGGGGCCTGCCGTTAACCCGTCCCGGTCCGCCCCCGGCATGTCGTCGACGCCTTCGGCTCAGTCTCATATCCGCGGATACCGTTCTGTCGGCCCGCACTCCATTCCTTCGGTGGGGCTCCCCAAGTCTGACTACGCGCATGCGGCCGCCGCCGCGCGCCCAGCGAAAGCGGGGGTATCCCCGAAGGCCGCCCGGCTCGCCGGGACGGGGGCTATGTCTATTCCGCGCCCTCCCGGCACATCATGCCGAGGGCCCACAGCCACCTCACGAGCTCGGCCGCGGTGGCCGCGTTGGCCTTCGCCGCGGGCACGCCGCGGGCGAGCATCTCCTCGCGCCGCCGCAGGAGCCGCTCGGACCCCTTCCTCCCGTGCATCCTTATCTCGAGGGGCACGCCCGTGTCCCTTGGCATGAGCTTCGGCTGGTGCCGTGCCGCGGCGTAGCACCATGAGCCCTCAACGGCCAGCTTCCTCACGAGCGCGTTGCCCGCACCGCTGATGCCTCCGAGCCGCACGGAGTCGCCACTCGACCTCTGACTCGGCGCGAGGCCGAAATAGGCCGT
>CABIZD010000022.1 GCA_902363125.1 Coriobacteriaceae bacterium
GGGCAGGGACGTTCGGCCGTGCGCGGGCGCCCGGTCGGCGGCCCGTTCTGGGCGCGCCTCAATCGTAGCCCGAGACGGTCCCGGGCTGACAATTTCGACTGTAATGGACGTTCTTGAATGACTAGTCGTTTAAGAACGTCCCCAATGACTGGGTCGGAAAATTTCTTAAAAAAGTTCTTGCCCTAAGCTGATTCGTCCGTATAATAAACTTCGTTGCTTGAGAGCACGCACCTATTCCTCGGTAGCTCAATGGTAGAGCACGCGGCTGTTAACCGCGCTGTTGTAGGTTCGAGTCCTACCCGGGGAGCCAGAATTTTCCAGCCCTTTCCGTTGGGCTTTTAAATTCCTCGGTAGCTCAATGGTAGAGCACGCGGCTGTTAACCGCGCTGTTGTAGGTTCGAGTCCTACCCGGGGAGCCAGGTTGTAAAACCCGTCGCTTATGCGGCGGGTTTTTTCATGCCGCGATCGCCTGGCGCGAACGTTGCCATATCAACATTTCGTGTCGAGGATGTAATCCCGCGACCCACCACCTCAACATGGCGCGGTCGTTGTAGAATATTGCAATGATTGCTCCCACGACATGGTGCCGCGAGCACCAGATAAGGAGATTCTTGTGTCTGAGACCATTAACGGCAGCCTGAGCGTCTCGAACGACGTTATTGCCGATATTGCCGGTTATGCCGCGATGACGTGCTATGGCGTCGTCGGTATGGCTGAGCAGCTCCAGGGCGCCGAGAGCGTGCGCCTGCTTGCCGGTCAGCGCCTCCGCAAGGGCGTGCTTGTCTCCGCCGACGAGAACGGCCTTACGGTCGATCTTCACGTCGTGCTCGAGAACGGCGTCAACATGAAGTCCGTCTGCCACAATCTTTCGAGCTCCGTTGCCTTCACTCTGCAGGAGATCGCCCAGATCGATCCCGCCAGCCTTAAGATCGGCATCCATATCGACGCGCTCAAGAGCCGTCTGAACTAGCATCTGAAAACGGAGATTCAAATACCCATGATTGCAAAGACCATTCGCACCTGTTTTCCGATCGCTGCGGCTGCCGTTTCCGACAAGGCCGAGGAGATCAACAAGCTCAACGTCTTCCCCGTACCCGACGGCGACACCGGTACCAACATGTCGCTCACGCTCGCTTCGGTGACCAAGGAGCTCTCCGCCCTTCCCGCCGATGCCGACATGGAGGCCATCGCCGGCGCCATCACCCACGGCTCCCTGATGGGTGCCCGCGGCAACTCCGGCGTCATCACCTCGCAGATTCTGCGCGGTGTGGCCGAGGGCCTCGTCTCTGCCGATGAGCCTATTACGGCTGCCAACATCGCCTTCGCTTTCCGTCGCGCCGTCAAGGTCGCCTTCCAGGCTGTCCGCAAACCCATCGAGGGCACGATCCTCACGGTGCTGCGCGATGTCTCGACCAAGGCCGACGAGTGCGAGAAGAAGAAGTTCTCGGCCGAGGACGCGCTCGACGCCATCGTCGTCGAGGCGTATCAGTCCGTCGCCCGCACGCCCGACCTGCTGCCCGTCCTCAAAGAGAACGGCGTGGTCGACTCCGGTGCCTTCGGCTTTGCCATCTTCCTAGAGAACTTTGTTGCCGCTGCTCTTGGCCGCAGCACCGTTGTCGAGGATTTCTCCGCCACGTTTGATTCCGCTGGCTCTGCTCGCGACGCGGCCCTCGGTCGCGTTGAGATCGAGGCCAACGACGACTGGGAGGGCTCGGAGTTCCGCTACTGCAACGAGTTCCTGTTTAAGGCCGACGCCCCGTTTGACGAGGACGAGTGCCTTAAGTTCCTGGGTTCCATGGGCGACTGTGAGCTACTCGTGGGCGCCTATCCCGACTACAAGATCCATGTGCACTCCAACACCCCCAACCTGGTGCTCGAGCACATGCTGCAGCTCGGTCAGATCTATGAGGTCTTTATCCACAACATGGAGATGGAGGCCCACGACCGTACCGCCAAGATCCACGAGGACCAGGAGAAGGCCGCCGAGCCCGCGAAGGCCCTGGGCTTTGTCGCCGTTGCCGCTGGGTCCGGCGAGGCCGACATCCTCAAGTCCCTCGGCGTCGACGTGATCGTGTCGGGTGGCCAGACCATGAACCCCTCGACTGCAGACCTGCTGGGCGCGGTGGACCAGGTCAACGCGACCTCGGTCATCATCTTGCCCAACAACGGCAACATCCGCATGGCCGCTGAGGCTGCTGCCTCAGCCTGCACCGACAAGAAGGTCGCCGTCGTTCCCACCAAGACCGTCCCGCAGGCCTTCTCCGCGCTGTTCGCGGTCCTGCCCGATTCCGAGCTCGAGGATGCCGTCGCCGCCATGGTCGACGCCATCAGCGAGGTCCGCGATGGCGAGGTCACCCGCGCCGTGCGCGACTCCAGTGCCTCTGACGGTTCTCCGATTCACTCCGGTGACGTCATGGGTATCATCGCCGGCTCCATCGACGTGGTCGGCTCCGACGTGAAGCAGGTCACGCTCGACTGCATCAACCGCATGCAGGAGGAAGAGGAGGGCGACGCGCTGACGATTCTGGCCGGCGAGGAGCTGTCCGATGAGGCCTTCCAGGAGATCGTCGACGCCATCGAGGAGGCTCAGCCCGACCTGGAGGTCGACGCCCATCGTGGCGAGCAGCCGCTCTATCCCGTGATCTTCTCGATCGAGTAGGCAACTGCCCATGTCCGAGCTGTGCTCCGTGCCGCGCGTCTCGGAGCGCTTTGCCCAGAGCAATGCGCTCGACGAGGATATCGCGCGACTCAAATATGTTTCGGGTAAACGTGAGGAGGCCCTTCGCCGTCTGGGAATTCGGACGGTGGGGGACCTCCTTCTCCATATTCCTCATCGATACCTCGACTTTACCCGTTCGTGGTCCATCGAGATGGCGCCCATCGGCACTGTGTGCACCATCATCGCCACGGTCGACCGTATCGTCCAAAAGCAGCCGCGTCCGCGCATGCAGGTGACCGAGGTCTCACTCATTGACGAGACGGGCGTGCTGCAGGTTGCCTTTTTCCGCCAGCCCTGGATTGCCCAGCAGCTTAAGCAGGGCGACCGCCTGGCCGTGATGGGCAAGGTCGAGTTTGCCTACGGCTTTAAGCAGATGTCCTCGCCGCACTTTGAAAAGCTCGAGAATGGGCGTGCCGCAGGCACCATCCTGCCGGTCCATTACGTGAGTGATGGCGTGAGCCAGGCGTGGATGCGCCGCATCGTAAGCGGCGCGCTCGAGGTCGTCGGCAATCCCTTCGACCCGATTCCCGCACGCTTACGCGTCAAGCGCCGCCTGATGAGCAATGCCCGCGCGCTGCGCTCAATCCACTTTCCCTCGAGCATGGCTGAGCGCGATATCGCTCGCCGTCGCCTTGCTTATGAGGAGTGCCTTTACCTTCAGCTGGCACTGCGCCTGCGCAACGACGGCGGCCTGGTCGAAGTCGCTCCCTACGCCCACACCGCGGGCGAGCACCTGGCCGCGCTCAAGCAAGCCCTGCCGTTTTCGCTGAGCGAAGAGCAGGAGGCCGCGTTCCAGGATATCCTGCGCGATATGTGCGATGGCGGGCGCGTGATGAACCGCCTGCTGCTGGGCGATGTCGGTACCGGTAAGACCGCCGTTGCCGCCTGCGCGCTGGCAGTGGCTGCCGATAGCGGCACGCAGGCCTGCGTTATGGCGCCCACGGGCGTTCTGGCGCGCCAATATGCCGATAAGACTGGCCCTCTGCTCTCGCAGGCCGGCATGTCCTGGGCGCTTCTGACGGGCGCCACGCCGGCCGCAGAGCGCGAGCGCATCCATGCCCAGCTGGAATCGGGCGAGCTCGACGTCCTCTTTGGCACCCATGCGGTGCTTTCGGATGACGTTGCGTTCAAGCATCTGTCGCTTGTCGTCATCGACGAGCAGCACCGCTTTGGCGTAGGCCAGCGTAACGCCCTGCGTGCAAAGGGTCCCGGTGCGGACCTGCTCGTTATGACGGCAACGCCCATCCCGCGTACGCTGGCGCTTTCGGTCTACGGCGATCTGGACACGAGCATCATCCGCCATCGGCCCGTCCCTGGCGCTGGCGTGACGACACGCGTGCTCACCGAGTCGAGCCGCGACCTCGCCTATGGCGCCATCCGCGAGGCACATGAAAAAGGTCAGCAGGCCTACGTGATTTGCCCGCTCGTGGAGCCGAGTGACTCGGCCGATGAGCTGGAAGACGTACCCGGTATCGCCCGCGACGACGAGGGCCGCGTGACGGTCCCCGTGCCGCTGCACGATACGGCAACCGAGCTCGAACGACTGCGCCTGGCGCTGCCGGGACTTACCATCGAGCGCCTTCACGGCCGCATGCCGGCGGGGGAGAAGGACCGCGTGATCGATGCCTTCAAGCGCGGCGAGATCGACGTGCTCGTCTCGACCACGGTGGTCGAGGTGGGCGTCGACGTGCCCAACGCCACCGTCATGGTCATCGAGAACGGTGAGCGCTTTGGCTTGGCGGCCCTGCACCAGCTACGCGGTCGCGTGGGCCGCGGCAGCGAGTCGGGTACCTGCCTGGTCATGACGCACTCCAAGGGCAACGGCGGCGCATCGGCGGCGCAAGACCGTCTCCAGTCGCTCGAAAAGACCTCGGATGGCTTTACGCTCGCCCAGATGGACCTGCGTCTGCGCCACGAGGGCGAAATCCTGGGGTACCGTCAGCACGGTGGCGTGACCTTGCGCTTTGTGGACCTGGATGCCGATGAGGACCTTATCGAATGGGCCCATTTGGACGCGGTCGAGCTCTTGCGGTATGCTTGCACTCTTGACTCCGTGGCGACTCGCCCCCTGCGCGATGCGGTTGCCATACGATATCGACACATTTTTAAGGAGGTCAGCGGAGGATGAGAATCATCGGCGGCGAATGGCGCGGTCGTAAGATCGAGGAGCCCCGTGGTCGCGATGTCACCCGCCCCACGACTGATCGCGTGCGCGAGGCGTGCGCATCTATGGTCATGTCGGCATTCGATTTCGATTTGGACGAGGTTCGTGTGCTGGACGCCTTTGGCGGCTCCGGTGCCTTAGGGTTAGAGATGCTCTCTCGTGGGGCCCGCTCGCTCACGACGTTTGAGATCGATCGCAACGCCGCGCGGCTCATTACCAAGAATATCGAGTCGCTCTGCCGTGACCGTGCGCGTTGGCGCGTGGTCACGGGCGACATGCTGGCGAGTGCCTCGCGCGGTCGTGTACCGGGCGGCCCCTTTGATCTGGTCCTGCTCGACCCGCCCTATGCTTTTGGTGCCGAGCCGGTCGAGGAACTGCTGCAGAACCTGGCTCAGCAGGGTTTACTTGCACCTGGCGCTTACGCCTTGTTTGAGCATGCCGCTGCCGATGCGGGCGCGCATCCGGCAGGCTTTGAGACTGTACGTGAGAAGCGCTACGGCATTACCTCGGTCGACCTGCTTCGTTGGGTCGGCGATAACGATGGCGAGGGCGATAACGCCGGCACCGATGCTGACAACAACGATGCCACGACGTTTCAGGAGGATGCTCATGAGTGACACCATCAACCGCGTGATCGTCCCGGGCACCTTTGATCCCATCACGTTTGGCCATATCGATGTGATCCGCCGCGCCCGCCGCATCTTTCCCAGCGTGATCGTCGCTGTTGCCGAGTCGCAGGGTAAAAACGGTGTGGGCACCACGTTTACGCTCGATGAGCGCGTGGCGCTGGCCCGCGAGGCGCTCGGTGATATCGACGGCGTTGAGGTCCTGCCCTTTACCGGCCTCTTGGTCGACTTCGCTCGTGAGCAGGGGGCGGGGGCCGTGGTCAAGGGCCTGCGCGCCATGACCGACTTTGAGTACGAGCTGCAGCAGGCCGACCTCAACTATCGCTTGGATAACGAGCTGGAGTCCATCTTTGTCATGAGCGCGCCGCAGTACGGCTATATCTCGAGCTCGGTTGTTCGCCAGATCGCCTCGCTCGGTAGTGACGTATCGACGTTTGTCCCGTCCAACGTGGTCGAAGCGCTCAAACATCGCTTTTCGTGACGTTTCTTATTGCCTGGTGGCATGTGGTAAACTAGCACGATGATATGTTACCTATGAAAGGAGACTGGATGCCGGGCGAGAATTTTCCTGGCGATAGGATCGTCAGCTTGGTCGATGAGCTCGAAGGGCTGATCGAGGAAGCCAAGCCGCCTTTCGGCAAGAACGCTCAGTTCAAGGTCATCGACGCCGACGTGTTCTTCAACATTCTCGACGAGATCCGCATGAGCTATCCCGAGGAGTGGCAGAAGTCCCGCCGTATCCTTAAGGAGCGCGAGGAGCTCATGGCTTCCGCCGCCGCTCAGGCCGATTCCATCATTGCCGATGCTCAGCAGCAGGCCCTCACCATTGCCGGTGAGCAGGAGATCGTCCGCCTTGCGCAGCAGCAGGCCGACGACATCCGCGATCGTGCCCAGCAGTACGAGCGCGAGACGCGTTATGCTGCCGAGGACTATGCAGAGCAGGTCTTTACGCACCTGGAGGAGAACCTCAAGAGCCTGACCGGCACCGTTGCCCGTTGCCGTCAGCAGCTCAACGAGGGTGCCGCCCAACAGAATGGTCAGTGGTAATGGCTGAGTTCCCGAGCGTTACCGTCGATCTTTCCGAGCAGCTCGAGTTTCCTGGAGATTCGTATCCGCTGACCGGTAAGGTCGATGTCGCCACCTACACGGTGGGCGAGAAGGAGTACCAGCTTCAGGACGGCATCGACTACGACGTTGTCTTTACCAATGCCGGTACCGGTGTCTTGCTCACGGGCATGGTCCGCGCGCACGCCACCGGCGAGTGCGACCGTTGCCTGGAGCCTGCCTCGTTTGATATCGCCGGCGAAATCGAGGAGTTCTACCTCTTTGAGGAGCCCGAGGATCCCGAGGCCTACGAGGATGGCTACGAGCTCCTGGGTGAGGACCGTCTCGTCGATCTGGGCGAGCCCATCAGTGACGCGGTCGTTATGGACACGCCGTTCGTGGTGCTCTGCAAGCCCGATTGCCGTGGTCTGTGCCCCACATGCGGTTGCAATCTCAACGTCGAGCAATGCGATTGCGCCGCCCAGGCAGAGGCGGAATGGGCCGCTGCCACGGAAAATCCATTTGCAGCATTGAAGAATCTCAAGCTCGATGAGTAAAACTGTGGTAGTATCGCTACTTGCGCGTAATCGCCACACTGGATAGTTCATAAGGAAGGTCACTATGCCCGTACCTAAACAAAAGCAGGGTCGTATCCGCACTCACACCCGTCGTTCCGCCAACATGAAAATTTCGGCTGCGGCTCAGTCCACGTGCCCCCGTTGCGGCGCTGTCAAGCTTCCGCACCACGTGTGCCCCAGCTGCGGTTTCTACAAGGACCGCGAGGTTATCGTTACCGAGTAACGGTATACTCTGGATGCGATGCCGTTCCAAATGGAACCACAATGGCCGGCTCAATGAGTCGGCCATTTTTGTATAAGGAGCATGTATATGAGTAACGTTCGCGTTTGTGTAGACGTTGTGGGTGGAGACGAGAAGCCTCAGGTTGTTCTCGATGGTATCGAGGCTGCACTTGCTGCCGATCCCGATATCGAGGTCTTGGCAGCTGGCCCTGCCGAAATCGTCAATCCCTTTGCTGCTTCCCACGCACGTGTTGAGGCCCTTGAGGCACCCGACGTTATCGCCATGGATGACGATCCCATTCGCGCCGTGATGACTAAACGCAAGTCGTCGATCGTGCTGTCGTGTCGCGCCATTAAGAAGGGCAACGCGGATGCGTTCTTCTCCGCCGGTTCCACCGGTGCCATGACCGCCGCTGCCACCGCCTATGTGACGCCGTTTAGGTATCAGGCCGAAGGCAAGAAGCAGCCGGTGCGCCCCTGTCTGACCAATGCGCTGCCCAATCGTGCCGGCGGTCTGACGGTGCTGTGCGATATGGGCGCCAACCCCGATGTCGAGGTCGACGACATGGTGCGTTTTGCCCAGATGGGTAGCGCCTATGCCCGCGTCGTCCTGGGCATCGAGCATCCCCGCGTGGGCCTGCTTGCCAACGGCACCGAGGACGAGAAGGGCTCCAACTTTACCAAGGCTTGCTTCCCGGCCATGAAAGACGCCGTTCCCGGCTTTGTTGGTAACTGCGAGGGAACGGACATCACCTCGGGTAACTTCGATGTCGTCGTTGCGGATGGCATGTCGGGCAATATTGCGCTCAAGGCCACGGAGGGCGCTGCCAAGTTTTTGCTGAAGGAACTCAAGGGTGCCTTTATGTCTTCGCTTGGCACCAAGATCGCCGCGCTGCTCATCAAAAAGCAGATGCGCGAGATTAAGGCCAAGCTTTCGGGCGACGCCAAGGGCGGCGCGATTCTTTTGGGCCTGCGTGGCGTGGTCCTGATCGGCCATGGCGCCACCTCGGTCGAGGCTGTCAAAAACGGTACGCTCGCGGCGGCCGAAGCCGTGCGCGCGGGGCTGGTCGAGAATGTCGCCAACTCTATGGACGGTATCGTTTTATAACAGCGGCGTTATGCGCCTCGGGGCGTGCGTCGTGGGGTAGAATCAGAACCGTGTCTTGGTACCGCCCGGGCGGTACCATTCTTTTGGTATTCATGCACTATGAGAGGAAGCGCTATGGACCGCTCCGAAATCTTCGACAAGATCGCCGAGGTCGCTGCTGACGTTCTGGGCGTCGATGTTGCCGAAATTAGCGATGAGACCACCTTTGACGACCTCGATGCCAACTCGCTCGAGCGCCTGCAGCTGGTTACGGCTATCGAGGACGAGTTCAACCTCGAGATCGATGACGAGACCCTGCTCTCGCTTAACTCTGTCGCCGACGCCGTCGACGCTATCGAAGCTGCCAAGGAGGCCTAAGTCTTGGCTTTATCCGAACGACTTACGCGCGCCCAGGAGATTCTGGGCCACGAGTTCAATGACAAGGTGCTGCTGCGCGCGGCCCTCACGCATCCTTCGGCCGTCGAAGGCCAGCCTGTCTCGGCAAGCTACGAGCGCTTGGAGTTTTTGGGCGATTCCATTTTGGGCGCCGTCGTCGCCCGTTCGCTCTTTGAGTCCTATCCCGAGTTTGACGAGGGCAAGCTCACCCGCTTGAAGGTGTCGCTCGTCTCTGGCGCCACGTTGTCGGAAGTCTCCCACGAGCTGGGTATCGACGACATCATCATCTTTGGTGCCTCCGAGACCGGTACCGGTGCGCGCGGCCTGCATTCGGCGCTCGAGAACGTCTACGAGTCGCTCGTGGGCGCACTGTACCTGGATGCCGGCTGGGATGCCGCAGCGGAGTTTATCCATCGTACGCTTAAACCGCATTTGGCTTCCGAGCGTGCCGAGCATCCTGCAAACCCCAAGTCGTTTTTGCAGGAGTGCGTGCAAGCCGACGGTCACGAACCCCCGGCGTATAAGCTCGTTGGCTCCGAGGGCCCAGCGCATGCGCCCACCTTTACCGCCGTGGTTTTGATCGATGGTATTCGCCAGGGTCGCGGTTCCGGCTCCTCAAAGAAAGAAGCCGAGGGAGCCGCCGCGCTCGAAGCGCTCGACCGCATGGGTTACACCACCAACGGCGTGATTCTGAACAAGAAGCACGTGTAAGCGAGGAACCGTGTATCTCAAGTCCCTCACGCTCAAAGGGTTCAAGTCGTTTGCCGACCGCGCCCATATGACGTTTGAGCCGGGCCTGACCGTCATCGTCGGTCCCAACGGCTCGGGAAAATCGAACATCTCTGACTCGATTCTGTGGGTCCTGGGCGAGCAGAGCGCCAAGCAGCTGCGCGGCCAGGCCATGGAGGATGTCATCTTCTCGGG
This sequence comes from Coriobacteriaceae bacterium, assembly GCA_902363125.1. GTDB lineage: Bacteria > Actinomycetota > Coriobacteriia > Coriobacteriales > Coriobacteriaceae > Collinsella. The sequence goes on from CABIZD010000022.1 coordinate 9,761, forward strand.
CTCGTCAGCGCGCAAGCCGGTGGGTGTCGCCGAGGTCACGCTGGTGCTCGATAACTCGGACCATATGCTGCCCGTCGATTTTGACGAGGTCGCCATCACCCGTCGCATGTATCGCTCGGGCGAAAGCGAGTACCTCATCAACTCGAGTCCGTGCCGCCTGATGGACATTCAGGACATCCTGCACGATTCGGGCCTGGGCAAGGATACGCATTCCATCATCAGCCAGGGCAAGCTCGACGCCATTTTGCAGAGCCGCCCCGAGGAGCGCCGCGCTCTCATCGAGGAGGCCGCCGGCATCTCCAAGCACAAGCGCCGCAAGGAGCGTGCGCTCAAAAAGATTAAGTCGATGGACGAGCATCTGACGCGTGCTCGCGACATCAATAAGGAAATCGCCCGTCAGCTGCGACCGCTGGAGCGTCAGGTCGATCGCGCGCGCAAGTACAAAGAGCTGTCCTCGCGCGCGAACGAGCTTACGCAGATGCTGGCCGTCGACGAGCTGCGTTCGCTGCAGTCGCAGTGGAACGACCTGGAGAGCCGCTCCAAGGAAGGTGCCGCCGAGCTTGAGCTTGCGCAGTACCGCTTGGGCGAAAAGGAGCGCGAGCTCGAGAAGCTCCAGGTCATGCTCGAGGAAAAGGGCCTGTTTGTGGGCGACCTGGGCGAGCAGCGCCGTCATATGCAAGATGTGGTCGGCCGCATTAACTCCGACATGCGCCTGCTCGAGGAAAAGGGCCACAACATGGTGTCGCGCCTGTCCGACATGCGCGGCCAGATCTCGAGCTCCGAGCATCAGCGTCGTCGCGTGGTCGAGGAGCTCGAGGACGCGCGCGCCCAGCTTGAGGAAGTGACCGGCGCGCACATGCAGGCCCAGGAGGACGTTGACGCCGCCGGTCCTGCCGCTGCTGAGCTCCACGAGCGTCGCGTGGCGCTCGACAATCAGATTTCGCAGCTCACGCGCGAGCAACGCGATGTGCAGCGCGTGGCCGATAATGCCGCGCTTGAGCTCGCCAAGGTGAAGGATTCCTTGAGCAATGCCGAGGTCGAGGACAACATGTATGCCTCGCGCCTGGAGCAGATTGACGAGCAGCTCGAGGAGGTCACGGCCTCGCTCGAGAGCCGTCGCGACCGCGCCGAGGAGCTTGAGGGCGCTCTTGAGGAAGCGCGCCAGGCTCAGGTCGATGCGCGTGAGGCCACCGAGGCGGCACGCGCGGCCCTGAAGGACCTGCGTGCCCGCGAGAGTGAGGCGCGCAACAAGTTATCCGAGGTGCGCTCGGAGCTTGCCAGCCAAAAGAAACTCGATGCCCGCATTGCTGACAGCTCGCCGCTGGTGAGCCGTCTGGTGGGTGCGCTGGGCGATGATGTCTCGGGTCGTCTGGGCGACGTGCTCGAGGCCCCGCGCGAGCTTGAGGGCTTGGTTGAGCAATTGCTCGCCGGCGATATCGATGCACTGCTGTTCGACGATACGTCTGCGCTTGAGCGTGCCGGTCGTGCCTCTCTGGACCAGAAGAAGGCCTCGGGTGAGGCGCTGCTGATGGCGCGCGGCGTGAGTGGCTCTGCTGCCGCCGAGGGCGCTGCCGGTACCCGTCTGGTTGATCGTCTGTCCGTGCGCGCAGGCTACGGACCCGTCGTCGAGGCGCTGCTTGGCGGCTATTACATGGTCGATGACTTGGCTGCCGCGCTGGCCGCGCCTGTCGTTGACGGTGTGACCTACGTGACTCCCGATGGCGCCCGCGTAAGCTGTGGCGGCCTGGTGCGTGTGGGGCTAGATGCCGGCGAGGCGTCGGGCGCTCTGGAGCGCAAGCGTCGCATTCGCGAGCTGGAGGGCCTGGAGCCCGATCTGGCTGCCGTGTTTGAGCATGTGTCGGATCAGGTCGTCGAGGCCAATGCGGCCGTTGAGGAAGCGCGTGCCGCTGAGGGCGATGCCGCCGGCGAGATCGCCCGTCTTGAGGGCGAGCGCCGCTCGCTGCTCTCCGAGATCGGCCGCTTGGAGCAAAGCGCCAACAATGCCGAGGTCGAGCGCGTGCGCATCTCCAAGCGCCGCGAGCAGGCTTCCGAAGCCGTTCGCGCTGCGCGCCCGCGCGTTGACGAGCTCACCCGTTCGCGTGACGAGGCCCGCGCGCAGGCAAGCGATCTGGGCTTGCAGATTGCCGAGGCCAACGACGAACTCGACCGCGTTCGCCGTGACGATTCCGAGGCTGCCGGCAAGCTCGCTGACGCCAAGGTTCGCCTAGCCCAGACGAGCGAACGCCTGCGTTCGCTGAAGGGCCGCGTGCCCGACCTGGAGCATCGTCTTGAGGGCATCGACCGTCGTATCCGCGGAACACGCCAGGCTTCGCGGTCGCTCGAGCTGCTGCGTCTGCGCGTCGACCCCATGCACGAGCGCTATTCGGCCCTGCTGGAGCGCGCGTCGGATTGGGCCGCGCGCCTGCGTGACCAGGCCTCTCTGGAGGAGGCGGACTCCGCTTCGCTCAAGAAGACCATCGAGGATGCCAAGGCAGAGGTTGCCCGCGCTAAGGAGCGAGTCGATACCGCCTCTGCCACGCAAAACGAGTTCAAGGTCGCGCGTGGCAAGCTCGAGGTGCAGGTCGAGGCTGCCATCAAGGCCATTACCGCCGATGGCACGACGGTGCTCGAGGAAGCGCTCATGCTTCCGGCGCCCACGGACCGCGATGCCGCCGAGCGCGAACTCAACCAGCTTGTGCGCCAGATCAACAACCTTGGTCCCGTTAACCAAGTTGCCATGGAGGAGTACGAGCAGCTCAAGCGCCGCGCCGACTACATCGAGGAGCAGCTGGCCGATCTGGAGAGCGCGCGCAAGGCGCTCACCAAGATCACGGTGGCCATTGATCGCAAGATGCGGAAGGCCTTCCTGGTGACGTTTGAGAAGGTCGACGCGAACTTCCGCGAGATCTTCGCCATGCTGTTCCCGGGTGGACAGGCGCATCTGGAGATGACCGACCCCGAGCACCCGGCTGATACGGGTATCGAGGTCGTGGCGCAGCCGCGCGGCAAGCGCATCACCAAGATGATGCTCATGTCGGGTGGCGAGAAGAGCCTGACGGCGCTCGCCCTGCTCTTTGCCGTGTACCGCACGCGTACGGTGCCGTTCTATGTGCTGGACGAGGTCGAGGCGGCGCTCGACGACGCCAACTTGTCCAAGCTCATCGGCGCCCTTGATGTACTGCGTTCCGATACGCAGCTCTTGGTCATTTCGCATCAGCGCCGTACTATGGAGGACGCTGACGTCCTCTATGGCGTCTCTATGCAAGCCGACGGCGTCAGTCGCGTCGTCTCGCAAAAACTCGATCGCGAAACCGGAAAGGTCGTGAATGCATAATGGGATTCTTTGACGCTCTCTCGCGCGGACTTGAGCGCAGTCGCGAGGCCCTCAACGAGGTCTTTTACTTTGGCGGCGAGGTCGACGAGGATTTTTGGGAGGACCTAGAGGACACCCTCGTTATGGGTGACATGGGTGCCGAGGTCGCCATCAAGGTGTCCGATGACCTGCGCGATGCCGCGGCCAAGAAGAACCTCAAGACCGCTCCTCAGCTTCGCCGTGCCCTGGCCGAGCAGCTTGAGCAGCACTTTGTGCCCATCGGGCGCGATCCGTTCTCCGATACGCCGAGCTGCGTGCTGTTTGTGGGCATTAACGGTGCCGGCAAGACCACGACGGTCGGTAAGATCGCGAGCGCCATGGCCGCCCGCGGCAAGAACGTCGTGATCGGTTCGGCCGATACTTTTCGCGCCGCCGCTATCGAGCAGCTTGATGTGTGGGGCCAGCGAGCTGGCGTCCCCGTCATCAAGCGCGACCGCGGCTCCGACCCGGCTAGTGTTTGCTACGACGTGCTCGACGAGGCCGACAAGCGCGGCAGCGACCTGGTGCTCATCGATACCGCCGGTCGTCTGCACACGAGCCCCGAGCTCATGCGCGAGCTTGCCAAGGTGGTTAACGTGACGCGTAAGCGCGCCGCCAATATGGCCGCCGGCCCCATGCCCGTCTCGGTCGTGCTCGTGATCGATGCCGCCACCGGCCAGAACGGTCTGAACCAGGCGCTCGAGTTTAACGAGGCACTGGGCCTGGACGGTATTATCATGACTAAGCTCGACGGCACGGCTAAGGGCGGTATCGCCATGGCCGTGGCCGAGAGGCTCAAGCTCCCGATCCTGCGCGTGGGCGTGGGCGAGCAGGTCGATGACCTGCAGGAGTTCAATGCCAAAGATTTCTGCCGCGCCCTGGTGGGCGAGTCCAATTAAGGAGTGACTAGTGTTTGATTCCCTGAGCGATCGCCTCAACGACACATTTGACCGCCTGCGCGGCAAGGGCAAGCTGACTGAGGCCGATATCACCTCGGCCATGCGCGACATTCGCATGGCGCTGCTCGAGGCCGACGTCAACTTCAAGGTCGTCAAGGAGTTCGTCGCCAAGACCAAGGAGCGCTGCATGACCGCCGAGGTCATGGAGTCGCTGTCGCCGGCGCAAAACGTCGTCAAGATCGTGCTCGACGAGCTCACCGAGATGCTCGGCTCCACCGAGAGCAAGCTCGTCTTTAGTAACCGCATTCCCAATGTCATCATGCTCGTGGGCCTGCAGGGCTCCGGTAAGACTACGGCGGCCGTAAAGCTGGCTTACCTGCTCAAGAAGCAGGGCCGCTCGCCGTTGCTCGCTGCGTGCGACGTCTACCGTCCCGCCGCTGCCGACCAGCTGGCCACGCTTGGTGGCGAGATCGGCGTGCCGGTTTTCCGCGGTGACGGCGCGCACCCGGTCGATATCGCCAAGGGCGCCATCCAGGAAGCCGTCGACCGCCTGCGTGACGTGGTCATCGTCGATACCGCCGGTCGTTTGCAGATCGACGAGCAGATGATGCAGGAGGCCGTGGACATCAAGAAGGCCGTCAAGCCCGATCAGGTGCTGATGGTCGTCGATGCCATGACCGGCCAGGATATCGTCAACGTCGTCTCGACCTTCGCCGAGCGCACCGACTTTGACGGCGTGATCATCTCCAAGCTCGACGGCGACGCCCGTGGCGGCGGCGCACTTTCCGTGCGCCAGGTGACCGGTAAGCCCATCAAGTTCGTGAGCATGGGCGAGAAACCCGATTCGCTGGAGCCGTTCTATCCCGATCGTATGGCCAAGCGCATTCTGGGCATGGGCGACGTTGTCGGCATTATTGAGAAGGCCCAGGAGGCGGCCGACGCCGAGCAGCTCGAGGCTGCCGAGCGCATGCTGCGCGAGGGCTTCACCATGAACGACATGCTCGACCAGATGAAGGCCGTCAAGAAGATGGGTGGCATGAAGGGCATCCTGGGCATGCTCCCCGGTGGCCAGCGTGCGCTCAACCAGATGGGTGGCAACCTGGACGAGGGCATCTTCGATAAGAATGAGGCCATTATCATGTCGATGACCAAGGAGGAGCGCCTGCGTCCCTCCATCATCAATGGCCAGCGCCGTGCCCGCATTGCCAAGGGCGCCGGCGTGACCCCCACCGAGGTCAATAGCCTTATGAAGCAGTGGGGCGAGATGAATAAGATGATGGGCCGCATGCGCACGATGGCCAATCAGGCACAGGCCGGCGGCAAGAAGGGCAAGAAGGGTAAGAAGGGCAAAAAGATGCGCATGCCCAATATTCCCGGTCTGGATGCCATGGGCCTGGGCGGCATGGGCGGCCTGGGAACGGGCGGCCCCAAGTCCGATATGGACCTGCTGCGCCAGATGGAAGCGCAGATGCGTAATAAAAAGTAGCGACTGGTAGAGTCGTGTATGGCGAAGGCCGCCTGGATGGTATTCCAAGCGGCCTTCGTCGTTGTGTGGCTTGTTGCGCGAATGGCACGTCTTGACGCCAGAGCATTTGCCGCTAGTGGCAGCCACAGCCCTCGTGGCCCTCGTTCTCTTGATGGCCGTGGCAACCGCAGGATCCGCCGTGCTCTTGGATGTGCTCGTGGTCGTGGTCGTGGCCGTGGCAGCCACAGGTGGCCTCGCCGGTCTGTGCGAGCGTGCCGGCAATGAGTGCCTCGACGCAGGCGTCGCAGCTGCCCTGGGCGCCTGCATAGACCGTGATGCCGGCCTGGGTAAGCGCGTTGATGGCGCCGCCGCCGATACCGCCGCAGATGAGCGTGTCAACGCCACCGTTGGCAAGCAGACCCGCCAATGCACCGTGACCAGTGCCGCCGGTGCCCACGACCTGCTCGTTGAGGACCTTGTCGTCCTGGATGTCGTAGATCTTGAACTGTTCGCTGCGGCCAAAGTGCATAAAGATGTTGCCGTTGTCGTACGTCGTTGCCACCCTCATGGTGCCGACCTCCTTTGCTGGCCATGCGGCCGTTGTCGTGGTGATGGGGGAGTACGCGATGTTGCCGCCTTCGATGACGATCGCCCGTCCATTGACCAGCGCGTTTGCCACCTTGCGATGCGAGCGGCTGCAGATTGCCGCCACCGTGGCCCGGGCAATACCCATGCACTGGGCGACTTCCTCCTGATTGAGTCCTTCCAGGTCACATAGGCGTAGGACCTCGAGCTCGTCGACCGTCATGTCGATGGCGTCGCCGCTCGCCAGGCCATCGGGGGTAAAACCGCGATATTCTGGGATGATCCCGACGCGGCGCAATTTTTCGCGTCTTCCTGCCATGCGCACTCCTTATCTGACATATGTCAACAATAGAATAGCGAACCTGCGGATTTGTGAAAGGAATTTCTGGCATATGTCAGAAAATGAGGGCTTATGTTTGGGCTGTGGGGCCGCGTGCGCCTGGGCTACAATGAATCTCGCTTGTAGGCGACTGACAGGAGGGTCAATGAGCAAAGCTGATCAACAGTTTGTAACCATGTGCCGCGATATCTTGGACCATGGCACCACCACCGAGGGCCAAAAGGTCCGTCCGGTGTGGGAGGACGGCACCCCTGCCTATACCATTAAAAACTTTGGCGTCACGGCGCGCTACGATCTGCGCGAGGAGTTCCCCGCGCTTACGCTGCGTCGTACGGCGCTCAAGTCCGCCATGGACGAGATCCTGTGGATCTATCAAAAGAAGTCTAATAACGTCCATGACCTCAACAGCCATATTTGGGACGAGTGGGCCGACGAGACCGGCTCCATCGGCAAGGCCTACGGGTACCAAATTGGCCAGAAGAGCCATTATGCCGAGGGCGACTTTGACCAGATGGACCGCGTGCTGTACGACCTCAAGAACACGCCGTATAGCCGTCGCATTATGACGAACACCTATGTGTTCAGCGACTTGTCCGAGATGCACCTGTATCCGTGCGCCTACAGCGTGACCTATAACGTCACGCAGCGACCACAGGATGACAAGCCGACGCTCAACATGATTCTCAATCAGCGCAGCCAGGACATTTTGGCCGCGAACAACTGGAATGTGTGCCAGTACGCCATTCTGCTCATGATGGTTGCGCAGTCGGTCGATATGATTCCCGGCGAGCTGCTGCACGTGATCGCCGATGCTCACATTTACGACCGTCACGTCGATATCGTCCGCGAGCTTATTGAACGTCCGCAGTTTGCGGCGCCTAAGGTAACGCTGAATCCCGACGTGCATGACTTCTATGCGTTTACGACCGACGACCTCATCGTCGAGGGCTATGAGCACGGTCCGCAGGTCAAGAACATTCCCATCGCGGTGTAGGTGGCAGGCATGACGTGTAAGCTTTCTGCCATCGTTGCCGTGTGTGAAGACTGGGGCATTGGCTGCGAGGGCGATATGGTCGTGTCCAACCGTGCCGACATGCGCCATTTTGTGGCGTGCACCAAAGGCTGTCCGGTCATTCTGGGACGCAAGACGCTGCTGAGTTTCCCCGGCGGGCGTCCTCTCAAGAACCGCCGCAATATTGTGCTTACGCGCGATATGGGCTTTATACGCGAGGGCGTCGACGTGGTGCATAGCGTTGACGAAGCGCTCGCTGCGGTTGCCGATGAGCCCGTTGCCTGGGTGATCGGCGGCGGCGATGTCTATCGGCAGTTTTTGCCGTACTGCGTGGAGGCCGAGGTCACTCATAACCGCTGCGTCCATCCCGTGGACACGTACTTTCCCGACTTGGACGCCGATCCTGCGTGGGAGATTGTGCAGCGTAGCGGGGTCGCGACGATTGTCGCCGGTGAGGGTGACGAGGGCGTCGATTATGAGTTCGTGACGTATCGTCGCATTGAGGCGTAAAACCGATTATCCCTTCGGTATTATCGGGTTGAAATGAATGACGGGGCGGCGCATGGCGTTGCCCCGATATTTGTATAGGTGCTGCAAAGAAAGGTGCGGGCTGGCTGCTATGACTGATGCCGTTGAGGTTCTGCGAATTGATTCGCTCGAGGACGAGCGGCTCGATGCCTACGTGCGACTGACCGAGCGCGAGCTGCGCTGCGTGCTGGAGCCGCAAAAGGGCATCTTTATTGCGGAGAGCGCCAAGGTCATCGAGCGTGCCGTGTGTGCCGGATATCAGCCGGTGAGCTTTCTTTTGGGTGAACGCTGGCTCGACCAGATGATGCCGTTGTTCGAGCGCCTGGTTGTGCGCGAGGGCGCGGGTCCGGTTCCTGTGTTCGTTGCCTCCATGGAGCTCATGGAGCAGCTGACGGGCTTTAACGTGACGCGCGGTGCGCTCGCGGCATTCCGTCGTCCACGTCAGATTCCAGTTGATGAGTTCTTGGGCGGTGTCGTCGAGGCGGCGGGGGAGCGCCCGGTGCGCGTATGCGTCCTCGAGGGCATTGTCGACCACACCAACGTCGGCGCGATTTTCCGCTCGGCGGCTGCGCTGAACGTCGATGGCATTTTGGTGAGCCCTACTTGCTGTGACCCGCTGTATCGTCGCTCGGCCCGCGTGAGCATGGGCACGGTTTTCCAGGTGCCCTGGACGCGTATTGGCAGTGAGGCGCGCGTATGGCCGCATGATGGGCTGGCGGCGCTGCACGATGCCGGCTTTTCGTGTGCCGCCATGGCGTTGACGGATGATTCGGTGTCGTTGGACGATCCCGTGCTGCAGGAGATTGATCGCCTGGCGATCTTTATGGGTACCGAGGGTGCCGGCCTGGGAGCCAAGACTATTGAGGGCTGCGACCGAGCCGTGCGCATTCCGATGGCGCACGGGGTCGATTCGCTCAACGTGGCCGCGGCGAGCGCCGTCGCCTTTTGGCAGCTGTGCCCGCACGTGAGCAATGAGTATCACTACCAGCCGGGTTTGTATCACTAGACAGATATTTCGCTCCGGGCTCTGGTTCGGGGCGTTTCGGCCGACGCTGGTCGGTGCTAAGCTGGTATTGGCTTTGGTCTTAAATTGCCGTTTTGCTGTTTGACGTATGCGTGTGGGGAGGGCGTGTGGCTAAGAAATCTACGGCGATCGATGTAACGCAAGGTGTCATTTGGCAGCAATTGCTGTCGCTGTGCGTTCCCATCTTTTTTAGTTCGTTTTTTCAGCAGGCCTACACGCTTATCGGTACGTATATCGTCGGCCAGTTTGGCGGCAAGCTCGCGCTGGGTGGCATTCAAGCCACGATGGTGCTCACCGAGCTCTGCATTGGCTTTTGCGTTGGCGTCGGCGCCGGCTGCGCGGTCATTACCGGTCAGTATTTTGGCCAGCACGATGATGAACGACTGAATCGTTCGGTTCACACGGCCATGACGCTCGCGCTGGTGGGCGGTATCGTCTTCTCCATTCTCGGCATAGTGTTCGTTGAGCCCATGCTGGTGCTTATGAACACGCCGCATGAACTATTGGCCGAGGGCGTGGCCTATGCTCGCTGTTATTTTGCCGCGATGGTTGCGGCACTGCTGCTCAATATGGGAACGGCATTGCTGCGCGCCGTGGGCGACACGCGCGGGCCTGCTGTGATCATCGCTTCCGGCTGCCTTGTTAATGCGGTTTTGGATATCATCTTCGTTGCCGTGCTTCATATGGAGGCTCTGGGCTGTGGCATCGCGGTGGCGCTGACCATTTGCTCCAACGCCACGATGATCGTGATTCGTATGATGCACGCACCGGGTGCGTGGCGGCTTTCACTGTCCAAACTCGGCATTGATCCTGGCATTTGTAAGAGCATGATCTCGTGTGGTCTGCCGCTTGGCTTTCAGTCTGCTGCGTATTCGATTTCCAACGTTTTGATTCAGGTGTCGGTCAACTCGTTTGGTGCCGATGTCACCACGGCTTGGGGTCTTTCGGGCCGCCTGGATGGCATTGTCTGGATGGTTACCGAGGCGCTTGGCGTGTCGATCACCACGTTCTCGGCACAGAACTTTGGCGCGCGCAACTACGAGCGCATGCGCAAGGGCTACCATACGTCGCTCGTGCTGTCGTTTATGCTCATTGGTGGCCTGTCTGCCGTGCTGCTGGTATTCTCGGGTCCGCTGTCTCGTCTGTTTGTCGACGATGCTTCGATTTCGGCGTACACCACGACGATTCTTCATTTTATCGCGCCGTTCTACGCGATTTTCTCGATTATCGAGAACGCGTCGGGTTCCATCCGCGGCGCCGGCGTGAGCTTGCAGCCCATGCTGCTCACGATTTTTGGCACCGTCGTGCTCAGGGTGTTCTGGGTGTTTGCGATTATGCCGTTCGATCCGTCGCTTGAGCACCTGCTGCTGGTCTACCCCGTAACCTGGGTAATCACCGCCATGATGTTCACCGTCTACCATCACAGCGGCAACTGGCTCGGCCGCGCCACTGCCTAGCTATTGGGTGTTCCTATAGTTTTGTCAACCGTCGGGGCTACTCCCGGTAGGGCACCCGGTCGCGCATCACGGCGTATATCGCCCTGAGCCGCTTCCTCGCGACGGCCTTGAG
>CABIZD010000023.1 GCA_902363125.1 Coriobacteriaceae bacterium
TCATCCGTTATCTGAGTCAACGACGGATTGTAGGCGATGTCCCTCCCATCTGCCCCGGGTCGCGGGCGCAAGCCCCCGCTCCCCGCCGGCTCTTACACCACATCTGTGCGCACTACCCCCTACAACCCCCTAAAGCAGCCAACCTGACTGGTTTAAGGCGTATTGGAGCCAATTTTAATGAACATACTATAGGTTATGTTTATTATCTTCTTGAATGTAAATGCTATTCACTTAGCAACAGTACTCATATTTGGCATTTTTTGCCCACTGCCATATAACTAACACCCTATAGCAGACAAAAACAGCCCGCAGCCCATCGCTGCGGCCTGTTTGGAGTCCAAAAGAGGCGCTAAGCGCTGTAACCCATCGCCTGCAGAACAAACATGACGACCGTGAGCACCGTAATCACACCGATAGTCGCCCAAGTGAGCACATTCCACACGCGGCCGTTGCGGTTAGTGCCCATAATGTGACGGTCAGCGGCAATAACCACCTGGAACACCAGAACCACGGGCAGTAGCACGCCATTGATGACCTGCGAGGTCATCATAATCTGGAACAGATCGACGCCGGGCATAAGCACCAGCACGGCAGAGATACCGATGATGGCCGTAATGATGCCGCGATAGACCGGGGCCTCGTCCCAGCTGCGGTCGGCACCGCGCTCCCAGCCAAATGCCTCGCAGATAGCGCTCGACGTAACGCCCGGCAGCACGCAGGCAGCCAAGAAGCTCGCCGCGACCAGGCCCGAGGCAAACAGTACCGTGGACCACTGACCCGCAATAGGCTCCAGCGCACGGGCAGCATCGGCAGCATCGCTAATCTGAATGCCCGCCGGGAACAACACCGTACCGGTCGTGATGATAATAAAGCCGGCAATGACATCGGCGGCAAGCGAGCCGCTCACGGTATCGATGCGCTGCAGCACGATATCGTCCTCGCCCGCGTTCTTATCGACCACGTTGTTCTGCGCCAAGAAAATCATCCACGGCGCGATGGTGGTACCGATCGTTGCGACCACGAGCGACACGTAGCTGGGGTCATTTTGAATGTTAGGCACGACCAGGTCGACCGCGACCTCACCCCAGTTGGGGCCAGCCATAAATGCAGCGACGATATAGGTCACGAACACGCAGCTCACCAGCAGCAAAATCTTCTCGATGCGCTGGAAACTACCCGACATGGTAAGCATCCACACCAGCAGCGCCACCAACGGCACCGAGATGCTCGCCGGCACGCCAAAGAGAGCAAGGCCGCTGGCGATGCCCGCAAACTCCGAAATGGTCACAGCCGTGTTGGCGATCAACAGCGCCGCCATAGCAAGTACACTCTTGCGCACGCCAAAGCGCTCGCGAATGAGCGATGCCAGGCCCTTGCCCGTGACGCAGCCGCAGCGCGCCGCGGTCTCCTGCGTCACGATGAGCAGCACGGTCATGACGGGAAGCATCCAGAGCATCTTGTAGCCATAGCTGGCGCCCGCGCTGGAATACGTTGCAATGCCGCCGGCGTCATTGCCCGAAAGCGCCGCCAGCAGACCGGGACCCATAGCGCCAAAGATGGCCGCGATGGTCAACTTTTGCTTGGTGCCCGACTTTTGCTTGGTATTTTGCACGCGACCACCTAACCCATGACCGACATGGTGAGCAGCACCGCAGCGGCGCAGTACGCTACGCACGAGATCATGACGGCAATAACGTTCATGGCGGTGCCCGACGTGTTGAGATCATGCTCGTCACGCCAGAACAGCACCATCAGGTAAATCACGGCGCTCATGTTGCCAACCAGGCAAATGATGGCAGCGATATTAAAGCACCCGGTAAAGAGTTGCTCCTCAAACATGGGCGCATCGAGGAACGCGGCGGTGCGCACCAGCTGCGCGCACAGGTAAGTAACAAGCGAAAGGATCAGGCCCATACCCGTGCTCTGGAAGAAGAATCCCAGGTACGGTTTGGGCTCGTCGTCGTGGCCGTCGTACTCGAGGAAGTAGTTCTTGACGAACGACACCATGCGCGAGGCAGCAAGCAGCACGAGCGGCATGGCGCACATGGGGAACACCACCAGATGCGCGGAGCCGAGCGCCGTTCCCAGCACGGTCGCCATGACGCACGAGGCGATGCCCCACACGACGACCCAGTACTGACGATGCACGAACCAGCTGAGCACGTTCGTCGAGTCGTCCGACGCGCTATCGCCCGAGCCGACACCGGCGATCTGCAGGTCCTCCTGATGCTCCTCGGCGATAACGTCCATGGCGTCGTCGAAGGTCACGATACCCAGGATATGACGGTTCTCGTCGCAGACAGGGATGGCAACCAGGTCGTACTTGGTCATCTCGTCCGTCACGTCTTCCTGGTCCTCGTCGGGCGACACATAGACCAGGTCGCGATAGGCCAGCTGACCCAGCGTGGCGTCGCGGTCGGCTACGATCAGCGTGCGCAGCGAAAGCACGCCGGTCAGCATGCCGCTCGGATCCTCGGTATAGACGTAGTAGACGCTCTCGAAATCCTCGTCGAGCTCGCGAATCGCCTCGATGGCGTCACCGACCGTTGCCGTGTCGGGCAGGGAGACAAACTCCGAGGTCATGATGCGGCCGGCGGTGTTGTCCTCATACCCCAGCAGGTTACGAATCGCCTTCTCCTCCTTGACGCCCATCAGGCGCAGGAGCTTCTCGGCCTTCTCGTAATCGAGCTCGTCGATCAGGTCAGCTGCATCGTCCGGGTCCATCATGGCCAGCATCGACGATGCGTCCGTGTCGGACAGGCCCTCGAGCATCTCGGTCATAAGCTCGTCGTCATCGAACTCCGAGATGGCCTCGGCGGCCTGGGCAGTATCGAGCTGCGCAAACACCTGCGCACGTAGGCGCGGGTCGAGCTGCTCGATGATGTCGGCGATGTCGGCAGGGTGCAGCTCGCCGAGCGTCTTGTGCGACACCGAAAGTTGAATGTTCTTGGTCGAGCGGTCGAGCAGGTCCATGTAGGACCAAGCGATGATGTCCTCACTGAGCGGCTTGCCCAGGTGCTTCATAAAGCCTTCGACGATATGCTCGAGCGCGGGGCTGATGGCGCGTAGCAGACCGCGGGCACCGACCTCGGCGCCCAGCAGGCGCAGCTGATTTTCGCCCGACATGGAAAACTTGATGTCGTTTACGCGCACGACCTTCATGCCCTGCGTGTCGACAATCTGCTTGTTAAGCACGTCGCGGGCGAGTAAGAGTTCGGTCGGCTGCAGGTACGAAAAACGGATTTCGGTGGCCGACGTCTTAAGGTGTACACCCGTCTCGTCGATACGGTCGACCCATTTGCGCCAGCTGATCATAAACGGCGTCTTGCCGGGTCCGCGGAACGCGAGCGACGTCACGTGCGGAAAAACTTCGCCGGTAGCAATACCAAAATCGTTGACCACGCCGAGCTTTTCGCCGTCGACGTCCAAGACCGGCAATTTGAGCATCTCACTCAGATAATTCAATGGTGCTCCCCATCATTATTCCTCCGGACGCGGCCGCGCGTGCGGCGTCTGGGGGCTTCTGGATATGTATACGCATGCGCGGGCGGCACGCCGCTCGACGCTTACACCCCGTGCATGCGCAAAAAGCACCTGCATGGGGTCATCGACTGTATGGTCGAGGTTTGGATTTCACCTGTAACCTTTCTCTTGACCCTCATTAACCGCAGTAACTATAGCATCAGCATCGCCCTGCGGCATCGAATTTATGCGCTGCACATTGCAGGCATACCAAACGCTGACGCATCCGTGACATAGTCATTGGGGACGTTCTTAAATGACTACCCAATAACTACTCTGTGGTGTCGTCGTCCTCGGCAAGTTGGGGGAACACGGCGTCCTTGGGCATGGTGACCTTCGTCAGCGAGGTGAGCTTTTTGCTCAGCGACGTGTCCGTCTTGACCAGGTCGCTGAGCGTCACGATCTTGTAGCCGTCGGCAATGAGGCCGTCGATAATCTGCGGCAGCGCCTCGAGTGTCTGCTCGGCGCATTCGTCTCTATCGGTGAGCAGCACGATATTGCCCGGCGTCACCGAATCGAGCACCGTCGAGACTTGCTCGTCGGCACCGTTGAGCAGCCAGTCGCCCGAGTCAATATTCCACGAGACCACGGCGAAGACCAGGTCCATCGCATCAATCCAGTTTTGCTCGTCAAAGGCAGCGTAGGGAGCACGCAGTAGCATCGTCTTCACGCCGGTCGCCGACTTAATCGCATCGGTGCCTTTCGTGATCTGTTCGCGCACAGCCTCACGGTCCTGATCCTTGAGCGAATCGTCGCTGTAGCTGTTGGATCCGATCTCGCACCCGGCATCGACAATCGCCTTGGCCGTGGCAGGCGAGGCCTCGGCCGCATCGCCCGAAAGGAAGAACGTCGCGGTGACGCCCTTTTCCTTGAGCACCTGCAAGATCTGTTTGGTAGCGCCGCTCGGACCCTCGTCAAACGTCAGCGCCACGTACTTTTTGTTGCCCTTGGGCGCCACGCTGGCGCACGCAACGACGCAATCGGTGGCGGGCACAACCTCGCCGCGGTCTTGCGTCTTGCCCGACTGCTCACCAACCCACACCTCGGAGCGGCCCTGGACACCCCACGTCTGCACATACTCGATAGCGCCCGTGCCTTCGACCTTGAGCTTGGGCTCGATAACCGTAGCCTGAACCTCGTGCTTCTCGTAGATGTTACGGCCATCCTTGACCGTCACCTTCTCGCCACCCTCAAGTTCGCGGCTATCCCATTTGCCCTGCTTCACGCGCTTGCCGTCGACCTTCACCGACAGCTTTTCGCCCCCATGGCGCTTGAGCACGCTGTCATCGACGGCCAGCAGGTCGCCTGCGTCGTAGGTGTCAGTCAACTCCTGGTCGTCGATGAGGTTTTGTAGCGTAGAGCCGACGCGCACTGCGGTCTTCTGGCCGTTGAGCTCCACGTCCACGCTGCGGTTGACGTAGCCCACGACGGCAGCGATAAACAGCACGAGTGCGCAACCCACGGCGATGAGCGCATAGGGCAGGCGAGACGAACGACGGGGTGTGCGGCTGTTGCCGATGCGAGCGCTGCGGTCGCTAAAGCCGCGGCTATGGTTGAGATACATCGCGCCGGGCTTACGGTGACGGCGGCGCTGACCGCTGGGCAGCTGCCCCAGGTCGCGGCGCGCCGTCGGACGCGCACCCGAACGCCCGTTTAAGTTGGATCCGTTTTGGCGCATATGCCCTCCCCCATAAACACAGCAAGCCGGAGCAACAGGTCTCCGGCTTGCCTCCCATCATTTGGTACGTCGCTATTTTGTAGCTTTTGACGAGCCTCCGCTCGCCTTTTGGTATTCGTCCTTAAAGGCCTTGAACATGCCGCGCGTCTTGCCGAGCTGCTTGCCCAGTGCGCGACTGCCCTTGTCCACGGCAACCGATCCCTTGTCGTCGAGCACCTTGGCGCCCTTTTTGACCTTGTCGCCCACCACGACGCTGGCCTCGGCGGCCTTGGCAGCCGCACCGCCCGAATACCCGAGCGACTTGACCTCGTCCGAGACGACCATCGCGCCGTTCTCGTAGCCGCGCAGCATCGTCGGCGGCACCTGCGTGTCACCAACCAAAACACTCGAAGCAGCACCGGCGGTCACATAGAATGCCTGCACGATGCCCGAACGCGGCTTGAACTCCACATCCGAGCAATAGCCCACGACGTCGCCCGATTCCGTGCGCACGTCCATACCGACCCAGATGATGCAATCGTCCAGGTTGATGTCGAGGCGCTTGGCGGCGGCGGCATCGTACGTGTCCTTGACGTCATTGACCGCAATGGCGCCCTCGTAGACACCAATGGCGTCGAGCGCTACGAATCGGTCGGGACGCTCGATCATGCCCGCGATATCGGACTGGCGGACCATAAAGCCGACCACGCGCGTACCGCCCGGGGTAAAGACCGGAAAGTGAATCTTTCCGAGCTTTTTAGGGCTGCGCGGCGTGCCGTCCTTTTTGGTGCGCTTGTCCTCGGTAGGCTTGCGATAGATCTTGGCGCCGACAAAATCCCCGGCGCGCATTATGCCTCGGTCGAGGGCTCCGCAGCCTCGGTATCAGCCTCGACGGCGTTCTCGACCACGACGTCGGCGGCAGGCGTCACGTTGCCGCCCGAAATGGCGTCGTTGAGCTGCTCGCGCAGCTGGTCCATGCGCTCGCGGGCCAGGTCGACCTTGGCGCGCAGGTCATCGGTCTTGGCGTCGACCATCGGGCCAAAGTCATTCACCGCAGCACGGGCCTCCTCGGCGCTGTGCTCGTAGGTGTCGCGCATATTGTCCCAGGCGTCGTTGGCGATATCGGCAGCCATGGCGCGGGTCTCGGCGCCCGAACGCGGGGCCAGAGCAACGCCGACAATAGCGCCGGCAGCGGCACCAAAAAGTGCGCCGGAGACAAAGCTGAAAGTCTTACCCATGATCATTCCTCTCCTGCGGGCACGTCGGTGCCCACCGTTTGAATGCTGTCCATTATACCCGCAGCGCATCACTTGCCGCTCCGCTCATCTGCGTACGGCAAAGGCGCAGGTACGTGATGGTGATAAACGCGTAGGCCTACTCCTGGGGCATAGCCGGCATGGCCGCCGTGGCACCCGGGTCCTCGCCGGCGCCGTCCACGAGCGGCAGGCTGCCCTCATGCGCAGGTCCTGCCGGAACCGTCGCCGCACCGCCAAAGACGGCAGCGGAAGCCTCGTGGTTCTCGGCAACCGCGCCCTCGGTATCAATCGCCACCTGGGGCTCGTCGTCAAAGTTGGGGACACCCTGGGGCTCGGTGGGAACGGGCTCGGCGGTCGCATCGGAAACGGGCCCGGCGTCGACCGGCGCATCGCCCTCGTCAGCGCCCTCGTCAGCGCCCTCGTCCTCGGCAGCATCTTCGCCGTTCGCAGCGGCGACGGCCTCGTGAGGATCCTTGCCCTCGGCCTCGGCGCGCATGCCCAATACCAGGTTGCGCAGGCCCGCGACCGTGCCTTCCACGTCAGGGGCAGGCTGGTCGGCGTGCAGATAGGCCCAGTCCATCATAAAGGTGGCCGAAGACAGCGCGCCGATGGCCAGCGCGTCGTCGGGGCACGAAAGCTCAACCTCAAAGACGCGCTCATCGTGCTCGCTTACGCGCGTGCGGCCGCACGAGATGCTACCGGCAAGACCGGTCTCGTTCATGAGCTCGACCGTCACGTGCTCCAGCAGGTGGCAAAGCTCGGTCTGGCCCATGCAGTCCTGGAACTCGCGACCGGAATCACCCAGGCACAGGTGCTTGGCAATCGCCGGCACCAGGTAGTACACGCGCGCCGTGGCCTCGATATCCTCCGAGGTCATGAGCGGCATGCCGGGGTTCACCAGCACGTGCGCGCAGATCTTGTCCTCGCTGACGGTGACCTTAAGGATGTTGAACAGGCCTGCCATAACTCTCCCCTACTCTTCCTTGTCCTACTCGTCGCCGTCGTGCGGATTCGCAGAACCCGCACCCGACGTCGTCGGCTCGTCTACCGAAGACTCGGAATCCTTCTTATCGGTTTCGGCCGGAGCAATCACGCGAATGAGCGAGATGCGCTGGCCACGCATCGACTGCACCTTGAACTTGTACCCCGCGACCTCAAACACCTCTCCGATGTCGGGCACCGAGTCACAAAGCTCCAAAATCCAGCCGGCGATGGTCTCATAATCATCGCTTTCCTCAAGCGGCCAACCAAGCTCAATCGCGTCATCGCACGAAAAACGCCCATCGACAAGCCACTCGCGGCGCGAAAGGCGCGTGAGATACTTGTTGTCGGGGTCGAACTCGTCCTCGATCTCGCCGACGATCTCCTCGACGATGTCCTCGATGGTGATGATGCCGGCCGTGCCGCCGTACTCGTCCACGACCACCACGATCTGGTCGTGCGAGGTCTGCATCTCGGACAGCAGCGGCAGGATGTCCTTGGTGTCGGGCACAAAGGTGGCGTCGCGCAAAAAGCCGGCGATGGGCTGGTCGCCCTTGCCGTCGAGCGCGGGCTGAATCAGGTCCTTGATGTGCGCGATGCCGGCGACGTTGTCGGGATCCTCGTGATAGACGGGGATGCGGCTAAAGCCGGTCTGGCGCATGGTGGACAGCACGTCGGCGACCGTCTCGTCGTCCTCGCACATGGTGGTGTCCACGCGCGGCACCATGACCTCGCGGGCAACGGTGTCGCCCAGGTCGAAGATCTCGTGGATCATGCGCTTTTCCTCGTCGAGCAGGTCGTCCTGCTCCGAGACCATGTACTTGATCTCTTCTTCCGAGACGTTCTGGCGGTCGTCGGCACTCTTGATGCGCAGGATACGAGCCAGGCCATCGGAGCAAGCACCAGTTAGCCACACGAGCGGACGGGCGATCTTTTGGAAAAACGACAACGGCCCCACAACCTGCTTGGACACGCCTTCGGCGTTGGCCAGGCCGATGCGCTTGGGCACAAGCTCGCCGATCACAATGGACACGAAGGCGACCGCGACGGTGATGATGACCGGCGCCAGGCCGCGCGCGATGGCGGAGAGCGGCGCGATGCCAAAGCTCATGAGCCACGTGGCGAGCGGGTCGGACAGACTCGTCGAGGCGACGGCGGACGAGGCGAAGCCCACGAGCGTGATGGCGACCTGGATGGTGGCGAGCAGCTGGTCGGAGTCGGCAGCCAGCTTAATGGCACGCTCGGCGCGCTTGTCGCCTTCCTCGGCCTCGTGCTCCAGCACGGCGCGCTTGGCCGTGGTGAGCGCCATCTCGGACATAGAGAAGTAGCCGTTGATGAGGGTCAAAACGAGGGTGGTGATAAGGGAGATGGTTATGTCCATCGGGAGTTTCTCGAACCTCCAAGATTCGGGACGTCGGATTAAAACGTTGGTGGCGGATACGGCA
The DNA here is from genome assembly GCA_902363125.1 of Coriobacteriaceae bacterium. GTDB lineage: Bacteria > Actinomycetota > Coriobacteriia > Coriobacteriales > Coriobacteriaceae > Collinsella. The sequence continues at coordinate 8,862 of CABIZD010000023.1, forward strand.
ATTGCACTGGCGACCGAGCGGGGGCACGGGCGCTGGCGTGGTCGCTAGATTACGAAGAGGATCACCGCCATGAACTGGAAGATGCTGCCGGCGAGCACCCACAGGTGAAACACGCTGTGCAGATAGCGCACGTTTTTGGCGATATAGAACGGCACGCCCGCGGTGTAGCACACGCCGCCGACGGCGAGCAGGGCAAGTGCCACGGGGTTGAGCAGCGCCACGAGCTCGGGCAGCTTAAAGACAACGAGCCAGCCCATCAGCAGATAGACCAGGCCGCTTACCCAATGCGGCTGGCGCTCGCGTAGGAAGCACTCGAGGGCGATGCCGATGATGGCGATGGCCCATACGGCAAAGAACAGCACAGCGCCGCCGTCGTTTGCGAGCGTGATGAGGCAAAACGGCGTATAGCTGCCGGCTATGAGCAGGTAGATGCAGCTGTGGTCGATGATGCGAAACACGCGCTTGGCGCGCGCGGGCTGAATCGCGTGGTAGAGCGTGGAGGCTAGGTATTCGAGGATAATGCTGACGCCATAGACAATCGCCGCGGCCATATGGGCCGGGCCTCCGCCGCGCAGGGCGGCGAATACGATCAGGAGCACCAGGCCCGCGATACCCAGCAGGCAGCCGACACCATGGGTGACGGAGTTCATGATCTCCTCGCCCACTGTGTAGTGTGGAACGGCCGCGGTCTTGGGTCGCGGCTTAGAACTGTCGCTCGAATCGGACATGCCGGTTACATCCTCCAACGTAAAGAGTTCTCAACACTATATCAAAGCGTCTAGGTACGTGCGAAATTTGCACCATACGTGACCCTTTGTTTACCCATTCTTTGCCTGTTGACGCATCAACGGCGAACGTCCATAATGCGCTTGCATTAAATGTTGATGTATTAACATCTTATAGGAAAGCTTCTTATGTCTCAAAACGCACGTTCCCATCGAAAGCTCAAGATAGCCGGCGTCGTTGCACTGGTGGTTGTCGTTGCGCTGCTCGGATTTGCCGGCAACTTCCTGTTTGACTTCGCGCTGAATCCCCGCGCGCCATACACCATGAAGATGATGCAGGATAGCAAGAACGACAAAGAAGGTGAGCAGCCGGATGCCGAGGATACCGAGGCGCGGGCATGGTTTAAAGAGAACCGCGAGAGCAGGAGCCTCACCGCGGACGACGGGACCGAGCTTGCCGCCTGGTATTTTGCTGCGTCGGAGAGCACGCACGACTACGCCGTCTGCCTGCATGGATATACCAACGAGCCCATCGGTATGGCCCGATACGTCAAGCGATTCCACGACCGCGGCATGAACGTACTCGCGCCCGCCGCGCGCGCCCACGAGCGCTCCGGCGGCGACTATATCGGCATGGGCTGGCCCGAGCGGCTCGATGTCGTCGCATGGATCGAGCAAATCGTTCAGGCTGACCCCGAGGCACGCATCCTGGTCTTTGGCGAGTCGATGGGTGCGGCAACCGCCATGAACGTCGCGGGGGAACCTCTGCCCGCAAACGTGAAATGCATTATCGAGGACTGCGGTTATACGAGTGTTTGGGACGAGTTTTCTCTGCAGCTCAAGAACGTGTTCGGCTTGCCCAGCTTTCCCTTGCTCGATGTAGCAAACTTGGTATGCAACGTGCGCGCGGGCTACGACTTTCATAAGGCGAGCAGCGTGGAGCAACTCAAACACGCGACGGTTCCCATGCTGTTTATCCACGGCGACCAGGACACTTTTGTGCCGTACAGCATGCTCGACCAAAACTACGACGCGTGCGCCAGCAAGGTCAAGCAAAAGCTCACTATCCATGGCGCCACCCACGCCAAGAGCGCGCAGGTCGACCCCGAACTCTACTGGAACACGGTCGACAACTTCCTCGACGAGTATTTTTAGGCAAAAAGCAACGTCTGGGGTTTTGTTGCCAAAAAACGGTTTGTGGTCGGCGGGATTCGATTTTTCGCCGCACTTCCAAAAAGCCGCCCGTGAGCGCTGTGCTCACGGGCGGCTTTTGCTCAACTAACGCTACAAAGGCGCTTATTTTGTCCAATAGCTAGGCGCTACTTGACCTCGATGAGCTCATACTCGCTCGTGCCCAGGCCAATCTTCTCGGCGTGCGCGATGCACACGCGCCAGTCGGTGTCGGGATGCGTGATGCAGAAGGGATCCTTGGCCTGCTCGCCCTCCAGATACTCGTGGTTGTGCTCCATCTTGGCCGCGCTATCGGTGAGCTCGGTGTTGGGCAACGGCTCGGATGCCATGACGGCATCGGCGCAGGCCTGGTCAATGGCGACCGGGTCGAAGCTCGCGAACATGCCGATATCGTTGACGATAGGCGTGTCGTTTTCGGGATGGCAATCGCAGTTGGGGCTGATGTCCATGGCAAGCGAGATGTGGAAGCTCGGGCGGCCGTCGACGACGGCCTTCGTATACTCGGCGATCTTGCAGTTGAGCACGTCGGCCGCGGCCTCATAGCCGGGCTTGATGCAGTCCTGGTTGCATGCCGCAATGCAGCGTCCGCAGCCCACGCAGCGATCGTGGTCGATGGCAGCCACGTGCACCGTGCGAGTGTTGCCGTTGGCAAGCTCGCGCTCGCGGGTATCGTCAAACGAGATGGCGTTGTGCGCACAGATCTTTTCGCAGGCATGGCAGCCAACGCAGTGCTCGGTCGCGACGTTCGGCTTGCCGGCGGCATGCTGCTCCATCTTGCCGGCACGGCTACCGCCTCCCATGCCCAGGTTCTTCATGGCACCGCCAAAGCCGGCCTGCTCATGGCCCTTAAAGTGGGTGAGGCTGATCACGATATCGGCGTCCATGAGCGCCTGACCGATCTTGGCCTCGTGCACGTACTCGCCGCCCTCGACCGGGACGAGCGCCTCGTCGGTGCCCTTGAGGCCGTCGGCGATGATGATCTGGCAACCCGTGGCATACGGGGTAAAGCCGTTCTGGTAGGCGGTGTCGATGTGCTCGAGCGCGTTTTTGCGGCTACCGACATAGAGCGTGTTGCAGTCGGTGAGGAAGGGCTTGCCGCCCAGCTCCTTCACCACGTCGGCGACGGCGCGAGCGTAGTTGGGGCGCAAAAAGCTCAGGTTGCCCAGCTCGCCAAAGTGAATCTTAATGGCGACGAACTTGTTCTCAAAGTCGATCTGCTCAATACCGGCGTGACGGATGAGGCGCTTGAGCTTGTCGAGCTGGCTCTCGCGAGCATGCGTGCGCAGGTTGGTGAAGTACACCTTAGCGGGTGCTGCGGGTGCAGTTGCGGTCATAGATATATCCCCTCGGTCTATATGGCGTTACAGACATAGAGGATGGTACCAGTTAAAGCAGAGTTAAAGTCAAGTACGACACCTAGTCGTTGGGAACGTTCTTAAATGACTACTCTTGGACTTTGAGGGCTTCGGCCAGACTGACGCGCTTGATGGAGCGCGTGTGCAGCAGCGCCACGACCAGGTAGGTCGCAAAGCCGATTCCTGCGCACGCCGCCATGGACCAAGCGGGCACGTAGATCTCGATATTGCCGTTGTAGGCGAGCAGCATCGAGCGGAAGATGGCCGTGAGCGAGCCGATGATCACGGGCAGGCTCAGCACGAGCGACGCCGCCACGCACAGCGTGATCGAGCGGATGTACAGATGCGAGATCTCGCCATCGCGATAGCCAAAGACCTTCATGTAGCTAATCGAACGGGCGCTGTGGTCGATCACAGCCTTGGTCAGCAGGTACATAAACAGCAGAAAGATGAACACCGCGAGCCCGACCATCATGCCGATCATTTTGCTCATCATGCCGATGAACTGGTCGCCCACGGCACGCATGTCGTCGGGCGTGGTGTCGCCGGCAAAGTAACGAGCATCGAGGTTGAGCTTCTCGTCGCTCACATAGCCGTTAAAGTAGGCCGCATCGTTGCCAAAGAGCTCGTTAAAGTCATCGATACTCATATAGATATTCATGTCCGACTTGGAGCCCCAGGCACAGTCCTTGCCCGCATACTCAAGGGAATAATTCTCGCCCTCATACTTGTCGCCGAGCGTGACCTTCTGGCCCTCGCTCCAGCCAAACTTGTCGAGCAGGCCGCCGCCAAAGACGACGTGTCCGTCGCCGACGTTGAGGCCTTTCCAATAGCACGAATCGGTTGAAATGCCGTAGACGGAAATCGTCTCCTCGCCATTTCCATCGCCGCGGTCGTATTGCAGCTGGTAAACGGCGTATTTCTCGGCCTGTGCGATTGCGCCCGCGCCGTTATCGGTCGTATTGACCGGGTGGATATCGTCGTTGTCAGTGTCGATCTTAGAGGCCTTGCCGATCAGGTCGATAGTCTCATCGCGGTCGCAGCCGAGAGCGTCGGCAAGGTCATCGAGGCGCGCATAAAGCGCATCCTTCTTGTCCTGGACCTTGGCAAGCGCATCCTGCACTGCGGTCAGGCTCTCGGCAGACGGAGATGCGGTCGCGGCATCGGCTGCCGCCTGCGCCGCATCGGCCGCGTCGTCAAGCTCGTCATCGGCATCCTGAGCGGCGGAAAGCAGCGCGCCGTCCACCGACTGCAAGCGCTCGAGTGCCGACCACTGCTCACGTTCCTCGGCGGTGCCCTCAAGCTCCAGCGGCGCCTTGAGCGTGTACTGGTACTCGGCGACCAGGCTCGTCTCGAGGTTATCCGCGTAGTGCGTCATCGTGGGCAGAATCGCCAGGCCAAAGAGCAGCAGCAGCGACGCAAACGCAATACCTACGAAGAGCGTGGCGAAGTTGCCCAGGTTGCGCAGGAAAATACGCAGGCGGAAGCGCGAAACAAAACCCACGCGCTCCGGCAGCTGCAGGCCGCGCTTGGTGCCAGATTTGCCGCTCGCCTCGTGACGAAGGAACTGCAACGGCGTCTTGTCCATCTTGCGAAGCAGGCCCACCAGCGTGATGAGAATGAGCGCAGCGGCGGGAACCACGGCGCACTTCACAAAGATCCCCCAGCTCCAGTACACCTGGAAGGGAGGCAGGCTGTACGAACCGTAATAGAGGCTGCGCATGGGCTCGGTAAAGAACACAACGCCGAGCGCGGTGCCCAAAAGCGCCGCGATCACGCCCACGGTAGCGGGAAGCGCAAGGTAGTGCAGGACGATCTCGCGTCGACGATAGCCGCTGGCGAGCAGCGTGCCGATGATGGCGCTCTCCTCCTCGATGGTGGCGTCGGTAAGGACCACAAAGACGAACGCCATGATCACGATGATGATGTCGAGCAGCGTCATCCACATCATGGAGTCGCCGTCTACGTCGTCGCGCGCATAGCCAATGCCCTGGTTGGAATCGGCATCGATCAGATCGTCCACGCGCGCATCGGCGTCGGTCAGCGCCTCGACCATATCCTGCTCCGCATCGATGCGATCCGCGGTGGGGAGGTCGCGATCGGCAAAGGTAAAGGAGTAGGTGTAGGCGGGCGCGCCGCCGGCATCCTCGAGCGCGGCAAAGCCGGCATCGGTGACCTCGGCCACGCCATAAGTGATGGTGTTCACCGTAAAGTCCGAATTGTTGAGGAACAGCGCCTGGCTATCGGGCTGGGTCATGATGCCGCAGATGGTGTAGGTGCGGCCCTCAAGCTCGACCTTATCGCCCACGGACAGGTTGTTATTGGTGGCGAAGACACGGTCGATCGCCACTTCATCGTCCGTTTTGGGCTCCTTGCCCTCACAGTAGGACGCGATATCGACCTTGGTGCGGTGCGCATAGGTGCGCAGCGTGCGCTTGGTGCCGTCGTCGCCAGCGGTCTTTTTGATGATGGCGTCGATGGAGAAATTCTTGTAGAGCGTGACGCCGCCGACGTCGCCGGCTGCATCCTCGGCGGCCTTGAGTTGATCGTCGGTAGCCTCGAAGGAGGTGGTCACGCGGCCGTCCTCAATCGTGTACGCATCGCGCATGTCATCGATAAGGCAACCGATAGAATGCGCTGCGAGCAAAAAGCCCGAGGTGAGAGCGATGCTTCCGCACATAAGAAGAAAGATGCCCAGGTACTTGCCGATATTGCGGCGCAGCTCGCGCGGGAGACGTTTTGCGAGAGGTGTCATGGCGCCGCCTACCAATCGAGCTCGGCGGCTGCGACGGGCGACTCGTTGAGCTCATCCTCGACGATGCGCCCGTCGCGCAGGCGCAGCACGCGATTGGCCATGCGGGCGATGGCGGCGTTGTGCGTGACGATGATGATGGTGCAGCCGTACTCGTGATTGACATCCTCCATGAGCTGCAGGATTTCCTTGGACGTCTTGTAGTCGAGCGCGCCCGTGGGCTCGTCGCACAGCAACAGACCCGGGTTCTTGACGAGCGCACGGCCGATGGCGCAGCGCTGCTGTTGGCCGCCCGAAACCTGACGCGGGAACTTGTTGCGGTGCTCGTAGAGGCCCAGCGAACGCAGCAGGTCGTCGACATTGAGCGGGTTTTTGGACAGGTGCGCCGTGACCTCAATGTTTTCCTTGATGGTGAGGTCGGGCACCAGGTTGTAGAACTGAAAGACAAAGCCCAGCTCGCGGCGGCGGTACTCACCCAGGTCGGCGGGCTTGAGCACCGTGAGGTCGCAGCCGTCCACCATGATGGAGCCGGCGTCGGCATCCTCCAGGCCGCCGATCAGGTTGAGAAAGGTCGACTTACCCGAGCCCGAGGGCCCCAGCATGACGCAGATCTCCCCGCGGTTGATGGACGCGTCGATGCCATCGAGTACCGTCAGGCGTGCATCACCGTCGCCGTAATGCTTTTTGAGATCCTTAACCTGGACATAGGCTTCCTGCGTTGCCATGGTATCCCCCGTTGTTAGCCTCGTACTACTTTATGAGCGTAATAGTAAACCATGGCGAACTATTTTGGAGCGTGGCCTGGATTTTATTTCAGACTAGTCATTGGGTGTTCCTATAGTTTTGTCAACCGTCGGGGCTACTCCCGGTAGGGCACCCGGTCGCGCATCACGGCGTATATCGCCCTGAGCCGCTTCCTCGCGACGGCCTTGAG
>CABIZD010000024.1 GCA_902363125.1 Coriobacteriaceae bacterium
CGGATCGTCGCGGAGATAACCGAGACCTACGGCCTCAGGAAGGAGTAAGATTCGGCTGGCGACGGCAGCAGGCGATGCGCCTTCTTACACCACGCTCGCGCGCGCGATCTTGTAGGGTTCGCTCGGACGTCATTTTGGGTGGTTTTGCCTGCTACTAAAATGGTAACAGTACTCATATTTGCCCTTTTTTGCCCACAGACCTTTGAGGGTGCGGCGAAAAGGGCTTGTTTTGATTGTTTGGGGCAGGCGCGAGGCGCGGAAACGATGTCTGGAGCGACGGAGCGGCCTGGAATTCATCCGTAGAGGTCTTCATTGGCTGCGCCAGGAGTGTCCCTAGGTACCGGTACATAAGGAACGTCCCTAACTGCCGGAGGGGGCGTCTGCCGTGGCAGACGCCCCCTCCGGATGTGGGAAGTTTGCGCTGCAGGTTACTTGTCGGTGCCCAACTTGTGCGGCTTGAAGGCAAGCGCATTGATGAGTGCGTCGGTGGCAGACTTGACGGCTGCCGGCTGCGGATCGTTGACGTGATCCTCGGGATGCACGGGCAGGTCCTTCTTGACTGCGTCGTGGATCAAGTTGAGGTACTCAGTCACGCCAGTGGTCGATAGGTGCGTGCCATCGCCATCGAACAGGTCGTTGCGGTTGGCGCTGTATCCGTACCAGTCGATAACGCGCACGTTCTTGTAGCGCGTGGCGGCGTTGGCGATGGCCTGGTTGGTAGAGCCAACCCACGGCTGCGGGCTGCGCGTGTTCACAAACACCACAATACGCTTATCTCCCGCATCGGCCATGATGGCGTCGATCTGGTCGTCGGTTACCAAGCCGTTGGTGCCCAGGGCAAAGACCACGATCTTGCCGGCAAGGTTCTGCTGGATATAGCCCTCAAATGTCGCGCGCCCCGCATCAAACTGGCGGCCCTTTTCGGCATCGATATGGCTGTGCGGGAACACGCCGTCAAAGGTGTCTACGGCACGCAGCGACACGGAGTCGCCGATCATAAGCAGATCGTAGGAGCCATCGGGGAAGCCGTCGTTGTCCTTGTCGGTGTCGTCGGCCGCCTGCTGGTCGGTGGGCGCGGTGTTCTTGGCTTCCTTGTTCAGAACTTCGGCGCCCTCGCCGCTCAGCGCAGACGTCTCGGGCACAAAGATCAGGCCGCCCAGTGCAACGACCAACACGACAGCGTAGGCTGCGCAGACAGGGATGTGCGTGCGTGCCCAGTTGGCGGGCGTGGTGGTGCCATCGCGGAATTCGGCGACGGTGCGCCCAAAGGCGCCCTTCCTAAACGGAGTCTCGATAAAGCGATAGCAGCACTCTGCCACGGCGACCACCAACAACACCTGCAAAATGTACTGCCACCACGGCGTATCGTTGATGTTGGCGACCGGGTTCATGAGGAGCAGCAGCGGATAGTGCCACAGGTAGATGCTGTAGGAGCGCTTGCCAACCCACACGAGTGGCTCGGCGGATAGCGCGCGGGCAACCATTCCCTGGGGCTGCACGCAGGCCGCGATGACCATGAGCGTGAGGATCGAGCACAGCAGCGTGCCTCCGCGATACTGGAAGGCGGTGTAGCCGTTGGTGAGCGCGACCATGGCGGCAAGGCCAACCAGACCCACGACGCCCAACACATCGATGGATGCGGGCGAGGACCAAAAACGCACGAGGGCGCTCGGCTGTGCCGGGGCGGTCTCGGCTGCTTCGTCGGCCTTCTCGCCAGGCTTGCCCTCGGCGTTCTTGCCGTGCTTGGCGGCGCCAGCTAGGCGATTGAGCCCCAAACGACGAGCGAGACGCACCGGCGCCAGGTCGCGATCGGGGATAAAGGCCATCCAGGCACCCAGCAGCAGCGAGAACACACGGGTGTCGGTGCCGTAGTACACGCGGCTGGGGTCGGCGGCGGGGTTATAGAGCACCATCATGGCGAGGGCAGATACCGCGGCAAGGCCCAGAACCACGCGGCGCGTGTTGGGTTTGCTCACATGCATGGATACCATGGCAAACAGCAGTGGCGGCCAAATCAGGTAGAACTGTTCCTCGATGGCAAGCGACCAAAAGTGCGTGAGCGGCGAGGGGTCGCCCAGAGCATTGAAGTACGAGACGTTTTGGGCAATCTGCCACCAGTTGTTGAAGAACAACAGCGACGGCAGGATGTCGGGGCGCATCTTGGTGAGCATCACGTGGTTGAAGACGGTGCACAGAGCACAGGTCACCACCACGACGGTCACCACGGCGGGGACCAGGCGACGGATGCGGCGGATCCAGAAGCTCTTGAGGTCGATGCGGCCGGTCTTAGCGACTTCGTTGAGCAGCAAGCGCGTGATCAGATAGCCCGAAAGCACAAAGAAGATCGTGACGCCGAGCAGGCCGCCCTGAGCCCACGTGAGGTTAAGGTGATAGAGCACCACCGCGACGACGGCGAGCGTACGCAGGCCGTCGAGTGCAGGGATGTAGCGGGACTTGGGGCGAGCAGGCGTCTGCTCCGCGGCGGGAGTGTTGGCGCGGCCCGCGTTGTTGGCAGAAGCGCGATGGGGGCTCGTGGTGCGTCGCGGCTCGTTGGCACGGCGTTCGCTCTTCACGCGTTCGTGCGGCGCCGGCTCGTTGCCCGTGCGGCGTCGACCGCGCGAGCCCGATTGCGAGAATTGTTCCATAAAACATCATCCAATGACGAGAATAATCAGCACGTATTCATTGTAGCTGCCTGCTCCTGTGAATGCTTGCTGCTGGCGCAACCTCAAGCGCGCGTCCACATCAAAGTGAACTAAAGTTATAGGGGGTGCGAGAGTGCACGATCGACGGCCGACGGTGGGCATAAGGCCCGCAGATGAGGAGGTTTCCATGGCAGATCGCGGCATCGTTGCGGTGTTCGGCAGCATGAACATGGACCTTTCGGTGGCGTGCGAGCGCATACCGCGTGCGGGCGAGACCGTCGGCGGCAGCGGGTTTATCACCAACGCCGGCGGCAAGGGCGCCAATCAGGCCGTAGCTGCCGCGCGTATGGGCGCGTGCACGCACATGATCGGCGCGGTCGGTCGCGACGCGTTCGGCGCATCGCTCGTGGTGGGGCTCCAAGACACCGGCGTGGACTGTGACTTTGTAGTGCATCGCGATGACGTGGAGACGGGAACGGCGACCATCATTCGCTGCGAGGGCGACAACCGCATCGTACTGTCACCGGGCGCCAACCATGCGCTTGCGGGCGCGGACGTTGCCCGCGCGCTGAGGCGTCTGGTGGCCCATGAGCTCGACGGCGACGCCAGCGAGATTGCCCCGGCTGCCGGAAGCGTCTTTATCGCCCAGGGCGAATGTGACCTTGCGGCGACGGCCGAGGCGCTTGTTTGTGCTCACGAGCTGGGGTTCTATACGGTCTTTAATCCAGCGCCTGCCTGCGAGCTGCCTGCGGAGGTCTGGCCTGCGGTCGACCTGGTCTGCCCCAACGAGACCGAGTGCCAGGTTCTGACGGGCATTCTGCCCACGGATGATGCAAGCTGCGTCGCGGCGCTCAATGCGCTGCTCGACAAGGGTGCCGGGGCTGCGGTCATCACGTTGGGCGGTGCCGGCTCGGTTACGCTCGGCGATGGCGGTGAGCTGCTGCGCATGCCGGCACTTTCGAGTACGGTAGTCGATACCACGGCCGCCGGCGATACGTTTATCGGCGCGTTGGCGGCGGCTCGCCTAGGGGGCCTGCCGCTCTTTGAGTGCATGGCCGCGGGTGCTCGCGCCTCGGCAGTGACGGTGTCGCGCCTGGGCGCTCAGCAATCGATTCCCACGCGCGCCGAAGTTGAACATTGGTTTGGTTAAACGATAAAGACGGAGAAGCGGAGTAGAACAATGACAACCAAGAAGCTGATCCTTGATCTGGATATGGGTGTGGACGATGCGATGGCGCTGGCCTATGCCATCGCGAGCCCCGAGGTGGAGCTCGTGGGCATCACCACGTGCTTTGGCAACGTGCGCGTCGAGCAATCGGCGCACAACTGCCTTGCGGTGCTCGATCTGCTGGGTCGCCCCGAGGTTCCGGTGTACCTGGGTGCCGACCGTCCTCTGCAGGCGACTGAGCCCTATACGCCGCCGGCGTCCACCGCGCTCATTCACGGCAAGAACGGCATCGGCGGCGCGAGCGTGCCCGCGTCGCCCTACGAGCCGGTGGGGGCGACCTCGGCCGACGGCAACGCTGCGGTCGATTATCTGATCGATGCCGCGCGCACCTATGGTCCCGATCTGGTCTACGTAGCGACTGGCCCGCTCTCCAACCTGGCGCTCGCCCTGGAGCGCGATGCGGCGGCGATGATGTCCATCGGCCGCGTGGTCGTGATGGGCGGCGCCCTTACCGTGCCCGGCAACGTGAGCGCGGGCGCCGAGGCCAATATGGCGAGCGACCCCGAGGCAGCCGACGCGGTGCTGCGCTCGGGCCGTAAGCTCACCATGGTGGGTCTGGACGTGACGCATCGCGTGGTGCTCACACGCCGCGACATTGCCGGCTGGACGGGCTCGGGCACCATGGCGGGCTGCGCATTTGCGAGCATGGTCGAGCACTACATTGGCTCGTACGAGATGAACGCACCCTACCTGGGTGGTTGTGCGCTGCACGATCCGCTGGCCGTTGCCGTGGCGATCGACCCCACGCTCGTAGGTGCGCTCGGCTGCAACCTGCGTGTTGATCTGCTGGGCGAGTACCGCGGTCGCACCATCTGCGATGAGCGCCGCCTGTCCGATCCGGACAAGAGCGCGCTTGTGGCACTGACCGTGGATGCTCCGCGCTTCCTGTCCGAGTTCAAGACGCGTATGGCCCGTGTCCTTGGCTAAGTTGTCTTTTTGGACGGGGCTTTTTTGACTGGTATGATTGGTACGACCATTCGAACCAGCTAAAAGAGCCCCGTCCCAATTTGACTATCGAGAGGATCTGCCATGGAGCGCATCGCCAGCTTTTCCGTTGATCATCTGCTGCTTGAGCCCGGCGTGTATGTGAGCCGCATCGACCGCGATCCGGCGACCGGTGCTGCCGTCACCACGTTTGACCTGCGCCTGACCACGCCCAACAAGGAGCCGGTCATGAACACCGCCGAGTGCCACACCATCGAGCACCTGGGTGCAACGTTCTTGCGCAATCATGCCGAGTGGTCGGGCCGCATTGTCTACTTTGGCCCCATGGGCTGCCGCACGGGCTTTTACCTCGTTGTGTTTGGCGAGCTGACGAGCGAGGAGATCCTGCCGCTCGTGCGTGAGCTGTTCGAGTTTGTCGCCGACTTTGAGGGCGATGTCCCCGGTGCCGCTCCCGAGGAGTGCGGCAACTACCTGGACCAGAACCTTCCCATGGCTAACTGGCTCGCGCGCCGTTACCTCGACCGCGACCTGGCCGATATCGACGAGAAGCACCTGCACTATCAGCAGGCATAAGGGCTTTATCGCCCAAAACGCGCGCATTGGGCGCCTTCGCTTATGCGGGGGCGCCTTTTTGTTGATTGGTCGGGACGAGCGTTCAAAATCGCTCATGTTTGTTCTAGAATGTTCGTATAGTCACATTTACGAACAGGAGTGAACATGCATATCTGCTCTGTCAACGATCCCGAGTTCAAATCCTATGGCAACGTTTGGAATAACGTTCCGTCCGAGCTCACGTCGCCCGTGCTCGAGGCGCTTTCTGCCACGTCCATTCCCGAGGGCAGCAAGTACGTAGCAAGTGCGCCGGAGCTCGAGGGCGTCAAGGATGCCGATAAACTGGGCTTTCTCATGTTTGGCGGCCGACCCTTCCAGCTGGGCTGGTGCAATGGCCACAACACGCAGCTCAACTGCCTGGAGTATCACCGCGCCAGCGAGTTCAACCTGGGCGCGCGCGACTTTATCCTGCTCGTGGCGCATCGCTGGGAGATCGAGGACGGTAAGCTCGACACCGCGTGCGTCAAGGCGTTCCGCGTGCCGGCGGGTACGGTCGTCGAAGTCTTCAACACCACGCTCCACTACACGCCCTGCATGGTCGATGACGGCGGCTTCCAGGTGATGGTGGCGCTGCCGGCGGGCACCAACGGCCCGCGCCCCGAGGCTGCATCCGACATGCCTGCTGCCGGCGACAGCTACTGCTACTGGAAGGCCGACAAGTGGGTCCTCTGCCACGCCGACAGCCCCAAGGCAGCCGAAGGCGGCTACGTAGGCCTCATCGGCAAAAATCTCGACATCACCGTGGACTAGCGCATCGCCCCAAACCACCACAAAGGTGCCTGTGAACTGCCTCCCATTTCTTGGACATCGGGAAATGGGAGGTTTTCCATGAGTATAGACCTCAGGGTGAAGCACGACCTGGAGTCCAGGAGGCGGGCCGTCGAGCTCTTC
>CABIZD010000025.1 GCA_902363125.1 Coriobacteriaceae bacterium
CCCCCTGGATCCTGTCCGTGCTGACCACCGACCGCCTCGCGCGCAACTACGAGCTGGTCACCAAGCACAACCTCAAGTACCGCCGCTACTACCACCAGTTCGACTACTAATTTCATTTGGGGGAAACCGCAATGAGGCAATACATCTTTGCCAGCCACGCGCATTTTGCGACCGGCATCAAAGAGAGCACCGAGCTGCTCTCGGGCGCGCGCGATAACGTCCACGACCTGTCGATGTTTGTCGACGGCCGCACCGACGTCGCCGAGGAGGCCGCCAAGCTCCTGGCGACCTTCGACCCCGCCGACGACGTAATCGTGTGCACCGACCTGTTTGGCGGCAGCGTCAACAACGAGTTCACCAAGATCGTCCAGACGCGCCCCAACACCTACCTGGTTGCCAACATGAATCTGCCGCTGCTGATCCAGCTGCTCTTTTCGGACCAGGAGGCTCCCGCCGATCAGGTTATCCGCGAGATCCTCGCGGCTGACGACACGCGCGTCAAGTTTGTCAACGACCTGCTGACCGATGCGGATGACGAGGAAGAGTTCTAGTCACCGCCTGCTATTAATGGGGCCGGGTTTCCGGCATGAGACCTTTGGGGGTCAATCATGATTCAACTGCTTCGCGTCGACCATCGTCTGCTTCATGGCCAGGTGGCCGTCTCTTGGGTCCAGGGCTTGGGCTCCGACTGCATCTTCTGCGTTGGCGACAAGGTTGCCAACGATCCCGTCTGGAAGACTACGCTCAAGATGGGAAAGCCGGCCAACGTCAAGCTCGTCATTAAGGACATGGAGCACGCCATCGAGGCCATCAACTCCGCTGTTACCGATAAGTACAAGATGATCATCTGCGTCGCCAGCATCGCCGAGGCCAAGCAGCTTGTCGACGGCTGCCCGCAGATCACCTCCATCAACCTGGGCAACACCAAGTCCAAGGACGAGCAGCGTCCCGATGCCCGTAAGATCTCCCGCCAGATCTTTGTGACTGCTGCCGAGGAAGAGGACATTCGCGAGCTCGTCGGCCGCGGTGTCGAGGTCGAGATTCGCGCTCTGGCCGACGACCCCAAGGTCGATGCCCTAAGCGCCCTCTAATTGGGAACCACGGGCGGCGCGCACGGCGCCGCCCCTATTCGTGGGCGTACCGGATAAACGCTTTACCCGTTACCCCCATCTACCGTTCACCGGGAGTACACGCCCGTTGAGCGATTGGTATTAAATAGTTTTCGCATGACTATATAATTGGTATCAAATCATTTGCACCGGTTTAGGTGTTAACAGCACACCGGTACAAGCTGGATCTGTCTGGGCGATTGTCGGCATGGAAAAGGGCGCGCTGACAAGTCGGGAATCGCCGCGCGGATCCAAGAGGGATCAAAGGGAGGAACAATGCTTGTTCAAGCGATCCTCATCGGACTTATCGCTGCCTTCGGTAAGCTCGATTATCAGCTCGGTACGCTCTATGCGTTCCGCCCGATCGTTCTGTGCCCGCTCGTCGGCATAGTCCTCGGGGACCTGCAGTCCGGCCTCGCCATCGGTGCGAGCCTCGAGCTGCTCTTCATGGGTTCTATCTCCATCGGCGCTTACGTGCCGCCCGATGAGACGATTGGCGGTGTGCTCGCCTGCGCCTTCGCTATTCAGCTGGGTCAGAGCACCGAGGCCGCTATCGCGCTCGCGATGCCCATCGCCACTCTGTGCCTGGCCATTAAGAACGTCGTCAACGCCGGTATGCCCCTTCTGGTCGACCGTGCCGACGTCTTTGCCAGCAAGGGTAACCTCAAGGGTATCTACGCTATGCACTGGATTATCGGTCTCGTGATTGTCGTCCTGGCCTTTATCCTGTGCTCGGTCTCCTTCTATCTGGGTGCCGACGCTGTTCAGGGCCTGCTCGACTTCATCCCGACGTTCGTCCTCGATGGCTTTGGCGTCGCAGCCAACATCCTGCCTGCCATGGGCTTCGCCATGCTCGGCCGTCTGGTGCTTACCAAGCAGCTCGTGCCGTTCTACTTCCTGGGCTTCCTGCTGTGCTCCTATGCCAACGTGCCCGTCCTCGGCGTCGCCCTGATCGCAATCATCATCGGCATCGATAAGTACGACCTGCTGGGCCTTGGTGGCGCCCAGTCCCAGCTTTCTGTGGAAGGGGATGAGGACGATGACTTCTAATTCCGAGAACCAGATTACTCGCTCCGACCTCATTAAGAGCGCCGTGAACACCGGCGCCCTGGGCATGGAATTCTCCTGGACCTACTACAAGCAGATGAACATTGCCTTCTGCCTGATGGTCGCCAACATGCTCAAGAAGATCTATGCCGGCCGTCCCGATGATTACGCCGAGGCCCTGCATCGTCACAGCGCATTCTTCAACATCACCCCGCAGCTCGCTCCCTTCGTGGGTGGCATCGCGATGGCCATGGAAGAAAAGGTCGCTCGTGGCGAGGTTGAGCCCGAGAGCGTCAACGACATCAAGGCCGCCCTCATGGGTCCGCTTTCCGGCCTGGGTGACTCCTTCTTCCTGTCCACCCTGCGCGTCGTCGCCGCTGCCGTGGGCATCAGCCTGTGCCAGGCCGGCAACGTCTTTGGCCCCATCGCCTTCCTGCTCGTCTACAACATCCCGGCGTTCCTGATTCGTATCTTTGGCGCTATCAAGGGTTATGAGCTAGGCATTGGTTTCCTCGACGAGGCTCAGAAGACCGGCCTGATGCAAAAGATCATGGCCTGCGTCGGCATTGTCGGCGTTATGGTCGTCGGCGCCATGAGCAAGGACATGTTCTGGGCTTCGTTGCCCATCGCCATTGGTCAGGGCGACTCCGCCCAGACTCTCCAGGACATCCTGGACGGCATCATGCCCGGTATGCTCGGTATGGCCGCCTTCTGGCTCTACTACTGGCTGCTCTCCAAGAAGATCAACCCGATGGTCCTGATCCTCTGCACCATGGTCGTGGGCATCATCGGCGCTTACTTTGGCGTGCTTGCCTAATATGTTCGAATCGCGCTTCCATCGCGTCTAACGGTTGCGTCGATCTTTGGGGGGCTTGTCGCATCTGCGGCGGCCCCCTGTTTTTTAAAACTCCGTACGAAAGGGGAGGGCTATGGTCGTACCCGAGCTTTCGCTCATGAACATCAACCATCGTTACTACAGCATCGAGACGTTTTTTAAGGCTGCAGGTGAGGCCGGCTATCGCAATATCGAGCTGTGGACCGGCTCGATGCACCTGTATGTGGATTGCCATGAGCACGATTCGGTGGATAAGATTCGCGATCTTGCCGCCCAATACGGTATCAAGATCGTGTGCGTGTGCCCCGAGCAGAACAACCCCAAGCCATGGAACGTCGCGGTGCGCGGTGAGGCGGGCCAAAAACGCATCCTCTCGTACTTTAAGAATGTGATCGACGTTGCCGTTGAGTTGGGCGTGCCGCAGATTCTGGTGACGAGTGGTTGGGCCTATCTGGACGAGCCGGCTGAGGACGCCTGGGCCCGCAGCGTTGCCATGCTGCGCTCGGTGTGCGACTACGCCGATACGCGCGGTATTCGCGTCGCGCTCGAGGCCCTGCAGCCGTCGGAGTCCGTGTTGGTCAATACGGCACAGGATGTCGCGCGCATCCTCGAGGCGGTCGATCGTCCCAACCTGAAGGCCTGTATCGACTTTGGCGCCATGGAAGTTGCCGGCGACACGATCGACGGCTACTTTGAGGTTTTGGGCGACAAGATCGTTCACACCCACTTTGTAGATGTGGGCGGCGGCACGACGCATCTTGCCTGGGGCGACGGCGAGCGTGATATGCGTGCCGACCTCGAGGCACTCATGCGCCACGGCTATACGGGCTATGTCTCGGCCGAGACGTGTGATGGCCGCTACTATCAAGATCCGTCCAAGGCGACGACTCAGGTTATCGAGATGTATCGCCGTGTGACAGCGGAGATGGAAGCCGAATAACTAAACTGCGCGGTTGCGCCGGAAACGCTTGGGCGGGTCTGGCGCAACGCTTTTATAGCTGGCGAGTTGTGGGGAACCCGTTGGCAGTAGTGCTCGAAATAGACAACTATTGGCGTTGTAATACCACTCGGGCGAGGAAACCGACCGTTCGCCGCAAATCTCCGTGAGTTTGGATTGGTATTAAATAACAAGCAATCGTATGGCTATAATTGGTATCAGCAAGAAGCGCGATGTATAGAATTGCGCACATGTGATGGGAGGACACACATGAAGGAGACCGAGAAGATCGAGATCATGCACTTCGACCAGGAGGGCTACCTCGAGGACGGCAGGAACGTCTACGAGGCCGGCAAGAAGATGACCGCCCTGGCCGACCG
>CABIZD010000026.1 GCA_902363125.1 Coriobacteriaceae bacterium
GCTGTACAAGGAGGGCCTGGACCTTCTCGTCGTGCCCTCCGCCGAGCTCTCCCGCGGCCGCGGCGGCCCGCGCTGCATGAGCATGCCCTTCTGGCGCGAGGACCTCTAAGTCTTTCCGTTTCCGGTGCGGTCCCCCTACAACCGCACCGGCTTCGCCCGTTAAACGGGCAACACTAATACTTACGTAATTCATTTCTTCGAAAGGAATCGAACCATGGGTGTTAACCTCTCCGGCCGTAGCTTCCTCAAGCTTCTCGACCTCACCACCGAGGAGATCGAGTACCTGCTCAAGCTCTCCAAGAACTTCAAGGATATGAAGCGCGCTGGCGTTCCGCACCGCTATCTCGAGGGCAAGAATATCGTTCTGCTCTTCCAGAAGACCTCCACTCGTACCCGCTGCGCCTTCGAGGTCGGCGGCATGGATCTGGGCATGGGCGTCACCTACCTCGATCCGGGTTCGTCGCAGATGGGCAAGAAGGAGTCCATCGAGGACACCGCCCGCGTTCTCGGCCGCATGTATGACGGCATCGAGTTCCGTGGCTTTGCCCAGGACGACGTCGAGGAGCTCGCTGCTAAGTCCGGCGTGCCCGTGTGGAACGGCCTGACCACCGAGTGGCACCCCACCCAGATGCTCGCCGACATCCTGACCGTCCAGGAGAACTTCAACTACGACATCAAGGGCAAGACCCTCGTCTTCATGGGCGACTGCAAGAACAATGTCGCTCGCTCCCTCATGGTCGTCTGCTCCAAGCTCGGCATGAACTTCGTGGCCTGCGGCCCCGAGGAGTGCATGCCCGCTGACGACGTCATCGAGGCCTGCAAGCCCATCGCCGAGGCTAACGGCTGCACCATCAAGCTGACCACCGACGTCAAGGACGGCGTCACCGGTGCCGACGTTATCTACACCGACGTGTGGGTCTCCATGGGCGAGCCCGACGAGGTCTGGGCCGAGCGCATCGCTCAGCTCACCCCGTATCGTGTCACCTCCGAGGTCATGGCTATGGCCAACCCGGGTGCTATCTTCCTGCACTGCCTGCCCAGCTTCCACGACACCAACACCACCATTGGCGCCGAGAAGTGCGAGCAGTTCGGCATCACCGAGCAGGAGGTCACCGACGAGGTCTTCGAGAGCCCCGCTTCCAAGGTCTTCGACGAGGCCGAGAACCGCATGCACACCATTAAGGCTGTCATGTACGCCACGCTCAAGTAAGAGCATCTAGCATCTCGCTCGGGGTGTATTGCTGCACACCCCGAGCGGTTTTATCTGGTAATAATCTCGCATCAAGCGGCAGGCACGGCACGGAAGAGCCGCTTCTGGCGAGATCAGTAAATGATTTATGAAGGGGGGATGAGAACTATGACTGAGACCGCTAAGAAAAAGCGCGGTATGCCTTCATCGTTCACCATTCTTCTTGCTCTGCTGGCAATTGTCGCAGTGATTACCGTTATCGTCTCCGGCACGTCCGGCGGCGCGGTTACTGCCGCCCGTCTGAGCGATTTCTGCACCGCCCCGATTAAGGGCTTCGCTGACGCTCTGCCCGTCTGCCTCTTCGTTATGATCCTGGGCGGCTTCCTCGGCATGATGACCGAGACCGGCGCTCTGGACAACGGCATCGCCGTTCTGGTGCAGAAGCTTAAGGGCAACGAGATTATGCTCATTCCCGTGCTGATGCTCATCTTCTCCCTCGGTGGTACCACCTATGGTATGTGCGAGGAGACCGTTCCCTTCTACGCCCTGCTCGCCGCTACCATGATGGCCGCTGGCTTCGACCCCATGGTCGGTGCCGCTACCGTCCTGCTCGGCGCTGGCTGCGGCTGCCTGGGCTCCACGGTTAACCCGTTCGCCGTCGGCGCTGCCGTCGACGCTCTGACCGGCGTTGGCATTGAGGTCAACCAGTCCATCATCATCGGCCTCGGTGCCGTCCTGTGGATTGTCACTACCGCTATGTCCATCTTCTTCGTGATGAGCTACGCCAAGAAGGTCAAGGCTGACAAGGGTTCCACCATCCTGTCGATGCAGGAGCTCAAGGACGCCGAAGAGGCTCACGGCAAGGCTGCTTCCGAGGTCCACAAGGAGGTCAAGCTCACCGGTCGTCAGAAGGGTGTTCTGATCGCCTTCGCCTTCACCTTCGTCGTCATGATCGTCGGCTTCATTCCGCTGGCCGACCTCAACGAGGGCGTCGCCAACTTCTTCGACGCTGGCGCTGTCTACGACGCCGACGGTAACGCCGTCGTCCAGGGCTGGTCTGCCCTGATCACCGGCCTGCCCATTGGCCAGTGGTACTTCGACGAGGCTTCCACCTGGTTCTTCCTCATGGCCGTCCTGATCGGTATCATCGGTGGCCTGTCCGAGAAGCAGATCGTTAACACCTTCATCACCGGCGCTGCCGACATGATGTCCGTTGTTCTCGTCATCGCCCTCGCCCGTGGTATCTCCGTCCTCATGGCTAACACCGGCCTCGATGTCTTCGTCCTCGACGCTGCCGCCAATGCCCTGGCTGGCCTGTCCGGCGTGATCTTCGCTCCCATGAGCTTCCTGGTCTACTTCGGCCTGTCCTTCCTGATCCCCTCGACCTCCGGTATGGCCACCGTCTCCATGCCCATCATGGGACCGCTGGCTGTTAAGCTCGGCTTCTCGCCTGAGGTCATGGTCATGATCTTCTCCGCCGCCATCGGTGTCGTGAACCTGTTCACCCCGACCTCCGGTGCCATCATGGGCGGTCTCGCCCTGGCCAAGATCGAGTGGACGACCTGGCTCAAGTTTGCCCTTAAGCTCATCGTTGCTCTCTCCGTCGTCTGCGCCATCATCCTGACCGTCGCCTGCGTGTTGATCTAAGTACCCAACGGGTACCCCACGGAAACCTTGACGATCCTGTAGAGGATCACCTGGTCATCGTCTGTCCGGTGGGGTAAACCCACCGGTAGACTCCTACCTTTAGCCCCCTTCCGTTCCGTGCGCGGGAGGGGGCGACTTTTTGTTCCGCGGTTTTACCAAACCGCGGAACCGGTCGACGCTACGCGCCGTCCAGAACGACAATTTGTCATTCAAAAGGCAAGGCATGACCAAAAGGTCTATGCCTCGCCTTTTTCATGCCAACTTGTACGTCCTGGACGTCGCTCGCTCATATGACCCAATCCGCTGTCAAGAGCCACAATGGCCCCGCCGACCGCTTGCAATCGGTCGGCGGGGCCTGCCGTTGAACCCGTCCCGGTCCGCCCCCGGCA
>CABIZD010000027.1 GCA_902363125.1 Coriobacteriaceae bacterium
GCGCCGAGAGTACTGCGGGGTCAGCCCGTGGGAGGCCAGGGCGCCGCTGACCGGTGGACGGCACCGAGCCGTCATCGAACTTGGAAGGGGGAGGCCTCGCGGCCTCCCCCTTTTTTGCGTTAAAGGCGGCATTCACTAAGCAATTAAATCACTTCAATCATCCACCGGTGAATATAAACGTTCACCGTTCTGTGGTCGGTTCTTTGTTCTCAATGGACTAATATTTGCTTTAGCGCACTGCTGCGCTTGTCCTGTTTTACACGGGTCGTTTTATTGATTGTGACGGAAGGACTCATATGGCAGATGTTCATGAGCTGCTTGATACTTGGATTGCCAATGTCAAGGACGAGGAGCTCCTCGCTGAGCTTAACACGATGAAGGAGCAGGGTGATGAGGACGCCATCACCGACGCTTTCTTCCAGGATCTCGCCTTCGGTACTGCCGGCCTTCGCGGCACTATCGGTGCGGGCACTAACCGTATGAATATCTATACGGTCGGTCGTGCGACCCAGGGATTCGCTGACTACCTCAATGCGACCTTCGAGCATCCGACGGTCGCCATCGCTCGCGATAGCCGCAATAAAGGTGAGCTGTTCGTCAAGACGACGGCTGCCATTCTTGCAGCAAACGGCGTGACTGCCCTCGTGTATCCCAAGATTTCTCCTGTGCCGACGCTCTCCTGGGCCGTCCGCGACCTTAAGTGCTCCGGTGGCATTTGCATGACCGCTAGTCATAATCCGGCGCCTTATAACGGCTATAAGGCCTATGGCCCCGACGGCTGCCAGATCACCAGCGAGGCCGCCGATGCAATTTCTAAGGCTATCGCCGAGACCGATACGTTCACCGGCGTGAAGTCCATGGACTTCGATGAGGCTCTTGAGCAGGGTCTGGTCAAATGGATCGATGACTCGTGCCTCGAGCGTTATTACGACGCCGTTCTCGCCCGCGGCGTGACTAACCTTTCTGCCGAGGAGATCGCTGGCGCTCCGCTTAAGCTCGTCTACACTCCGCTTAACGGCACTGGCCTCATTCCCGTCACGACGGTGCTCGAGCGCGCTGGCATCACTGATGTCACGGTTGTTCCCGAGCAGAAGGAGCCTAACGGCGATTTCCCGACCTGCCCGTATCCTAACCCCGAGATTCGTCAGGCCATGCAGAAGGGCATTGACCTGTGCGAGCAGGTTCACCCCGATCTGCTGCTTGCAACCGATCCTGACGCCGATCGCGTTGGCGTTGCCGTTAAGAATGGCGATGACTATCTGCTGCTGACCGGCAATGAGATGGGCGTTCTGCTGCTTGACTATATCTGCAAGACCCGCGCTGCTCGCGGTGAGGACCTCACTAAGAAGGTTGCTGTCACTACTATCGTTTCTTCCGCCATGGTTGACGCTCTGGCCGACGAGTACGGTTTTGAGCTCCGCCGCTGCCTGACGGGCTTCAAGTACATCGGCGACATCATTACTTCTCTTTCCGATGCTGGCGAGGTCAATCGCTTTATCTTCGGTTTTGAGGAGAGCTACGGCTATCTGGCCGGTGACCACGTGCGCGACAAGGACGCCGTGAGCACTTCTCTTCTGATTTGCCAGATGGCGCAGTATTACAAGCTCCAGGGCAAGAACCTTGCAGATGCGATGCACGAGCTGTACGAGAAGTATGGCTACTATCACAACAAGACGATTTCGCTGAGCTATCCGGGCGCTGAGGGTGCGGCAAAGATGGCCGGCATCATGGCTGGTCTGCGCGAGAACCCGCCCGCGGAGCTCGCCGGTTCCAAGATTGAGGCTGTCGTGGATTACAACACCTGCGTGAACGGCCTGCCGAAGGCTAACGTCATTGAGTTCGATCTTGAGGGCGGCAACAAGGGTATTGTTCGTCCTTCCGGCACCGAGCCCAAGATTAAGCTGTACATCTTCGCTAAGGGCGCGGATGCCGCCGAGGCTGATGCCGCACTTGACGCGATTGAGGAGTCTGGTCGCAAGTTGTTGGCCTAAGGCTTTGAAAGCCTATTTCTACAGTTAGACGGAGGAGGGGATCTCGGAAACGAGGTCCCCTCTTTATTACCGGCAAACACAGCTGAGAATCACAAAATGTGTAGGAAATGTGTACGCCCAGATTCCCGCCCCCGGGGCCCCTCCGGTCTGGCAATATATCTCCTTGCCGCGCGGCCCGGTGGAACCGGATGAGCCGCAAAGCGTGCACCTTGAGAACCGGATACTGCGAGGATGGACACACCAGTTGTGTCGCATCCGGGCAGACATCGAACCATTTGAAATGGTCTAACTTGGATTTGTTTTTCGCAAGGCCGCCGAGAGGCGGCCCCGAGAAATTCCTTTTCCTATACTAAAACCATATGAATCGAACGGAACCGATCAGCGAATGACTGAGAGGACCGGACGGGCTCGAAGCCCATATATTTTGGACGGAGAGTTCGATCCTGGCTCAGGATGAACGCTGGCGGCGCGCCTAACACATGCAAGTCGAACGGCACCTATCTTCGGATAGAAGCGAGTGGCGAACGGCTGAGTAACACGTGGAGAACCTGCCCCCTCCCCCGGGATAGCCGCCCGAAAGGACGGGTAATACCGGATACCCCGGGGTGCCGCATGGCACCCCGGCTAA
>CABIZD010000028.1 GCA_902363125.1 Coriobacteriaceae bacterium
GCTGTACAAGGAGGGCCTGGACCTTCTCGTCGTGCCCTCCGCCGAGCTCTCCCGCGGCCGCGGCGGCCCGCGCTGCATGAGCATGCCCTTCTGGCGCGAGGACCTCTAAGGTCTTCAAGGACTCGTACGGGTCATAATACATACATCTAGCTGCCATTAGATGTCTCCCATTGGGGCGGTGCGGGTTTTCGCACCGCCCCAATCTTGTATGAGGAACGTCAACACGATTGGATGACTGCTTTTGTAAGGAGCTTGGCCATGGACATCAAGACGATTGGCGTTGAGGAATGGCTCAACGTTTGGGAGAAGAGCGCCACGTGGGACATCGCCCAGTCGACGATCTCGTCGCTCACCATGGGCGAGCTGCGCGCGCTCGATGAACAGGACGGCGCCACGTTCTACGAGCGCCTGGACCGCGAGAAGATGAACTACGGCTGGATCGAGGGCTCGCCGGAGTTTAAGGCCGAGGTTGCCAAGCTGTATCGTCGGGAGGTCAATCCCGATCACATTCTGCAGACCAATGGCTGCACGGGCGCTAACCTCAACGCCATCATGGCTGTGGTCGAGCCCGGCGACCATGTTATCGCCGAGTGGCCCACCTACGCGCCGCTCTACGAGATTCCGCGCACGCTGGGCGCCGAGGTCGAGTATTGGGAGCTTCGCGAGGAACTCGGCTGGAAGCCCGATATCGAGGAACTCAAGCGCTTGGTGCGTCCCAACACCAAGCTCATCTGCATCAACAACGCATCTAACCCCATCGGTACGGTGCTCGATGCCGATATGCTCGGCCAGATTGCCGAGATCGCCCGCTCGGTGGGCGCCTACGTGCTGTGCGACGAGGTATATCTGCCGCTCGAAAACACTGAGTCCTTTATGTCGATGGTCGACGTGTACGAGAGGGCCATTGTCACCAACTCGTTGTCGAAGACCTATTCGACACCTGCGGCCCGCGTGGGCTGGGTCCTGGCAGACGAAGAGATATCCAGCCGCATCCGCACCTATCGCGATTACACCATGATCTGCGTCGGTGTGTTCAACGACGCCCTGGCGACCTATGTGCTTGAGCACAAGGATAAGATTCTCGAGCGCAATCGCAAGATCGTGTTTGGCAACCGCGATATCGCGCAGGCTTGGATCGATACGCAGCATCGCGTTTCCTGGACGGCCCCGCAGGGCGTGTCCACCTCGTTTATCCAGCTGGATATTCCCGAGGATGACGAGGAGTTCTGCAGGCGCCTGCTGTCCGAGAGGGGAGTGCTGCTGGTCCCCGGTAGCCGTTTTGAGCTTCCCTGCGGCGCACGCCTGGGCTACTGCGCGAGCGAGGACGTTCTGCGCGAGGGCCTGAGGCTTTTGGGCGAGGCACTGGCGGAGTTCGATCGCTAGGATTCCGATGGTCTTCGGGGGCCTTATCCAAATTAGCCGAAGATAATCGAAAACGGACCCGTTTCCCTAGGGGAAGCGGGTCCGTTTTTCTATACCGAGAAGTCAAGTTGTTACAAATGGGGCCGTAAAGCGAGGCGGTATCCGCTGGGCCTTATACTGAGTTTCCGGTGAACGGTATCAAGCGTCTGGTAAACGGTAATTTATTTATCAGAAATGAATAGGACAAACTTTTTTCTGAATAAAAATGAAAATGGTTGAGACGCGGTGTGAACCGCTAATTCTATTCATAGCTTTATTGGAAATATGCAATTTGAGGATGGTTTAACAAAGTTTAGTTCCATTTGATTTTAGGATTAAAACGCGTTTAAGCACGTAAATACGCTTTATTAAGATGAAGTGTGCCATGCGTGAAGTATATGTGTATGCCGTTCACTCCCTATAAAAAACCGTTCGGGGGCAAGGTGGAAGTATGAGCTGATTTTGGATATAAATATGTCGTCAGCAATAACGCCTCACACGGAGGGGCGCTAACGAATCGGCCCTGACAAGGGCCCGAAAGAAAGGTAGGAGGCCATGACGAAAGGTCTGCACGTGCCTTCCGAGATCGGCAAGCTCAGGAAGGTCTGCGTGCACCGTCCCGGCGACGAGCTCCTCAACCT
>CABIZD010000029.1 GCA_902363125.1 Coriobacteriaceae bacterium
CAGGTTGAGCATAAGTCAGACACTATGACCCAATCCGAAGGCACGGAAACGACAGGAGCCCCCGCTCGTGACCGCGGGTCGGGGCTGCGACAATGTTGTTGAAGTGCCAGAGGCGCAGCCGCGCCGCAACGAGGTTGGGAGGCTCCCGTGCCTAGATATTCTACCGCCTTCGGAATGGACGTACACCTCAGGTCCACCACCGTCTGCGCGCTCGACGCGGAGACGGGCGAGGCCGTGACGAGGAGGTTCCGCGGCAACCCCTGGGGCGAGGTCGCGGAGTGGATGTCGGGCTTCCCCGGCCCGTCGCTCGCCGCCTACGAGAGCGGCTACCTCGGCTTCGCCCCGCAGAGGGAGCTCTCCGGGCTCGGCGTCGACTGCGTCGTCGCGGCCGTCTCCAGGGTCCCGAGGTCGGCGGCAGACTTCTCGTCCAAGAACGACCGCAACGACGCGGCCAGGATGGCCAAGGCGATACTGTCGCACGATATCTCCCCGGTATGGGTGCCGTCCCCCGAGATCGAGGGGCTCAGGGACCTCGCCGGGGCCCACGACGCGGCGACCGCGAGGCTCGCGGCGGCGAAGCAGCGGCTCCTGGCGTTCCTGGCCCGCCGTGGCTACGCCTACGGCGGCACGACGCCGGCCGGAAACCCCCGGAGGTACTGGACGTACGGCTTCCTCAGGTGGCTCGACAAGGTTCGGCCCGCCGACGACGGCGGCATCCGGGCGCTTGCGGCGCTGAGGAACGAGGTCGAGGCGGCCGCCGAGACGCGCGACGACCTCCTCGCCGAGTACAGGGCCGCCGTCGCGGCGGGCCCCCTCTCGGCGGAGGTCGAGGCGCTCCAGTCGATCAAGGGGTGCGGGTTCGCGCTCGCCGCCGCCTTCGCGTCCGAGGTCGGCGACTTCTCGAGGTTCCGCTCCGGCAGGCAGGTGACGTCCTACTTCGGCCTCGCCCCGAAGCAGAGGTCGAGCGCGGACTCCGTGCGCCTCGGCGGGATCAGCGGGGCCGGCAACGCGCTCGTCAGGAAGCTGGCGGTCGAGGGGTCCTGGTGCTACGCCCAGGCCGGCCACCAGCCGAAGCTGATGCCCAAGGGCTCCGGCGTCCCCCTCGAGATAAGGATGCACGGGAGGAAGGGGTCCGAGCGCCTGCTCCGGCGACGCGAGGAGATGCTCGAGAGGGGCATGCCCCAGGCGAAGGCGAACGCCGCCACCGCCGCCGAGCTCGTGAGATGGCTGTGGGCCCTCGGCACGATGTGCCGGGAGGCCGGCGAATAGACATAGCCCCCGTCCCGGCGAGCCGGGCAGCCTTCGGGGACACCCCCGTTCTCGCTGTGCGCGCGGCGACCGCCGCATGCGCGAAGTCAGACTAGGGGAACCCCGCCGAAGGAGAGGATTGCGGGCCGCCGGAGCGGTATCCGCGGATATGAGACTGAGCCGAAGGCGTCGACGACATGCCGGGGGCGGACCGGGACGGGTTCAACGGCAGGCCCCGCCGACCGATTGCAAGCGGTCGGCGGGGCCATTGTGGCTCTTGACAGCGGATTGGGTCATATGAGCGAGCG
>CABIZD010000030.1 GCA_902363125.1 Coriobacteriaceae bacterium
GATCGCGCGCGCGAGCGTGGTGTAAGAAGGCGCATCGCCTGCTGCCGTCGCCAGCCGAATCTTACTCCTTCCTGAGGCCGTAGGTCTCGGTTATCTCCGCGACGATCCGGGCGGCCCTCCTCTCCAGCGCCTCCCTCCTCTCCCTCGATGGGGCCTCCCTGGGCCCGGGGTCTCTGAAGCCGAGTGCGGCGGACTCCTCGCTGAAGACGCGCTGGGTGGCCCAGCGCCCCTCCTCCGAGAGGATGGAGGCCGCGCTCAGGCGCAGCATCGAGCCGACCGAGGGGAAGGACTGGACGACCCTGCAGCGCCTCTTGATCTCCCGGTTCGCCCTTTCCTGGACGTTGTTGGTCCTGAGCTTCGCCCAGTGGGCCCCGGGGAACGCCTGGAAGGCGAGGGCCGAGTCCTCGGCGGCGGAGAAGATCTCCGCCGCCCTGGGGGAGGCCTTCCCGACCCAGGGCGCGGCCTCCCCCCATATCGCCCTGGAGAGCTCCGGGTCGCTCTCGTAGCAGGCCGCGTGCACGAGCTTCGCCACGCACTCCTTGGAGGCCTGCGGCCTTCCCGCCATGGCGGACTGGAGGTTCCTCTGCAGGTGGGTGATGCAGCGCTGCCAGGCGCATCCCTGCAGCTGGCGCGCTATGGCCGCCACAAGCCCCGCGTGGGCGTCGGAGACCACGAGCCTGACGCCCGAGAGCCCCCTTGCCTTGAGGCCCGCCAGGAAGCCGTTCCAGCCCTCCTCGCTCTCGGTGTCCATGGCCTCGACGCCCAGGACGTGCTTGCGCCCGTCCGCTCCCAGCCCGATCGCCGTCACCACGGCGTGGGAGGAGACGACGGAGCCCTCCCTGCAGCTCATGTAGGTGGCGTCCAGCCAGAGGTAGCAGCAGGGCGTCCGGGAGAGGTCGCGGCTCCTCAGGGCCTCCACCTCGGCGTCCAGCTCGCCGCAGAGCCTCGAGACCTCCGAGCTCGACAGCGAGGAGATGCCGAGCCTCTCGGCGACCCTCTCCACCTTCCTGGTCGAGACCCCCGAGACGTACATCTCCCGCACGAGCGCGGCCACCGACACGTCCACCCTCGACCAGCGGGTGAGCATCTCCTCGGGGAAGTAGGAGCCCTCCCTCAGCTTGGGGATCCTCAGCTCGACGTCGCCCGTCGCCGTCTTCAGGGTGCGCGGCCTGTAGCCGTTCCTGCTGTTGGTGCGGGCCTGCGTGCGCTCGCCCCTGGCCGCCCCGCAGGCGAGCTGGGCCTGCTCGTCCATCACCGCG
Organism: Coriobacteriaceae bacterium; assembly: GCA_902363125.1. Classification (GTDB taxonomy): domain Bacteria; phylum Actinomycetota; class Coriobacteriia; order Coriobacteriales; family Coriobacteriaceae; genus Collinsella. The sequence continues at coordinate 1,260 of CABIZD010000030.1, forward strand.
TTCATGACCAGCGACAGGACCCTGCAGGCGAACTCGCGGGCGTCGCCGCACTCGTTCCAGAGCCGCTGGAAGTAGAGGGCCTCCTCGAGGCCCATAGGCATTACACTCTCATCAGGGGACATCGTCTTCCTTTCATCCGTTATCTGAGTCAACGACGGATTGTAGGCGATGTCCCTCCCATCTGCCCCGGGTCGCGGGCGCAAGCCCCCGCTCCCCGCCGGCTCTTACACCACATCTGTGCGCACTACC
>CABIZD010000031.1 GCA_902363125.1 Coriobacteriaceae bacterium
ACGTCCATTACAGTCGAAATTGTCAGCCCGGGACCGTCTCGGGCTACGATTGAGGCGCGCCCAGAACGGGCCGCCGACCGGGCGCCCGCGCACGGCCGAACGTCCCTGCCCCCGAGAGGGCCAATTGGGTGCTGCCGGCGCGGGACGCGCCGCCCCCGACGGCTGATAGGAAAGTGCCGGGCAGGTGCCGCGGCTGGTAATGTGAGTGCCGAGGGGGAGGCCATCCGGTCGAACGACTACCGGAAGGATACCACCGTGAAAGCGCCATCCACCAGACCCGCGGCCGTGCTCGGCCTGGACGTCGGCAAGTCATCGCACTGGGCCTGCCTGATCGACCGCGACGGGGAGGTGCTGGCCAGCGCCCCCGTCCGCAACAGGGAGGCCGAGCTCGACGCGCTGTTCGCCTCCGCGCCCGCCGGCACGCTCGTCGTCGTCGACCAGTTCCGCAACATAGGGTCCCTCGCCGTGAGGCGGGCCCGCGCCGCGGGGCTCGGGGTCGCCTACCTGCCCGGGCTCGCCGCCAGCCGCGCCGCCGGCCTGTTCGCCGGCGAGGCCAAGACCGACGAGCGCGACGCCGCGGTGATCGCGCGGACCGCCCTGGGCGTGCCGGACTCCCTGTCGGGGATCCCGGGCCGCGGCGAGGCCCTCGAGGCCGCCCGCGCCCTCTCGTCGCAGCGCGACCACGTCGTCGCCTGCGCGACCAGGGACAAGAACCGCCTGCGCGCGGTGCTGCTCGAGTCCTGCCCGGCCCTCGAGGCCGCGGTCGACCTGTCGGACCGGCGGTGGCTGGAGCTGCTCGCCGGGTTCGGCGGGGCGTGGGGGATCGCCCGCTCCGGGGCCGGGGGCCCGCGGGCCGAGGCCGCCGGGGAGGCCGCGGCCGCCTCCACCGCGCCCCCGCCGGCGCTCGTCGAGGCCGAGAACAGGCAGGTCAGGTTCCTGGCCGCCCGGATATCGGAGGCCCTCGACGAGGCCGGGGCCCTCGAGGCCGAGACGGCGGCGCTGCTCGAAGGCGACGAGACCTACGCGTGCCTGCTCACCGTGCCCGGCATCGGCCCGAGGACCGCGGCGCAGCTCGCGGTGTCGGTCGATATCGGGAGGTTCCCGGACCACGACCACCTGGCCTCGTACTGCGGCATAGCCCCGAGGGTGAGGAGCTCCGGCACGTCGGTGAGGTCGGTCAGGGCGTCCAGGCGCGGCGACGCGAGGCTCAAGTCCCTGCTGATCTTCTCGTGCAACAGCCTGGTGAGGTCCTCGGGGCGCTACGGCGAGTACTACCGGGCCTGCAGGGCGCGGGGCATGGGGCACGGGCGGGCGCTCAAGGCCGTCGCGAGGAAGCGGCTCAGGGCGATATACGCCGTGATGCGCGACCGGGTGCCCTACCGGGAGTAGCCCCGACGGTTGACAAAACTATAGGAACACCCAA
>CABIZD010000032.1 GCA_902363125.1 Coriobacteriaceae bacterium
CTTAGAGGTCCTCGCGCCAGAAGGGCATGCTCATGCAGCGCGGGCCGCCGCGGCCGCGGGAGAGCTCGGCGGAGGGCACGACGAGAAGGTCCAGGCCCTCCTTGTACAGCACGTCGTTGGTGACGGTGTTGCGGGCGTAGACGCAGATCTTGCCGGGCTCGACGCACAGGGTGTTGGAGCCGTCGTTCCACTGCTCGCGGGAGGCCGCGATCGGGTCGCCGCCGCCGCAGGGGATCAGCTTGACCTGGTCGACGCCGGTGGCGTCCTCCAGGACGTGCTCGAGGGTGTCCTCGATCAGGCGGATGTTCACGTCGCCCGGGTTCTTGCCGGCGGTCAGCTCGTAGACGCGCAGGGTGCCCATGATGGCGGGGTGGATCGTGAACTTATCGACGTCGATCTGGGTGAAGACCGTGTCGAGGTGCATGAAGGCGCGCGAGACCGGGATGTCGAAGGCCAGGATGCGCTCGACCTTGGAGTCGGAGTTCCAGAAGATGTTCTGGGCCATGACGTCGATCGCGGCGGCCTGGGTGCGCTGGGAGATGCCGACGGCGAGGGTCTTCTCGTTGATGTTCAGCACGTCGCCGCCCTCGGTGTGGAACTGGCAGTCGCGGCGGAAGTACAGCGAGACGTCCTTGTAGTCGGGGTGGTACTTGAAGATGTACTTGCCGTACAGGGTCTCGCGGTTGCGGGTGACCGAGTACATGCGGTTGAGGTTGACGCCCTCGCCGACGACCGCGAACGGGTCGCGGGTGAAGTAGAGGTTGGGCATCGGGTCGATGATCAGGTCGGACTCGGACTCGGAGTTGACCAGGGAGTCGAGGGTCGTGGACGCCGTGAGGGGCATGTCGATCTCGGACTTGGTCATGCCGGCCATGGTCTTCTTGACGAACTCGAGGTTGTCCTCGATGGAGTCCAGCTTCTCGCGGACGATCTGCGGCATGTGCTGGCCGCGGATGCCGGCCTCGGCGATGTACTGGTCGGTGAACTCGGCGCGGGCGCCGGGGACCTGGTCGAACACCTCGGCGACGAGGTTCTCGAGATAGAGGACCTCCACGCCCTGGTCCCTCAGGATCTGGGCGAAGGTGTCGTGCTCCTGCTGCGCGACCTCCAGGAACGGGACGTCGTCGAACAGGAGTCGCTCGAGCTCGTCGGGCGGCAGGTTGAGGAGCTCGTCGCCGGGACGGTGCACGCAGACCTTCCTGAGCTTGCCGATCTCGGAAGGCACGTGCAGACCTTTCGTCATGGCCTCCTACCTTTCTTTCGGGCC
>CABIZD010000033.1 GCA_902363125.1 Coriobacteriaceae bacterium
ATGAAGGAGACCGAGAAGATCGAGATCATGCACTTCGACCAGGAGGGCTACCTCGAGGACGGCAGGAACGTCTACGAGGCCGGCAAGAAGATGACCGCCCTGGCCGACCGCGTGCACGAGGAGGGCTACGACGCCGTCTTCCTGATGGGCGTCGGCGGCACCTGGGACGAGTTCATGCAGCTCGAGTACCTCATGAACAAGTTCGGCGACCGCGACCTCGAGGTCTACCTGATCCACGCCGCCGAGTGGAACGTCATGGGCCACAAGCGCATGACCGACAGGTCCGTCGTGCTGACCGCCTCCGAGTCCGGCACCACCCCCGAGGTGCTCGAGGCCGTCGGCAAGATGAGGGAGATGGGCGTGCGCGTCTTCGCCATGACCAACCCCGAGGGCAAGATCGGGCAGGCCGTGGGCGCCGAGAACTGCGTCATGATGGCCTCCGACCACGGCGCCGGCGGCTGCGAGAAGGGCTACTACCTCGCCGACTGCTTCGGCCTGCGCCTGCTCAACCGCCGCGGCTGCTTCCCCAAGTTCGACCTGTTCATCGAGCAGACGAAGGACGTCTGGAAGGACATGCTCGACATCCGCAAGCGCTTCGAGCCGCGCGCCGAGGAGCTCGCCAGGAAGTACGCGCTGGCCGACTACACCATGTTCATCGGCTCGGGCGCGCTGTGGGGCGAGACCATCCTGTACTCCATGTGCCTGCTCGAGGAGATGCAGTGGAAGCGCATCCGCCACATCACCTCGCACGACTTCTTCCACGGCACGCTCGAGCTGCTCGAGCCCGGCGTCCCGGTGTTCCTGTTCATGGGAGAGGACGAGTGCCGCGCCCTCGACGAGCGCGTCCGCGCCTTCCTCACCAGCGGCGTGACCGGCGACGAGGACTACGTCATCATCGACACCGCCGAGTACGCGATTCCGGGCCTGGACGACGACTTCCGCGTCATCGTGTCCCCCTGGATCCTGTCCGTGCTGACCACCGACCGCCTCGCGCGCAACTACGAGCTGGTCACCAAGCACAACCTCAAGTACCGCCGCTACTACCACCAGTTCGACTACTAA
>CABIZD010000034.1 GCA_902363125.1 Coriobacteriaceae bacterium
CGACAGACACTATGACCCAATCCGAGGGCACTAAAAAGATAGGAGCCCCCGCTCGTGACCGCGGGTCGGGGCTGCGACAATGATGTTGAAGTGCCATAGGCGCAGCCGCGCCGCAACGAGGTTGGGAGGCTCCCATGCCAAAGTATTCTACCGCGTTCGGGATGGACGTCCACCTGAGGTCGACCACCGTCTGCGCCCTCGACGCGGACACCGGCGAGGCCGTGACGAGGAGGTTCCCCGGCAACCCCTGGGGCGAGATCGCCGGGTGGATGGATGGGTTCCCCGGGCCGTCGCTCGCGGCCTACGAGAGCGGCTACCTCGGCTTCGCCCCGCAGCGGGAGCTCGCCGGGCTCGGCGTCGAGTGCGTCGTCGCCGCGGTCTCGAAGATCCCCAGGTCGGCCGCCGACTCGGCCTCCAAGAACGACAGGAACGACGCCGCCAGGATGGCCAAGGCGATACTCGCCCACGACATCTCCCCCGCATGGGTCCCCTCCCCCGAGGTCGAAGGCATCAGGGACCTCGCCGGCGCCTACGACGGGGCGACCGCGCGCCTGGCGACCGCCAAGCAGCGGCTGCTCGCCTTCCTCGCAAAGCGGGGGTTCGTCTACGGCGGCACCACGCCCGCCGGCAACCCGAGGAAGTACTGGACCTACGACTTCCTGAGGTGGCTCGACAAGGTCAGGCCGGAGGACGATGGCGGGGTTCGGGCGCTCGCCGCCCTGAGGAACGAGGTCGAGGCCGCGGCGGAGGCCCGGGCGGACCTGCTCTCCGAGTACAGGGCGGCCGTGGATGCCAGCCCGATCGCCGCGGAGGTGGCCGCCCTCCAGTCGATCAAGGGCTGCGCCTTCGCGCTGGCCGCGGCCTTCTCGGCCGAGGTCGGCGACTTCACGAGGTTCCGTTCCGGAAGGCAGGTCACGGCCTATTTCGGCCTCGCGCCGAGTCAGAGGTCGAGTGGCGACTCCGTGCGGCTCGGAGGCATCAGCGGTGCGGGCAACGCGCTCGTGAGGAAGCTGGCCGTTGAGGG
>CABIZD010000035.1 GCA_902363125.1 Coriobacteriaceae bacterium
CGCCTCGCCCCCGTCGCACGTATCTTCATCCGGTCTGTCATTATTAATCTAACGATGCTTTGGGAAATGTAGGTGCTTCCAAATGTACTGTCGACTTCTTCTCAAACTAATCCTAAGAGACAAGGCCGTATGGATCTCTACGCTCGTTCTCGCCGCAGCCTTCTCCATCCCCATTGCGTTCAATTCACCCATCTACGGGCCCTTCTTTATGAAACAGGGCATGCAGAGCTTTGTCGACGCATTCAATACGCGCGCGCCCCAGGCCAGCGGCACAGACCTATCTCCAGAGCAGCAAAATGACGCGGAGCTTGCAAGATACGCGAACGCCGCCCTCGCCGCTCAAACCGACGCCGCCTTTCTCGATTCTGCCGAGAGCTACTACGCGCTCATGGGCGAAGGCTTCCAATCCGGGTCCATCGTGGGAGACCGAGAGACCAATGACGCAGACCTCGCGTATTGCCGCGCCCTGAGCAGCTCCGGCATCACGGATATCCCGGCCTCCGCAAACGACCTGCCATTCCTTTCCTTCCTGCCTTACGCCATTGCCACGGCGCCGTCTTTCCTCCCCTTCATCCCCTTCCTTCTCTCGTCGATACTCGTGCTCGGCGCCACAAGGCCCGGGACCCTGGCGGCGAAGGCGCCCGTGCCCAAATTCCGGCGCCTTATCCAGATCGTGTTTTCGATAATCGTCGCGGGGACCGCGATGCTCCTCGCCGGCCTCGCACCCGGGGGCATTTACGCCTTGGCCCTAAACGGCTTCGGGCAAATTGGGTACCCGATCGCCTTCTTCCATGACGGCGCGCTTACCACCACGACCGCGGGAAACGTCTTCACGACCCTGCTTCTCGCGCTGCTTGCGGGCGGAACCTTGATATCCGTTTGCTCCGCCGTCCTATCGACCGCAACGAGGCGCGTCCTCGCGGGCCCCCTTACCTCCGCGCTGCTTGTCGCGGCCCCGGCATTCCCGTTACTGTCCGATTCGGCACTGGGGCATA
>CABIZD010000036.1 GCA_902363125.1 Coriobacteriaceae bacterium
GGTGCCGTTCGACTTGCATGTGTTAGGCGCGCCGCCAGCGTTCATCCTGAGCCAGGATCGAACTCTCCGTCCAAAATATTTGGGCTTCGAGCCCGTCCGGTCCTCTCAGTTCATCGCTGATCGGTTCCGTTCGATTCATATGGTTTTAGTATAGGAAAAGGAATTTCTCGGGGCCGCCTCTCGGCGGCCTTGCGAAAAACAAATCCAAGTTAGACCATTTCAAATGGTTCGATGTCTGCCCGGATGCGACACTGAAGTTAGTGTCCATCCTCGCAGTATCCGGTTCTCAAGGTGCACGCCCCGCGGCTCATCCGGTCCGACCGGGCCGCGCGGCAAGGAGATATATTGCCAGACCGGAGGGGCCCCGTGGGCGGGAATCGCGCACTCCATATTTTGTTCACAAATGAATTAACTGGGCTCCGAGATGCTCAGAGTCACACATATGGTCATAAACCTTGGACAGACCGTATGACCTCGGGAATCTTGCTGTCCACTGTAGACATAGTATCTTTATACCCTCGTCGGTCTCCGCTAGTAAGCCCGTCATAAATTGAAGGACAACGTTAACAAACCTATAAAACGCCTGCGGGGGCTCTATCACTAATTAGATAGAGCCCCCGCAGGCGGAGTGAATTTGATTGAAACAATGCCCCTTAATTGATTTACTGGAAATAAGGAGCAAAAGATCCGTCCGGATAAACGTGGCGACAGAACCCTGGAGCCAACTGAGCGCCACCAGAAAGTGACATAAGCAAGAAGATCGGCTCTACCTCACCGCGGACGACAACGATGCCCTCGACTAAAGTCAATCCAAGCACTCCTAAAACAGAAAGGGCAAATATCAGCTTATACAACGAAAAAAGGGGGAGGCCGCGAGGCCTCCCCCTTCCAAGTTCGATGACGGCTCGGTGCCGTCCACCGGTCAGCGGCGCCCTGGCCTCCCACGGGCTGACCCCGCAGTACTCTCGGCGCGATGGGG
>CABIZD010000037.1 GCA_902363125.1 Coriobacteriaceae bacterium
CTGGCACTTCAACAACATTGTCGCAGCCCCGACCCGCGGTCACGAGCGGGGGCTCCTGTCGTTTCCGTGCCTTCGGATTGGGTCATAGTGTCTGACTTATGCTCAACCTGTGGCGCCATTTTGCCTGAAGGCACCTTGCTCGCTCTGGCGGGTTTTCGCTCATATGACCCAATCCGCTGTCAAGAGCCACAATGGCCCCGCCGACCGCTTGCAATCGGTCGGCGGGGCCTGCCGTTGAACCCGTCCCGGTCCGCCCCCGGCATGTCGTCGACGCCTTCGGCTCAGTCTCATATCCGCGGATACCGTTCTGTCGGCCCGCACTCCATTCCTTCGGCGGGGTTCCCCAAGTCTGTCGAGGCGCATGCGGAGGGCTCCGCGCGCACAGCGAAATAGGGGGTATCCCCGAAGGCCGCCCGGCTCGCCGGGACGGGGGCTATGTCTATTCCGCGCCCTCCCGGCACATCATGCCGAGGGCCCACAGCCACCTCACGAGCTCGGCCGCGGTGGCCGCGTTGGCCTTCGCCGCGGGCACGCCGCGGGCGAGCATCTCCTCGCGCCGCCGCAGGAGCCGCTCGGACCCCTTCCTCCCGTGCATCCTTATCTCGAGGGGCACGCCCGTGTCCCTTGGCATGAGCTTCGGCTGGTGCCGTGCCGCGGCGTAGCACCATGAACCCTCAACGGCCAGCTTCCTCACGAGCGCGTTGCCCGCACCGCTGATGCCTCCGAGCCGCACGGAGTCGCCACTCGACCTCTGACTCGGCGCGAGGCCGAAATAGGCCGT
>CABIZD010000038.1 GCA_902363125.1 Coriobacteriaceae bacterium
TCGTATGTATCGAGGTATTCCTGCTTGAGCGTCTGCGAGGACGACTTGATCTTTTCCACGAGCGTGCCGGCCTCGATGAAGTAGAACGAGTTGGTGAGGTCTGCCAGGTCGTCGAGCAGATGGCTTGAAATGAGCACGCTTCGTCCCCGCGCCACCTCGCTGCGCATCGCGTCGCAGGAGGTTTTCCGCTTTCCCGGATCGAGGCCGTTCAGCGGTTCATCGAGGATAAGGTACGGGCAATCGGTCGATATCGCCATGGCAAGCTTTACCTGCTGCTTCATTCCTGTCGAGAGTTTACGGGTCGGCTTGTCGAGATATGGGGAGATTCCGAGGGAGCTGCAGAGCGAGTCGATGTCGGCGGCCGATTTCCACGCCTCCCTAACGAAAGCAAGGTGCTCGATGGCCGATAGCGTGGGGTAGAGATCCGTGCCGCCCGAAGAGCTCAGGTAGACGAGTTCTGCAAATTCGGCTGATCGACG
>CABIZD010000039.1 GCA_902363125.1 Coriobacteriaceae bacterium
GCGCGCAAGGAGATGCGGAATCGATGAGAGCCTCAAAAAAAATTACTGCAGTGTTATCATCTTTCATCCTCTCTATTCTTCCATTTCTGATTCTATGGGCGGCTTGGTCAGTCCTCCCTGATACAATTCCCGCTCATTGGAGTGGGGGTGTGGTTGATCGATGGGGTAATAAGCTTGAATTGCTGGTTGTTCCGCTGTTTTCTCTGATTGGTTCTATTGCAATTTCTGTGTACCTTATTGTTTCCACGCGGCGAAGAGAGTTCGCGGATTTCTCTGTTCGAATGCGACGGGACTTTGTTGCGTGCTATATTTCCAGTCTTCTTTTATCGACAACCTGCTCAGTGATAATTGCCGTTTGGGTTCAGTTGATTCTTACGCAAAGCACTGCGGTTGATGGGGGGCTTGGACTATCGATCCTGTATTCCCTTCCCGGGCTATATGTGGTCTTGTGCGCTTTGCCGCCTTTT
>CABIZD010000040.1 GCA_902363125.1 Coriobacteriaceae bacterium
AGCGATTCGATGACAGCCTTGACCTTTTCGGGATCGCGTCGAGAGCCATCAACACGAGACAAATCTTCTTCGGCGACTATGCCGATGTAACGTTTCGCCATCGCCGACGCAGCCAGCGCATCGCGACCGACCGCCGCGGGCCATCCACCACGGACAACGTACTCGGCAATCGAGGCAGAATCCAACGATCCGAAAGCGCCATTGAACTTTTCGCCAGAAATAATGCCCGACAGCTTAACCGCGCCGCTAGATTTCCCAAGTTCGAAAAGCGTCATGGTATCCATGCGCAATTTAGCGAACCTTCCAGCGCCACTGTGCATCGGCCGCTCATTGTCTCGCGGCGTCGCCGACCCCGTAAATATGAACTGGCCAGGCTCGCCGCCGCGGTTGTCGCACTCAAACCGCGCCGCGTCCCAAAGTTTCGGAACCTCCTGCCATTCATCGATCAGCCGCGGCACCTCGCC